>JANPIM010000036.1:0-66354 GCA_031425015.1 Segetibacter sp. | reverse complement strand
ACAAGGTGAAAATGCAATTATGAAAAATATCATTGACATCATGCCAATGGAAAAAGACACATTGGAATTTAACGCAAACGAACGGGGTGGCGACTGGTTTTTTCATTGCCACATACTCTATCATATGATGAGCGGGATGGGAAAAGTTTTCGCTTACAATAATCCCTTAGTTGATAAAACGGATATTACAAATCCAAAAGTGGCAAGGCGTGGATTAAACTCCGAGGATAGAAAATTTCACCTGATGGGTAGTGTTGGTTTGGAGAGTAACGGAAGTGATGGGGAAGCTATGCTGGCAAGTACCCGCTTTCGTCTTTCGTCAGAATGGCGGATTGGATTACATGCCAAACATGGAAATGAAAGTGAAACCTATTTTGGACGTTTTATAGGCCGGAACCAGTGGTGGTTTCCCTTTATTGGTTTCGACTATCATCGAAATAGGGTAAGAAATGAAGAAGATGAAAAGAACATGTTCGGGCAAATAAGCAATCAAACAAACAGAAAAGCTATTGTAGCCGGAGTACAATATACCCTGCCCATGTTGGTAAACGCCGAGGCAAGAGTAGACAGCAAAGGCAAATTTCGTTTCCAGGTAATGCGGGAAGATATTCCGCTTGCCCCAAGATTAAGGATGAACCTGATGGGTAATTCAGACAAAGAGTACATGGCAGGCTTACGGTACATCGTAAACAAATACTTTGGCATCTCAACGCATTATGATAGCGACATGGGGTTTGGTGCAGGAGTAACAATAACGTATTAAACATCAATTTTCATCAATAAAATAAACACACATGAACAAGTTAAAAATGATTTTAGTAATGGCTATTGCCATTTTTAGTTTCAGTGCCGCAGATGCACAAACAACAAAAAAGAAAAGCAAAACAAAAAAGGAAACTGCTGCAATGCATTACCAGTGCCCTATGAAATGCGAAGGTGAAAAGACTTATCACAAAAATGGCAAGTGCCCTGTTTGTAATATGCAACTGAAAGCCGTTAAAGCATCTGACGCACATGCTAAAGCATACCAATGCCCAATGAAATGTGAGGGTGATAAAACCTATGCAAAAGCAGGCAAATGTCCTACCTGCGAAATGGACCTAAAGAAAGTGGTTGCAAAAAAAGAAGACGCCAAGAAAGCAACGGCGGGTCATGAAGGTCATAATCATAAATAACTACAAAGCAACCTAACAGGCTAAAGCCTGTTAGGTTTATCAACCATCAAAAACTTAAAATGGCAATACAGGTAATATCAATATTTACACGACTAATTCTTGCCGTTGCATTTTTATGCAGCACTGCAATAATTGCACAAGCACAGCAGACAAAGAAAACCGAAGAGGTTTGTTATAATCCAAATGCTTTAGGTGACACTTCGAAACGCAGCATAAAATCAGCTGCAATCGGTAAGATTGGAGAGGCCAATGTAACTATCAACTATCACTCCCCCGGAGTACGCAAACGGCATATTTGGGGCGGGCTTGTTCCTTATGATGATGTATGGGTAACAGGTGCTCACAATGCTACAACCATAGAAATAGATAAACCATTTATTGTTGGTGGTAAAACAATTGAGCCTGGTAAGTATGCCTTGTTTACCATACCTGGTAAAGCTATGTGGACGGTTATCATAAATAAAAACTGGAACCAACATCTTACAGACGATTATTTAGCAAAGGAAGACGTAGTTAGGATAAAGGTGAAACCTGTAAAGCCGGGTAAGCTAACTGAAAGGTTGCAATATTATATCAAAAATGGAACGGGTGACAAAGGCACAATTGCGATAGTATGGGAGAAGTTGAAGATTGAATTTCCACTGGCAATTAAGAGGTAATCAGGCGCTATGCAGCCTTTGGTTCATTACTTTTTGCACTTTGCATTTCCTGGATTTGTTGCATACCTATTTTATAAGCATACTTGAAGGAGCGTATACGCCATCATGCTGTTGCCTAGGTTAAATAACTTAGACCATATTTGGGCTAACCGGTGTTTGATGCCTGTCAATGTAGTGTTGGATTTCATGCATCGCATAGTTACGTAGCGGTCGGCGTATACTTCTTTTTTAATGATTCTAAAAATTAGAGTTGTAGCTATGGGTATATTAATAATTACAGGTACCGATGCAATTAATTGCATTTTCAGCCTAAACAACTGAACGCAAATTATATGGCAAGGAGTAAACATTATTACATAAGAAGAACTCACCGCTACATGGGTGTGTTTCTTGGTGTTCAATTTTTATTCTGGACTATTGGCGGGCTGTATTTTAGCTGGACCGATATAGATGAAATTCATGGAGATTTTCAACATAAGTCTATTCCACATCTAAGCGCTAAACTCAACTTTGCATCACCGTCTGGCATTTTACAAAATGCTTCTAATAAAGCAGACTTCATCAATTCTATCCAGGTTATCAATATTCTTAAAAAACCTTTTTATAGCATTATTTATACATCCTCAGGCAAAGAGTTTAAGATACTAGCCGATGCGCAAACGGGCGAGATACGAAAGCCCATAACAAAAGAGGAAGCAGTAAATATTGCTGCTGAAAGTTTTAATGGAAAGCCTTCGCTTAAATCAGTGGAATATTTAACTACAACCAGCGGGCATCACGAGTATAGGAAAAAACCACTACCGGCATGGGCCGTTACGTTCAATCATCCCACCAGCACTACAATTTACGTTTCATCAGAATTTGGCAAAGTAGAAAGTTTTAGAAATAACAAGTGGAGGATTTTTGATTTTCTATGGATGATGCATACTATGGATTATAAGCAAAGAGACAACATGAATAACTGGTTATTAAGAACGTTTTCGATTGTTGGATTACTCACTATTCTATCAGGCTTTCTGTTATTTTGGAGCAGCAGCAAATGGAGGAGAAAAAAGAGAGTACGGGAGTTATAATACTTTAAGCAGTTCTATATCTGCCTGATAGTTTTTCACTAAAATGCGGACCCGATTGTGCAGGAAGGCTCAGGAGTGTGCAGAGGCATGCAAGCATTGCGCAGAAAAATGCAGGAAGATGGCAGCATAAATTGAGAATGTTCGAAATAGTCCAATATCCTTTCTTCCTTTAACCCGCAGCGAAAAAATCAAACAATATTGGCTGATGAAAATGACAGTTTAGTAACAGAATGATAAAAGTCATGTAATTACCCCCGGCAGTAGTGCTAACTTTACATTCGGATAATATTTAAAGTGAAAAAGTTCTTAGTCACCATATTCGCCCTTGTCTACTTGGCCTCCGTTACTGGCGCTAATCTTCACCTGCATTATTGCATGGGTAAACTGGTGTCGTGGCAGCTCAGCGAAAAGCACTCGCCAAATAAGTGCAGCAAGTGTGGAATGACAAACAAGAAAGGCTGCTGCGAGGACAAGCGCCAGTTTGTTAAGGGTGAGAAAGACCAAAAGAATGCTGAAGCAGCCATCATTATATTAAAAGCTCCAGTTGCTGTAATAGATAATCCCTATTACAGCTATACGCTTACCTACAATTATAACAGTGTAAGGGAACTTCCTTACATCCATGCCTTACCTGATAAGCCTAAAGTTCCCGCTTATATCTCCAACTGCGTTTTCAGAATTTGATACCGCTCTCTTTGTTGTATTACGTCCTGTTATACTCGATAGAGTTGATACAAATCATTGCAATCTCTTAATTAATTTATTACTGGCAGCCTAAGCTGCCAGTTATGAGTTCTCAAAAAATCATTTAAATGAAAACGCTTATAACAATAATAGTAATAGGTGCTTTATCTGCATTTCAGCCTGTAAATGCGCAGAGTGACAAGTCAGAAAGAAATTTTGGTTTTAAAGTAGAAACCATAACCGTACAAGGCGTATGTGGAATGTGCAAAAAGCGCATAGAAAAAGCTGCCATGTCCGCTGAAGGCGTTAAGACCGCCACATGGAATGAAGACAGCAAGAAGTTGCTCTTAAAATATAGCGTACACAATCCTGAAGCGGCGAATGAAGTAGAAAAAAAAGTTTCTGCAGCCGGTCACGATGTGGGTAAAACAAAAGCTACAGCCGAGGCATATAATAAACTTCCCGACTGCTGTAAATACAGGAGCGAGTAAACAGAATGCCATCATAGCCTAAAGCACAGAAAACATGGTAACAAAACTCATAGAGTTCGCCCTCAAAAACAGGCTTGTTGTACTAATGCTTGCAGCAGGCTTGTTTACCTGGGGCATATCTTCTCTTCAAAAAAACCCCATAGATGCAATACCCGACCTTTCAGAGAACCAGGTAATAGTTTTTACTGAATGGATGGGACGAAGTCCGCAAGTAATAGAAGACCAGGTAACTTACCCGTTAGTCAGTAATCTCCAAGGCATTCCAAAGATTAAAAACATAAGAGCCTCTTCCATGTTCGGGATGAGCTTTGTATACCTGATTTTTGAAGACGATGTAGATACTTATTGGGCACGTACAAGAGTGCTCGAAAGGCTCAACTATGCACAACGCTTATTACCGCAGGATGTCACTCCTAATTTAGGTCCGGACGGTACTGGTGTGGGTCACATCTTCTGGTATACGCTCGATGCAAAACAAATGGATTTGGGAGAGCAAAGAGCCTTGCAGGATTGGTACATAAAGTTTGCTTTGCAAACTGTGCAGGGCGTTGCAGAAGTCGCCTCCTTTGGTGGCTTTGAAAAGCAATACCAGTTAGTTGTTGATCCAGTTAAACTCCAATTTTACAATGTTTTTTTAATGGATGTAATGGCTAAGGTGAAAGCCAACAATAACGATGTAGGAGGCAGAAAGTTTGAGATGGCAGACATGGCTTACATCATTAGAGGCTTAGGCTACATCAAAAACAAAGAAGATATTGAAAACATCAGCGTAGCCAACTATAACGGCATCCCGGTACGGGTAAAAGATATTGCTACCCTGCAAATGGGCGGCGAACTAAGGTTAGGAATTTTTGATAACAATGGAGAAGGTGAAGTAGTAGGCGGCATCATCGTAATGCGATATGGCGAAAATGCTGACCAGGTTATTAAAGCTGTAAAAGCCAAAATGAAAGAAGTGGAAGTAGGACTTCCTGAAGGCGTGAAATTCAAAACTGTTTACGACAGAAGCAGTTTGATAGAAGATGCAATTGCATCTGTAAAAGGAACTTTAATAGAAGAATTAATAACGGTATCAATAGTCATCCTGATATTTCTACTCCATTGGCGAAGTGCGGTGGTAATACTTATACAATTGCCTATTAGTGTCGCTATAGGTTTCATTCTGCTCCAGGCGTTTGGCATATCATCAAATATTATGTCGCTTACTGGTATTGCACTAGCAATTGGTGTAGTAGTAGATGATGGAATTGTGATGGTAGAAAATGCCTACCGGCATTTGAGTGAAGCGCAGATAGCAAAAAATAGTCAGCAATCATGACGGTTCCTTCTACCATACAGGAAGTATTGAAGAGCAATAATATCAATCCCAATACCGGACTGCTTGATGTGCAGGTATCCGAAAGAATAAAGCAATATGGATTAAACCAGGTAAAGTCAACAAATACGAGGAGCAAGCTGCAAATTTTTTTAGAGCAGTTTCAAAACCTGCTGGTGTTGCTGCTTATTGGTGCTGCATTATTGTCGTTGTTTCTAGGTTCTTACAGAGACTTTACTATTCTTATGCTGGTAGTGTTGTTAAATGCTATCATAGGTTTTTATCAAGGATATAAAAGTGAGAACATACTTGCTTCACTTAAAAACCTTGTTATTGAAAATTGCATTGTTTTACGGAATGGAAGTAAGATAGAAATTCCCGCAGCAGAGTTAGTTCCAGGCGATGTTGTTTACCTGAACGAAGGAGATGGCGTACCGGCAGATATCCAGTTGATTGAAACAACAGGTTTCCAAACGAACGAATTTATATTAACAGGCGAAGTAGAGCCTGTTGATAAAGCAGCCGATACTATTGTACCTGATACTGAAACTGCAATTAGCAAACAAGCCAATAAAGTCTTCATGGGTACTACTATTGCTAAGGGCTTAGGGAAAGGTGTAGTCATTGCCACCGGCATGGAAACAGAGTTAGGTAAGATAGCAAGTCATTCAGATAAAATAGAAGCTTCCAAAACTCCCTTACAGGTAGAGCTTGATATTGTTGCGAAGAAGATAACGTATGTAACCCTTGCTATTGCCGCGGCATTATTAGCAGGTAGATTGGCAACAGGAGAAACCATTAACAATGCGCTCATATTTGCAATTGGTGTTGCCGCAGCAATGGTGCCCGAAGGGTTGCCTGCTCAAATATCCATATCACTTGCGTTAGGGGTTTCCAGATTAGCAAAAAGCAAAGCCGTCGTAAAGAAGTTGTCAGCGGTTGAAGCATTAGGTGCTGCTACCGTTATAGCATCAGATAAAACCGGAACAATTACTAAAAATGAAATGAGTATTATTCATACCCATTTCAATGGCAAAGACTATAACATCACCGGAACAGGCTACGAACCTAAGGGAGAAATATTTGACATAAATGGCATAAGAACATACAAAGAGAATTTAGCAGATGATAAAATTTTCTTTCTATCCGGATTTTTATCATCAACCGGAAAAGTAAACCCGCCTGATAAGTTTCATAAAAACTGGTATGCAATAGGTGACCCCACTGAAAGTGCCTTTAGCACTTTACTTTTGAATGCGGGCTATGAAATCACAAATGCAGAAACTGCCTACCCTATTATCCAGGTTTTTCCTTTCAATTCATTTCGCAAACGTATAAGTATCGTACGAAGGCATAACAACAAACACATCGCCTTTGTGAAAGGCTCAATTGAAACAGTTTTAGAAATTTCAGAAAGCATAGTTATAAAAGGCGAAGTAAGAAATTTCTATCCCGATGAAAAAGAGCAGCTTCTAAATCAATCCAAAGTATATGCATCAGAGGCGAAAAGAATAATTGCAATTGGGTATAAAGACGTAGCGCCAAAAGAAGATTACACGATAGATGAAGTTGAAAAAGATATTGTATTTGCAGGCTTTGTCACAATGATTGACCCGCCTCATGAAGAAGTTCCTGCTGCTATCCAGGTAGCATTCAAAGCAGGATTAAAACTCATAATGATAACGGGTGATAATGAAATTACAGCCCGTGCAATAGCAAATAGCATTGGCATGTTTGATGAAGCAGGAAACTTACCAAAACTCATAAATGATAAGCAGCTAAATCAGTTAAGTGATGAAGAACTGAAACAACTGTTTAAACAACGAACGCTGATTTTTTCGAGAGTGTCACCTGTTGACAAGCTAAGAATTGTGTCTTTACTAAAAGACAGCGGTGAAGTAGTGGCAGTCACCGGCGACGGTGTTAATGACACCCTAAGTTTGAAAAAAGCAGATATAGGTGTTGCAATGGCAAAGACCGGCAGCAAAGTTGCGCAGGAAGCTGCAAGTATTGTGCTGCTTGATGATAACTTCTCTACCATTGTTTTAGCCATCAAAGAAGGAAGAACAATTTATGGCAACCTGAAGAAGATAGTATTAGCCAACCTGATTGGAAATCTTGCGGAATTGCTCTGCGTTCTAATCGGCTTTTTTGCTGCGTTTTATGGCTATCCTTTAATCATCATGCCCATTCACATTTTGCTGATAGACCTGATAGGAAATATGCTGCCGTTAATCATGGTGTCGTTTGATATGCCCGAGGACAATCTTATGCAGCAACCACCTCGTAAACTCGGCAGTATGCTGAACAAGGAAAGTTTTATGGTAATTGCTTATTCGGGACTATTGAAAGGCGTCATTTCTTTTATCGCATTTTACCAGTCTTACCAATACCACCTCAATGAGCCAAACCGGCATCAAATAGCAGTAACAGTTACTATGGCTTCTATTATCGTGTGCCAGTTTATCAATATTTTATCCAGCAGAACAACTCAAAGCATTTTTAGTCCATTCTTGTTGACAAACAGAAACCTGTATTTCGGCTTCCTGTTATCGCTAGGTTTTTTATTGCTTGTCAGTTATGTTCCTTTTTTAAACAACGTTTTATACACAAGCCCATTAGCAACCACAGATTGGCATTATGTAACCATGGGTGCCGGAGCCTACCTGATAATTCTTGAATTATTAAAAGTGGTAAAGCAACGGTTTATGGTCGCAAAACTCCAAAATCAAAAAAATGTTTAAAAAGCGAAAACGATATAAAGACCCACTCACCAAAGAAGAACGGCTTGACATTATCATGAAGTCGTCGAAGCAGGTAGGACCTGGTGTGTTCTATTCCACCATAATTGTAATTGCTTCATTTCTTCCTGTCTTTATGTTGACAGGTATGGAAGGGAAACTGTTTCATCCATTGGCATGGACGAAAACATTTATACTTATTGTGGATGCCTTTCTTGCTATCACTTTAGCGCCGGTTCTCATTTCATTTTTCCTAAAAGGCAGAATGAAGCCGGAAGAAGAAAACCCGATAACGAGGGGGCTTGAAAAAATATATAGTCCAATACTGAAATGGTGTTTAAGATGGAGGAAAACCGTTCTTGGTGTAAACCTTCTTGCATTGATCATTGGCATATTCATGCTTACGCAATTAGGCTCTGAATTTATGCCACCACTCGATGAAGGTTCACTTTTATTCATGCCTGTAACACAGCCCGATGTTTCAAACAGCGAAGCAAAAAGACTGTTGCAGGTACAGGACAAATTAATAAAGTCAGTACCCGAAGTACAAAACGTATTAGGAAAGGCAGGCAGGGCAAATACAGCAACGGACAATTCACCTATCGGTATGATAGAAACCATTATACTGCTGAAACCAAGAAGTGAATGGAGAGCAGGTTTAACAAAAGAGGACATCATAAATGAGCTAAACGACAAGCTGCAAATACCAGGTGTTACCAATGGATGGACACAGCCCATCATTAACCGTATCAATATGCTTTCAACAGGTGTAAGAACCGATGTAGGTGTAAAAGTATACGGTCAAAACCTCGATACAATTTATAAGTTCTCCCAACAGGTAAAAAATCATTTACAAGGCATTGAAGGTTTGAAAGATTTATATGTAGAACCAATAACCGGGGGCAAATACATTGACATCATCATTAAACGTGAAGAGATAGGAAGGTATGGACTAAGTACTGATGATGTAAACGCAGTTGTTGAAAGCGCATTGGGTGGTATGGAGTTAACTACCACTGTTGAAGGCAGGCGACGATTTTCAGTAAATGCAAGATTTGGACAGAGTTTCAGAAACAATCTACAGAATATAAAGCGGCTGCAGGTACAGACAATGAACTTTGGTCCGGTTCCATTGGAAGCTGTTGCTGACGTTAAGATTTCAGAAGGTCCGCCAATGATTAATTCAGAGAATGCTTTGTTAAGAGGATCTGAATTATTTAATGTTCGTGAAAGGGACCTGGGTAGTACCGTTAAGGAAGCACAGGCAAAGCTCAATGCAATGATGCAGAAAATGCCTAAAGGTTACTTTATACAATGGAGCGGTCAATGGGAAAACCAGGTAAGAGCAAACGAGACTTTACGAATGGTAATACCGATTGTAATAGCCATCATTTTTATGGTGTTGTACTTCACGTACAATTCAGTTAAAGAAACATTGCTTACAATGATAACTGTTCCCTTTGCATTAATCGGCGGTGTCTTTATGGTGTATTTCTATGGAGTGAATTTATCGGTTGCAGTAGCCGTTGGCTTTATCGCCTTGTTTGGAATGGCAATAGAAACTGCCATGCTCATGACCATTTATCTCAATGAAGCCATGCAAAAATTAGTAGCAGCAAAAGGCAACTCAAAGGATACCATTACTAATGCAGATATACGAGCGTATGTTATTATGGGAGCAGTAAAAAGACTGCGACCAAAACTAATGACGGTATCAGTTTCATTGTTTGGATTAATACCCATTCTTTGGGCAACCGGTACAGGCGCAGATGTGATGTTACCCATCACTATTCCTTTAATTGGTGGTACTGTCACTTCAACCATTTATGTACTGCTGGTAACACCAATAGTTTTTGAAATGGTAAAAGAAAGAGAACTAAAACGTAATGGTAAAATAGAAGTAATTGATGCCCATGAATAGAAAATGGCAATAGGCAATGAAGAGGTGTAGTATTTTTTTTAGCCGGGCTGTATTGCATCCATTAAACATTGTTGCGTCGCACACTTGTACGGCATCAATAAAATGAACAATGATGTTTTGTTTTCACGCCAAGATGCAATGGAGCAAAGGCGCAAAGTATAGATTGATTTAACCAGGTTTTCCTTTGCGTCTTTGCGTGAAAAAATAGCAAATGATCAGAAAGCCCAATAGAAAAGAAATCGTACAAGTGAGTGACACAACGATGCCGAACAAAGAACGAACGCTGGAGACATAAAAATAAAACTGATGAAGAGAAGTATAATAATCGTGATGATGTCTTTCAGTTGCTTTTCAATAAAAGCGCAAACTGTAAGACTTGATGACATTTTAAATACCATTCAGAAAGAACATCCGCAACTAAAGATGTACGATGCCGACATCCGTTCAATGGATGAAGCAGCTAAAGGTGCAAGAAGCTGGATGCCAACGGAGTTCGGTACAGGCTTCTGGATGACACCTTACAACCCGAAAATGTGGAAGACAGAGAAGAGTGATATGACGGGCACTACACAACCTGGTATGGGTTCATTCATGCTATCCGCACAACAAATGTTTCCGAATAAAAACAGGCAAAATGCAGAGGCAAAATACATGGAGGCAATGTCATCAGTTGAGAAGGAAAAAAAGAACGCAACTATTAATGACTTATATGCAGAAGCAAAGAAGAACTACTATGAATGGATTGTAATTGAAAAAAAGTTAGCAGTAATAGCAGAGAACGAAAAGGTGCTAAACTTTATGATTAAGAATGCCGAAATAAGATACAGGAATGGGATAGACAAATTAAGTGCATACTACAAAGCAAAAGCATCTTTAGGCAATCTTCAATCAATGAGAATAATGCTGCAAACAGAAGTAGTGAACAAGCAAATTGCACTGAATACTTTGATGAACAGGAATAAGGCGGACAGTTTTTCAATTGATACTACCTACATCATTAAAGACTATGCAACGGTGTTTGATACAACTGTTACCGCAGCAAACAGGAGCGATATAAAAGCCATTGATAAAAGCATTTTGCTAACACAGCTTCAACAGGATATAGAGAGAGGAAAGCTAAAGCCCGAGTTCGGAATAAAGTATGACCACATGATAGCATGGGCACAACAGCCGTGGCAATTTTCTCTAATGGCGATGGCTAAAATTCCCTTAGGTCGTTCCACAAGAATGCAGAAGGCAAACATTGAAAGTCTTAAATGGAAAAGCCAATCACTGAGCCAGCAAAGGCAAATGATATTGAATGAAGCTACAGGCATGGCATACACCATGAGCAATGAAATCAACTCGAGAAAAAAGCAGTTAACACTTTACGAAACAAATATCATCCCTGCTTTACGAAATAACTATAAGTCTATGCAATTGGCTTACGAGCAAAACACCGAAGAGCTGTTTATGTTATTTGATGCGTGGGAGACTTTGAACATGACACAGGTAGAATACTTTAACCAGTTACAGCAATTGCTATTGCTGCAAGTAGAACTGGACAGGATTTTACAAATCAATTAATACGCTTAAAAATTAATTATGAAACGTAGAGAGTTTATAAAAAACACCGGGATAGGAACAGGCGGAGTATTGGCAGGAAATTCTATGCTTGCATTACTTTCATCGTGCATGAAACACGACATGGATGGAATGGAAATGGGAAAGCCTGTTCCGGTAATCGAAGGAAGTTTTAGCAGGTTGCTACCAGTTCCTAACACCGTAACCGGCAATGCAACATTAACAGCGCAGGCAACCACAGCAAATATTAATGGCAGGAATATCTCTGCATTAGGGTATCAGGCTAATGGAATACTAGGTCCAACTATCCGTACCAATAGCGGTGCAAATGCTATTATCAATTTTAAGAATAACCTGTCTGAAAAAAGTAATATCCACTGGCATGGCCTAAACGTTCCCGCCATTATGGATGGGCATCCGGAAGACACAGTAACAGCCGGTAGCAGTTTTAATTACCAATTTACTGTTACTCAAAGAGCAGGATTAAGTTGGTACCATCCTCACCCCGATGGTGCTACCGCACGGCAGGCATTCCAGGGTTTAGCAGGGTTGTTTATTATCAACGATGCTGAAGAAGCAGCATTAAATCTGCCCTCAGGCATTTTTGAAATTCCCCTGGTAATTCAGGACAAACGATTTTCATCATCAGGCATTACCTATAACCCTTCTATGGGCGAAGTAATGTCCGGCTTTATGGGTGAAACAATAATTGTAAATGGAGAGGCATCACCCTTTGCGGAAGTAGCAACAAGATTTTACAGGCTTCGGATTTTAAACGGCTCCAATGCCCGTATCTATAATCTTGCATTAAGTAATAATTCCGATTTAATTATCATTGGTAATGATGGCGGATTATTAAAAGCACCTGCAGCCGTTAAAACTGTTTTGCTATCACCGGGAGAAAGACTAGATGTGCTGGTAAACTTTGCCGGATTAACAACAGGTACCGAAGTATTTTTAGAAAGCAAGGATTTTAGTAGCGCAGGCGCAGCACAAGGCAAGCAAGGGTTTAAGATGATGAAGTTTAAAATTACTCAAACAGCAAGTGATAGTTTCTCCGTGCCAACTTCACTTTCTGCCATCAATTCTATTTCACCTGCATCATCCTCAAACACCCGAAACTTCCTCCTCAATGCCGTCATGAGCGGTGGGATGAATATGGGAAGTGGCATGACGGGCATGCACAAAATCAACAATAAAGTCTACGATAAAAACAGGATTGATGAAACCGCTGCCGCCAGTGCAACAGAGATATGGGTCTTTGATAATTCACAAGGAGATGAACCTCATCCCATTCATATTCATGGTACACATTTCCAGGTTTTAGAAAGAACAGGAGGTCGTGGACAATTGATTGCTTCAGAAAGTGGATGGAAGGATACTGTTCTGGTAATGCCCCGTGAAACTGTAAAAATTATCATCTCTTTTACAACCTATAAAGGAGTGTTTGTTCTTCACTGTCACAATCTGGAGCACGAAGATGATGGTATGATGCTACAGCTTCAATTGTCTTAAAATATTTCTTTACGCATTATGAAAACTAAGAAGATAGTAATTATTATATCATCGGTGGTGCTGCTACTCACTGTCGTTGCCTGGCTATACTTTAAAGTACTGCTTCCAAAAAACAATACATCACATGAAGGAATGGCTGGGATGGAAAACATGAACACTGGTAAGGATAAAATGGGAGATAAGAATTTGAATACATCAGGCGAACAGGAAAAGGCAATTTACACCTGTCCTATGCATCCTGAAATTATTAGAGATGCTCCGGGAAGCTGCCCTATCTGCGGGATGACCTTAGTCAAGAAAGGAGGAACAGAAAAGATGATAACGGAAGTTGATTTAAACACGCTGCTACAGCCATCAAACGAGTTTGTTGTTTCATCTATACCCGTAACTACTTTGCAAACAGAAAGGCAACCCGTTGAAGTTGATGCGTTGGGCGTTATATCTTATGATACAAGACAGGTAGGAACTATATCTGCGAGGTATGCAGGCAGGATTGAAAAACTATATGTGCGATACAGGTTTCAGAAAGTAACCAAAGGGCAAAGGATAATGGACATCTACAGCCCTGAGTTAATGACTGCTCAACAAAACCTATTGTTCCTGCTTAGAAACGATGCGACCAACGCACCCTTGATAAGTGCATCACAGCAAAGACTAATGCTGCTGGGCATGACCTCAACACAGGTTGCAGGCATCAGTCAATCAGGCAAGCCATTGCTTGCAGTACCTGTTTATAGTGGCTACACCGGTCATATTCATGAAGCAACCGCCACCATGGCTCCACTACCGCCAGGTGCTATGCGGGATGTAACAATAACAACAGATGAACTTTCATTAAGACCCGGGATGTATATACAAAAAGGGCAGTCACTTTTTTCTGTATACAATCCCAATAAAGTTTGGGCTACACTAAACATCTATGCAGACATGCACATGCTGGTACAAAAAGGTGATACAGTAGTGATCGTTCCTGAAACAGCGCCGGCAAAAAAGTTTAGAGGTAAAATAGATTTTATAGAACCCTTCTTTCGCCAGGGCAGTAAAACAATAACAGCAAGAGTTTACTTCGATAATTCAACCATGCAGGTGCCAATAGGAAGCCAGGTAAGAGCAACCATCTTTAGCACCTTTGAGCAAGCTAGCTGGTTGCCATCTTCAGCCGTGGTTTCATTAGGTGCAGACAAAGTTGTATTTGTAAAACAAGGCGGTGGCTTCAAAGCTCATAAGTTAATTACAGGACTTGCATACAAAGACAAAATTCAAGTAGTGAGTGGTCTAACTATCAAAGACACTGTTGCCCAGAATGCGCAGTTTCTTACAGACAGCGAGAGTTTCATAAAAATAAATCAGTAGCTATGTTACAAAGGTTTTTAAAAAAGATAATAGTAATTAGTTCTATAGCACTGCTATTATTCGCTTCAAATTCTTGCAGCAGTAAAAAGCAGGAACACAAGCATACTGAAACAAGTGTATCTGAAGTAACAACCTATTTCACCTGTTCTATGCATCCGCAAATACAACAGCCTAATCCGGGAAATTGTCCTATTTGCGGCATGAAACTAATCAAAGCACAAAAGACATCTAAACCCAAACCAGACGAGTTACAGTTAAGTGATAAGCAAATACAATTGGGCAACATCACAGTTGATACACTAGGTAAAAGCAACATGGGCGATGAAGTAGTATTAACTGCAACCCTCAATTTCAACCGGGAGAAAACTGCAACAATAAGTTCGAGAATAATGGGACGTGTAGAAAAATTATACTTTAAGAACATAGGTGATTATGTGTCTAAAGGTCAAAAGCTATTTGACATTTACAGCGAAGAATTGAATAACGCAAAGCAGGAATACATTTTAGCAGTAGAACGTCAAAAAGTGCTTGATAATAGCATGATTGACTTTCAGCAATTGATACAAAGTGCAAGAAACAAATTGCTGCTGTGGGGCATGAGAACCGCACAAATAAGCGAGCTGTCAAAAACAAAAAACAATCCCACCACTTCATTTTACAGCAATGCTTCAGGCTTTATTACAACACTCGATGTAAAAGAAGGTGACTATGTAATGGAAGGTGGTTCAATAGTTCGTCTTGCAGATCTATCTTCCCTTTGGGTTGAAGCACAGGTTTATACTTCAGAACTTGCCAGGATAGATAGAGGTGGCACCGCAACAGTTCAAATTCCAGATATGCCAGGCAAGGAAGTAAAAGGAAGAATAGAGTTTGTAAACCCTGAAATAAATGCCGATACACGTATCAACCTGCTAAGGGTAACAATACCAAATGCAGACAACCACCTCAAACCAGGTATGCCCGCTTACGTGTACATAAAGAGCCGGCAAAGAAATGCTTTAACCCTCCCAATTGATGCAGTCATTAGGGACGGCAAAGGCTCCACCGTGTGGATGATGACAGGCAAGAATACCTTTAAAAGCAAGATGGTTCAAACAGGCCTGGAAGTGGATGATAGGATAGAAATAATCGGTGGCTTGAATGCAGGGGATGTAATAGTAACTACCGGAGCTTATTTAATCAACAGTGAGTACATTTTTAAAAACGGAGTAAACCCCATGGATGGAATGAAGATGTGATGAAATGATTCCGCAAGCATGACCCATAAATCACACTCCTCAACCGCCCCTGTTTTAGCAGGAATAATACTTGCTGGCAAAGAGTAGTACTTCAATGATGATAGTGAATTTTATTGTTGCTACTGCGTTCAAATAACGCTTACTAATTTTTCCGTTGCAGTGGGGTATTTGCATTAATTCATTAGAGGCTTCACAAAAAAAATCACATAAATGGAACATCAACATTCATCTAAAACGGGCGCGAAAAAAGAAACAATAGATCATTCCAAAATGGATCACACAAAGCACGGAAATGCCCCAATGGGTATGGAAGGGCATGACCATAACATGATGATTGCTGATTTTAAAAAAAGGTTTTACTTGGTTTTGATCCTAACCATTCCCATCATGCTTTTGTCAATGATGATTCAAAAGTTCTTGGGGGTGAATTGGCAATTTACAGGTTCGCAATATATTTTGTTTGCCTTGTCAACCGTGGTGTTTTTTTATGGCGGCTGGCCCTTTTTAAAGGGATTTGTGAATGAGGTAAAAACGAAAAGCCCGGGTATGATGATTTTGATAGGCTTTGCCATAACAGTTGCTTACACCTACAGTGTAGCAATCGTTTTTGGATTAACAGGTATGGATTTTTTTTGGGAACTCTCCACCCTAATACTCATCATGCTTTTAGGGCATTGGATAGAAATGAAATCCATTGCTGGAGCATCTAAGGAATTGGAATTACTGGTACAATTAATGCCTGCCGATGCACACATGGTAATGCCCGACATGGTGCATGATGTAAAGACCGAAACCCTGAAGGAGAAGGATATAATTTTGGTAAAGCCTGGCGAAAAAGTGGCAGCCGATGGAATAATATTAGAAGGAGAAAGTTACCTGAACGAAAGTATGCTTACCGGCGAAAGCAAACCTGTAAAAAAAATGGTAGGTGAAAAAGTTATTGCCGGCGCTATTAACGGCAATGGCTCTATTAAAGTAACGGTATCTCATGCCGCAAAAGACTCTTACCTGTCGCAGGTTATAAAGCTGGTGGACGATGCACAAAAATCAAAATCTAAAACCCAGTTACTGGCAGATACAGCCGCAAAATGGTTAACCATTATAGCAATCGTAGCAGGAATTAGTACTTTTTTATATTGGTACTTAACAGGGCAATCTTTGGCCTTTGCCATGGAAAGAATGGTAACCGTAATTGTTATTTGTTGCCCTCATGCTTTAGGCCTGGCTGTGCCATTGGTGGTTGCTAAGTCAACTGCTTTATCTGCAAAAAATGGCTTACTCATTAAGAACAGAACGGCATTTGAAAATGCACGAAAAATAACCACTATCGTATTTGATAAAACAGGAACGCTAACGGTGGGAAAATTTGAAGTATCAAAAACTATCTCCCTGCAAAAAGAATTTAATGAGAATGAAATTATTCGCCTGGCATCTGCATTGGAGCAACAATCAGAACATCCCATTGCAACAGGCATTTTACAAAAAGTAAAAGACTTATCTATTACTATTCCTGCAACAGAAAATTTTAAAGCCATTACTGGTAAAGGTGTGGAAGCTACAGTAGAAGGCAAAAAAATACTGGTGGTAAGTCCTGGCTATTTAACGGAAAAAAATATTGCCATACCTGAAGGCTTTGCTGCTAATGATACAGAGACAGTTGTCTTTGTAATTGTCAATGGTACGTTAGCAGGATACATCGCGTTGTCGGATGAGATACGGCCTGAATCTGCCGAAGCAATAAAAACTCTAAAAGAAAACAAAATCAAATCAATACTATTAACCGGTGATAATAATAGAGTGGCTAAAAGTGTAAGCGAAACATTAGGGTTGGATAGTTTTTATGCAGAAGTATTACCCGACCAAAAATTAGAAAAAATAAAAGAACTGCAAACCAAAGGGGAATTTGTAGCTATGACCGGTGATGGTGTAAACGATGCTCCTGCATTAGCACAGGCAGATATTGGCATAGCAGTGGGCAGTGGCAGCGATATAGCGGCGGAAACCGCCGGAATTATTTTGGTGAACAGTAACCCAAAAGATATTGTTAGCCTTATTTTATTTGGCAAAGCTACTTACCGCAAAATGATACAAAATTTAATTTGGGCTACGGGCTACAATGTAGTGGCATTGCCGCTGGCCGCAGGTGTGTTGTATAAGCAGGGAGTTCTATTAAGCCCGGCAATGGGCGCAGTTTTAATGACGGTAAGTACAATTGTAGTAGCCATCAATGCAAGTCTGTTAAAAGTAAAAAATGGGTCTGTTGAAAAATCCAAAGATGTGCAAAAACCGAAAGACGAGTAAGGAGTCAGGATATTCCACCGAAAGTCAATAGCCCGTTTCAGGTTACGGTAATCAAGAGAATAATGTGAGTTTTATTTCATTAATAAAAATCAATCGCAGTAAAATAAAAAGATGAATGAAATAAAACACATAATTTTTCCGGTTCCAGTAATTGCTGCAGTTTAGTCACTTAGAGAACAGTTGCCCCAGGTAAAAATTCATGTTATCAACGATCTAAACCTTATGACACTACAGCCTGCAAGTGAGTATCCTCATGACTTGAACGACAAGGATTTTGAATGCTGTTCCCTACAGACAAACCGATCATCATTGCTTTTCATGGCTACCCTTCGTTAATTCATCGCCTTACTCATCGCCGGACAAATCATAAAAACCTGCATGTGCGGTGGCTGGCAAGGTCAACCATTTAAACGTGCCATAATGAAAATGACGGTAATCCCCTAGATTGTATCCCCATGGCACCTTTTTTATGTGCATTAAGATATAACGCTCTCATCCGGGTTCTAAAACTACCTTACATGAATACTGCGTACAAATGATGAGGGACAATTTCGCACCTCCTTCCTTTCTCAAATTCAATAGTTGAAGGCGAAGGCTCCAGTGATGATTGATGGAATAGGAAACCAGGATATTTATAAGTAGTAATCTAAAAACTAAATTTTGAAAAGCAGATGAAAGTTAACTGGGGAAATAAGAAAACTGATTTTATAGAATTACTGCCTCAGGCAATTTCAAAACTCAAGAAAAATATCATAGATCCTTTTCTGGGCGAAAACAATAATCTCAGGTACATTAACGAAAGAGCCCCATTACGAGCCGAAATATTCACCAGGGAAAAATTGGAGCAGCACGCCATCACCATTGCTAAAAGGCACGAACTCGTTTACAATCAAACATCAGAGCAATTATTAGAACGCCTGGCCGACAATGAGCATATCCTGCTTGAAGTGTATGCCTTGCTGTCTGAAAACTTAAAACAAAACAACCGCATTTCGCCTGCAGCCGAATGGCTGGTGGATAATTTTTACCTGATTGAAGAACAGATTTATACCGGCAAAAAACATTTACCTAAAGGATATAGTAAAACATTGCCCCGGTTACTGAAGGGCAAATTAGCCGATCTGCCACGGGTCTACGATATGGCAGTGGAGATTATTTCGCATAGTGATGGACATGTGGACATGGCTAAATTGACAGGGTTTGTAAATGCTTACCAAACAATAGATAAATTAAAATTGGGTGAGCTATGGGCAATTCCAATTATGCTCAGGTTGGGATTGATAGAAAATTTAAGGCGGCTTTCCATACTCATAGCAGAAGAAATTACCAATAGAGCGCTTGCCAACCATTGGGCTGATGAAATGATAGAAGTTGCTGAAAAAGACCCCAAAAACCTGGTGTTGGTTATTGCAGATATGGCCAGGAGTGAGCCACCAATGGAAAGCACCTTTGTAGCAGAATTGAACAGGCGGTTACTTGAAAAAGGCAACACACTTTCTTTACCGCTTAACTGGATAGAACAAACACTTTCAGAAATTGGGGTAACAACCAGTGAGCTGATACAACTGGATAATCAAAACCAGGCGGCTACACAGGTATCTGTAAGTAACTGCATTAACAGCTTTCGTTTTTTAAGCACCACTAATTGGAGGGATTTTGTAGAAGACACAAGCATAGTTGAAGCCACACTTCGCCAGGACATTGACGGGGTGTATGGAAAAATGGATTTTCATACCCGCGATCAGTACAGGCATGTTGTTGAAAAAATTGCGTTTAAGAGCAAATCTTCAGAACAGGTGGTGGCGGAAAGCGTTATTCAGGCAGCAAAAAATGCAGCATTAAATAACAATTTAAAACAGTCGCATGTAGGTTATTTTCTCACCGGCGATGGTTGTGTTGCTACAGCAAAAGCGGCCAATGCTAAAATCGATATTTCAGAAAAATGCAGTAGAATTAGAAACAAACATCCCTTATTAATTTACCTCGGAAGCATAAGCATACTCACGCTTCTTATTTGCTGGTTACTCATAGAGGAAATCGCAAAAGAAACACTTTCTACTGCAGTGATGATGACGGTTTGTATAGTGGCTTTAATAACCACAACCAGGTTTGCAGTTTCGCTGGTAAATTGGTTAAGCACTATCGCAATAAAGCCTTCTCTGCTGCCAAGGATGGATTATTCTAAAGGGATACCCGACGATTCAAAAACGATGGTAGTAATACCTACGCTGATTACAGGTTTTGATAACATAAATGATCTGTTAGAAGGGTTAGAAGTAAGGTTTCTTGCCAACCGCGATGCAAATCTTCATTTTGCCTTACTCACAGATTTTAAAGATGCCGAATCCGAACATTTACCGGCAGATGAATCGCTATTGCTTGCAATAAAAAACGGCATTATTGAATTAAATAAAAAATACGGCCGAACATCTAACGATACTTTCTTTCTTTTTCACCGCTCCCGCAAATGGAATAAGTATGATAAAATATGGATGGGTTATGAAAGAAAGCGTGGCAAGTTGGGGGATCTCAATGCATGTCTGAGAGGCCATGACGACGACTGTTTTTCTGAAATTATTGGCGACACTTCCTGCTTCAGCCAAACAAAATACATCATCACACTTGATACGGATACGCAACTACCCCGCGACACGGCATGGAAGATGATTGGAACCATGGCACATCCATTAAACCATCCTGTTTATAACGAAAAGAAAAGAAGAGTTACCGAGGGATATGGCATTCTTCAGCCAAGGGTATCCAATAGTTTGCCGGCTACTGAAAGTTCTTTATATGCACGCCTGTTTGGCAACGATCCGGGTACAGATCCTTACACCAAAGCCTCATCGGATGTATACCAGGATTTGTTTGAAGAAGGCTCATTTATAGGAAAAGGAATTTACGATTTGGATGCATTTGAACTGGCACTAAAAGACAAGCTTCCTGAAAATCGCATCTTAAGCCACGACTTACTCGAAGGTTGCTATGCCCGTTCAGGATTAATTACCGATGTACAATTGTACGAAGAATACCCGCATAGGTATGATACAGATATGCAGCGACGGCACCGGTGGATAAGGGGCGACTGGCAGATTGGCAAGTGGATATTACCCTTTGTACCCGGTCACGACAAGAGGCTGCATAAAAACCCGATTTCTTTCATTTCAAAATGGAAAATATTTGATAATCTCCGTCGCAGCTTAATACCATTATGCCAATTGCTATTGTTGTTATTTGGTTGGACACTATCATCAGTTGCCTGGTTCTGGACGCTTGCTGTAAGCCTCGTCGTTGTATTGCCGTCTTTGGTTAATTTTTGTTGGGAGCTATACCGCAAGCCTACCGACGTAATATTCATTCAGCACTTTGTATATACCAGTCGCACGGCTCTTGAAAACTTTGTGCAGCAAATGCTCGACCTGATTTTTTTACCCTACGAAGTATTTTTAAATATTGATGCAATACTTCGTACGCTTTGGAGGGTACATATATCGCATAAAAACTTGCTGCAGTGGAACCCCTACAATCGAAGCCGCAATATGGAGGACAGTATTTTAAAATCGTATACTGTTATGTGGTTCGAACCACTTTTTGCAATGATGGTGTATGTCTATTTAACCTTCTATAATCCTGATGTTCTGCTGATTGCCTTTCCTTTTCTAACTTTTTGGATGATAGCTCCGGCAATTGCTTTTGTAGTAAACCGCCCGTTGTCGCCGGATAAAATGACGATTTCTACAAAGCAAACGATCTATCTCCGCATTTTGTCGAGAAAGATTTGGGGCTTTTTCGAAAGATTTATTACAGCAGAAGATAATTGGCTGCCGCCTGATAATTACCAGGAAGAACCGGTTGAAAGAATTGCCCACCGCACTTCGCCAACTAATATTGGGTTGTCGTTATTATCCAACCTTACTGCGTACGATTTTGGCTACCTCACCTCCACTGAAGTTGTGCAGCGTACCAGAAATACGATTCATACCATGCAGGGCATGGAAAAATACCGTGGGCACTTGTATAACTGGTACGATACAATTTCATTAGAACCCTTATTGCCAAAATATATTTCTTCGGTTGACAGTGGTAACATGGCGGGACATCTGATTACTTTAAAGCAAGGACTACTGGCACTGCCCGATGATGCCATAGTGCAGGAAAGTTTTTTTAAAGGATTGGCCGATACCATTAATGTGCTGCTGGAGCATGATGCTAACAATGAAATGCTGTTGAAATTTCGTGATGATTTGGAAAAAAATTACAGCGATAAACTTCATAACATAAGAGAAATAAAAGCGTACGTAGATCAGTTGGAGATTTCTTTTAGAAGCATACTATCAACACTAAAAACAGGAGACGGTGAACATGAACAAGCATGGTCTCAAAAAGTATTGAATCAAATATCACAACAAAAAAATCAACTGGATGTACTGGCGCCATGGCTATTGTTTTCATCGGTACCTGCGCAGTATGAATTGTTTATTGCTGGATTTCCGGCAATCCCTTCATTAAAAGATATCGCATCGGCAGAGCAGCATTTTTTAAATGCTAATCCTTCCTTTTCTACTGTAAATAATAATGAGGTGGAAGATGATTGGCACACTAAATTTAGTGCAGCATTGGCTGTATCATCCAGCCATGCAACGGAACTTATAACTACCATTGAAATACTTGCCGGGCATTGCATGGATCTTTCAAATATGGACTATGATTTTCTGTTTGACAGGTCACAAAATTTATTAGCAATAGGCTATCATGTAGAGGACCGCAGAAGAGACAATGGCTTTTATGATCTGCTGGCTTCCGAAGCCAGGTTAACAACCCTTGTAGGGATAGCACAAGGTAAATTACCGCAGGAAAGCTGGTTTGCATTAGGCAGGCAGCTCACCAGCCAGGGTGGTGCACCCGTACTGCTTTCATGGGGAGGTTCAATGTTTGAATACCTGATGCCGCTGCTGGTAATGCCCACTTACGAAAAGACCTTAATGGATCAAACATACAAGGCGGTTGTGCGAAAGCAAATTGAATATGGCAACAAACACTCCATTCCGTGGGGCATGTCCGAATCGGGGTATAACATGGTAGATGCCCACCTCAATTATCAATATAGATCATTTGGTGTTCCGGGTATAGGTTTTAAGAGGGGTTTGGGCGAAGACCTGGTCATCTCACCTTACTCCACTGTAATGGCATTAATGGTAGCGCCAAAAGATGCGTATAGCAATTTGCAGGTATTAAAAGAAGAAGGCTATGAAGGTAGTTATGGCTTTTACGAAGCTATTGATTATACAGCTACCCGCTTACTGAAGAAACAAAAAAGTGTGGTGATTAAATCTTTCATGTCGCATCACCAGGGCATGTCTTTTCTTGCACTTTCTTACCTGCTTCATAACCGGCCAATGCAAAAAAGATTTGAATCTGAAGTGCATTTAAAATCAACATTATTATTACTACAGGAGCGGATACCAAGGGTTACTACATTCTATTCTCCAAGTGTTCATGCCGGTGATGCAAGTATCATTTCGGGCATCGATCCATCTATACGCGTTCTAAATACACCGAACACAGTTGTGCCTGAAATAAAATTATTGTCAAATGGCAATTATCATGTAATGGTTACCAATGCCGGTGGTGGTTACAGCCGTTGGAAAAATATAGCCATTACCCGTTGGCGTGAGGATGTAACGTGCGATAATTGGGGTAACTTTTGTTACATACGCGACATGGAAACCAATCAATATTGGTCATCTGCTTTTCAGCCAACACTGCAAAAAGGTGAGAACTATGAGGCGGTATTTTCTGAGGGAAGGGCGGAGTTTCGTCGCCGCGATTATTCACTGGAAACACATACTGAAATTGTTGTATCACCGGAAGATGATATTCAATTAAAAAGGGTACAAATCACCAATCGTTCCCGTAAAAAAAGGGTGATTGAAATTACCAGTTATGCTGAAGTAGTACTTGCTGCGCAGGCTGCAGACGAAGCACATCCAGCTTTTAGCAATTTATTTGTTCAAACAGAAATTAATGAACAGCGTAATGCAATTTTATGTACACGCAGACCCCGCTCATCAGAAGAGAAAACTCCGTGGATGTTTCACCTGATGAAGGTGCACAAAGCAGAGATTTTAAATGTTAGTTACGAAACTGACCGCGAACAATTTATTGGCAGAGGAAATAATATAAATCAGCCACAGGTGATGCGGCGTAGCGAACCGCTAAGCAACACCAGCGGATCGGTGCTGGACCCGATTGTATCCATTCAATACAGAATTGTATTAGAAGGTAATGAAGCAGTAACCATAGATATTATTACCGGTGCGGCAGACACCAAAGAAGTATGTAATAATTTGATTGATAAATACCAGGCTTTCCATTTATTCAATCGCGTATTGGAACTTGCCTGGACACATAGCCAGGTAATTTTAAGGCAACTTAATGCAGTGGAAGCTGATGCACAATTGTACTCACGCCTGGCCGGTTCCATTATTTTCTCTAATCAATTATTCCGTGCAGATCCTGCTGTTATTATAAAAAACAGGATAGGTCAATCAGGTTTGTGGCGGTATTCTATTTCCGGGGATATTCCAATTGTATTGGTTCAAATTGAAGATGCAGAAAACATCCTGCTTGTAAAACAAATGGTTCAGGCACATCATTATTGGCGCTTGAAAGGACTGATTGTAGACCTGGTTATTTTAAACGATGATCATGGAGGCTACAGGCATGAATTACATAATCTAATTCATAGCCTTATTACCCCTGGTGTAGGTAATGAAATGAAAGAAAAACCAGGCGGTATTTTTATAAGGGCAGCCGAACAAATATCAAATGAAGACAGGACTTTATTTGAAGCAGTTGCTCATGTGGTAATAGCTGATAGGTTTGGTACGCTGGAAGAACAAATGAACAGGCGAATAAAAATCAAAACAGCCATACCTATCTTCATCCCTGTAAAAACATACCCGTTAATAAATAGCTCAGTTGAAAAGCGGAACGACCTTCAATTTTTTAATGGATTGGGTGGATTTACAGCCGATGGCAAAGAGTATGTTATAACCACAACACCCGATAAAAAAACACCTGCACCCTGGATAAATGTATTGGCTAACCCCGGCTTTGGCAGCATCGTTTCAGAAAGTGGGTTATCGTATACCTGGGTAGATAATGCACATGAAATTCGACTGACACCCTGGAATAACGATCCGGTAAATGATCTTAGGGGAGAAGCGTTTTATTTAAGGGACGAAGAGAGTGGTAAGTTTTGGTCGCCGTCCCCAATGCCCTGCCGGGGAAGTTCACCTTACATAAGCCGCCATGGTTTTGGATACAGTGTGTTTGAACATAGCGAAGATGGTATTTATACAGAGATGACCATGTTTACCGACATACAAGATCCGGTAAAATATATTGTTATAAAACTCCGCAATCAGTCGGGCAGACAACGGCGCATTTCAGCTACGGGTTTTATAGATTGGGTGTTGGGCGACCTGCGAACAAAATATATCAAGCATACCATAACTGAGCTAGATGAACGCAGTGGCGCTATCCTGGTTAAAAATATTTATAGCTCCGAATTTGTAAATAGGGTGGCATTTTTTGATGCAGACGGAACCAACAAAAGTATTACTACCGACAGAACCGAATTTATTGGAAGAAATGGAACATTGAATAATCCTGAAGGATTAAGAAGGGTAAAATTTTCTGGTAAAACTGGTGCTGCTTTAGACCCTTGTGCGGTTATACAGGTAGTATTTGATTTGTTTGAAGAACAGGAGCATGAGGTTATTTTTCGCTTAGGTGCAGGAAAGAATATGGACCATGCTTTAGAAATTATCCAGGCAAGTGAAGGAGCTGAGGCGGCACATCAGGCAAAACAAAAAGTACACGACTATTGGCAAAAAACTTTAAGCGTAGTTCAAATTTATACACCTGATCCTGCACTGAATATACTGGCAAACGGCTGGTTAAATTATCAAACACTTGCCAGCCGTCTTTGGGCACGAAGTGGCTTCTATCAATCAGGTGGAGCTTTCGGTTTTAGAGATCAGTTGCAGGATGTTCTTTCGTTAATGCATGCGCATCCTAAGTTAGTACGCTCTCAAATTCTACTGTGTGCATCAAGGCAGTTTAAACAGGGAGATGTGCAACATTGGTGGCATCCACCTACAGGGCGTGGTGTACGTACCACTTGCTCCGACGATTATTTATGGCTGCCTTATGTAACGGCAAAATATATTAATGCCACTGGCGACAAAGCAATATTGGATGAGCAAATACATTTTTTGGAAGGACGCCAGTTAGTGTCAGGTGAAGACTCTTATTTTGATCTTTTTATTACCTCTGACGATACCGCCGATTTATACAACCACTGCGTAATAGCAATTGATCATGCACTAAAGTTTGGTGTTCACGGATTGCCATTTATAGGCTCCGGAGATTGGAACGATGGTATGGATAAAGTAGGTGAACATGGAAAAGGCGAAAGCGTATGGCTTGCATTTTTTCTTTATGATGTATTGGTACAGTTTGCCGCAGTAGCCGTTCTTAAAAATGAAGGAGACTTTGCCTTAAAATGTAAAAACGAAGCAGAAGAACTACGCATCAATATCAGGGAACAGGCATGGGATGGCGAATGGTACCGGCGTGCCTATTTTGATGATGGCACACCACTTGGGTCGCATAAAAATGAAGAATGTAAAATTGACTCCATTGCACAAAGTTGGTCGGTATTATCAAAGGCCGATGATAAGGATAAAGTTAGTACAGCAATGCAATCTGCTGATGAACACTTGGTGCGTAAAGAAGATGGAATTATCCAACTCTTCAATCCGCCCTTTGATAAATCAAACCTTAACCCCGGCTATATAAAAGGATATGTGCCGGGCGTACGTGAAAATGGGGGTCAATATACACATGCTGCCATTTGGTTGGTGATGGCATTTGCTGCTATTGGCAATAAAAAGAGAACCTGGGAATTATTACAAATGATCAATCCAATTAACAGGACCAGCAGTGAAGATAAAATCAGCAAATACAAAACAGAGCCTTACGTAATAGCTGCAGATGTGTACGCCGAGCCTAAGCACAAAGGTCAGGGTGGCTGGACGTGGTACACAGGTTCTGCAGGCTGGATGTATCAATTGATCATTCATTCTTTTATTGGTTTAAAAAGAGAAGCCAACACCTTAAGCTTTACACCTTGCCTCCCGGAGGAGTGGACACAGTTTGAAATGGATTACCGTTTTGTTGAAACCAATTATCACATACAGTTTATTCAGAGCACAAATGAAGTTGAAAAAATAAGGAAGGTGTCATTAGACGGAGTTGAATTGATAAATGATGTTATTTCATTAGTAGATGACAGGCAAGAGCACCAAGTAAAAATTGAGTTATTTACAAGTGCACACACAACGGTTTCGGCTGAGTTGCAGGTAAATGGTTAATAAAGTAAATGGTTCTTTGGTAGGGAAAGTTTAAGGTGTTGGAATTTTTTTTAACCAGGCTTTATTACTACTAATTGGTATCGGATGCTGCCTGCCCCGTCATTTTTGTGGGGTCGCACTCTTGTACGTTTGTTCAATAAGCGGCAATGCACAACTTGTTCCGTTTTTTCATCAACTTTTACCGCCCACGGAAAATTGTATCTGGCGTACACTTTTAATTATGAAACTAAAGTTTCATTCTTGTACTGCCGATGAACGGATTGCGACTCAACCATGATGCCCACCCGTACCGATGCCCGTACCTAAATAAATCAAATTAATAGTACGTTCGGGCGGGCTATAAAATACTAATGTCAGTACCCCAAAATTATTTATTACTATGCCCACAAATAATTTCGATATACAAGGCTTAACCAATGAACAGGTTGGTGAAGCAAGAGAAAAATTTGGGATCAATAGTTTAGATTATAAAAAAGAAAATAGGTTTTTGGAGGCTTTAAAAAGTATTGCAAAAGAGCCAATGGTTATTTTATTATTGGTGGCTTCGTTTATTTATTTTTTCAGCGGAGAGATTGGCAATGCCATTTTTCTTGCCTCTGCCATAGTGTTAATTTCAATCATTTCGTTGTACCAGGATTCGAGAAGCCGCAATGCACTGGACAAACTAAAGAACCTTACGCAGCCCAATTGTAAAGTAATACGTAACGGCGAAATAGAGGAAATAAAAAGTGAAGCATTAGTAATAGGCGACAGCCTGATGGTGGAAGAAGGCACTTCTATAACAGCCGATGGCATCATCGTACATTCCAACGATTTTTCTGCAAACGAATCCATACTCACCGGTGAGTCTCTACCGGTTTACAAAGACTCCACCAAAGAAGAAAATCTTATTTACAGTGGTACCACGGTGTCAAGCGGATTAGCCGTTGCTACTATTACAGCCATCGGCATCCAGACAAGGCTGGGAAAAATCGGTAAAAGCCTGGAGAGCATAAAAGAAGAGAAGACACCTTTAGAATTACAGATAAACAACTTTGTGAAGAAGATGGTAATTGCCGGGATTGTTGTATTTCTGGTTGTTTGGGCAATAAACTATTTCCGGTCGTACCAGGTAATGGATAGTTTGCTAAAAGCGCTCACTCTTGCCATGAGTATTTTGCCCGAAGAAATACCTGTAGCGTTAACCACATTTATGGCGTTGGGGGCATGGCGGTTGATGAAACTTGGCATTGTAGTAAAACAAATGAAAACCGTTGAAACATTGGGCAGCGCCACGGTAATTTGTACAGATAAAACAGGAACTATCACCGAAAATAAAATGAGCCTGGCAAAACTATTTGTGCTGGCATCGCAAAAGATATCTGACCCTGAAAACACATTAAGTGATGATGAAAAGGAACTCATCACACTGGCAATGTGGGCCAGTGAGCCTATACCGTTTGACCCTATGGAAGTGGCTTTGCACCATGCATATGCCAAACTAATGTTGGCTGATGAAAGACCTGATTACAAGATGATTCATGAATATCCATTAGATGGCAAACCACCTATGATGACCCACCTGTTTGAGAATAGCACAGGCAAGCGCATCATTGTTGCAAAGGGAGCACCAGAGGCGTTGATGAACGTAAGTAGTTTAACGCCAAATGAAAAGCAAAAAATAGAAGAGTCCATTAAAACATTAGCAACAGAAGGCTATCGTGTATTGGGTGTGGGCCAAGCAAATTTTAATGGTAACAACTACCCGATAAAACAGCAGGAATTTCAATTTTTATTTAAAGGCATTGTTGCCTTTTACGACCCGCCAAAGAAAAATATTCAATCGGTACTTGAGAATTTTTATACAGCCGGAATTAAAGTAAAAATTGTTACGGGAGACAATTCCGCTACAACAGCAGCTATTGCCAAACAGGTTGGTTTTAAAGGATATGAAAAAAGTATATCCGGTGATGAACTCATGAAATTATCCGATGCTGATTTGCAACGCATCGTTTTAGACACAAATGTGTTCACACGAATGTTTCCCGATGCCAAGCTAAAAATCATTAATGCTTTAAAAGCCCAAAACGAAATTGTAGCGATGACAGGTGACGGTGTAAATGACGGACCTGCCCTTAAGGCTGCTCACATTGGTATTGCCATGGGCAAAAAAGGAACAGAGATTGCCAAACAAGCAGCTTCCCTCATATTACAGGAAGATGATTTATCGAAGACGATTGATGCTGTGGCCATGGGCAGAAAAATTTATTCCAACCTTAAAAAAGCTATTCAATATATCATATCCATTCACATTCCTATTGTGCTTACTGTATTTATTCCTTTGGCTTTGGGCTGGATTTATCCCAATATTTTTACTCCGGTACACATTATATTTTTAGAATTAATCATGGGTCCAACGTGTTCAATTATTTATGAAAATGAACCAATGGAAAATAATACTATGGTTCAGAAGCCAAGACCGTTTACAACCACTTTCTTTAATTTAAAAGAGCTGACTACAAGCATTATACAAGGATTAATGATTACCGCGGGAACTTTAATCACTTATCAATATGCAGTTTACCAGGGGTTTAACGAGGCAATTACCCGAACGATGGTTTTCACTGTTCTTATAGCTGCCAATATATTTCTCACTTTGGTTAATCGCTCCTTTTATTATTCCATCATCACCACCACCCGGTATAAAAATAATTTGGTTGTCCTAATCATCAGCATTACTGTAGGCATTTGTGCGCTTCTGTTTTACGTAAAACCATTGAGCAATTTTTTCAAATTTGAAACCCTCAATCTATATCAATTATCTATTAGCGTTGCTATAGGTTTCTTATGTGTAATTTGGTACGAGGGTGTGAAATGGAAGAAGAGAATAACAAAAGTAAATGGCTAATGTGGCAGCGGCTACAGCAATTAGGGTTTATAATACATAGACCGAAGCATTTTTGGTTGACCTTATAATTTTGCTATAAATGGTTTCAAATCATAAATCAATTTGCAAAGGGCTGTGAAAAATTAAGGCTACCATAGAATAATCAGGAAACATACCACTTGACGAACCTTAATAATATCGAAAAAAAAATTAAGCAATGGACATTCGTAATGACTTTACTCTTCATGCAACAACAATAGAAGAAGCCACAAAGTTGCTAAACAGCCATACTGAACAGGGCTTAGCTATTGACGACGCTAAACAAAGACTTGAGTTTTTCGGCTTGAACGCTATAGAAGAAGCCAAAGCAATCAGTCCATTTAAGATTTTAATTAACCAGTTTAAAAGCCCTATTGTTTTTCTGTTGTTGTTTGCAGCAGGCATGTCTTTCTGGTTTAAAGAGTGGCTGGATGGAATTGCTATTTTACTAGTTCTTTTTATTAATGCAGCTATAGGTTTTTACATGGAGTTTAAAGCGCATAAGTCTGTGAAGGCTTTAAAGAAACTTTCCTCTATACCTGCAAAAGTGCTGCGTGGTGGCAAGCTTAATGAGATCAATTCGGAAGAGATAGTGCCGGGTGATATTGCATTTACTGAACCCGGGGATATGTTACCGGCGGATGGCATCATCATTAGATCTACACAACTTTTAATTGACGAATCTGCACTAACCGGTGAGTCCGTGCCTGTAGAGAAAAAAGCTGGTGTACTTGCTGAGGAAGCCGTTCTTGGAGACCGTATTAATATGGCTTTTAAAGCAACACATGTTTCCATAAGTTTAATTATGGACCATTCACTCATCACCAAAACCATGAGAATCCTGCAAAACCTGAACAAACTTCACATGCTCACCACAATGAAGCAGACCACCACGCAGGGCACGACAAACTAACAATCAATTGCTTAATGCATCGTACAAAATTTCTGCGGAATGTTTACTCACCCTGCCTGTACCATCTTTAATCTGGTGACGGCAACTGGTACCCGATGCAGCAATGATCACGTTATGATCTAAGTTGTTAATGGTGGGGAAAAGAACCAATCCGCCAATCTGCATTGAAACGTCGTAGTGTTCTGCTTCATACCCAAATGATCCGGCCATTCCGCAGCAGCCAGATGGTATCTCAGCTACCTGGTAGTTCGCTACCAATCCTAAACTTCTTTTTATAAATGTAGTAGACGACAACGACTTTTGATGACAATGCCCGTGGATATACACCTTTGCCGGTTCAGTAGTAAATTGTTCTGCAGTGATATTACCCTTGTCCATTTCCGCCGCAAACCATTCTTCAAAGAGGTAGGTATGGCTTGCAATCATTTTTGCATCCGCAAGCAATTCAATTGGCATCAATTCAGGATACTCATCTCTTAACGAAAGAATGGCAGATGGTTCAATACCAATGATGGGTTTGTCTGCAGCCACCAGGCTTTTAAGCAACTCGACGTTTCTAATTGCTATCTGTTTTGCTTTCCTAACCAACCCTTTTGACAGGTAAGTTCTTCCACTTTCAAGGTGATCTGGAATAATGACCTGGTAACCTAATTTCTCCATTAAAAGAATGGTCTTTTTACCAACTTCAACATCATTGTAGTTGGTGAACTCATCGCAAAACAGGTAGACTGTTTTTGTTGATTGCTTGGTTTGCTTGTTTTCTCTTTCATGTTTGGCAAACCACTTTCGCAGAGTCGTTTTTTCCAGCAGCGGCATTGTTCTATCGGGATGAAAGCCAATAACTCTATTTAGCGATTGACGAATAAGCGGTGTTTTGAACAGCAAGTTATACGCCCACGGAACAGTTGAAGCCAAAGCCATTTGCGCTGTAAAGTTTCCTATCAATTTAGACCGAAGCGGTACGCCATGCTTTTCATAATACAGTTGTGTGAACTCAGCTTTCATCTTGCCCACATCTACACTAGAAGGGCATTCAGATTTACATGCCTTACAAGACAAACATAAGTCCAGCACTTCTTTTACTTCTTCATACCCTACTTCATTTTTCGAATCGGTTGTATGATGTGTAAAAAAATTACGGAGCATATTGGCTCGTGCCCGGGTGGTATCTCTTTCGCTGCGGGTAGCCATATAGCTGGGGCACATGGTACCTCCGGATACATGTGTTTTTCGACAGTCGCCTGAGCCGCTGCACTTTTCCGCTAAATGCAAAATGCCTTCCTGCTTTGTAAAATCAAATACGGTTTCAATTTTATTCTTTTGAACATCTTGCTCGTAACGTAGAAATTCATTCATAGGCGGCGTATCCACAATCTTTCCTTTGTTGAACACATGTTGTGGATCAAAAATGTCCTTCACCTGTTTAAACAACTGGTAATTTTGCTCACCCATTATGTAAGGAATGAACTCGCCCCGCAATCGCCCATCACCATGCTCTCCGCTCAGTGAGCCTTTATATTTTTTTACGATGGTTGCGGTCTCCTGTAAAATGGTTCTAAAAAGTGCCTTACCGGTTGATGTTTTAAGATTGACCATTGGCTCTACATGTAATTCACCTGCACCTGCATGGGCATACATGGAGTATTTTACATGGTGCCTTTTCAACAGCGCTTCTACTTCATCAATATAATTGGGTAGGTCTTCTGCATCTACCGCACAGTCTTCAATCAAGTTTACAGGCTGCGTATCCCCGGGTTCGTTGCGCAAAAGCCCTAAGCCTGCTTTACGTAAATCCCACGCTTTGTCGCTATCGCTTCCATGTAAAACGGGATAGGCGTAACCTAGGCTACTGAGTTTGAGTTGCGAAATGAAGGCAACCGCTTTCATCTCTAATGCTGCGATGGCATCATCAAAAAATTCAACCATCAATATTGCCTTAGGTTCTCCTTCTACAAAAAATCTGTTCTTCGATTGATCGATGTTTGTTTTGGTGTATTCAAGAATGATATAGTCGACCAATTCAGAAGCCGAACACTTGTGCTGCAGCGCTACAAGATTAGCCTGGAGTGCTTCGTTTATCGTAAAAGTATGAACCGCAACAATGCATTTATTTTTTGGTGGCAACGGCTGTAATCGCAGTGTCGCTTCCGTGATGAAACACAATGTTCCCTCTGAACCGGCGATGAGTTTTGACAAGTTGAATGGCGCGCTGTTGATACGTTTCAACATGTCTACCAAAGCATCCAAGGCATATCCTGTGTTGCGGCGATGTACCGACTTTTTAGGAAAGCCTTCTTCAATTGCCTGCTGGTTCGCTGCATCGTTCAACAACTTTTGCAAGGCTCTATAGATGTGTCCTTCAAGATTGCTAAGCTTACATTTTTCCGCAAACTCAGTTTCATTCAGATCTTTAAATACAACCGATGATCCATCAGCAAGTAAAGCTTTTAGCTCCACAATATTTTGCCTGGTATCACCCCAAATAATGGAATGCAATCCGCTGGAGTTGTTTCCGATCATCCCTCCAACCATCGCCCTGTTGGCGGTAGAAGTTTCTGGGCCGAACATCAAACCAAAAGGTTTTAAATGAGCATTCAGATCGTCGCGAATTACCCCCGGTTGCACCCGCACCCATTGTTCTCGCTCATTCACTTCAGTAATTGAGGTGAAATATTTTGAGATATCAACCACGATACCATTGCCCACTACTTGCCCGGCTAAAGAAGTACCTGCGGCCCTTGGGATTAAAGTAACCTTGTTGGTTTGAGCAAAGGCAATTAAGCTTTTAATGTCTTCGATTGTTTTAGGGATTGCAACAGCCATTGGCTTCTCCTGGTAGACAGAGGCATCCGTGGAATAACTCATCACGACTGCATTGTGACTGGCGGTTCCATTATAATACAATTCACCGGAAAATCTATTGTGTAAGTCTTGAAGCATTATTCAAACGATTAATGAGGCAACATTCGGCGTTTTAGGAACCCGGTTTATTTTCACTGCTTTTTGCCCCGATGTGAATGTAAATGTATTCGTGGTATGAAGCCTGTTATGGAAGGAAAATTTGTATGCTTACATTGGAAACCTTCAACTTAACCACGGCTGTTAATGTTTATATTACAAGCATTTTTAACGGCTAGACTATGTTACAAAGAAGTCAGTTGCAGATTTTTTTTTAACGTTGTCAAACCGTTTATACTTCTCAAACGTATATTGCCGAAAGCCTTTCAGCCGACTTTGCATTCCAATACAGCGATATTATTTTTCAGCCGAACTGCTCGTAATGAAGCAGACGCAAAACAGTTCTCCTTGCACAAAAGAGGGAGAAACGATATAGCAATAGCTTCAACTTTGATTCGTGGTACACGCCAATTAATTAAAGGATGCCAACTCCCGGTTTATCACATCGACGAACATCAGCAGCAAGGTGAGAACTTTGGAGAGCGATTAGCTAATGCGATTGAATTCGTTTTTGATAATGGCTTTTTAAATGTTTTAGTGGTTGGTAACGATTGTCCTTCGCTCAATCGTTCGATACTTCACGCTGCTGTAAATGCATTAGAAACTCGCAACCTGGTTCTAGGACCCGATAAACGGGGTGGAGTGTACTTAATAGGAATTAATAAAAGTGCTTTTGAAAAGAAATCATTCATCCAAAACCCTTGGCAAACGGATGAACTTTATACTAGCCTTAAACTATCATTTGTACAAGAAGATATCTTTTTGCTACCTGTTTTATCCGATGCAAATAATGCACATGATCTGGTTGGAATCTATCGGAAGCTAGGCGCTAACAACCTGGTAAAACAGATCATCGCAAGCTTCATCGCATCTTTTGACTACGTTTTCAATCTCTTCACCGCTGCATGCTATTGCTATAGCATGTGCACACGTGCGCTACGTGGGCCACCGATTGCAACGATCTAGTTGTTACGTCCTTTCCACATTTAATCGCTATTCTTTTAGCTAACATTTTATCTATCTTATTTTATTTCGATGAAGAAAATAACTTCAATACTTATATTTCTGTGCGCCCTTCAAACTGCAGCAATGGCGCAAACGGTCACCATAAAGATCATCTCCTTACTTGACAGGAAGCCTATTGCAAATACTCACTTTTACCTGAAGCAAAACGCAGATACTTTGTACAAAGGACAAACTAACAATAGTGGTGTAGCCGTCATCGACAACCTTCAGCAAGGCAGGTATAACTTGATGGTTGATCAAACGGACGCCTTTTTATCTCATGCGGAGGACATCGAAGTATTGGACAATGCAAAAAAGACAATTGTAGTTGCCCTACAGGTAAATAAGCTAAACGTATTGGGCGAAGTAGTAGTGACAGACAGGGTTAACAGGATGAATAGCACCGATGCTACCGTGGCACATGTTGTCACAAAAAAAGAAATAGAAGCCTTACCAATAGAGGGCCGCGATATCACTAAGAGTTTGTTTCGCTTGCCAAACGTTACCCTTTCTACTTTGAGCTACAACGAGGCTCCAAATATTTCTATCAATGGCCTTAGCGGCATCTATACGAACTACCTGATTGATGGCATGGATAACAACGAACGGTTTTTGGGAAATGTAAAATTTAATACTCCTTTTGGCTTTACTGAAAAGGTAACCGTACTTACCAACAACTACTCCGTTGAGTGGGGAAACACCAGTAATGGGATTGTGAACTTGACTACCCGCTCCGGGTCAAATAAATTTAGCGGCGAGGTGTTTTACCTAACACGCCCGGGTAAATTGGTTGACGCTAAATCTGCTTTTGCAGGTGTTGACCTTTATGGCAATCCGGTAAAAGACGGCTTTCAAAGGCAACAACTTGGCGTAGGATTGGGTGGTGCCATTAAAAAAGATAAAACTTTTTACTACGTAAATTTTGAGCAGACCTTCGATATCAAAGACAACCTGCTTACTTCCCCTCTTTTGGGTGTAAACGAAACGGTGCGCGGTAAAAACAAGTTTACCTATGCATCCGGAAAAATAGATCACAACTGGAATGCAGATTTTAAGACAGCGCTCAGAGTAAACGTTGGTTCGTTTGATGTGGATCAGCAAGGTGGCGGATTAAGTGGTGGCATTCTATTTCCTTCGGCAGCTTCCACGCAAAAGAACAGAACTTATTTGCTCGCCTTGCAAAACACTTACACCATTGCAGGCAAGCTAAAAGGCGAAACAAATTACCAGAAATCTTACTTCAATTGGAACTATAGAGACAATCCAAATTTTGGCAAACCAGGCGCAAACGTGCAGGCGCCTAATGGTACAACCATTGCAAGCATCGGCCCTATTAATTATGTTTTTGATGACAATGAACACACCAATCAGATTCAGCAAAAGTTCAGGTACACTACCGGCAAACACACGTTGCTTGCCGGTGCAGAATTCACCACTTCAAATTTTAGCCTGCTGGCTGCCGGCAACTCAAACGGCTTCTATACGGTGCGTTTAAACCAGGCACAACTTGATGCATTAAAAGCAAAGAACCTTGGTGGCAGATTGGACATTGGCGACCTGCCTTCGGATGTACAGGTGATTAATTATTTGGTGGATATTGATAAATCATTGTTTGGAACTACACAGAATGTTTTCAATGTGTATGCTGAAGACAACATCGCAGTGAGCAATAAATTGAATGTTTCTCTTGGCGTTCGTTTCGACTACGACAATTTATCAAAGGGAGGCAACACCAAAGGCGACTGGAATAACCTTGCGCCACGCACCAGTTTCAATTATAAGATTGATGACAACAACATCATTCGCGGTGGCTATGGCATTTTTTATGACAAGATAAAATATTCTGTTACCAGCGATAACCTGCAGTTTAGTAACAACTCTGCCAACTTCAAACTACAGTTGAGGGAACTTCAAAGGCTAGGCATCTTAAATCCAAATGCTGACCTTGACAGGATAACACACCCCGGAAATTTAAAAGCATTTTTTGACCAGGGCTCTGCGCCTAGATATTTGAACGGTCCAACTGCGGAGGAAGCTAGCGGAAATAGGGCGTTGCAATCTGCAGCTAATTATCGGATCAAAAATCCTGATGGTTATCAAAATCCGTACAGTCATCAATATACGTTAGGGTATCAGCGCAGGGTAAATGAGAACTTGTCATTTATCGTTGACCTGGTTCACACCCGCACGAATAATCTTTACCGAATTACCAATTTAAATACTGCATCTTCCTATACCCTTGACCCTGCAAACCCGGTGGTGCGCACTCCCGCTGCTGCTAATCTTACCAGGCCCGTGCCCATCAAAACGGTGAATGGCCAGTTTGAAGCGACCATCAATGGTCAATCGTATCGTGGTATTGCACGTGATGTATTTATGACTGAAACCAAAGGGCGTGCCCGTTACTCAGCTATGAATTTAGTTTTGCAAAAAGACAAAGGTGCGAACGACAATATTGCTTACCGCGTGTCGTATTCGCTTGCTAAAATTATGACCGACGCTGAAGGCATTAATGTACGCTCCACCGATGCAAATAACTGGGATATTGAATATGGCCCCGGCGACAACGACCGTACTCATGTGTTGAATGCTTTTGTTAGCTGGTTCCCGGCTAAGAATTTTTCGCTTACTCCTGCAATGCTTTTTCAAAGTGGGCAACCTATATCACGCTACGCTGATGCAAGCAAATTCGGTGGTATTACCGACTTAAATGGTAACGGTGAAAGCGCTTATGCAAACGCAGGTCCTGCAGACTACCAACCCGGTGAAACAAGAAACAACGACCGATTACCTTCCGCGACTACTTTTGATTTTTCAACAAAATATAAGTTGATGATAAAAGGAGGATCGGCTATTGAATTTTCTGCAGATGTTTACAATGTGCTAAATACTGAAAATTTGAGTGGCTACAACGTGGCGAGGTCTGCAAGTAACATGATACAGTTAGGCGCGGTTAGTTCCAATACGTTTGTAAAAAGATCAGCTGCACCACCAAGACAGTTTCAATTTGGAATGCGGTATATATGGTAATTAATAAGCAAAAGGCAACAATGGTATTAGACAGATCTAAGCTGGAAGACATAAATACTTATTTACAAACACACCAGCTGTTACTGGCTGGTGAACGTGTGTTGGGTGCAGAAAAACCTGGCGAAGGAAATATGAATTATGTGGTGAGGGCTGTACTTCCAAATAGAACACTCATCATTAAGCAGGCACGTGCGTATGTAGAAAAATATCCAACGATAGCAGCACCAGAAGAGCGGGCAATTATTGAAGGAACTTTCTACAACATGATTGCAGCTAACGAAGTACTGAAACGGATGATGCCTGCGTTGTACAAAGTTGATGAAACCAATCACATCATTGTTTTAGAAGACCTAGGACAATCAACTGATTTCTCTTCTTTGTATAAAAAAGGCGCAGTGCTCTCAATTGAGGAAGCGCAGTCGTTGGTAGGTTTTCTTTCCGAACTACATAATAATTTCGCGACAGCCAATTCGAATGAGTTAATGGCCAACAGAAGTTTGAGGGCACTCAACCATGAACATATTTTCGTTTATCCCTTAATGGAGGACAATGGTTTTGACCTTGATACCGTGCAACAAAGTCTTCAGCAATTATCATTACAATACAAAAAGAATGACCTGCTAAAAAGAAAAGCAGCCGAGCTGGGAAAAATCTATTTGCAGGATGGACCAACACTTCTCCACGGAGATTATTATCCCGGAAGCTGGTTAAAGACGGATGCAGGTGTAAAAGTGATAGACCCTGAATTTTGTTTTTATGGTAGAGCAGAGTTTGACCTTGGCGTAATGCTTGCACATTTAGCAATGTCGCAACAGGAAGATGCGCTTATTCAGCAAGTAAAAACCCTTTATAAAAAGCCAGCAGGTTTCGATGACAATCTGCTCAATGCATTTACGGGTATTGAAATTATACGCAGGATTATCGGACTGGCACAACTTCCACTGGCATTATCGCTGCAAGAAAAAGAAGCACTATTGGAGCATGGCATACAGTTATTAAACATCAATTAGACTTAGATTTTAAAACACACATAAGAATGAATAAACCTGCAAAAAGAGTTTGGTTTGACACCGATATGATGATTGGCTGCCCTGAAAGAGCGCCACGCGAAGTAGATGACGGTGTTACTTTGATCATGGCTTTGAGGCAACCTTCTGTAGAGATCGTTGGCATTAGTTTGATAACTGTGATCGACTACGGGGAGCGGGTGACGCATCAATTGCTGAAGTGGTATAATCAAACCGGCAAAGACATACCGGTATATAAAGGCAGCGACTCGGCTAATGATGTAGGTGTAGAAAATGACGCAACAAGAGCGCTTACTTCAGCCCTTGAAAAAGAAAAACTCACCATCTTGGCGATTGGACCCTTAACCAATATAGCCACCGTACTTCAGCATAGGCCGGATTTAGCGGCGCAGATTGAAGAGATTGCTTTTTGCATTGGCAGAACAAAAGGACTAGAATTTAGACCTGGCTTAGGTGAACTACCAGTAGGCGACTACAATTTTGAAAAAGATGTAGAGAGTATGCGGATCGCTTTAGAGACTGACATCCCTTTGATGTTTTCAGGATTTGAATGTAGCTCCTCAGTGTTTTTAGGACCGGTAGATATTGACAGGCTAGCCGAAGGAACAGAAGGTGATAAATGGGTGTATGATCAACTGATGCCATGGATCGAAAGGGGACATAAACTATTCAATTCAGAAGGCTTTATTCCCTATGACACAACGGTGCTCGGTTATCTCACCCACCCTGAATACTTCAAATATTACGATGATATTCCCGTACAAATAAATGTGCGCCCAAATGATTCATTGATCAATGGACGAGACTTAAGGCCAGAGAAGGAATACCTTGAAGTATCGTATGAGTTTACAACCAACCGGAAAGTGAAATACGCTTATAAAACTTTACCCGGCTTTGAAGAAATTGTCATCAAAAGTTTGTTGGGTAAATAAGATGCCCCGTTTAGAATCAGTTTAGGTATGAAGAGATTTTGGATAATACTGGCGTCAATTATTTCCGTTGCGGTTTCTTCGTGCGCTTCAAAAAAAGAAGGCAGCAACGTAGACAAGCTAAGCTGGAACGAGATAGAACAACAGGCCAAAGGCAAGCAGGTAACGCTCCTGATGTATGTTGGAAGTAAAGGATTAAACCGCTACATCAACGAGTATGTGGTGCCGACACTGAAAGAACGTTTTGGCATTACCTTGAACATTGTAAATGGACAGGGAAAGGATATTGTTAGCAACATCATGAGTGAGAAAGAAGCCGGGCAGCAGGTAGGCCAGGCAGATCTTTGCTGGATTAATGGAGAAACGTTTTACCAGCTTAGGCAGGTTGATGGCTTGTATGGACCATACACCAGCAAACTTCCAAACTCGCAGTATGTTGATTACGAAAATCCAATTATCCGCTACGATTTCCAGGAAGAAGTAAAGGGTTATGAAACGCCATGGAGCGTTGCTACTTTTTTCCTGATGTATGATAGTGCACGACTACCCAATCCACCCGTAAGCATGCAAGACTTTGAAAATTACTGGCGGACAAATCCCGGCAAGTTTACCCTCCCAAATGATTTTTCAGGATACACGCTTTTAAAAACATGGCTTATAGAACTGGCAGGCGGCGGCAATGCACTGGATGGAAAGTTTGATGATGCGAAGTATGAAAAATTTTCCAACCAACTTTGGGCCTGGATCAACAACAACAAAAAATACTTTTGGAAACGAGGTGAAACCTTTCCTGCAAACAATACAGCAGTATCGCAAATGTTTGGTAGTGGAGAACTTGATTTTGGGCTGAGTTTCGGCATGGCTGAAATAGATACTAAAGTGGCCGAAGAGGTACTTCCAGCTACAACACGGCCGCTTATTCCAAAGGCAGGTTCTATTCAGAATACCAATTACATAGGCATACCTTACAATGCTGCAGAGAAAGCCGCAGCAATGGTGGTTTGTAATTTCATGATCTCTCCTGAAGCGCAAGCAAAAAAAGCAGACCTTAGTTTTTCAGGTGCAAGGCCAGTGTTGGCTTACAACAAACTTTTACAGGAAGACAAAGCAATGTTTGACAAGCTGACCCGGCTGAAATATGGATTACAACCCGCGCAGTTGCAGGGAAGAACCATCAAAGAGCCTGCACCAACGTATATGATCAAAGTGACGGAAGACTTTAGAAAATATGTAATTGAAGCCAGGTAATGACGTCTAAACAATCGCGCTTACTTATCTATGCATTATTGATCTTATTCGCCGTACTGCCTTTGGTAACGGGTGTATGTTTTGCCATGCTGTACAGCTTTGGGTTAGTGGGTGTTTTGAATACCGGCTTCACTACGGAACATTGGGAAAAGCTCTTTACAGAAGGGAACGTAATGCAATCATTCCTGTATAGTTCCGCGATTGCGTTGGCTGCTTTGTTCATTTCGGTTTCGTTTGCAATGTATATTTCACTCCGCCATCATACCCGGTTCCGGCGTGGGCCTCACTCCTATTTAATTTATATTCCCCTTGCTTTTCCGGGTATTGTCGCCGCATTTTTCTTCTTTCAATTTTTAGGTAAAAGCGGTGTGGTGTCAAGAGCGTTGTACCAACTTAATGTGATACAGTCTGTCCAGCAGTTCCCTGACCTGATCAACGATACGTACGGCATTGGCATGATTGCAACGCACGTGTTTTTATCCCTACCCTTTTTTGTACTGTTGTTTGTGAACCTTATTCAATCCGAAAGGATCAGTGAATATCAACAATTGGCTGGAACTTTTTCGGCAAGTAAAACACAAGTGTTGCTACGTGTTTCGCTACCCATACTTTTCAAAAAAGCGCTGCCCAATATTATCCTTTACTTCATTTTTATATTCGGCGCTTTTGAAGTACCCCTATTGCTGGGACGCTCCAACCCCGAAACAGTGTCGGTATTAGCCGTGCGAAAATTGCAACGATTCAACTTGCTTGATATTCCGCAGGGATATGCCATAGCGGTGTTGTATACAGCCTTTGTTTTTGTGCTGCTCCTATTTTTATTCAGGGCAAAAAGAACTCAATGGAATTGATTCGGAAGAACATAACCCTTGTCCTCATAGCGATTGGATGCATCCTTCCGGTGGCTATTCTGCTAGCACTTTCTTTTGCGCAGCATTGGGTATACCCGCATTTGCTACCCAATACCTTCACATCCGAAGCATGGTCGTATATCTTTAAAAAAGGAAATAACATTACCAGCAGCATCTTCACTTCTTTGATGATTGCGTTGGCGGTTGCTGGGTTGTCAACTACCGCTGGCTTCTTTACCAGCAGGCTGATTGCCTATCACAAAAAGAAAAACATACTCTTGTTTCTTGCTTACATGCCTTTTATTTTATCGCCGGTCATCTTTGCCGTTTGTTTAAAATACTTTTTCATTAAGCTCAATCTTTCCGGCACCGTAGCAGGGGTTATACTGGCACAACTGATCATTGCATTCCCATATGCCACCATTGTGCTAACCAGCTTTTGGAACCTTCGGATTCAGCAGTATCAAATGCTGGTGCATACGTTAGGTGGCAGCGATCAATATGCCTTTGCAAAAGTGGTTTACCCACTTGCCGTTCCAATGCTATTGGTTTGCTTTTTTCAATGCTTCCTTATCTCATGGTTTGAGTATGGGCTTACCTTAATCATCGGCTTTGGTAGGGTACAAACACTGACGCTGAGAGTTTTTCAGTTTTTAACCGAGGCAAACATTTTTTATGCAGCACTCAGTTGTTGCTTGCTGATTATTCCACCAACCATCCTACTTTGGATAAATAAAAAATTCATCCTACACAGGGTAGCATAATGTTTTTAGAAGTCAATAACATAACCAAGAACTATGGGGCAAGAAGGGTGCTGGATGAAGTGTCCTTTCAGTTGGCGGCGCATGGTACATTGAGCGTATTGGGTAAGAGTGGTTGCGGAAAGTCCACTTTATTAAAAATAATTGCTGGCATCGAGCTACAAGACTCCGGCTCAATTAACCTGAATGAAACAACCATTTCTTCGCTCCGGCCAAACGAGCGCAACGTGGTATACCTTTTTCAGGAAGCTTTATTGTTTCCACACCTAAACGTATTTGAGAATATTGCTTTTGGTTTAAGGATTAGAAAGGAAACTTCTCAACAAATAAAGCAAAAGGTTGAGGCCATGTTGCAATCGCTCGAGCTGACAGAACACACGACTAAAATGCCACATCAGTTGTCCGGCGGACAAAAGCAACGTGTGGCCTTTGGCAGAGCGTTGATCATTAACCCACCCTTGATTTTGCTGGATGAACCGTTTAGCAGTTTGGATGTAGAAATCAGGGCAAGCATGCAACAGTTGTATAAAACCATTGCGAAGCAATTCGACATAACGGCATTATTTGTTACACACGACTTAAAAGAGGCATTGCTTATGGGCGATACCATCTCTTATATGGAAGCTGGCAAACTTCACCTGTACGACAGCAAACAATCTTTCATCGAGGATGCACGTACGGGTGTTCAAAATGAAATTAGTTTTTGGAAAGAATTGAAATAGATGAGACTACCATAATTCTCTGGCAACAGAAGAACCACAAGTGAGCCTATCTCGTTAATAATACAAGACCACAAATCAAATTACAGTGATAAGCTATAGCCGTAAAAAATGTCTGTTTGCTAGTATCATTCCTGTCGAACATGCAAAGCAGGCAAGTCTTTTTATCCCATGTTTAAATGTTTGCATTGCTAAACAATCTTTGAACTCGTATGATTAGCATTGTCATTCCAACTTTTAATGAAGCAGAAATCATTGCAGGGCTTGTCCAGTACCTTTTTGCGAACGGCTCAAAAGAAATAAAGGAAATAATAGTGGTGGATGGCGGAAGCGATGATAAAACCGTTGAGTTGGCCCAAAGCGCAGGTGCAATAACTGTGATTGCACAATCAAAGGGGCGCGCAAGCCAAATGAACCTCGGTGCGTCTATGGCTACAGGGGAAATTTTGTATTTCATTCATGCCGATACAAAGCCTCCTTCCTCTTTTATACAAGATATAAACGACGCGATTGCAAACGGCTTTACTGTTGGCAGGTATCGCACGCAGTTTGATAGTAATAAATGGGTATTGAAACTAAACGCATACTTCACCCGCTTCGATCTTTTCATGTGTTATGGAGGAGATCAAACGTTGTTTATTCAACAGCAACTTTTTGCTTCTATCGGGGGATTTAATACCAGCTTTAGCATTATGGAAGACTATGAAATAGTTGAACGGGCCAAAAAGCTGGGCAGGTATAAAATCTTTAAAAAGGGCGCGCTGGTATCTGCCAGGAAATACGAATTAAACAGCTGGCTAACCGTACAAAAAGCAAATTATACGATCGTGAAGATGTATCAAAAAGGTGCCCCTCAACAGGAGATGACCCGTGCCTACAAAGCACTATTGAATTACCGTTAATCATCTTTACACCTGATCAAAAGCAGGAAGCTTTAAAATATTTTTTATGTCGGAATTTATTACAGGCATTCAACAAGTAGGTGTAGGCGTAACAAATGCAATAGAAGCAAAGCATTTGTACAAAGAGTTGTTCGGAATGAATGTGCTGATCTTTGAGGATGAAGCGGCAGCTTCTTTAATGACCCATTATACCGGCGGTCAATTGCACCATCGTCATGCGATTCTTTCGCTCAATATGTCGGGTGGCGGTGGGTTTGAAATATGGCAATACACTTCGCGCAAACCGTCTTCATCCGTAGCTCCTATACAATTGGGCGACATGGGCTTGTTTGCCATCAAGATAAAATCGAAAGATGTAAAAGCAGCACATGCCCACATGAGCAAAATGAGTTCGGTAACCATTTCTGATATTATGATAGGGCCGGATGATCGCCCACATTTCTGGCTCAAAGATCCTTACGGCAACCAGTTTAATGTTGTAGAAGGCGACGAATGGTTTAACAACGGCTCTACTATATGCGGAGGTGTGGTTGGCGCAGTAATTGGCGTGAGTGACATGGAAAAGGCGCTTCACTTCTACCAAAAGGTATTGGGTATTGATGAAGTGATTTACAAAGGCACAGCGCCAATGTTGGACGTGCCATCTGATCAAACCGCCGGTCAAACATTTGAAAGAGTGCTGCTTAAAAAGCAAGTATCGAACAAGGGAGCATTTAGCAAATTGCTGGGCTCTGTTCAAATTGAATTGGTACAATGCAAAGACAGAAAGCCTAACCGAATCTTTAGTGATCGATATTGGGGGGACTGCGGGTTTATTCACCTTTGTTTCGACGTGTTGCAAATGGATGAGCTAAAAAAACTTTCCGCTAAAGCGGGATATCCCTTTTCAATTGACAGTAATAATTCCTTTGAAATGGGAACATCCGCTGGCAGATTTTGCTATGTAGAAGACCCGGACGGCACACTAATAGAATTGGTGGAAACACATAAAGTGCCTGTATTAAAAAAGCTGGGTTGGTACCTCAATCTGAAACAAAGAAAGGGAAACAGGCGATTACCTGACTGGATTATTGGCATGTTGGCGCTCAACAAAATCCGCTAATCGAACATTGCTTTTATTTGGCCGCGCTGCTGTGCATTCAGCGCAAAGTAATTTAAACAAACCTGTAAGCAGTCCTTCCAAACAAGGTATAGCCATGCCAAAAGCGGCATCGTTAAGAAAGGGATTTTTATATACCAATGATCCATGAAAGCAAACACGATTACATTGATGAAAGTCCAATAAACAGGATACAGTAATAACAGCGCACCCAACAATATTGAATCGTAAAAGACAGTCCCTGCAGTTTTTCTTTTAATAAAATTTTTTAGGGGCAAATACAAAGGAGCATGCGCAAGCCATGACAAAGCTGCCGGAATTGCAAACAGAATTAAGCAAATAACATTTACCCACAGGCTTGTGCTACTGTCCGCAACTAACCTATCCATTTTTGTTCGTTTCACTGCAGGTAATATTCCATGGCTTCTTGCATACTGCTGCTTTCGTTGTAGAACCTCGATCATGTTACTGCCGTCACTTGTTTTGGATGTAGCGTTAGCAACCAGGAATTGAACTACTTCCTGATCGCCATCAGCAATCAGCATTCCCTGGCTGAGCTTGTTGGTGAGCAGGCTGTTGAAAGATTGGATGGCATCGCCTTCGGTAGTTGTTTGTGCTACATCCTCTCTGTTGATCGGTTGTCCAAAGTGAATGATCAGGCGCTTTCCTAAATTGCTGAAACCATTATAGTTTAAACTCACTGGCAAAACCTGGAATACCTGTTCGATGGAGGGTTGAGTCCATGCATCCAAAGCAATTCTGGCGGATCCTTTTTTCAAAGGTTGAAGCGCCCATTGGTTCAAACAAAGTCCCTCGGAAAATATCAGGACAATACCACCCTGTAAAAGTATCTGGCGACATCGATCAAAGGTGGCATCGTTTAAAGCAAGGTATTCTCTGCCTTCGCTCAGCCGGTAAATAGGAATCAGTTTTAAAGCGGTTAACAACTTGCTGATGAAAGGTTTTCGGAATGCATCACCTCGTGCCAGGAAGTGTACAGGCTGTTCAAATTGGCTTCCCAAAATGATGGCATCCAGGAATGAGTTAGGATGACTACAAGCCAGGAGTAATGGGCCTTTACGGCGCAGCGGATCAGTGTCGCTGATGGTAATCCTTCTACAAAAGATTTTCAAAGCCAACCTTACAAATACTTTTACTATGGAGTACAACATCAGATCAATTCAAACATTAGGCTTGTTTTATTTAACCTAAAAAAAATTTAGGTAATGGAAATTTTTAAGTGGCAGTAGCGTCGATCGAATGTACATAGAATAGAAACAAAATTCATGTGTTGGTTAATAGAACAACATTATTGCTGCTATTGGTCGCCGGACCAACAGCAATAGGATAAGCATTAGTTATTGTTATTCGCCTCATCAACAATAACCGGAGAAACGGTTCGCAGCATTACAAGCTCCCACACAAAGTAGCCAAGTACAAATAGATACCCCACAGCCACCAACCACAATAGCTCTTTTACGGGGTTTGTTTGGTACGCTGCATAACTAAACGTTGCGGTGAAAGACCAGAGTATTGCAAACCGGTAAGGCGTCAACACTGCAAGCCCCACTAGCACGGTGATGTACCACGGATGAACTGTAGTAGCAAACAAAAACCAAATACTAAGGGTGAATAAGGCAAGCATAAAGAAACGCTCCCTCGTAACCACTTTTTTTCTTAGCGAAATAAATACAATGATAACGCCGGCAAGCAGTGACAGCACCGGACCTGCAACCTGGATGATGTTATACCCTTTGATTATTTTGCCTATCCATCTAACGATGAAATAAAGACTTGCATTAAACTCAAACTTTTGAAAGAACAGGTCCACACTTGCAGATAAATTTTGAACCGTTGCCACATCAAAAAATACAGCAAATAATACAAGTGTAACTCCACCAGTCATGGCTGCATAAATCAATCCTTTCTTCCATCCCAACCTGGAAACAATTAACGGTATCAACAAGACTGGAAGCAGTTTAGTTGCAATGCCCAAAGCCAAAGGGATCGCAGAAAAAGCCCAATTGTCTTTTAGTAACAGCAGGAATGATAGCAGCATGAAGAAAAGCAAGATGCTTTCGAAATGAACATTACCCGTAAGCTCTATCACCACTAGCGGATTTATGAAATACAGTAATGCCAGGTGCTTTGGTTTATTTAATTGTTGTAACAGCTGAACCAACAGGTAAAGATTGCCTAGCTCAAACAACAATAGCACAACCTTAAAGAAAATGATGTTCGCATATACATTGGCGGGGAACAGTTTGGCGCCTGCTAAAAACATAGACTGAAGCACCGGAGGGTAAATGGTGAAATAGCCGGGTGAATTTAATTGGCTAAACAGCCCGGCATCCAGCCCTGGCAGCTGCATCTCCACTACAGCGGAGGGTAAATAACTAAATGGATTAATTCCATTGGCAGCCAATCTTCCATCCCAAATAAAACGATACACATCATCAGAGAGATTTGGAGTAGAAAAACACAACACTATTCTGAAAAGGATGCCAGCAAATACCAACATGCGGAAGTAGTGAAAGGCAAATTTTTTATAAACGAAAAGGTAGGCGATAAACAGACCTGAGAACAATAATATGACCTGCCCAAAATCACTTCTTACCGTAAGGTAACCCAACCAATAAAAAGCAATTGCAGACAACTGCAATATGCTGAACAACGGCAATAGTTGGTTTCGTTTACTGCTCGTATCCATGCGGCGCTAGTTGCAATGAATCGCGGTAAGTAGAATCGGAAAGCCTATTATGACTCCAGTAGTCCGACCAGATTGTCGCTTTCCGTTTTGCCGTGGTGGTCAGCATCTTTTTGTTTGGGCCAAAGCCATCCGGATAACTTTCTTGCCATCCTAAAATTTGGTAAGGTGCAGCAGCCGTAAAGTAAATCCGGAGTGTGCGATTTAAAGAAGGATAATGAACCGTGTAAACCTGCGCAGCTTCTTTTATAAATGAAGTATCGGCCTTTGTTAATGTAGCCTCTGCTTCTTCGGCCTGCATTGTAGTGTGAGATAATCTTTGCCATAACAACCCAGGAAGCAGTTTCACTTTACCCTGTGGCAAAGTGTTTGGGTTCATACGTATGCCTGTCCAAATTCCATCTTCGGCAAAGGCATCGCCAACTGTTTCATTTTGTTCGCCTTCTTTTTCAAAGTATGAGTAAAGCCGCCAATCATAATTACCGCCCTTCATCTTCAATGAAGAATAGGTTTGCCCACACCATTCCTGTACGCTGCTGGTAATCTTTAATGCGGTTTCATTGCCCGAGGCTGACACCGGTGTAAATACACATAACATCATGGAGTAAGGATAAACTCCTGTGACAAAACTTTTGGTCAAGTTCAACTTCAACACCTTTGTCTTATCACTGGTCTTATCTGGCTCATCTAACTTAATCAACTGATCATTGGAGAAGTCTTCCGTTACAAAAATCAATACGGCTTCTCCCCTTCTTACCTCACCATACCTTGCCTGCTCCAAAGTATAAGAGGTAAGTTCTGCCTTGCCGGCATACCAGGTTTGGGCAAAGTTTTCGTTAGGCGATGTATAACTTTTTTCTCTTTTGCAGGAGCACAAAAACACACCTAAAAACACGATCATCATCCATGCATACAATCTCATGTTACCTGTATTTAAAAATGGTCGTAATAATTTTATAGCCTGCCATCACTGTTCCCTTTACCGTTCCGCTTATTTTAGAAAAGCCTATTCGTTTACGATACTTCACTGGCACTTCTGTGGTTTTCATTTGTAGTTTTGCAGCCTTCAATTGCATCTCTACCGTCCAGCCGTAAGTCGTGTCCTGCATGTCTATTTCCAGCAGTCTACTATACCTGATGGCGCGAAATGGACCAAGATCAGTATAGTGAACATTGTACAATCGTTTCATTAGACGTGTAGCCAACCAGTTTCCAAACACCTGCTGCGGAGTCATTGATCCCTTCTCCTTTTTACCCAAAGCTCTTGATCCAATCACCATATCCATACCCTGGTAAATAATAGGATTGATTAATAATGGCAACTCCTCGGGGTGATCAGAATAATCTGCATCAATAAATACCACTATATCCGGCGCATGCAATAATTGTCTGATGTACTCTATGCCTTTCAAACAAGCATAGCCGTAGCCAGGTCTTTCCTCATGAAGGACAGTGGCACCGGCATTTGCCGCATTCACATCTGTTTCATCATTTGAATTATTATTGACGACAATTACTTCATCTACCATGTCAGCAGGCAAATCTTTTATCACTCGTGCAATTGAATTTTCTTCGTTATAAGCCGGAATGATTACAACAATTTTCGGCGACTGAATCATGCCAATGTTGCTTTTGCGCGTCTTTCCATTAGGGTAAAACAAAACACCATGCTAAACCCTGACATGGCCAATAATAAAAGGGGCATACTGGCATAGTTTGCAAAAAGGAAGGCCTGGACCAATCCGAATAAAAAATAGAAAATTAGTAAACCCTCCACAAAGGTTAACCAGTTCACCTTTGTTTCTGCATACTTGTTAGTTACAGCCTTGTTGTCGCTAACAATTGTATTGAATTTTGGCGTACGAACAAAGCCTGATTTTATACCCATATAACCCTCGATGATCCCAATTGCATTACTCAATGATAACCCAATGAACAGTGAAACAAACAGCGGGAAGTGTACAATAAACAACGACAACTTTTTTAAAAATGAACCCGTAGTATTTTTAAAATAAGAGATGATATAATGAAGTAAATAAACAGAGAAACTAAAGCCCAGTAGCTTCGATAAAAAAAATACAAACTCATACTGCGGGTAATATTCTTTTACAAAAAGCAAAGGCACGGTAAGCAAGGCGAAAGTGATAATACTTACAAAGCCAAAACTATAAATAAGATGAAAAGCACCGTGTAATTTTTTTGACGTGGATATGCCCGAGGCGAATAACTTTCCCAGGTTTTTTTTAGCCGTTTCTGCACCACCTTTTGTCCAGCGAAACTGCTGCGACTTCAACGCACTCACCAATGGTGGAAGCTCAGCTGGCGTGGTAAAATCTTCCAGGTACTTAAATTGCCAACCCTTCATTTGTGCACGGTAACTTAGGTCGAGATCTTCCGTAAGTGTATCAGCTTGCCAGTTGCCTGCATCCAATATGGTTTGCTTACGCCAGATCCCTGCGGTACCGTTAAAATTGATAAAATAGCCTGCAGCATTTCTTCCTTTTTGCTCAATGCTAAAGTGACCATCTAAAGCGATAGCCTGCAGCTTTGCCAGTAAAGAAGTGTCTTCATTTAAATGTTTCCATTTGGTTTGAACCATACCAATTGCGGGATCAGTAAAGAATGGAATAGTCTTTTGCAGGAAATCTTTTGAGGGAAGAAAGTCTGCATCAAACACGGCAATAAATTCTCCTCTTGCCAGTTGCAGTCCATACTTTAAGGCCCCTGCTTTATAACCTTCGCGGTTGTCTCGTTGTATGTGTTGGATCTGAAAATGCTGTACCTGTAATTGTGTAACAATGCCTGCAATCATGCCGGATGTTTCGTCGGTACTGTCATCCAATACTTGTATCTCTAATTTGTCTTTTGGATAATCGATAAGCGAAACCGCTTCTATCAGCCTTTCTACAACATACATCTCGTTGTACACCGGTAATTGAATGGTAACAAAAGGAATATCGCCAGGCTTAAAAGATACGGGCACTTTGTTATCGCCTGCACGCAGGTAATGAAAAATTAAATGCGCATCAAAAAGTGAGTGAAACAAGACAAACAAAATGGCAAGTGAATAAAGGACGACAACAATATTAATCAACACATCAAGCATGCAAACAGGTATTCGGCGAAGGTATCTAGAAATGGACAGTTATGTTGTTGTTGCCAATGCTGATGGGCTTATCATTGATTCTGCCTTCCTCATTTCCATTCTCTAACTTCAACACACCACGCGGACAAACAGACGCACACATGCCGCACCCAACACACGAAGCTCTCACTATATTTTGCTGGCGCTGTGCATACCATCTTACATCAATACCCATGTGACAATAAGTGGAGCAGTTGCCGCACGATATACATTGACCTCCATTAGTTGTAATTCTAAACCTTGACTTGAACCGCTGGAAGATACCAAGAACAGCCGCCATGGGACAACCAAACCGACACCATACTCTTGGCCCCATCAAAGGATAGAATCCTACACCAATTACCCCGGAAAATACCGAGCCTATAACGAAACCATAAGTTTGAGCGAATGCTCCTGAAACAGAACCCAATACCTCACCCTGGTAATAAGAATTAATCCATAGCAAGGCTGTTGTAATTGTAATCAATACAAGAATGCTATGTACCATCCATCGTTCAATCTTCCAAGCTTTTAAACTTTTGTCGGATAAATGCCGGTACGGATCGCCAGCCGTTTCTGCTAATCCTCCACATCCGCAAACCCACGAGCAATACCAGCGTTTGCCATATTTATACGAAAGAATGGGCGTAGCAATAAAGGTTAACATGGCTCCCCAAAAAACCATAAATACCCCCAATGCGCCTTCTTTAGATAACGACGCAACATCAGAAGGAAAAAGATAATTATACTTCAATGGCCAGAAGTAAGAAAAGTAAAACTCGGGCTCATTCAGCTTCTTTAAAAACATTGGAAGCAGAAAAGCAATGCCAAGCTGGAAGAACATAACTGAAATAGTTCTTACCACATGATATCGATTATGCCGGTGCCGTCCAATAAAACGGATACCCATTAGGATTACCGCTAAAGAGTACAGCGCGCCATACATAAACCATTGATCAGCAGGTTTGCCACTAATCAATAAACTAAGTGGATCAAAGATCCTTATCAGTCCTTCAAAAGCCCAGGCAAACCAATAGATGATGATATAAAAACCAGTCAGTACAATCGCAGTGATCCAGGCAATGGTTCCTTTATTCGTCATGCTTTTAAACATGATGTTGTTATTTCTTATTCCAGCTTCTCCCTGGAAATATGGGAGCGCATACGAAATAGCACCTAAAGAAAACATACCAATGATCACCGTAAGAAAGAGAGTGGGATATTCCTTTCCTGCCCCCGACATGGCCGCTATCAAGGCAAGGATGGCAATGGCTACACATGTGCCACCCACTTTTTGGGACAGTGTTTGCTCCTTCGATTCTTCAGTAAGCGAAAGCGATGGTTGAAATGTAGCCTGGTTGTTCATGATCAAATCTTTATGATTACCTAAAAAGAGAGAACCCTTTCTTTCGCCTGGTTGCTATATTTTTTCCTTCTTGTTGATTGTATGCAGATAGAATATCCTTTTCATGCCGGGTGAAGAATTCAGGGTCAAAATTTAATTGGTGTAAGTTGCTCATCACTTCATCAATCAATTTCTTTTCTTGCAACCACTTGTCGCACAACGCATGATTTAACCGCATACCCAGTGCATTAAAGCCAATGATGTACTGATCCTGTCGATGAAATACTACTCTAAAACCAACCTTACCATTTGGCGCTTCCCAGTAAAAACGTTGTTCACCATCATTGGTCATTGCATCAACTCTTCCATATGTCTGGTATTCTATATCAAAAAACTTGGCCGAGTTAAACCATGGGCCGGGATTGTAACCAGTTCGTTTACCAACCAGTGTTTGCGCCAGGGTTTCTCCGTGCATTCTTCCCGTGTACCAAACTTGTTCTATCGGCTTTCTCCCGTCTAAAGGATTTCTATATTGGGCACAATCACCGATCGCGTATATATCCCTTACACTCGTTTCAAAAAATTCACTCACCAATACACCGCGGTCAGTTTCAATGGCACTATCTTTTACCAACTGAATGTTGGGACTTACCCCAACCGTAATACCAACAAACGCACAAGCTATTTCTTCGCCATCACTTGTAATCACACTTGATACCCGTCCTTCAGCATCACCTTTTACTTCCTTTAGTTCCGTAGCCAACCGCAGATCAATGTGATGCTGTTGTATATGCCTGGTTACTAGCGTTGCCTCTTCTTTAGGTAATACATTGTTCCAAAACAAAGACTCTCTCACTAAAAAAGTAACGTGTATGTTTTGCGACAAAAGCATTTCTGCCATCTCTATTCCAATCAGCCCGCCGCCAACAATTACTCCTCTCTTTATTCCTTTGGTGTCTTGTTGCATTTGCTCAAGGTCTTGCATGCCATACAAACCTTGTACTCCAGTCAAATTATTCCCTTCTATATCCGGCATGTTCGATTTTGATCCTGTTGCAATCACCAATATATCAAAGTCAATGGCCGCACTACTTTCAAGATGCACCTGTTTGCGGTCTACATCTATCCGTGTCACATGATCCTTCACCAAATGAATCCTGTTCTTCTCCCAAAACCAATCTTCGTAAGGCTTGGTATGTTCAAACTTCATATGCCCCATGTAGATATACATGAGTGCCGTACGCGAGTAAAAATGAGCTGTCTCACCAGAGATCACGGTAATATCATCATTGCTTTGCTTCCTTACATGCCTTGCGCAGGTAATTCCGGCAATACCATTTCCTATGATCACAATTTTTTTAGCCATAGTTGAAGCGCTCTTCTGCTAAATGTAGTTGGTTTTTTATGTATCAAACACTGGAATATCTATGAATCTTCCGTTGCGTCGCACTCTTGTACAGTATAACTTTATGCATCACTCACAATTCACAACTGACTACTGACCAACATCCACCAACCACCGATCACTGACCACCCATCACTGACCACTCACCCCCCTCACTTCTGCTCGTTCAAACTCCAATTATAATCCAGCGACTCAATCTTAGTCTTCGAAGTCATCTTTGTTGTAGAATACTTATTAATAAAGTCTGCCAGCGAACCATTATCGGTAAAGTCACCCTTATACCATGAGAAATATTTTGACAGCTGTGCCTTGCCTACCGTTATGTTGTTCTTCGATTTATCATTCAAAAACTCTTTGCCTGCATCTTCTAATTGGTCCTCCAATTCATTACCTGTGTAAGCCTCGTCCCGCAAACGTGGGCAAGAGATAGAAGCACAAACCAATGCAAAGTGTATTCGCGGATCATCAAACTCTTTTCTCAGTATACCATGCTCAATGTTGTTCAGGTCATAAGTCTTGCCACCAATTTTTATAAACTTGATATCCCACGGTGTATTGATCTTATAAATTTTACCGGCAATATCTTTTATACTTTTAACCGGGTACTTCTGCAAGATCAAATCGACTGTAAAAGCATTGTAGGCATTAATCCAAAAAGCTTTTTGGTCGTTCTTGCTCCAGCTTTTCTGTGGAGCATTGTCGCTAAGCGTTTTTAAATACTCCGTAAGTTCACCCTTGTCTTTTTGAAACCCTTTATAGTTTACAAGCCCGGTCTTATTTACGTGTTTCTTCAGCAATTTATCCCACTGCTGATGCGAGGGCGCCTTCTGTGCAAAAGTCCCAATCGAGAAAACAAAGGCACCTGCCAACAATACTATTTTATACATAACATTTTTTATTTAAAGTTGAATTATCCTGGCCTCTACAACTTGCGTTCAGGTTTTACCAGGTCAGCATACTGCTTTTGAAAACGCTTGATGCGTGGGATGCTCTCACCTCTCACATACGATTCATTTGGATTGATTTGTACGTAATCCTGGTGATAAGCTTCAGCCTCCCAAAATTTTTCAAACGGTTTCAACTCAATCGATAGTGGTCGTTTGTAGTTGCTTCGTATTTCATTCATGTAATTTTCTGCCTGCTGCTTTTCTGAAGCATTTCTATAAAAAACAATGGACCGATAAGAAGTGCCATTATCTGGTCCCTGTCCGTTTACCTGCGTAGGATCCATCGAAGCAAAGTAAACTTTCAGCAGTGTGGCATATGAAACTACTTTGGGATCGTAGTACACTTGCACCGTTTCAGCATGTCCTGTTCTGTGTGCACCAACGGCTTCGTAGGTGGGGTTCGCTTCTTTACCCCCAGAATATCCGGAGACAGCTTCCTGCACACCTTTCACACTTTCAAATACCGCCTCTACGCACCAGAAACAACCGGAAGCAAAGGTGGCCTGGCTATACTTACTCAAATCAACTTTAGCTTTTGGCGCTTGCTTGTTCTTTTGTGCGCACGACAACAGAGTTAATATTGAACAACCGAATAACAAAACGAACGATTTAATTTTCATGATTATATCAATTAAGGGTTGGGTACTAGTTTGATTTCACCGGAGGCTTACCACCTTCGGGCACAAAGATGAGTGCCGCTGAATTCAAGCAATATCTTTTACCGGTAGGTTTAGGCCCATCATCAAAAACGTGACCCAAATGCGATCCGCTTTTGCTGTCCACTACTTCTATTCGCTCCATACCCATATCATAATCCTTTACCAGTTTAATAGCATCTGAACTAATCGGCGCATAAAAGCTGGGCCATCCCGTTCCTGAATTGAATTTTGTCTCCGAACTAAATACAGGTTGTAATGATGCAGCTGAGTAATAGGTTCCCTTCTTGTAAAATTTATCGTACTTACCGGTAAACGCACCCTCGGTCCCTTGCTTTCTCAGTACATAATATTGCTCATCGGATAATCGCTTCTTCCATTCAGCTTCGGTTAGCTGCATAGGATATTCTGTTGTTTTCGTCTCCTGCTTATTTCGGGACGACTGTGCATTGGTACAACTCGCAATGGCCAACACTGACAATAATAAGATTGTAGTTAAATGTTTCATGCTCAATAAACGGGTAAACATTGCTAAAGGATTGAAGGAATGGTGAATGAAATGTAAAAGATACAAGGTCATAAAATTCAGGCTTATCTTTTAGCTTTACAAAAGCATTTTCACCCAACTTACTTTTCCATTATGAAAGCAATCTACATTATATCATTTTTATTTTTACTGTTTAGCTGCAAACAAGCCCCAGACCAAAACATTCAACAACAAGTAGCGATAGCTAATGGAGTTGAACGTTTTAAAGATGCAGAAATGATTGAATTCACCTTCAATGTGCAAAGAGATACTGCTGCTGCATCGAGCAGGCACTGGCAATGGTTTCCCAAAACAAATGATGCAGTTTTTATTACCGACTCAGGTACCACAAGATTTAGCAGAACAGACACCTCCACCGCTGAATTAAAAAAATTGAACGCACGGTTTACCAATGATGAATACTGGTTGCTGTTTCCGCTTCACCTGGGTTGGGACCAAGGCATGCAGGTGTTAGACAGCGGCATGAAAGCCGCACCCATTAGTAGTAAAAGTTTGCGTAAGCTGGTGGTACAATACAACAACACGGATGGGTTTACCCCCGGTAATATGTATGATTTGTACCTGGATGAAAAGAATAGAATACAGGAATGGGCTTTTCACAAAACGGCAGAGGCGGAAGCCGGCCTTATTACAACGTGGGAAGATTATAAAGAGTTCAACGGCTTACACATTGCACAAGAGCACAAATCGAAGGATGGTAAGTTCAGGCTTTGGTTCACGAATATTATGGTGAAATGATAGGCCTTAAAAAAGATGCCAACAAAAGGTTCAATCTTCTGCTGCATAACCACTTTTCTGTTGGATAGCTTAAGACAGGCTTAGCATATTTCCTATTAAAAAGATCCTTACACAACAAAGCCCTCCGATGGAAGGCTTTATTATTTGTATTTGAAATTTATTTTTATGCTTTTGTATCGCCGCTAACTTGTTTCACTGCAACATTCTGCTCTACTTTTTCTGCAACCTTCGCCTTATTAGAAACACTTATTTCACCATTGAGCGTTTTTGCATAAATGGTGGTTGAGATAGAGGTAGGTAAAGAAACATAAGCAGCACCAAATTCGTTGGTAGACACGATGGTGATCAGGTTATCGTCCTCATCAAATAAAACAACTGAAGTACTTTTTGGAAAATCGCTCACCCAAATATTAGTTTTAGCTTCTAACGCTACCACTGCCAGCCTGCTTTTTGATGTACCCTTTATTTCCGTTTGAGCTGATGCAGCTACTAACGAAAGGATAACTGCAAGAACGGTGAAGAAGAAACGGTTGGTGTAAAGCTTTGTCATGGTTGCGATTTTTTAATTCTGTTGTGCCACCTAAAAGACAAGCCATGTGCCAAAAGAAAAAAAAGGGCTTCATTCAGCCTGGCATGGTTCATCCACCGCATGTACCTTACAAATTCTTCGTCCAATTCGGGCACTAGCCAACAAAAGACTAATCGACTTTAATTCATCCTTTTACCAATGAAAACTTTAAACGCATTCCGACCGGTGTAATCCGATACATTCAGCCAAGGCATCCTTTCACGTTCTGGTTTTTACCTTTAGCAGCTATACAGCAAGATCTTCTGGATTTCTTTTTCATCCATGTTGCAACCGTCTTTTCATCCCGATTTTTCCAATTATTCAACTTCGAATTCCCTTTTTTGGAATAATGCCGCAAGTAAAATGGCAGGGGTAAGATTTGCCGAATCACTTTCAAATCAATAGTCACAAAAAAAGGGATGGAGCTTTCACCCCATCCCTTTTCATATTCATTGCAAACACCTATTTCACTTTTACCAATTTGATTACTTCTCTTGTTTGTTTTGTTTTGATAGTAAGAAAGTAATAGCCGGCAGGTAATGGTGCCAGTTCATCAAGCCGTAAGTTGTGTAAGCCTTTGGTAAGACTCAGTTTCTTGTTGAATATTAGATTTCCTGTTGTTTCACCTACCGCGATATTAACTACTTCATCTCTATCTAATGTCATCGTAAGTTTTATACCGCTGGTGAAAGGATTTGGTGATACGGCCAGAACCAATGCTCTGTTGCCCCGCTTCACAACTGCAATTTTACTGTAAGTGATCTCACCTGTTTTCGAAATCATTTTTAAGCGATAGTAAAGCGTGGTTACTTGCTCAATGTTGAATGCGTTTGGATCAACTGCTGTATAGCTGGATACTGCGGTAGCTGCCTGGTTGATGACACCCCTAAAGCTGCTGCCATCTAAAGAACGCTCAATTACAAATTGCAATTCGTCGGCGGGTACCATAGTCCATGCAAGCTGTACATTGTTGTTGTCGGCAGCAGCTACAAAACTCAAGAGATTAACCGGCAACGTAGCGGCAGCATCGGTAGCCGTAAACTCTGAAAAAGAAGATTGGTTGCTGATGGTGATACTTTTCTTTCCAACATTTACAATAGATGGAATAGTTTGCCAGCTACCATTCACGCCTATCTGCCGCTTATTCATAATCATGCTTGGCTCATTAGTCACCTTACCCAACATTGAAGAATCGTAGAAATAGATAAGGTTGTACGAATAGCCCGAGCCACCCGTTGCCGGCAGCCGCAAATAGCTGCTTAGGTATCGTGCGTTTTGTACGCCTCCTCCATTGGTTGTATCGTTTGGCCACACACCACTGAACCATTGCCCAGCACCTAAGGTTGGCAGTGTTCCTGCATTGCCCCAATTTACGATTGCTACCATCTTTCCATTAAAGCTTAATGTGTCAGCACCGCCTGGTTGATGACGTCCATACACGAACAAGGGAGGTGGCGGTACTGAAGTAGTGAACTCATGACTGCCTATATCTGTTGGCCCGCTGCTAACTCTTGTAGACCGAATGTTGTCCTGGTAAAAGTCTGCAGAAAAACTATATATTGGCATGCCCTTTCCGTTTACATACCAGCAAAGGTTTTTGGTGGTATCAATGTCTAGCTTACCGGTTGCTGTGTCTCTAAATAATTGTGAAGGAATCAATACCGAGGCCGGGGTAATGTATGAAGCTGAATCACTTGCTGAACTGTTTCGCCAGCCACTCATAGATAGCTGCGTAGTAGTGCCCCACAGCATAGCCTTAGACGTATCCTTATTTACATACAAATTATAATTGCCGGAATTGCCTGGCCAGGAAGCAGCAGGCGTTGTTGTCTTTACTGCAACGGCGCCGTGCTGTCCGGTACCACCACTGCGCACATTTACCACCAAATTATTTCTAAATCTCCTGGTTATACCCAAACCTTCCGCCATAAAGCCAAATGATGGCGTTGTGCCCGAAGACTGCGATCCACCGACCAAAAGCGTGTTGTACAGTATGTCTTTGGTATCAGCAGGATTCGTTGATTTATCCTGAATTCCAAAAATGTTTACGCTATTTGTGTTACTCCCATTTGCCAGGGTGACCTGGTTGTTATACATCTTCCATGATCCCCCACCAAGGTAAATACCTGCCAGTGTGCCGCCATTACTATTGGGCAGTGTATTGTTATAAATTCTATTTCGGCTAATGGTACCGCTTGCCATTAAAATATGGATACCGTACACCTTAACGGCCTGGCTATTGCTTGCTACCAGGTTCGATATGTCATTACCCTCAATGATAGCAGCGGGGAATGTATAAATGCCGCTGATGGTTGCGCTGCTACTAAATGCAACAGGCGCTGCATTGAACAAATTCTTAACCACGTTACCCTTAATTGTTACAACTGAATCGCCTGTCGACCAAATGCCAATCAAGGATGAGGAGGAGTTGTTAGAAGTGTTGGTAATACCGCTGATGATATTGTTGCCGATAAGTTGTTTACCGCCGGTAACATAAATCATATTAGCGCCACTGCCTCCAGCTAATTGTATACTTGAATTGTTGATGGTATCACCAATCAAATTGCCGTTAATATTCATAGTGCCATACCCAACAATTGCTGAGAACGAAGCATTACCACCGGTATTCGTCATGGAAAAGTTTCGGATCGTATTGTTGCTGATGGAAGAATAAAGATTAGAACCCGTCAACATCTTAAGAAAATTAAATTGGTAGATTGGCGCATTGTTTACCCACGGATTTCCAAGCGCAAACGGCTGCGATCCGCCTATGTAGTTGCCATTCATCTGGTGGGTGGTTACATAGCCTCCACCCGTATACAAACCATAAAAATCATTGGAAGTATGAGGGCCTGGATCACTCCAGAAAATATGATTTGAATCCAACCTGGCGCGGTCTGCAGCACCATTAAAATACACTGCAGAAATGTTCATGTTTGCAAAATGGTTAAGCGCAGCTACCAATCTAACCGGTCGTGCATTTACTGTTGCCATCACACCTGCAGCCGGCTTTCCGGCAATACCAGCAACATCAGAAAACAAATTGTTCCTGATCTCTACATCCGTAAAATCTCCGTCGTTCATTAGTACGATTCCACTTGCATAAAAGTCACTGGTGTTGTTCATCACCTGGCTGTTCCTTAACTTAAACCTGTCGGTTCCTTCAGTGAGTGCAAAAGTTGCTTTGCCACTATCAGCACTAGTATGTGTATTAATGAAACGCAGCCACCTGCCGCTACCATTGAAGCTTCCATCGATGGTTACATCATCAGCATTGTTCAGTCGTATTAAACCGGTTGAAAGGTTTACCTGATTTTTTATAATGAATACTGAATCGTATGCGGGAACAATTTTCAGTTGTATGTTCTTTCGTGTAATTAAACTATCCAACGACCACTTTCCATCCTCAATTAAATGAGAAGTAATCTTTACCGTTACACTGGTTGATGAAATCGAGTCTCTACTAATGCTTTCAAACAAACCGCCATCGCGGGTTAATGACAAATACTTTTCGTTCCGGCCCACATTTACAACCGATGGCATAATGTAACCACCTAAATAAATGCGGTAAATGTAAGGTTGTGCTGGTGCCGATACCTGCTGTGTAGGGCTGGTATGCAAAGTGCCTGCTGCTGGACTTACGCCTACAAAGTTTAACGGTGCAGTGGTGTCTTGCGCTACAAAGTAATATTGAATGCTATCGTTGCCATACTGCGATACATTTAGCTGTTGATGATTGATAAAAAACCTCCAAATACCATCTTTGCTATTTCCACTGGTGGGGGTACCGTATGCATATTGCCATGGCGAAACTGTAGGGAAACTTTTTCTGTACCATATCGTGGGTCGCACTGCACCAGTATCCCGAATGCCGCTGATAGAATCCGTTATTCGAACACTGATGTAGCGGCTGCTCGTATCACTTGCCTCTGCAAGTGGCGTTACAAAAAAGCGGGGAGGTTCAAGGTCCATCTTTATAAACAATCCGGCATCCGCGCCAATATCGACCGGCGTGTTGGCTGCACGAACTTGTCCATCATAGTCATCACCAACCGTATAAAAAGAACTTCCCCTGTTTTCTACTGGTGTCGTTCCACTCACATGCAGGTCGAGCGTGCGTGTGGGTCCCGTCGGCATTACAAGATTTGGATCCTTCTGATACGAATTTGGATCATTACCTATAGCCTGCCATTGCTGAAAAGTTGGATAACTGGTACTAAACTTTGCGGTTGGTGCAAACTTGTATACGTTGTAATCGATATTAGTGTTTTGCGATTGGGAAGAGTTAAGATAGATGGCAGCATTGCCGGTATTATTTGCATAGCTACGATCCATCACCATAATATTGTTGACAAAATAAGCCGGCCCAAGCCAGAAGGCACACTGTGCACCCGACAAGCCGCTGGCTACAATATTGGTATCCCCTGCTACATAAAAGGTATTGTGATAAACGCTGTTACTGCTGGTGTAATCGTTGCTAAAAACCATGAACAATCCTTTCTTAAATGAAGTACCGGCAGAATCTACACCTATGCGTACCATGTTATTGTAAAAAGCGGAGTGGTCATCATACACATTCAATGCATACAACGACTTAGAGCCGGTGATGTTTTCATTCAGGTCTAACCCATCAATAAAATTTCGGTTGTATGTATTCCAAGATTGTTTAGTAAAAATAGAAGAAGGACCTGTTGACGCTGCCGCCACACTGCTATCCTGTATATGAATGATCCTATTGGTTGAAACTGCTGACTGTGAACTGAAACTGGCAATACCAGCGGCTGAATAAAAATCACCGCCGTTCGGACTACTACCATACGCCGATTTGATGTAGCTGATATTATTGCCGGTTACCTGCTGGTAGTTACCACTGTTAACAATGCCGGTAACGTTGTAATACGCCAGCACATTCGTCATTGTATTATTGTTGATGCATGCATTGCTTCCTGTCGCAATCACTGCCATTCGCCCGGTGCCACGATGCGTAACCCGGTAAGCATGATTGGTAGTAGAAATGTTGTTCTGGTTAATAACAGCAGCGGCGCTGTTGTATATCATATTGAAGATTAATTCCTGTCCACTCTTCTCCAATGTTTTTATATGCACCAGGTTGTTGCCCCGAATTGTTGATGAGGTATAACCCTGGTTGCGAATGATGCAAACACCTAATGTATACTGCGAGTTATTGGAAATACAAATACTATCGCCCGGTTGCTCTGCGCCAAATGAATTGTTCAATGCACTATCCGTATAGGCGCCATACGATGGACTTGTTTTACCCAGCAATACAAAGTCAATGCTTGAGTATTGATATACCTGCGGCGTAACACATTCCAGGTAAAGTTTTTTAAACGTATTGTTGCTAACCACTGCATTTCCCCATGCATTTAGCCCGGTAAACACACTGCCGGTATTGTAAGTAGATAGTGAACCACCGCATGCTGGTTGGCTTCCGCCAAAGTAATTACCACTAACCTTATGATACAGGTTGGGTTCTTCAGTAGCCAGTAGAATAAATCCCGATGAGTCAGTGGTAGTAACCGGTGACGTAGCATAAAAGCTGTTGCCGGTAATGTTCCATGCTGTTCCGTTTACCACTATCGCCTGCCGGCGGAAGTTGTAAAAATTATTTTGAGTGATGTTGTTGCGTGTATTCTGTACAGTGCCATTTACTTTCCCAAGCAACAATACCTCAGGCATAGTTTGGCTTGCCCTGTCGTGGAAGTTGCACTGTTTGATGGTATTATCGAAACAGCCGTTCGCAGTAGTTGACTCTATCACCAGTGCTGCGTTGTTAGATGTCGTTGCATTCGATGCAATGTCAACATACTGCACCACGTTATTCCAGCTATTCCTTATTCGGATAAGATCATTGGGGCCTTGCAAAGCAAGTGCAATGGCACCTGTACCTCCTGCCCTTCCATCTATGATCACGTTCGTCGTACTATCGAGTAGTATTACGGGATTAATACTGCTGATACTGGTATAGCTGATGTTTGCACCAGTAGCAGGTCGGATGGTAATGGTTGAATTATTATCATAGCACGCCGGCAGCGACTTCAATGTTACCGGTAAAGTCTCTGATGCAAACGAATAATTGCTTTGCAACTCCCATGTAGTGTTGTTACGAATGCCCCATAAAGAAAGCGAGTCTTTCGCAGCCTTTAGGGTAGTGAAGGTGCCTGTTGGCCCTACTGAATAATTACCTGCCATGCTACAGCGGGTGCTGTCGGTTAATACGCTTACGGTTTGGGTATTTCCTTCGGTAAAAGGGATAACCTTCCAATAATAGCGCGTGTTGGTATTTAGGCTGGTTGCCAAATAATTTTTTGTGCTGGCCGACAAGGAAGTGACAAACTGGTAGTTGTTGCTGTCCACAACCGAACGATAGATGAGATACCCAAGGTGATTGGTAATGTTATCCGTCCAGTTTAATTGCATGCTGGTAGCATAGGTTTTATCTACAAAAGCAGTTAACACATTACCATTTACCGCAGGTGGTAAAAAAGAAAAAATACGCCTCGATCCATCAGCAGTTGAATTCAACGCAGTGATAGAACCGGGAACAGCAGTGTTGACCAAAGAACGTGTAGCCACTTCTTCACTCGTTAAACCCGTTGTACTTAAGGTGGTTAAATCCTTCAAGGCGATGAAGCTGTTATTGGTAGTGCCGGCAGTGAAACCAATGGATGCCGTTACCAGTGTGCTGCTGGTACCGATCTGCATTTTGCCGTACACGTATTCTATTCTGCCCGTACCCTCATACATCCTTAAATGAAAAACGCCGTCTGCCGTCGTAGAAAATGAAGACTGGTTAATGTTTGCATTCCACTCCACAACGATGCAGCGGTTCGGAGCAGTACCTACCACGACTGCACTGGCTGTTTTGCCGCTGAGGGCTGTTTTCAAATCATCCCAAAAAGGTGCAATGGCAGGGCCGGTATTGGTGGTAGGCGGATATTGTACTGTGCGTAGCAGACCGTTTACAGTTTGCGTCATTGAGTTGACATTTGCATCGACTGCTAATCCAACAACTCCATCCAAATTAACCACCAATACATTGTAGCGTTTACCCATGAAATGAAAATCAGGTGCTGGAAAAAAGGCATTTCCAGCCACAGTACTATTGTTGGCGAAAAGATTGATGGCAGCAGCCATTGAATACGGAACGCCATTGCTCGTGGTTGTAAGCGATGCATTGGTAGCCGTAGTAAATGTGTAGCTAAGTGAAGATTGGCTAAAAACAGAAGAGGTGATTGACAAGCCAATCAACAGAAATAATCCGGTGATTCTCATAACAGGTGTTTGGACACGCAATATATGTATTTAGGCAAGCTAAACAGGTAATAAGGCTATTTTATAAGGTTGCTTTGCCCGTTAAAATGGCTTGCAGTTCTTCCGGCATTTCAAATTGATATTTTGACTCATCAATAGAAAATGTCGCTGTAATTTTTGAACCTACTTTTATTTTCAACTTTTTACAAAAAATCAAACCAATGTTCACAAAATGTCCTCCATCTTTTTTAGGCATAATTTGCACAATGAAATGCTGCCAGATCGTTCACTTTGCAAATGACTTTTTTGCCTTTTTTAGTTAATGCTAAAACAGTCTTTTCGTCAAGCGAAATAAAGTGCATTCCACTATCAAATTTTTCAAGTATAAATTCAGGTGGCATATTTTATAATTATTCAAAAGCTGTCTTTCTTATCATTTTTTTCATGGGCAAGGATCTTCATGGGATAGCGACTTAAATGCGCATGAGATCTCAAAGGACATGCAGGGTTTTAGTATGGCATTAAGTCACTGGCACTTTATATCATTCATTTCAAATTCCAGTCTCACAAATAATAGAACCTTTAAAGAAAAATGTGCAACACCAAACGTGGGAATAAGTTCATTCTCTAAAGTGCATTTATTTCGGCATGAGTTTTCTTTTATTTGCTTCATTATAAGGAAGGTAGAAAGGGCCGATAAAATTCTTTTCAAACAAATTCATTGCTTTTGTAAGGAAATGTTTCCAACTGCGTCAATAAAGAAAAAAGCATGAAACTACTCAGCTCCTTTCTTTTCATACTACTTACAATCACCTTTACGGCTAATGCCCAAACCGATAAAAGGCAAAAAGAATTCAACGTAAATAAAGTAAACCTGGCTTTGCAAGGCTACGACCCGGTAGCTTACTTTAAACAAGGGAAAGCACTACAAGGAGCCAAAGAATTCGCATTGATTTATAACGGAGTTGCCTATCATTTTGTATCTGCACAAAACAAAGAAAGCTTTAAGACTGCACCAACAACCTATGAACCGCAGTATGGTGGCTGGTGTGCTTATGCTATGGGTGCCACTAGTGAAAAAGTAGAGGTAGACCCGGAGACGTTTAAAATTATCAATGGCAAACTTTACTTGTTTTACAATAAATATTTCACCAACACCCTAAAATTGTGGAATAAGGATGAAAAGAATTTGCATGCAAAAGCGGATGTTAATTGGTTGAAA
>JANPIM010000035.1:0-172224 GCA_031425015.1 Segetibacter sp. | reverse complement strand
TTTTTCTGATTCAGCGCGTTGCTCTTTCTTAGCTGCCTGGAACTCTTCGTTTTTAGCTTGCTCCCAAATGCGGGTGTGGCTAACTACGATGCGCTTTTCATTGCGATCAAATTCAATCACCATGAACTGGGCAGCTTCGTCAGAACCTACACTCTTACCATCTTCCCTCAACAGGTGACGGGTTGGTGCAAATCCTTCTAAACCATAAGGAAGTTGAACAGTTGCTCCTTTATCATCTTTACGAGTGATTGTTCCTTCGTGCAATGAACCGATGGCAAAAGTGTCTTCCAATGAATTCCATGGATCTTCTTCCAATTGCTTATGACCTAACTGCAATTTGCGGTTTTCTTTATCAATACCCATGATAATGATATCGATCTTCTCGCCCACTTTAGTGAATTCACCCGGGTGATTGTAACGCTTCAACCAGCTTAAATCGCTGATGTGAATCATACCACCAATACCTGGCTCTAATTCTACAAACACACCGTATGGAGTGATGTTTTTAACCAGCCCTTCGTGCTTGCTAGCTTCAGGGAATTTATTTTCGATAGTGCTCCATGGATCTTCGCTCATTTGCTTAATAGATAAGCTCATTTTGCGGGTATCCTTATCAAGCGTTACAATCTTTGCTTCGTACTCATCTCCCAGTTTGAAGAATTCCTTAGCGTTGATTGGCGTGTTAGCCCATGTAATTTCACTTACGTGAACAAGACCTTCAACACCCGGCATGATCTCAAGGAAAGCACCATAATCTTCTATGTTTACAACCTTACCTTTTACTACTTCACTTTCTTTTACTGTTTCAGCAAGCACATCCCACGGATGAGGTGTAAGTTGCTTTAATCCAAGGCTGATACGTTTCTTGTCGTCGTCGAAATCCAATACCACCACGTTCAGTCTTTGATCCAGTTTCAAAACCTCGCTTGGGTGCGAAATACGTCCCCAGCTGATATCGGTGATGTACAACAAGCCATCCAATCCGCCCAAATCCATAAAGGCTCCGAAGTCGGTGATGTTCTTGATGGTTCCTTCCAATACCTGTCCTTTCTCCAGCTTGCTCATAATCTCTGCACGTTGTGCTTCGATATCGCTTTCGATAAGTGCTTTGTGTGATACAACGGCATTTTTAATGGCTTCGTTCACCTTCACCACTTTAAATTCCATTGTCTTACCTACAAATTGGTCGTAGTCAGTAACAGGCTTCACGTCAATCTGGGAACCTGGTAAGAATGTTTCCATTCCAAACACGTCCACGATCAATCCGCCTTTTGTTTTGCTGGTAACAGTACCGGTAATAACCTCACCAGTCTTGTGTACTTCTACAATACGCTCCCAGGCACGGAAGATTCTTGCAGACTTACGAGACAAATGAAGGTGACCTGCCCTGTCTTCTTTTTCTACCACCATCACTTCCACTTCGTCACCAACCTTCAAAGTAGGTACATCGCGGAATTCATTAAGAGAAATCAAACCATCCGATTTGAAACCAATGTTTACTACCACATCAGTTTTGGTTAAACCAACAACAGTACCGTTGATGATTTCGCCATCGTTGATTTGTACGAATGTGTTGTCATAAACATCATCGTACTTCAATCTCTCTTCTTTGTTGTACGTACTAACGTTGCGTTTGTCAATACTCCAGTCAAAATCGTCGTGAGGCGTTTCAGGAGCACGCTCAGGTTTTGCCTCAGCTTTCGGCTCTTCTACTGCCACTGCTTCAGCAGGTGCAGTTTCCTCTGCAGGAGCTTCAGCCGTAGCTGCCTCCGCTACAGGTGCATTTGTTGTCGCTGCAGACACTTCAGTTGCTTGTTCAGCAGCCGCAGTTGTCTCCTGTACATCAGCGTTTGGGTTTACAATTTCATTTTCAGCCATGATTAAATCCCGAATGGTTTTTTATTTCGGGGCAGCGAAGGTACGTAAATACACTGTTGGGCAATTCAATAATCGTGAAATGAAGATTAAAAAACTTGCTGCTAATCAATCAGCTTTCATAATTAAAAAAGCCCTTAAAGAGCTGGGAAGACAAGTACTTTATTTAAGGATATATTCATCCTTGTGGTGCAATAAAGTAAAAGAACCAACTTAATTTCACTAAAATTAGAAAAATGAAAAAAGTTTTCATCCCACTATTGTTTCTAACTATGCTTGCGGGTACCATTTTTGCACAAGCAAAGAAGGAAACCAAACAGGCAAAGCCGGCAACTGAAAAGGCGGCACCTTTAAAAAAGGATGGCACACCTGACAAGCGTTTTAAAGATGCCAAAAAATTAAAGAAGGACGGCACACCTGACCAGCGTTACAAACAAAATAAGAAGAGCTAATAAACGACCCCCATACCTATCAAGAACTAAAGAGCCTGCTCCATTTGGACCAGGCTCTGTCTTTTTAGTATTACTTAGTTTTTAGCTTTTTGTATCCAGGGCTTTGTTGATGATAAACAACATACTTGCTCTATGTGTTTTCGTTTCTTCGTTGCCACCTGTTGCTGCGGTAAAACGAGTCTTCAACTTCTTAATCGTATACAACGTACCAGCTCTACTGATATCGTCAATCGGAGACTTGGAATCGAGCAAGGATGCAGCTCCTTTTACAAACGCAGTTTGCAAATACTGCCGGTTGATGTTTACGCTACCCGCCATGTCTGCATCAAATATTCCTTTGGTCAAATCATTCATCACATCTACCACTGTATATTGGTTGCCATACAAGCGGCTGTTGGTGATGCGCTGCAAAGTTGTTGGATGAAGAATATGTGCCAGTGCTCCACTCGCCTGGCTCACATAAATATTTGTGATTTTCATATCCTCACTTGTAGCAAAGAAACCAAAACCACGACGCTGAGCTTGCAGGTAAGGATACAACGGAGCATCTGCATCGTAAGCATTTGGAGCAAACACATACTTGTTCAAAAGATCGATGGCTCTTTTTTGCGTAGCCAGCGCTACTGGTGTAAATGGCTTGGTATCTGTTTTCTGACCTACAAAACTTCTGTCTACCATTACGCCACCAACATAGCGGCTAACCGCACTAATCATTGCAGAACGTTGACCTTGAAGATTATTGTAACGGCCTCTAAGCTCAGCATAACTCTTATCGTCTTTGCTGTACTTATCCTTCAATTTACCCATCAGGTTGTTCACCAACTTGAAGCGATCTTCCGCAAACGCAATTGCATCGCTACTCATGTCACCCACATTCACCCGGGGATCCATGGCTTTACCAGGAGAACGCATATCGTCTGCATCGTTACCGAATGCTAAGTCTGGTTCGGTACTGCGGCTAAGAATAGTCTTACGGAAGCTGGTTTCATTCATTGGTTCTACTGGTGTATAACCAAACTCTATTGCCCATAAATCATAGGGTCCTGGTTTGGTAGTATAGTAATCGCCTTGTTTGCTTCTGTCTAAACTAACGTTGATGGCCGGGTAGTCCATCACGCTTCCGATTAAACCTTTGGTGCGGGTGATGGCTTTGTTGTTAAGCTCTGAAGGCTTCAACATCTGGCTCGATTTCATGTTATGGTTCAAGCCTATGGTATGTCCCATTTCATGAAGTATGAGGTAGTATAGAAACTGCTTGTGCATTTCTTTAATTTCTGCGTCTGGTGCACCCGCTGCTTCAAGGGTGGTAAGGCCAGTGGTGAACTGTGCTTTTAACTCACCCGCCAATGTACAGGCATAACCTGGTTTGGTGTTCGGATGCAAATGCATTTCACCTGTGCCTTGTCCAGGCGACGAGAATAGCTCATCATTGATCGGCGTAGCGCTTCCACTAAACCATTCTACGGTGATATCAGATCCTAAAATCTGCCCGGTCTTTGGATTGGTGAAGCTTGGCCCGATTGCGCCATATGCCGGATAAGCAGACGATACCCATCGGATCACGTTGTAACGGATATCGTTCGGGTTCCACGTAGCATCATCGGTCATGATCTTCATCACTACCGCATTTTTGAAACCTGCTTTTTCAAATGCTTCGTTCCATTTTTCGCCTGCTTCTTTTATTGTCTGGCGGTATTGTACGGGCGTAGTGTTTTCTATCCACCAAACGATTGGCTCTACCGGTTCGCTCAACGCTGCACCTGGATTCTTCTTCACCAACTTCCAACGATTTATCGGATCGCGGAAGGGTGAAGGATCTATACTAGTGAGGTCGTTTATCTCAGACGTAAAGTAGCCTACTCGTGGGTCATCTAACCTCGCCGTGAAACTGTTATCCGGCATCTCAATAAAAGAATGTTGAATACGCACCCTGTTATAACGAGCATCTGTAATGTCCTTTCCACCTGGATTGAAGGGAGCCGGATTGTCGTAAGCGAGGTCAACAATCACATCAGTATTTTGCGGAAACGAACGCACTTCAGCATACTTCGATTTTGTAGGAGAAAGGGTACCAAGATTGAACACCGCCGTTGGCGGTATGCCGGGAGGTAGCAATGGCTTTATGGGATCCAGTTTTTCACTCAGGAATAAACCATCCGCACTAACCAAATATCCATTTTCATCTTCAGCCACAAATTTCTCAGAAAGAAAAACTGCTTCTGGAACATCAATACCTGCAGTCTTACTTACCGCATTGTTAGGGTCGTAATAAAAGTTTGTATTTACTTCATGAAATTCAAGTTTATCAAATGCCCTTACAATTTTGAATACAGCGTTACTTCGGTGCATACTCTGGTTAAGGGATAAACTGGTAGGACCACTCAAACTAAAGCTTTGGTAAATGAACTCTTTTCCCAGGTGCTTCTTTGGAATATACAACTGTACGCTTCCTGTAGTAGTGTCCTGGTAAATGGTAAACAATCCAGCCATTTTGTTACTTGATTTCACCTTTTCCGCAATGCTTACCTTTTTAGGCTTAGCAGTGTCAACGGGCGGCTTGGCAGGAGGCATCGTTGCTGGCGGAGGTTGTTGCGCCAACGTGGTGGAGCTTACGGCTGCAATGGCAATGGCAGTAAGCAATAAAGTTTTGTTCATGTAAAGTGTATTAGATTTTAAATTTAAGAGATTGGATTGTGACCAACTTATAATACTTCGGAAAAAGTATAAACGGCAATAATGAGATGCAAGTGATCGTAGAAACCATACATCTTTACACATCGTAGTTATGAACATGAAAAATAGTCGCATTGCACTTTAATAACCCTGAATGCCTACGCCCAACAATACTTCCGAATGTCACAATGTACAAGCGATGGCGCAGCAGTTTCTGTATGCGATGAAGCGTGGTGAGGCTGCAGATGCTCTTATACAAAGTCTGACAGATCTCGACCTCCATATTTTAACCGCCTCACTGAAAAACGATGATGATAAAAAAGCGTTTTGGCTAAACGTTTATAACGGATGTGTACAGAGGTTGCTATTGCAAGATCCCGATCAGTATAAAAACAGAAGTACATTCTTCACCACCAATCAAATTGAAATAGCAGGACAAAAAATGAGCCTTGATTTTATAGAACATGGCATCCTGCGACGTTCTAAAATAAAGTTGAGTTTCGGCTATGCTAATAAGCTGTTCCCATCTTTGCTTGAGAAACAACTACGCGTAGATGAGCTAGACTTCCGAATTCACTTTGCACTGAATTGCGGGGCGATCAGTTGTCCTCCCATTGCTTTTTATGATGTATCAAAAATTAACCAGCAATTAGAACTGGCAACTATGGGTTACCTGGAAGTAGAAGCTGATTATGATGATGCTATAAATGAAGTGAGATTACCCAGTTTATTCAACTGGTTCAGGGCAGATTTTGGAGGGAATAAGGGATCCATTAAAATACTTCAGCAATTCAATATTGTTCCAGCTGATCGTACACCTTCGATTAGATATAAGCCTCACGACTGGACATTAGCCTTGTCAAAATACACTGATCTATGATTGAATTGATGCCATAGAATCTACTGCAATCGCGTTTGCCGCAATCCATCCGCTGGTCCATGCATGTTGAAAATTGAAGCCACCTGTTACGCCATCTACATCCATCACTTCACCGGCAAAATAAAGTTTAGGAACTACTCTACTTTCCATGGTATTGGCATCAATCTCTGATAATTTAATTCCTCCGCAGGTCACAAATTCTTCCTTGAAAGTTGTTTTACCCTTCACTTCAAACTCCTGCGCGCAGATATTTTTAATGAGTTTATTCTGTTCTTTAGCCGGCAGATCTGCCCAGCGGGTGTCTTCTTTTATGTCACTTTGTTGGAGCAAATAATCCCATAAGCGGGTAGGTAGGCCAAATGGATTTCGGTTGCTGATTTTTTGCACAGCATGCCTTAACCGGAGCCCCTGCCACGACGTCCGCAACACCTGTTCGTTATAGGTTGGAAGCCAATTTACCAGTATGGTAAAATGATAGTTTTTATCTGCGAGTTCTCTTGCACCCCAGGCAGATAACTTTAATATTGCTGGGCCGCTCATGCCCCAATGCGTAATCAGTAAAGGACCCTCATCCGACAATTTACTCCCTACAATTTTCACAACAGCATTAGGCACACTAACACCCATTAAAGCCGTGATGGGATTGTTGGGAATATTAAAAGTGAATAAAGACGGTACCGGTTGCTCAATCGTATGTCCCAGTGAAGTCAGCCAGTTGAACATTGCACCTTTAGGATAACCACCGCAAGCAACTATTACATAATCTGCTTCAAGACTTTCTTCATTTGCAGACAACAATTCAAATCCGCTTTCTTTTTTTTCACTTTTGACTTTTGACTTTTGAATTCCTTTTACTTCCCTGTTCATTAAAATCTCTACCTCATACTGATTGGCTTCCCTCATCAGGCAATCAATAATGGTTTGAGAATTATCGGTAATAGAAAACATCCTGCCATCAGCCTCTGTTTTCAACTGAACGCCCCGCTCCTCAAACCACTGAACACAATGGCTGGTATTGAATTGATGAAAAGATTTCTTAAGGAAATTCGTCCCTCGGGGATATCTTTTTACAAGGCCCGATATTTCGAAACATGCATGCGTCACATTGCACCTTCCTCCACCGCTAACTTTAACTTTCGCCAACAGTTTTGAACTCTTTTCTACAATAATTACCCTCAAATGTTGGTTGAGTCTTGCAGCATTTACAGCACAGAAAAACCCTGCGGCCCCGCCGCCAATTACAACTAAGGTTTTGCCTTTGTTAGCATTCATTTTTCAAATGTACTTACAGGGTTTTAAAAACATATACTAGTAAAGCCGTCCAACTGTTAGCAGATGCCCGGTATAAGATGAAAACAAATCTTTGAGAAGAAACTTGCAGGTAACAAAAAGTGCCGCATAAATGCGGCACCTTAAACACTAAAAAACCAAACTATTTTTTAGGTGTAACTACTGCGTCAATTACGTGTGTAACTCCATTGCTAGAGATTACATCAGCGGTTGTAACTGTAGCACCATCAATCATTACTTTTCCGTCTTTAACTGATACAGTCAGCTCTTTACCCTGTACAGTCTTTAATTTTTGACCATCTGTTAAATCAGCAGCTTTTAGAGCACCTGGTACCACATGGTAAGTAAGAATTGATGTTAAATCACCTTTCATTTCAGGCTTCAACAAATTGTCAACTGTACCTGCAGGTAGCTTGTTGAAAGCTTCGTTCGTAGGTGCAAATACGGTGAATGGTCCTGCTCCGCTTAGGGTTTCAGCAAGTCCGGCGGCTTTAACTGCAGCTACCAATGTAGTGTGATCAGCAGAGTTTGCAGCATTTTCAACAATGTTCTTAGAAGGCACCATATTAGCTCCACCTACCATTACACCTTGCTCTTCAGTAGCAGGTGCAGGAGTAGCAGCAGCGGTTCCTACAGTGTCAGCAGAAGCTTCTGTAGTTTTTGTAGTGTCGCCACAAGCAACGGTAGAGATAACAATCGTTGCAGCTAATGCAAGGTTCAAATACTTTTTCAACATGTTTTTGTTTTTTTGATTTTTTAGAATGATATGCGGTATTTACGAAATCGAATTCTATATAGTTTCCCGCGTCATGATAAACACACTAGTCGCCATTAAGTTCGATTTACCACAAAAAAAAAACCCGGCAATGTAGCCGGGCGTATTTTAAAAAGGTACATGGCTAGGCATGTTCAGCAACTACCGGGTACAAATAGTTCGAGTTCAAATTGCTATTCGTCTTTTCCGCTGCTTCAATTAAAACAAAAGAAGATAGAATATCAGCTTTGCCTTTCTTGATGCAAACAGTGTGTTCGTAATGCGCGGAGGATTTTCCATCCTTCGTCCGAACAGTCCATCCATCTGAATCGTAGAAGACTTCTTTTACGCCCATATTAATCATCGGTTCTATTGCTATCACCATTCCTTCTTTCAATTTTGGCCCACTACCTCGTTTGCCAAAATTTGGAACCTGTGGGTCTTCATGAAGGCTTTTTCCTAATCCATGTCCTACCAGTTCCCTCACCACACCATAGCCATGCTTCTTCTCAGTATACTCTTGAATAGCATATGCTATGTCCCCAATTCTGTTTCCATGATGTGCCTTTTCGATGCCTTTATACAAGCTCTCTTTTGTAACACGCATCAACTGCTGAATATCTTCACCAACTTCACCCAAGGCAAAAGTATAAGCACTATCTCCGTGGTAACCATTTTTAAATACACCCACATCTACTGAAACTACGTCACCGTCCTTTAAAACATTATTGGTAGGGAAGCCATGCACCACAGCATCATTCACAGAAATACAGGCAGTATATGGAAAACCGCGGTAGTTTAAAAACGATGGAACGCCTTTGTTGTCACGGATGACTTGTTCCGCTAAATCGTTTGCCTGTTTAGTCGTGCAACCTGGCTTCAACATCTTTGCTACTTCACTCAACGCCAACTCTACTACGCGGCAACTTTCGCGCATAATTTCAAGTTCTGCATTGCTTTTATAATGTACCATATTTCGTTCTCTACTCATTTTACAAATAAACCTGCCTCGATGGTTCGGGCAGGTTCATTATTTATTTTAAAAAAAATCTTTCTTTACTATTCAACCAATCAACAAATCAACTGATCAACTAATAAGATGCCTGTGTGACAGTCTGCTGCCTTCCCTGAATTCTCCCGCTGTTCATCAAACCATCATATTGTCTCATCAGTAATTGCGTTTCGATCTGCTGTAAGGTATCAAGTATTACACCCACCATGATCAGCAAACTTGTACCTCCAAAGAAAGTACTGAAACCAGAAGTAACACCCAGCCTTTGTGCAAAGCCCGGAAGTATACCAACCAGTGCAAGAAAAACTGCACCTGGCAAAGTAATCTTATCCATCACTGATCCAATGTAATCTGCAGTAGGTTGCCCTGGCTTTACACCCGGAATGAAACCATTGTTTCGCTTCAGGTCTTCTGCCATTTGCTTTGGGTTGAAGATAAGCGCAGTGTAAAGGAACGTGAAAGCAATTACCATTACGGCATACACAATCATATACCAGAAGTTACTGTGATCGCCAAAAACCTTCGCGATACCGCGTCCACTTTCCGTGTTGGTAAAAGAGAACAAAGTTGGTAAGAACATAATCGCTTGCGCAAAGATGATTGGCATTACACCAGCCATGTTCACCTTCATTGGTAAAAACTGGCGTGCACCACCAAACTGGCGATTACCTACAATCTGCTTCGCATAGTTTACCGGTATTTTACGTACACCTTGTACCAAAATTATGATACCCATGATGATGACGATAAAAATGGCAATCTCAATTAAGAAGATCAACAATCCACCACCACCACGTGCCTGCTTCGCACTAAATTCCTGTATAACCGACTGAGGAAAACGAGCAAGGATACCCACCATGATGATGATAGAAGTACCATTACCCAAACCCTTATCTTGAATTTTTTCGCCCAACCACATTACAAATAGAGTTCCTGCTGTAAGGGTGATGATGGTAGAAATTAAGAAGTACGGCTGGTAAGCAGGAATAATTGCTTCTACATAACCCGGACCATTTAAATAAGCCACGTAAGCACTTGCCTGGAAAGCTGTAACAATTACGGTTAGGTAACGTGTCCATTGGTTGATTTTCTTACGGCCACTATCACCTTCCTTCTGTACTTTTTGTAATTGAGGAACCAAAATGGTCATCAACTGCATGAAGATAGAGGCAGAGATGTAAGGCATGATACCTAACGCAAGGATCGATGCCTGTGAAAATGCACCACCAGCAAACGTATCAAATAAACCAAGTAATCCGCCTTGTGCGTTTGCAGATTGAGCTGCGTCTAATAAATTTGGATTAATACCCGGCAACACGATATGCGTACCCAGTCGGTACACAAAAACAAGCGCCAGTGTAACAATGATCTTGCTGCGAAGCTCATCAATTGTCCAGATGTTCTTAAGGGTCTGAATGAATTTTTTCACTAAAATTTTGTTGTAGGTGTTAATCTCTAAAGCCTAAACGACGCATCAATGATGCTTCGGGCAAGTTACAATAATTACTTTACGATCTCAACAGTACCACCGGCAGCTTCTATCGCTTCCTTAGCTTTTCCGCTGATCGCATTTATCCTAAATGCAACTTTATTTTTCAGTTCACCATTACCCAAAATTTTAATCAGGTCAGTTTGAGCTATCAAACCATTGATGTATAGATTTTCCGGTGTTATCTCCGTAAAGCCATACTTCTCTATCAAATGATCAATTTGTCCAAGGTTCAAAACTTTATAATCGATGCGGTTAATGTTTTTAAATCCACGCTTAGGAATACGACGCTGAATAGGCATCTGTCCCCCTTCGTGTCCTTTCTTACTCTTGTAACCGGCACGACTTTGTCCACCTTTGTTACCTTTTGTAGCTGTACCGCCTTTACCACTTGCCTCACCACGGCCTAGTCTTTTCTCCTTGTGTGTTGCGCCTTGGGCGGGTCTTAATGTGTGTAGTTTCATCTTTGTTTGATTTTTACTTAACGGGGTTCAATCCCCTCGCATGTATTAATAAATAGTTCTAACTAAAACAGGGTTGTTTTTGGTAGCCGGCGAAGGTAATGCTATTCAGCTTTACTTGCGTCGCACCCTTGTACGGAAGAAGTAGTTTCAGCACATTTTAAGTCAAAATTCAAAAGTCAAAATTCAAAAGAGATACACTGCTGTACCAACCCTTTTGAATTTTGACTTTTGACTTATGAGTTAATTAACTTCTTCAACTTTCACCAGGTGATTCACCTTCGTGATCATACCCAGGATCTGCGGAGTAGCTTCTACTTCAACCGATGCATTCATCTTTTTCAAACCCAATGCCTGCACAGTGCGCTTAGCTCTCTCAGGCCTGTCGATGATGCTCTTTACTTGTGTTATTCTAATCTTTTTCATGATAATAAAAATTTGTCATTAAGTCATTTGTCATTGGGTCATTAAGTAGTTCCCTACTGACTAATGACTTACTGTCCTAATGACTGAACTATCCGTTAAATACTTTCTTCAAACCAATGGTTCTTGTCTTCGCAATGGTGATGGGTTCTCTCAGTAAAGCCAAAGCTTTAAAGGTAGCCTTTACCACGTTGTGCGGATTTGCAGAACCAAGACTTTTTGCCAGGACATCGGTTAAACCAACGCTCTCCAAAACAGCACGCATGCTACCACCTGCAAGTACACCTGTACCGTGTGCAGCTGGCTTGATCAATACTTTTGCAGCGCCTTCTTTTGCCAACTGGTCGTGAGGAATAGTTCCGTGAAGAATAGGAACCTTGATCAAGTTCTTCTTTGCATCTTCAATTCCTTTGGTAATAGCTTCCTGAACTTCTTTGGCTTTACCAAGGCCATGACCAACGACGCCTGCTTCGTTACCTACCACAACAAGCGCAGAGAAACTAAAAGTACGTCCACCCTTGGTTGTTTTTACAACACGGTTTATAGAAACTACTTTTTCTTTAAGCTCCAGGTCTCCGCCTTTTACTTTATTTAAGATTGCTTTTGACATTTGTCTAATTTGACAATTTGAAAATTTGAAAATTTGAAAATGAGCAATCGCTCATCTCTAGCATTTAGAACTGAAGACCACCTTCTCTTGCGCCATCAGCAACCGCTTTCACACGACCATGGTAAAGATTACCACCTCTATCAAAAACACAGGTAGTAATTCCCAGCTCAGTTGCTTTACGGGCAATCGCAGCACCTACCATTTTACTCTTTTCTACTTTAGGAGCTGTTTGTGCTGTAATGTCCTTTTCTCTTGAAGATGCTGCAGCCAAAGTTTGGCCAGTGGTATCATCAATTAATTGAGCATAGATTTCAGCGTTGCTCCTAAAAACCGAAAGACGAGGTTTGGTAGTGGTACCAGCCACCTTCTTACGAATGCGGTAGCGGATCTTCTGCCTTTTTATTAATTTGTCCATTGTTATTTTATTTACTCCCCGATACTGCCGGGGTGAATTTTACTAGTGATTAGTGTCCGGTGATTAGTGACTGGTTACTGACCAACCAATCACTGATCAACTATTATTTACCAGCTGCTTTACCAGCCTTACGACGAATGAATTCATCAGAGTAACGTACACCCTTTCCTTTGTATGGTTCAGGCTTACGCAGGCTACGAATTTTTGCAGCTACTGCACCTAACAATTGATTGTCTACACCTTCCAACATGATCTTTGGGTTTTGACCTTTCAAGGTTTCGGTAGCAACTGTTATTTCCTTAGGGATATCGAATAAAATATTGTGAGAATATCCTAACGCCAGGTCAAGTAAGTTACCAGTGTTCACTGCTTTGTAACCCACACCAACCAATTCAAGTTGCTTTTTAAACCCGGTGGTTACTCCAACTACCATGTTGTTCAACAATGAACGGTACAAACCATGCATCGCACGATGACGGATTTGATCAGTTGGACGTGTTACGTTTACAACGCCATCTTTAACCTCTACAATGATATCTCTATCAATCTCTTGAGTTAAAGTTCCTTTTGGTCCTTTTACAGTAATGATGTTGTTGTTACCAACTGTAACGGTAACACCAGCAGGAACTGTAATCGGCTGTTTTCCTATACGAGACATAATTTGAATTTGATAATTAGATAATTCGGCATGTGACAATGTAAAAGCGGATCGTTTTCAGTTACCGTATAGAAAACTTAGATTACCGGTCAGCTTCTGATTATTTGAAAACCATCGTCGAATTTTCAAATTGCCTAAATGGCTAATTTATTAATAAACGTAGCAAAGCACCTCTCCGCCTACGTTCTGTGTTTTTGCTTCTTTGTCTGTCATTACACCCTTTGAGGTAGAAACGATGGCAATACCTAAACCATTCTTCACACGTGTAAAGTCAGCAGGTTTAGAATATTGGCGTAAACCCGGACGGCTTACCCTCTCTAGGCTACGGATAGCCGGAACTTTTGTTGTTGGATCATACTTCAAGGCTATTTTAATCAAACCTTGTTTTGTATCATCTTCAAACTTGTACTTCAGGATGTAACCTTTTTCGTACAAAATTTCAGTCATGCGTTTTTTTAAATTGCTCGCTGGAATTTCAACTAACCTGTGATTAGCCATTTGAGCATTACGAATCCTCGTTAAAAAATCTGCTATAGGATCTGTTACCATAATATTGTCCTCCTACGTCCCGAAGTATCGGGATAATTGGAATAAAAATGAATAATTAATTTTTTCTTTCTGACAACTACCAACTGGCAACTGTCAACTGATCTACCAGCTTGCTTTTGTAATGCCTGGTATCTTTCCAGCTAGTGCCATGTCGCGAAACATATTTCTACTTAAACCAAAGTAGCGGATGTATCCACGAGGACGGCCTGTAAGCTGGCAACGATTTTTCAGACGAACAGGAGAAGCATTCTTAGGTAACAAGTCAAGGCCTGCGTAATCACCGGCTTCTTTCAAAGCAGTTCTTTTTTCAGCAAACTTAGCCACCATTTTCTCTCTCTTCCTTTGTCTGGCTTTTACAGATTCTTTTGCCATATTTGTTTATTTCTGATTTTGTGATTTAGTGATTTGGTGATCTTTAAACTTTGGCAAATCCCAAAATCTCAAAATCCCAAAATCCCAAAATTATTCTTGTGTTTCTTTTTTAGCTCCCTTAAATGGCATACCCATTTCTCTCAGCAACTCGTATGCTTCTTCGTTTGTAGTAGCAGTAGTTACGAAAGTGATATCCATACCAGTAATTTTATTTACTTTATCAATATCAATCTCCGGGAAAATGATTTGCTCAGTAACGCCCAAGGTATAATTACCACGGCCATCAAAAGCTTTATCGTTAATACCCTTAAAGTCGCGTACACGTGGTAGTGAAACAGCAATTAGGCGATCTAAGAACTCGTACATCTTCACACCGCGCAAAGTTACCTTCGCACCAATCGGCATGTTCTTTCTCAACTTAAAGTTTGAGATATCCTTCTTAGACATGGTTGCCACGGCTTTCTGACCTGATACAGTTGTCAGTTCTTCTACTGCAACATCTACCAGTTTCTTATCAGTAACCGCACCATTTACACCACGGTTGATACAGATCTTCTGCAGCCTTGGAGCTTGCATCACTGAAGTGTATCCAAATTTTTTCATTAGGGCAGGTACAACTTCACTTTTGTACTTGTCTGCCAATCTTGGAGTATATGTTTCTGTAGCCATTATTTGATTACCTCCCCTGATTTTTTAGCGATACGAACTAGTTTACCATCTTTACGGTCGCGCTTAACTTTAGTACCAGCGCCGGCCTTAGCATCCCACAACATTACATTGCTAATGTTGAAAGAAGCTTCTCTCTTTACCAAACCGCCTTTGGTGTTTGTAGCACTAGGCTTAGTATGCTTGGTAATGATATTTACGCCTTCAACTACAACTCGACCATCACCATCTTCAGTATGGATAACTTCCAAAACCGTACGGGCCTTCTTAAGGTCTTTATCATCACCGGCTATCACCACAACTTGGTCGCCTTTTTTGATGTTGTATTTAGGTTTAAATCTGTTGCTCACGATATTTGTTTTTTTATGCTTCATGCGAAATTTCCGACTTCGCAATTAATAATGTGTTGTCAGATGTGAGTTGTTAGCTGTGAGTGAAACCTCACTTCTGACAATTCACTTCTCACTTAAAGTACTTCCGGAGCCAAAGAGATAATCTTCATGTAACCTTTATCTCTCAACTCCCTTGCTACTGGCCCAAAAATACGTGTACCCCTTGGCTCATCACTGTTGTTTAACAATACAACCGCATTGTCATCAAAGCGGATGTAAGAACCATCTTTGCGGCGCAGTTTGTTTTTAGTACGAACGATCACTGCTTTTGAAACAGTACCCTTCTTTACACCTGCTGCAGGCATTGCATCCTTTACGGTTACAACTATCTTATCGCCTATTCTTGCATAGTCCTGGCCAGAATTACCTAATACACGGATACACAAAACTTCTTTTGCTCCGCTATTATCAGCTACGTTCAATCGGCTTTCTTGCTGAATCATTTTTTCTATTTTGAATTTTGAATTTTGAATTTTGAATTATCCGATTAAATCAGATACACATTCATCATTCAACATTCAACATTTATAATAATGAATTACTTCACTTTTTCTACTACTTCAACTAACCTCCAACGCTTGGTCTTACTAAGCGGACGAGTTTCCATGATCTTTACCAGATCACCAATGCTACACTCATTCTTTTCGTCATGAGCATGGAAGCGGGTAGTTTTCTTAATGAACTTACCATAAAGAGGGTGCTTTACTTTTCTTTCAACAGCTACAGTAACGGTCTTATCCATTTTGTTGCTGCTAACTACACCGATCCTTATTTTGCGCAAATTTCTTTCAACCATTGTACTAATTTTTACGGGTTAGATGGCTAACGCTTTTTTCTTTAATTCAGTTTTCAAACGAGCTACGTCTCTTCTTAAAGACCGGATACTCTGTGGGTTTTCCAGGGGAGAGATAGCGTGAGCAAACTCAAGCTTTTTAAGACGAAGCTCATCTTCCTGAATACGTGCTTTAAGATCTGCTTCATTCAGCTCTTTTACACTCCTGTTAAAATCAAATTTCTTACTGGCCATATATTTTAATTTGACGTTTCGACAATCTGAAAATCTGACAATGAACTTTTATAAATGTCTTTCATTATCGAATTGCCAAATTGTCTCATTCACTAATTTATTATCTATCCTTGCAATTCTCTGCGCACTACAAACTTTGTTTGAATAGGCAGCTTTTGAGCAGCCAATGCGAAAGCCGCCTTTGCTACTTCTTCAGATACACCATCCGCTTCAAAAATGATACGGCCTGGTTGAACTACTGCAGCCCAATACTCGGGGTTACCTTTACCCTTACCCATCCTAACCTCTGCAGGCTTATGTGTAATTACCTTATCTGGGAATATGCGGATCCAAACATTACCTTCTCTTTTCATTGAACGCGTCATTGCCTGGCGGGCAGATTCTATCTGGCGGTTCGTCAACCAAACGGAGTCCAATGCTTTCAAACCAAACGAGCCAAAGGATAAAGTAGCTCCACGTTTAGTGTCGCCCTTCATGCGTCCTTTCTGCATTTTCCTATGCTTCGATCTTTTCGGCTGTAACATCTTTTATAAGTTTCTAGTTTCAGGTTTGAAGTTCAAGGTTAACCTTGCTCAAACGTTTCAATTATTTATTTAAATCTTGAGTATAGAGTTTTGCTCTCTTCTCCCTTTAGGGCCGGGGCCTATCTTCTTGGACCACCACCACGGTTGTCTCCACCACGTCCGCCGCCTCTGTTATCACCGCCGCGGTTATCTCCACCACGACCGCCACCATCTCTCCTATCACCACCGCGGAAACCACCTCTGTCATCTGCTCCACGTGGTCCACCATCTCTTCTTTCACCACCTTCTTTACCACCTACAAAGTTCGGGTTCAGTTCACGCTTGCTTAGTACTTCACCTTTACAGATCCATACTTTAATACCAATCTTACCATAAACCGTAAGGGCAAATACGTTTGCGTAATCAATATCCATACGGAAAGTATGTAATGGAGTCCGACCTTGCTTGATCTCTTCGCTACGGGCAATCTCTGCTCCACCCAAACGACCACCAACTTTTACCTTGATACCTTCAGCACCCATGCGAAGTGCAGAAGCGATTGCCATCTTAATAGCTCTCTTATAATTAATACGGTTCTCAATCTGGCGTGCAATTGTATCGGCTACAATATTTGCATCCAGCTCGGGACGACGTATTTCAAGAATATTGATTTGTACATCATCTTTTGCAGTCAGCTTCTTAAGCTCCTCTTTTATCCTGTCCACTTCTCCACCACCTTTACCAATGATGATACCTGGCTTAGAAGTATGAATGGTGATGATCAATTTTCCAAGTGTACGCTCAATCACTATTTTAGCAATACCACCCTTATTGATACGAGCCATAAGATAAGTTCTGATCTTATGATCTTCAATCAACTTGTTAGCATAGTCTTTATGATTACCATACCAATTACTCTCCCATCCGCGGATGATACCAAGTCTTGCACCAATAGGATTTGTTTTCTGACCCATATGTTGGATATATAAGTTTTACGAATTGTTTTTAGTTTCCTTTCTCTTAGAACCATATACGTTCTTAGAAACTTCGTTTGTTCTTGTATCTACAATCAAAGTAACGTGATTGCTACGCTTACGAATTCTGTATCCACGACCTTGCGGTGCAGGACGCATACGACGCAAAGTACGTGCTCCATCAACAAAGATTGTTTTTACAACCAGGTCAGCATCAGCGGCACTCGTACCTTCATTCTTTTGCTCCCAGTTATTGATTGCACTCTTTAGCAATTTACCCAACGGTGTTGCCGGGTGCTTCGGATGATGCTCCAAAGTTGCAAGGGCATTTTCAACAGCCATGCCGCGTATCAAATCCGCAAGCAAACGCATTTTGCGTGGCGATGTGGGTTGATTTCTCAATTTTGCTACTGCTTCCATTTGTATTGAGTTTCGAGTTTAAAGTTTCGAGTTTAAAGTTGTGGGCAAAAAACCCGAACCTTCAAACTACAAACCTGAAACCTGTTTTTAGTTTTTCTTATTTGAGTGTCCTTTGAAATTGCGGGTCGGGGCAAATTCACCAAGCTTATGGCCAACCATAAATTCAGTTACATAAACCGGGATAAACTTGTTGCCATTATGAACAGCAAAAGTATGTCCCACAAAATCTGGTGTGATGGTAGAGCGGCGAGACCATGTTTTGATAACAGATTTCTTAGCTGAACCTTCGTTGATCGCAACTACTTTACCTTCCAGTTTAGCAGCTACATAAGGACCTTTTTTAATCGAACGAGCCATGTTTAATTTTTTGAGTTCTGATTTTCAGATTTCTTTTTTGGGTTGTCGGCAGTTGTTCCTTATTCTACGCCGGTTGTGTCACTCACTTGTACTGTATCACTTTGTTCTTCTTACTCACAACCAACAACTACCAACTCACCACTTTATTTTGCCAACTTCTTACCGTTACTTCTAACAATGATCAGTTTATCGCTTGCTTTTCCCCTGGTACGGGTCTTCAAACCTCTTGAGTACTGACCAGTTCTGCTACGAGGCTGACCTCCAGATGCTCTACCTTCACCACCACCCATCGGGTGATCTACCGGGTTCATTGCTACACCACGTACACGTGGGCGGATACCTTTCCAAACATTACGGCCAGCTTTACCCATGCTCTGCAAACTATGGTCGCTATTGCTCACCACACCTACAGTAGCGTAACCAGAGCTCAATACTTTTCTTAACTCACCACTTGGCATTTTAAGAACCGCGTATTTTTCTTCCTTGTTGCTCAACTGAGCAGAAGCACCAGCGCTTCTTACCAATTTACCACCCTGGCCAGGCTGCATTTCTACGTTGTGAATTACAGTACCTAATGGCATGTTCTTCATTTGTAGTGCATTTCCTAAATCGGGCGCTACAGCGTCGCCACTTATTACAGTAGCACCCACTTGTAAACCTTGTGGTGCAATGATGTATCTTTTTTCTCCATCAGCATAGTGCAACAAAGCGATGAATGCGGTACGGTTTGGATCGTACTCAATTGTTGCAACCGTTGCAGGTATATTGTTCTTATCTCTTTTAAAGTCAATGATACGGTAAGCCTTCTTATGACCACCTCCTATGTACCTCATTGACCTTCTTCCCTGGAAGTTTCTACCACCAGTTCTTTTCTTTACATCCAACAAACTCTTCTCAGGCGTGTCAGTTGTAATTTCAGCATAGGCGTTACCAATTCTCCACCTGGTACCTGCTGACGTTGGTTTGTATTTTCTTAATGCCATATTGCAATTTTAGCGGCCTTGCAGACCATTCTTTATAATTCAAAAGTCAAAATTCAAAACCTGGTTTCTTTTATTGACTCTTTACTTTTGATTTTTGACTTAAACTGTTCCGTACAGGTCAATTGTTTCACCTTCAGCTACAGTAACCAACGCTTTTTTGTAAGCTGGCTTCTGGCCTTTTACAAAACCAGCTTTTGTGTAACGGGTTTTATTTTTACCTGGAACAACAGCTGTGTTTACATCAGTAACCGTTACACCATAAAACTCTTCGATCGCTTTTTTAATCTCAAGCTTATTGGCTTTGCGTGCTACTTTAAAAGCATATCTCCTCAATTTCTCTTGTTGAGCATTTGCTTTTTCTGTAAGTATCGGTTTTACTAAAACTTCTGCCAGTCTCATTTTACTAATTTGAAAATTTGAAAATTTGAAAATTTGAAAATGTAACTTATAGCGTCACAATTATTCGAATTCTCTTTTTCTCCCTTCTCCCTTAAGGGTCGGGGCTTCTTAAGCTGCTACTTCTACGTCAGCTTCGGTTAAAATCTTAGCTGCGCTTTCAAGCATTACCAGTACATCTGCATTTACAATTTCGTAAGTGTTGATGTCGCTTAGCAAAGCAGTAGCAGCATTTGGAATGTTTCTGCTACTTAAATACAATGTATCGTTGTACTCAGGTATTACAAACAAAGCCTTTTTATCAGACAGGTTCAAAGCATTTAATACACTTAGGAAGTCTTTTGTCTTCGGTGTATCAAAGTTGATGTCTTCAATGATGATGATTGCATTGTCCTTAGCTTTAAAGGCAAGTGCACTGATTTTAGCTAAGTCTTTCACCTTACGGTTCAACTTAATATCGTAACGGTGCGGCTTTGGGCCAAAGATGGTACCACCACCTTTATATAATGGGTTGCGAATGTTACCCTTACGAGCGCCACCAGTTCCTTTTTGCTTATGAAGTTTACGGCTTGCACCCTGAACCTCTGCGCGGGTTTTTACTTTGTGAGTACCCTGGCGAGCTGCGGCTAAATACTGCTTAACAGCAAGGTAAACGACATGCTCATTTGGCTCAGCACCAAAGATTTCTTCCGGTAGTTCAATTGTTCTACCAGTCTTTCCGCCTTTTATATCTAAAATATCTAGTTGCATATTATTTCTGAATTAAAACGATGGCACCATTGTGGCCAGGAACTGAACCACTGATTAATAAATAATTCTTTTCAGCAAAAATCTTAACGACTTTCAGTCCTTTCACCTTTACGCGATCCTGGCCCATACGACCAGCCATGCGCATACCCTTGAATACTCTTGCAGGATATGATGATCCACCTATTGAACCTGGCGCCCTTTGACGATCGTGTTGTCCGTGAGAAGCTTCACCTACACCATGAAAACCATGACGCTTAACAACACCCTGGAAACCTTTACCTTTTGTAGTACCAACAACTTCTACGCTGTCGCCTTCTGCAAAAATGTCTACAGTGATAGATTCGCCCAATGCTTGTTCTAATGTTGAATTTCTGAATTCTTTTACTACACGCTTAGCAGCAGTGTTGGCCTTAGCGAAGTGATTTGTTGCGGCCTTAGTGGAGTTCTTTTCTTTTTTGTCGCCGTATCCAATTTGGATGGCATTGTACCCGTCAGTTTCTTGAGACTTTACCTGGGTTACTACGCAGGGACCAGCTTCGATGATTGTGCAAGCTGTCTGCTTACCATCGGTGCCGAAGATGCTGGTCATCCCGATCTTTTTACCAATAATACCTTTCATTGTGTGTGGTTTGTACCCCGATGGTTATAAGGACTTCCGCCTATGGCGGAATCGATCCTCTGTTTGCCGCCGACCTTTTCCTAAATTTCTCACTATGAGAGAGGAAGTACCGGAGGTAAACAAACCTCGAAGGGCTTGTTCATATGTTGTGCCCTACTCCGCGAGGAGTAGAAAGCGAAAATGATAACTATTTCAGCGCTGCTTATTTACCTTATGAGTGGTTTTCGCAGATGATTTTTAAGAACTATTGATCTTTCGATCTATGGTACCTTACCCTCTTTAGGGTCAGGGCTTTTACGCTTTAATTTCAACCTCGACACCAGAAGGCAAGTCCAGCTTACTAAGTGCATCCACTGTACGGCTGCTCGAGGTATAGATGTCCAACAATCTTTTGTGTGTACTAAGTTGGAACTGCTCACGTGCTTTTTTGTTCACGTGCGGAGAACGCAACACAGTAAAAATTTTCTTGTGAGTAGGAAGAGGAATAGGACCTGTAACTACTGCACCGGTACTGCGAACTGTTTTTACGATTTTCTCAGCAGACTTGTCTACTAGATTGTGATCGTAAGACTGTAATTTGATTCTTATTCTCTGGGACATATTCAGTACCCAATTTTCATATTGGGAGCGCAAAGGTAAGGGGATGATATATAGCAGCCAACATTTTCTAAAATATTTTCCACAAAAAAGAAAAAAATCGGGCAAAGACAGACGGAGAACGGCTTCCGATCAGATAGACCTGCTCTTTCTTCCTATTTTTTTCAACGAAAAAAAGAAAACTGTCTGGCTGTAAAAATAAAACAGCCTCTCTGCTATTGCAAAGAGGCCGTTCTATATGTAGCTATTAAAACTATTTTTTCTTCTGTAGTGAACCAAATCGCAATCCAATATGCACATCGGCCTGTTTAGAGTCGCCAATCATAGCAGAAAGCAAACTACCAGAACCCACAAATAATGGTCCCAGCCTTACCGACAAACCTGCATTCAATTGCGTGAGTTCGTTGTAAGTAATCGGCAAAAACACGCCAAATACTCTACTTTCAAACCTTGGGGTAACATTAAAAGTGGAGTAATACATGCTGTTTTGTAGTTTACCCCCCTTCTTAACCATCGAAAACATACCTGAAGCGCTAACATAGAAGCCTTTATGAAGACGATAGTCCAAATCTATGTTCAGCGTGGTTGGTAGCGACACCGAATAACTAGTTTCTGAATTAGAAGTGGTTGGCGTAAAATATTGGGGCTTTGATTTGAAGAAGGCATTGTAGTCATTTAGATCAACACTGCCGAGACTATCTACCAATAATTTCTCTGAGCCGGTAATGCCGAGATCGTAAGAGCCCGAACGTTGCATATCTTTTTGGTAGGTGATCGATCCTAAATCAAGCAAGGATACTCCCACCTTAAACTTGTATTTGTTTTGATCTCTTCCGATTAGACCAGATGGCCTGTACTCGTACACCAAACCAAGGTCGGCACCAAATCCGCTGCTTTCCATTTTTAGAAATTTATCGGGCTCAAAATCAGAAAAGTTGATTCCGCCAAACCCAACTTCTAACCTCCCGGTAGTGTTGGTGAGATATACTTTTGGTACCTGGGCTATATTTTCTTGCGTAAGTGTAGCGTTCAATTTTGACACACCCACAAAGGCATTACCTGCACCACCGAGGTATTTAACGGTAGCACCACCTTTAAGAAAGTGCTTGTTCTTGTCAGTGAAAACCCTGGCATAACTTGCGCCGATTTCAGACCATGCATTCATTGCTACCCGCATATTATTGTCAGACCTTATAGTGTAAGGAAACCCCGAACTTGAAGGATTATCCCCTAGTTCATTCAGTAGCTTGCCATCTATCTCCACAATATTGGCTAACACTCTTCCGCGGGTGGTGATAGCTATAGCCGATTTCTTATTTAGATTAAACATAAATGAAGGGCCATGAATGTTAGCACTTACCAAGGCACTTGCTGGTCCACCCTGGCCATTGAGCAATTGATCGGTAAGGCCATCGCCCCCAAAAGTTTCCGCCATAGTGCTTAGCTTAAAACTTGCCTGGTCGTTGCCCACCAGGGTCGACACTGAAAATAGTCCAATATCGAAACGAAACCGGCTGTCGGCAATATTAGCAGGATTGAAGAATACGCCATTTACACCCGTATAATTTCCGGCTCGGTATCCGGGAAAATCTTGCGCATGCAACGAAAACGCAGCAATGACAAAAGTGGTAAATACAGTTAGTTTTTTCATGAGTACAGTTAGATTTAGTTGAAATAGTTAATACAAGGAGATTTAACGAAAAAACAGTGTCAATTTATATAACCGGTAAATAAATTCCTATTGCAAAGTATTACCATATAGCCGAAAACTACTTATTTGGAGTCTCCAGCAATTTAAAGAACTGATCTAGCTGCGGCAAAATTACGATGCGGGTACGCCTGTTGGCAGCTTTGCCCGTTGCAGTTTCATTGCCTTGAAGCGGTACATATTCTCCACGGCCGCCCGCAGTCATTCGTTTTGGATCAATCTTGTAATTGTTTTGCAACAATCGAACTACGGCTGTAGCTCGTTTCGCGCTCAGGTCCCAATTATCGATGAGGCAGTTACTTTTTATAGGAACATTATCCGTATGCCCTTCAACCAGGAACTCAATATCAGGTTTACTGTTTAGAACTAGTGCAACTTTACCCAACACCGTCATTGCCCGGTCAGTTACATCAAAGCTTCCGCTTTTAAATAGAAGCTTGTCAGAGATGGAAATGTATACAGCGCTCTTCTCTACTTTAATCTCAATATCAGTATCATTCAAATCGTTTAGAGCACTTTTAAGATTCATAACCAGTGCCATATTCAATGAGTCTTTTCTTGAGAGCGATCTTTGCAATTCCTGTATGTAGTTGTCTTTAGAACCGATATTATCCAAAGACTTACGTATGCTTTCGGCCTGCGTAGTGGAGATAACTGAAAGATCCTTCAGTTGGTTTAGCACCGTGTTATTGTTCTCCTTTAAAAAAGTGTTTTGCTTGGTTAAATTGTCGATTTCTGATTCATATTGCACTTTCTTTCGTGCGTTTGCAGCATTTGCAACTTCAGCTTCTTCTTTACATTTCTCCAGGTCTTTTTGCGTGCTTATATAAAAAGTGTTTAGTTCCTGGTATTTAGCCTGTTCTAGTTTCAATTTTTTTGGACTTACACACGATCCGAAAAATGTGATTAGGACGAGTACTGGAAGTAAGTTTTTTACTGTCATGAATAGGAGGATTTGAGTTTGAAAAAATGCAACAGTAGATGATAAAATCAAAGATATAGGTTTAGGAAAATGATTAATACTGAAGTGGAAACTTATGGACTTCCAGCAAACTTTTTCAGGATTTTCTCCAAAATGAGTAGCGGCATATGCTTTGCAAAAATTACTTCATGCAAAAAAGACAAATCAACTACGAGGGAAATACAGTTGAAGTAATAATGCTTGAGGATAATACATTCCAAATGAAGATTGAGACAGAGACATTAAGATTCAGTTTGGTCCCGATAACGAAGGTGCTGATCACTGGATTGACCTTGAGTACAACCGGGAAACTGAAGAGGCGGTACAACTTGGTGAACATTTATTATTACTTATGAATAAATAAAAATGCCGCCGGTTTTTCAACTGGCGGCACCCAACGAAGTCGAGGTTACTATTTGTAATGATCTGATTTTACATTTTCTTTCAAAGCTCCATTTGATGTAGGTACCGGCTGAGGCACGGGTAACGATTCAAACCTGGAAACTACGGATGGGCGCGTATTCCTTACCGAAGAGCCTGCGGGACTTAATTCCATGCCTTGCGCCTGTGCTTTCTTGAAGTTTGAAACCTTTATGGGGTCACCAAACAGGAAAAACATCTTTTCCCGGAAAGTTTTTGCCGTTTTCAAGTCGTTCCAAATATCGATGTACTCGTGAAAATTGATGTAGAGCGGATTCGATTTGTTTTTAATGTTGGTTGTAATTCCGTAAATCACTTTCTCTTCCTCTGGCTGGTAAGTGCCAAACATACGATCCCAAAAGATAAAGGTGGCACCGTAGTTCTTATTCACATATTTATCCTGTCTGCCGTGGTGTACCCTATGGTTAGACGGAGTAGCTAATGCCCACTCAATCCAAGGGTGAAGTTTCCTGATATACTCGGTATGCACCCAGAATTGAAACAGCACCGCTACCTGGTTCACTATAAAAAATATGATTGGGTGAAAACCTATTAGGGCAATGGGAAGAAAAAATACAAGTTTTAAATGCTGAACCCAACTCAGCCTGAAGGAAACTGTAAGGTTGTAATTTTCGCCACTGTGATGCACTACGTGGGTCGCCCACCAAAACCGTTGCTCATGCGAAATACGGTGCGACCAATAACTGCACAAGTCAAACAATATATAGCAGGGAATAATCGTCCACCAATTGAAATACATGCGCCAAGGCATTAGGTTATATATCCAAATAACAAAGGTTAGCATTGCCAGTTTGAGTGCAAGGTTCACTACTACGTTACCAATACCCACCCAAATAGAGCCTAAAGTTTCTTTCTTGTCATACAAATGATGATTCATTTTGTACGATACGTACCACTCCAGTAAAACGAACAAAAACATAACCGGCGCAGCCCAAACTATAAGGTTTGGTGCTTCACGTTGCAATGCATCAATTGAGTCAAGTGAAATAGTCGGAGCACCAAAAAGATCAAAGAAGGAATTTATAGCCATATACTCTACCAATGTTTGAATCCTGTTTTACAATAAGTGTTTACATTCCACCGAACCCACAATTATACAATTTGCGTTCCCAGTTTTCTTTCCTGGATTTTTAGTACCAAAAGCCTTGAAATATATTAATCGGGAAGTGCGATTGAAAAGTGACCAGCTGCACTAGAAGATGACACTTTTTTCATAGGTTATTATAGATGAGTGAATTTAATCAGGCTGTGTTGTACCATGTACACTACAACCCTAACTGAATGCCGGCACGCGTCGAAGATAGGGGAATATGGTTTTCAAAAAATCAATATTTACCTATACCCGCCAGTTGTTTACGGATAACATCAGGCGCAATCACTCGAGGCTAAACATAGCCAGGTCGCCGATAAGGATTTTACGCATGTTTGTTTTCCAACACGCCAGTCCCAATCCCATTTTATTTCTTTGTCGGACTACAACTTGTTGGTTCCTTTCCCTGAAATAACTATGATTCTTTGAAGAATTATCCCGGATTTTGAGGGGTTGAAAACTTCATCGGTACCCCTGAAGTGTACTACAGGCAAGGTTTTTTAAGTTTGCCTATGATATTTTTTCAGGAACGGATGCATTTATATCCCTGTTGTTTATACGATTTATCTATAGGTTATGTACCTTAATGCCTTGTAAGCATCTTTGCAGGCAAATACACATGCATAAGACGTTTATTTATTAACCATTAAAATTTGAAACGAAATGGCAAAAACTGCAACAAAAGCTGCTAAAAAAGCAGCGCCAAAAAAGGCAGCCGCAAAGGCAGCCGCACCTAAGAAAGCAGCAGCAAAAGCAGCAGCTCCAAAGAAAGCCGCCCCTAAAAAGGCTATAGCCAAAAAAGCTGCCGCTCCCAAGAAAGCTGTAGCAAAAAAGGCTGCACCTAAAAAGGCGAAGAGAAAACCTAATGCAGCCTTCATGGCACCGCTGTCTGTGTCTCCTACATTGGCAGCTGTTATTGGCGCTAAACCAATGCCGCGTACAGAAATCATTAAAAAGATCTGGGATTACATCAAGAAGAATAACCTACAGGATAGTAAGAACAGGAGAATGATTAACGGTGATGCAAAATTAAAAGAAGTGTTCGCTGGTAAAGCCCAGGTGTCAATGTTTGAGTTAGCTAAAATCGTGAACAACCACGTAAAATCTTAGGCTAAGCCTAACAAATAAAGAAGGCATCCATTCATTAAAATGGAATGCCTTTTTTTTTGCCACCTTTTAGCTATGGGGTAAAAACTAATAAGAATTAATCCAAACCAAATTTTTATGGGTAGATTAATTTATGTTTCATTACGGATTCATTGCATGCTGCTTCGCATTCGAAAACACATTGGTAATATGCGTGGATCTTGGACTTGGCAAAGACGTACTTGTCTCAGATGACTTTGCCCCAATTCTTCTTCTAATAAAATAGGCAGCTATACCCGCCAGAGCTAAAGCGCTTCCAATAATCATATTTCTTTTCATAAATTTTATTTTTTAAAAGAGGGCAATCGCTATGCCATACAAAAAAGAATTATAACAATGGGCCTTTCCGCGATAATAATCGTTTTTGGTAGAAAAGACCTAATTACCAATTTAGCTGTAGTTCTAATACCAGTATAAAAGGATTAACTACAGAATAAATTTTACGTGACACATTTAAACAATGGAACAATCGCAAAGACTGTATTGACTATTTGTTCAAATTTTTCCACTTTTTATAGATCTATTTTTTTAAATGGGTAGCTTAATCGCCTTCAAAGCATGTATCCAATAGGCATCTGAATTAATCTGCGTAAATATGGTTTAGCCAGTTCATTGGCATGTCTATTGCCCCTGCTTTTAAAAAAATTCTTATGGCGAAAGATAAAAGTGAAAAAATAACAATGGGTAGAAATTCAAACGGTGTTATTCATCCGGGTAAAGGCATGCCATCAGGCGCAAACAAAGAAGAAGAACTAGGATTACAGCCTGGGCCACCCGAGCAATTAGAAGAATACCTGGCAATAACAGATAAATACACAGATGGTGAAGATGTAATGGCTGAAAATGTTCCCATTCGTCACAGAAACAGAAACACAACTAAGGGACAAGATAACTTTAAAGGAAAGGATAGTAATACAAACAAGACAGACAATCAAAACTCTACGGACGAAAAAACAAACACTGTAGCTGAACAATTGCCGGGTATACTAACTAAAGAACGCTTCACAGAGTTGGCGGATTACAAAGCCGATTGCACCATTTCGCTATTTATTCCAACGCACGCTCAAGGTGTGGAAGTAAATGAACAATTTGATAAAATAAGTTTTAAAAGTTTGCTCAATACGGTTGAACAGCAATTGAAAGAAAAAAGACACAATCCGTCAACCATCGAGCGTTTGCTTAAGCCGGTGTATGAATTAATTGGTGATAACGACTTTTGGACAAAACCATCAGAAGGGTTGGCGGTTTTTATTTCAGACGGGTTTTTCAAATACATTAAGATGCCTTTGGCCCCGGAAAAACAAATTGTAATTGAATCAACGTTTTATGTAACGCCACTTATACCCCTAATGACCAGTGCCGATTACTTTTATCTCTTAGTAATGAGCAAACAAACAGTGAAGCTTTTTAAGGTAGATATGTTTGGGATACAACCCGTACCCGTAGATGTACCCCAGGGTATTGAAGAAGTAAAACGATTATCGGATCTGGATGCAGCTACCTACAGAAGTGGTGATTCCGGAAAGCGAGCTACACCGGCAGCAATGGCTGGTCAAGCACATGGTGGTGGTGGCGGCAACCCTGATGCGAAAGACAACCTTGCCACTTATTTTGAAGCCGTAGACGATATTTTATGGGAGAAAGTATTTAATAGAGAAAATGTTCCACTCTTATTGGCTGGAGTTGAATATGAAATACCAATTTATAAGAGCGTATGTGATTATCACAATGTATGGAATGAGGCCCTAACCGGAAGTAGAGAGCACCAGACTATGCCGGTTTTATACCAGGATGCAAAGAAGTTGATGCAGCCATTCTTTGAGCAAAGACAAAATAAGGCATTGGAAAAATTCGGCAACAAGTCTGCAACCGAACTTACTTCCTCCATTGTTAGTGATGTAATTCCAGCAGCATTCTATGGGCGTATAGCGCAATTATTTGTTTGTAAAGGCTGCCAGGTTTGGGGCCTTTTTGACGAGATGACAAACGAAATACAGCTTCATGAGGCACAACTTGAAAATAGCGAAGACTTGCTTGATCATGCTGTGGTAAAAACTTTAGCCACCGGTGGTGAAGTATTTCTTTTGGAAAAGGATAAAATGCCTGCTGCTAGTTTTGCCGCAGCGATTATGCGCTATTGATCTAATCTTTAAGCAGCAATTATTTATTAAAAAGGGACGATCATTTAAAATAATCGTCCCTTTTTTTCAAGCTCTATTTTTAACTGTCGTCTATCTAAATTATATTTTTTTGATTGGAAGCTTAATGGTAAACGTGGTTCCCTTATCCTGCTCGCTGTCTATTTCAATTATTCCCCCTAAGGCTGTTACCTGGCTTTTCACAATAAATAATCCAAGTCCTTTTCCCTCTGTATGATCATGAAATCGTTGGTACAGACCGAACAAACGATCTTTCAGTCGCAAAGTATCCAAACCAATTCCATTATCGGCAAAACGCATCACCAATTCACCCTGTTCATTTTCATACGTTTGAATATTGATTTGCAGCGGTCTTTTTTCTGAACGATATTTTACCGCATTTGATATAAGATTGATAAAAATACTCTCAATATATGGCTTGTGCAGGTAAACCTCCTTTACGCTAAAATCAACTTGTACACAGTTTTTTACATCCTTTAATGTATTCAAATAAATTTTCCGGACATTATCAAAAGTGGTTTCAATATTTAGTAATTCATGGTTAATATCTACGTGATTTTTAATTACAATAATATCGGATAGATCTTTTATTGTTTCCTGCAATTGTAAAGAAGAGGTATTAATCAGGTCGAGCAATTGATTGTTTACCTCATCTATATTGGTTCTATCAATTAGCTGCAGAATACCAAGAATGTTGGATAAAGGAGCGCGTAAATTATGCGAGGTTATAAAAGAAAATTGTTTTAAATCATTATTAGTTCTTACAAGTTCTTTAATAATTACTTCACGCTCTTCTTCAATTTTTTTCCTTTCAGTAAAATCCTGCATAGCACCCACAAAACGCACTGGTTTGTTTTCACCATCCACAATTATATAACCCTGGTCGTAAACGTATGAATAACCGCCGCATGCCTGTTGGTACCTGTATTCGCTTCGCCATGACTTATTTCCCTGAACATGAAGCATCCGTTCAACTTCATCCCAAACTCTTTCTGCATCGTCCGGATGTATCCGGTTGCGCCACGAGCTCAGATCATTTTCCTCGAGTACTTCATAGCCAAAGAGCTTGGTATAATTGTCGTTCCAGCGCATTACACCATTCACAATATCAAAGTCCCAGATAGCTTCATTAGTAGCTTTCGACACTATCTCAAATCTTTCGTTACTTGCTCTTAAGGCTTCTTCCGCTTTTTTTCGTTCTGTTATATCCCGCGAGTTAATAACGATACCCTTAATCACATCGTTGTGCAGCATATTGGTGCCAATTACCTCCACCCACCGCCACTCATCTTTTCCGTTTTTAAAACGAAAGTCACCAACGCTCACCTCTGAATGATCCATCACATGATTAAACTCCTCTAGCACAACTTGCAAATCATCCTGGTGTATAAACGCAAATGCATTTTTACCCATTAATTCTGCCGGAGAGTAACCAAGTATGCGCTCTACGTTTGGGCTCAGGTATTTGTAAGTGCCTACTTCATCAATGATGGCTATCATGTCTGCACCTTTTTGTATAAGTGCCGAAAACCGTGTCTCACTTTCTGTTCTAAGCATTTCCGCCTCATACATTGCCGATGCATCCCGCCCAATGGCAAAAATCATTTGCTCCGCTTCATCCCAGCGGGCTGACCAAATAAAAGGTACGGGGTTCCCAGTTTTACTATTCAAAAAACATTTAAAATCGGTTACCTCTACCCCTCTCACAATCTTAACCAAAATATCTTTCGCTTCCTGAATATTTCCCGGCTGTACTATTTCTGCAAATTGTTTACCCAACAGTTCTTTAGGTTCATAGCCTAGTAAATTTTTGCTAGCCTGGTTAACACGAGTAAATACCCCTTTATTGTTTATGCTACAAATAATATCTAACGACGCATCCAGGATCGTTTGCAATTCTCCACTTAGGTGCCGAAGGCTTTTTTGCTTTTCGCGAAGCTTTATGTTTTGTTCTTTAATAAGGCGCTCACTACGCTTACGGGCGCTTATATCATAAGCATGGCAGGCAATTCCGTTTACTTTTCCACTGATAATATCTCTCACAGGTTCAAGCGTTACTTCATAGTAGCCGGTTGCTCCCTCACCCACTTCCTGCTGATCAAATCTCAATTTTCTGCCTTCTAACGCTTTGTGTAAATACTTCATCCACTTATCATAGAGGGTGGTGTTGCCCAGCATCTCCTTAAATGAATCGCCACTTTTTATTTGCCGTGGAAAAATGTTTTCAACCAACAACCTAAAATTTCTGTTGAAAGAAACCAACCGCAGGTTTTCATCGAGCGACCACATTAAGTCGTTGGTATTTTGAATTAAAACATCCTGGTGTTCTAATTCCTGCAATAAAGTATTCTCTACCTGCTGATGTGCGCCAGCCGATTTTATGATCAGTATTAGTCCATTTGATTTTGGATAAATTGTTACATCCAACAGGGTTGATTGATGAGGACAATATTCTAAAACATTTGTTCGTGCCTGTTGTGCAAGCGCGTCTTCCAACATCGAGAGAAAACCTCTATAAGAAGGATTATTGAACAATAAGCCAATTGGAAAACCCGGAATATCTAATGGCTTCAAATTGAAAAACTTCCGAGCACCTGGATTGCAATAGTTGATCTTTAAGTTTTCATCGAGGCTGATGACCGCATCTGTGATGGCGGTAAAAATTTCATTCAAAGGCGCATCATCTACGGGCAAAAGAGAAGGATTAGCAGTTAATTGAGTGTCTTTCATTTCTGGGCACATCTAAGCTCGGTTGCTCAGGGTTTTAATTTTATCACTGGAAATTTAAGCCGGTCTAATGTTTCAAATAAACGATAAATCAACCTCAAAATTTCATCATAGCCTATCCGTACCGTGTACTTTTTTATATATAAATATGTAGCATTTGTATGTAGAAACATATTCCCTCGTTTAACGTCGTGCGATATGCATTATAAAAAAAAGCCGCATACACAACACGATCTAAAGCAGCTACTCCTTCATCCAAAAAAATAAAAGCTGCTTCTTTTTACAGAAACAGCTTACAATGGAATGGATTTTAAAAACGGAGCGAATGTCGCACCAGGAACTAAACGATACCGGCGCTTCAAAATTTTATAATCAGGTGGATCGCGCTTTTAAAGGGTATGGATTTGACCGATGCGGCTGTTGCCCTGCTATGACTAATTAGCCGGACTACCCTCAACTTACACGGGTTTGTGTTAAATATATATTGTTTGATAAAAATTTAATCTGCTCTTTAATCGACTTCAATTCTTCAAAGTTTCTATCAAGTAAAAGCTGCTGCTGGTAACATTCCTGTAGTGATTTTATCCTGTCGCCTAATGTTTGTTTGCTTTGGGCAGAGACTGATGTATTGTCCTCCAATGAATTTGTAAACATGTTGTTGTACTAGCCTTTTAGAATTAGACGAAAAGTTGAAGCCTGCAACGCTTTACTGTTTGCTTGCTGGGTACATAGATACTCCAGTTGACTAAAAGTTTAATCCAGTATTAATTAAACTTTTATAGCAAAGAAAGAGAGGATGCCATCTTATGGCAACAAATTGTGTGATGAAAATCTAAATCTAGACTGTCTTAAAATTCTGCTTCCTCACCACAAAGTTCTCTTTTGAAATCTGCTCTTTTTCTTTGGTCTTCCCAGCAGGAAAATTACGCGGGTTAGCAATGCAGTTAATACCTTTTATAAGTCGGGCTTTACCAAATAAAACCGAGCACCATTTTCCGAAGCGCTGGCGATGGCTTTAATATTGTGCGAACGAGCGTAAATAACAATGGCGTGCTCCGGGCTATCTGTTCATTTTGAATATTCCCTAAGACATTCAAGACCCTTTTTGTACGGTATGCTTAGTTCCATAAAAACGCCTACGCGAAAAAGCTAGAATGTTTTTCCGTCAATCACTTTTACTTTCTTTTTCCCTGCATTTTTCTTTTCAAACTCCAGCACTGCGGGTGGTTTTACTTTTACAGGCACTTTCGTCTTCGTGGTGTCTGAAGTTATGTCTTCGGCGCCTGCAGCTATAAATCGGTTGGGGTCTTCCACCTTACCCAAAAAGAACTTCTCCGTTTTAGTGATCATACCATCGTTGTAATATTTCCAGGTACCGTGCTTTACAGATGTGCCCTCGATCTTGATCACTTTCCGCTGCACTTTGTATACGTCATAAACGTCCGGCACATCAATGGTATCATACGGATTTTCAGGGTTCACTGCCTTCCAGCTTTCCTCGCGTACCAGGCCGGCAATATTGTAGTATTGGCTTACACCATCCTTGTTTCCCCAGCGATATTTTTCTACCGCAAAAAGATCTCCCATCAACGTATACATTCGCCAAACGCCTTCCTTCTTTCCATCTTTGTAAATGCCTTCTTCATCGTAACCTGGTTCACCACGTATACCTTCTACCCTTACGCTCCATTTACCTTGTTTAAAGTCCTTCTCATCAATACAATTGATGGTTTCTCCACTAGCTGATTTACGCGACGACTTGCATTGCGCCATTGCATGAAAGGATAGTAACAGAAAGGGAAGTAGTAATAGCTTCATTGTGGAAAGATTGAGGGGTGAAATTAAACCTGAATATTTGAGATGCCGGTGTAATGCTGTTAAAATATTACGATTGTTCGTTTACCTTCGGCAGGCATTTATAACCCCATAACGCTTTAATTTATATATGAAAAAAAGCTTGCTGCTCCTCTCCGTTTTAATTTCCCTCATTGGTTTTTCCCAGGTAAAACCCACTACTGCTGCTGAAAGAATGAAAAGCATTCAACAACGTAAAGCATTGCAACAACAGTCCATGGTAAACCATATTCCTTTTAGAAATATTGGCCCCTCCATTATGAGCGGACGTGTGGTGGACATTGATGTGAACCCGGATGACCCCACGGAATTCTATGTAGCCTATGCCACCGGAGGCCTGTGGCATAGCACCAACAATGGTCAAAGTTTTACACCCATTTTTGATAGTGAAGACGTGTTGTTTATAGGTGACATTGCAGTAAACTGGAAGGAGAAAAACAGAACCATTTGGGTAGGAACCGGTGAAGTAAATAGTAGCCGATCTTCTTATGCTGGTGTGGGTATGTACAAAAGCAATAACAATGGTAAAACATGGGATTACCTCGGCTTGCCTGAAAGTCATCACATTGGAAAAATACAATTAGACCCCAACAATGCGAACGTAGCATGGGTAGCTGTACTCGGCCATTTGTATTCGCCCAACAAAGAGCGCGGCGTGTATAAAACAACTGATGGAGGTAAATCGTGGAAGCAAACACTTACAATTGATGAAAACACTGGTGTAGTAGACATCGACATCAACCCCAATAACACCAACGAACTATATGCAGCCGCATGGTACCGTACACGCCGCGCCTGGAATTTTGAAGAGGGTGGAAAGACAAGTGGTATTTACAAAAGCAATGATGGAGGCGAAACATGGAATTTGCTCACTGCGCAAGGCGCAGGCTTCCCTACGGGTGATGGAGTAGGAAGAATTGGAGTGGCAGTATTTCCTAAAAACCCACAGATCGTTTACGCCATTGTCGACAATCAAAACAGGAGACCTGACACTGCACAAAAGAAAGTTGACCTGAAAACTTTTGAGGTGAAAGATTTGAAGGACCTCACTAAAGAAAAGTTCTTAGCGCTGGACGATAACAGGCTCGATACTTTTTTGAAAAGGAATTTTGTTCCGAGAAAGTACACGGCAAAGACGGTGAAGGAACTGGTACAAAACAATCAATTGAAGCCCACCGCGGTTTATGAATTCTTGTATGATGAAAACGTGGACCAGTACCCGACAGGTGTAATTGGTGCAGAGATTTACCGCAGCAACGACGGAGGAAAAAGCTGGAGTAAAACCAATACAAAAGGTCTGAACCTCTACAATACGTTCGGTTATTATTTCGGAAAAATATTCGTGAGTCCTGTCAATGAAAATAAAGTAGTGATTACCGGGATAAGTATTGAGTTAAGTACCGATGGCGGCAAAACATTCAGCAATATTGACAGGCAGAATATGCATGGTGATCATCATGCAGTTTGGATAAATCCAAAACGCGACAGCCATATTTTTAGTGGCAATGATGGTGGATTAAACATTTCGTATGATGATGGCGCAAACTGGTTTTTTGCAAACACCCCATCCGTTGGCCAGTATTATGCAATTACGGTTGACAATGCCAAACCCTACAATGTGTATGGTGGCTTGCAGGATAATGGAACCTGGTTTGGACCATCCACCAACAAAGAAAACATCGGTTGGCAGTCATCGGGCGATAATCCATTCAAAAGAATTAATGGTGGTGATGGAATGCAGGTACAGGTGGATACCCGGGATAATCAGACGGTGTATACGGGTTCGCAATTTGGTGTGTATAGCCGCCTAAACATTGCCAGCAGGCAACGCAAATCTATCCGACCAATGAACGACTTAGGTGAGCCTGCTTATCGTTTTAATTGGCAGTCGCCTATTGTAGTCAGCCAGCACAACCAGGATGTTGTTTACTTTGGAACGAATAAGTTTCACCGCAGTTTAAATAAAGCGGATACACTGCCACCGATTAGCGGTGACCTTACATCTAATCCCAAGCAAGGTGATGTGCCTTATGGAACCATTTCCACCATTAGTGAAAGCCCCATAAAGTTTGGCTTGCTGTATACCGGCACAGATGATGGTAGCATACACCTAAGCCGCGATGGTGGTTACACATGGACCAATGTAAGTGCTAAGTTGCCAAAAGGTTTATGGGTAAGCCGCGTTGTAGCCAGTGGTCATAGAGAAGGACGCGTGTATGCTTCGCTAAATGGCTATCGCAACGATAACTTTCTCCCCTACTTATATGTAAGCGAAGACTTTGGTGCTAACTGGAAAGCGATTAACGCAAACCTACCCAACGAACCTGTTAATGTAATTAGAGAAGATGCAAAACACGACAGCTTATTGTATGTTGGAACTGACGGTGGTTTGTATGTGACCATTAATGGGGGAAAAGATTTCTTTAGCTGGAACAATGGCTTACCGAAGAGTGTACCCATTCATGATTTGGTAATACAGACACGAGAGAACGAACTAGTGCTGGGCACACATGGCAGAAGCCTTTACATTGCAAAGCTAGATAGTGTACAACTTCTAATGAAAGATGCACTGTATAGAAGCAAAAAAGAAAATGAAGTGGGTAAAGGGCAAGCAGCGCTTTTACCGTCGGACAAAACACCTGGCAGGAAAAATAAACGGGCTGTAGGAGTGAACATTACTGGTGAGCCGGTTTTAGTGAAGCCATAAATTAATTGGGTTAAAATAAAAACGGATGTGAAACAAATTCACATCCGTTTTTTTATGGAAGCAAAATCAATAGGCTTACGGATGTAGGAAATATTCCAGTGCTAGTTCGTATCCGCGAATGCCTAAACCGCTAATGGTACCACGCGCCTTTGCCGATACGTGCGAAATCTTTCGGAACTCTTCACGCGCAAAAATATTGCTGATGTGCACTTCAATAACCGGTGTTTTAATGGCCGCAATTGCATCGCCAATAGCTACAGAAGTGTGTGTATAGCCACCGGGATTAAATATAATACCATCTACATCAAAGCCAACCTGTTGGATACGATCAACCAACTCGCCTTCTATATTGCTTTGGTAATAATCAAAAATAATGTTGGAGTACTTACGCCTGAGATCATTTAGAAAATGCTCGAGGTTTTCAGTGCCATAAATACCTTGTTCTCTTTTGCCAACCAGATTTAGATTTGGACCGTTTATTATTGCAATTTTCATAGTAGCAAATTTAATTTTATCGAAAGTAAAGAAATGATCCAAAAAAGGAAATGATGAGAATCATTCGAATACCTGCCAACCATCTTACAAAGTTGATTTCACACTTTCAATAAACTCATCAAACAAATACCTGCTGTCGTGCGGTCCGGGAAAACTTTCCGGATGGTATTGAACACTAAACGCAGGCTTACCTTTTACGCGAATGCCTTCTATGCTATCATCATTGAGGTTTACGTGTGTGATCTCAATATTAGGGTTGCTGCGCACAGCGTCGGGGTCCACACCAAAGCCATGGTTCTGTGTAGTAATCTCGCATTTACCAGAAACGATGTTAAGCACAGGGTGATTTAATCCACGATGCCCGTGATGCATTTTATAGGTTGGAATATCGTTGGCTAAAGCCAGTAATTGGTGACCTAAACAAATACCAAACATGGGTTTGTTTTCAGCCAATATTTCCTTCACGGTATTCACTGCATAATCCATTGCAGCCGGATCACCCGGGCCGTTAGAGATGAAGTATCCACTTGGGTTGAACGCCTTCATATCGCTTACTGTTGCAGTGGCGGGAAAGACTTTCACATGAGCACCACGGGATGTCATGCAGGTTAAAATATTCTGTTTTACACCATAATCAATTACAGCAATCTTAATATCCGATGACACATCACCCTGCTCGTAGGCAACTTTAGTTGATACCTTTGATGCAAGTTCTAACCCGTTCATGCTCGGTACTTTCTTCAATTGCTCAAAAAGCTTTTCGACATCCATTTCTGCGGATGAAATAATGCAGTTCATGGCACCTTTCGTTCTCACATGTGCCACCAACGCCCTTGTATCAATATCCTCTATCGAAACAATTTCGCTTTCTTTCAGGTATTCATCTAATGAACCCTTTGCTTGTGGACGACTATAAAGTTCTTCAAGATTGCGACCAATTAATCCTTGTATCTTAACAGAATCACTCTCAATGTCGCTATCCTTAACGCCGTAGTTTCCCACATGAACATTGTTCATGATTACGATCTGTCCGAAATAACTTGGGTCAGTAAAAACTTCCTGGTAGCCCGTCATTCCGGTATTGAAACAGATTTCACCGGTAGTGGTTCCAATTTTTCCAAAGGCTCTTCCATGGTAAAGGGTTCCATCTTCTAACAGTAGTACAGCGGTCGGTTGATTGTTCATTGTAATTATTTCGAGTTTCGTATTTATAGTTTCGAGTTAAAGTAACAGGCGAACCGCTGAATAATGCTTTGCGGTACAAGTGAGTGACACAACAATGCTACATTCATATTCTACAGCTGGCGCAAAAATATCATTCGCTGTAAATACATTCTCACAAAATTACCCACAGGTTTTACGCGCTTTATTTTACGGTAATCTTGAAGATTACGGTAAAATTTGTAAATGAGCTCCCAACAAAAAAAGGCAAGATCAGTAACGATCTTGCCTTTGTATTTTTTAAGCTTCTGCAATTATTCAGCAGCTTTTGTTTCTTCAGATGTCTCAGTAGCTGGAGCGACTTCAGTTGGAGCAGTTGCTTCTGCAGTCGTTGATTCAGTTGTTCCTTCAGCAGGTGTAGCCTTTTTACGGGTACCACCACCACGACGGCTTTTCTTAGCTGGTTCTTTTGCTTCGCCAATTCCTTTACCGTAGATTTCGTTGTAATCTACCAACTCAATCATTGCTAACTCAGCGTTATCGCCATGACGTGCACCGAGCTTAATGATACGTGTATATCCACCTGGGCGAGCTTCCACTTTCAAACGAATTACATCGAATAATTCTTTGATTGATTCTTTATCCTGCAATTTGCTGAATACAATACGACGCTGGTGCGTAGAGTTGTCTTTGCATTTTGTAATCAGTGGTTCTACATACGTACGTAAAGCTTTTGCCTTAGCCAATGTAGTAGTGATACGCTTGTACTGTATCAATTGAGATGCAAGGTTGCTAAGCAACGCTCTGCGGTGGCTCGCTGTGCGGCCTAAATTGTTGATTTTGTCTCCGTGACGCATGACGTGTGTTTTATAGGTTGTACCGTGTCAGGAATTACAACCCTTGTTAATTCAAAATTCAAAAGTCAAAATTAAAAACCTATGTTTTGTTCTTTTTTGACTTTTGAATTTTGACTTTTGAATTTAATAATCATCTTTATCAATCCCCATCTTCCCAAGGTCCATTCCGAAACCAAGACCTCTTTCATTCAGCACCTGTTCAATTTCGCTCAGTGATTTCTGACCGAAGTTTCTAAACTTCATCAGGTCTTCCTGCTCGTATTGTACCAATTCGCTTAAGCTGTTGATCTTAGCGGCTTTCAAACAATTAAATGCACGTACGCTCAGGTCAAGATCTTCCAATGGAGTCTTAAGTATTTTGCGCAGTTGCAATGTTTGCTCGTCTACCAGGTCTTCTTTCTTCTCTTCCTTATTATCAAAAGTGATGTTTTCATCAGTAATGATCATCAGGTGTTGAATAAGAATACGTGATGCCTGCTTCACAGCATCTTCAGGATGAATAGTACCATCTGTATTAACTTCCATCACTAACTTTTCAAAGTCAGTTCTTTGCTCAACACGGGTATTTTCAATCGTATATTTTACGTTCTTGATTGGTGTATGAATACTATCGATCGGAATGTAACCAAATACTGAATCCTTTACACGATTGTCTTCAGCCGGAACGTATCCGCGGCCTTTGGCAATTGTAATTTCGATATCAAGCTTAGAGCTGTTATCCATTGTACAGATCAACAACTGTGGGTTCATTACTTCGAAACCTTGTGTCGCATCGCCAATCATTCCTGCAGTAAACTCAGTTTGATTTTTAATGTTCAACGTAATTCTTTCAGTAGGAACGTCACCCTCTAATTTCTTTTTGAAACGAACCTGCTTAAGATTTAAGATGATTTCTGTTACGTCTTCGGTAACACCTTTCAAAGTTGCAAACTCGTGTTCTGCCCCTTCTATTTTAATACCAACAATGGCGTAACCCTCCAATGAACTTAGCAATACTCGGCGAAGAGCATTTCCGATAGTCAGACCAAAGCCTGGCTCTAAGGGGCGAAATTCAAATTGTGCTTCAAAGTCATTTGCCTTCTGAAGAACGATTTTGTCGGGTTTTTGGAAATTTAAAATTGCCATTTGTAATTGACGATTTGATTAGTTTAAATTTTGTTTTGTGGACCCAGCTTTTGCAATTCTATTTTACATCGTTGCGTCGCACTCTTGTACCCATTATCACTACGCAGCAAACTTCTGCTCAGGTAGTTCCCCTTTAGGGGTTAGGGGCTTACTTGCTATACAATTCCACGATCAGCTGCTCCTTAATATTCTCAGGAACATGCTCTCTTTCAGGGTAAGTAATAAATACACCTGACATTTCTTTTTCGTTCCAGTCTAACCAGCTAAACTTAGGGCTTTTGCCTCTAAAGTGGCTAACGATTGCAGTGTTTGCAGCAGATTTCTCTTTCACGCCTACTACATCACCAGGCTGCAATTGGTATGATGGTACATTCACCACATCACCGTTTACAGTAACATGCTTATGGCTTACCATTTGGCGTGCGCCAGGGCGGCTTTCAGATAGACCCAAACGGTAAACCACGTTATCCAAACGGCCTTCAAGCAATTTGATTAAGTTTTCACCGGTTACACCTTTTTTACGGGCAGCCTCTGTAAATAGATTACGGAATTGCTTTTCAAGCAACCCGTAAGTGTATTTTGCCTTTTGCTTTTCCTTTAATTGTAGTGCGTACTCACCTGGAGCCTTACGCTTTTTTGTACCACCATGCATACCCGGAGGGTTGCTGTTTTTACCTAACCATTTAGCGTTGCCTAAAATCGGCTCACCAAAAGTTCTGCAAATCTTGGTCTTAGGACCTGTGTACCTTGCCATGTTCTTTTTCTTTTTCTAGATTTTTAAGTTCCAGGTATAGTTCATCAAAAATCTTAAAACGCGACCTATACCTGCTTTTGATAATTCAAAAATTAAAAGTCAAAAATCAAAACCCATTTTTTGCTTTTTGATTTTTGACTTTTTATTTTTTATACTCTTCTCTTTTTAGGAGGACGACAACCATTGTGTGGTAAAGGAGTCACGTCTTTAATCATAGTGATTTCGATACCGCTGTTCGCCAAAGCGCGGATCGCACCTTCTCTACCAGAACCCGGACCTTTCACGTACACATCTACTCTTTTTAAACCAGCTTCCAATGCTACTTTAGCGGCATCCTGAGCAGCAAGTTGTGCTGCATAGGGTGTGTTCTTTTTAGAACCACGGAAACCCATTTTACCAGCACTGCCCCAGCTAATCACCTGGCCGTTTTTGTTGGTAAGAGAGATAATGATGTTGTTGAAAGTAGCACTGATGTGGGCATCGCCGTAGGCGTCCACCTTTACTACTCTTTTTTTGGCAGCTGCTTTTGCGCTGTCTTGTCTTTGTTGTTTAGCCATTTTCTTTTTTTGAGGTAGTCTTCTGTTTTTGATATTGTCCCTCCCTGTGCTTATGCAGCAACAGATCCGGCGACAGGTATAAATAACAAATTACAAATAGTAGGTCCCAGCGTACTACGGTTGGAAACTGCTAGTTGTAATCTGCATTTTTTATTTCTTAGGTGCCTTCTTCTTACCGGCAACTGTTTTACGCTTACCTTTTCTTGTACGGCTGTTGGTACGGGTTCTTTGTCCACGTAGCGGTAAACCTTTACGATGACGAAGTCCACGGTAACAAGCGATATCCAACAAACGTTTGATGTTCATTTGAGTTTCACTACGCAAAGCACCTTCTACCTTAATCTCATTGTTAATGATATTACGGATGGCAGTTTGTTCGTCATCATTCCACTGGTTCACTTTCTTGTTCCTGTCAATACCTGCTTTGTCAAGAATATACTGAGCAGTAGCGCGCCCTAAACCGTAGATGTAGGTCAGACCTATTTCGCCTCTTTTACTTTTTGGTAAATCAATACCGGCAATACGAGCCATATTTCTTTAATTATGAATTATGAGTTCTAAATGATGAATTGAGTTATGAGTTTAGAGTTTTGAGTTACTTCACTCATAATTCTAAATTCATAATTGTTAGCCCTGGCGCTGCTTAAAGCGGGGATTCTTCTTGTTTACAATATACAGCTTGCCCTTTCTTCTTACGATCTTGCAATCTGCACTACGCTTTTTAATAGATGCTCTAACTTTCATGACTTGGTTTATTAAAATCCTATTGCTAATTGCTATCGGCGTTTCAAAGCTAACAGCGTATTGTTTACTTACTTATACCTAAAAATGATGCGTCCACGGCTCAAATCGTATGGGCTCATTTCAACCCCCACTTTATCACCTGGCAAAATGCGTATGTAATTCATTCTCATTTTACCACTAATAGTCGCAATGATTTCATGACCATTTTCGAGCTTCACCCTGAACATAGCGTTGGATAGAGCTTCTATGATTGAACCGTCTTGTTTGATCAGTGCTTGTTTGGACATATTATTTTTGGGAGCGCGAAGATAAGCAGATGCAACTTAAATGAGAAAAATTCGTGGATAATTTTAAAGAATTTGTGGAAAACTAGAGAAGGGAGAGCTCATCTCACCTCAATTTCCGCACACATGTTTCAATAAAGAGGTCTTATTATGAAATAAGCTTCGAAGCTTTTATATAAGACTTGTCATGTGAATAGAGAAAAAGGCATGAACCATTACGAAGCGTGCTGATGATTACATTTGCATCCTTAGTAGGAACAGCTGGGCAACCAAAGCTGCGACCAAGATAGCCGGCAGATTTGTAAAAAGACTCATTAGCATAATCGGCACCATGTATTACGATTGCTCTCTCTCTTGCTTTACAATTGATGTTCTGCTCCAAACCATCCAAACGCAATGAAAGTCCATGTTTACCCTGGTAAGTTTCGGAAGCGACATAAAATCCGAGGCTGCTTTGATTAGATTCTGGAATATTAGAAAAATTATTTGCCATTAACGCGCCGGTATTTCTACCATGCGCAACATGTGATTGTCTTACCAACTTCCCTTGCGACATATCCAAAATGTACATACGCTTGTTGGTACTCGGCTGGCTGAAATCAACTATTGTAAGTAGGTTACTATGAACTTTACCAGATGCCTTTAGTTTATTGTATCCCTTCACAGCAAATTCAAAAGCCTCTTTATTGAGCTTTATCGATTGAAGATTAAGCACATCATACAGTGCAAACATTTTATCAGCAGCAGATACGCTAAACATTGGCTCATTCGCATCGTTACCGTTCAGGACATCCGCGGCAACTGACTTATTGTTTGTTACCTTTTTTTCGCCGACTGTAAACGACGTAAAAGCGAATGAGAAAACCATTAAAGCAGCAAAAGCGGGAATGAACTTTTTTGTCATGTAGGTGTTTTTCTGTGTGGTGCAAATGTACCATATGCAAACGGACAAATAGGGTAGTTTGTAAACCTTAACAGGTTAATTTTATTGGTAAAATTGAACTGTTTTTGAATGTTTCTAACACCCAGTGTGTTAGCTAATATGCCAAAAGCAAATGCATTGTTAAGAATGTAAGCGCCCTCCTTTGAACCTGGCTTGCAATAAAAATTTCCACACAAAAGTGCCTTTCAAATTGTAAAAATGTCGTTCCCTACTTTAGTCGAGTAGGTTAAAGGGCAAAAAAACTTCCCACTTATTGGATTGTGTTACCCCTGAAAACTCCCGATCTAAAAGCCGGATATAGCGCACTCCGATTGTTACCGTCTGCTGGTTCCACCATTTGGTGTCAAAATAAATTTCTGCCCCTGCGGACTTGAAGGGAAAGGTTTGCCTGGTTCTCAAACTCATCCCTTGCGTGATGTCGTAAAATGCATTGGCTCTTATCCGCTGTAAATACACAATGTTTCCTACACCGAAGTCGGGGTAGAGTAAAGGAAAATGATAGTTGAAACCAACTTGCCACATTCGGCTGAAGTCAACTGAAGAGTAACCACGAGCAAAGGGAAAGCTGTTTGAAAATATGTATTGGCGCATGGTATCGCGCTGCTGAATGGAAGCATTTACAACTAGGTTGTGATTTACATGAAAACCCGGTAGGTAAAAAGTTCCTATCCCTAAAAACTGGTTGGCTGAAACGCCGCTAATTGCCTGCCGATAACGCAAGGAAATGGTTTGTGCCCAACGAGGGTAAATATGTTGAAGTGCTTTTTGAACTTGGCCAGAATACACTAACGAAGCCTGTAAGTAATTGAAGTTTCTTGACGTCAGCAACGATTTGCCTATACCTGTCCATTGCACATTTTGGTTATTTATGCTTGAGCTAAGCGTCAGGAAACGGTACTGCCTGCCCGAAGTTAGGTTCAGTGGCAGGCGAAGACCCGCGTTTGCATTCAGTTCATTGTAAAAAAATGACGTGTCCCTGTTGTACAAAACGGTTCTGTTCCATGTTTGGTTGACACTGGCAAATGGCTGAATGTACCATCCGCCATATATACCTGTAAAACCTACACGGTGGCTGCTTTCATTTTGGTTATAAGTGTAGGAAAGCTCTGTTTGAAACGTGTTTAAAACATTTTGCCCATAGGCAGTAAAAGAAAACTCTTTCAAATCGTACAATGGCCGCCAGCTATGAAAATTAAACAGGTTATGAGATTTGCGGTATCGTGTTACGGCAAAATCGCGGGTATCAATTCGATGTATCGTACTGCTATCTTCCTGTCGTAATGCGCCCGGCACATACAAATCAGCAATGGCATTTTCAGTGAAGGGTATCTTTTGCCACAGTAAAGATCCTTGCGATATAACTGCTATTCTAAAACCTTCAGCTGTAAAGTTTGAAGCATACAGTTGTATTTTATCCTCGTTAAATGCGGCCTGGTAAAGGCCAGTAGGATGAGTAGCCACACGATAGGTTTCTTTAGAAGCGACGAGATAGGCCCAAATTTCATCACTGCCTTTGTAGGAACTGGAGAATAAAATAGTATCTCCCTGCACTGTTGGAAAACTGTAAATGCGCCTCGCGAAAGGGATGAGCTGAACCTCTTTATTGGTAGCAACGTCGATACTGATGAGCGCCATCTGTCCTTCGCCGTTTCTTACCAGCGTATAAATTCTTTTATCGTCGGCAGAAAACTTAGGATAGGTATACACTACCCCACGCTTTGCTTCTGAGCGGAATAACTTGTTGCCTGTTGTATCTACCATTACAATATTGCACATCTGATTTGCCCGCATATCTACCGCCACGAGTTTACTTCCATCATGCGATATATCGGGAGAGAAAAAGCGTTCTCCTTTTGTAATTCGCTGACGTTTCCCCGTGTTCACATCCATCAATACGAGGTCACTGCTTTCACGATAACCCCAGCGTACATCGGGATGAAGTGTCGCATAGGCAATCCTTCCATTGTTGTAAGAAAAATAATCTTCATAGGCGATCCCCCTTACTCCAATTCTTTCTTCTTTTCCTTGAGATGATATCCTGTAGAACGCAGGTATATTTCTGAAGCCTCTTTTTAAAGCAATGAGTGAACCGCCCTTTTCATGATAAACATATTTGTAATCGGTACGGGCATTGTTAGAAGCTGGAGTAATATATGTGAGACGCGCCGGTTTGGCTAGTTGCCATTGTTGCGTGTAAAATTGCCTTGCATCGTTTACAAACTGTTTGTAGGAAAGGCCTGAGTGTTTTTTGATGGCGCCTTGCCATGGATACACCAGCGGCCTCAGGTGAAGTGCATCTTGTGAAACCTTTCGCCAAAAATCAGCGCCATATTTCTGCCGGCCATAGCTGACTAACTGGTAACCCAACTCGTAATGATCTGGGGTAAAATGCCGAAACGAACCGCTGCGCAATTTCATGTAGGCATACTTTTTCTGCCCGCGAAACAAAGATTGATAACCGTTGAAAAAGTCAGGAATCCTACCTCGTCCCAGTGTACTCAGCGACGTTTCGTTGAATACGGCATCGCCTTCAAAAAAGTAATCCGGAATAACCAATGAGTTTGCCAGGTCTTGCCCTTGCTGACCAAACAAAAAAGCAAAAGGCTTTGCAATGCCCGTATTAAAATTGCTGTATTGCTGCACATGCCGGTACTCGTGCAGCGACAAATTATCTAACCAACTTTGGCCACCAATCTCAAAGGAGTTTTGGGGTGGCACCAGGTAAAATTCGCTACGATAAGGTCCTAACCCCACGTATGCATTGGGCAACGTATTTTGGTTCTGTAATACAATGTCAATTTTACGCAGGTTGTTTCCAATGGTCGAAGTGTGATTTTTGTGTAACTCATTCACCACCGATGCCACTCTCCTGCCGGACTCTTCCAGCCCTTCTGGAAAAATAACCCGGACGGTATCTGTATTTACCTGGCGCCATTTTAACTTAGATGGATTGCCTCCAAACTGCTGTGCCTTTGCGTTCAAGCTTGACAACAGAAAAGTGGAGATAACAAATATTAGTGGAAAACCAATCTTGCAACAAGGGTTAAAAAAGATAGTACCATCTGTGCCAACAATCATTAGGATTTCTTTGATGATGAAGTTAATGCTATAACATTTTGAGTTCTATAAAAATAAAATGCCACCGAAAAACCGGTGGCATTCATCTTACAAGAGTTAATTTAATTCATTACAGAAGCGAGCTTCTTTTCAAGTTCTTCTCCATGAAGATTTCTGCCAATAATCTTCCCATCCTTGTCCAATAAAAGGTTGAACGGTATACCCCGTACACCATACATTTTAGCTACTTCATTATCCCAAAATTTTAGATCGCTTACGTGCGTCCAGGTAAGCTTATCATCATGAATGGCTTTTATCCATTTAGCATGTGCATCCGGCTGATCGAGGCTCACACCAAGTACATGAAAACCTTTATCCTTGTACTGGTTAAAAACCTTCACCACATTTGGATTATCTCTGCGGCATGGTCCACACCAGCTTGCCCAAAAATCAACCAACAATACTTTACCGCGTAAAGAAGATAATGCAACAGGTTTACCCAGCGTATCGTTTTGTGTAAAATCCATTGCCGGTTTACCAATAGCAAGCCTTGAAGCAATCTCTAACCTACCCGCAAGATCCACAGCAGATGGAAGTAATTTGGTACTTGCAGGAAGCAAGTCGAATACAGGTTGCGCTTTAGCGGCATCAATATCATACCCTGCGTACTGATTAACCGCATACACAGCAATAGGCGATTTAGGATTTGCCTGCACGTAAGCCTTATACACTTCCTTCATCCGGGCATCCACTTCATCAAACTTAGGTTCTAACAATTTCTTTGCTGCTTCATCTTTAGCATCGCGCCATTGCGTGGAGAGGCTAGCCATCTCAGCATTGAGTGGCTTTAGCATTCCCTCCAATGTCGCAAAAGCATCCTGAGAAGCAGAGCCTTTTATTTCAACATTGCTCAGCGAATCTTTTGAAGAAACTTTGATTTTTCCAGGGCTAAGAAAAATGCTCGTAGCATCACGGCCGGAAAACATCTTTACAGGCGTACCATCCTTCCCAGGCTTATACTTCACCGATAAACTTGCCCGTACAGGCTCTACAATTGTATTTGAAATAGTATAAGACCCATTTACAACTACAGCACTATCGGTGCGGCGTTCACCGGCAGACATGTAGCGCAGGTAAACTTTATCTACATCGTTCGCCAGGTTTTTCAGGCGGCCAGTAATGGTAAACTTTTGTGCTGACTGGCTAAAACCAGTTGCCACAACAAGGAGTGCAACACCAGTTAATATTTGCTTCATAAATATCTCTTTAGATTAAGAAGCAATATTACCAAACTTCATCATCCTTTCTTTACCGTTGGTGCAATTAACACTTATGATAGACGGAAATCTTTAAATGCAAAAAGCCGACACTGTTATGCCGGCTTTTTGCATTAGACTGTATGCTCATTTAGGCTTCTGCTTTTGTAAGATGCACTTTGGTCATATCATAGTAATGGTTCTGAAACTCGTGCAGGCTGAGCGGGTGTACAATGTGCCGCCTGTCTTCCCTATACCACATATCGAACTCATTGAAATTTCCACCCGTCGACAGTAATACCCGAAAGGCACCATGCATGTACTTTACCGATCCGTCGTCATTGTGGTGCTTTTGAAAACCCATGCGGAACAACTGTGCTTCATCAAGCGTAAGCGACTTAAGTTGGTTTGTCTGAAACCAAAACTCCTGCATCTCTTCTATCTGAACGCATACCTGTTTTTCATCACCATTTAAATTTACTATCTCACCTTCCTTCCAGCCACCATCATATTCTGCCAGTACCAGATCTCCAACTTTTAGTTCATTGTATTTAATCATAGCGTTTGATTTTTGTGGTGAAAAGATAGAAACATTTTTGGATTATTGATTTGGCCACATCCAAACTTACTGTGGACCGGATAGGTGCACCGAGGTATTTTTTTGAAGCAAACTGCAAATCTATTTTCAACATTGTTGTGTCACTCACTTGTACGCTTCGTTTTCTTTGCAGCTTCAGCTTTACGATAAAAAAGTAAGGTCATGTCTTTGCCAATTAAAAGCTAATCAGTTTGATGAAAGATAATTTGCTGCTTCATGGTATGTGGTACAAGAGTGCGACGCAACAATGATGAACCATGTTCATCTGCGCGGCCCATAAAAAAGAGTGGCTCACTCTGCTACCATATTTCTTTTCAACCACCATTAAGAGTGAACTACTCTATTCCTCTCTATTTAACTTATTCCGCCCAACTCATCGTATATCCTTCATTCTCTATTTCCAGTGCTTCTTTGGTTACCTGCAATGGGTGAAAAGTATCCACCATTACCGCTAACTCCTGCGTTTCTTTTTTGCCAATACTTTTTTCTACTGCACCGGGATGCGGTCCGTGGGGAATACCGGCGGGATGCAACGTCATCATGCCACGTGTTACATTTTTACGACTCATAAAATCACCATCCACATAATAAAGCAGCTCATCGCTATCAATATTGCTGTGGTTATACGGAGCAGGAATAGCATTGGGGTGGTAGTCGTACAACCGGGGAACAAAACTGCATACCACATAGTTGTTGGCTTCAAACGTTTGGTGTACCGGTGGCGGTTGATGTACGCGACCAGTGATTGGCTCAAAGTCGTGGATGCTAAAAGCAAATGGATAGCAATAGCCGTCCCAGCCTACTACATCAAACGGGTGATGACCATAATGCAGCGGGTATAAAATACCCTTCTTCTTTGTCTTAATAATAAAGTCTCCATCCACATCATTCGTCTGCAAGTTTTTGGGGGTGCGGATGTCGCGTTCGCAGAAAGGTGCATGCTCCAACAACTGCCCATACTTACTGAGGTAACGTTTGGGATAACGAATGGGACTAAAACTTTCAACGATGAACAAGCGATTGTTTTCATCGTTAAAGCTGATCTGGTAAATGGTACCACGCGGTATTACAAGATAGTCGCCATATCCAAACTCAAGTTGACCATATTGGGTGGTAAGTATGCCGGTTCCTTCGTGCACAAATATCATTTCATCCGCATCCGCATTTTTAAAAAAGTAATCGGTCAAACTTTTCTGCGGAGCAGCCAATACAATGTGCACATCATTGTTAACCAACACGGGAATGCGGCTGTCTAAATAATCTTTTGTTGGTTTTATTTTAAAGCCTTCAAAGCTGCGGTGCTTGAGCATTTTTTCTTCAGCAATGGTGGGGGCTACATTAATTGGCTCACCGGTCTTAATAATTTTTGTTGGAGGGTAAGTGTGATAAAGTATAGAGTAGTCGTTACTAAAACCTTCCGTAGAAAATAATTGCTCCGAATATAGTGTACCATCGGGCTTGCGAAATTGTGTGTGACGCTTATGAGGAATGTTGCCGAGAGATTGATAATGAGGCATAGTTTCAAATTAAAAATGAAAAATTAAAAATGAAAAAAAGAACCTGCAAATGTTTTGCATTTTACATTCTGCATTTTTCATTTCCTTCCTTGATTCAAAGCCTGCACAAGGAAATAATATTTCCAGCGGCGCTTATCGATCCAGTAAGTGAAGTTTCTACAAAGGGGCATGAACATCGTTTGTGAATTAAAAGTACGACTTGTTGAAAGGCCCGATACAAAATGAAAAATGAAAAATTGAAAAGGCACCCGTCCTATCTTCGCCTTTCTACCTTTTTTAATTTTTTATTTTTTTGCTTTGAAACGAATAGGTCTACTCTCCGACACTCATCACTTCCTGGACGATGCAGTATTCAAGCACTTTGAAGAATGTGATGAAATATGGCACGGCGGTGATTTTGGAACGGCGGAAATGATCGATCAGCTGGAAGCCTTTCGCCCACTAAAAGGAGTATACGGAAACATTGACGGCTATGATGTAAGAAGCCGGGTGCCTGAAGTAGCTACATTCAGTTGCGAGGATGTAAGCGTTATGATAATACATATTGGAGGCTATCCCGGTCGTTATTCCGCATTGGCAAAAAAGGAGATGGCGACATACAAACCAAACCTCTTTATTTCCGGTCATTCACACATTTTAAAAATTATTTACGACGACAAACTACAGTGCCTTCACATGAACCCTGGCGCAGCAGGTAGGCAAGGATGGCACAAAGCAAGGACACTCGTGCGGTTTTCTATCGAGGGCGCAAACATTTCAAACTGCGAAGTGATTGGATTAGGTAAGCGATAATGCTTTTCAACCGATGATTTCTTCTCATCGGATTAGTCCATTTTTCATACAATGACTGCTATAAAAAAAAACCGCTTCCTTGTTTGGAAGCGGCTAGTAGTTTAAGAAGCTATATCGTCCTTCTTCTTTTTATTCTGTTCATTAAGGTAGCTCCTTTTCGCGTCGATCAAAGCGCCATCACGCTCATATTTCAGCTCGCGCATTTTTTGCCTCTTTTCTTTTCCTGAAAACTGATCCTTCACTGTATCTATTTTAAATGAATAGTCATTCTCAATTTCATCCAGTTTCAATTGCAGCTCGCTAGGCATGGTTTCTACCGCCCTTCTGTTAACAAATGGATCATAAAAGGGATCGTAGAAAGGGCGATTGAACGAGCTATAAAAAGGCGAGAACCTGCTGCCAAAGCCATAACCATAGGCGAATGGATAAACCGGGGTAGCCACAATTACTTGCGTACGAACAGGTATTCTTCCACCTCTCACTTTAGTCTGGGCATTCGCACCTATAGCCAGTGAGAATACCATTACAAAAACTGCTATTTTTTTCATAGTCGGGGATTTTAGATTTTACTAACAATCAATAACAAAACCCATGCTGGATAAGGGTTTGGTGAAGTTTGTAACAGTGCTCTAACAGGCTTGTAACAATACTTTTACAAACTCAACAGCTGCTGAAAAGCTGATCTGACTTTCTCCAACGCTTGTAGAAATTTTAAAGTGATATCCGCGTAAATAACCTTGTGTAGCGGTGTGCGTTTTGGAGCCAGTAAAGCAAGTATTTATGTTCCAAAACATTGCCGGCTATTTTCTACACTGGCGTTCTGCCTATCTTGCAGCCCATGGAAAAAATAGTTTTGATCACCGGCGCGACCTCTGGCTTTGGACGCGCAATAGCTGAGAAATTTTCAGCAGGAAAATGGAATTGCATCATTACCGGCAGACGCGCTGACAGGCTGCATGCCATAGCAGATGAACTGCGCGAAAAATACCAGGTACGCATATTGAGCCTTGTGTTCGACGTTCAGAAAAAAGAAGAAGTGTTTCAAAACCTGGGCAACTTACCGGCAGAATGGAAGGATATAGATGTTCTTGTAAATAACGCCGGCCTTGCACTGGGACGCGACACCTTTGACGAAGGAAACATTGAAGACTGGGATACAATGATTGATACAAATGTGAAGGGCTTGCTCTACGTCACCAAAGCGGTTGTTGGCAATATGGTGAAGCGTAACCACGGCCACATCATCAATATTGGCTCTATTGCTGGTAAGGAATTATACGAGAAAGGAAACGTATACTGCGCCAGCAAATTTGCGGTGGATGCCCTTAATAAATCGCTACGTATAGATTTGTTGCCGCACAAAATAAAAGTGACCGCATTGCACCCTGGTGCCGCCGAAACAGAATTTGCCTTGGTGCGTTTTAAGGGCGATGAAAGCAAAGCCAAATCAACCTACGACGGGCTTACTCCTTTGTATGCTGAGGATGTTGCCGACATTGCCTGGTATTGCGCCACACTACCCCCGCATGTTTGCATCAACGAGATGGTGATTACTTGTACTGCCCAGGCAAGTGCTACTAATTTTTATAGGGAAGTTGAGAAGGCATGATGCACTGCCAAATGCCAAGCATGGTGCTTCATGCGAGCTTTTCAACACACAAAAAAATGCCAAAACTAAAAGGGTAGCAGCTAGAAAGGAGAGAACGGAGAAAAGACATGGATTGTAAAACACAAATATTTTGGTTAAGCAATGCGGTTCTTATTTGCATATCCGGAATTGTATGTTTTCGTAGCTTTTCAAATCTACGCAAGACAATTTATTGGATGATTTTTCCAGATATTATCTCACTTTTCTCTAAGAAGTTATGGAAGAAAGATTTTGAAAATACATTTCGGTTTGAGTTATTCTTTCTTTTGTCGACTATCCTAGTTGGACTGAATTATTTGATTTTTAGATTTCTTATCCCTACACATTCATAGTTATCATAATCACTGGAGGCATTGTCAAGCATTTAAAACAAAATGAATTTTTAAAATTCTTATCAGTATAAACAAACGGCCTGCAAATGCAGGCCGTTTATTTTGTTTACTGTGCCAGCGACACCCGTAGTTGCAACCCGGCACGCGTATTCGTAATGGGCGCCGAAGTTGAAATGTATGGGATCACCCTGCGCTGATCGAAGTAGAGTTTGATGTTTACCCGATTGTTCAACACGTAGTCAATGGAAGGCTGTATGGTCACTACTTTTTGACCACCCGTGCTGAACGAGTTATTTTGATCTAAACGACTATTACTTGTAGCATCATCACGAATGCTGAAATCAAATCTGAAGCTGATGTCGTTTTCCAATTTCTTTCCTTTCGTAAATGGAATTTTAAAAGGCAGATTAAATCCCCGCTTCCGCCAGCTTGCCCCTAATGTATACTCCGTGCTGTTCACTTCGCTCAATTGATAGTCTACCAGGCTAAGACTTAATTGCCTGCTTTTCTTATACTCAAATCTTGCATTCATTTGCCCGGTAGTTGTAATGTCTATTCCAAGCAAAGGAGAAAATGATTCTTGAATGGAAATGTTTGGAACAAGGAAGTACGGTACAAAGTTACCCGACACCGTATCTACAAACCCTGGTGCGAAGTACCGGAAAGGATCGGTGTACAACAACGCACTATTGAAGCTATTCATGCTCAGGTTACCATTGTATCCATGGGTAAGGCTGATAGCGCTAAACTTAGCCGCCAACGCAGGTAAACGCGTTAGGCCCGTGTAGGTAACCCGCCAGTTGGGCTTCGGTACAATTCCGCTGAAAGGATTGGAACGAATGTTAGGATTAGACTGCTTGATCAGCGCTACGGTCTGAGGATCTTTACCAGTATAAGCTGCCAGGAAGGACGGTATCAATACGTCTTGTGCATAACGCCCGTAACCTTTGTAGAACCCGTCGGCATCCCTGCCCAGGCCATACTGTTGCTGGTAAGGATTGCTCTTTGCCAATCGCTCGGAGAGTATCACCCTGTACCCTTCAAACTGCTTAAAGGTTTCCGATACTTCCGTTGGTTTGTTTTTATTGAACAACGTCTTAAAGGCGATATAAGATACATTGAAGCCGCCCGTTGCCAATGGACTCAGGTGTCTAAAGCCTGTATCGGGCGATACTACTTTAAATAGTTCCGTGTAGTCTTTTGTAAATGTTTTATCCCAGTTTAAATCAATCGTAAACTCCCTGATGGGCTCTAGCTGTGCTGTAATGCTCAGCTTTTGATCCAGGCTTTGCCTAAACATAAAGTTGAACGTGGTGTCGCGGGTAATTAATCCACGGCTTGCTTTATCGTTTAACCAATTGCTATCCGGCTGCCTGCCGAATACATAATCTAACCCCGGCGCCATACTGTTCCAGTTTTGTCCCAATGCCCTTGTGCTATCAGTATAACCTGGAACGCGGCTGCGGTAATTTTCACCATAGTTAACGCTGGCTCTTTTCACCATGGTTACAATGCGACCGCCGGCCCTGGCAAGGCTTCCCATTTCTACTGGTTGGCTTTGTTTCAATAAACGTCGTGCTTTCCTTTCATCTCTGCGGGCTCTTCTCCATTTGCGCAGCGCAGTACGTTTTGCTTTACCTGTAAGTCCCTTTATTGCTTCTTCCCTTGAAGGCAGGTTTGACTCTTTAAGTGCGGGAGCATCCGGGTTCATATCATTCGGCGTACGCTTCAATCCTTTTGGTAATTTTTCATCCCCTTTCTTTTTGCCAGATGCATCAGCGGCGGGTTGTTGTGCACCTGCATCATCAAGTGAGCGCAGGAAACGACTTTTGGTATATAGTCTTGAAAAATCAAACTCACCATTGATGTTATTCTCCTGGCTATTCTCTATAATATTCCCCAGGTTCAGTGCCAGCCTACTCGCCCCTATCCAATTGTAAGTGGTGGTGTAACTATATCGTGCGTTAATCCAATCTGCAAATGGTATTTTACTCAGCGGAATATTGTAGCTGGCAATTGCACGTTGCTGGTACAACGTGTTTCGTCCGCCTTTCAGCAGGTTGTTGCGTACGGTGTCTTTCTTTTCACGGGTGTCAATTCTTCCCTGTGGTTCGTCTATTCGGGCATTATTAGTTGCGGAGAAATCTAGGTTCAATCCGCGGGTAAGATCCCAACGCATGTTGTAATAACGGTCAAACGTGAAGAACTTATCCCACGTAGTATCTACCCGCTCTACTTTGTTATCAAAGCTGTTTACAATACGCGGCACAAATTCTCCGAACTGGCGGTTTACGTCCGCTCTAAATCCTACCAGCGATGGCACCGGGTTAAAGTTCAAGTCGCGGATAAGGCCATACCATGGTGAACGTGATTTGATCATTTTTTTGAATGGCTCAAAATATTTTGGCTGGCTATTGTAGGTGTATCCTAACCCTGCCCTGTGTTTCACTACGTCATTTTGAATGATAAGCGGACTAGACTGTTCGAACTTGATATAAGAGTAACTCACATCTATATTGCTTAAACTCCATAGGCGAACTTTCTTTCCTGACGGCATCAACCGCACATTGGTAAAGTTGAGCGTTTTGATCGTGGTCTTATCTAAAGAAGCGCTCCTAATAGAATCCTTTTTGTTGGCGGGTGTGTAGCCAAGTTTGTCTTTCAGTTTAATATCCAAATCGTATGGATCGTACTCAGGTGTGCGGATGGTTGAATTAATGCTTGCATACAATGGGATGGAAAGCTTTAATGCCTTCGGCAGAAGTTTACCCATTTCAAGATTTGCTGCTACATCAAACTGCTTGAAGTTTTCACGGGCTCGTTCGTTTACCCGCTGCTCCAGTGTACCAAATCCTGCACTGTAGGTGTTTGCCGACATCGACAAAGTACCTAAGTCTGCAAGGCCCATATCTACTCTGCCGGTTGCTGCGTAGCCACCTTTTTCATCTAATTTACTCAGGCGCAATTCATTCACCCATACCTCTGCATTTACATTGGTAGTGGCCCCGGGAATTTCTACGTTTTCAACTCCAATCAGCACGGCTCGTACCTCTCCAAGATTCGGATTTCCTTTTACTGCATACAGTTTATTACCAATGGTTTCCTGGTAGAAATCATTTGGATTTTGCTGCGCACCATTTCTTCTAATTTTTAGCTGAACCAGGTCTTGTATATTAAAATCCAGGTTGTTCTCATCGGGCCAAACAATCCGTTGCGCAGCCTCCGTATTGGGATAAAAGCTATTGGCCGGTGCTGGCGCCGTTACTTTTAGTGGAATGCGTATTTCGTAATAATTATTTAGGAAGTCGTTTCCTAAACGAACAATGGCATGCAATTGATTATTTACAATTGGTGCACTACCCACCACACTTTCAGCGTGAACAAACATGTTCAGCTTACCATATTGGCGCATATCAAGATTCATATTCTTAAATGCTCCACGCGGGTCTCCATATTTTAAATCGCGGAGTTTAAAACTCATAGCCTGCTCATTCTGCAATAGGTTGATACCATTGTTGCTCAACTGCTGCACCCTTTCGATGCCTGGGGGAATGAGATAATTCACTGGTCGACGACGACTATTCTCTTCCACGTTTACCGCCAATACATTAAAGTTATTATTTGCGGAACGCGGAAGCGGTAGGTAGTTACCGGTAGTGTTTATCTGGAATTGGAAGTTTCTCCATTGGTTGCGCACCAAGTCTAAACGGGCAAAACGTAGCACAACTGAATCTTCAAAATCAGTTACAAACAAACGCATAAAACGGATCGACTTAAAGTCAGGAATATTTCCAACACGTTGCTGGTAATCGCTGATGGGAACCCGGAACAAATACCAATTCTCAATGCCCGATGTACCATCTGCATAACGCGCTGTAATCACCTGCTTATCGGTGATGTACTTGGTGTTACCAACGTCCATTCCTGGCTTCAGGTCAATTTGGTATTGATAGTATTCTTCTGATTCATTCAGCGTATTGTCGCGGTTTAAGTCTTCGTTGTCGGGGTATAAAGTAGCAGCCGGGCTAAATTGTGAGTTGCCGGTTGCAATGGGTGAGTTGCCCTGCGGATTATTAAAATCTTTGTAACGCGCAAGAATATCAGCTCGTGCAGCATCATAAGCAGGGTCGCGATACCAGCGATAGTTATCATTGGATGGGTCGCCTATTGCACGTAAATAGGCAGGCGAAGTCGGGCCAAAATTATTGCGTAAACTGGCGAGGTAGCTAGCGCGTTTCGCTGTCTCTTCTGCATCATTTAATCCATCCAATCCAACATCCTGGAAAACACGATCTGCAGGATCGTTGCTAAATGCCTGCGTAACTTGTATCGGGTTTACAGGCACCTTACCCCAGGTAGATGGCTCTACCGCTGTAGGTTGAGTTGGCGTAGGTAAGCCATTTTCAAAAAAGCGGCGGCCGTCTTTCAACAAGTCTTCACTAAGGGTTCCAAGGTTTAAATAGAGCTTTCCACCGGCACTTGCCTGGTTTTTAATAAATGGATCTTGCACCCAGAACTCTACAAATTCTACATTGCTGGTTTCAAAATCTGTTTGATCGATGGCGCGCATAATACCTGCCCACCGGCGACGCGGATTAATCAGTTTTCCTGCAGCATCTAACTGTGATGCACGTGTCTCGAAATTATAAGGCCCTTTCTCTCTTGGGTAGTAGGCCAAATCAAAAGTCACTAACTGGTTTTGCCCGAGGTCGTTGGTACGTTGCGGAAACAACTCCTGGTTAGAAACGGCGCGAACACGCGGGTCACTCAGTTTTGGCAGATCACCTTTTAATGGATTGTTCGGACTGTTTTTATCCTGCAGAATAGGTTCGATATTATACCACGCCAGCTTTGCACGATTGAAATTATAATCCACACTATCTACTAAAGTAGCCTCAGGAAAAAGACCATTATTCTGCGGGGTGCTGGCCATCACCCACGATACAAATGGGAAACGCAGATCGATGCTGTTACGCGTTCCTTCAAAGTCGTCTACATAGATCAAACCTTCTTCACCTTTACCTATTTGTGGCGGGTGACCCGGTTGCAAATAGGCCGCTTCACCATAGGCATTGATGGTAGACATGGTGCTGCTGTTGTAAAATGGCAATTTGTTCAACCACCTCGTCATTTGCGGAAAATTAGAACGGTAGTTGAAATCGACTCCATACATAGTATTACGAATGGGGTCATCACCAAAGTTCATTTTGGTGAAGAAGGGCCGCTCACCCAAACGAACCACGCTGGTACCCAGCGAAAGTTTTTTATTGGCAAGATAGTCCAACCGCAAACCCATAAAATTTCGCTGCTGCATACCAAAACCTGCATTGTTCTCGAACTGTACATTCACCGGTAAACCGCTGTTGAGAATGGCGGCATTTAAAATCTTGACGCTTCCCAAGTTATAATCGATACTAAAATCTACGCCTTCACGCAAAATTTGACCACCGGCACTTACGGTGACCGATCCCGGTGGTACGTTGAACGCTCCCAAATAAATTTCTGAAGACGAGGTGCCTTTACCCGAGCCCTGCATCACAAACCGGTTTACATTGGCAAAGGTTTGAGCGATGGCTTTTATTGAATCATACAACTGATAGTAAACGTATTTCTGTTTGATTGGAACGGTTTGCGTATTGAAAGCAAGACTGTCCAGGTCACGTCCAAATGGCTCGAGTAACGGAAAGATTATTTTTCCCTGCTGCGACAACACGGTAAAACCTTCGATATAATCAAATACGCCGTCGGGCAATGGATCATTCTGGTTATTCAAACGATCGAGGTTCAGTATTCTCAACAATGGTCGTCCTTCTACTGCCTGGTCACTCTCTGGTAAAAACCGCTTCAAACCGCCACTTGGTTCTTCGTATAAAACGTTCAGTTTAAAGTCCTGTCTTTGTATGCCGGGTAGATCAAGTGAGTAAACGTTTTTCATCATCCAGCGCCAGATAGGAAGTAATGGTCTTTGAGAGGTCGCTTTCAACAATTTTAAAAACAGGACTTTCTGTACACCCTGTCTTGATGAATCAAGCGCAACATCCTGGGAAAATTCTCCGACCTGGTAAACCTTACCATTAAATGTGTACTGGTAGGCTACAGCCAGCACTTCATCCGGCTGCAGTTGCTGGTTCAATGAAACGAAACCAATCTGTGGATTGAAGAAGTACTCGTTAGGGTTTAGCTTGCGGGCAAAAGTTTTTTCAAAATCTTCTACTGGTCTAAGCCCCATTGCCAACAATTTACTGTTGATCAGGGATGGGTTTCGATTATTTTGGTCGGCCACCAAACGCGGGTAAAGATTGTTGGCACCATTAGATGGTAATGCGCCAGGTCCGGATTGCGTTTGAATATTTGCATTGTAAGGAGCGCCTTCACCAATATCCATGAAACCAACTACATCACGTGTTTCTGTGGTGGCACCCGTGCGGTTGGTAATCCAAACTTCCATCCGCTGAATTTGCACCTGGCTGTTTACCACAGGCAGGTTTCGCATTGCTTTGTTGAAATTAGCTTTAAAATATTGGCCTAGCAGGAAGTGACGATTCTCTTCATAATCATCCAGCTTCTTTTCAAAACGTTGTGCGGTAGCTCCACCTTGCAGTGCCAAGTTTTGGCGCTGGGCACGTTGGTTGGCCAACACGCCGGTAACAAACAATTTACCAAACTGCAGCTGGGTTTTTATACCAAACAAACTTTGCGCACTGGGAATTAAAGTTCCCTTCGAGGTGTACGAAACGTTACCGGCTTCAATGGATTTGATGATCTCATCGTCCATTCCCTTGTAATCCAGCTTTAGCTGGTTTTCAAAATCGAAGTTGGCGAGTGTGTTATAGTTGATCGGAAGTTTGAGCTTGTCTCCAATGTTGGCAATCACATTTACATTGGCATTCATATCGAAATCGAAGCCGCCATTTTTACGAGCCCTTTCCGGAAGCGTGGGATTCTTGATGTTCTGCCCCTGGTATCCGGCCAAAATATCAACGTTGCCCTGCGGGCGAATGTCTACTTTAAAACCATTTGGACCCACACCAAAAATCCGGTCGAACAATTTATCGTACACCTTCAGCTTTGGCCGTTCAACTTTACGATTGAGTACGCCCAGCGTATTAGCTCTTTTTCTGAAGTATTCTCTTTCTGCTTCACGTGATTTATAACGCATCATTTCTTCGTACGTGAGATAGGTAGGTGTACGGAAATAATTGTTGCCAATTTTTTCTACAATAAAATATTGCTTAGTAACAGGGTCGTATTCAATGTTTCGTTTTATATACCCGGTATCAGAAAGGTTAAATGGATTATTTGATGGATTTGTGAACGGATCGCCTCTGCGGTCGCTGATGGGATAGCGTGTTGTATCGCCAGGACGGCGTACTTGCGCTGAGGCACCGCTCCCCAAAAACACGGCAACGAAGGTGAAAACAAAAGCGAAACCCGAAAAATAATGACTACGGCTCAAAATCTAATGCTGTTTTTAAGTATAGATCTGTTCTATAGGCTAAATATTTTTAAGCGCTTTTTTAATTAGTTCCTCAACATTTAAGCCTTCCGAAGCTGCCATTACCTTCTTTAGTGCCAGCTCAGCATTGGGCCTTGCTATTCCGAGTGATATAAGGGCGTACAACGCATCTGTTTCTACGGGTGTAGTTGCAAACGCTGATAATTTAGATTCATTGTGTTGTTTGGCCAGTTTGTCCTTGAGTTCCAGTACTAAACGCTCTGCTGTCTTCTTCCCAATTCCTTTGATGCTCTCCAGCTGGCGGGCGTTGCTTTGAACAATCGCCTTAACAATTTCATCAGGCCTCATTCCAGACAACATCATCCGTGCGGTTGCTGCACCTACCCCAGACACACTGATCAATTCTTTGAACAACTCCTTTTCTACCATATCGGCAAAGGCGTACAACGTTTGGTTGTTTTCTGTAAGGTGCAGGTAGGTAAACAGTTGCCCACTATCCTTATCACTAATGGCAGAATACGTATGTAAGCTGATGTGACAGTCGTAACCAACACCATTTACATCAACCACCACCTGCGCTGGATTTTTAACAGCAAAATTTCCTCTTACAAACGCAATCACATCATAAATTTTTAGCGGAGGTCAAAAATATACGAAGGACTTCAGAGCGCAAACATTTATTTTGTTGTGCAATGTGAAGAATTACACAAATGGATACTACTTGCTACCTTAGTCACCTCGTTGGGTAATCAAGAATAAAGAAATCCTTTTATTTGCCGAATTAAATCTTCAAAAAACTAAATGCAGCAATCAATTAAAGCAGCAATAACAGCGGTTGGTGGATATGTCCCGGACTTCAGATTAACCAATAAGTTATTGGAAACCATGGTAGATACCAACGACGAATGGATTAAGAGCCGGACCGGTGTGGAAGAAAGAAGAATTTTAAAAGGTGAGGGCAAAGGAACCTCTGACCTGGGCGCTCCTGCCGTATTGGACCTTTGCGAAAAACGCGGTCTTGATCCGATGGACATTGATTGCCTCATTTGCTGTACGGTTACTCCCGATATGACTTTTCCTGCAACTGCTAATATCATTTGCGATAAAATTGGTGCCAAAAATGCCTACAGTTTCGACCTTGGGGCGGCCTGCTCTGGATTTTTGTATGGTGTTACCATCGGTTCATCGCTCATAGAAAGCGGCCGGTATAAAACGGTGGTAGTAGTAGGCGCCGATAAAATGAGTTCCATAATTGATTATACCGATCGCACTACCTGTATACTTTTTGGTGATGGCGCTGGCGCGATATTGTTGGAGCAAAACAAGGAAGGCTTTGGTGTGGGAGATTCAATACTAAGGTCGGACGGCAGTGGCGCTAAGCACCTTCACATGAAAGCTGGCGGGTCGGTAAAACCGGCAAGCCTGGAAACCATTGCTGCAAAAGAACACTACGTTTACCAGGAAGGCCAGGCAGTGTTTAAATCGGCAGTGGTCGGCATGGCCGACGCGGCGTTCGAACTCATCACGAGAAATAACCTGACAGGCGAAGACATACAATGGCTGGTACCACACCAGGCAAACAAACGGATTATTGATGCAACGGCTAATCGAATAGGTATCCCGTCAGAAAAAGTTATGCTGAACATACACCGCTATGGCAATACTACTTCCGCTACCATACCGCTATGCCTGTGGGAATGGGAAAGCCAATTGAAGAAAGGTGACAATTTAGTGTTAGCCGCTTTTGGTGGAGGCTTTACGTGGGGAGCGACGTTGGTGAAATGGGCGTACTAAAGTTTCAAGTTTGAAGTTTGAGGTTTGAAGTTGCTCCGCATTTGTGGATGTTGCTTTCTATTCATTTGTTTCAATTTTAAATGTTGAAATTGGTTAAATGAAACCAGCAACGGTAAAACTTTATAGATAACGGATTGTATAAATTAGATCTATCAAACTTATTATACCGATGATCTGCGGAGCAACCTCGAACCTCGAACTTCAAATGCTTTTTCAATCGCGGAGCAACTTCAAACTCCGAACTTCAAACCCGCAACCAACTCATGGCATTAATTGAGTTTACCAACAAAGGGCTTTTTTGCCCGGTCGGCGGCTTTTATATCGATCCCTGGAAGCCGGTAGATAGAGCGGTGATTACCCACGCACACAGCGATCACGCCCACTACGGCTCCGCATCTTACTTATGCCACCATTTATCAAAACCAATTTTAGAGTTACGGCTCGGACCCGGCAGTTATCAAACTACCGAATGGGGTGAAAGCATCATGATGAATGGCATGAAAGTTTCTTTTCATCCCGCCGGACATGTAATCGGTTCTTCGCAAATCAGGGTTGAATATGGGGGAGAGGTTTGGGTAGCTAGCGGCGATTATAAAGTAATTAACGATGGAATCAGCGGCGAATTCGAACCCGTAAAATGCGATACGTTTATTACTGAATCTACTTTCGGTTTACCCATCTACAAGTGGAAATCGCAGGAAGATATTTTTACCCAGATACAACAGTGGATACAAAAAAACCAGGCTGAAGGAAAAACCAGTGTGATCATCGCCTATAGTTTGGGCAAAGCCCAAAGAGTATTAAAAGCCATTGAACCGGTTGCAGACAAAATATTTGTACATGGCGCTATCTACAACGTGCACCAAGCGTTGGTGAATGCCGGTTGGCAGCTTCCACACGTGGAGCGCGTAACGCCAGAGACACCAAAAACAGCATTGAAAGGGAGTGTAGTAATCGCGCCACCCAGCGCCGATGGAACCAGTTGGATGAAAAAATTCACACCCTATAGTGTAGGTGTTTGCAGTGGCTGGATGCAGGTGCGCGGCAACGCACGTCGCAGAAACGTGGATGCCGGATTTGTAATGAGTGACCACGCAGATTGGCCCGGCTTACTCGCGGCCATAAAAGCCACCGGCGCATCTAAAGTTTTTGTAACCCATGGTTTCCAGGCAACCTTTAGCCGCTACCTAAATGAGATAGGCATTGAATCCGCCGAAGTAAAAACGGAGTATGGCAACGATGAAGAAGCCGCACCCACCACCATAACAGAAGGCGAACCGGAAGCATAAAAAATGGAACCTGAAAACGATATTATTCCTCCATCGATACCCACCCCTGCCGGTGGATTAAAGTTGTTTGCCCAATTGGTGCAAGTACTGGGCACCAGCACCAAAACGACGGACAAACTGGAAGCACTGGTCAATTATTTTGCGAACGCAAATGAAAAAGACAAGGTGTGGGTGATAGCGCTTTTTAGCGGGCGCAAACCGAAGCGTGCTGTCAACAGCACCCAATTGGCAACCTGGAGTGTGGAAGTGGCAGGCCTGCCCGGTTGGCTGTTTGGCGAAAGCTATCACACGGTAGGCGACCTGGCCGAAACCATTTCACTACTGTTGCCGGAAGGCGCAGGAAACGATGCAGATGATAAACCCTTACATTTTTACCTGGAAGAATTTAGAAGAATAGAAAAACAGGATGAAGCAATTCGTAAGCAGTTCATTCTTGATTGCTGGAAAACCATGGACCGGAACCAGCAGTTTGTTTTCAATAAACTGATAACAGGCGCATTTAGAATAGGCGTGTCGCAAAAAATGATGGTCAATGCCTTGGCAAAGTTTACCAGTTTGGAACCTTCTGTTATTGCACATCGCATCAGTGGCCAATGGGATCCATCTACCACTACCCTATTGGATTTACTGGATGAAAGCCCGGCCATTATCGACTATTCAAAACCCTACCCTTTTTATCTGGCGTATGCTTTAGACGCCGAACCGGCAACCCTGGGCGATCCGGGTGAATGGCAAGTGGAATGGAAATGGGACGGCATTCGCGGGCAAATGATCAAGCGCAATAATGAACTATTTGTTTGGAGCAGGGGTGAAGATTTAATGACGGAAAAATTTCCGGAGTATCAATTACTGAAGGACTTGTTGCCAGATAATATTGTATTGGACGGAGAGATCATCCCGAGTAGGGAAGGTAAACCGCTACCCTTTGCATTGCTACAAACACGGATAGGCCGAAAGAACATAACCAAAAAACAATTGCAGGAAGTACCGATCACTTTTTTTGCATACGACTTGCTGGAATACGACGGCGAAGACTGGCGCAACCGGCCATTGAGTGAACGACGCGCAAAACTGGAAACCATCATACAACCATTGAATAGTAACACGCTGTTGCTTTCGGAGATCGTACCATTTACAGACTGGGAAAGATTGAAAGAACAACGCCTTACCTCCCGTGATCAATGTGCGGAAGGATTTATGATCAAACGAAAGTCATCTGCCTACCAGGTTGGCAGAAAAGTAGGTGATTGGTGGAAATGGAAAATTGATCCGCTAACGATTGATGCAGTAATGATTTATGCAGAAAAAGGAGCCGGGCGAAGAAGTAACCTGTACACTGCGTACACCTTTGCGGTCAGGGATGGAGAAAAACTGGTGGCATTTACCAGGGCCTACAGCGGATTAACGGATAAAGAATTTAACGAAGTAGATGCCTTTGTAAAACGCAATGCCATAGAAAAGTTTGGACCTGTGCGTACCGTAAAACCAGAACTGGTTTTTGAAATTGCGTTTGAAGGAATAGCTGCCAGCAACCGGCATAAGAGTGGTGTAGCCCTTCGCTTTCCGCGCATTAGCCGGTGGCGAAAAGATAAAACTGCAGCGGAAATAAACTCACTAGAGGATCTGAAACAAATGCTTAATGCTTACGGGGTAAAAAAGGAGTAACCGATTTATGTTGCATTGGCTCAACCAGTCTTCCATCAAACCAGCGATTTAACAACTATATACCACTCGCCAATAATACTCCAAAACTTAATCAACACCTCATACGTTATAACCTTTCCTGTAAATTTATTGCATGAAGAAGTTGATGATGATGTTGGTGGTATGTGGCATTTGGATTGCTTATGTAGCGTTCACCAACGATCCTCATAAGCCGGTGCACGTGCCACCATCCGTGCAGCAGCAAGGCGATGCAGCAAAAGGATATGACTATTTGGTAAACGGCGATTACATTAAAAGTGGCATCCCATACTACTTGTTTTTAAGAACACTTAAAAAAGACACGCTCAATTATTTGAAACGATCGGGATACAATAGAGTGCTAAGCCCTGGCTATACCGCGGTAAACGCACCCAACGGCGAACTGATTGCCACAGTTAATTGCATGCAATGTCATGCGCAGGTGTTCGATGATCAATTATATATTGGCTTGGGTAATACCGAAATAGACTTTACCAAAGGCAAAGAGTTTTCTCCTGGTGGTGCAGGCGTGCTGTTAACCATGCTCTCGCTGGTGGATAAGAAAAAATATACGGCGTCAAAACAGATTCTCACCTCACTAAAAACCGTGGGGCCTCAACTATTTACGGAGGTGCGCGGCGTAAATATAGCCAGCAAGCTGGCGGCTTTGCTGGTAGCCCACCGCGACCCGATGACTCTTGAATGGAGCGACAAAGCTTTAATCGATATTCCCAAAGAGGTAATACCCAGCGACGTACCTGCATGGTGGTTACTGAAGAAAAAAAATGCCATGTTTTACAACGGCTTCGGTCGCGGGGACTTTGCAAAGTTTCTCATGGGGTCCAACCTACTCACCATGACGGACTCGTCTGAAGCAGCAGAGGTTTTCTCTCATTTTAAAGATGTGCTCGCGTACATCAAATCGATTGAACCTCCTAAGTATCCTAAGTCAATTAATGAGCAGTTGGCATCGCAGGGACAACAACTTTTTACTGATAACTGCTCCAAGTGCCACGGCACTTATGGGCCTGAACCAACTTATCCAAACCTGCTCATTCCGGCTTCCATTATCCGAACGGATTCTGCGTTGTACGCGGCTAATTATTCGTATCCGCAATTCATTAGTTGGTTCAATAACAGTTGGTTTACCTCAGGTAGTTATCCAGCAAAGCTGGTACCCTACGAAGGCTATATCGCGCCACCTTTAGATGGCATCTGGATCACGGCTCCCTATCTGCACAATGCTTCGGTTCCTACCCTTGAAGGTGTGCTCAATAGCAAGGCACGACCGACTTACTGGTCGCGCAACTTTAAGAAGAAAGAATATGATTATGAAACACCTGGGTGGAAGTTTACAGCACATGAGAAACCAGGCAGGCACATCTACAATACTACATTGAACGGCTATGGAAATACCGGCCATTACTTTGGTGATAAGCTGAACAGCAGTGAACGGAAAGCTATAATAGAATACTTAAAAACACTTTAGTATTACGATCGGACTGGTTCTGCCAGCCAATTATGAGTTTGGGTTCTATTATATCATTCGATAGCGGGTAGCAACACAGAAAAGGTAGCTCCTTTACCCGGCGCAGAATCGGCCCAGATATATCCATTATGATTCTCTACCACTTTCTGCACAATAGCCAAGCCCACGCCCGTACCAGGATATTGCGAACGTCCATGCAACCGCTGAAAAATTTGGAATATCCTTTCTGCATGCTCCTGCTCAAACCCAACACCATTGTCCTCTACTTCTATCAAGTGAAATTGTTTATGGTGATCGGCTGATTTTGTTCGTTTCCCCATCTCGAGGCCCATAACATTTGAAGATCGGATTACTATTTTAGGGGCAGTATCCTGTTGTTGGTATTTTAATGCATTCCCTACCAGGTTTTGAAACATTTGGCGAAGCATTACTGGGTCGGCTTTCACAACGGGCATGTTGCCAACAATAATCGTAGCTTTTTTTTGCTGGATGGTTGTTTCAAGATCGAACAACACTTCATTAATCAAATCTCTAACGTGCACCACTACTGGATCTGAATCAGTTGAGCTTGCCTGCGAATACTCTAACAGATCGTTGATAAGTTTACCCATACGTGATGAGGCAGCTTCTATCCGGTCAATGATCATTTCGCCATCGCCGGTAAGCACAGGCTTAAAGCGCTGTTTCAACCGGTCAGCAAAAAAGTGAATTTTGCGTAACGGTTCCTGCAAATCGTGCGAAGCGATGTAGGCAAAATCCCGCAAACTTGCATTGCTACGTGTTAGCTCTTTAATAGTATCTTCCAACTCTAACTGCAGTTTTTTCACTGAGGTAAAATCAGTAAAAGTTACCAGCACTTCATCATCCAACTTAGTGGCCATTATATCTAACCACACGTCTAAGCCATCTGCATCGTAGTGAAAGACAAAGCGTATGGACGTAGCCGTTTCATAGGTATGCTTATACTTATCAAACAAGCCAATCTCTTTATAACTTGGAAACCACTTGCTGCCAAGTTCACCAATTAGATGGTGCGGCGGCTGACCCACGTAAGAGGCAATGGCAGGGTTTACATCCGTAAACTTAAAGTCAATGATTTCGCCCGTTTCATTTTTTACTGGAGCAAACAAAAAAATACCGGACTGTGCAGTATTAATGATGGCATGCAAATGATTTGCAGATTGCTCCATCTCCTTTTGAAAATTCTTAGTATCGGTAATATTTTGAAAGTTAATAACCAATAAACTCCGGTGACGAGATACTGCTATATCAAACCAACCCTCCAACCTGTCATCTTCGTAGTACAACTCCCTGCGCTGTTGCACTCCAGTATGGATCGTCTTTATGTAAACATCAAAAAAGCCATGCTTCTTGCAATTTGGAAAAAGGTGAGTTATTAAAACACCCGTGGCGCTTTCTGGTTGTATACCTGCATGGGTGATTAGTGCCGTGTTAGCGGCTTTTACAAGAAAATCTGTAATCACCCCATTCTCATACACCGGTTCAGCTAATAAGATGGCGTGAATGGATGCATCAAGCATCGTTCGTACAAATTCCTGCTCATGATCTTTTTGTTCATCGGCTATTGGCAACATACACTTCTCCTTTCATTACCCGGTACAGCTTCAACGCGGCACCTTGTTCTATCGTACTATTCTAAAATCATCAAATATTTCATTCCCGACACTATTCGTCTCTACGTGTTCAACCCTAGCTCCTTTCGATCCAATTCCGCACCATTCAATGAACTGTTGTAGCACATTATCTTCTCCGCACACCATTATTTCCACTGCGTCATCGTCCGTGTTGCGCACCCACCCGGTCAAGCCTAAATTAATCGCTTGTTCTTTTGCGCTGGCGCGATAAAAAACACCTTGTACTTTTCCGGAAACATATATGTGAAATGTGGCCAAGGGTTAAAGCTTTCGTACTAATTGATACTATGTTCGTGCCACACCACTTTTCATTTGAAAGCATTGATGTAATTCATCTAAAAAAAAAGAGAACCAAACTATCCTAAAAGGAAAAGAGAACCATATGAAAAGCGATACGGCCTTACGCAAACACCGTACAAATCGATACGTATGGTAATCTACCTTTGCTATTTAGAAACGATCATTATTCATCATCCATAGTTTCGCATCATGAGCAGAGATACAACAAGTGAATTGGCTGCAAGCAACGATATAGCTGAACTGGTGAAACTTGTGAACAGCGCATACAGGGGTGAAGCAGCGAAAAGCGGCTGGACCCATGAGGCCGACCTGATAGAAGGCGAGGTGAGAATTGATGAGTTGAGCCTAACTGAAATGCTATCAACACCCGGTACAGTGATGCTGCTGGCGAAAGATAATGGTGTAATAAATGGATGCGTTTTGCTGGAGAAGCAAGGTACACGTATGTACCTCGGGATGCTTTCGGTTAAGCCTACACTTCAGGCACAGGGCACAGGAAAAAAGTTGCTGGAACTTGCAGAAGAATATACCATGAAACAAGGTATAGCTTCAATCATCATGTCGGTCATTACAACGCGGCACGAATTACTGGCCTGGTACAATAGAAGAGGCTACTTTGACAATGGTGAAAGAAAACCTTTTCCTGACAATGCAGCATTTGGCATTCCTAAACAAAAAATTGAGTTTGCTGTTTTGGAAAAAAAGCTGCCACTCATAAAGTAATAGAATTGGCGGTAACCGTTTTCTGTAACTTTCACGTCTAAAAAATTATTTCATGAAAAAGCTTTTAGCATTGGCTGTTTTAGCCAGCTTGTTTACTACTACAAATGCACAGCAGGATAAATCGAAACGACCAAGCCCGCCTGCAACTGCCACCGCAACATTAACCAACGGTGCAAATGTTACAATTAACTATGGTCAGCCCTCAGTTAAGGGCAGAACAATAGGTAAAGAGATTGCAACTTTTGGAAAGGTGTGGCGCACCGGCGCAAACGAAGCAACCACCTTTGAAACAAGCAAAAACGTAAAGGTGAATGGCAACAAATTAGCCGCGGGCAAATACAGCATCTATACCATTCCAGGCGAAGATGAATGGACGGTTATTTTGAATAAGAAAGCACAGCAATGGGGAACGCAGTACGATATGGCTGAAGATGTTTTTCGCTTTACAGTGAAGCCTACAAAAACCGAATTTACTGAGCAAATGAACTTCAACATAGATAAAGAGGGAATTGTGAAATTGATGTGGGGTAATACTATGATTAGCTGGCAGGTGGAATAAGAAGCTAGCTCTGTTACCTGAGTTACTCATTCTAGTATAAAGTTGTGATTCCAAATTATACTAGAATGAGTTTTTTTGCAAGGTGCACCGCACCAAATATCCTTAGAAATATATAATATTAATCCGCCGGTGCAGCGCACCCAAAATATTTGTAGAGCGAGATATAAATTGATGCCTAGGTGCAGCGCACCAAAATATTTGTAGAACCAAATTATTAAAATTGAGCTCCCAGGTGCAGCGCACCGAAATATTTCTATGATAAACTTCATTCTTCCTTTTCAAGGCACGATGCGTCAAAACACCCGCTTATGGCAAATACCTATACTCAATCGTATTTTCATCTTGTCTTCTCCGTCAAGCACCGGGAGGCACTAATTCAGAAAGGATGGAAAAACGAACTGGAAATGTACATTACCGGGATCGTTCAAAACTATAAACACAAGTTACTAGCGATTGGCTCCATGCCTGACCATATTCATATTTTTATTGGATATGATCTAAACCAATTAATTCCTGTATTAGTGGAGAAGATTAAAACTTCCAGCAATGCCTGGATCAAAGAGAAGAATTTATCAAAATATAAATTTGACTGGCAGAAAGGCTATGGAGCGTTTACTCACTCGCGTTCACAATTAGATACGGTAATCAATTATATTATAAACCAGGAAATACATCATCACAAAAAAACATTCCAGGAAGAATACATAGAGATGCTGAAGAAAAATGCGATTGATTATAAAGAAGAATATGTTTTTGAATTTTTCGACAATGCAAGCACCTGGGATTAATATTATGGTGCGCTGCACCTTCCAAAAAAAATAGGCTGTTTTTCTACAAATATTTAGGTGCGCTGCACTTAAACTGAAGGAAACACTTTTTTACAGAGAAAGAAACAAGGAATATTCAGGCCTCTTAAATCACTCCGTACAAACTACCACCCTTCGCAAGAAGCCTGTCTATTTTTCTTTCAGATGAATTTTTTTTTGATTTTTTGACAACACAAACACCTGGAATTAATATTATGGTGCGCTGCACCTTTCAAAAAAACATTGGTCATTTTTCTACAAATATTTAGGTGCGCTGCAATTAAACTGAAGGAAACACTTTTTTACAAAGAAAGAAACAAGGAATAATCAGGCCTCTTAAATCACTCCGTACAAACTACCACCCTTCGCAAGAAGCCTATCTATTTTTCTTTCAGATGAATTTGTTTTTGATTTTTTCGACAATGCAAACACCTGAGAGTAATACTATGGTACGCTGCACCTTCCAAAAAAATTTTGGTCTGTTTTTCTACAAATATTTAGCCGCAATGCACTTTCACTGAAGGAAACGCTTTTTATACGTTCTCAATTTTATAGAGAAAGAATCAAAGAATATTGAGGCCCTTAAATTACTCCATACAAACTTCCGCCCTTCTCAAATAGCCTGTCTATTTTTCTTTCGGTTGCCGGGTCTTTTTCTACTGGCGGTGCATGGTGTGGTTTAATGCGAGCATCAATTATAAGCGGCCCTTTACAGCCCCAATGCTTGTGCTGTGTAAACGAAGCAATGCCGTGAATATCGTGTGAAGGGTTACATCGAGTAAAGCCAATCCATAAAAAGTTGTTCAGCGTTTCGCTGGCAAACGAACTATCGTCGCACAGTAAAAGAATGGGTGTGGATGTCAATAGATCAACCCTGTCTTTTAGTTGTTCATTTAAAACTTGTATTTCGTTTTGAGCTTGTTCGTACGTATGAAAGCGACTGGTTTGGATGGCGACTACTCCAGGTATACAGAGCTGTGGATTTACAAAATTTTGGAGCTCTTTCAAAGCATCCGGAACTTCGGTGCAAAGCGTACGCAACTTTTCGCCGTAGGCGGCAAACACCACTTTACTCCCACTGTTCAATCCTGTACCAGAATAATCCAATGTATCGATGGTGGTATTGGTATAAAAATGAACATCTCTTTTCAGGTCAATTCGTTCTAATAAATACTGAAAGAACGGTGCAATGTCGTGCGCATTCACTGCATTGTTTTCATCTGCTGTGATGAATAAAAACTTTGCAAGACTCAGCTGCCCGGTGCCTAAAATGTGATTGGCAATGGTGAGCAATTCAGCGGGCTGTTTTGCCGGCATATAGGGCGTGTAGCGTTCGCTGCCTATAGCAAGTAAAAGAGGATGTACCCCTGCCGCATCTACCGCATTTACTTCTTTTAAACCGGGCACTTCTACCTGCAAGGCATCGCCTGCTATATCGTGAATGATGGCACCAAAACTGGTGTCTTCCTGTGGGGGGCGACCCACAACAGTGAATGGCCAAATGGCATTCTTTCTTGCAAATACTTTGTGCACTTTCATCAGTGGGAAAGAATGGGTAAGACTATAATATCCAAGGTGGTCGCCAAACGGACCTTCGGGTTTGTTCTCTCCGGGATGCACCTCCCCGGTAATGACAAAATCAGCATCGGTGCTCAGGCAAAATCCATCATCATACGTGTACCTGAATCTTCTTCCACCAAGTACCCCGGCAAAGGTCATTTCGCTGATGCCTTCCGGCAATGGCATCACTGCAGCGAGTGTATGTGATGGCGGGCCGCCCACAAAGCAACTCACCTTAAGTGGCTGCCCCTTTTTATTGGCTTTGGTTTGATGTACTCCAATGCCCCGGTGTAGTTGATAATGCAATCCAATTTCTTTGTCCATCACATATTCATTACCTGAAAGCTGGATTCGATACATGCCCAAATTCGCTTTCATGATGCCCGGTTGATCAATGTCTTCTGTGTACACTTGCGGTAGCGTAACAAACGCTCCCCCATCTTTAGGCCAGTGATGAATGAGTGGTAAATCACTCACCCTTATTTGCCGGTGCATTACGGGTTTGTCTGAAGGATTTTTTAAGGGTAAAGCTTTCAGCGCTGCAATGCCGGTGGCTAAATTTTTAAAAGGTTCTTTGAATGCTTTTACCGGGTCATTCTTTAATTGAACCAAGCGTTTCACTACTTCAATTGTGTCGCGAAAAATGAATTGGCTGCGGTTGAGTGTTCCGAATATATTGGACGCTGCGCGAAATTGGCTGCCTTTTACATTTTCAAATAACAAGGCCGGACCACCTGCTTCGTGTATGCGCAAGTGAATGGCAGCCATCTCAAGGTATGGGTCAACTTCCTCTGTAATGCGAACCAGGTGATTGCTTTTCTCCAGATCAACCAAACATTCTTCCATCGAACGGTAAGCCATAGCAGACGGTATTTTTTTAAGTGCAAGGTAGCAAGTCGCATTAAGGTTAAGGCTGAAGTTGATCAGCTTTGACGGATAACTATTTACTACTGCACTAAAACAGTTACACCAACTAAATGTTCATAGTATTATTCTAATATAGAAATACGATGAAAAGATTGTAAAGTGACAACTAAAGAAACATACAGGTGTATTGCAACCGTAACTCAGCATGACATTGGCTTGATAGCCCAGCCTCGCTTGTTCCCAACAAATACTATTTTTATACAAAATGATGTACAATATGAATCGTAAACTATTTCAAATGATGGCAGCAGCTTCAGTTGCCTTTACTGTTTTGGCCTGTAACAATGCAACCGAAGAAAAGAAGTCGGAAGTGGCAACCACACCTTCTTATAAAGAAGAAACCGTGAACTATACGGCAGACACCATTACGGCAAACGGCTATGTAGTGTACGATGCCAACAAAGAAGGCAAAAGACCTGCAGTATTAGTGGTGCATGAGTGGTGGGGTCAAACAGATTATGCCCGCGGCCGTGCCAAACAATTGGCAGAACTCGGATATATTGCCATGGCGGTAGATATGTATGGTAATGGCCGTACTGCCGAAGACCCACAAGGTGCGCAAACGCTTGCAATGCCATTTTACATGAACCCCCAATTGGCAAAGACACGTTTAGATGCAGCCATTGCAAAGTTGAAAAGTTACCCGCAAACAGATACCGCTAAGATGGCTGCCATTGGGTATTGCTATGGTGGGTTTGTAGTGATTAATGCAGCAAAACTTGGTGCCGACCTGAAAGGCGTAGTAAGCTTTCACGGTAACTTATCCGGTGCACCGGTGAGCAAAGAATTGCTAAAGGCAAATGTGTTGGTATGCCACGGAGAAGCAGATCCACTCGTATCACCGGCTGAAGTAAGTGCATTCAAAAAAAGCATGGACTCTGTTGGTGCGAGTTACACTTTTAAATCGTATCCAAATGCACAGCATGCCTTTACCAATCCTGCTGCTACTGAAGTGGGTAAGAAGTTTAAAATGCCGGTATCGTACAATGCAAGTGCCGACAGTACCTCATGGAATGACATGAAAGCTTTCTTTGGTAAAATTTTCTAGTCAACACATAAATCATTCTGATGGTGCAAGGGAGAAGTAACCGCTTCTGCTTTGCACCATTTTTTTTAATTGCCCATCAGGAATAGAATTGAAACGGGTCGTTTGCTTTTTAACAAAGTCAACTCAATGATTGGCAGGTTTTTTTCTTTCAGCAAAAGCAAATAACTCCTCACAAAAACAATACACTATGAAAAAGTATTTTCTACCTATTCTCCTTTCATTTACGCTTCCTTTATTATTCGCCTGCGGCGGAATGCGATTGGGCAATTATATGCTTACCGAAGGCGACGCCGCCGCGGCCATTCGCCAAATGCTTGAAATAGGCGCGAAAGACAATTTTGCCTCAGGTGCATTTAGTAAAGAAACCATTTTGACTACCATTTTTCCGGGAAGTATTTCCAAAACTTTGAACACCATCAACCAGCTTGGATTGACCAGTGAAGTTGATCGCTTTACGACCACGCTAAGTACGGCAGCGGAAAAATCGGCCAACGCATCAGTACCCATTTTTGTTAGTAGTATTAATAAAATGAGTTTGAACGACGCGATGCGCATTATAAAAACTGGTGGTTCATCTGCCACCGATTATTTACGCGTAGCTGCAGGAGATAGCTTACGCCGATCAATACGCCCGGCCATGCAAAGCGCATTGGAAGAATACAAGTTGTTGGAACAATGGAATAAGATTGTAAAACCAGTTCAATCACTTACCGGCAACCGAATAAATATTGACTTACCCACGTTGATGGCTGGCGCAGTTAGTGAAGCAATGTTTAGAAAAATTGCCGCCAAAGAAGAAGAGATAAGAAGCAATGCAGCAGCGCGTCAAACCACTTTACTACAAAAAGTATTTTCTAAAAACTGGAATTAGTAAAAGCAAGCAATCAGCATACATATAAGAGCAGGAGTAATTCTGCTCTTTTTTTGGGCGTGGTTGTTTCATCATTTTTTTTCTCGCACCATCAATACCATCAACATTCGATGTATAATTAAAGGAACCGACACTGCTCCGTTACTATTTCATTAGGATAAATACACCTATTTTAAATGATGATAAGTTGGATGGTATGAATTTTCCTGCATGTAATTTTAAATCAATAAATATTATTCCATTATGAACCATTCATCGCTGGCTACTATTGCTGCATCGATATTACTGTTTGCATGCACCTCGCCTAAATCCAACAATGGAAATACCACGGAAGGCAGCGGAGTTGCCGGGGGAGGAAACCCACCCGTGGAAACAAGAGATCCGAACACCACTTATAAACCGGCCTTTGCCGGGCAAACAAGAATCGGTGGTGTAAAAACAACCATGACCTTCGCTACAACGATAGTTACGAGTGCATTGAAACGTCCATGGGGGATCACGCCACTTCCTGATGGCCGATTGCTGGTTACTGAAAAAGCCGGCACACTACGAATTGTAACAGGGACAGGTCAAGTAAGTGAGCCGATAACAGGTGTACCTGCGGTGAATGCCGCCGGTCAGGGTGGATTGTTGGATGTGATCATTGATCCGCAATTTGCAAGCAATCGCATGGTGTACTGGACGTTTTCTGAGAAAACACCTGGAGGAAATTTAACAGCGGTAGCAAAAGGGGCATTGTCTGCTGACGAACGCAGTTTGGAAAACGTTTCCGTTATTTATAGGGCGTTGCCTGCCTACCAGGGCAACCTTCACTATGGGTCTCGAATTCTAATGGATAGAACAGGGAATTTGATAGTAAGTACCGGTGAACGGTCTGACCTTGTTACACGTCCTCAGGCACAAGACCTTAATTCGGCTTTGGGCAAAATCGTTCGTATTACTACAAATGGTCAACCTGCACCAGGCAATCCTTTTATCGGGCGAAGCGATGCGCGACCTGAGTTGTACTCGTACGGGCACCGCAATGTGGAGGGCATGGCCTATCATCCTACCACTGGAGATTTATGGGAAACCGAAATGGGACCACGTGGCGGCGATGAACTAAACTACATTCAGCCGGGTTTGAATTATGGATGGCCAACCATAACCTATGGACTGGAATACAGTGGCGCAAAAGTTGGCAATGCGCTCACCCAACAACAAGGCATGGAACAACCTGTTTACTATTGGGACCCCGTTCTTTCCCCCAGCGGCATGACCTTCTATGGAGGCAGCCAGTTATCCGAATGGAAGAATAATCTTTTCATCTGCGGCCTCAATAGCAATCACATTGCACGTTTGGTGATTAACGATAAAAAGGTTGTAGGAGAAGAAAGACTTTTAGCAGCCGAAGGCCAGCGCTTCAGGGACATCACCGAAGGAAACGATGGAGCGCTTTATGCGGTAACAGATGAAGGAAGATTGTACAGGATTGGTAAATAGTTCGATTGAAAATCAAAAGTCAAAAACAAAGCATTTTTAAAGATTCAAAAGTCAAAACAAAACATTTTGAAAATTAAAACTAGATATAAAGATTGCCTAGTCCTTACAATCCCAGGTAGTCTCTGTAATCACCAACAACTTTTGATTTTTTACTTTTTGACTTTTGATTTTTGATTTTTGATTTTTGCCAAAAGCCTACGCTCTCCCCTGCATGGCAGCCAGTTTCATTTCGTGTGCGGCACTTTTGCCCAGGTATTTTTCGATAACATTATGCACCAGGTAAATAACGGGCGTCAGCACAACGGCCATCAAAAATTTATAGATGTAGTTAACTGTGCCGATCGCAAGCACCTGTTGTATGCTCCAGCCAGCACCCCAGTAAAAGGCAATAATCAATACTACATAACTGTCAATAAACTGCGAGACGAGCGTAGAGCCTGTTGACCGAAGCCATATCCGCTTTTCACCCGTAGCGCTTTTGATGCGATGGAAAACGAACACATCCACCACCTGGCCAACAAGAAAGGCAACCAGCGAGCCAACAATTATCCAATTACTCTGCCCTAAAACGCCTTTGTAAGATTGCTGCATATCAGGAACCGCAGGATACGACTTGATCCACCAATCGGGAGGAGTAAGTGCAATGGCACCCGTGAATGACACGAAGGCATAAGCAATTAAACCGGCGGCTATATAAGAAAGAAATTTCACGCCACGCATTCCGTAGTATTCGTTAATGATGTCAGTCATAATAAATACCACCGGCCAAAGCAATACACCTGCTGTTAAAGAAAAAGACAAGCCACTTTGCCCCAGCAATGAAAAGCTGAATGGCTTAAAGCCAAGCGTCGACTCCAGCGAAAATATTTTTACGCCGATTACTTCGGCAATTAATGCATTGGCAATAAAAAAGGCACCAAGCACTATGAATAACTTGATGGAACGTTCTTTAAGGATGTTATGAATCATACAAAAGGAATAATGATGAGTTGCAACAGTTGACTGACAAGGTTGAATGCAATGATGAAACCCGGTATACCCAACGGTTCTTTTTTACGATAGTAGGCTATAACAAACGATACATTGAAGATAAGGTTCACCAGCGGAGCCATTAACATCCCGAGTATGACCACTAACCCTGTAAACGACTGACCCGGCGTAAAATTCAGGAAGCGCAAGGCAATACTTAAAACAAAGAAGATGTTGCAGATGAAAGCGATACGAGCCAGAAATAAAAGCCAGCGCATGAAAAAGTTTCGCGTAAAATAGTATTATTTTGCCAACTCCATAAAACTCATGCATGAAGAAATTTGACTGGAAGAAGCTACTTCCACACGTGATAGCGGTGGTGGTATTTTTATTGGTAGCGGTGGTTTATTGCAAGCCCGCGCTTGAAGGAAAAGAAATCAGCCAGCATGATATCAGCCACTGGAAAGGTGCTTTTCAGCAATCAGAAAACTATAAAGCCGTACATGGTCACTACCCACTTTGGACCAATGGTTTATTTAGTGGCATGCCTACGTTTCAGATAGGCGGCGTTGCGAGTAATGATCTTGCAGGATATTTTCACAACATCATTACGCTTGGCCTCCCCGCTCCTATTCAATTCTTTTTTCTTGCCTGCATCTGCTTTTACTTTCTCTGCATTGTGTTACGCATCAATCCATGGGTAGGTATATTAGGGTCACTTGCTTTTGCTTATGCTACGTACAACCCCATTATTATAGCAGTCGGTCATAACACGAAGATGCTCACCATAGCCTACATGCCCGCTGTGCTCGGCAGTGTGTTGCTCATCTTTAATCGAAAGTATTGGTTAGGTGCCGCGTTCACTGCGTTGTTTGTTTCTACCATGATTGCGATGAACCACCTGCAGATCGCTTACTATCTTTTCCTGACCATTCTTATCATGACTATTTTTTATGTCGTCTACTGGATAAAAGCAAAAGACTATAAACATATTGGGCTCGTTGCTGCATTCTCTATTGGTGCCGCAGTAATTGGTGTGTTTTGCAATTCAGTCAATTTGTTCTCTACCTACGAATACCAAAAAGCAACGATCCGCGGAGGCTCGTCTGCCCTGGCTGGCGCCGAAACCCAAAACAGCAAGACGGGTTTAACGAAAGACTATGCGTTCAGCTATAGCATGTACCCGAGCGAAGCGTTTGTTATGCTGGTACCGCGCATGTTTGGTGGCAGCAGCGATAAGCTGGAAATGAGTGAAGACAAGTCAAAGGCAATAGAAGCTTTGCAATCCATGCCGCAGGAACTAAGCCAGCAATTGCAAGGTGGCTTATCATTTTACTGGGGTGGTATCGGCGGTACTTCAGGCCCACCATACGTTGGCGCTATCATTTGCTTTCTTGCCATCCTCGCCATGTTTGTGGTAGATAAAAAATACAAGTGGTGGGCACTAACCGCTATCCTGCTAACCGTGGTGATGTCATGGGGTTCTTACTTTGATGGCTTCAACAATATCTTGTACAACTACCTGCCTTTTTATAATAAGTTTCGTGCGCCGTCTATGATTTTGGTGATCCCGCAATTGCTGCTGCCCATGCTTGCCGTTTTGTGTGTAAATACTTTTGTGACCGCTGCTGAACCCAAGCTGTTGTTTCCACAGTTTAAAAAAGGATTGATAGCTACCGGTGGTTTATTCGTGTTGATTTTCATCCTGTACTTTACCTACGACTTTACCAGTGTGGCCAACGCTGCCATGCTAAAGCAGGCGCAGCAAATAAACCAGCCGCAGGTAATGGATCAAATAAAAAGTTTTATTGAAGGCATGCGCGACGACAGAAGATCGCTGATGATGGGCGATATATTTCGTTCACTCGGGTTTATTGCAGTAGCTGCCGGTATATTGTTTTTGTTGATGAGAAAAGTTGTGACACCTGTGATAGCTGTGTGGGCACTCATCGTATTTGCATTGATAGATGTAATGGTGATTGATAGCAAATACCTTGGTGCCGAAAACTACATGGAGAAGGAAGAGAACAATATCGCTTTCCAGGAAACACCTTCTGACCAGGCCATTCGCGCAGATAAATCCTACTTCAGGGTGTTCAATTTTGCCGGTGATGCTTTCAACGAAAATTATACTTCTTACTACTACAATTCTGTAGGCGGATACCACCCTGCCAAGCTGATCACCTACCAGGATTTAATAGAAAAAAAGCTAAGCAGCCAGCAACCGAATATGAATGTGTTCAACATGTTGAATACAAAATATTTCATACAAAAAGATAGGAACGGACAAACCACCAGCTATCAACCCAATCCAACGGCGTTGGGCCCGGTGTGGTTTGTTAATGCTATTCGTTTTGTAAAGAATGCAACGGAAGAAATGGAACTGCTGGGGCAAGTAAATCCAAAGGATACAGCCCTTGTTCAAGAGGAGTTTAAAAGCTTAATACCCTTCATGCCGGTTCCAGATAGTTCGGCCCGTATTGAGCTGGTGAAAAATGATAACGATGTAGTAACCTATCGTTCAAACGCCGCTACCAACCAGTTTGCTGTGTTCAGCGAAATCTATTACAAAGATGGCTGGAAGGCATTGGTAGATGGAAAGGAGATGCCAATTGTAAAAGTGAATTATGTATTGCGCGGTCTTGCTTTACCTGCCGGTCAGCACAACATCGAATTCCGTTTTGAACCTGCTGCATATAGTAGGGGAAGAACCATTACAACTATATTTTCTATTGCGCTCCTGCTTTTGTCAGCAGGTGCTATTTTCCTGGAATGGAGAAAAAGAAAACAAACAAACCATTCTGTTATCTAAGTTGACGCCTAATTCATCAGCAACATGAAGGATGTGACAAATGCCTAAACTGCTCAGCATTGTTTGGTACAAAGTATTGCCACCAAACTACGGCGGACAAAAAGGTATTGCACATTTCAATGATCATCTTGCACAACATTATCCGCTGGTTTGTTTATGCAGTAGCAACAACGAGTCGGCGGATAATCTTTTATACAAAGTCCTTCCCGGTTTACCCACTTCGAAAACGCAGTTTATTAACCCGCTAACGTGGTTAAAAATCTTTTACGCTGCTAAACAAAATCATTCAACCCATCTAATTGTAGAGCACCCCTACCATGGCCTTGCTGGTTGGATCTGCCAGCGGCTACTTCAAGTAAAACTCATTGTACACTCACATAATATTGAGCATACACGATTTCAGCAACAGGGTAAATGGTGGTGGAAAGCATTGATGTATTATGAACGCTGGACACACCGGCAAGCAGATCTAAACTTGTTTAAAACAACCGCCGACCTTCATTATGCGGTTCATTATTTTAAGCTGAATGCAGGTAAGTGTAGGCTTGTGCCGTATGGTGTATCGCCCTTGGAAGTAAACATTCCAAAGGAGCAAGCGAAAGCAATGTTGATGGAGAAACATGGCATTGATCCATTGAAAAAGCTACTGCTTTTTGCAGGAACATTGGACTACCTGCCCAATGCAAAAGCAGTGGAAGCAATCTACCACTATATAGCGCCGCTGTTGCCCACAAACGAATACACGATTGTAATTTGTGGACGAAACAAGCTGCAAGCATTTCAGTACCTGCATTTACTACAGCATCCTTCAGTGGTATATGCCGGCGAAGTAGAAAACATCACGCCGTATTATGCAGCAGCAGATGCCTTCATCAATCCACTTACCAGCAGCAGCGGTGTACAAACCAAGAACATTGATGCGCTGCAGCGTCACCTGAATGTTGTTTGTTTTGAAAACAATGTAGAAGGATTGCACATTGAGTTATTGCCCCAGAAAATGTTTATGGCTACCCAAAATAACTGGGCAGATTTTGTACTGCAGATATCACAAGCGTGTGCAAAAAACGAATTGACGCCTATTGCTTTCTTTGAAAGCATGAGTTGGAAAACCATTGTGGACCGTGTGGCTAAACGGCTTGCGCAATGAGTGATGAGCAACGAATATTAAACCAACGGCACAGATGAATACAACCTACCTTCCAGTAACTTCACGATCATGAATAACGATCTATCAGTTGTTACCATTGCGTTTAATAATGTTGATGAACTAAAGATCACTTGCGCATCGGTTGACAAGCAATTGCAACATCCTCATGAACATTTAATTATTGACGGATCAGCCAACATGGAAATTGTGCATTGGCTGGAGCAAAACAGTCAGCCATCTTACAGACGCTGGATACATGAAAGAGATAATGGTATATCAGATGCGTTTAATAAAGGCATACAACATGCTTCAGGAAATATTATCCATTTGCTGAATTCAGGCGATACCTATTACACCAATGATGCAATTGCAATGAATAAGAATTGCTTTGAAAAAGACAAAGAACTGATGTGGACGCACAGCTTATATGTACAACATCGTGGTGGTATAGATGTAATTACAGGCGCTCCTTTTAGTAAAGATCTGCTTTGGAAAGGCATGCGAACCGTAGCCCACCCTACCATGTTTGTAAGGAAGGAATTGTACGAACAATATGGCTTATTCAATACGGATTATACCATTGCCATGGACTATGATTTTTTAATCCGGATTAGAAATGAAAAGTTTTTGTTTATAGAAAAGCCACTCATCTATTTTTCGCCGGGCGGAGCAAGCAACAACCAGTTTTATAAAGGTTTGGCTGAAGTAAAGAGAAGCTACCATCACTACATAGGCAACAGTATAAAATTGAATTTATGGCAGACGCGGCAAATTATTTTGGCGCGTTTCATGACGACCGGTTTAGGAAAACTGATGTTTAAATTGAAGAACAAAAACAAGGTGGGCCACAAAAGCGAGTAAGTTGTTTGCCTATTTTAAAACAGGCTTTGAGTATAACTTTTTAAAAGCAAGAAATAGATTTCTTCCCATCGCATTGCTGTCTACTATTGCAGCCAGGCGAATACTTGTAACAGAAAGTGGATCAAAAGTTTGGGTTGGAATCAATAATGCAGCGTAAGTCTTGCATTGATCTATGAATTTTCTTACTGACAAATGCTCACGCTTGTCAATTGGTGTTCTCAATAGCCGGTGGGCAAGTGCTTTACAATTCGTAAGCATGAATTGCTTTCCATGTTGCCTAATTACAGACGCATATTCTGGATCAACGTTTCCAAGCTTTTGCAGAAAATAAATAAATCGCTCAAAGGCTTTATGAATTTTTATATCTGGTGAAAGCTTTGTAGTGCTTTGATGCAGGCGATAACTGAAACCAACTTCAGGGGTCGTGGCCTTGTAACCTTTTTGCGCCAGCTTAATAAAAATTTCAAGGTCTGCAAACAACAGGTTGGGATAAGGTGGAATGCCTCCTAACGAATCATAATCCTGTGCACGCATCATAAAACCGGTGCCCATCATGTCAATGGAATTTGTAAGAATACTGCCAAGAAATTCATGCGCTCTCTCTTTTTCACGCATCGGTTTACAAGGCTTAATTAGATTGCCATCCGTATCGATGAAATTGAAGTGCGTTTGGTATAAAGTAGCGTTTGGATGCTGCTGGATTAATTGCTCCATCGTGGCCAGGTAATGTGGTGCCAGTACATCATCGTGGCCAATCAGTGTAATAAACTCATTCTTTTCAATCGCTACAATCCTCGCCCAATTCTCTTCTATCGTCAATGATTTATCTGAGGGAATAATAACGACACGATCATCTTTGATCGATTGTAAATATTCCAATGTGCCATCTGTACTGCAGTTATCCAACACATAAAAAGTAAAATCAGCCACCGTTTGATGGAGGATACTCTGCACGCATTCCTTCACCAATGCTCCTCCATTTCTAACCGGTAGCACAATGCTAAATTTCATTGCTCAAAATGTTTGTTGGTCTTTTATGATTGATTGCAGCTTACTATTATCTCCCCAAAAATGCATCGGCTCATAGGATGGATAAGGATAAAAGCCAAGGTTCAAATGAATGCTCTTACGATTCTCCCGCAGGTAATTTAAAACAAAGTCTCTTACCTGTATGGGTTGGTTGCTGCTGCAATTGATAATGCCCGTCACTTTATCCTGCAGCGCAATTTGCACTATATTGGTCGCTACGTGTTCTACCGGAAGATAATCTCTCACCTGCTCGCCTCCACTCATGTTAAAGCTGATTTCATTCTTTTCTAAAGCTTGCTCTAATTGCGAAAGCAACGACTTAGTACTCTGTCCTTTTCCATACATATAAAACAAGCGGACCCACTTCAGCAGGTAAGGCTCAAGTTGAGCCAGTGCTTCCAATTGAATTCTTAGTTCGTTTTTTGCCTGGGCGTATGCAGTAATGGGCGCTGCTGTGTCCTGTTCTTTTAACATGCCTTCCTTCATTCCATACTCCAGACAAGTACCAGCAACAGTTACGTTTTGTAAGCCGTGGCGTACCATGTTTTGTATGAACTGGTAATGCCGTGGCAGGTTTACCTGAAGGTGAAATGATTCGTTGTAATTGGGAAGACCTTCCCACGCCAAATGTATGAGGTGCGTGGGTTCGTGGAAATAAGTGTGGTAATTCTCGGCTTTTGAAAACTGGTTTAAATCAAAGAATACGTACTCAACTTTATCGAACCAAATAAACTGTTTTGCCTTTTCAATATTGGTGGAAGTAGCGACGACATTCAGTTGTTGTTTCAGCAATTCTTCCATCACATAATTGCCAACAAATCCGGTAGCACCTGTCACCAATATCTTTTTCATCTTATAAAATTTGCAGTCCGGGTATGGCCACAACAAATTGCCCACCCCATTCTTTAATGTAGGCCAGTTGCTGCATTACTTCATTTTTTATATTCCAAGGGAAAATGATAATGTAGTGCGGCTGCTCGTCTTTTATATAGTGCTCGCTTACAACGGGTATATGACTACCCGGTAAATATTTATCCTGCTTGTGCGGATTGGCATCTACTACAAAATCAATCAGGTCATTTTTAATACCGCAAAAATTCAGCAATGTATTCCCTTTGGCTGCTGCGCCATAAGCGGCTACTTTTTTACCCGCTCTTTTCTGCTCAATAAGAAATGATAGCAGGCTAAGTTTTATTTGCAATGCGGCTTCCTGGAATTTTTGATACGCTGCCACTGTATTCAAACCTGCGTGTACTTCTTTTTGTAAAACAGCGGAAACATTGGCAGAAACAGTTTTAGTGCTATCCGTTTTGTTACAGGCAAAAATCCTCAACGAACCGCCATGCGTTTTCAACTCCGTAACATCAAAAATTTGCAACCCTTTTGCTTCAAAGATTTGTTGCACCGCAAACAACGACAGGTAGCTAAAATGTTCGTGGTAAATTGTATCAAACTGGTTGTTTTGCATCAGTTGTAGCAAGTGCGGAAACTCCATCGTTACTACACCCTCCGGCTTCAAGGCGATTTGCATTCCGCCTACAAAATCTAAAATGTCGGGTACGTGTGCCAACACATTGTTGCCTAATAATAAATCTGCTTTCATGTTCTTAGCCGCCAGTTGTCCAGCTAATCGCTCACCAAAAAAATCTACCAAACTTTCTATTCCTTTTTCTTGCGCTACCTGCGCGGTGTTAGCAGTTGGTTCTATGCCTAAAACAGGGATGTTCTTGTCTTTGAAGTACTGCAACAGGTAACCATCGTTCGAAGCGACCTCTACTACCTGCGACTGCGCATCCAGTCCAAAGCGTTCCGTCATATCAAGGGTATACTGCTTCGCATGCCGCAACCAGCTGGTAGAATACGATGAGAAGTAAACGTATTCGGCATTAAAGATGTCATCCGACTTTTTATACTCATCTACCTGCACAAGAAAACAATTGTGGCATACAAAAACCTTTAGCGGAAAGTAAGCCTCAGGCTCATTAAGTTGTTCCTTCGTTAGGAAAGAATTGGAAGCCGGGCTGTTGACCAAATCTATCACAACGTGCTCTAAACCTGTTTTACAAAATCTGCATTCCATAATTATATTCCTAAGAAATCTTGAGTGATGAAAGAATGTTGTTGATCCCTGTCTGAAATTTCAGTGACAGGCAAAGGCCAATTTATTTTTAAGGATGGATCGTTGTGGTGCAATCCTTCTTCTGCACCTGGTGCATACAACGCTGAATGAAAATACAAGAGTTGTGCGTCATCTTGTAAAGTTTGAAATCCATGAGCAAATCCTTCGGGTATGTAGATCATCGTCTTGTTATCTTCGGAAAGTTCTACACCAAACCAATGCAGGTAAGTTGTGGAATTTTTTCGGATATCCACTATCACATCGTACACAGAACCTTTAATACAACGCACCATTTTTATTTCTGCATGTGGCGGACGTTGAAAATGCAAACCACGAATCGAACCTGCTTTGTAGGTGACGGAATGATTTGCCTGAAGCCATTCCTTATCGTGTCCAATTTGCGCAAATTCATCTTTACAATAAAACCGCGAAAACCAACCCCTGCTGTCACTTATTGGTTGCAGGCTGATTACGTAACTGCCTGCCAGCGGACTGGGAGTAAAAATCATAGCGACTGGTATTTTTCAATTTGCTGAAATGTACAATTCACTTGTTTTGAACTATCCGCTTTATACCAATCGATTGTCCATTGTATTGCTTCATCAGCCGATAATTTTGGCACCCAACCCAATTCATTTTTCGCCTTACTAATATCCAGTTTTAAAACTCCGGCCTCATGCAATTGCCCCGGCTCCGAAACATCTTTCCATGCACCATTGCCCCAGCATTGGATGGCCTCTTGCACAAAATCTTTTACTTCTAAATGATCTTTAGGTAGCGGTCCAAAATTGTAAGCTTGCGAGTATTTTTCCGGATGATTATGCAGCATGGCTGCGAGTTGAAGGTAACCTGCCAGTGGTTCTAACACATGCTGCCAAGGTCGAACAGCAGAAGGATTGCGTACTTCAATTACCTGGCTGGTTAATAATGAACGCACGATGTCGGGCATGATCCGGTCGCTGCTCCAGTCGCCCCCGCCAATTACATTACCTGCCCGCGCAGAAGCCAAAGATTTGCGACTTGCCGCATCCTGTTGAGGGTGAAAAAAAGAACGCTGAAAACTTTTTACTACAATTTCCGTTGCCGCTTTACTGGCACTATACGGATCGTGCCCGGCAAGCACATCATCTTCTTTAAAAAGGCTGCCGTCTTCTTTATTTTCATACACCTTATCGGTGGTGACTACCACTACTGTACACTTGTTAGGCAAGTTCTTAACTACTTCCAACACGATGGCGGTGCCGGTTACATTTACATCAAAAGTTTCCGCAGGAATTTGGTACGAACGGCGCACTAAAGGCTGTGCGGCCAAATGAAAAACATAGTCGGGCTGAAACGCTGTAATTGCTTCAGACAGTTTTGGCTTGTCTCTAATATCGGCAATGGTGTCTTCAAATAAATTCATTGGCTTGAGTAGACTGTACAAACCATTTTCATATTCCGGCGCTAGTGAGTAGCCTGCGATGGTAGCACCCATGGAATGAAGCCACGCACAAAGCCATGCGCCTTTGAAGCCGGTATGCCCGGTTACAAAGACTTTCTTATCCTTGAAGATTGCGGGGAGATCGTGCAGGCTTACCAAATTTTCCATTGTGCCTGGTTTGTTTGCCAAAGATGTTCGAGTTCTATTTTATCGCGCAGCGCATCCATACATTTCCAAAAGCCTTTGTGCTTGTACGCTACAAGGTCATGGTTGTTGGATAGATTGGTCATCGGTCCATCTTCCCACATGGTATCGTCCATATCTTCCTGCAGGTAGTCGAACACCTCAGGTTTCAGCACAAAAAAACCACCGTTGATCCATCCGCCATCACCTTTTGGTTTCTCCCGAAATACTTTTACTATTCCTTCATCATTAATATCCATACCACCAAAACGCGCCTCGGGTTGTACAGCGGTTACGGTTGCCACCTTACCATGTTGCTGGTGAAAAGCAATCAGCGCAGGTATATCTACATCGCTCACACCATCACCATACGTGAGCATGAAATCTTCGCCGTCGGTTAAATATTTCTTTACCCGCTTTAGACGGCCGGCAGTTTTGGTTGAAATGCCCGTGTCAACTAAAGTCACTTTAAATGACTCTGAAGAAGAAGCATGGATCTTGATATTGTTATTGTCCAATTCAATGGTGAGGTCGGAATTGTGCAGGTAGTAATGCATGAAGTATTCCTTAATCGCATATCCCTTATAGCCAAGGCAGATAATAAAATCATTGAAGCCGTACATGCTGTAGATCTTCATGATATGCCATAGGATGGGGCGACCTCCAATTTCTACCATCGGCTTAGGCCTGGTATCCGTTTCTTCTGATATCCTGGTGCCAAGGCCCCCGGCAAAAATCACTACTTTCATACAGTTGAAAATGTTGGGCGCAAATTAGTAGAATTCGCTCAGTATGAAAAAAGTAAGTGCCGCATTAGCGCTTCGACACTGCACAAGGTGGGCTTCAGTAAATGTCTCTATGACTTGTAAAAAGCAGATCGGTTGACACGCAGCTAAGCCAACAAATAATCAATATACGGCTGCACTGCTTTATCGAAGCTGTACGCCTCAGCTGCCCTGTAGCAACCCTGGGAGTAGTGGTCGTAATTTGCTTCTATGGTTTCAATAGCTTTTTTAATCGTGGCAGGTTCATAGTCATCTATTAAAACGCCGGCTTCAAATTCTTTTACAAAATCAAACCCCGGAATATTGCACGCAATAACCGGAGTACCGGCGGCGAGGTACATAAATAATTTGCCTGAAGGGGCCGATTGATAATTGAAACTGGCAGCAATCAAACTCCACGAGTAAAAACAAAAACCTATTTTAAAAGAGCTGAGAAAATCTACAAACGAGTCGGCTTCAAGATATTCCTGGTTGAAAACAATACGTTCTTCGCGCAATAAATGGCCGTATTGTTCTTCAATGATTCGCCTGGTCTTCTTATCTCCACCACCTTTCATCACCAGTTTAAATTCTTTGTATTGATTGAAAAACTCAATGCACTCTAATACAGCCAATCTTCTGTCGATGGCCCCTGCCCAAATAAAATTGGTGCGAACCTTTTCAACTGCAGCTCGCTTTTTATATACCGGCGAATTCTGAACGATGAATTTTTTATGCAGATGCTGGGGAAACAAATAATTATAGCGCAACTCACTTTGAACAAATACCGATTTGATCTTTGATTGATCGATCTTTTTGTAGTTGGGATTGGTATTATTATCAATTTCAAGCGATAGGAAATTGACGGCACCAAAGTGCTCTTGTGCCACCAGTAAAACGCCCAGGTCTACAGCAATTACTTCATCCGGTTGCGGCTTCTCCCGTTGCAAATACCGCTTCACAACCGATGGTAAATAGTAATTGTAAAAAAGGTAATGATGTGAAAACTTCGGAGATACTTTTTTAATGAATGGTGTAAGTTTAGAAATGATAAAATCAGCTTTGGTAAAAAACTCGGTACCAATCGCGCCCATCTTCAAGTAGTGAATATTTCTTTTTTCTTCCTTTTGCTTCGTTACAAATTTGGGTTCAAAAGAAACGACGGTTACGTCCGCATGTGCCGAAAGGTAGTCGTACAGACTGAGTATGGTAGGCTGGTAAAGGATGTAATCATTCAGCGTTAATATCAGAATTTTCTTTCTCATCATTACATCATCATTTTTGCAAGATCTTCAATACCGACCTTCGGTTGCCAACCAAGCGAATGCATTGTGCTGGGGTCAGAAACCAGTATGTTGAAATCGGGTACAAACCCTTCAACTTGTGTGGTGTGTGTTCTCCAATTTAAAACATTCAATGAAAAACACAGGTCAACCCATTCTTCAATGGCATGTGCTTTACCGGTTCCAATTACAGCTTCAAAAACATTGTCCTGTTGCACCAATTGCCAAACGCCTTGCACGATATCGCCCGAGAAACCGAATTCTTTTTTAACTGAAAGGTCACCTACTTCAAGGGTTTCACCCGATCCGCTGGCAATTCTTTTTGCGGTGTTCATGATCTTTTTGTTAATGTGCCTTTCAGATCGCAACGGGCTATCGTGGTGAAAGAAATAGCCAACATACGCCTTCAAACCAATACTTCTGAAGTAACGTGCAGCATACACGGTATGTATTCGGCTAGCGCTATAAATACTGGAGGCTTCAAACGCATCCGTTTCTTTTATTGGTAGGCCTTCGTTTATAAACTGCAATCCACTGCCTGATAGAAATACCTTACAGTGTGGCGCATATTCTTTAACTGCTTCCAACACATTCAATGATCCGGTGCTGATGGTATCGTGGTTCTCTTTCCACGCAGCATGCCGTGTAGTAGAATTGGCTGCGAAATGAAAAATATAATTCGGCTGGTGTTGTTTCACCAGTTCAACAATCGCATCAAAACTGGTCAGGTCTGCTTTTATCCAATCTCCACTCCTTCCAATGCCTACTACCGTCAAGCCTTCCTTTTCTAACAAAGTTTTTAGGTAATGACCATCCTGCCCGCCGGCACCCAAAATAATTGCTGTCATCTATCGTGTCTTTTTTAAAACATCTGCACGGCAGAAAATAGTATTTACATGCGTGTCGGCAAAAACCATGTAGCCCTTTGAGGTAACGAAGTCAATAATCTCTGTAATCTTTTCTTCTTCATTGGTTACGCTGAAGGTGATGGTTTCTACACAGATTACTTCGGGTTTAAACCGATTGAAGTCAAGGCTTTTTAAAATGTCAAGGTCAAGCCCCTCCACATCCAGCGATAAAATATTGGGGTGCGGTTTAAAGTGCTGCTCAATTACTTTATTGATGTTTACAAGCGCCACGTTCTGAACTTTTGTAAAAGCAACGCCCGATTCTTTCTGGCGATTGACGGCTTCTTCTTCAGAGAAAGTATTCCAACCACTATAGTCACCGGGAAAGGCATACATCACTGCTTGCTTTGCATCGCCTGCAGCTACACCTGCTTGCAGGTAAACATCATCCTTACGGTGCTTTTTGATCAACGGGGCAAACTGTTCGTCAGGTTCTATGCAAACACCCCTGCTTCCACGGTTGTAAAAGTAAAAAGTGTTGTTGCACATGTATGGATGGTTGGTACCAATATCTAAATAAGTAGGCATGGTAATTCCCAACACATTGTACACGAGGTAACGAATAACCTGGTCTTCGCCGGATTGAGAAAAGCTGGGTTGAACCTCGCTTTTCAAAATCTTAAAGCCTGCAAACAACTTCCCTAAGAACCTGTTGAAATTCATTTTTTATAAATTTCAATTTTTGGAAGTGGGAATATTAATCCGGTACCTTTTGCCAGTGTTTCCTTTTCTCTTTCAAGAAATTCCTCTTTAAAATGCCATGGAAGTACGAGGTAATAATCAGGGTTCATGGCGCGGCTTTCTTCTTCGCTAATAATCGGAATGTTTGTACCTAAAGTGTACGCACCATATTTATCGGGGTTGCGCTCGGCAGCATAATCAATCTGCGTATTATCAATTCCACACCACTGCAAAATGGTATTACCCTTTGTGGAGGCTCCATAAATGTGAATCCGTTTTCCTTCCTTTTTATAGGTTAATAGCAAACCGTACAACTCGCTTTTTAGTTTATTTATTCTTTCATTAAAAGCCTGGTAAGGTTTGTCGGTATCCAACTCCATATCAAACTCTTTTTGCCGGGTGGCGCTAATAAGTTTGTAGGCTTCTTGGGTATCATAAGCTGCATTTTCTGCGTGCGTTACATAGCAGCGAATGCTTCCTCCATTGATATCATTAAAAAGAATTTTGAAAATTTTCATTCCGCCCATTGCGCAGATTTTCTCGAGCAGTGCGAAGCTATAATACTCCAAATGTTCATGGCATATGGTGTCGTAAGAATCCAGTTCAAGCATTGCAGGCATGTAACTCATTTCCACCACCCAAACGCCTTTGTCGGATAATACAGCTTTAATGTTTTTTACAAAATTCACCGGGTCTTCCAAATCATAAAACATCGCAATGGAAGTGATCACGTCTATTTTATTTCCATTCAAAGCCACGTTCAATCGGTCTGATGGAAAAATGTCCTGAACGACTGTTGCGTGTTTTACTTCTTGTGCAACATCGCTTGGATCGACACCAAATTTCTTGTACGTCTCCGGGTAGAAATCCAGCAATGTACCATCGTTGCAACCAATGTCTAACACAACGGCCTTCTTATTTTCAATGATCGGCGTAACTGAATCAACAATCCCTTTCAGGTGATTCCGCATGGTATTGTTAGTGCCTGAACGATACCAATAAGCAGCATACAAAATTTCGGGAGGAACGGAATGCTCCATTTGCAGCAGGCCACATGCATGCTCGTCAACTTCAGGGTTGCACCTTACCAGCGTACATGGTATTCTCCGTGTTGAGGGCATTTCTTTACCGGGCTTCACAAAAGACCCTTGCAAGTATTGCGGGCCAAGGTCTACGACTTGCTTCAGAGAGGAGGATCCGCAAACCCTGCAGGTTGTTCTAGTTCGAATGTGCATGCACAGCTATTTAGTGGTTTAGAATTGAAATTGGTAATTGACAGTCGCGAAAATATCAAACATTTGCTTACAAGTTCCGAATGGCTAAGGTAGGGTCAAACAATTAGCATGTATGGCCATCAATTTCCTTACAGCTATAATAACGCCTGTGTTTTCAAAAATTGTCCGACTTTCGGCAAAAACTCAAAATGCCTCACCCCTACAAAGCAACCATAGCCATTTGCACCTACAATCGTGCAAAGCTGCTACAGCTTTGTATTGAAAGTTTAACGCATTTACAATTCCCTCAGTCTGACTTTGAAGTGTTGGTGATTGATAACAACAGCACCGATCATACAGCTGATGTTTGTAAGCAGGTGTCTGCGTTGTACCCATACCTCAACTTCAGGTATGTGTTGGAAACCCAACAAGGCGTAGGCTTCACCCGTACACGGGGCGCACAGGAAGCGCGTGGTGAAATTGTAGCCTATATAGATGATGATTGCCTTGCCGAAAAAAACTGGCTTCAGTTAATCGTTGCATTTTATGATGCGCATCCTGAAGCAATGTCAACCGGTGGTAAGATCATTCCTAAATATTTGGTGCCGGTTGCCGATTGGTTTGGAAAATATTTTTGGGGACTCGTAGGGCATTATGATCAGGGCGACAAGGTATTTCAAATGCAGGGCGTTCGTTACCCTTCGGGCGCCAATATGCACTTTAGAAAAGCGGCTTTCGAAAAGTATGGATACTTTGATGGCAACCTTGGCCGCAGCGGCAAAAGCCTGATGGCAGGCGAAGAAAAAGCCATGTACCTGAAGCTGATTAACCACCATGAGAAAGTGTACTACCTGCCCGATGTAGTGGTACACCATCATGTAGAAGGCAACAAATTTGACAAGGCTTATGTGCGCCGGCACAGCTATGGCATTGGCGGCAGCGAACGATTGATGAATGCCGGCAATAGCTGGAAACTATTGAAAAAGTTTGTTGAATACACCGCAAAGTTTGGCTACGCTATTGCCTATGGCTTAGGCTACTTACTACAAGGAAAGCCGTCTAAAATGATGATGCTGGTAAAGTTCAGGTGGTGGGTAATCGAAGGGTTCCTGTACCCTTCTAAAACTAAAGGACTGTAGGCAACATGCCCAGGAACTTATGCAATCCCTTCAGCTTCTCATCGTTCAAATCGTAACTGATGTCTTCCGTAAAATATTTTTTCAGATCATAAAATTCATACGGATTTTCTGCTACCACTTTGTCAATATGTTGCAGCCCAATGCGATTGGCTTCGTTAAACTGCGTGATGAAAGATTCAGGAAGTTGCTTGTTGGCTACCCATGCTGCAAATACAAAAGGCAGTTTAGTAAAATCGATCCATGCCTCCGCCAAATCGTATACAAAGGTTGACTGCTTTCGTTGTTCAAATGCACGATCGCCGATGACCACAGCGGCAGTTGTCCCGGTAATTTGTTTTCTGAAATCTTCAGATGCATCTTCAATTACCGGGTTAATGTTCCAGTAATGCTTCATCAGTAAACGGGCCAGCGCCACAGAAGTCCGGCTCTGGTAATCGAGCAAAACCTTTTCTACTTTGTGTATTTCCACCTCGCTAAAAATGCATACAGAGGCCACAGGTCCTTCGGCACCAATGCAATACTTCGATATTATGTGATGTTCCTTCAGTTGAGGGATAATGGCTACAGGCACCAGTCCCACATCTATCTCGTTGTTTAATAGCATCTCTGCCACCATCGAAGGATAAGCTTCAATCACCTCAGCTCCCTCGATTTTAAAACCATGTCGCCACCCATACAGCAAAGGCTTCGTATTCAAATAACTTACTGCTCCAACTTTTATCGTCTTATTCAATTCAGCTACATTTGCGCGCAAAGAAAAATCTTTTTTGTGAACCGGGCGGCAGTGCGGTCATCAACATCGTTGCGTCGCACTCGTGTACGGTAAAACAGTCTTCAACAGGAACTTTACTTATTTAAATTATATGGAACTAAATCAGCTCACTGCTATATCCCCCATTGATGGTCGCTACAGAAAACAAGTACGTTCACTCGAAGAATATTTCTCAGAATATGCGCTCATGAAATACCGTGTACTGGTGGAGGTGCAGTATTTCTTTTTTCTTGCCGATAAAAAGTTTTTTAAACTATTGCCAAAAAGCAGGCAGTTTTTGCAAAAGCTCTGTAACGATTTCAGTTTGGATGATGCGCAACAAATCAAACAAATTGAAGCCATCACTAACCATGATGTAAAAGCAGTTGAATATTTTTTGAAAGAACACCTGGAAAAATGCGGTGCCGGTGAATTAAAGGAATGGGTTCATTTTGGCCTTACCTCACAAGACATCAATAATACTGCAATCCCATTGAGCTGGAAGGACTGCATGGAGCACGATTACCTGCCCACAATTGTCAATCTTAAAAACAGGATCATACAAATGGCGCGGCAGTGGGAAGCGGTACCGATGCTGGCGCGTACACATGGTCAACCTGCATCGCCTACAATATTGGGTAAAGAAATGATGGTGTATGCAGAAAGACTGGATAACCAGGTTCAACTATTTGGGCACATACCATATGCGGCAAAGTTTGGTGGCGCCACCGGCAACTTCAATGCCCATGTTGTATCGTTTCCTGCAAGAGACTGGATTAAGCTGGCCAATGGTTTCGTGGATGGTTCATTAGGATTGCAACGCATGCAATTCACTACGCAGATAGAACACTACGATCACCTAGCAGCGCATTTCGATTGCATGAAGCGCATCAATAATATCCTCACAGATTTGTGCCGCGATTTGTGGACGTACATCAGCATGGATTATTTTAAGCAAAAGACGAAAGCCGGTGAAGTGGGCAGTAGTGCCATGCCGCACAAAGTGAACCCAATTGATTTTGAAAACGCAGAAGGGAATTTCGGTGTAGCCAATGCGCTCTTTGAACATCTTTCTGCAAAGCTTCCGGTCAGTCGCTTGCAAAGGGATTTAACGGACAGTACGGTGCTGCGTAATATTGGGGTGCCAGTTGCGCATACCTTGCTCGCCATCAAATCGATAGAGAAAGGTTTGAGTAAATTAGTGTTGAATGAAGTAAAAATGAAGGAAGACCTGGAGAACAACTGGGCCGTTGTAGCCGAAGCCATTCAAACCATTTTAAGAAGGGAAAACTATCCGGAACCCTACGAAGCATTGAAGGAATTAACGCGGGGCAAATCTTCTATTACAAAAAATGACATCCAGGAATTTATTGGAACACTAAAAGTAAGTGGTGCAATAAAAAAGGAACTAAAAGCAATTACGCCGCACAATTACACCGGCGTGGCGCCTCATTTTTAAAGATTGAATTTGTAACTTTAACTATGCCACAGCACGAATCATATTTACCTCATTACACTTATGATGACTACTTACACTGGGAAGGTCGTTGGGAGTTGATTGAGGGGTATGCTATTGCGATGAGCCCCCTGCCTATACCGCGACACCAGGAACTATCGTTAAACATAATGATAGCATTAAGAAATGGTTTAAAGGAAGGTGGTTGTAAAACTTGCAAAGTTTATCCGCCGCTGGATTATAAAATAGATGAACACACGATTGTTCAACCTGACGTACTCGTTGTCTGTGGTAAGATCATAAAGAAGTATCTTGATTTTGTGCCGGCTTTAGTTGTAGAGGTACTTTCTCCTGCCACAATTATCAAGGACAAAAACAAGAAGTTTCACTTGTATGAACAACAAGGCATCGGATACTATCTATTAGTAGATTTAGATAAACAAAAAGTGGAAATTTATAAACTTGAAGAAGGCCAATACAAACTAGGGGCAGATGAAGATAATTACGTATTCGACTTTGGTATGCACTGCAAAGCTCGGGTTAAGTTAGCTGACATCTGGAACGACTAAACGATTATTTAGAATATGCGCCACAATCTTCTCCGCATGCTCCCTCGAATTTTCAATAAATAAGCGGTGCGTATTCATTCCTCCACAGATTACACCGGCTAAATAAATGCCTGCAACATTCGTTTCATTTGTCTCTTCGTTGTAGGTCGGTTTTCTTACGGCGTCGTTAGAAAGTTGAATGCCCATTTGCTCAAGGAAGGAAAGGTTGGGTTGGTAGCCTGTCATTGCAAGTACCCAATCATTTTCGATTGTCACCAGTCCTTTTGGCGTTTCAATGTCTACTTCATTTTCCCTGATTTCTTTTATGGTTGAATTGAAAAAGGCATTGATCGATTCTTCTTTTACACGGTTGTCAATATCCGGTTTCACCCAATATTTTACCCGTTCACTAATGGCTGATTCTTTTATTACCATCGTTACCTGTGCACCTTTACGCCAGGTTTCTAAAGCCGCGTCCACCGCAGAATTTGCCGCGCCAACCACCAATACTTTTTGAAATGCGTAATAATGAGGATCATCATAGTAGTGCTTCACTTTTGAAAGCGTTTCGCCCTTTACATTGAGTAGGTAAGGAATGTCGTAAAACCCGGTAGCAACAATAATATTTGCGGACCTATAAACAGATCGTGAAGTAACCACTTCAAAACTACGTTCCATGGTTTTTACAGACTGTACTTCCTCAAACAATTTGATGTTGATGCCACCGGTAAGTGTAACCCTTCGATAATACTCCAAAGCCTCGGCCCGGTTTGGCTTTGAATGCGTACTTACAAATGGAATGCCTCCAATCTCCAGCCGTTCGCTGGTAGAAAAGAACTGCATGTTTACAGGATAATTGAAAATGGAGTTTACCAGTGCACCTTTCTCAATAATAACACAACGTAGCCCGGCCCGTTTAGCTTCCAAGCCGCAGGCAAGGCCAATCGGTCCACCCCCAATCACCAGTACATCATAATCTACCATTTGGTTGCCTTTTGCTTACGATAAATAAATGCGCCTACACTCTGTGGTAGTCGCCTCTCCAGTTCTTAATCGATTGCTTGATCTCTTTGGATGACATTTTATTGATAGCAGCTTTATCAGCAAGCGCAGGAAACTCATCATCTGACGCAAAGCGTAAAGCTATGAGCTGTGATAAAGTCAGTCGGCTATCCAAGGGTTTTCTTGTGAGCATAAAATGCCGGAAGTTTTCTTCTGCACGAATGGCGCGGTCTTGCGCTTTCAATCCAAAAGTTCTTGCATGAAAAAAGATGCTTAGTACGATCAGCGACATTAAACAGATTAACGAGGCTGAGTACAGGTTATCGTGACTACTCTGATACAAATTGATAAAAGAGCCAACAACCAAAGCGAGCAAAGGAATGCCGGTAGCAAAATGGTAAGTAGGTGACAACCGTGTGTGGTTGCTAAAGTTTTGAGATTGCATAAAAATTTCTATTTAAGTTCATGCAGCACACGCCACATCTTTTTTTGTATGTCGCCTGCTGAGCCATTATAATTGTTTACGATGATTGCAAATATATACTCACCCGAATATCCTGTAAAGCTTTTTGCTCCGCCTATCGTACCACTCTTCATGCGCAGGCCATTTATTTCGGGCAGTGCATTGTTGAAAGCAGTAAACCATGGACGTCCTTTTGCATACTGCATCACTTTTACCAGAGCCTCGGGCGTAATCCTGTTTTGCGGCGAAAGCCCACTTCCGTCCTGCATACGCAATGCTGTTTCTTCTATGCCTTTCGTTTTCCAAAAGCTTTTTACGAAATCTACTCCGCCCTTTGTGCTTCCGATTTTTGTAGACTGAAAACCCAGCGTTTTAATAAGGGCTTCCCCATACAGGTTTACACTCTTTTTCAAAAACCAGTAGTTCAGGCTATCCAACGAAGGCGAAAGATGAGTATGAAAAATCTTGAGATTGGCAGGAAGCTTAGTAGGCATTCCAGCACCCGTCAGGCTGTTTCCGGAAAGACTATCACCGAAACCCTGCTGCGCCGCCAACCTGGCTAAAGTATTGGAGAGCTGGAATGCTGGTGCATGCGTAGAACCCGAGATCGTAAAAGTATTTTTATTTGGAGGAATGGTTCCTCTTAAAACGGCTGTTGACTCAAGTGGTGCTCGATAAATGTATGCGTTGTCTCCACTACCCTCTTTACCAGCTGTTATTTCATTGATGAAATTATTTGAAAACAAGACAGGCTCGGTTCCGGTTACGGTAACGGTATCGCCCGGTTTGCCTGTTTTAAAGTTTAAGTCATATTGATTTTCTCTCCAGTTGAAACCGCTTGCACCCGCACCATAATAATTACCGATGTCGTCCCATATCCATCCGCCGGGTATGGTCTGGCTATCCCAGTTTTTATCGTACACAAAAATTTTTCCGTTGATCTTTTTAATACCAGCAGTGCTGAGCGCCTTCAGCCAATTATTTAGCAGCAGGTTTTCTTTGGTGGATGAATACCGCCAGCTACCGGTGCTCGGGTCACCGGAACCAATGATGTACACACTTCCATTCAAGACTCCACCAGTTATTGATCCATCATAAGCAAGTTCAGTTTTATAGCGATAGTCCATGCCCAATGTTTCAAAAGCAGTTGCGCTGGTAACTACCTTTTGGGTGCTTGCACCAGCCAGACCAATGCCACCGTTGCGATTGAAGATGACTTCGCTTGTTTTGCCGTTAACGACATAAAACCCAAGAATAGCATTTTGCATTTGTGCATCCGCTTCAAACGCCTGTACCGCATTTTGCAGTTTCGCATGAATAGTTTGAGCCGTAGCAGTAATGCCCGTTAGTAAACAAATCAGCCAGATGGATGTTCTCATACTTGTAATTACATTGCGCTAAAATTAGGGTAAGTGACAAGAACGCTGACTATTAAGATTGTTATGATTTACCCTGCTTTCTTTCCAAAATTTTAATCACTGACTTTATAAGATTTAAGATGAGCGATAAGAAAATGAATGCGTCCATCATCACCATTGGTGATGAACTGCTGATTGGACAAACCATAGATACCAACAGTGCATGGATGGGACAGCAATTAAATAAAGCAGGTGTTTGGGTAAGAAGGCGTGTGGCCGTGGGCGATGTTTGGGATGACATTTGGCGTGCGCTGGATGAAGAAAGTAAATATGCCCAACTTGTTTTTATCACGGGTGGATTAGGTCCTACCGCCGACGACATTACAAAGCCTTTGCTGTGCAAATACTTTGGTGGCACTTTAGTAACCAATGAAGGTGCACTTGAAAATGTAAAAACAATTTTTTCGAAATACCTCGACCGTCCGCTGTTAGAGGTGAATCTTAAGCAGGCTGAAGTGCCGGATGTTTGTACGGTAATTCAAAACAAACGCGGTACTGCACCGGGAATGATGTTTAGAAAAGATGGCTGCATTTTTATCAGCATGCCGGGTGTACCCAACGAAATGAAAGGCATGATGCAGGATTTTGTTTTGCCGCAATTGAATGATTGGTTTGAGTTACCTGCCGTGGTGCACCGCACACTATTAACCGCCGGCATTGGCGAATCGTTTTTAGCGGAGCGCATCAAAGGTTTTGAAGCAGCACTTCCCCCAGATATTAAGCTGGCTTATTTACCTCATTATGGTATGGTGCGGCTGCGGCTTACGATAACCGGTGCCGACAAAGATGTCATAAGCGCAAGGGTTGATGAGCAATTTATCCTGCTACAACACGAAGTAGCAGATGTGATGGTGGCTAATGAAGACATCAGCCTGGAAGAAGCGGTAGGTAAACTGTTGGTTGAAAAACATAAAACGATTACGACTGCTGAGAGTTGCACTGGAGGATATATTGCTCACCTATTGACCCGGAAGGCTGGCTCATCGGCTTTTTATAAAGGAGGAGTCGTAAGCTACGCGAATGAAGTAAAAGAAGGATTGCTGGGCGTTCAGTCAGGCACATTACAACAATATGGAGCAGTGAGCGAACAGACGGTGAAAGAAATGGCTATCGGCGCATTGAAAACCGTTCAGTCGGATTATGCATTGGCAGTGAGCGGCATTATGGGACCCGACGGTGGCACTGACGGGAAACCAGTTGGCACCGTTTGGATTGCTGCTGCAAGTACCTCCAAAGTAGTGGCGCATTCTTTTCACTTTAGGTTCGACAGGCAGCGGAATATTGATTTAACCACCATTAATGCATTGATCATGGTGCGGAAACTTATGCTGGAAGACTGATCCACTAACCCTGGCTACATGTAAACTGTTCTTCTGCAAACCAGTTGGTTTGGTTTGTGGTGGGCAACATTTTGTTGCATGCTATGGACGGTTCTCATTGAACCGCCCAATCATTTACCCTTTTTGTTTTGTGGCGCAAATCAAACATCTTTGCAGCTTTGGTTGCCTTGCAAACAATTTTGATTTAGCCTTGAAAACGGGTGGCGAAAAAAGCGCCAAATGTACAAGAGTGCGACGCAAGGATGCCCAATAGAAATACGATTGCCCGGAACATCAAATTGCCTTTGAAATAAAATAAAATATTATGGCCTTAGTTGATTTAGTAATGCCTAAACTCGGCGAGAGTATCATGGAAGCCACCATTTTAAAATGGACGAAAAAAGCGGGCGAAATGATCAAGCAAGATGAAACGCTGCTGGAAATTGCGACCGATAAGGTGGACAGCGAGGTGCCGTCTACTGCCGAAGGAATATTGGCAGAAGTGCTGTTTAACGAGAACGATGTAGTGCCCATAGGTACCGTAATTGCGCGCATTGAAACCAATGCAAATGGCGCAGTGGCTACCGCTGCTGCAGCTCCGCAAGTACTGCAAACGCAAACACAGCAACCGTCAACACCTGTACAACCTGCACCGGAAGAAATCGATGAAGTGCCTTTTGTAAGCCAGGCAACCGGAACAACAGGCGGCGGAAGCAATAGTAAATTCTACAGCCCGCTGGTCATGAATATTGCCAATAGTGAAGGCGTATCGATGAGTGAACTGGAAAATATTGGCGGTACAGGCAATGACGGACGCGTTACTAAAAAAGATATTCTGCAATATGTAGCGGACAAGAAATCTGGAAAGACAAGTCAGCAAGCACCGCAACAACTGCCAACTCAACAAGCGGATGCAAGCATACAGGGGCCTGCGGTTGAAGCGAATAATACATCAGCAGCGATTACGCAACCAACGCCTGAGCCACAAGCATACACTGCCCCCACCGGCAACGTAGAAATAATTGAGATGGACCGTATGCGCAAGATGATTGCAAAGCATATGGTGAACAGCAAAGCGACCAGCCCACACGTTACCAGCTTTGCGGAAGCTGACGTAACCAACATGGTAGTATGGCGCAACAAAGTGAAGAGCCAGTTTGAAAAACAAGAAGGCACCAAGATTACTTTCACGCCTTTGTTTATAGAGTGCATCACTAAAGTAATTAAGCGCTACCCGTACATCAACTGTTCGGTGGATGGTGATCGCATCATTTTGAAAAAGGACATTAACATAGGAATGGCTACTGCATTGCCCAGTGGAAACCTGATTGTGCCGGTAATTAAAAACGCTGATTACCTGAACCTTGTTGGCCTAAGCAAAGCCGTAAATGGTATGGCCGATAGTGCACGCAACAATCGCCTGAAACCGGATGACACTGCGAACGGAACCTTTACGATGACCAATGTAGGCACCTTCGGAAGTTTGATGGGCACACCTATCATCAACCAGCCACAGGTTGCAATATTAGCAGTGGGTGCTATTAAAAAACGCCCGGTGGTTTTGGAAACACCTGAAGGCGATGCAATTGGCATTCGCCACATGATGTACTTATCGCTTAGCTATGACCACCGCGTGGTGGATGGTAGCATTGGCGCAGGCTTTTTGTCGGACGTAGCAAAAGAGTTTGAGAACTGGGACATTAATAGGAAATGGTAGAGGTGAGTGGTGAGTTGTGAGTTGGTGTTTTATCGTTGAGTTTATTTTTAACGAGCTGAAGAACATCGTTCAGCCTTGGTTGTGTCACTCACTTGTACCGCACAACTTTTTTGAACGACCCTTTTTTTTGAATGCTGAATAGTGAATATTGAATAATACTTTTTCTTTCGTAAGCCGAGCCATCACTTTCATGATGGCTCTATTTTTAACCCTTACTACCGCTGCACAGCGCGATGGGCTGGGTACCTGGAGCGCACTAAACGTGGAGCTAGTCCTTGATAAAAAATGGGGTGTATTTTATGAAGGGCAGCTTCGGTCGCAAAAAGTTTTCAATCATTATTTCTACCACGAGAATAAGGGAGGTATTAGTTACAAGGCCGCGGAGAAAACAACCTTCCTGGCAGGCCTCGGGCAATATGCCACCTATGGCTTTGACGACAACTTTGAATCGCCGGTAGTTCACGAGTTCAGGCTTTGGGAACAACTGACCCTCACCAACGACATTGGCAACTTTAAACTGGAACACCGCTATAGAATAGAGCAACGGTTTTACGATGATGGCAAATACAGCAACCGGTTTCGCTATAGGTTAAATGGGTTGTTGCCTTTGAACAAGGATAAGATTGGCAAAGGCGCTTTTTATCTAAATGCTTTCGAGGAAATATTTGTCACGAATACCACACCCTACTTTCAGCGCAACCGCGCTTCAGCTGGTATTGGATATGGGCTTAGCAACACTTTCACCGTACAACTGAGCTATGTAAACCAATTCGACTTTCGGGAGAACCTAACAGGGTACACCAAACATTTTTTGCAGACTTCAATTTTTGTAGACATTGATCGCAGGAAAAGAAACCAGCCGCATTATCCGCGCCTAATGGATTAAGGTGGGTTTTCTTATGCACGTGTAGCGGTTGATTAACTCTTTCTTTTTTGCATCAGCGCTTCAAGCATCAATCGTTGATTTTGTATATCCGCCCGTTGCTTCTCCTGGTCTTTGCTATTGGTTACAATTTTATCTTCCAGCGCAACTTTTCTTTTTTGCAGATCAACGCTATCCTCTTGCAACGATGCATATCTTTTATTTGCTTTTGCCACATTATCCTGCTGATTTTTTATCTCTACTTCCAATGCATACGCTACCACTGCCGGAGCAAATTCATTGAGTAACAGTTGTGCACCTGGTAAACCGAATTTTTCATCGGGCAGCCGGAGCGCCATGTTTTCGTTCAGCTTGGCAGCCATTAGGTAAATAGTACAGAAATCTTTTTCGCGGCGGCTCTTTCTTTCTATTGCCCAATGCAGGTCTACATTTTCCTCCTGGTCTAAACGGGTATTTCTAAACACAAATACACCCTTGCTCTCTGCTGGTTTTCCACCGGCGCGTTTTTGCATAAAGGAAAGCATCGCTTCCTCGGCTATTTTCTCTGAATAAGGCATATCAATTGCGGCCGATTGCAGCATGACCTTTTGGTATTTATAACTGGTGAGGTAGGCCTGCGCGCTGGCTTTTACGCCTATCAACATACATAACGCAAGTAAAATTCTGAACATTCAACTTCTATTTTAGTTTGGAAAAAAGGATTGAGAAAAAGTTTTTTTAAATGTAATGCAATTTACCGTTCCAGGTTAGTACATAACCTGGGCTGGAAAAACAAGCCTTGAAGCTTCCAAATTCAGATTGGCTGCAAGGATTTAAAAAGTAAACTTGTATGCTACACTACAATGGTCACTGGCCGCAATCACTTTTGTTGACTCTTCTATCTCAGGGTAACGTTTACCAATTACAGGGTGCTTTGCTTTTTTGCTCAGCCCTTTGCGATTGATAATCGGAAGAGTGCCTGCATTCAACTTCATAATACCCTTCGACATCCATAAATAATCGAGTTGGCAGTAACGTTCTGCTTCTGATAATTTGTTATTGTCCCAAAAGTGTGTCCAGCGTTCTTCTACTGGTAACAGATCAACAACGTTTGAGAGCCACTTTGTTTCGAACAGTTCCTTGAGCGATGAATCACCTGAAGGATAATCATTAAAATCGCCCACCATTGCAAATGCAGCGGTAGAGTTTTTTCTGCCAAACCTGTCCAGTAATATTCTAAGTAGCGCACTCACTTGTTCCTTCCTTTTGTCTGCCGTTTTTGCACGGCCGTTCACCGGGTCGGCCCGGTCAAACATGCTTTTCAGATGGTTAATAAACAACGTAAATGGCTTCTCATCAATCACAAATTCCAGCTCAAGGCAATCACGCGAAAACACCCAATCTTTTTTGCTGTTCTTTAAATACTGGTGCGTGTTAACTTTTGTAAAAGGTATCTTGCTCAACACTGCCACATCAATCAATCGGGGATCGTTGCCATCAATTAAAAGTTTATAAGGATACGCACTTGAAAGATTATGCTCAGAACAAAAGTTTTTTAGCGTGTCAAGATTTTCCACTTCCTGCAAGGCGATGATGTCCGCATTGGTATCTTTTATCATCCGTGCTGTAAGCTTTCTTTCAGGCTGCGGTACCGTTTCAAACAACGCACGATTTACAATAAAACCATTTTCAACCGCGTTGTCTACCTGCGGTTTGGTGAGCGTAGTGCTAAACTTAAAACGTCTGAATAAATTTTCGCAGTTGAAGGTGGCAATAGTAATGGTTGGCATAAAATTTAAATTCATCTAAACTAACCACTTGTTAAAACAACTGCAAGTCAGCCGCTAACTTTATTTCAATTGAACCGAATGAATTAATTTAAGAATCAAAAACAAGGTGTATGAAGTCATTATCGGAAACATGGTTTGCAGAAGGATATATTGACTTTGAATTGAAGAAGTATACACTGCTTGCCTACTTGCAGGAAGTGAGCAAATACTTTAATGCAAACAAACTTTACCCGCAATTGGCCGATGTTATTTTTCACTACAATAACATGGTTGCGTTCCGAGAAAACAAAAAATTTTTGCAGGAACATTTTCCCAAACAACTTACCGATATCAATATGCAAAAGTTGCAATTGGTATACGAGCGCATGATTGAAGATGACGAACTGATGAAAGAACTGGAGGAGATCATTCATTACTCAGCAAACAAAATAAAAAACACCATAGAAGCAGGTGCCGAGATTTACGAATTTGTAGAATCCAATTTAACCATAGAACCTGTCGGCCTGCTCCCGCTTGACACCAATGAAGGTTATATGCTGCTAAAAGACAGCCGTTACAACGATACCATTGTGTACCAATACAGGCTCACCATTTATGAGAAACATGATGAAAAGTATCGCGGCATCCGCACGGACTATGTTCAGCAATGGCGTAGAACTTTTAGCAACACCCCGCAAAACATAAAGCGCATGCTGATAAAAGAACGGAAGGAAATGCCTAACCCCGCAGTGTATAATATTGAAACATCGTTGGCTTATCCATTGGAAGAAACGCTGCTGCCCATTGCGAAGCGATGCTTTGCAAAATACCTGGCAAAGGGGTGAGGATGGAAGTTTCGGGTTTGAAGTTTGAAGTTTGAACTTGCTCAGCAATTGGGTTTGTATTACTCACCATTCACAACTCACAACTCACAACTCACCACCAGCTACTGGCCACTAACCACTGCCCCACCAACCACTTTCCTCCGCTGATGCACAACCCGCATCATTTGCAGTACCACAGCTCCAAGTATCAAGGCAAAGCCTACATAAAAACCATCACTCAGGTATTTGTTTTCATGGTAAACCACAAACGCCAATACAATTCCATAAACAGGCTCAAGGTTAAGGGTAAGATTTTGTGTAAACGCAGTCACCTTTTGTAGTGCCTGCAGCGATAAATCCATCGCAAGAATGGTGCACAACCAACTCAATAATAACAGCCATATCCAATCCATACTAACCGGCAAAATATGCGTGGGTGGAAAGGCATACAAGTACCCGGGCATGGCCAGCGTAAGAAACAATAAGCCGCCACTCAGTTCGTACAGCATCATCGTTTTTGGCGCCGTATACGATACTTTGTTTTTATTAAAAATGGAAAACACACAACTTAAGATGGTGGCGGCAAGGCCCAGTATTATGCCTGTTTTATATTGCGGATCAAAGTGAAAAATCAGGTAGATGCCAGCAATGCCGATCAGCCCCAATAAAATCTCAACCGAAATAAATTTCTTGCGCGTCATCACTGGCTCGAGCAATGCCGTAAACAAGCCCGCCGAGGACAAGCAAGTGAGCGCAATCGATACATTCGAATACTTGATGCTGCCATAAAAAAAACACCAGTGCAAAGCAATCAAACCACCAATTCCAAACAGTTGCCACTTGTGTTTTCCATGGACTATTTGCAGTTCTCCTTTTACCCGCATCAGCAAATACAACGACACCACTGTTATCAATATCCGGTACCACACCAGCAAGCCTTCATTCAGCGAAATCAACCTGCCCAATACTCCGGTAAACCCCCAAAGGAATACTGCTATGTGCAGTTTTATCAAAGCTTGTTTCATAAAGGGTGCAAAGATATTTTTTGTTGATCGTTGAAGTGCATAAATCTGCTTTATACATTTTTACAGGGATGGCCTTTAGCGCAACCACCCAGCGCTATTTTGGTAACCGGCTTCAAATAAAAATGGAGCATCGTTGCGACGCTCCATTCATCTATTTATTCTTGGTTGGGCAAGGCACTACACCGTTACCGGCTCCGAACCTTTCTTTACACGATTTCTATAATTTTTAAATAAACTCTGCCATTGAATTTTAAGTACACCCAGCACACCTTCTTTCAAAATTCCTTTATTCATTTTTGAAGAACCCAGTTGGCGATCAACAAATGTAATGGGCACTTCCAAAATTTTAAATCCAAGCTTCCATGCAGCAAACTTCATTTCTATCTGGAAGGCATATCCCACAAATTTTATCTCGTTAAAATTGATGGTCTCCAATACTTCACTTCTATAACATACAAACCCGGCAGTAGGGTCGTTCACCGGCATCCATGTGATCATTTTGGTATACCATGCGCCTCCCTTGCTATAAAACCTCCTGTCCCATGGCCAGTTTTCGATCTTTCCACCCGGAACATACCGGCTACCAACCGCTACATCTCCACCCTTGTATTTACATGCATTGTACAAATTTTCAAGATCGGCAGGGTTATGCGAAAAATCTGCATCCATTTCAAAAATGAACCGATAACCTTTTTTAATACTCCATCTAAATCCGTGAATATAGGCGGTACCCAAACCCAACTTCCCCTTGCGCTCTTCTAAAAACAGCCTGCCGGCATAAGTACTTTGAAGGTCTTTTATAATCTGAGCTGTCCCATCGGGTGAACCATCATCTATTACCAACACATGATAATCCTGCTGCAAACAAAATATAGCATCCAATATATTGGCAATATTTTCCCGCTCGTTGTAGGTAGGTATGATGACAATTTTTTCCAATGAAATACAGCAGATTTGAGATTACCGAAAATACAATTTTACTCTAATGCCAAATAACCTTTGATAAACTTTAAGCAGGGTTACACTTTTTTTAACATGGACCGATTCCTAATTTCGGTAAGCTTTTGCTTGGTGTGCAATGGGAAGTCACCCCGCATCATCCAGTCATAATACTGTGGTTCCATTTTCAATACGTCTTCCACGGGTCTGCCCTTGTGCTTTCCAAAATTGAAGACTTCTTTGCAATCAACCATTATAAACCGGCGGGCGAAATCCACCATTTCCTCTTCGCCACAAAACTTGCAAATGGCTTCTAAGGTTACGCCCAAATCTGGGTAACGCTCTACCTGTGCGCACAATATTTCAAATGTTGCCAACGCATCTGCTTCTGCGCCATGAGCGCCTTCTAAAATTTTATTACAATAAAATTTGTATGCTGCGCTTAGAGTGCGTTGCTCCATCATATGAAACACTCGTTGTACATCTATCAGCTTGCGATTATCGATGGTAAACTCCTGTCCGGCACGCAGGAATTCTTCTACAAGTAATGGAATATCAAATCGATTGCTATTGTATCCTCCCAAATCAGCGCCATCTATAAACTGGCGGATTTCGTTTGCCACTTCCTTAAAAGTAGGCGCATCCTTTACCATTTCATCGGTAATGCCATGCACATCGCTGGCACCTTTTGGTATCGGCATTTGCGGATTGATCAATTTCCTTTTCACCTGCCGTACACCATCTGCACTCACTTTTATAATCGCAATTTCTACGATGCGGTCTGTAGCAAGATTGGTTCCTGTAGTCTCAAGGTCTAAAACCGCAATGGGGCGGTCGAGTTGTAATTTCATGATCTGTTATCGTTATAATTTTTTATGGGAAGCATTTTCTGCATACGCCTGGATATCCATTCCATCATAGTTTCCACTGCTCATAAAAACTACGGCAGATTCATTATAATCTCTTTCTTTAAGCCATTGCTCCAGGTCGGCCCGGTCGTTAATTACTGCCAGTCCTTCTTTATCAAACCCTTTTTGGACAATGGATTTTGGCAGTTCCGGCATTCTTTTTAGCTCAAGCGCATGGTGTGAGTAAAATACAACAGCCTGGTCCGCCTTATCCAAAGCCCCCTTGTACTCGCTCATGAACTGTTCGTTTAGGCTACTGAAAGTATGCAGTTCCAATACCGCAATCAATTTGCGATGTGGATACTGTTGCTTCACTGCTTCAATGGTTGCTTTAACCTTACTGGGTGCATGGGCAAAGTCGCGATAAACAATAGACGTCTCGCTTTCCGACATTTTTTCAAGTCGTTTACTGGCACCTGTAAAAGTACGGATGGACCGTACGAAAGATGCCGCATCAACTCCTAATTCTTTGCATGCAAAATACGCGGCATGCATGTTTAGCAGGTTATGATCACCAAAAACGCTTAGCTCGGTTGTATTTCCCTGCAGAGTTAGAGTTGTTTTACCATGCTCAATAGCATGGTGAGGCACCGCGTAGGGTTGATACCTGATATCATCTCGCCGATTATCGTTCACCAACTTGCTAAGCGTTTCATCGGTTTCATTATAGATCAATAAACCACCCGCTTCTATTTTATTAATGAACGTTACAAACTGCTCAAGATAAAACGGGAATGTAGGAAACACATTGATGTGATCCCATGCTATGCCAGTTAAAATAGCCACGTGTGGAAAAAGGAAGTGAAACTTTGGCCGCTTTTCAATCACACTCGCCGGGTATTCATCACCTTCACAAATAATCACGGGAGCGTCGGTAATGTTCACCGACTGATCGAACCCCTCCAGTCGTGCTCCCACCAGGTAATCAAATTTCTTTTGTGCAACTTTTAACACGTGCATAATCATGCTGGTAGTGGTGGTTTTGCCATGACTTCCGCCTACTACAACCCGCGTTTTTTGCTTGCTTTCCTGGTAGATATATTCGGGAAATGAATAAATGGGAAGATTTAATTCTTTTGCCTTTTTAATTTCCGGATTGTCTTCTTTAGCATGCATGCCCAGTATAACTGCATCTAAATCAGGAGTGATTTCTTCTGGCTCCCATCCCATCTTACCTGGAAGTAGTCCCTCATTTTTCAGATTAGTTGCGCTTGGCTCAAAAATTTCATCGTCTGTTCCGGTAACGCTGTATCCCTTTCTTTTGAGTGCTATGGCGAGTTGGTGCATCACGCTTCCACCAATGGATATGAAGTGAACTTTCATTAATATTGTAGCTTGAAAAATATCGGTGCAAATTAACCGTTTATTGTCAGTAACAAACTCAAGTATGAAAAAGACATTGATCGCCATCTTGTTCATGGCATTCCTTGCAACCCTTGTTTCGTCGTGTGCTACTCAACGTGGCGGATGCCCATCTCACAATCCACGATATTTCCGTTCTTAGGCACTATTTTTTCTGATCTGAACGGTATAAACACCCCCACCTATGAACTGGATACAGCTAACCGATGAATTGCAACTAGACGAAATTGTACTCAAGTCTAACAGCAAACCACAGGTAATATTTAAACACAGCACCCGCTGCAGCATTAGCAGTATGGCTAAAAGCAGGTTGGAACGAAGCGAGGCTCCGGAACAAGCCGACTTCTATTATTTAGACCTTATCGCTCACCGGAATATCAGCAATAAAATTGCTCAGAATTTTAATGTGTACCACGAGAGCCCACAGGTTTTGGTAATGCGCAATGGTGAATGTGTCTATGATGAAAGCCATGGTTCTATCGATATGGAAGAAATCCGCGAACAGGTCGTGATTAAATCAGCTTAGTTACTTTAATTTAATTTTTTTATAGAAGCATCCTACCTGGGTGCTTTTCTGTTTTATCATTTCTACTAACAACAACCTGATGATCATTACTGTATTTGGAGCTACCGGCATGATTGGTAAATACGTGGTAAGCAAAGCGCTGGCACAGGGATACGCCGTGAAAGCTTTTGGGCGTAATGTGGACAGCATAATTGATGCCGATACACGGGATGAAAATCTTGTGGCAATAAAGGGATATATATTAGACGAGGGTAGTGTGTACGAAGCAGTAAAGAACTCCAATGCCGTTATTTCTGTACTAGGTGGATCGTTTGATGGGAACGATAAAGCACGTTCGCTTGGAATGAAAAACATCATTACACAAATGAAAAAAGCGGGACTGAAAAGAATTATAGCTCTTGGCGGAAAGGGTATACTGCAGGCAGATGAAAAAGATATGATCATGGATAGACCAGATTATCCAGAAATGTACCTACCCGTTGGAAGAGAACACTTACAAGCTTTCCACTACCTGCAGGAAAGCAATCTTGACTGGACCATTGTTGGAGCGCCCGATCTTGTAGATGTAGAAGGAAACGGCGAATACACGACCAACATTAATTATCCGCCCCAAAATGACAACGGTAAAATAGACGCTGGCAATCTTGCTTCTTTTTTGCTGCATGAAGCAACTAACAATAAGTATGTTAGGCAAAGAGTGGGAATATCTAACGTGTAATGGCACACGGCCGGCGGGTTGGGCTATAAAAATATCACTTACCTGCCTCTTTATTCGCAGAACTTTATTGCCCGGTTACGTTGGCAGCAATCTAATTCACACTTACTAATATTTAGGTTCGTTTACCATAAGGAATGACGAGAACCATGGGTGATTTCTACCCAAATTTTTTAAAAGCATATCGATGGTGCATGGCAAAGTTATTGATGCTTAACATACTTGTAATTGAGAGAAAAGCCTTTGCAAACCAGCAAGCATTCCAGGGCTGAATTACCGATTGCTTCTACACCAACATCCCATAAATAATCTAAAGAAACACCATGAACAAGCACAGATTTATGTTTGCCACGGGCATAGAAAATAGTTACCCAAACATAATACTGCCCGATGGCTCAAAGAAGCGGATAGACGAAATGGAAAAAACAGGCCATTACAAATACTGGAAGGAAGATTTTGCACTGGTAAAAGAATCTGGAATGGATTATTTGCGTTATGGTCCACCGTATTACAGGGCGCACACAGGCCCGGGACAATACGATTGGAGTTTTTCGGACGATGCATTTAAAGAGTTAGAACGTTTGCAGATTACTACCATTGTCGACCTCTGTCACTTTGGTGTTCCTGATTGGATAGGCGATTTCCAAAACCTTGATTGGCCTGAATATTTTGCGGAATACGCATATGAATTTGCTAAACGCTATCCTAAACTACAATACTACACGCCGGTAAACGAGATATTTATTGCGGCAATGTTCTCTGGTCAGTATGGATGGTGGAACGAGTGTCTTGCGAGTGATAAAACATATGTAACCGCGCTGAAGAACCTGTGCAAAGCAAATGCGTTGGCAATGCTGGCTATTCAAAAAGTTAGACCCGATGCCATTTTTGTGCAAAGTGAATCCAGCGAATATTTTCATGCTGAACATCCGGGCGTGAGGCCATTGGCTGAGTTCTTAAATAAGAAACGTTTTTTATCACTTGACCTTACTTACGGCCACGAGTTGGATGTGACGATGTACAAATATTTATTGGACCACGGCATGACCGAAGATGAATACAATTGGTTTATAGAACAGCAATTGAAGTCGAAATGCAATTGCATTATGGGTAACGATTACTACATCACCAACGAACATATGGTGCATGAAAATGGAAGCACCTCTCCTTCTGGTGAAGTTTTTGGTTATTACGTTATCACGCATCAATATTTCCGCAGGTATAAATTGCCCGTGATGCATACAGAAACAAATATTACTGAGCCGCTTTCTGTACACTGGCTAAAAAAGCAATGGGCCAATGTGTACCGTCTGAAACAAGATGGTGTACCCATTGTTGGATTTACCTGGTACAGCCTGATAGACCAGGTAGACTGGGATAGTGCTTTACGCAATGATGTAGGCAATGTAAACTCACTCGGCATGTACGATTTAGATAGAAAAATTCGTCCGCTTGGTAAAGAATATATCAACTTAATAAAACAATGGAAAGACGTGCTGGACACTGAAGGTTTTGGCGTGCCATTGTTATAAACAAAATAACACACAGTGAAAAGGGTAATGCAGTAACAGGCTGTATTACCCTTATTTATTTTAGTTTTAATATCTATCCATCAAACGCCAGCCGGCGACCATCTCTAAGGGTTACGCTCTATTATAAACCATCAAATCAGTTCATCGTACTTTCACATTTTTAGTACTTAGAAAATGACCTACCCTCAAACGCTTGAATTCCTTTTTACCCGCCTACCCATGTTTAGCCGTATCGGTGCCGCGGCCTATAAAAAAGATATTACGAACACTGTATTGCTGTGTGAAGCGTTGGGTAACCCGCAAGAAAAATTCAAGAGTATACACGTAGCGGGCACCAACGGTAAAGGCTCTACCAGCCATATGCTTGCTGCCATTTTACAAAGTGCCGGCTACAAAACAGGCTTGTATACATCGCCACACTTAAAAGATTTTAAAGAGCGCATAAAGGTTGATGGAAAAGAAATTGACGAAGAATTTGTAGTCCGTTTTACCGAGCGGATCATGCCCAATATTGATGCAATAGAGCCTTCTTTTTTTGAGATCACGGTGGCAATGGCCTTTGAGTATTTTGTTCAGCAACAGGTGGACATTGCCGTGATAGAAGTTGGTTTAGGTGGCCGCCTGGATAGCACCAACATTATCACTCCTGAAGTATCTGTGATCACCAACATCGGAATGGATCACATGAATTTACTAGGTGATACTATTGAACTAATTGCAGGAGAAAAAGCCGGCATTATAAAGCACAAAATACCTGCAGTAATCGGTGAAGTGCTTCCTGCAACGCGGCCCGTATTTGAAGCCAAAGCTAAAGAAGTGGGCACCACCATTTCCATTGCACAGGAAAAACGTTGGGTAAGCGATTGGCAACATGAGCAGCAACATTTAGTGGCCACTGTAGCGCATCATCAATTGGATGAAGACAGGCAGACTTACCACCTTGACTTACCTGGAATTTACCAGCTAAAAAATTTATTGACGGTACTTGAAACAATACAGCTGTTGAAGGTCAAAGGTTGGCGCATTGAAAATGAACAGGTAAAGCACGGCTTAGCGCATGTGAAGCGATTGACCGGTTTGTATGGCAGGTGGCAAATTGTACAGCAGCATCCAACAATTGTCCTAGACGTTGCGCATAACGAAGATGGCATCAGGCAAATTACACAACAGCTGGAGCACGAAACCTATAACAAGCTGCACATTGTAATCGGCATGGTGAAAGACAAAGAAATTGAAACCGTGCTTTCACTACTGCCACATGCCGCTACTTATTATTTTACCAAAGCGCAAATACCACGGGCATTACCTGCAGCTGAATTAATGAACACTGCAGCCAAGTACAATTTGATCGGACACCATTTTGAAGATGTAAATACAGCGCTTCTTGAAGCTATAACCAAAGCACACAAAGAAGATCTGATATTGGTATGCGGAAGTGTATTTGTGGTAGGCGAAGTGAATTCATCTTTTCACCACGCTATTGAATGATGCTTTCAAAAATCGCTATTGCTTAGCAGTGTAGCCGATTTCGTGTCAACAATAAATGAAGCTGATTGCTCCAAGGTTCCGCCGCTGATTTAATTATTTCCACCAAGTGGCTTTTGGTAATCAGTTAACCCCTCTAACAATGGTTTTAATTCTTGACAAGCATATGTTGTATATCCCATTGTATTCGTCATTTCAATAAAAAGTCCCTCATCGGTATTGAATACAATGAAAGTAAGTTTCTCCTTGTTTTTCAAGTTAGCAGTGTAAGATTTATCAAATTTGAGAATGAGTTTACATTTCCATAATCTTTTAGCCCCTTTTGTCAAATGTTTTTCTGTCAACTTTTTTAGTCCAAATATTATTTCATCCACTTTGTTCTTGTCATAAACTCTAACTGCGTCAAGTGTCAGGTTTATTTTCCAGTCAGGATTTTCCGGAGCAATTATAATGCTACTAACCCTCACGTTGTTAAGGGTGTTTATAGTTTGAAGAATACTGCCACGATTTTCACTCGTTTTTCCAGCATAAATTAGTAAGCCGAAAAAAATGAACACCACTAGTCCGAAAAGTGTTCCCCAAATTTTTGGGTAATTCTTCATGCCGTTAATTTAAATAAATAAATTTTTCCACTAAAAAGGTGGGTGAACTATGGCCGCTAACTTAGCAACTGCTCCAGTTTTTGAAGCGCATAGAAAATACAAGTCACATGCATCGACTGAACGATCTCATTTCGATCCAACATTTCTTTCAATTCAGGAATTGAAACTTTTACCACTTCGATGTCTTCATTCGCATCCAACATTTGTTCCTGTACTTTTTTACCACCAGTAAGCAGGTACATGTGCATCAGGTTACTGTTGGTAGAAGGATTAGCAGAAGTTCGACCCAGGTAATGAACCTCATTGAAATCGTACCCTGTTTCTTCCAATAGTTCCCGCTTGATTGCATCATCGTGGCTCGCATCTGTAGCGTCTACACAACCACCAGGAATTTCAATACACACTTCACCTAATGCATGGCGGTATTGCCGTACCAGCACCACTTCATTCGCTTCGGTAATGGCTACTGCGGTAACCCATGTAGGATACTCCATTACGTAATACGGATACACCTCGTTGCCGTCCGGTTTACGACAGCGGTCACGACGTGCTTTTAGCCACGTATCATCAAATAAATATTCTGAAGAAATAAGCTCCCACTTCATGGCTCAAATATTAAAACATCCCGAACCTGCCGGGATGTTTTATAAACTGAAATTGAATTTTATATAGCTACCAGCCATTTCTTTCGCGCAGCGTGGTAATGTGAGCCACATGATGTCTGCCATGCCAGGAATACAGCCCAAGTAATTCCCATAACGTCATCTGCTTTTTACGTCCCGGATGATAAATAGTTCTGGTCTCCCAGGTTTCATCGTCCAGGTTTTTGATAGCGGCCACCCAGCGGCGATGCAAAGCATGCAGCAACGTAGCTGACACATTAATGGGCTCTGCATAAACATCGGCCAACTTTGCCCAATCTTTCTCTTCATACGGAGCAATAGTTGGGTTATTTTCGGTCATTGCCAGCTTAAAACGAATGTATGCGTTTATATGACTATCAGCAATATGATGCACCACCTCACGGACTGTCCAACCGCCATCGCGGTAGGGCGTGTCCAATTGCGCTTCATCCAAATTGAGTACGGCCATCTCTACATCATTCGGTAGAAACTTTAAATCGTTTAGCCACTTTTCTTTCAGCGTGGTGCTAAAAGGCAACAACTCAAATTGGCCAATTGGATAGCGCGGATCGTTTGGTACATCAGTCATAGGTTCAGAAATTAGATAAGTGAAAACGTCTTTATCCTTTACCCTTAATGCTTACTAACTCCACTTCAAAAATCAAGGTTGCTCCTCCCGGAATATCCTGTCCTGCACCATAGTCTCCATAACCCAACGCCGATGGAATGTAGAGCTTCCACTTGCTACCTACCGGCATTAATTGCAACGCTTCGGTCCAGCCGGCAATTACACCACCAACCGGAATTGAAATCGGTTCTCCACGTGAATAGGAATTATCAAACTCTTTTCCGTTGATCAAAGAACCGCGGTAATGCGCCACAATCGTATCGGTCTTTGTGGGAATAGCGCCCGTACCTTTTGTAAGAATTTCGTATTGCAATCCACTGGCTGTAACCATTACGCCAGCTTTCTTTTTGTTCTCGGCAAGAAACGCCATGCCTTTTTGCTTTTCAGCACCGGCTACTTTCTTTGTTTTCGATTCAGCCATTTGCCCCATTACCTGGTTTGCTACGTTCACGTCCATTGCTGTAGGCTGTCCTTTTATAACCTGGTCTATTGCCTTATTCATCAAAGCATAGTTCACTGTTTTCACATCCTGGCTCTTCATATAATTGCCAAGCGAAATCCCAAATGCATAGCTGATGCTATCATTGCTTGTTTTCAATAAACCAGCTGCAGGTTTAGCGGCCGATTTTGCTGCTGGCTTCGCAGCAGGTTTGGTAGATTTAGTTTGCGCCTGAACGGATACACTTAGCACAAGAATTCCTAATCCAAGAATTGTTTTTTTCATGTTTGATATTTGTTACGAAATAAAAATTTTTAATCCTCGCGGAGGCTTTTGCCTGTAAGATGTATAAAAACATCTTCTAACGAAGCAGCTTTAACACTTTTTGGGCGCTCAAACCCTGTTGCCACCAGGTCATCAATCAGTTTATCTGGTGTGTCTAAAGAAATGATTTTACCACTGTCGATCACTGCAACCCTGTCGCACAAAACTTCGGCCTCATCCATGTAATGGGTTGTCATAATTACCGTTGTTCCCTGCGAACGAATGTTTCTGATCAGGTCCCACAAACTGCGGCGCGCCTGCGGATCAAGGCCCGTGGTCGGCTCATCCAGGAAAATGATTTTAGGATTGTTAATTAAGGTTGTTGCAACAGAAAAGCGCTGCTTCTGCCCGCCACTCAACTCTTTGTATTTTGATTTTGCTTTATCGCGCAGGTTCACCAAATCAAGCAATTCCATTACCTCAGCATGGCGATTGTATAAGCCATTAAACAGATGAATCAACTCGGTAATATTTAAACCGGGATAGTAGCCGGCAGCTTGCAGCTGCACACCCATCAACTTCTTTATGTCGTTGGGACTTTTATCCAGATCATACCCATCCACAAAAACTTTACCACTTGTTTTGGTACGCAGCGTTTCTATTATCTCAAGCGTAGTACTTTTTCCCGCGCCATTCGGCCCCAGCAAACCAAAGATTTCTCCTTCCATCACGTCGAAGCTAATGCCCTTCACCGCCTGGAAATCTCCATAGTTTTTTACCAGGTCCTTTACTTCTATAATTTTCTTCATCAATATTATTTAACGCCGTTATAATGCGACTCCAGTTCAGCCATCATTTTACTGCTACCAATAAAAAACGGTGTACGCTGGTGTAATTCTACCGGATCAATATCTAAAATTCTTCTGTGTCCATCCGTTGCTTTACCGCCGGCTTTTTCTACAATAAAGGCAAATGGATTACACTCATACAACAACCTAAGTTTACCACTCGGTTTATCATTTGTGCCGGGGTACATAAAAATGCCACCCTTAATTAAGTTGCGATGCACATCGGCCACCATGCTACCAATGTACCGCTGTGTGTAAGGGCCGCCGGTTGCTTTCTCCTTTTGCTGGCAAATATTTATGTACTTACGTACTCCTTCATCGTACTGAAAAAAGTTGCCATGATTGACAGAATAAATTTTCCCATTGTCAGGGCACTGAATATTCGGATGACTAAGACAGAACTCCCCAATAGAAGGGTCGAGCGTAAAACCATTTACACCACGCCTTGTTGCATACACCAACATGGTGCTTGATCCATAAATAATGTAACCCGCCGCCACTTGCTTATTGCCCGGTTGTAAAAAATCTTCAATCGTACAAGGCTTTCCTCTTTCACTCACCCGGCGGTAAACACTAAAAATGGTTCCAATGGAAACGTTCACATCTATGTTGCCGCTGCCATCCAGTGGGTCCATCAGCAATACATACTTACTATTATTACTCACCTCATCATCAAATACCACCATATCATCATTCTCTTCGCTTCCCACTCCCGCACAACTAATACCATGTTTCAACACACCAATGAATTGGTTGTTGGCAAATACATCCAGTTTTTTTACGTCTTCGCCTTGCACATTTACACTTCCTGCTTCACCCAGAATATCAACGAGCCCTGCCTTGTTCACCTCTACATTTACGCGCTTGGCTGCCAGTCCGATATCGCGGAGCAACATACTCAGTTCGCCGGTAGCCTGCGGAAATTCGCGCAACTGCTGAATCGTAAATTCGTCAAGGGTTTGTACTCTGCGGTTAATATTCATTTATAAAGGGTTTAGTTTTAAACTCAAGCGTTTAAAGGTATTGTACACACTGAAATTTTTGGATCAGCAAGTAATTTTATTTGGTACCCGGCGGCGGGAAAGATAGGTAACTTCTGTTGCGTCGCACACTTGTACAGTAGTTTTTTATAGCGGCAATATCTACCGGCCAAGTAAGTCCAGCAACCCGCCCGTCGAAAAGAATCTGCTGAATACGAACGTTTCAATTCAGCCACGACATTTGCCTCAAAGCCCTGGCATTTCAAAAGGTGCACGTCAATGTAATTTGATTATTTAATAGCTTTCCACTATTAATATGGCCTGTATTCTTACAGAATTTGAAATGCTAATTTGAATACCATGTGCACGATCTTTCTGTATTTTCGTGATGTAATATTATTGAATATGAAAAACCTTTTATTCGCTTTGCTGCTGGCCTTTCTCTCATTCACTTCTGACGCACAAGTTCAGATTGAAGCTGCTAAGGCAAAAGAGCATTATGGAGAAGTGGTAACGTTGTGTGGTAAAATATACAGCGGTCGTTATCTTGAAAATGCAAACAACCAACCCACCCTGCTCAACCTTGGCGGTGAGTATCCCAAACAATTGGTCACCATTGCCATTTTCCAGGTAGATAGAAAAAATTTCCCTTTTAAACCTGAGACTTATTATCCAAATACAGAAGTATGTGTGACAGGAAAGTTGATTGAGTTTCGCGGATCACCTGAAATAATTGTTCAAAATACGGAGCAGATAAAGTTGCAAATTACTGGTGCTAAAAACGCTGAAAACGCAGCAACGGCCATTCCGGCGAAGAATGTAAGCAAGCCCAAAAAGTCTCCCGTATCTGAGGTGCCAAAAACCAATGCACCAGCACCTACCGCTCAAGATCAGTATGACATTACACTTACCGGTGATGTCAATTTAAGATCCGGTCCTGGAACTGATTTCGACGTGGCCACCGTGCTGCGTGTAGGCAGTATTGTAACGGTGCTCAAATCAGCTAATGGTTGGTCGCTCGTTTCTATAAGAAAACAGGCTGGTTCTGCTGCTCCCGCTGCTGAAAAAGGTTACATCAACAATACCGTTTTAAAGTAACGGCTGCTGTCGATTATAGGGCGGGATTTAAAAAAACGTCAATCAAATTCGCTTTAAGCAATTTGCATTACTGACATTGATGCAAACATTTTAAACATTTGCTTTCTTCTATTATAGTCTACATAGGATGCATCTTTTTTCCAAAAAACGATGCGTGGCATTTTTTGTTGCACATGTAACTCTTCGGCAAGAGAACACAAGTGCTGCACGATACCATAAACATCTTCCTTGTTATTTGGGGTGATTTTCAGTTGTCGCGGTAAAACGTTACAAACAATTCCGGCAGGTCGGCAGGTAGGTTTCATAAACAGCTTTGATGATTGAAAGGCAAAAATAAAATCGCGCTACAATTGAGCTATGATACCCGTTAATGCGGCTACTGATTGTGATCAGCAGAAGTTAATTGTCTAAATAAAATGGCTCTATAAAACCTGCAGCGGATCATGCGAATTTTTCAATCTGTTGTACTTTTTTCGCTGCCTTAAGTACATGAAAAAAAGTAAGGTCATAGCGACTACGCTTACAACGGAAATTAATAGGATGATTGTAGCCAGCGACCGCCGGCTAAATGGATCTGATCCGACATTTTTAAGGGAGAATTCAGAACCGGTTGATTGTATGAGCTTACCCGAAAAGAAGCAATTATCAAAAGTACAGTTACCCTCCATCGTTAATTCGGTTAAAGTACCGTAATATCGAAAATTACAGTTGCGGTAAATGACACACTTGCCCCAAGACGTAAGTAAGGTGCGCTCACCAGCCAGCGAGGTATCTGCAAAATCGACCGCGCAATTCGAAATTTCGGTGGCTAATTCAGAATTGATGGTGCCCCAACTGCCAAGACTTTCTGCATACACGCTGCTAATATAAAGCGGGAAATACCCCTGCTGATTGTTGTAGACAAAACGAACTACCCCACCCGCAATATTTACATGATCAATATACCAGTTACCTGCTTCCTTGTCTGAGCCGTACAATCCCGTAGCGAAAATGGTATGCGTTCCGCCCCAGCAGGCAATGTTGGATATTCGATTCATTTTTTCCTGCGCCTGCCCACCAGAAATTGCAAGCTTGCAGTTTTCAAATTGCACTTTATCAACGATGGTTAGTTCAGCGTTTTTACTTATGCCATTGGGAGAAGAACAGACGCCCACCACAAATCCGCTGATTGAAAGTTGCTCCAATTGCGTAGCCGTGCTACCGGACAATGCATCGAGGTTATCTGCTTGCCCATAGTAGCTTGCGAGGCCAGGATAACCACTGTCTGCAGGTATTCCATCTGCGCCACGGTTGGTAAATGGATCGATCACAATACCTGCATAGGGTGAATACCTGCTATCGCGGCAAACGCCATCTGTAAATTTTTCAAATGCACTATTGAAGAATAGCTTTGGTTGGCCGGAGAATGGTGGTTTAAACCGTCCATCAATTTTCAGGTTTCGGATTTTACAACCCTTTCCCGTTTGTATGCCAATGGCAAAAGTGTTGGTAAAAGTTGGAATGATTTCAGTGCCTTTGTTGCTGTCCCAAAAAGCAGATTCTCCTATTACCTCTAGTGTACAAAACCAGCGTTTGGTTTTTCCATTCTCCACACTGGAATTTCCTTGAATAATTAACGGCTGCGATATTTTATACTTCCCCGCAGGAATATACAAGGACCGTATTTTATTCCGCACGCAAGTATTGATGGATGTTTGAATGGCCTGGTAATCGTCTGTATCATTTCCTTTGGCGCCATACCATTTCACTGAAAAATGTTGCGCTACTCCCGAAGGATTGACCGTAATGCCCGTATCGAATAATTGCTGCTGGTAAGAGCCTTCAAGGGTTCCGCCGTAGATATAGCCTTTACCTGTAATCAATCCACCCGGCGTAAACTTTAGCACCTTATTGTCGGGAATATTCAGGTATCCATTCACTACCGTTTGTCTTTCGATCACCACTACAAAACGGGTTGGATCATTAAATGCTTTTTGCAGGTCAGCCGTTTCATCCCGCGATTGCGCCATACTGGTAGTTGGCACTATCCATGTATACGCAAAAAGCAAAAAGCAGCAGTACAGTACATGTTTCATAACTGGTGTCAACAAGTCTTGGTGTCAACGAATTTATCTCAGTTGAAAGGTAATACACAACTGCGGTTTCAAACAGGTGTCGTCGTGTAACTTGTTTCAATGCAGATTGTACCAAAGCAAAAGGCTGCCTGCAGGCAGCCCTATCACTTATCTGAAGTTTAAAAATTACACTTCCAACAACTCCTTTGCGTCTTTCAAATGTGCCTCCGCAAGTTTACGCTGCTGGTCAGCAGACACGGGAGCATAATGATCAAAGCGCATTTTGAAGCGTGCTCTTCCCTGGGTTATTCCGCGCAGCGCAGAAGCATATTGATATAACTCTACGTGTGGAACTTTGGCGTGTATCACTGTAAAATGCCCTTCGCTCTCCATGCCTTCCACCATTCCTTTGCGCATCTGTAAATCGCCCATTACGTGCCCGGTAAGATCGTCGGGGCAGCGCACCTCTACTGAATAAATTGGTTCGAGCAATTGTGGATCTGCTTTTTGAAATGCGTCTTTAAAAGCCAGCATTCCGGCCGATTTAAACGCCATATCATTGCTATCTACGGGGTGCATTTTGCCATCGAATACCGCCACACGAATGTCGCGAACATAGGCACCAGTAATTGGGCCATTGGTCATACGCTCCATGATGCCTTTATAAATAGACGGGAGAAAACGAATGTCGATTACACCGCCTACGATGCAGTTGTAGTACACAAGTTTACCTCCCCAGGGCAATTCATACACTTCCTTGCCGCGTACGGTAAGGTTATGCGGTTCGGCCATATCTTCCACCCATGGTTCAATTCGTAAGGTTACTTCGCCAAACTGCCCGGCACCGCCACTTTGCTTTTTATGCCGGTAAGTTGCTTCTGCCATTCGGCGGATCGTTTCACGGTAGGCAATCTTTGGCTTTGCATACAGCACATCAAGGTGATACAAATTCTGCAGCTTCCACTTAATTACTGTTAGGTGCATATCGCCCTGGCAATGCAGTAATGTCTGGCCTAACTCAGGAGAAACTTCTATGTGTACCGTTGGATCCTCTTCCTGTAACTGGTGTAACACAGTGGCCAGTTTTTCTTCTTCACCTTTTTTATTATTGGCAATGGCCACGGTCAATCGAGGATCAGGAAAAACAATTGGTTCCAATTCGAGGTGCGTTCCTTTCTCATGAAGCGTGTTGTTGGTGTGAGTGTTTCTTAATTTGAGGGTGGCGCCAATATCTCCGGCAACAAGTTGCTGAACAGGAATTCGCTTACTTCCTTCAATTACAAATAACTGGCTTATTTTTTCGTTGGCACCTGTGGTCGCGTTCACCAAATCCATCCCTGCCCGTACCTTGCCGGAATACACTTTAAAATAACTGAGGTCGCCAATGTGTGGTTCATTCACTGTTTTAAAAACAAAAGCACAGGTTGGACCCTCACTGGTACACGGTAATGTTTTGCCTTGTTTGGTCATTTGTGGCTCGGCTTCGTTAGCCGGCGGACAAACATGATCGATGTAGTCCATCAGGCGTGCAACGCCGCGTTGTTGCTTGGCGGATAAGCAGAACAGTGGAAACAGATCATGACGAGCCATGGATAGGTGTAGCCCTTCTTTCATTTCTTCCTGGGTCAACTCACCTTTCTCAAAATAGGTTTCCATCAACGATTCATCATTCGATGCAATGGATTCGATTAGTTCTTTGTGCAGGCTTTCTGCACGTGCTCTCTCACCTGGCGGTATGGGCATCTTTGCTGGCTTGGTAACACCATCCGAATAATGGTACATCACCATGTTGAGCACATCAATAATGCCGTTGAAACCCAAACCAACATTTACGGGGTATTGCACCAAAACCACGTTTGTACCAAAGTGGCTTTTTGCTTCCTGAACCGTCCTGGTAAAATCTGCCTGCGGATGATCGAGTTGATTGACAACAAATATCATGGGCGTTTTAAACTGGTTGGTGTAGTCCCAAATGATGTCGGTGCCAACTTCTACGCCGGTACTTGCATTGAGCACCATGATACCGGTGTTGGCAACGCGCAATGCGCTGATCACATCACCAGAGAAATCGTCGTAACCAGGCGTGTCAATAATGTTGATTTTATAACCCTTCCAATGGGTGTGGAGTAATTTGGAGAAGATGGAATTCCCTCGTTCCTTTTCGATATCCGTGTAATCGGCAACGGTGTTTTTTTCTTCAATGGTCCCCCGCTTGTGGATCATTCCGGCATCGAGTAACATGCTTTCGGCGAGGGTCGTTTTTCCACTGCCGGAGTGGCCCAGCAGTACTACGTTTTTAACGTGAGCGGTATCAAAGTCTGGCATAGCAAATAGTTTTTGATGGTGAAGAGAATAGGAGAAAATCCTGACTCTTAAATATCGAAATTAAAGCTGATACAATATACTGAAAGGTGAGTGTTATCAGAAGCGGGGATATTTGAGGTCAGTGGAAATTGACTGTTGAGAGTTGGAGGTTTGAGGTTTGAGGTTTGGGGTTCGATGTTCGATGTTAATAGCAGTTGACCATTCCTCATGTAGAGGCGTTGTTTAGAGATATGGATAGCGGCAAGGAAATCTGATTTCTACTTCTTAAGGAGCCTCGAGCGCATGTTGCTGAACTAATTGCCATCAAACAACGAACAACTGCCGAAGTGTGCGACGCAACGATGCCGCTATGAAACAAGGGGCTGGGCTCAAAAACAAAAAACCCTACTCTTTCGAGCAGGGTTTTTACTTATATCACTTAAAACGTACAACTTAATCCTCCACTTTCAACTTACCCTTTTGCTTGGCCATTACTTCTTCAGCCACGTTGTTTGGAGCTGGGTTGTAATGACTGAACTCCATGGTAGAAGTAGCACGGCCTGATGACAATGAACGCAGTTGGGTTACATAACCAAACATTTCGCTCAGTGGAACTTTAGCCTTAATAACCTGGAGGCCATTACGGCTGTCCATTCCTTCCAACATACCACGGCGACGGTTTAAGTCACCAGTTACATCACCCATGTATTGATCAGGAGTAAGTACTTCCACTTTCATGATTGGCTCAAGCAATACCGGCTTGGCTTTTTTACCCGCGGTACGAAAACCACCTCTTGCACACAATTCAAAGCTCATCGCGTCACTATCCACAGCGTGGAAGCTACCATCGAATACCCGAACCTTCATGCTCTCAACAGGGTAGGCAGCCAATACACCAGTCGTCATTGATTGCTCAAAACCTTTCTGTATTGCAGGAATAAATTCACGTGGAATAGATCCTCCGAAAATATCATTTACAAACTGGTAAGATCCTTTACCTTCTTTCAAAAATTCTTCGTCAGCAGGCCCGATCTCGAATACGATATCCGCAAACTTACCACGACCACCCGTTTGCTTTTTCAAGGTCTCTCTATGCTCAATCTTCTGAGTAAAAGCCTCTTTGTATGCAACCTGTGGCGCACCCTGGTTGATTTCTACCTTAAACTCACGACGCATACGGTCAATGATAATTTCAAGGTGTAATTCACCCATACCTGAAAGGATCGTCTGACCAGTGTCCTCGTCAGTCTTTACTCTCAATGTTGGATCTTCTTCTACCAGTTTGGCAATAGCCATACCCATTTTATCTACGTCAGCCTGTGTTTTAGGTTCGATTGCCACAGAGATTACCGGCTCAGGGAAAGTCATGCTCTCCAGAGTGATCGGATGTTTCTCGTCACAAAGTGTATCTCCGGTTTTGATGTCCTTGAAACCAACCGCAGCTCCAATATCACCAGCTTCGATGAAATCAACAGGGTTCTGCTTGTTCGCATGCATCTGCATGATACGGCTAATACGCTCATTCTTTCCGGTACGTACGTTCAGCACGTAACTACCAGAATTCAGGCGACCAGAATAAGCCCGGAAGAACGCCAAACGTCCTACGAAAGGATCGGTCATGATCTTGAAAGCCAACGCACTGAATGGTTCTTTAGGATCGCAATGGCGCAGTACCTCTTCGCCAGAATCAGGATTAATTCCTTTTACGGCTTCAATATCCATTGGACCAGGTAAATATCTTACGATAGCATCCAATGCAGTTTGTACACCTTTGTTTTTAAAAGATGATCCACACATCATTGGAATGATAGAAAGATCAATTGTTGCTTTACGAATTGCTTCATGCATTTCCTCTTCAGTAATCGTGTTAGGATCATCAAAGAATTTCTCCAACAATTTCTCATCATACTCAGCCACTGCTTCTACAAGCTCCTGGCGATATTGATTTACTTCTTCCACCATATCTTCAGGAATAGGCACTTCTTTGAAAGTCATACCGCGACTTTCTTCGTCCCAGATAATTCCTTTCATGGTAATCAAATCAACCACACCTTTAAAATGGTCCTCAGCACCAATTGGCAACTGAAGCGGAACTGCTTTCGCACCCAACATTTCACGTACCTGCTTAACCACGTTTAAGAAGTCAGCACCGCTACGATCCATTTTATTTACAAAACCTACCCTAGGAACTTTATATTTATTAGCCTGGCGCCAAACAGTTTCAGACTGTGGCTCAACACCAGATACTGCGCAAAACAAGGCTAACAAACCATCCAGTACACGAAGAGAACGCTCTACTTCTACAGTAAAGTCCACGTGACCCGGCGTATCAATAATGTTGAATTTGTATAACTTAGAATCTGCATTCTTGGTACCCTGTGTAGTCGGAAAATTCCAAAAACACGTAGTAGCAGCCGAAGTAATGGTGATGCCTCTTTCCTGCTCCTGTGCCATCCAGTCCATTGTTGCAGCGCCGTCGTGCACTTCACCAATTTTGTGGTTTACACCAGTATAGTACAGAATACGTTCTGTAGTCGTCGTCTTGCCCGCATCAATGTGCGCCGCAATCCCGAAGTTTCTTTGATACCTTAAGTCCGCCATGACTTGTTTATTTGTGATTGTTAATTGACAGTTTTTGGTGACCGGCAGGTGTACTTCTATTGTACATCGTTGTGTCACTCACTTGTACCGCAAACCTTTATTCAGCTTCAGTTTCCTCACTAATTACAAACGAAACTGAAAGAGCCAAAGGTTTTTTGGAGGCGCAAAGGTATGGATTTCATGTTTATGAAAAGGAGTGGTCAGTTAATTAAAATGGAAAAGGAAGATTATAAAATATTTAAAAGTGTAGTTCTGTTTAGATGTGCCCCTTCCAATTTGCCTGCACCTGCATTTGATGCTACATTTACGAAAACATATGGCGTGGGACTAGTTTATGCGGAAATAGAGTTGATTAATGGAGGAGACCTTGAAATGGCAAGGCGCGGATACATGGATCAGGATGAGGTAAAGCGTTTGTGGGTAACTGCTTTAGTAGAGACCGGTTCATATATGCTTGCAATCAATGAAAATATCCAAGAGCAGCTACAGTTGCCGATAGTTGAAAAGCGAAAAGCTCAACTTGCTGATGGGCGAATTGTAGAATGTGACGTAGTAGCACCGGTAGAAATAAAATTTAAAAACAGGCGATCAAGCTGCAGTGCAATGGTTCTTCCAGGTGATTCTGAAGTATTGGCATATGCCCATCGTCTTGAAGATGCTCCAGTTCGGCTACCTTACTACAGGATAATACATTAATCGGAGATACAACTATTCATCTTTTAAGGCAAGAATTAATTCGATTTAAATGTCCCAGCAATGCAGGCCAGGCTATTCGTTCTATTCAGGTAGGTACATTCCTTATTAAATTACCCTTCAAACTCCGCAACAATTTTTCTAATCCAGCTAACGTCTTCCTTTAAAACCGTTTCCCGGTAATCAGCTATTTTTTTTACCTGCCGCGCTGTACTTGCTCTTTTCCACGGCGCATGCTGACAGTCCAAAACTTCATAGGCACTTTCTGATGCCGCCTCTTCATTGCCTTTCATTATCTCAAGTTCAACCCTGGATGCAAGCGCCCAGTATTCCTTCTTATTTTTTTTAAGCCGCCGCTCAAGAGAAAATTCAACCAGCGGAAGATACTTGTCGTATTTTAATTGTGCTCCTTCAATGTTTGATGTAAAGAGCAAGTTCAGTAAACGAATTCCAGGGTAGTAATCGTTTGGATTATCCTCAAAGCTTTGGATATATAATTCTATTGCTTTCTTCATACGGCTTATAGCAAGTCCTTCTTTACCTTCCCGCATCGCCTGCCCTGCTTTATGCTTATAAATACTGGCCAACAGTGAAATCAACCAAGGGTGCCTGTCTGTATTGCAATTGTCCACTAGTCGCGAAAGTATTTCTTCAGCTACATCTAATTGTCCCAGCATTTTATAAGCTTGAGCACGCCTTTCCTCCAGTTCCAAATATTTTTCCCTGGCATCTGCAGGCACACCAGGCGATTCTAATAACGCAATTATCCTTTCGTTTGAATTGGTATCCTTATAAGCTTTCAGCAGCGCTACCAGCACCGAATATTCTTGTAGTGGGTTAGGGTTCAATGTTTCCTCTATACTTTGCAGCAGGTCTATTTTGGATTGCGCCGCTGCTTTAATGGTATCGTCTTTCGTTTTCCTAAATGCGGCATCTAATTTTTTCCAATCTGCCACTATCTTATTAATGTTCTCTATTTTTTTCTGTGATCTTTTTACAAAATCCTCAAATTCGTCTGATGTTGTTTTCAGGTAATCAACCTTTGGAAATTCAAATTCACTTAAAAGCAATTTAAGCGGACTGTCCGGATCAATGCTGTCTTCTTTTGCCGTTATCCCGGTCATTAAAGTATAGAGTTGGTCAACCTTCTTTTCCACCTCCCTTATTTCCTTCTTTTCAAAATCATATTCGTATTCAATGATGCGCAGGCCGGTAATATTAAAAGGATGTGTTCGATGTGTTTTCTCGCAAATAATGATGGTAGAGGCTGGCCTTACGGCATGACGAATGCCCAATTCGTAATATACATTTGGATTATCGAATGTGATATCAGCAATGGCTATGTCGCAAAATATAATGCGTTGAAACATATTTTTAATCACGATTCCACCCAACATACTCTCATCTTCCCTCAGTGATTTCATACCGGCCTTCGTAATTGCGGATTTTATTAGGGTATCGTACACCACATCAAAATCAATCTTTTTGTTTGCTGCATTTACCTTTTCACCAAAAGGCATGATAACAAAACATAAATCGGTCATGAATATTATTGTTTAGCGCAGCAAAGCTGAGGCTGGTAACTAAATGTAAGAAAATAATAGCTGATTGAGAAGGAGGCATGGTACCTGCAAGGGAAGGTTCACGGTTATGCTGCATGGGCGTGTATCAGCAGAACTTACCTGCACGCATAGCCTCCTCAAATATGGTTAATTACCAGGTAAATTTTGCAGTTGCAAGTCTTGCAGCAGCTCCGTGGCAGGTGTTGTCACTTGCCAAATGTGGTGGGCAGATCAGTATAGGATCGTTGCTCATCCTTGCCCGCGCTTCTGTTGCAGGTCACAAGACCTTGCAACGGCTGAGCTTCAGTAAACACCAACCTTTAGATTTGCTTTATACTTTTATTAAATAATTATTACTACTACTATTAAGTTTCTTTTTGGTTCTTTTTCTTTGTGAAAAATTATAAAATGTTGATAACTGCAATCTTAATTACAAGAGGTGCACTAGAACACCTGCCAGGCTTCAAAGCCTAACCCTTGATTAAGACCTCATGTAATTTTTACAGATGGCTTCAAATAGAAATTCAGACTCCCAGGTCTAGTATTAAGGTTTCAAAGGAAGGCTGTAAAAAAGATTGTTTTAAAATCAAAAGTTATGAAGTACAAATTTTTTGTTGGAATTGATGTTTCAAAACTTACTATTGATGTGGGTGCATTAGATGCAAATAATAGCAAGCAAATTGTGCATCACGTATTCTCAAATGATGCTACCGGGTTAACTAATATGGTAGATTTTCTACAAAAAACCTTCCCTGATTATCGCCATGTTGATGCGTTGTTTTGTATGGAATCTACCGGTATGTATTCAAATGGATTACTTACTTTTTTTAAAGAGGCAGCTGCTAATATTTGGGTAGAAAATGCTATTCAAATTAAACGATCTTCAGGCATTACGAGAGGTAAACAAGATAAAATTGATGCCTTACGAATTGCTTTGTATGCGTACAAAAACGCAGACGTAGCAAGGCTTTGGAGGCCATCACGCGAGTTGCTGGAACAGATCAGAAGCCTGGCTTCGTTAAGAGAAAGAATGGTACAAACACAAAAGAAGCTAAGAACTCCGATTGATGAATATGAAGCGATTGGCGACAAGAAAATGGCTGCTCTACTGGAGAAGTCTATAAACAAATCACTTAAAGCAATCGATGCAGATATTAAGCAGATTGAGTTGAAAATAACCACGTTGATAAAGAAGGATGAAAGTTTAAGTCACCTTTTTAAATTAGTTACTTCAGTTGTCGGGATCGGTTTTGTAACAGCTACGAATCTTATCATTCATACCAATGAATTTACCATTATGAATGATGCAAGAAAACTGTCCTGCTTTTGTGGTGTAGCTCCTTTCCCTCATCAATCTGGAACCAGCATTAGAGGCAAAACCAGGGTAAGTCATATGGCAAACAAAAAGCTAAAGACCAACCTACATATGGCTTCATTAACAGCAATTAAATTTGATCCAGAACTTAGATGTTATTATGAGAGGAAAGTACTTGAAGGCAAACATAAAATGAGTGTACTAAATGCTGTAAAATGTAAATTGTTAGCAAGGGTTGTTTCGGTTGTGAATAACAACAGAGAATATGTGAAAAAAGCAGCTTAAAAAAGGTTTGTTTTTATCATAGAAATCAAAGGGTAAGAAGGTTGTTTGGAGAACAACCACTCCTGACCGCAGGCAGGCATCTATTCTTAACTACACTCCCGATTGCCATCGGGACTTGCGATGACTAAGGAGTTCTGAGATTGTGAAAACATCCCCTTGAGCGTAAAGTCTATAAATATTTCTTCAGCCAATCCTGGACTTCCTTGTACCAATAGCGGCTGTTCTCCGGTTTAAGTATCCAATGGTTTTCTTCGGGAAAGACAATGAGGCGTGATGGTATTTTAAGTCTTTGCAGTACGCCAAAATTCTCAATTGAATTATTGAGAGGAACCCGATAGTCACGTTCTCCAACTGTTATAAGTACAGGCGTTTTAAAGCGGGCTGCAAATCGAATCGGATTTTGTTCCTGCCATACTTTAGAACCTAACCATGGAGCCCCACCATTCATCACTTCACGGCCAAACATTACATCACTGGTAGCGTATTGCGCTTCGCTGTTTACCATGCCGGCATGAGAAATCAGGCATTTATAATGCGTAGTTGTTGCCTGCATCCAGTTAGCCAAATGGCCGCCATAACTTCCTCCACCTGCTGCTTGTCGCGAACCATCAATGAATGCAAATCGTTTTATTGCATCTGCTGCTGCCTCATTTATTTCATCCGCAGGTCCTTTCAGAGGATCGAATTGTATGTCTTGCGAAAACTTTTCGCCATACCCGGTAGAACCAGTGTAATCAGTTAATATAACAACATACCCGGGAGCAGCTAGAAGGTGATAGTTCCAACGGTATCCCCAATTATTTTTCCAGGCACCAGCAGGACCTCCGTGCATTACTACGTACAATGGATATTTTTTTGTTGCATCAAATCCTGCGGGACGAACTAAAAAACTTTTTATTTTTTTACCTCTTGAACTTGTAAACCAAATTACCTCAGGTTCCTTCAAATCAATTTTTGATAATGCTTTTTCGTTGAAAGCAGATAAGAACATAGGGGCTTTAGAAGCATCATTTACTTTTACGATCTCCGCAGGCATTGAAGCGCTTTCGTAATTGCTTACAATTGTTTTCCCATCCAACGATACACTTACACCGGTATAAGAACCATCCTTTAAATTATTGATCACTTTAGCTTGCCCTGAATTAATATTTAATATAGCAAGACGGTCATTGCCCTGGTCCTCTATGCTCATGAACACATCGTAACCGGCTATTTTAAAACTATTGATTGGCCTGTCTAACGAAGCGGATAAAACAGTTCTGTTTTTGAAGGAAGGCCAATCGTAGCGAATAAGATTAGCAAGGTTATACACCTTATTGTTATTGTTTGCCTCACTTTGGCACAATAGGTATTTGCCCCCAGGTGCAAATGTTGGATTGGTATAACTGTTTCCATCACTGGTGAGCTGCACCGCATCGCCGCCTGATATTGAAAGTTTAAAAAGCTGTGCTGTAGGTTCCTGGAAGGCGGCAGTATTAGCATCGGTGGTTGCCGAAAAAACTACTTCCGTTCCATTAGGTGCCCAGCAAATAGCACTACCAAAATTAAAGCCTTCTTTCACCACCGCAGACACGGATGTAAAGATGTCTCTTGCAGTAGAGCCGGGTTCAATACTTTGTACAAAAGCGTGGTTGTTGCGGTCATCTATCCATTGATCGAAATTGCGAATTGGAAAAGAAGAATATGCCCTTGCATTGTATTTTAACTTTTTTCGATCTTCTGCTATTTTTTTATTTGCTGAATCACTAAATGCCTCGGGATATACTTTATTGGTAAAAAGTATCATTTGCCCATCAGGACTCCATAATGGACCACTGGCCCCGGTAGAAATGTTGGTAAGCCTTTGCGCTTCGCCACCATCCTTTACATTCATAATGTATATCTGCGCAATTTCGTCTTCTTCGCGCTTAGCCGAGAAAGCAATGTAGCGGCTATCAGGACTCCATTTATATCCCGTTTCTGGTGATTTACTAAACGTAAGCTGGCGGGGCTTGGTGCTTCCGTCAGCGGGTACTATCCACAGATCGGTAGTAATATCTTTTTCATTATAAGAAGGATCCTGCACACTAAATATCACCAAACTACCATCAGGACTTACTTCTGGTGCGCCCACTCTTTTCATCATCCACATGGATTCGTGCGTAATTGATGTTTTGATTTGCGCAGGCAGTGATACAGATAATAAAGTGGTCGTAAGGAGAAACAAAATGATTTTAAACATACATAGATATTAAGAAATGAAAAGTAGCTAATACTGGTAAATAGCAGAAATATGTTTTGTGGCTTGTAATTGCTGCAGGATAGGGTTGCACTTAGGTTATGGCTCGTTCGTCGAAGTGATCCGAAGGATCACTTCGATTTTTAATGACCCACAGGACCTCCGCAAGTCTGACTCACTTCGCAAACAATTAATAGAACGATAGAAGAGAATAAGCAGGAGAGTAGGCGTCACTGGATGCTTCGTTTGTTTAAAGAAACGGATGGTTCTGGTAAAGTAAGCTACCAGTTTTGGAAACCTGATAATCATCCGGAGATCTGCTATCAACTTCCTTTCATGTGGCAGAAGTTACCGTACATTCATAACAATCCGGTTCGTGCAGGGATGGTGAATAAGGCAGAAGATTATGTTTACAGTAGTGCAGCAGATTAGGTGTACGGTAAGCGGGTTGGGATGGTGAAAGTGGCCTTGTTTGACTGTAAGCAAACAACATATAGTTAAGCATGTCTTGGCTTACCTCCGCTTTTGCACAACTTGTCCCGTTCTGCGGGAGCGGGTTGTTCGGAGAACAACATTTATCCTTACTTACAAGGTCAGCAACAGGGGAACCTGGAACAACAGGTCAAGTCTATGAAGGAGAACCTGCCGGGACAAGAGGCGAACCTGCCGGGACAAATTAGTTCAATTTCATTTTAGTTAGCAATACTTGCCAGCGGTCATCACTATAAAGATTCTTTAATAGAGGATCAGTTTTAATATAGGTGAGACCACCATCTCTTTTTTGGTATGCAACATCGAGATACTTAAAAGCGCTGTCCGCCTCGTTTGCAAAACCATATGCCTGTGCAATCTGGTAATCAATATATTTATTCTCCAGTTTCAGTACGTGTATTAATGAATCAAAACCTGCCTTGTTTTTGGCTATGGTGTAAATGTGGATCAATCCCAAATGATTTCTAAACCTATCGGGTTCTGCTTTTATTTCTGCTAATGCTGAATCCAGTTTATTCATTAATAAGTAATTCAAACTGATGTGGTAGTGAGTGCGCTTCCTGTCTGGTTGTAGTTCAAGAATTTTTTTAAACGTTTTGATACTTTCATTCCACTGACCTGCAACACGAAGGCTAATGGCAAGATTGGTTAAAGTATTTAGGTCAAGCGGGCTGAGCGAACAAGATTTTTTAAAAAGTAAGATCGCTGTATCCACACGTCCTAACAGGTGATTAAGACTTGCCCACATGTTTATGATAAAAGCATCACCTGGCAGTAACGCTACTGCCTTTTGTATTTCAGTTTCCGCGGATTGCCAATCCCAATCGTATCCCATCTTGATATTTCCAACTGCTAAATGTGCATGAGCAGAATTTGAATTCAATAGAAGGGCTTTTTCTGCAGCTTGTCTCGCTCGTCTGTAACCATCCTCCATTGATAGGTAACCCTCATCAGCCATCCCACTTGTTATAAATGAAATGGCTACCAAAATTCTCGGATCCGATGAATCTATCTTGAGCGCCTGATTGTAATAGTCGAGAGCCTTTTCAAAGTTTTCTTTACCACCTTTTCGTACAAAGTGTTTGCCCTGTAAGTATAAGTTATAAGCATCAGTGTTTTGATTTTGATCAGCAAGTACATTTTTCTTTTCGGCAGCAGTTAGTTTTATTTTCAATGCTGATACTACTTTAGCAGATACCTCACTTTGAATTGCAAAAATATCTTTTAGCTCTTTATCATATTTTTCTGCCCACAAGTTTTGGTTATTACTCGCATTTATTAATTGAGAAGTGATCCGCAAAACATTTCCTGCTTTTTGTACTGTCCCTGTCAGTACTAAAGCCACATTTAATTCTTTACCTATTTGTTCCGCCGATTTCGAAGTACCCTTGTACTTAACCACCGAATTGCGGGCAATTACCTTCAACTCGCTAACCTTTGTTAAGTTGATGAGTATTTCTTCCGTTATGCCATCACTGAAATATTCTTGCTGCGGATCGTTGCTTAAATTAATAAATGGAAGTACGGCAATTGACTTATCCAGTATAGGAGAGGTAAAAAATTTAAAATATACAACCACCACAGTAAGTAGAACAACAAGAGCAACTGATGCCAGGACATATCTTTTATTGAAGCCTGTTTTTTTTATTGGTAATGTAGAAGCCGGGGTATTGCTTGCTTCTATCGTGGGATGTACAAGACTGTCCAGGGTTGCTGATTGTTGACTGTGGCTGATATACTCACCACGTAAAGTAGCAACCAGCTTTTCTAGTGATGTATCATAATTACCGGTAAATGAAACCCATTGCAGCCGTGCTACGCGAAATGGAATGGGGCAATCCTCTATTAATAATGGGATAACTTTTTTGCCTTGGGCAAGAGCATAAGAAACTTCATCCAGAACATTGTTAGATTTTATGGAGGCGCCTGATACGATCATTAACATGCACGTAGCCTCGTTTAATGCATTCTCTATAGATGTGTCCCACCGGGCTCCCGGCAAAATGTGCATTTGATCTATCCAGACATTGAATCCCGCTTTGTGTAAATCTGTAGCAAGTTTCGATACAAATTCGAAGTCAGTTCGTGAATAGCTAAAAAAATACTTTTCAGGTTCCAATGGGTCAATTTAGAAGAAAGGACGAATATTTTTAAATATACACTTTACGAAGCAACGTTGCAAGACATCCGCCTTTGACGACGGATAGGTTACGCTTGTGTTGGTGTTCTTCACCAACACATTCTTCAACTGGAGCAAAAAGTTGTTGCTAAATAAAACATCAACGGTTTGCTGCCAGGCTTGCAGAAGCAACTACAACAGTATAAGGGTGCGACGCAACCATGATGCTACAGCGTACTTCTGCTGGCTCCACAAAAAACTCGCATAGCCAGCAACCGACAACACAAACAAAAGGGCCTGCTTCTTATCCACCTGCCCCCCGTTCTGCCGGGATGTTCCAGTGGTTGTTCAAGGTTTAGCGCAGCGTCACCTTCAACTTAGGGATAAACGGAGATTTACCACCTCCAGGCTTCATTAAAAGAAAAGGCTGCCCTTTCAGGCAGCCTCCCAATTAACTATCACGTACTTCCTATTGCTTCAACAACTTCACTACTTTCCTGGAATCTCCCTGGGTGACTTCAGCAAAATAAAGTCCTGCTTGCTGTAGCTTGTTTAGTTGTACAACGCTGTTTGCAAATAGGCCTTTTCGTGTCTCTATTACCCTTCCGTAGCTGTCGGTTATTCTTATGCTAACCTCTTGATCATTTGCTCCAATGATATTCAATGTAAACTGCGACTTGCTTGGGTTTGGAGTTGCGAGCACTGTCAACTTGCTGGTTACTTCAAACAATGTTTCTGCTGCCATACGGGTAAGTGGCTGGTTGTGCGGCACCCTTACATATGCCGGCGCAGAAGAAACGTTGCCACAGTTATCTTTTGAGGTGATGGTAATGGTATAGATCCTGTCTGTTTTTAGTTTACCTGAACGTTCTGCCCGTAACATTACCGTAGTTGCATTTAGCACTTGCCAGTCAGTAGCAGTAGTGCCATCTCCCAGGCCATCTGTTGGTTGGTTGCTGCTAACAGTGAGCACGTTTGTAACTGCCGAACAATTATCGACCGCTGTGTAATTCACGGCTACTTTAATCATCTTATGGTTTACCGGCCAAAGTACAGAAGGATTGGTACTAATGTTACTAATGGTTGGTGGCAGTATATCTTTCACCGTTATCACCTGAACTTTTATAGTTGAGTTGCCGCAATCATCTACAAGCTTCCATGTACGTGTGATGGTGAGGTTGCCTATACATGCTCCGGGTGTTTCCACATCAGTAAAAGTTGCATTTAAGGTATTGTCACAATTATCTGCTTCATCCGTTACATCGCCTGTTTTTGCCACTGAGGCGTCATGGTTGCAGTTTGCGTCTTTATAAATGGTAATAGGAGGAGGCACTGTAAAGGTTGGCGCTGTAACATCTTTAACCGTGATGGTTTGCAATTTTACGGTGCTATTCCCGCAATTGTCGGTTAATGTCCACGTTCTTGTAATAATAGATTCACCTACGCAAGCACCCACACTTTCATTATCTACAAAAGTTGCATTTAATCCAGTACTGCAGTTGTCGTTTTCATCCGATACATCGCCTGTTATGCCTACACTGGCATCATAACCGCAGGTAGCATTTTTATTAATGGTAATAGGTCCAGGAACGCTGAATGTTGGCTTAGTTCCATCGCCATAGCTAAAATTGCCACCGTTTATGTCGAAAAATATATTATCTACCGCTTCAATTTTTAACCGCGCCGCTGTGTTTACAGTGCAAGGAAAATTATAGGTGTAAGCGCCATCATTTGGCGTGGAAGCTACAACGACGATTGAATAGGTTGCTCCTCCGTCATTGGATAAAAGTATTCTTACATTAGGTGCCAGGCCAGCAGCATCGGTACCATTTACATCCCATGTAATCGTTTGGTCTCCCGGGCAAAGAGATTCCCCTCCATTGGGAAAAGTTATGTTGAGCGGCCCGGCATTGCCAACGGTAATCACTACATCGTCAGAATTATTCTGGGCTCCGCTTATGCGATTATCTCTAACAGTAAACCTGAAATTGAAAGTCCGCTCCACGGAAGACAACACTTCCCATGGATCAGAAATACCATCAATTGGCAAGGTTCTATCCATAGAGGTTGAAGGAACCCGGCTTCTGAATGCTGGCCCTTTTGTGTTTGTTGCACTTACTGTCCATGGAATATCACCTGCAGTTAGTTTATCCATTTGTTCCCAGGTAAAGGTCATAGCATCACCGTCAGCATCGGAGGCGCTGCCTTTAAGTATAAAGGCGGTGCTCTTAGGAATGGTATAATCAGGACCTGCATCGGCAGTTGGGACATTATTGCCCGCAGACACAGTGGAGCCACAAGCAACCGAGGCTACATAATCAGTGGCCTGTTGTATACTGATGGCATGAAAGTATTTATCTCTCAGGCCGATGACATATTGAGGGTCAGCAATCCCGTTGCCACCATAACTCATAATGGTTGATCCGCTGCCGGGTTCTATCTGGGCATTGTCGTTGTCATCCTGGTGTGTAAACGTATGGTTGGCGCCACTTTGGTGTCCCAGTTCGTGTGTAAACATGATGGATGCATAACCGGTAAAAGCAGTCCAGTCTGCCCTGCCAGTATAACCACTGCCTTTGGTGGATGCTTTACAAATAGACCCAATATCGCCAGCATTGCCGGCGTTGCCGCCCGGAGTATAGTTCATCAAATGACCGATGTCGTAATTGGCTGAGCCTATCGCTCCATCAATAGCGGCTTGTGTTTCAACATTCAAATCACCTCCGGCAAATGGGTCAGTGCCGCTGTCCAGGTAAATAATTAAATTATTGGTACCAATTACCTGCAGCCTTATACCAAAGTCCCGCTCCAGGTAGAAATTAGCATCGGTTACCCACACCAGTTGGTAAGCCAGCACGGCGTTTATCCTGGCTGCATCTCCATCGTCGTTTTCAGGGTCATTATCATACTGGTTACTGAACTCACCGCTTGCAGCAATGGCCAGGCGAAATACACGAATGTTGCCAGTGTTGGCATTTTTAAGGGCTGCAGCATTTGATAACCCGCCCTTAGATTGTAACAGTTTGGCTGCACCGGCGGGTGTGGTACATTCAAACGTTTCAGGGCTTGTTCCTTCATCCGTAAAAATAATGTGCATGCCATTTTTGGAATCAATGCTACGGATGTAAACCGTAGGTTTTCCAGGCGTATTGATGATCGCATTCAGGCCAAGTTTGCTGATGGAAAACCGGACCATTGTATGGGGGTCTGTTACAGATTTTCCGGAAAATGATTGGGCACCATTTAATTTTCTTAGCAAACCTGGGTCTGCAACGGGTGCTGATACTATGGTGAACGTTTGCAGCTTACCATCAACATCCGGTAGCTCGATTGTAAACCCGGATTTGGCGGACCCTGCAGATTTTTCCGATGGAGCCTGGCTTAACCTAGCTTCCATGGATGTTTGATTAAGTTTAAAAATTTGAAATTTCTGAGGCAAAGTCCGACCCTTCAGTGCCGCCTCATTTACTGAAGCTACATTCGACCGGCTCCAGGGAGATTGGGCATAAACAATGACTACGCACATCATTGCAAAAATGGTTAAGGATACATGTTTCATGACAGTTATATTTTGTTGGAAAATGAATTGTAGAAATCCGCATGAATGATAAAATGACTTTTTGCAAACTTCTGATTGCAGAAAGTCATAAATAGGAGGCGCACGATTGCAAAACAGCATGACGCATTTATTTTAGAATTACTACATGAATTGCGGTGTTCTTGTTGGTTAGCGAGAAGCAGAATAAATAACTACGCTGTCTTTGTTGTGTTTTTTAAGCAGTTTGTTCCAGCGATCGGAAGGGTTTGGAAAAGTAATAAAATTAATTTCTCATAGCTAGCTTTTTCTTGCATTTCTTGCAATTTTAATGTTCGCTACTACAGCAGGTCTTCATCTCTATCGGTACTTAAGTATGAGTTCGCGCTGTAGCTAGTAGCTCGACCGACCTTCGCTGTTTGAATATTGAAAGGAACACCTTGAACAACGTGGAAACACTTGCGCCAATGGTGTAGATACTTCCCACAACCTTGTAGTGGAACAGCTTGAACAACAGGTGGATACGTTTCATTACAAAGAAAATGGTGATGTCAGCCATTTTACAATTTCGCATCCCCGGCTAATGGCATACAAGTTTGACAAAGTTCAAGGTATAGATTGAGGTATTTGAGTCAACATGTTTCCTTTTTAGATTGTTGGTTTTTCGGTGCCATGGCCGTTCAACGGTATTGTCATCTGCAAGCTATGCGTGGGCTTTACGCTCTCTGGGTGCACATAAAAATGAATGCTATAAAAATTCAACCTGGTTCACAAAATGGACACTATATAATTTTACCACATGAACCTGAAGCTACTGTTAGCAACCTCTTAAAGCTTCATCTTCAAAGCCTTCAATACCGCTTCCGACGCACTCATTACACCGAGCTTTTTATAAAGATGCTTAACGTGAGTGCGCACTGTCTCATAAGATGTTTTAGTTTCCTGTGCAATAAGCTTAAGGTGTTTGCCATCACGCATCATTATTAAAACCTCAATTTCTTTTTTTGTAAGGTTATAATCTTGTTCTAAAGGAATATTTGTGGCGATCTTGTCTTTTAAAAAAGTTCGTACTAACTGGCTGGGTTCATCTGTTTTACCCTCTGCAAGCAGTTGTACATGCTTAACAAATTGTGCAGGTCCTTTGGAAAGATTAATGAAAGAAACCGCACCTGCATGCAATGCATCTGCTATATTGGAATCATCATCTGTGATTGCAAGAATTGAAAATGAAATGTCACCATTTTGTTTGTTTATAAATGGTGTGATCAAATCGGAATCTATAAGATTGATATTATTAGATGATTCATTTTTAATAAAATCTGTAGCGGTTTTATAAATGGAGATGTTATCAAAATTATTATAGTGCAAACAAAACTTTAATGCATTCGAAACTGATTCACGCATATGAAGAATATTTATTTTGATATCCATACTAAAAGTAATTCGACAGTTTGATTTCAAAAAGCAATTCATCCAGGCAAATGCCCATATTCGTTACATCTTTTGTTAGCCAAGCCATATACATAGCTTCAATTTTTTCTTTCATGCCCGTCGGGAATTCTTTCAAAGCAGGATGCATCAAAAAATAACAATACTTACCTGCTTCTTCATATTGCCCCTGTTTTGCCAAACATTCCAGTAAAGGGAATATACATAAATACACAAACGGGTGTCTTGAGTCTATAAGTGGTGCAATACCCTTTCTTGCATAATCCTCTGCATAGAGCAGATTGTTTCTCTTACAATAAACCCAGGCTAAGTTGCCGTAAGTAAGTGCCTGGTAGGATTGGTTATTTGTTTTCTTTGCAGACTCCATTGAAAGCAAAGCCCATGCTTCTGTCATTGAAGTATTATTCTGCATTCGGTAACTTACGGAATTGTATACCTGCGCAGGGAGTACAAAATCAAAATTCCGGTTTTGAAGATATTCAAGAGCTATTTTGAAATTTCTACGGGCATCTTCATGTTCTTCCCGCCATAGATGAGTAAAGCCAAGTTCGCTGTATGCACCACCTATTGTGTTCCAATTTCCGGTTTCGAGGGCATGCTGCACATAAAATTCACCATGGGTAACACTTTCCTCAGGTAACATATACCATCTATGTCGCATAGCTATATCAAGCATAATAACAAAGTAGAAACGAAGTTTTACCGACTGATCCGTTATTGAGGGGAAATGAAATCTCATTTCTTTGATAAGTGCTTTTAATCCCTTTTCATTTTTGATAAAATAATTTCCGACAGCGCATTCAGTTAGGGCTGCAAAAAATTCGGTAATGTTCACTTCGGCCTCATCTAATTCTCTTAAGACCGCCAGTGCTTCTTCTGCCATTTGGTGTGCAGGCAGATATTCTCTCTGCGCTAAATGGGATGATGACAATTTTCTAAGAAGCCTGGATTTGTCCGAAAGAGAAATTGCGGATTGAGCTATTTCTCTAAAGTACTTCCTGCTTTCTTCATGCAGTCCTGATTGATTTAGCAGCTCCGCAAATTTTTCTTTCCTGGTATTTATCGACTCAGTTGCTCCCTTGCTAATACAATTTTCAATTTCATTGTATGCGGAGGTAATTTCCTTTTGTACTTCAAGCGGTAACGATGCCAGATAGGGTAGAGATTTCATTACATTGAATTTAAGTAAAAGGTCGAATGATGTATAATATTTCACCCATAGTTTCCTAAACGTATATCAATAATGGATTAGAATAATAACGCTTTAACCATCCACCTGGCTTTGTGATTGTCTTCTATATTGCCAAGATACATTTCAAAGGCTCAAGATTCACCTACCTCAAATGGGGTATTGTATATGATTTATTGGAGGACTAAGTTTACTTAAATAATTAAAAAATGAAGGTTGGAATATTTGGTACTGGAATAGTAGGAACGACAATCGCTTCAAAACTTTTAGCAAATAGCCATGAAGTTATGATCGGTTCGAGGTCTGGCAGTAGCAACAACCTTAATGCACTATTAAACCAATATCCGGAAACGTGTTCCCAAGGTAAGTTTCAGGATGCTGCATTCTTTGGAACCATTATTTTCAACTGTGTAATGGGTATTTATTCTTTAGAGGCTGTAAGGAAGTCGAATGAGGTAAATTTTAAAGGTAAAACGATCGTAGATGTTACAAATCCTTTAGACTTTTCTTTAGGAATGCCGCCAAGGTTAACTGTGTGTAATGATAATTCTGCCGGCGAAATGCTGCAACAACTCATTCCCTCTGCTAAAGTTGTGAAAGCATTAAATACTGTTTCCTATTCATTAATGACAGATCCCGGAAAAATAAACAATAAGAATGTTGACATATTCATTTGCGGTAATGATGACTTAGCCAAAGAAGAGGTAAGTGAATTACTCATAAAAGAATTTGGCTGGAATAGAGAAAATATTATCGACCTGGGAGATATAAAACATGCCCGAAGTACAGAAGCCTACTTGTTACTTGCTTCCAGTTTAGTGATGAAATATGGAACATTCAATACGATGATCAAAGTGTTCAGAGCCTGAGATATATCCGGTAACCGGCTTTATTGTTTACCTGGTAGCCTAATCATAGCTGCATAAAACCAAGAATACGGCATCTTCTAAAATTTAAAATTTAAAACTTAAGTATTATGAAAAAATTACTTGCTCAAAGCGTGACAGTCATTGTATTGCTTTTACTTTTCTCAGGATTTTTATCTTCTTGTAAAAAGGAATCTATTGAAACAGTGCAAGACGAAGCAGGAGTACTTGCTAATAGTTTGTCAGCAAAGAAAAGTCCTAATAAACCATTTTCATTTGATTTGAAAACCTGGTATCGTTTTTCGCCACTTACAAATCCTGAGGATATAGGAACTATTATCGTAGACGGAAATACCTATGTATATACCGGGCACTTCCCTGGTGGCGGTGAAGGCAAGGCAACGCACCTTGGACAATGTTACAGCTACTTTAACCAGAAAGCTTTTGCTGTAGATAATTTACCTACAACGCCACCGGCAGGTTCTATAAGTGCGCCAGCCATAGATGCTGCAAACTATCCAGACTATTTTGGCCCACTTCCACTCATTCAGCCGGGAGATTTTACCGGGCTAGGGCAGATCAGCAGCGCTCTTGGATTCCCTGCAATGTCAAACGGACAAATTGTATCATCTATCTTATTTGATAAAAAAGGGAATGCCGTTTATTTTTCTTACATAGATGGAACATCAACATCGCAGCCACTTGGCGGGCCTTTGTTTAAATTTAATGGTAAAGCAGCTATTGTGGGTGGAAGAGGAAAATTTGCAAATGCAACAGGAGAAGTCGATTATGAGGTGATTGTATCTTTTATTGATCCTGATAATGCAAGCTATACTGGAAAAGGCACGATATCTTATTAACAGATGCCACCCACCACGATTAAATTGTAGATCATTTTAAAAATAACATGCTCCTCTAATGATTGAGGAGCATATTATTTTTTTGGTCGGCTGACCAAGATGTTTTTGTTTTCACTTTCAATTGTAGTGTGGGCGAGATGAGACCCCAATAGGAAAGAAATTGTTCTTTTCCCATGTTGTTTGTTTTAGCAAAAAAGCTTTGTTTTCGAACGAACCCACCTGTAATAGAATAGAAAGCCGCCCTTACCTATCAATTATTTGATAGGGCAAGACCTGGTTGCCGGAATTTATCTGGTAGAATTATCGCGGAGTAACCAAAGATGAGTGATTAAAATAATAAAGCGTTGGTAAATTGAATTGAAATTTGAAAAGGCGTCTTTGTAGGCAACCGCCTATCCTTTTGAGTGTTTAATGTAAAGCAGGAAGGTTGTTCAAAATTTAAGCGCAGTATGATCTTAATCCTCGGAGAGAAAGTGGGGCCCTAAAGATGGCCCGGAACAATAGAAATTTTATGTGTCGAGTTGCTATATGAAACTCGAACAACCGGTAGACACGGCATTCGCATGACAAAGTATTCGGGTAGCTTACAAATCTTCCTTTATAAGCTTACCTGCTTTTTAATAAACTCTTCCATTGTGGTAGGACGTAAACCAAACTGTTGAACGCTCTCATTTACATTCATGGTAGCGTCAGCTTTGTCAGTATAAGCGCTAAACTTCATAATCCTTCCAATACCGGGATGAAAAGGATTGATGATAGCCGACATCACTTTCAATACACCTACAGGCACATGACTAACCTTAGGCGTTTTGTTAGAGAGTCTTCCATAAATGTTGGCAACTTCGTTTTTAGAAATATTTTCTGGTCCTGCCAGGTTGATGATCTTATTGAAATATTCCTGGTTGCCAACGATGATATTTAATGCCTGCACAATATCATCAACTGCTATAAAGTTTGTCGGGTTTTCACCTCTACCTAAAATGGTTACTTTGCCTTTATCCATGATAGACTGACCTAAAAGCCTGTGCGCATGCCACTCCATAAATGCAGGCAAGCGAAGAATAGTATAATGGAGACCGCTGTTGATCAGCAGTTGTTCAATAGTGTATTTTGTGCGCAAGAAATCTATGGGGTGATTGGCAGCAAGACCACTGACGGAGGTATAAATAAAATGTTGAACATTGGCTTCTACGGCAGCTTTCACCAGGGCTTTATGACCGGCGTCGTCTACGTTCTCCGATTTGTTTTTTCCTTTTCCTAACATGCCATGTGCAGATGCTATAACCACATCTACATTCTTACAGGCGTTTACTATAGAGGCCTCATTGGTCAGGTCGCCAACAACCAACTCGCCGCCTGCAGATGCAAGCTCTATGGCCTTGTCTTTGTCCCTAACGAAGCATTTAACGTGCAGACCCTTCCTAATAAAATGCTTTGCTGCTTCCGAACCTAATACACCAGTTGCGCCAACAATTAATAATCTGGTCATAATTTCTTTTCACGAAAAATAATATTTGTTCTTTGCTTTTGCAATGTTGGCAGGCCAGATGTGGTTGGAATATAGAAGATGGGTCTCAATCATTGAACCGGTGACCAGCATTTATCCAGGCGATAATTTTGTTTCTTTCACTTAACGGCAGGAGTCCACCTTGAGGCATTGGGGAAGGATTGCCTTTAACGGCACGCGCATCTATTCTATCCCAATTATTGATGAGGTCACAATCACGCATAAAACTTATACCTGCCTGTGGATTTGTACCACCATGACATGAAACGCAGTTTGTTGCCAACAGACTTTTTACATTACTATATAATGGACCAGCTTCTATGGTATTTACACTTGCTTTCGTACTGCTGGTGCAACCATTAGCCTGTTTTACCGAAATATTATAAGTGCCGGGTAGCAATCTATTAAAGACCGGAGATGATTGAAAAGTTCCATTGATACTGTATTGAAAATCTTGTCCGACGGGAACTGTAACAGTGATAGATCCGGTACCATTGCACGGGTCGGAATGAATGGATAGAACTGTAATAACAATGTCATTACAGCCTGGTGATGTTTTGCGACATGCTATGCTGAGCATAATTATACAACATACGGCCAGAATAACTTTTGTCCCCTTTATGTTCATGTATTTCTATTGATAGGAGATCTTTTTATCGGTAAGCGATTTCATAAATGATACAATGGCTGATTTCTCTTTTCCATTTAATGACAAGGAATCAAAAGGAAGCGATTGGAAAGGGAGATTAATGCCAATACCAACTCCACCACCTTTATGGTAAAATTCCACTACTTCTTCCAATGTATTGTAAACTCCATTGTGCATATAGGGTGCTGTCTTTTCAATGTTGCGAATGCCCGGTGTTTTAAAAGCAAAAAGTAATTCCTGCATTTGGTTGATTTTATATCTCCCGGAATCAACATCAATTGTCGCATTTTTCCATACTGGTTTTGAGGGCACTCCGATAATCTCCGACTCAGACTTTGTAAGCCATGGTGGAATATTTCCATTAAACAGTGGAATAAAATGACACGTAGCACATTTGCCTTTACCAGTAAATAAATTAAAGCCAAGAACCTGTTCATCAGTTAAAGCGTTCTTATTACCCTGCATGTATTTGTCAAAAGGTGAAGAAAAAGGACTTAATGACCGTACAAATGCGGCCAATGCATTTCTTACATGAAAGCCATTAAGGGTATCATTTGTACTGTCAAATGCTTTCCTGAATAATTGGGCATAAATGGAATCGCTTTTGAGTTTTGAAGCAATGCCTGCTGAGTTAAAATTAAATTCTTTACTGCTGCGCATCACCTGGTCTGCCTGGTCTTCCAGGGTAATAGAACGAAGGTCGTAAAACTGGTGGCTTTGTAAACCTGCATAGTACAAACCGGGTGTATTTCTTAAAAGCGTGCCGCCATGCACAAAATCACCGGCTTTTGTTTTTCCATCCGTGAAATACAATTCGGGCTTGTGGCAAGTTCCACAACTAATACTTCCTGACGCTGATAGACTTTTATCAAAAAATAGTTTCTTACCTAAAGCAATCTTATGCGCATTACTTCCTGCTGTTGCATATGCTGCATAAAAGTCGGCATTAAAACCATTGCCTTTCATAAATGCGTTAAGCGTACCCTTGAAAGGCTTTACCATCAAACTATCAGCGGATGCATCTACACCATTTACCAAATAAAACTCGCTAAGCGGCATCAGGTATTGTGTAAGAAATTCAAGCCGGTTAAAGCTGTCAAATTCGTTATTCGAGCGTAGGTAACTAATGGTGTTTTTATATAAACTCTCTTTCTTTTCTTCCGGAGCCTTACCGGTATATAATGAAATGATCGTTTCAATACTTTGCAGGCTTGATATGGCTTCCTCCAAAGAAAGCTTACTCAATGGTGCATCGAAGCCGGTAATGCCTAATGCCGCCGTACGAATGAACTGGTGCTGAATGATCTCGTTGATATGGCTTGCACTAATTGCATTAAACTCCATATTCTTTCGCATGAACCGCAGGTCTGTCTGCAGCAATTTTATTTCTTTAGATATCTCATCCATAGAACCGGACTCATCATTTACCAATTGTTCAATCACCTGGAAACCATGGGGAGGCCATACTTGTCCATCCTCAGTTTTAATATCGGGTAGGGCAGGACCATTGATCCTTTTGATAAGTCCCTGGAAATAATATTCTGCAATAGGCTCGATCTCTTTATAAGAAAGCCTGCAATTTCTAAATTGATTTTTTAGTAGGTTGATATTTGCTCCTTTAAGAACAGCGGTATCAAATGGCGATAACATTTCAATAAGTGAATCTGTCTTTGCGATAAAGAAATCTCTTACAGCTACTTCCCCACTTGCTTTTTTTTGAACAGGGTTGCAACTGCTCATCTGCCGCTGACAAATCAGGAAGATTAATGAAAGAAATAATACCAGTTTTAATTTCATTTTGGTTAGTATAATATTCAATCCCCTTACACAAATGTGCAAGGGGATTGAATAATGGAAACTAAAAATAATTAGCGTGGTACACCTTTCAGTATAAGTGTTTGGCCACCAGATTTATAAGGCTGAACTGAAGTTGCTTTACTTGGGTTTAGAAATTTATCTCCCTCTACCCAGGTGTGTGCATGAATATTGATAAGAAAAGTATTTGGTTCTCCAACGGTTTCTGATATGTCAATCATGGCACCATGTTCCCATGTAGCAAACCGCTGATCATTGGTAGGATTGAATTTAGTAGCTGCTACTTTATTGCGCAAGTCTAGAAATCTCTTTTTAGTTCCGGTAGCTATATCGTATTGCCAAATCAAAGAATTATGTGATGCTCCTGGAAAAAATGAGTCGCCATCTTCCTGTATGTAAACGTAGTTGTTGGTTACACAAACGTTATCCGGGTTAATCATTTCAATTCCAGGATTTAAGTCGCCGTCTTCTACTACTTCCAGCGTACCTAAAAGAGGATTAGTTGCATTTAATTTGATGCGATACATGCGACCCCAATATGTTTTTTCAGGCTGACCTGCAACACCCGTTGCTACAAAGTATAATTCGCGGCCATTGGCACCGCCACCCTTTCTATAATCCAAATCTTCTACCCTCGCAAACTGAATAGACTTAAGGGTAGGATTAAGATTTTCTATTTCTGCACCTGTAAGATTTTTTGCATTGGGTACCTCTACAAATTCTACGTCATAAGTATTTCCCTTTGTCATGCTTGTTTCTATCTGGTTAAGGTTGTTTCTTCTTAACACATATAGCTTACCATTATCCAAATCGCCAACAGTATTGGAAACATAGAGGTACACCTGGCCGTTACCCGCATCTTCTCCAAGTATAATCACTGTTTTGCCTGGGTAAGCATCCTTTGGCAATGGCACTGAATTCTCGCCACTGAATTTACCTAAGGCTGGCTTTACCCTTGTTTGATTAGAGGCGTCTGCGGTTGCAAGGGGGTCAATGGCATGCGTCATTGCGTTCACGTTACTTTCGCCTGTGGTTAAAAACACCGGCTTTGCAAAACCATGTTCTTCAGGTGTGGCCAATGTACCAGAGCATAAACGAAACATTCCTCCATCCGTATTAACAATGTAATCGCCTTTTACAGGGTTTAATTTTTTATCGAGATATACCCTTGAGACTGCCCATGTATTTTCATGATTGGTGACCATTACATAACCTGAGCCATCTGGGTTCTTTAAAAAACCTTGTCCATCTGGTGCGCCACCAAAAACAAAGTTTGGAGAGCCGGGTATGGTATCGCTGCTACTGATTAAGGTGTAAGCACTAACTGACGATGCAAATGCCGGATCCATTGTAACAAATGACTCAGCGTTTGACCGGTTTTTAAATTCTGCCTTATCGGTTTGCGTTACATCATCATTTTTCTTGCAACTTGCTACCAGTATAATGGCAGCGGAAATTGTCAATAATTGCTTTTTCATTTTAGTTTAAATATTTCAACAAAATTGTGCAGGTTAGATTAAGTGAATGTTATGCCTGAATTATCTAATTATAAAGAAAGAGGCACGCAATATTGCCTTGTTCATTTAGTTGTTCGAGGTTCTCTAAACGCATTAGACGTTATTAAAAGTGTTATGCGCGCAATTTGATCTGAATTTACCATTGAAAGAGGTCTACACAACTTACAGTTGATGGTGTTTTTGCTTTCTTTCTGCTTTTTCAAAGCAGGTTGTTTGGAGAACAACCCCGCCTTCGGACGGGGCAGGCTTTGATCCTTAAATACGAAGTCACGCTACGTTAAGACCTCGCACAAACCTTTGCAATGTTGTTGGTCAGGCGACCAACAACGGCGAAGAGGACCTCGCACAACCTCCGAGCGGAACAACAGGCGTTGCCTGCAACAGCTTCGCTGTTGAGCATTGTTCCCGGTTTATGAATTGCATTCTTTTGCACACCTTCACGTTGACGATTGTATTTTACAATGAGCAAGATCAATACAGCCATCACTACAAATGTTGCAATCATCCACGCCAACCTTTTATGCTTTGTAAAAAATGATGTAACTGCAATTACATTCGGTTTGCTGTTATCAATACCAATCTTCTCATTAGTAGTGCCGACAAAAAAGCCGCCTCTCACGAGACGGCTTGTACCGTTTTTTATAAAAAATAAGATCACTTCCTGGCAGGTGCCAATGCTATCTTTTCCCTTTGCCAGAAGCGGTGTTCACCCATAGCTGCTACAAAAGTCTTAACCAGTTTGCCAGCGTTTTTCTGAATGACTACACCATTGGCGGCATCGTTCTCAGTTCCGGAAAGCTCTTTTGCAAAACGGGTAGCACTCATCAATACTTCTGCATCGCTACTTGCGCCTATGGCTTTACAATGTTTATATGCCTGGTTTAAAAATTCTACCGCATCATCTTCTTTTTCAAGGGCGGCTGCGCTATTGGCGCCACCCGGAATAAACACAGCATCATACAATACGGAAGCCACCGTTTGTAAAGTTCTATCTGGTCCCATGCTGTTGCCTTCAGCCGTTTTAAATATTCCCCTGGGCGCTATTACTTCGGCCATTGCGCCTGCGGCTTTCAATGCTTTCTTCAATTCATTTATTTCTGTTTCCTTCACCCCATCGGCAACCAGTACGGCAACTTTGCGGGTTCGGATATCGCCTTTCAGGCTATTCGTTATCATGCTTAATGCAGCTGAATTTTCGGGGCCCTGCTTTTGCATCAAGGGTTGATAAGACTTAGGATCTATATCGGCAGGTACACTAAAGTTAAGTTGTGATGGAGTGGATGGAACCTGCATACCCAGGCCATAAGCTACCTGTAAAGCCAGGTTTTTATCTACCTGGTTTAGCACAATCAGCATGCGTTCCCTGATCTCTTTTGTTTCCACTTTTCCTAGTTCAAAACGAATGGCATTAATGATGTGCATTTGTTCAGGTTCAGTCTGGCTATTATAAAACATGGCCGCCTGGCTAAAATGATCAAAGAAACTTTTACTACGGTTTCTTACTTTATGCGCATCAATTCTTTCCGTATAGCTCGTAAAGCCGCCATCCATTTTACCCGCCATAAAAGGACATCCGCCACCCACCGTATTTGGTGTGTAGCTACTTTTCCCTTTGTTGATGGTGGTGCGATGAATGCCATCCCGCTGGTTGTTGTGAATAGGTGCAATGGGGCGGTTAATAGGTATTTCGTGAAAGTTTGGTCCGCCCAACCGGCTTAATTGTGTATCGGTATAGGAGAAAAGCCTTCCCTGCATAAGCGGGTCGTTGGTAAAATCGATGCCCGGTACGATATGCGCAACGTGAAAGGCAACCTGCTCTGTTTCGGCAAAGAAATTATCAGGGTTACGATTCAGCGTCATCTTTCCTATTCTTTGTACGGGTACCAATTCTTCTGGAATCAATTTAGTGGGGTCAAGCAGGTCAAAAGGATATTTGTGTTCATCTGCTTCCGGTACGATTTGTACACCCAATTCCCACTCCGGAAAATTTCCTGCTTCAATCGCCTCGTATAAATCTTTACGGTGAAAATCAGGATCCTTTCCGGAAATGATGGTGGCTTCATCCCATGCAACCTGGTGCATACCCAGCAACGGTTTCCAGTGAAACTTTACGAAACTTGCCACTCCCTTGGCATTAATAAATCGAAAAGTATGTACGCCAAATCCTTCCATCATACGCAGGCTTCGCGGTAAGGCCCTGTCGCTCATGGCCCAGAGTACCATGTGGGTACTTTCGGTATTAAGCGAAACAAAATCCCAGAAGGTATCATGCGCAGAACCTGCCTGGGGAATTTCATTATGAGGCTCAGGTTTTACAGCATGAACAAAGTCTGGAAATTTTTGTGCATCCTGTATAAAGAATACGGGCATATTATTTCCCACCAAATCAAAATTGCCCTCCTCGGTATAAAACTTTACAGCAAAGCCGCGCACATCACGCGCAAGATCTGTAGATCCACGGGAGCCTGCCACGGTTGAAAACCGCACAAACACCGGCGTTTCCCTTGCTGTGTCTGTAAGGAAACCGGCCTTGGTAAAGCGACTCATGTCTTCATGTAAAGTAAACACGCCATGCGCAGCTACACCACGTGCATGTACAATGCGCTCAGGAATACGTTCGTGATCGAAGTGAGTCATTTTTTCGCGAAAGATGAAATCTTCCAGCAGGGTAGGGCCGCGTTCGCCAGCCTTTAGCGAGTTGTGATCATCTGCATAGCGAACACCCTGGTTGGTGGTAATAAACTGGTTTTCGTCGGAGGTGGTATTGGCAGAAAGGTCTTCAATTTTCGGATTGTTCACCTGCGTTTTGGCTATTTTTTTTGAAGGCATAATAAAGCTTTATTAAAAAATTAGAAATGGATATCTGCATTGCTGATTTTTTTTCAATCAGGAATAAAAAGGTGACTAAAAAATAATGCCTGACATTTAATTAGCGGAAATAAATAGCGGAGAGAACGGAAGAAGAATCAAAAACAGAGAAGACAGCATCGTATGATAATATGGAAGCGGGTGTTTGAATGAAACCATGAGTTATAAGCTGGGGTTTCTTAGCCACTACGCAAGGCTAGGCAAGGAGACCCCCGGCAGGACAAAGAAAGGCACTGACAAAAGTTGCGAACGCTGAATACAACTTATATTTTATTACAAACTTTGTTCAGTCACGGAGCAGGTGGTTCGGAAAACAGCAATTATACTTAAGTACAAGGTCACGCTACGCTAAGACATTGCACAACCTCTAAACGGAAAACCCGTAACAACAAGGTGAATGAACGCAATCTGGCGGAACACCCCGAGCAACAGATGACTTAACATTCCAACACCCCACAGCTTGCTGCAGTACTATACTTTAGTCCCCTGGCAAACATAGGCCAGTAACTGAGTGCTTGCATGTTCGCCAGCCTGGTTGAGAAGTGCCAGTTTCAATCGGTTGCTTAAGGTGTCGCGTGTTTCATTATCGTACTTGCTTATAAATGCACTTAGGGGTGAACCTTTTAAAAAGCCGTTTATAAAATCTTCGATGCTCCAATTATTCACGGTTTTCTTTACTTCATCTATGGTTACATGTTCAAAGCCTGCAGTGGTGAGCAATTGTTTTATCTCATTAGTGTTGTAAAACGAATACGGGCCTTTCTGCAAAAAATCAGGTGCTTCATCTTTAAACATATCTGTCAGTACATCTATAATTACGGCAGTTCTTGGATTATCCTGTAAGGATCCCCATGTATTAAAGATGAATTTGCCCCCTTGCTGAAGTACCCTAATTGTTTCAGCAAATGCTTGCATCTTATCCTGGAAAAACATCACTCCGTACTGGCACACTACATGATCAAAATGATTGTCTTCAAAAGGCAGTTGATGCGCATCCACGGTCTTCCATTCCACCCGCTCATCCTGCACCTTTGTTTTTGCAATTGCAATCATGTCGGCATTTAGATCTGTAGCTACCAGCGTTCCATCAGCGGGTATTAATGCCGCCATATGCTTTGTAACGCGACCGGTTCCACAGGCCAACTCTAACACATTTCTACACTTGGCTATTTTTAACCGCTCAGCTAAATCCAGTGCATAAGGTTCAAATAAGTAAGGGCCTAAATAGGTATCATAATTTTCAGGAACGGTGCCTGCAAAAGCAGTAATGGAAGACATGGTAATTGCAGTTGGTTATCACTAAAATACACCAATACTTCAACTTTTAAAAGCGTGGTTTGTACAAGGTGTTTAGCTGGGTTGTTCAAGGTGTTAAGCGCAACGTCACCTTGAGGAAATGTAATGCAAATTGATTGAAGTGTAAACTCTCACTGCGGCAGCTATTGAACGCTTTTTAAAAAGGTATCCATTTCTTTTTTTGCGTTCGCGGTAGCATAAGGCATCAGCAATTTTGATAGTAGGGATAAGTAGTGGTGGATTTGTTTTTGAATGCTCACATCGGCAAATGAAATAGCAGCTTCTGAGATCCAAAAGCGACTGATCAGCGATATGCCTGAAACAAGGAACTGCATTTCTGCTTCCTCTTTCGACTTCAAATAACCTGCACGGTCAAGTGCCTGTAAATTTAAATACATGGTTGCATTTCTTACCTGCTGTGTATTGTTGTAAGCCACTGCCATGTGTTTGTTTTGCGTCATTAGGTGAACGACACTCAGCAGCAGGCAACGAAACCTTACATGGTTATTAAACACCTCGTGGAGCATTTGGAAGAAGCTTGACATGGTTAGGTTTTCAACGGATACAATCACCGCATTGTTGGCTTCTCTCAACTCCAGGGATAGGGCATACACCAGGTCATCTTTAGTGGCAAAATAATATGTTATGTTACTTACCCTCATCTCTAAAATAGCCGCCAACTCACGCAGGCCAACGTATTCAATTCCCCGTTCATTGAACATTTCTAAGGCCTTATTCAGTATTTTTTTCCGTGTATCAATAGATGATTTGGACATTGTCCAAATATAGATACTTTTACTGAAAATTAACTGCAATGAATTATCAATTACCACACACTATTCAAAATCCCATAGGTGAAACCTTAATTTTTAAGGAGATCATACAAGAGCCTGACGGGGACAAATTACTGGTTGAAAATTATGTAATGCCGAAGAGTGGCCCACCCATGCACACGCATTTTTTACAAGAGGAAGCACTCACGGTTATGTCGGGTAAAATAGGCTACCAGGTAAAGGGTGGTTTGCCCCAATATGCAGGCGTAGGTGAAACGGTTGTATTTAAACCAGGCGTGCCGCACCGCTTCTGGAACGAGGGTGAAGACATACTCCATTGTACGGGTTATGTCAAGCCTGCCAATACACTGGTCTTTTACCTGTCTTCCATTTATGCTGCGCAAAATAAGAGTGGCACCGTGCAACCCGAAAAGTTTGATGGGGCTTACCTGCTTACGCGCTATGCATCAGAATATGATATGACCGAAATACCAGCCTTTGTAAAAAAGGTGATCATTCCCATTACCTATTATGTAGGACAATTATTAGGTAAATACACCCATTTTAAAAACGCGCCGCGGCCAATAAAACGCATGCGCGCATAAATACAATTAGCATTAAAAATTAAAAATCGAAATCATGATCAAGGATATTTTATATGCCTTAATGGCAATGAGTTTTACAATAGTAATAGGTGGTGCCGTATACGAGCACATAGCCGTAGTGCCGGCATGGAGTGCAGCGCCCCCGGCATCCCTTTCCATGTTCCAGGGAACGCATGGATTAAAGCCCGGACCCTTCTGGATGTTTATTCACCCGTTAACGCTCCTACTGTTTATCATCACCATGTTTGTACACTGGCGGACGGCCAGGAAAAAACCAGTAGCCATCACCCTTGTTGGTTATATAGTAATTCTGGCAATTACCAGCGTTTACTTTGTACCCGAACTAATGGCCATTGTAAACACACCATACGCGTCTACTGTAGATGCTGAACTGACCAAACGTGCGCAATTGTGGGAGACTTTAAGTATAGTGCGAATGGTAGTACTAATAGTGCTTGCCGTTGTACTGTTTATGGGCTTAACAAAAAGCAAAGAGCGGCAAGTGGCATGATGGCGTGTTATGACGGCGAAGCATGTTTCCTTTTTCAAAGTTGAAGGGTCTCTTTTTTAGGGACCCTTTGGCACGATTGGAAGGTAATACCTTCAAGCTGCAACGGTCACGCTGCGATAATTCCCTGACAACATAGCAGCGGAACACAGACTAAGACCTTGCACAAACTTCAGGTGGAACACTATGTATAACTGCAATAGAAGTGTTTGAGATTCAATTTGTTTTCTCTTGCAGTTATGCACGATTTTCAATATGTGCCATATCGTTTAACCTGGAACAACAGGGGAACACCCAGAACAAAAGGGGAATACCTGGAACAACAGGGCAGCTTCGGTAGCTATACAACACAACAAGGAGCTTCGGGAGTACTATCAACGAAGAGTATCGCAAGGCAAAAGCAAAATGGGAACCCTAAACATTATTGGAAATAAATTGGTAGACAGAATGTTTGCAGTAGTTAAAAGACAAACGGCCTACCTAGAAGTTTTAAGCATAGCAGCATAAAAAATCATTTGTTGCAATCATAGAATACGCAAGGATTTTTAATTGAAATACATTAGACGGCTATAGAACCAACGTTACTTTTTTGCCCTTTAGTATTCTTGCTAATAGCATTGTCTATAGGTGGTATTTGCAGGTAAAGAACACCTGTAAATGCTTAGTAACTTCTAAGCTAACTAATGGCAATTACTTCATTTCTTTCATCATTCTTTTAGCGGTATGGAGGAGGTGAGTTTGCCGCCGCCATTGCAAACGCTGCACGTTTTATAAGTGTATTGTGTATATGCCGGCCGGTAAGAGGTGAAGGATAATGTACTGGTCTTTTTCCAATAAGAGTCCATGTAGGGACCGCCTCCTTCTGTTGTGCTATAGCTGGAGGAATAGGTGGTTGAACTGGCTTCTACGCGGTTTGCAATGGATTGGGTACCGCTGCCATTGCATGTATTACAAGAGCCAGCAAAATTATTGATGGTGTAGCGGCTCAGTTGCAGTGTGCCGCCAACAGGCAGCAACTTTCCATCTGATGTTTTCCACCGGCCTGTCAAAAAATCTTTTTTTACCGGTGCGGCCATCCCATCTATCACCACCACGCAATTATCGTTTAAGGAATAATAATCGATAGAGCCCCAAAGCTGGGTAACCAGCGTACTTCCCCGCCAGTTACCTGAACGTGCGGTAGCGTCTTTATAAAGGGTGCCATACCCGTCATATAATCCATTTTTTCCAATGTGTCCGGAATAGGATTCTATTTCTTTTGTTGCAGATCCATAATCTTTACGGCTTGCCCACTGCGACATCCTGGCTTCACAATCAAGAGCTAGTGCTGTAGATAGGTTGTACCGTGGGGCATTTGTTCTAAAAAAATAATTGTTACCAAAACTAAATGCTGTGCCGGTTGAAAAAGTATCGCGGCTAAAGTAGCCTGCGAATGTTTTATTGTGGAGGGACATGTGTTCCATAAGACCAATGCCCGATTTAAGCCCTTCAAAAAAGTAGCCGGTATATACCCATTCATCCTTGCCATCAGCAGCGGTCTTTACCTGTTTGCCAAAACCAAGTGGTCGCTGTTTATCATCGAGAGGGCCCGTGTAGCTGGTACCGTTTGCTAACTTAAGGCTGGTGGTACCACCTTCATCTTTTGGGTACATTCCTGCTTCGCCCAGCAATTCGGGCCAGCCATATACCCATGCCTGTCTCCTTAATTCACCACCCGGCAATAAGCTGTTTCCTTTTACATTGGTAACTGCAAAGCCATGTGCTACGCCATTTTTAAAAGAGCCTCGGAACAAGCCTTTCTTAGGAAAATAACCGCCTTCTACCTCAATAATAACATCAGGGTTATCCAGGTAATTAAGCTGTTGACCTGTGCAGGAAATAACCGCATTCGGCATGGTGAGCTTCATAGTACCCTGGCCGGACGGCTGTGTTTTTACAAACTGACCATCATAGCGCATTTGACGCCAGCTCCAGCTGCCGCCAATCCATCGCTCGGTAAATTGTAGCAGCCAGTTAAACTCCGGCAGTTTCTTAATATCGGTGGCATATAATGTACCCGGTCCATTCAATTCTCCCCCTGTAAACACGCCTTTAATTACTATTTGTGGCAGCAATTTCAGCACAGCATCTATGGTTGGCTGCTCGAAAGCGGTAAGCATTAAAAATTCTCCTTCCGTATTCTTATATGCTGAGGTGATGGTGGATGGTGTATAAAAAACAACCTGCATGCCTTCACCTTCGGCTTTACCATTTTTCCAGTTGCTTAACTGGTAGGTTTGGCCTGTACGATAAAGTCCATACCCATTTGTGCAGTCGCCCTGCACACATTGTGCAACCCCACTGCCTGCAAAAAGCAGTAGCAGTAGTAAGGAAATAAGTGATGTTTTGTTTCTCATGCAGGTCATTTTATTTCTAATGTTTCGGGGTCGAAAATAATGCGTACACCGTTGCTGCCACTGAAGTGAAGTTTACCGTCGGCCCTTTGTATGGTGGCCTTGGGAAACGTGTAGTTTTCCAGCTCAGTTACATATGGTTTGTCATCGCTTACCAGTTGCCGGGGTATTGAAAATTTTTGTGTTTTTGAATCGTACACACAGAGCCAGTATTGCAGGTACGAGACACGCTCATTTTCAGCAATGGCTTTGTTCTGGTCAATGAAAAGATGGGTTGCAAACAGTCGTGCCTGGCCCGCAGCACTGCTGGATAAACTGCCAATAGCATACACTTTGTAATTACCTGCTGCACTATCAGACGGCCTTGGCCGGGTGACAATGCCTGTGTTGTAATAATCAAGGGTAAAACCAAATGTTCTCCATAAAGATGGTGGAATTTGCCTGCCCGGTACTGGCCGGTTAAATGATGTTATTGATAATGGCAATGTAAGCGGAGGCAAAGCTTTGATGATCTCCATCACGGTAGCTGATGGTGGGAAGGGCGCGCCTGCAAAACCTGCCGGTATAGTTGGAAATGTATCACTAGCTGGAATAGAAAAGCTCTTGACGGGCCGCAGCGAATCGAGCAGGTCGTACACTTTAACCGTACGTGTGGGTGGACCAAAGGACGGTAGCCGGGATACGGTATATAAAAAACGGGTGTGTACATAGCTATTCCAAATCCATTCTTTGGTTCGCTGCACAATGGCGGAACCATAATGCCTTACCTCATTGTCCGTAGCTACATCGTACAACGAACCTTCATGTCCCAGTCCATTTGTATTTAAAAAAGAGGCGGTCAGTACTTGTTTGCCATCGGCGGAAAACATAGTGGTTATCCCGTTTCGTATAGGTATGGAAACGGGGCGGCCGGTGGTAAGATTAAAGATGCGGTACGCCTCATCATTGTACGCCGAACTCCACCTGGTCCATTTCATAGACGACGGAACAAACCGTAACAAAGCATGCGTGCCGGATGGCAGCATGGTAAAACTGACCGCCTGTAATCCGCCTACAGGCTTAATGATTTCTTCAATTGTTTCTGGCTTCGACATACTCCAGCGGCAAAGCGTTCCTTTGCGTAAAAAGTATAGTTGTTTTTGAATTGGCTGATATGATGTAATAAATGCCCGCTGCTCTTTTTCTTCGTCATTGCGTGCTTCGGTGAGTACATCAATTTTATCGCCCTGTTTATATTTTCCATTTTGCGGAGCTGCTATAGAAACTTTTCCTTTATCATCGTTTACCAGCATACTGTCACCCATCATGCAAATACGGAACAATGATTTATTACCGTCTCTTACCATTTTACTCCAGCTAAAGTTGTCGAAAAAAGCGGCTGTTACCCGAGGTAAATCGGCAGGATGAGGAGATACTTCTTTGCCAGCTTGTAAGTCCCATGCCTTTACACCCTGTAGTGGCTGAGCAATTACCTGCAACCTGGTAGAAACAGCATACAACACAGGTTTGCCTGATTGAATACTAAAGTAAAGTTGTTCATCCTGTTGTTGCGCTATCACCGGGATGGTAAAACTTAACACCACAACAGTAAAAATTTGGCGGAGCCTTTTCATATGAAAATAAAGATAAGTTCCTCGGGCAGAAAAAACTTACAATCATAATTAACATGAAATGTTCAAAGTGTTAAGCGACCCGATGGCTATCGGGATCACCCGTTCTGGCGGGATGTTCCATTGGTTGTTCAAGGTGTTTAGCGCAGCGTCACCTTGAACTTAGTGATAATAAAGGGTCTCCGACCTGATGCCTTTGCAACACTTGTCCCGAATATCGGGAAGGCAACGACCAAAAGTTGCTAATGCTGACACCGGGTATTGCATACTGTAATTCTATCTCATACCTTGTAAGCTTGTATAAAAATATCAGTGCTAATATTTAAAATTTAATCGCATGTACCAGGGAACAGTTCAGTTTTTTAACGAGGCCAAAGGTTTTGGATTTATTATCGATAATGCTTCCAAGGAGACCATATTCGTTCATGTTACCGGTCTTATCGACAACATTAGAGAAGGTGACCAGGTTACGTTTAACACTGAACGGGGAAAAAAGGGAATGAACGCTGTTGACGTAAAGCTTGCGTGATGCTTAATCGGCTTACCATTTAAAATGCAAAAGCATTATTATCTGTAACGATCTTTTTGTAAAGTCTCGTTGTTACAAAATTGCTTGTTGGGTTGTTCCAGGTCATAGCGCAGAGAGATCAGGAACTTAATGATTAACAGAGGTCGCTGACCACGAGCCTTTGCACACCTGTCCCGAACATTGGGAAAGCTCAAGAAGACCTTGCAGCGGAACACCTAGGAAACACAAAAATTTATAAGATTGCTGGCTGCGGCAATCCATAGGGGTTTAAATAATGTTTCGCAGGTTGAAAGGAGTAAAGCGTAGAGTTACTTTTTAACTTATGGATATTTTGAGGTCAAGCATGTTGGAAAAGTGAAGGTGGCTTTGTTGGACAGTGTGCAAACGACTTACAGTTGAACGCTGTTCGGCTTTCCTCGGCTCTTATCAGAACTTGTCCCGCTTTGCGGGAGCCGGTTTTTCAGAGAACAACCTGCCTACCGGCAGGCATTTATCCTTAAATACAAGGTCACGCTGCGCTAAGACTATGTATAACTAAATCCCTCTTGCCTTATAATCAACCTGCTAAGAATCGAAGCTCATCTGGCTTTATGTCTAGGGCAAGTATTTTTCTTTGCATGTTCTTTAATTGAAGTCTTCTTAATCTTTCCTGGTATTGCGGTGTAGGTTCGTAAAAATAGGGCTGATGTTTCATGAGCATATTGTAGATGATCACTGCTAGTTTCCGTGCTGTTGCAGTGATAGCTGATGATCTGCCATGTTTATATGCTATTCTTTTGAAGAACTGGTTTAGTGCGCCTTCTTTCATATTACCGATTGCATTTGCAGCTCTTCGTAGTGCCTGGGCAAGCCTGTTGTTGTGATGCGACACGTGGCTGTTTAAGACTTTGCCACCAGATATCTTATTGTTAGGTGATAGTGCAAGCCAACTTGTAAAATGTTTACCTGTTGGGAATGGGTGTAAGTCAAAGCCGGTTTCAGAAAGCAAGGTGAGCACTGTTGTATCGCTGACACCTTCTATCTGGTATAAGTCTACACCGCCCGTTAGCTGTTCTGCCAGGTCGCGAAGGTTCATATTTGGAGCATTCTTATTTTTCTTTTTCTTTCTTTTTTCCTGCGGTTTATGTATCTCATTATTGATGGAAGTGAGGTCTTCCATTTGCTTTACCGCATGGCAAAGGAGCTTTTCAATTTCTACATCACATGCTGCAATCTTTTGTTGAAAATTGTCATACAAATCAAGGCTCATCTGTAATTCAAAAAGATATTCTTCTTTCCACTTACCTTGTAAGGAAAGTGCGATTTCATCCCTGCTTTTCTTCACCCTCCAGTTGCATAGAGAAGCTAATGTATACGGATCGCGTTGACCTTGTAAAATGGCTTGAACTATTGCAGTGCCTGATTTTCCGACGATATCACGTATCGCTACATCCAACCTGATGTTCATTTGCCGTAAGCATTGCTGCATTTTTTTTACATAAACGGCGGCCTGTTCTATAAGGTGATCTCTTTGTCTTACGTACTGCCTTACAACAGCAGTTGCTTCATCGGGCAAGAAGCTTCCTGATAATAGACCTAAGCTATGCAAGCGCTGTATCCACTGGCAATCTACAACATCTGTCTTGCGACCTTTTACATTCCTGGTGTGCTTTCCATTTACAAGCAGCACTTCAAAGCCGTCATGTTGCAACTGCTGAAAGAGCCCCTTCCAGTAACTACCTGTGCTCTCCATGGCAACTGTTGTAATGCCATTAATTTTTAGCCAATGCGATAACCTGAGAAGGTCGGCGGTGTAGCAACCAAACCTGGCAACATCCTCAGGGTGTTGTCCAATTGCTACAAAGTGTTCTTTTGATCCAATGTCAATCCCCGCAGCATGTGGGTTGACGACAGGAAGTTGAGAATTTTTCTGTGTCATAAAAAGAAGTTTTAAAATGACACCAGAGGTTGCACCTGATAACTTATAAACCATTATGTACGGGATGCCAGAGGCTCACCATTATTTTCATGGAAGAAGTAAAATACATCTTTCACTTTGCTGCAACCCAACCAGAACCTTGCGAGAATTCTAAAGATATCATTTCTTAGACACGGTTTTACTGATGCCAAAGTGTAGCACAAGTTATTCACGATTTTCAATATGTGCCATATCGTTTAACCTTGCACAATATCCTATCGGAACACCCAGAACAACAGGGGCATAAAGTATCATTTAACCCATAATTTTGTTATTAACGTTCCTGGGTACTTTGCTTTTAATTCTGCAATGTATTTAACGGCTTTGATAAGCCTTCTTTCATCTACACTCTTTAAGTAAGCAAGCCACCCACGCACTTCTTCAAGTAATTTGAAATTAGACTGTTCTGCCGGTAGGACTAAGTGATAGATCTTTGACCGAACGTTTTTAAATTTATTTTTTCCGATGCCAAAAGTTTCACCAGTAAGAACTAAACCTGTCACAACTTTTGCTCTTGAAGAACCGGCTATTCTCGTCTTGGTAGGATTGATTTTAAAATCTTCATTACCAATGATTTCTTTAATCATTGGTATTATCTGAACTATTTTAAGAGGGTGCAAACCTGAAAAAGATAAATCATCTGCATAGCGTGTATAAGTAATTCCTCTTTTTCCGACAAAGCCTTGAATGCGAATGTCCAATTTCCAAGCTACAAGGTTTGCTAATTTAGGTGAACATGGACTTCCTTGTGGCAGAGTTTCATTGTAGCTGCAGATGTTTGAAAGAGCCACCGCAATTGTATTGTTGTAACCCAATGCTCTGAAAACATTGAAAATTTGTTTTTGAGTGATTGCGGGGAAGAAATTTTCCAAGTCAATTGTCAGTAATGAATTTGCTCCTTTGTGTGAAGATGCATTATCTGCAATTGATGTTCCTCTCTCAAAGCCTTTACAAGAACTTGATACTCGAAGCTGATTTAAAATGTGAATTAATATCCAGGATTGAAGACCTTTGAGCATTTTACTCGGTTGACTAATAGTTCTTAATTTTCCTGATTTTTTCATAATTGAATACGTCTTATAATGCTTATCTGCATTAACAGAAAGCTGATAAAGAGTGTACTTTGAAATGTGGCTCAATTTCGAAAAATCATCCATATTTTGGATTACTGGTAACCCAAGCATATTAAGCCTAAAAGTGTCAGTTTTGCTCATTTTATAAAAATGAAGGCTAGGTAAATCTCTTTACATCTCAATCCTTGAGAGAAGGATAGAGTAGTCGGGGCCCCCTTTGGGGTGAGTACTCTATCCTTTTAGATAATAATGGTAAGTTTAGAACTCGGATGCCGGAACAACACCCACTCGATTTCAATTTGCATAACACAAACCTACTCACGTCTAAAAAGAATTTACCTAGACCTTCAATCTCTTTTTTCTATGTTTCAAATTTAATACTTCTAGCCGCAAATTATCAATTGCAACAGTTCTATCTTGCTCTTTGGAACGACTATTTTTCTTTCGAAAACTTAAAAATTCATTTGTTCCTAATTCGGTTAACTTATATCTTTCATCCGTTAATTCGATATACCTTTTTTTGGTCATCATTGTAAGAGCTGTAACAGTCGAACTCGCTGAATTTTTCACATCTTCTATTGCATTTGCAACAATGTTAATCAATGTTCTTTTTGTTACAGGTTCAAGTATATATATTGCCGGAAGTAAGAATTTGTCAAGTTGAAGTAATGTAATCTTGTTTTCAACTTTTGTAGTTGTACGTTTCAATTTCTTTAAGGCAGCAATGATTTTTTCAACTTCAGCGTCTTTGCTAAACAGAGAAAAAGTCTTTATGCTACTAGATAAACTTTTTCCAATGTTTTCAGGATTAATATAAACTATATTGGATTTATTTGCTTGCTTGACAAGTTTCAAAGGTCCTTGATTGATGAAGCTTTTTGTTTTTTTGAATTTCTCATCAATTACACAAACTAGTTTGCTCCTAAGTTTCTCGTTGCTTGCAAATGCGCCTAACTCCGTAAAAGACCCTGGGCTTTCAGGTATCATAATCACAGCGTCAACACTGTCAGCTAGTAGATTTTCAAGAGAAAGTAAATCTGGCGCATGCGAGCTAAAAAGTAATTCGTCAAATATGTCTTCTGGAAATATCAAATCATAATACATTGAAGAATGATTACTGGTGGTTAGTGCATCCGCAATTTTATACCTCGTTGTAGTTTTTTTAAAGATGTCTGCACCACACAAAAAAATACTTGTTTTGAAGGTTAAGGCAGGTTTAAAAATATCTTCACGTATTTTTTTAGCTATTACTGAACAATCAACTTTTGATATATCATTTGGTTCTGTCATTTTCTTGGTTTTCAGCTAATAATACCTTACGTCGTGAAATAATTTTATAAGTACATTGTCAGCTTTATTTTTTAAAATGTTAAGCATTAAACCTTGGTAATTGAAAAAAATGAAAAACAACATGCTCATCTATTTCTGAGGACACTCTTTTAAAAAATTTGTTAGCTACTATAACATCACTAAGGGTAGGTGCATATGCTTTTCTTCCATGCCCGATAGAATTTCTCTGATCTCTAAGCGTGTGAAAAATGAGCTTGTCGGCTTCGGACATTTTAAAAAAGAGAATTTTTTCTAAAAAAACAGGAATATCGTTTGCTTTCAAATCATTTATCTTCTCCTCAAGTAATTCTAGGGATGATGTGAAAAGCAAGTCTGTTGGTGTCTTATAACCTTCGCTATTAAGTATTTTTGATATTTTTATATAGCGACCTTCATGCCCAGGAAAATGTTGCTTTGCCAATTTGCTTCTTAAATTCTTTAAATCATTTCTTACTCCATGTCCATCTAAATACGTTTTCTTGTCTATTCTGGAAAATTGAGCTACAACCTCTTTAGCAAGGTCAACTATATAAGCTTCAAAAAAAGAGAATGCAGAAAAATACAAATAGGTTGCTAACTTTTTTTGGTAGCCACTTGTTGAACTCTCAAGATTGTTTATATAGTCATCAGACTGTTTTTTTAATATATTTCGATGTTGCTTGTATAAAGGTTCTCCAATAGCACTGACCACTTTAACTTTGAAATCATTGCTTGTCATTGTTTGATTAAGTAGCTTGGTTAATTCTACTAATTTATCATCGTCAACTTTCAATTCTTTTAATTTGTCGATTGTAGACTGCTTTATGACATAAACTACTGATGGTTGGAAATAATCATTATCAGGAAGTCTTCCAATTTTACCTTCCCTATAAATTTTTATATTTTGCTTCAATACAGGAATACTTGCAGTTACAATGACAGCAAAACTGAATATTTCTTGTATGCTTTCTCGGAATAATATATATGAATAAGACTGACGCAATGCAATTAAAAGGATTGAAGGACAGGAAATGTGTGGAGGATGCAGGACTCGAACCTGCATATCGGGCAATAATTTGAAAGCAATACTTTCACTTCAGTGCCCTAGCTTTACCAATTAAGCAAATCCCCCTGCCAAAAGTAGATAAAAAAGGGCAGCTACTGTTTGCATTTATGTTTTTGCCCCCCACTGGTTTAAATTTATAAAAAATCACTTTGATTAATCAATTTAGGACTAAGCCGGCATCAAAATTCTGAAGCTTATAGGCAACAACAATGTTGCTACAATTTACTACTTCTGGTTCTAAAAAAAATGTTCTGATCCTACTTCCTATCCACCTCCTTCAACAATTCCTTCACCGCCACATCCAGTTGTTCATCCTTACCAGCATGCCCAAGCGATTTGGAAACAAACACATCAACAGGGCGTGGGTTTAGTTCCATGTTTTTGCCTTCGTGGTCGGTGATCTTTGTTCCGGGCATTCGCATGGTGGAGCCATCTATCAGGGTTAGCGAACCGGTGAAGATGATCCAGCCTGAGGTAGGTTCGCCTACTATTTTACCTAAGCCAAGGGTGCGGTAACCCTGGGTAAAGTCTTCGGCATCGGACAATGAATGCTGGTTGATGACAAGGATGGTGGGTGCTTCCAGTGAACGTTGGCCGAGGGCTACACGGGCCGGTGCGGCAGGGAAGTCGCGGGTTTGCATGGTCATGTAAGGTCTGCGTGCAAATACATCCAACGCATAGGCATTTACAAAGCCGCCGTTGTTGTTGCGTATGTCTATTACCACACCCTCTTTGCTATGGTTCTCTGCATCCATATCTACATACAACTGGTCGAGCGAGCCTTGCGACATATCGGCCATGTGTACATAGCCAAGGCGTCCTTTGCTCACGGTATTTACATACGCTCTTTGCGCAGCTACCCATTCCTTGTACAGCAATTGTTTTTCGGCGCCGAGCGATATGGGGCGCACTTCTACACTACGGGTAGTGCCACCGGCAGGCGTGGTGCCAATGGTCAGCAATACTCTTTTGTTGATGGTATGTTGTAGTAGCTCGTCGATGTTGGTGGTTGCGGTAACAGGCGAGCCATCAATGGCCTGCAGGTAATCGCCTACCGCAATTTTGCCGGATAGGGCTGCCGGTCCAAGGCCGATGATGTTGGTGATCTTCAAGTGGTGCTTGCTATCCAGTTCTGACTGATCGAAACGCAGGCCCAGGTTACCTGTAACCGGGCCACCCGTTGCCGGCGGACCAGCAATACCTAAATGCGAAGCATTGAGCTCACCAATCATCAGGCTGATCACGCGGCGTAGTTCATCGGGTGTGCTGGCGCCAGCGGCATAAGGTGCATATTGCTTTTGCATGGCATTCCAGTCTGCACCGTGAAAGTTAGCATCGTAGAAACCTTTGTACTGGCCAAGCCATGCTTCATTAAAGGTTTCCATTTTCATGGTGTTGAAGTCCACATCCAGCTCAGCCGTTACGGCTACCTGACGTGCCACACGGGTATCTAGGTTTACGGCCTGTATTCTGCCGCCTTCCAGGTAATAGATTTCTTTGCCGTCGCCGGATAGTTCAAGGTTGTTTTTAGAACCGGGTGTAGTAGTGATTTGCTTTAGCACCGGTGCGTCTTTCGCCAATTCATCTATTGACCATGTATAAATATTTGACTGGCCGGCAACAGCGGCAGTCAGTATAAGTGTTTTGCCATCTTTACTCATAAGGATATTGCTTACGCTAACGCCCAACGGCACAAAGCTCATTCGCTGACGAATGCCATCCCATACAATGTTTATGGTAGCGGTCTTGCCTGGTTTGTCTGTCTTTTTACTCAGCGTATCAGGTGCTGGTGTAGTAGCTGGTTTTGTGGCCGGTGTGGTTGCAGGTACCTCATCTATAAAAAGTTCCCTGAACTGGTTCTCCCTAAAGCGTGGTTGCTGGGGCACAAGATCTACCCGTGCTACGTTTACATTCTCGGTGCGTTGGTTGGTTAAAAAGAAAAGTGATTTGCCTTCTTTGTCCCACACAAATCTGCCGGTATTGCTATTAGCCAGGAAGCTGACCGCTTTTCCTTCGCCACCGGCTGCAGGTACCACAGAAGCATTTTCAAATCCTTTGGTGCCGGAGTTGGGGTAAGCAATCCATTTGCTATCCGGCGACCAGCTTAATAAATCGCTGGCGCCAAAGATGGTATTTGCCAAAAAGCCTTTGGTTAAAAGCTTATCCTGTTTGGTGGCAAGGTCAACCACGTGTAGCTCTTTGTCATTCCTGATGTAGGCCAGCATTTTACCATCCGGCGAAAGGGCAGGGGCTTCTTCTTCCAATTTAGAATCAGTAAGCGGCGCTTCTTTGCCGGTAATGAAATTGTATTCGTACAACTTGCCTACGCCTGTGCGGTAAGAGGTATAGATGAGCCTGTTGCTGTTGTTGGTCCAAAGGGGTACGGCTTCACGGCCAATAGTAGTAGTAATGCGCGCCGCGTCACCACCATCTTTGGCCGATGCTACAAACACATCTCCGAAAGCAATAAAGGCTACCTTTTTAGCATCAGGCGATAAGGCAAGACCACTGAAGCCGGAAGTAAGCCGCTGGTGTTCGGTTTGCGGACTGGCAGGCACACCAACACGATTGATCTTTAGTTCGGTGGCTTGCCCGTTGGCGGTATTAAAGCTCCAGATAGCAAAGTCACGTTCGAACACAATGGTGCGGCCATCCGTAGTAATACTTGGATAAAGAACACGCCCTTTTTTAAATTGGGTTAGTTGTTTGGCAGCACCTTCCAACTGCTGCGACCACAGGTTTTGTGTTCCCGTTCTGTCAGAAACATAATAGATGGTTTTGCCATCAGCAGCCCACATGGGCCATAGTTGTTTGGCGCCCCTGTCGGCTATCTTTTTGTATTGTTGGTTAGCGGTATTGTACAAATAAATTTCAGATTCATCTAAATGGCTGTGACCATTGCGCCACCACTGGCTGGTACCATTGCCACGGGCATTCATCAAAAGCGTTTTACCATCCGGCGATGGTGCAGCACCATATTCAGAAATATATTGTGAATTAGAAATGGCTACCGGCATACCACCGGCTACAGGTATGCGAAAGATATCTTTCATGCCTGAAATGTCTTTGTCAGCAGCAGAGAAATAGAGATGCTTACTATCCGCCGTCCATGCATTTATTTCAGCCGCCGCATCGCCAAATGTCAGGCGCTTCAGGTCTCCACTTTGGATATCCAGTATGTAGATATCACTACCACCTGTGCGGGTGCTTTGGAAAGCCAGTTGCTTACCATTGGGTGAATACAACGGTCGTGATTCAGTAGCTGGATGGGAGACCAGCAAACGTGCATCACCACCCGATGCATTCACTGTCCAAATATCACCGCCTGATACAAAAGCGATCTCTTTTCCGTCAGGTGATATGGCGGGTTCTGCATAGGAGAAGACAGGGGTGATGCTCGTGGGCTTTTGGGCGAAAGCCGTGGTAGTAAGTATTGTAAAAGCTAGGAGTTGAAACAGTTTCATACGGTGGGATTAGATTGGTGGACAATCTAATAATTTTATGGATATGGGGTGGGGAAATTTTTTGGTGGGTGAAGAGGCTTGAAGATGTGCTACTATGAATTCTTTTACCACATAGTACATAGGAAACAATAAGATTTCACATAGGAACACTAGGTGTTTTTCTATGTACCTATGTTTCTATGTGGTTCAATTTAATCACCCGCTTAATTTAGAAGTTTTCTTACCAAATAGGGCATAGGAAACAATAGGATTTCACATAGGAAATTCTATGTGTTTTTCTATGTATCTATGTTCCTATGTGGTTCAATTCTTCCAACCGGGGTGGGTGAACGTTCTTTCCTTGCGTCTTGGCTCTTTTACTTTTATCTGTCATTCCCACAAAGCAAATATCTTTATTCAAATTGCTAGCCAGTGTTCAAATCAAGCACTTTACCTACGCTTCAGTTGCCGGTGACAATGCCTGTAACGGTACTAAAGCCGCAAAACAAAAAGTAAAATGAAGCAACAAAAGATTCTTTCCTCTATAGTCCTCTTCACCGTTTTACATTTTGTACTGGTAGCTTGTTCTCCCAATAAAAAAATAGCCAGGGTTGCTAACAATGCCATGCTTGATCAAAGCATATTTCAGCCTGCGCATGTTGGTATTAGTATTTATGATCCTGCTACTAATAAGTATCTGTACACGCACAACGCTGATAAATACTTTATTCCGGCCAGTAATACCAAGTTGTTTACTTGTTACGCCGCCATGAAGTATTTAGGAGATAGCATATTGGCCGCAAGGTATATGTTGAGTGACGAAGGCACATTGTTGTTGCAGGCAACCGGTGATCCTACTTTCTTGCATCCTGATTTTAAAAGCCAACCATTGCTTAAGTTTTTACAGCAACCACGTTTTGCTAAGATCAGTATTCAAACGAGTTTCGATGAAGAACCGCTGGGCAGCGGCTGGACATGGAACGATTACCAGGAAACCTATACAGCCGAGCGGGACCCTTTCCCAATGTATGGTAATGTGGCCACGTTTATTTTTAATGGTGATAGCTTGCGAACAATCCCGGCAGCCATCTTTCGTAGTGTAACAGGCTCGCCGGAAAAAGGCAAACCCTGGAATATAACAAGAATCTTAGGCGGTCAATCGTTTATAATAGAAAGCGGTAAAGGCTCAGCGGCTAGACAAAAAGAAATTACCATGTCTATGCAAAAAGGAAATTATGCTGCTTCCTTATTAGCAGATACACTGCACAAAACAGTTACCCGGTCAATAGATCCATTACCCATAGAGAACTCCAAAGCTTTTTATAGCCAGCCAACTGATTCCTTATTAAAGATTACTATGCACAGGAGTGATAACTTTTTTGCAGAACAGCTTTTGTTGATGGCAAGCAATGCTAAACTTGGTGTGATGAGTGACAGGAAGATGGTTGATACATTATTGAAAACAGATCTTTCCGGTCTGCCTCAAAAGCCCCGTTGGTTAGATGGTAGTGGCTTAAGCAGGTACAATCTTTTTACCCCCAACGATTTTATTTTTTTGCTCAACAAGATGAAGAATGAATTTGCATTTGAAAGGCTAAAGGAGATTTTACCAGGTGCAAACGAAGGAACATTAGCAGGATTGTACAAAGGTTACGAAGGACACATTTTTGCAAAGACCGGTACGTTAAGCAATCATGTTGCGCTTAGCGGTTACCTGATCACCAGGAAAAATAAGCCGCTGATTTTTTCAGTAATGGTAGGCAATCATCAAAGCGCCGCAAGCGATATCAGAAAAGGTATTGAGAAACTCCTGGGCAGTGTGATCGACCAATATTAGCAGCGATGCTAACGAAGAACACGAGGTGTTATTGGTTTTATGGGCTTTGCCTGAAAAAGTTAACGTTAATAGTTTTTCTGCTTAAATAGCCCGCTGAATTTAATAGTTTTTTTTACCACATAGGAATAGAAAGCAATAGGTTTCACATAGAAAAACGCAATGTGTTTTTCTATGTATCGATGTTCCTATGTGGTTCAATTTTTCAATAAACATGAGTTATTGTATAAACTATTTTAGTGCTTGTAACCACCCCTGATAAAATGCTGCGCATTTGATCAGTTCAGTCGCGCTTTTTCGTTAGCATTGTTGCGGCAAATAGCGGGCTCTATAAAGATTACCTTACTGTGTTGCTTTAAAACTAATGTATGAGAAAAATAAAAGCTTTAATGGTTTGTCTTTTTGTTTATGGTGGCATGAATGCACAGGAAATTACATTACCGCTTTGGCCTGCGGGAAAAGTGCCCAATTATCAAATAACAGGGGAAGTAGAAAAAAGAGATAGCGCGGATTACAACAGGATTTCGTTGGTACAGTCTCCTGACATAACGGTGTTTTTTCCTGCAAAAAGAAACGTGACAGGTCAGGCGGTGATTATTTGCCCGGGTGGCGGCTACGGCATTTTGTCCTACGATTGGGAAGGCCTCAATGTAGCAAAGTGGCTCAATTCAAAAGGGATAACGGCAATTGTTTTAAAGTATCGTCTGCCGAACGCTAAGAGTAATATCACGCCAAATGAATCACCGTTGATGGATGCAAAAAGAGCCATCAGAATGGTTCGATCGAATGCGGGCAAGTGGAATATAAAAACGGGTAAGATAGGTATCATGGGTTTTTCAGCAGGTGGTCATCTTGCCTCAACTTTAGGTACGCATTTCGATAATGGTACCGCCAGTTCTCCTGATTCGATTGAACGTTTCAGTTCACGACCGGACTTTATGGTGTTGATCTATACTGTAATTACAATGACGAAAACAATTATGCATGCAGGCTCACGAAATAATTTAATAGGCAATAAACCTACGGATGAGTTGGCTACATTTTATTCAAATGAATTGCAGGTAACGAAGGAAACGCCGGTAACATTTCTGGTGCATGCAACCGATGATAAGTCGGTGCCGGTAGAAAATAGTTTGTTGTTTTACCAATCGCTAAAAGACAATGGGGTGTCGGCTGAAATGCACATCTATCCCAAAGGCGGACATGGTTTTGGACTGGCACTTGGCCGCGGCTACCTGGAAACATGGACTGACCGATGTATTGATTGGCTGCGCGAAATAAACAAGTGACGAACGCCTTGCTGTTAAGGTTCTTTAGCAACGATGAATTATAAATGTTGAATGATGATTGTAACAAGCTTTATTCGACAGACATCATTCAAGTTTTAGCAATCAACATAACAATTCAAATTGTCACCACCGCTACTTCCAGGTCTTTGTTTTCTTCTAAAAAAGTCATCATCTCATCATTCATCGTAAATCTTTTTTCCAACGTATACAAACTCAGCCTCAGGTTTTCTACAGGTTCGGTTATGTTGAATTTGATGGAGGTTTTACCGGGGTTCGATTTTACGTTTCTATCAATGAACTGAACAAACTCCGGTTTAACGGGGTGACTTATTGCAAACGCCTGCCGTTAAAAAATCTATTGTAAAAAAATAAAATAAATACGGTGAAAAATTATACTTCTATACTTCTATTTGCACTTGTTTTCTCATTTGCATCTGTAGCTCAACAGACAGACACTGTAAAAGTAAAAGCGCAAGATGTGGAGCAAAGGCTAAAGAAAGCAGCAATTCCATACAAGAAACCTGCTCAACTAAATGATGATATCCAAACAGCAATAATAAAAGAGGTAGGTATTAATGAGAAGATCATCAGCGCTATGACTGATTCCATCAGCAATGGTAATTATCCAAATATCCATAGCGTTTTAATTCTTCGCAACAACAAATTGGTGTATGAAATGTATTTTCCCGGAGAGGATGTTGTCAGGGGAAAAGGATCTGTTGGTTTTGTTGATCACCACCGCGATAGTCTTCATGATTTACGCAGTGTAACAAAAAGTATAGTAGGTGCTGCTATACTCATTGCCGTTGGCCAGGGTAAAATTAAAAGTGTTCACCAGCGTGTGTTCGACATCTTCCCCGAGTACTCCATGTACGACACAGGAATGAAAAAGCAAATAACCATTCAACACCTGCTGAATATGAGTGCAGGCCTTGAGTGGAATGAAGACATATCGTATGCTGATCCAAGAAACAGTGAGATAAGGATGAATAGATCACCTAATGCGATTGAGTTTGTATTAAGTCAGCCGCTGGTTGATACCCCGGGAAGGAAATATAATTATAGTGGTGGTTGTAGCCAGGTACTCGCAGCCATCATTGAAAAAGCTACGGGCGTGCAAGTGGATAAATTCGCTGAGCAATATTTATTTGAACCGATAGGCATTAATAAATATACGTGGGTGAGTAACAGCGATGGAAAGCCATCTGCTGCATCAGGTTTGCGGATGCGTTCCAGGGACATGGCAAAATTCGGATTGCTATTTTTAAACATTGGCAGATGGAATGGCAAACAAATCATTTCAAAACGCCTTGTCGCTCAAACTTTCAGGAGCCAAATAGCTACACCTTACACAGACTCTCTTTACCCGGGTGTCGGTTACAGTAACCAGTTTTGGACGTATACCCAGTTAATAAATGGAAGACCTATAAGTTATGTTCAGGCACAGGGCAACGGCGGACAAATTATTGCGATGGACAAACAAAATGACCTGGTTGTAATTGTTACAGCAGGAAACTATAATGTACGAGGTCTTCGAAAAAACTCCTTTGATATTTATGCTGATTTTGTTCATTCTGCTGTAATCACTGGAAGTAAAAAATGATGGAGCAGTAAATAAATCACTTTTGCAATGCCGGTTGTTCAGAGAATAACATTTATTCTTAAGGACAAGGTCGCCTTTCGGAAGTCCTTGCACGACTTAGTAGCGGAACACTATGTATAACTGCAATAGAAGTGTTTGAGATTCAATTTGTTTTCTCTTGCAGTTATGCACGATTTTCAATATGTGCCATATCGTTTAACCTGGAACAACTGGGCGAACAAATCAGGAGCTTTTTGATCTAGCTTCAATTAT
>JANPIM010000034.1:0-110604 GCA_031425015.1 Segetibacter sp. | reverse complement strand
TGCTGGTACGCTAAGATGTTAATTGCTAGGGGGTTTTCGAAGATAACAGTTAAGTGTTTGTTTACCCAAATTTTATTATGAACAATTGTGGGTTCACCTACAGAATAATCAAAATGGATAAACGCTTCACCAGCTGCAAGTTTGCCTGCACCCTGTACAAGGATGTCTTTTATTTCGATTTGTTGCTGCCCGGCTTTAAAGCTTCGTGTATGTACGATGTTGTTTGAACGATAACCATTGTGAGAGGCCGAGAGATGGCTATCTCCTTCTTGTAGTATTTCAACTTTTGCTCTTTTAGCTACCCTAAATGAACTCCATACCTGGAACTGGTCTTCATTATTTACGACTACCGTATTGTGCGCTTTTGTAGATCGTTCAAAGGCGCGGGTTGCATTGTTTTCATAGGTGCTTATTCCCGTGTCTACTATTACATCCCTTCCATGAACCTGGAGATTAAAGGCGAGCATGCCACTATGTGTATGCCCCGGTTGGTAGGCGGGCGATATATTTCCCGCATCTACAATCAACTCGTAATTAGTACCACAATATTTTCTAAACCCGCTTTGGCCCAACCTGCCGTTTTGTTGTGGGAAGCCCAGTTGCTGAGCTGATTTGGTTATAGTAGCGAAGGATGGAGCAATATGGTGGGTACTGTCGTTCACAAGTGAAAAGGATCCGGTTGAGAAGCAGAACGACGAAAGCCATTGAAACATTGTGTGAATAGATAATTTTATTTTACCTGCATATTTAACTTCAGTGGAGCTGTTTACAAACAAGGTATAAACCACCATCATTTTGCTTAAAATGATCGAGTGATACATGGGCGACCTTTCATAATGGCCCCCATCTTCAAACAATTGTTCTTGTAGCTCAGAGATAAGTTTAGGGAAGATTGTGGCCTGGAGACTTTTATCGTTTAGTGCAATGGATGCTACTGCCAGTGCCATTAAATTTTCGAGAAGATGGTTGGCTAAAATGTGATACTCAAGGTTGGATTCAAGGTAATGAACCTGGTACCTGAGTGCATCCAGGAAGACAGGCGAGGCATAGCCTGTGTCAGCGTAGTAAAGTATCCAGTTGATGATGCGGAGAGATACCGGGTAAGGCTCCGGCGCAAAGGTATGATGAAGCAGCTGCGCTGAAAAGTCATTCAGCAATTGCTGTTTAATTTCATCGTCAATTGCTGCATCATGGAGGTAGTCAAAGTATTGAAGATTATAATTCCAAAGCTTACCGTGCCCCTGGAAGTTCCAATCAACCTTTTTACCAAAATGATGGGAGCGGTTTAAAAAAGTAAATTGGTTTTGGCCGGAAAGTTTGCCGGAGGAAACAATGAGTTCTTTACATGACCAACTCAACCTGGCAAATGGCCTACCGCTATATTTTCTGTAAGGTATATAGCGAACGAATGGAGACTTTAGCTTGTAGTATACCTGGAAATAAAGTTGTCGCAGTGTAAGGTAGCGAAGCGTATGAACCAGTAGTAAGAGCTTGCGCATTTACCTGTTAGGCGTAAAACTTTTTAATCTCGAAAAGTCTGGGTTCATCATTCATTTTCAACTTAGTCGGCTCTGGTCTTTATGATGTCTTCAAAAGAATGCTTAGAAATTCACCAACTTTTATCAGACCATTACCCTTGTACCTTCCCGCAAACTTTCAATGGCTGCAAAGGTGGCCTGGGTCGTATTGACCAGTTCATCGAAGGGAATAATGGATTCACCACCTGCCTTCACTGCAGTTATCAATCTTTTAAATTGCTCCTTGTGTCCTTTGTCTTGCCGGCCACTCATCGATGAAAATCCTTTGAAACCGAAGCCTTTCATTTTTCTAAAATTATCAATCACCAATGTCTTTCCCTGCGCATATACTTCGATGCGTTCCTTAGCGTAGGCTTTACTTCCGTTAGAAAAATAATTGATCACGCCCTGGCTGCCGTTCGCATATTTTAAAGTGATGATGGCATTGTCTGTTTGCTCACCGGGGTTAGTGCCGAGCGCCGTCATATTTACTTCTATCACTTTGCTGCCACTCAGGTAGGTCATCATATCTACAAAGTGACAAGCTTCCCCGATGATTCTTCCACCGCCTACCTGCATGTCCTGCACCCAACTTTCTGCAGGAATGTGTCCGGCATTCATAGTGGCAACCATATTAATCGGCGTGTTTGAATTGCCCAACAACTGTTTTGCCTTTTGCACAAACGGCGAAAAGCGCCGGTTGAATCCTACGGTGATGGTGGGGCGCTTACCATTAGCGGAAGTATATTGATAGGTGTCGATGATAGCTTGCAGTTCTGCATTGTTCAATGCCAAAGGCTTTTCAACAAATACATGTTTACCGGCGCGCAAAGCTTCCATTGTCATGGTAGCATGTAGATTGTGGCGCGTGGTGATCATCACCAAATCGACTTCACTATCATTGAGTACTTCTGCATAATCTGTGGTACTAAGGGCAAAACCATATTTGTTGGCAAGTGCTTTCGCAGTTAGTCCACCTGCGCTGGAAATGTATTTGTAGTGAGCACCCAAACCCTTCATTGCGGGCATTACCGTCATCTTGGTAAAGTTACCCGCACCTATTATTCCGATCACACCTTTACTACCTGCAAAGCTTGCGTCTTGCAGCTTTACAACTGTGCGCTCACTACTCACTACTGACAACTCACGGCTCACATCGTATTCCAACACCGATGCAATCGATCCTCCGCCCATATTGCCATACACCTGTTGATAATCTTGTAAAGCAATTCGCTCGGTGATTAACGACTGCACCTTCAACCTGCCTGCTGACATAGCCTGCAAGACCGCTTCAAAATTTCTTTGTTCTGTCCAGCGAACATAGCCCAGCGGGTAATCTTGGCCGCGTTGCTCATATGTTTCATCGTACCGGCCCGGACCATAAGAACAGCTTACCTGGAAAGAGAGTTCTTTCTTGAAGAAATCAGCCCGCTGAATATCGAGGCCAATCACACCAATCAATACAATTCTTCCGCGCTTACGGCTCATGCCAGCTGCCTGGCTAATTACATCATTACTCTTGGTAGATGCTGTAATGATGACTGCATCTGCACCGATACCTTCAGTTAAATCTTCCACGGTTTTTACCACGTCGACTGATGAAGCGATCAACGCATCAACTCCCTTCTCTTTTGCAATTGCAACTTTCTTTGCATCAAAATCGAAACCAATAACGCGGCAACCGTTAGCCAATAAAAGTTCGGCTGTAATCAAACCTATTAGCCCCAATCCAACCACCACAACGGTTTCGCCCAAAGTTGGATTGACCAGACGTATTCCTTGCAAGCCTATTGCACCAATAACAGTAAATGCCGCCTCTTCATAAGAGACATTGGCAGGTATGCGTGCACACAGATTTTTTGGAACACAAACAATCTCTGCGTGATGCCCATTAGAAGCAACACGGTCACCAATGGAGAAGCCGGTTACGCCTTCACCCACAGCAATCACCTCTCCTGCATTGCAGTAACCGAGGGGCAATGGTTCATCCAGTTTATTGAACACTGCTTCCAGCGTAGGCATCAACCCATCAGTCTTTATTTTATCAAGCACTTGCTTCACCTTGTCAGGTTGTTGGCGTGCTTTAGAGATTAAGTTTCCTTTTCCAAACTCTACCAACATTCTCTCTGTTCCCAGGCTCACAAGTGTGCAGTGCGTTCGTATCAGTAAATGGCCTTTGCGTACCAGCGGTGCAGGCACTTCTTCCAGTAGGGTATCTCCTTTCTTAAGGTCTTGTATGATTTGTTTCATGAATGGTTATCGTGAAGGCTTATTCTGTCGGGCGGATTGTTGACAGCAGTTGCCAATCACCCTTTCTACTTAAATGCTACGTTCTGTAAAATCAGTGGACAGCATTCGGACATATTAAATGAAGAAGTTGTTACGCTGATTGCGCCGCAGTGTTCGGCTGTAATTGGTTGATGCGTTGCTTGTCTGCACGTATAAAAAGGTACATGAGACCAAACACGAATGCATAAGCAACCAGGTTGAATAAGGTATGATGTTCTATTGCAAAAACAGGCTGTTGCTTTTTGGTTAAGATAACCAGCAGTACTACAATCCGGGTAATATTGATAAGACATATCACCGCAATACCGCCTAGCATCCACTTCGCCTTGGTCTTCCATGTTCCATCGTTAGCAAAAATGAACGCTACCCAAAACGACATGATGCCCCATGCCAAACACCCGTTGTTCAAACTTACTCTCCCGCCATCCACAATACACAATCCATGTTCACCAAAACGGCTGGTAGAAAAGTTGATGAAACCTAATACCGCTTCACTTCCTGCGAGCAATATGGAGCGAACACCATTCATAACATTGAAGTATTGCACCACAAAAGGTGAATAAAACTTACCGCCGGGGTCGGAGGCAGAGATAACCGCCAGGTAAAACCACTGTAAGGGAAAATAAAGACCAAAGAACCGAATGGGGAAGCGGAGGTAGGGGTTGTTTGTAATAAACCCGATAGATTTCCGGAGAGATGGCATTCTAATTCAAAAGGGGTTCTGCAATGATAAAGTGAGGCGTGTCTTGCGGTGTCAGAATCTTTCCTGTATCAAGGTCTTTTAAAGTGTACCTATTCTTTAAAACGCTTTTTAAAACGGCTAGTTCATCCGATCCTGCATGTACCTCAAACATAATTTTTGGGCGATGCTTGTCAATCATTTGAACTGCACCTTCCAGTACTCTTCCTCCAAATCCTTCCACGTCAATCTTCAGCACGTCCAGCTTTTTAATGTGGGTAAGCTGATCATCCAGCGATACAACTTCAACTTTAAAATCTCCACTTTCAGCAATCTTTCCGGTAGTTGAGGAGGGACCATTCGAAAAAAACAGGTTGCCTTTTTCCCTACCTACACCATTATTGTAAACCTTCCAGTTGGTCACCTTGTTTAGTAATTTAATCTTATTGATGTATTGATAGTTATTGGGCTCCGGTTCAAAAGAATGCACTTCGCCATTAGTTGCCAGTTTAACGGCAAACAAGCTGAAGTAACCGGCATGTGCTCCCACATCTACAAAGACTGAATCATCCTGAATATTTTGCAACAAGTATGCGCATATTTCCGGTTCATAATAGCCTTTGAAATAAGCCATCCCAAACCGTCTATCTATAATCCATTTACTGTTTTGTAAATGTTTGTAGACTTTTAAATCAGTAACCTTTCCATTATTGAACGAATAATAAACCCTGCGAAGTACCTGCTTCACTAACTGCATGTATATTTTTTGTGTTTATTGATTTCCGGTAATAGAAGGCAAGGCCGACGAAGCAGAAACGTTGGTCTTAACCAGTGTTTGTTCATCTCTAATAGCATTTCCTTCTAAAAATTGTCTCATCCAGCTTTCCATTGCCAGTAAGCTCCAAATGGTATACGAAGCATCCACCTTTCCAGTTAAATTGTTTTGAATTAAGGCCAGTACATTCCTGGTGTTGAAGATGCCCATTTCCTTTAGTCGGCTTTCACTCAATCGTTCTGCTACCATGCCGCGCATTTCATTGCGTATCCAATGCCTGACTGGTCCGCCGAAGCCTGTCTTGGAGCGATAAATAATATCCTTAGGCAGATGTCGTTCAGCCACTTTTTTCAAGAGGTACTTCGTTTCAGTCCCTTTCATTTTTAAATGAGTAGGCATGGTGGAAACGAGTTGTACCAGGTCCTGGTCGAGAAAGGGAACCCGCACCTCTACGCCTGTTGCCATACTTAGCTTGTCCGTATAGTTCAGGTTGTGATCGGGTAAAAAGGTTTTCATTTCCAGGTACAACAGTTTATTTACGGGGTCTACCTGGTCTGGCAGCCCTTGCAGCAGGTTAATGTAGTATTGTTCGGGTAATTGCTGACTGCTTACCTGCGCCAACGTTTCATCGTTAAATAAAGACAGTACCTGTGCCTGGGGCAGCCATGAAAAGTAATGTGCCCAACGTTCAAAACTGCTCTTGCCTGATTCGGCCAGTATCTTTTTCAACCGGCGAACCAGTGGCATTTCGCTGGAAAAATGACCCAGCATCTTATTCAACCCTCCGGCAAGCAACGGGCTGATCAACCCGAAATATTTTTCATAATACAATGCCTGGTGCCGACGGTAGCCGGTAAATACATCATCGCCGGCGGTACCGCTGAGCAACACTTTTATTCCTGCAGCTCTTGCTGCTTTGCAGATTTGGTACACCAATAGTGGCGCTGGATCTGCCTGCGGTTCATCGAGGTGCCAGATCATGGCATCAAAATCATTTACAATGTCGATGTGCGCCGGAATATGGTGCAATTGTACGCCTAATTGCCTGGCTACTCTTGTGGCGTATGCTTCATCTTCATCAAACCCTTCATTGTAAAACTGCTGGTTGCCCGAAATGGTAAATGCCTGGAATTTGCCCGCATGGTATTGCTTGCTGGCGTAGCTGGTAATTAATGAAGAGTCAAGACCACCTGATAAAAAAGAACCCACCGGAACGTCGCTCTTCAGTTGCCGGGCGGATGCAGTGGTGAGTGCTTTGTCTACCTGCTCAATCCAATCCTGCTCCGACCGGTTCTGGATGATGTGCGTAAATTCGAGGTCATAGTAAGCATCGTTGGTGCGTTTACCCGTGCGCAAAGAATACGTCATCGCATGACCCGGCAGTAATTTGCGAACGTGTTTGAAAGGGGTGTACTCGCCCGGTGCGTATAACATTTGCGCGTAAAAAGGGAAAGCCGCTGCGTCCAGTTCCCGATCGAAACCTGGCAACCCGCAAAACGATTTTATCTCCGATCCAAAGGCAAGGCATTCGTCTTTGTGGTAATAATACAAAGGCTTTGTACCAAAATGGTCGCGGGCAATAAAGAGTTCCTGTTGTTGTTTGTCGTACACGGCAAAAGCAAAAATGCCGTTCAGTTTTTTGCAGATCTCCCGGCCATATTCGGCATAGCCGTACAGGAGTGTTTCCGTATCGCTCTGCGATTGAAAACGATACCCTTTGCTGTGTAGTTGCTGGCGAATTTCCGAATGATTGTATATCTCGCCATTAAACACCAGCACGTAATTGCCATCGGCAGAAACCATTGGTTGGTGACCTGCAGACGATACATCTACAATAGACAGGCGCGTATGCGCCAGCAGCAACGATCCATCTGTATAAATGCCCGAATCATCCGGCCCTCTATGACTGATAGAATGCAGTATAGCAGCATGTGCCGGTCCCGGCAATGCTACCGTGTTATGATATCCAAAAATTCCGCACATAAATGTAAAAGGAAATCCCCCCGCCCTAAAGGGAGCTATTGAGCAAATTGAAAAGTTCTTGGTGTTTTATTTCTATTCCCTCCTCCCTTTAGGGTTGGGGTTCTCTCCTCCTTTCAGGGCCTGGGTTCACTCTCTCCTCCCTTTAGGGCCGGGGCTTTCTCTCCTCCCTTTAGGGTTGGGGCTTTCATTTCCAGGTACTTCACATCGGTCAAAAACGGGTACCAAAAGCCATGTAGAAAATGATAGATCAATCCTGCTTTACCATCTAAAAAGCCGAGTCGCAGAAAGTAACGAAAAAAGAAATAAATAAATGGACGCAACAATGGAGGCAGCTCGTTCCAGATGTGTTCGCGTATCCATCGCTTCCTTTCAACCGAATCACCCGAGAACTTAGCCATCTCATCTCTACCGCCATTCTTTTTCCTCAACGCATGAAAAAAGAATTGCGTTGCTTCCAGCTTAGAGTAACGGTTGTGTTTGTCTATCCAGTCAGCAATCGATTTCAAGTTATGATCAGAGAAATGATGTTCAAATCTTCCTACTGTACCATTGACGGCTACATGTTCATTGATCTCTCGATCTACATTGGCTGCCGACCTTTTAAACAGCCGCAAGATCCAGATAGGATAGTAACCGCCATGTTTGATCCATTGATCATTGAAAATAAACCGGCGCTTTATTAAGAAGCCATCGCATGAAATAGGCTTTGCAAACACCTCTGCAATCTCTGCTTTCAACTCCTCTCCAAGGTATTCATCTGCATCCATGAACAACATCCATTCGTTGCTCAAAGGCAGTTCGTGAATGGCATGATTGCGTTGTGCTTTGTAATTGTCAAATTGGCGATAGTACACCTTTGCACCGCATGCTTCAGCAATAGCCGTGGTATCGTCGGTTGAATTGGAATCCAGCACAACAACCTCATCGCACCAGTTGATTACATTTTCAATGGCGCGGCGAATGTGGATGGATTCGTTGTAGGTGAGGATGACGACGGAGATGGAAACTGCCACCTTGTTAATCAGAACCCTGTCCGACTGAACTACTGCGCTAATCAACGCTTATGATTTGGTGGTAAAAATAATAAGTTGGCAAATCGGGGAACTGCTGAATGGTCTGGTATAAAAACATCTTCAGTAGTATCAATGCAGAAACATTTAAACTGTTTGTTCTTAAAGAAATTGAAAATTGCCGCAGATGTCTCTTGCCTAACTTCTATTATAAATGTTGTGTTTGATATATCGCAACTGATCCCTTTGATCACTTCTCCTTCAAAACCTTCTACATCAATTTTGACAAAGTCAGGAACTCCGTATAGTTGTACACTTTCATCAAACGTGGTTATTTGAACTTCTTCCGTTTCTCCCTTGAATGTTTCACCAACGAAGTGTTTTACAAACGAGCCCCTACGGCCACCGGTAGAACTGTCTTTGAAAAATGTTTGTATTGACGGTTCTGACGCAACCCCTTTATTTTCCAATACAAGGTTTTTGTAGCGGTTCATCCTTGCATTCAGTTGTAGAAAAGTGAAGTTGTTATAGTCGGGTTCAAATGAAACCACCTTGCCTTCTGCACCACACAAATACGAAAAAACCATTGCGTATTGGCCAATGTTGCCGCCGATATCAAACACAAGTGAGCCTGACATTATATAGCGTGACAGTCTACTTTGGATCTCAGCTTCATACGTTATCTTTTTCTTAAACCAGAAATTTAAATGTTTTAATTTAGGATAATAGAGTTTTGTGGGAAAATTTGCATATACCTTCGAAACAATACTGTCCTCATTTAAACTTGTTATAACTTTTGAAATAACATAGTGACCATATCTACCAATTTGCATTAACCGAATTTTAATTTACTTCTTAATTTTAGTTTTTTTCAAATTATTGTAAACTTCTACCCATTTGTGGACATTTGAGTAAATATCAAACTGGGTGGTGGCCATCCTTAATGCTTGAGTTCGCATTTCAAGGTATTCGTGTTTCGCCAACCTTATAGCTGCTTCAATCACTCTTAAAAAATTATCACTACTAGTTTCTACCCAAAACCCTGCATTTTGTTCCTGCAGACTTCTCCAAGGGGTTCCAACGCTTGCAATTACAGGCGTACCTTGAGCCAGAGACTCAACAACAACATTTCCAAAATTTTCTGTTAGAGAAGGTAATAATGTGAAATAAGAAGACGCATATAATTCTTGCTTTTCTAAGCCTGTCACAACACCTAAGAATTTAATTTTTTTACCCATTCTAGTCTCTTCCACTTTCCTACTAAGTTCTTCACCATAACTATTAGCAGCATCTCCAGCAATGTGAAGTTCGTATTGACTGTTCTGAAAAACAGTGGAACGAGAAAATGCATCAATTAATTCAAAGAGATTTTTTTTCGGATGAATCCTGCCTATGTAAACAAACCTTGGCTTCACTTCTTCAATTAACACCTCTGGCAGTAACATATAATTTGGAAGTTCAACAACTCGAGCAGAATCGAACAGGTTTTTTCTAATATAATTGCTTTCTTGTTTAGAAGTTGAATGATACAAAACTTTGGTACAGCCAAATAGTTTCAATCCTGACAATATAAATTTCTTAACTACCCTATTGTAGATTAAAGCAGCGTCGTCAAGTTCACCCCTTGGCGACCAAATAATCTGCTTATTAAAAAACCTAGCTATCAAAAAAGAAATAATTGATAATGGATAAAAAATTGAAGTAAGATGAATGACATCAGAATTTCTAATCTCCAAAAACGAAGCATGAATAGCTTTTATTGGCAGAAAGTGGAATCTTGTTTTTACATACTTTACTCGACCATGACTACTATCAATCCAAGTGTTTAAGCTAATGCCTTCATCTGGAGTTAAACCTTTATTAGTTGTTACCACACTGGTTTTGACACTTCCTGTATTTAGAGCAGAAGCCATCCAATATATGGTATTACAAGGCCCGCCGCCTTGGGCTGGGTAAAATGAACCAATTGGAAATAAAACTTTCATTAACCCCACTACTTGTAAATAGTACAAATGATATTTTCTGTAAAAATGCCTTTTGAATAACCGGTAGCTACAAACTTCCAAAACCGATGTTTCAATATTCGGTACTTCCAAAAAACATTTCTAACCCAGCCAAAAAAATTGATAGGCGGAGGCTCCATCTGGTAACATTCTATCTTACTAAAGTTACACGCACGCCCAATTTGCATCAGCGATGACTTAGAGAAGGCACAACTGTGAGTAAAATCACCGAAATAGACACTTGGAAAATATAATCCTTCACCATTAGGTACTTGAATGATAATATACCCGCCTGGCAAAAGGCAATTATAAACCTCAGTAAGAATCAACATTACCTGCGAAGGTTCAAAATGTTCAAGTACATCACGGATGACAAAAACGTCAACTGAAGCTTTTCTTTTCATCAGAAAACTGTTTAGATCTTCTTCAAACAAATTATCAATCCCCATACTTCTCCCATGCTCAATCAACTCAGTTGAAACATCGACGCCGATGACATTTTCAAAGCCCCTCTTCGAAAGATAGTAGACAAAGTTTCCATCTCCACAACCAAGGTCAACAATCTTAGCGTCTTTCTCAGTCGGTAGAATATTCTGGAAATAATAATCCCATGAAGGAAAATGACTTTCTATATTTAAGATTGTCTTTGGCTCGTAAATGTTAGTATAGTGGATAGACTGATAGCTCCTGTATATTGTTTGCTTATAATCCATATTAATGTATTACTGCTAAATAATTACCGCTCACTTCATCCCATTTCTTAAACTTCTTAATCCTTATTTTCCCCCATGGTGTTAACCTATGTATTGCATATCCTTTCGATTCCAAAAATTTACAAATGGTGGACAGGTCATAACCAAGATCTTTGGAAAACTTTGAGTATTCAAATTGAATTACTTTAAATATTTTTTTGTGTAAACATTCTTCAGCTCCCAATAACACATTAAATTCATTTCCCTCGACATCAATTTTCATAAAATCTATACAGAATATTTTCTTTTCATTGATGTAATCATCTAATTTAATAACTTTTACTTCTTCCTTGATGACCTGGTCATTATTAGCCTTTAATTGGAAATCATTTAAGTACAAAGAATTTCCACCGCATAACTCACTGTATATGTACATTTTTAAAAAACCAGTTTCTTTTCCCACCGCTGCATTTATCAGAACTACTTCATTTGCTGAGTACCTATTGCTTAGGTGCTTAAAAGTATGAGAAACCGGTTCAAATGCATGAACCTGGAGACTCTTATTATATTGAAAATATTTAGCAATATGATCTCCAACATTTGCCCCAACTTCAAAAATGAGTTTGTTTTGTTTCATGGCTTTCCTATAGTACCTATATTCTCCATTCATTGAAGAATTCTGGATTTCATAACCATAAAGCCAATTTGGAATATATTTAATTTTCCGAAATAATTTCAAGAAGCCTAAATCCATTTTTATTAATTATAAATTTTTTAAACATTTTTTTTAGCAACTAAACAAATTGAATAGCCAGGCCAAGAAAATAATTTTGATATAAGTTTATCAAGCAATAGAGGAAGAAGGCGGAAAGGTAGCATAACAATCCAAGCGAGTTTTAAAGAAGTTCCCTTTATTAAAATACGAGACAGTGCAGTTAGCTTTTGGCTAAAAAAGCCACTGCAATATTCAATTGAAATAACCTCGAAACCCGTTGATTTACATAATTTAAAAAGATCATCTTCAGTATATCCGATTCTTACGTGTCTTCCATCCTCAATTGTTGAAATGTTTGTTTTAGAGTCTCCAATACCCATAGGGATGTAATTGTAGTTTGGAGTTGTTAAAAGTAACACCCCCCCTGGCATCAATACATCATATATGTCAGCTGCCAGCTTCATGTCATTCAAAATATGCTCAATATTCTCAGTGCAAATTGCAACATCGTATTTTCCTAAAAGATCATCGCGAGTATCCAGATGTCTTACATCTAATATCTCAAATTTAGCTTTGTCTTCTACTTTGATAATTTTAGCTCTTTCAGTTGCAACTTGTCTATTCCTTTCGTCCCAGCTTAATCCTAATGCATCAAAACCCAATTTAGCAGACCCAATAGTGAAAGCTCCAGACCCGCACCCAATATCGATTATCTTGCCGCTTTTTACTTGCTTTAACTTTGTCTTTAGCCACCTCCACCGATCTACAACTAAACAATCTCCGTGAACTAGTGTAGCAGAAAATCCAAATATTTTTACAAGTAAATTGTTCATATGTCAGTCGTTTTTTCTCTAATTGTTATATCTGATAATATTTTTTTAAATCGTGAAGTATAGGAATAGCCACTATGTGAGACACGTATAAAGCCATTTTGAGCTATTTGTTGACGGGTGCTATCATCAGCCAAATAATACTTTACTTTCTGCAAAAGTTCTTCTTTACTTTCAAAAAATACAGCTTCAATATCCTCTTTAAAAAGACGGCAATGCTCAACTGTTCTCTCAGCTAGCATGAACCCACCACAAGCTGGAATTTCTAAGCTTCGTGTAGTTTGCAAATCACCCATTGATTTTTTTAAGAAGCAAAGGTTTACTTTGGTCCCACTAATTACCTTAGAATATTCAATTCCCCAAAAAGGCTTTGAAACAACGTGTAAATTAGAAATTCTATCAGATAATATTTTCCAATCAGCACCATATACCCGAACCTTGAACCCGTTAGAGCATAAGTGCAAAATCATTTCTGCCCGCTCCTTTTCATAGCTCCCAATAAAGGAAAGGTCACACAAAAAATATATTTTATCAGTGTCATCCAAAGCAACAGGAAAATGTGTTTTAGGATCGTAACAGTTATCGATAAATAAAACGTGTTGGGCTCCAATATTTTTCAAATCTGACAATGTGTAACTTTTAGTAGTAATTACAACATCAAATAAGGGTAATGCGCCGAGTAGATGTTTAGATTGATTTTTTTTATTTATGATATTGTCTGGGCTGTAATAAATAATTTTAATGCTTTTATTAATGCATTTAGCTTTCTTCAATGTTTTGCTACTTACCATTAAAGCTTTATCCACCCAAACTAAGTCAATATTAGTTTTCTTGAGGCACTCAATTATATATCTGTTAACTGAATTTACATCAAGATAAAAGCCAAGCGTATAAAATATTTTAAATAAAAAAGAAGTAACCTTGTTGAATTTATATGTACTATCCACAAAATGAATATCATTATCAAGTTCCTTCAACGCATTCATTCTTTGCAAACCTGTACTTCCATAAAAAAGATCCCCGACAAACAAAATTTTACCCATTTAGTTAAATTAAAATAGCAAGTTCTGCAAGGAAGTATACATCATTTGATGATAGTATTTAGGAAATCTGAGTATCGATCACCGTACATCTCCCAGGTGCAGTTTTGCAAGGAGAGCCTCATTGCATGTTCTTTCATTTCACTTAAGGCTTGTGGATTTCCAAAGCAATATTCAAGTTTTTCCTTCAAAGCAATAGGGTTCCTGATGGGAACTATAAAACCATTCACTCCATGAATAACCACATCCTCTCCGCCTGTATTGGTTGTAGCGATGACAGGAACTCCACAAGATAATAGCTGTGGAATTACCATACTTAAACCTTCTTCAATTGATGGTTGGACTGCAACATCACATTGAGCGATTAAGTCTGGTAAATCATAGTGATTAATATGCCCGAAAAATCTCCAATTTACTTCAGAATACTCGCTTATAGTGGACTTAAGTTCGTTGTTGATGGAACCTATAATCCAAAACTCAAAAGAATTCAATGAAATAGAATGTTGAAGTAATTTTAAAGCTTGAAAAAGATAAATTAATCCTTTCCTAATAGTTGCACTCCCTAAATAAAGTATTCTGAAAGTGGAACTTGCTTTTCTAATTATATTGGGTGAACGGAAAATATTGCCAGAACCATATTGATTAACAATAAGCTTTTGTTTAGAAAATCCTTTAGAAATAAAACTATCTAAAACAAATTTGGAAGGTATACTGATAAAATCTGCGAGTTCGTACTCAAGAAGTTCCTTTTCAATAATTCTTTCATCTATAGAGAAATCAATTCCAAAACGATTATACTCTTCAATAAGAATGTCATTTTGATACGCTATATGCGAAGAACCTCGTTCAATGATTACCGTTTTTCCACATTTCTTTGCCTCCAATGCACTGTAATAACTTAGGCTGCTCCATCCAATAAACACTGAATAATCTTGTACAGAATATTTTAATCTTTTAGCAACTAATTTGTCATAAAAGTTAGCCCTTTTATAATAATCTTTCCAAAGGAAATAAATTGGAAGGAAAATAGGAAAAGTCTCTACAAGAGCAACAGGAATAATTTCGTGATCCTTCCTATCGTGAAAACGTCTATAGAATGAATTCTTCTGCGAAAAAAATAACGTGTGAAATTTCAACAATAATTGATGCCTAGCCAACTGTTCTGCTAGAGCGAAGGCATGAAATTTAGAGCTGCAAGAAAGTACAACCATCACTTATTTGTCTTATAATAAAGAGAGACCCCAGACAAAACAATATAGCTTATAGCCAGTTTTAATAAAATATCTCTAATTGATTCATAAAGAGGCCTAATATATAAGCCAGTATAAACAGTTGAAATATAAACTACAATTATGAAAATTGAAATTTCTAAATATTTCCTAAACAATAGTTTACTTTCAATTACAACACCGAATAACATGAAAATAAAGAAATATAGGGCGTATGAAAAAATCCCACCTCTAGACCATGAGTCGGCCAACAATCCCCATTCAACACTGGTGAAGAAATCTACTGAATAACCAAATTCCCTAGCCTTTGTTGTACTTAGATTATTTTCAAATTGTTCATTTGCCGACTCCTCAAGCGAAGCCTCCGAAAAATCGCCTTTCATTCTGCTGATTACAAAAATACTTTCAAACTCCTTTACTAAACCCTCACTGCCCTTAAATTCAATTTTAGAAGGCGTTAGTGCGATAACTGAAAGATTAATCCAATTAATATTACGCCCTTTACTTTGTAAAAGAATTTGTTTTTGTAATTCTTCATTTTCTTCTGTTGCTGATGATGAAGACTGAGTCTGAGAAAAAATTAAACTTAACCTATCAAGAGATACAAAGTCGCTTGCTTTACCTCGCCCATTTTGATCTCGAATAATACCTAGAATACCTACTAACGAAATCAAAACTGGATAAAGTAAAACACCAAAGATTAAAAGCTTTTTTCTGACTAGTGGGGTTGCTGAGATTAGCCGCCCCAAGAAAAATAGGCCTAAATTCAAAAAGGCAGTATAACGTCCTCCTGACATAATAATAATAGCCGAGTCGAAGAAGATTGCGAACAATATAAATTTGTAATATTTACCCAAGTTCTTATTATAAATTCCAACCAAAAGAGGAAAGAAATTAAATGACATGTAAAGAATCCTAGAAAAATACGAAAATGCTCCACCGATTGAAGACCAGTTTAGAATATTGTAAGCAACAATAATGAAACCATAAAACACAAATACAGCTTTTTGCAAGTTAGAAGGACTAAAAGAAAACTGTCTAAAAAAAGAAAGTGCAGGAGAGGGGGAAACAAAAAAGAAGGAACATGCAAAGCAAACAAATGGTGGAACAAAAAAAGCCAAAAGGATCGACACCCAATTATCATAAATAAAGATATCGTAAACATTATTAGGCACCCTAAGGTCGCCAGTTGATAAGATGTAATCACCTAAATAAAAAAGGGCCATACAATTCATAAGTAAGCTGACAGCAAATACTATCCAAAGCTGATGCTTAGAATATAAGTATTTTAAAAGACCAACATTTAGCAACAACATTGTTGCTAACAATAGGGTGAATTTAGTTGAGAAATCATCCCAATAAAGAAGGCTTGCAATTAACAATGTAATTAATACCAGGATTAATACCTTATAATTAATTTTCTTAACAATTTGATCTACAAACATCTTTAATTAATCCAAAACTTTATATCATAATCGAATGCATTTTTCTGTAATTCTGGAATATCTCTATTTTCAATGTATCTTTTTATCGCATTTTTCGTGATTTCTTGGTTAAGATCATCATTCGAAATTATGTGTAAAGAATTGCCAAAATCAGCGCTGATTAATTTGTGCTGTATTGTCTTTGCTTTAAAGTTATCAATTAAAATATCTTCAAACGCTTTGTGAAAACTATATTTTTTGACATTAAATAAGTTCTTTCCTTTCAAAAAATATTTGAAGGCTTCATAGATATTAATTCTTTTTGATACAAGAGGTAAACACCGTTTATAAAACTTTTCAGTGTTTAAAAAAAAAGCTCTGCTTGATATCTCTTGTTCGGGGAAATATAGTCGTGGAGGAGATACGATATCATAATTCTCTAAATGTAGTTTCACCTGCTCCAAAAACCCGGTATTCAGAAAAACAACATCACAGTCACATTTTAAAACGATATTATTTGAACAATTCCGGATGCTTTCAATAAAAGCGAAAACGGGAGATCCACTCCGACATTTTATAGGCGTACCACTTTTAAACCATTGATTTGATGTTGCTTTCAACTTGTCATAATCCAAATAGATTAGTTTAATCTCGCAATGAAACTTTCGTTTTAAAATATCTATTGCGTCAATAATATCACTCTCAGGAAAAGTTTTTGAATGAAGCTTTTGTATTCTGCCAGATAACTTATTAGTATCATAAATAATAACAATCTCTCCCAATCTGTCTTTGAATGACTCTTGCCACGATGGAATCACATATTTAATCCTCGGCAGATCAGCACTTGTAATATTCGTAGCTATACTAAATTTATCCATTTACTTTATCACTATACCAGATACTTGCATTAATAACTTCCGATTATTCTTTGACGCTATAACATATAGTACAAAAACAATACTTACAATCAATAATGCGAAAATGAACGTTTCCCATTTTCCTGATAGTGAAAAAATGGTAAAAAGGGGTAAATAAAATGAAAGCATAGTGCCAAATAGTACATTAACGATCACAACGTTGATATAATTATAAAGTTCACTATGCGCACCAAATAATACAGTATGAGCAATAGTGCGTTCTAACAAAAGCATAGATACTACCTTAGCACCAAGTTCTATTAAGGGAAAATAAAACAACTCAAATGGGACTTGTAACGAATAAATTAATAAATAGAAAATGAACCTTATGCAGATGTCTATTAATAGTATCCAAGCAGTCTTATTGAAGATGGCTTTGGCATTCAATACCATTATATTAAGAGCTAATTTTGACGAAACCCAGGTTGTTATGCATAAAATACAAGACAATAATAGACCTCCATATTTATCAGCCCCAAGCCATGCAGCGACAAAATAACCATTTATGGCTAAACCAATTCCGAAGAATAAACCTGAAAAAATATTGAAGAACTTAAACAGTTCAATAACGGAATTGGAGAACTTTGTTTGATTTAATGAGAAGCTTGAAAATGCTGAAAAAACAGAACCACAAATTGGATTTATAAGAGTTGATACCAAGGAAAATATTCTTCCCGTGATTGCCAAAATTGCTACACTCGCGGGATTTAGAAGCAAAGCAACAAATAATTCCTTCGAATTATTTGATAAAATTGATAATAAGTTAGCTGAGAACATAGGGAACGATTTCGCTAACATAGCTTTAGTATAACTAAGGTCTAAAGCTGGGAAAGGAAACTTCCGATTTCGCCAAGTAATAAAAGTACAGACGCCAAGAGCTAATGTATTAATGGCACTTCGCACAAATGCTCCAATGCCTAGAGAAGCAACTCCAGCATTGTATATAGTTAAAGCAACAAATATTGAGACTAATCCTCCAATTGCAGCAATTATTCCCACAATTGCTGGAGTTTCATTTGAATGCCAAGATTGCCAAATTAAAGATAAAGAACCACTAATCATTGACAAACATGCAGCTCCCCCTGCTAATATGAATGCCACCTCAAGATACGTATGCTTTAAATCGACGCCTGATATAAAAAGTTGAAGAAAAGGTGCAAGTACTAAGGTAGAAAAAAAAATCAATATCCCAACCACTGTCATTATCAAAAAACCTGATACTACCACTTTGGAAAATTCCAGCAGGTCATTCCTTTCGAATTCAACAGCCAACTTTTGAAAATATACAGTACTTATTCCTCCCTCTATAATACTAAAAAGATTTAAAATATTTCCAGATGCTAACCAAGCTCCATAAGTTGAAATATTGAAATACTGAAAATAAAGTGGTACAAAAAATAAACCACTTATAATCATAAAAGAAGTATTTGTATAAGCGGAAATCAGTTGGATAATAGCCGCTCTCTTTTTCTTTGTATAATTCCCTAGTTTCATGTTGATTATCAAAAATCATCAAAAAGAAATGATTTTGAATATTTTGGTATACTAAACCGTCAATGAAGAGATTGTATTTAGATAATTTTTATAAGAAAACTTGGAGATAAAATCATTTGTCTCTTGAGAAATTCTTACACTTAAATTGCTAATTGTTATATTTATGCAGTTGGTTAATTCTAATATGTTACCTGTTTTGTAAATTATACAATTAGAATTCGTTTCATTCAAATCAATAGAACACCCTGTGATATCAGAAACTACGATCGGTAAATTAAAATTCATTGCTTCATTAACTGACAATCCCCACGTTTCTCCTACGCCAGAGCACATCACAAAAACATCGGCTGCTGCATAATATTTTACTATCTCAGACTGGTTTATAAACCCGGTAATTATTACATTTCGCAGCTTGTATTCTGCTATATAATCTTCCATGCTATTTCGCAATTCGCCATCGCCTAAAAAAACGACCTGTGCATTTTGATCGTTTAGTTTATGAAAGGCAATAAGAAGGTCCATTGGTCTTTTCTTTTCCGTAAACTTCCCGGAAAACAGGATTGTGTTTTTATTGGTTGCTAAACCAAGTGTAGTACGTAACTCCTGTTTGTTTTCTTTTAATTGTTCGTATGCGGCACGAAATCTTTTGTTGTCTACGGCATATGGCGTAAACTTTAGTTTATGGTCGGGTACCCCGTAGTACTTATAGAACTCCTTGTTTTGGGTGCCAATGTAAAAGGCATAGTCAATGTTCTTAAACAACCACTTGCCTAACAACCATTTTCTAATTGCCAACTTCCATTTGGGTTTAAACCACTCATGGGTTAACGGTGCTTCACCCCGCAAGGCAACCTGATGACCAAATCTTCTGGCGAATAAAAGCAACAGCATGGTGGTAGCGTAATTCCAACCATGCACAACCACCAGTGAAGGAGGCGTTTTTCTAAGTTCCCTTATAATTGAAAGGTTTAATAAACCAAAAAAGCCACTTTCAACAGATGGCTTCCACGATTGATTTGAAAAGAACCTGTGCTTATATCCTTCTAAAAGAGGAATGTCCCATTTGATGGCCTGTCCAAATTTTTTGTCTAAACCACTTCTGTTTGCCGCCTTTTCACAAAACCAAACCACAATAGGTAAACCAGCCTCAGTACACTCTTTAAACAAAGGAGCTGCATACTGTATAGGATGGGTTTGAACGAAAATTATCTTATCCATCAGGAGGCCAACGATTGGTATATTTCTATGTACTGCTTCGCAACTACTTTCAACTGAAACCTATTTGCATTGATATAACCGTTGGTTATAAGTGCAGCCCTAAGTGTGGGTTGATGGAAAATTTTCAATATACCTTCCCGAATACTTTCTACACTAAAGGGATCTACCAAAACCGCCGCATTGCCTGCCACCTCTGGCATGGATGAAGAATTACTGGTGATGACCACCCTGCCTACTGTATTGGCTTCTATAATAGGCATACCGAAACCCTCATAAGTGGAGGCAAATAAGAGCAGGTCGCAGTCAATGTATTTCTGTAGCATCGCTTCTTCCGATAATTGGGAGGAGACATTATACGTGACCTTATTTTCATTCAAGGTTTGTATATAAGCCGGTGTGGGTCGGCCAACAATTTCCAGCGTGCAGTTAATGTCTTTGAGCGCCTGCGCCATCCGTATACAATTCTTGTTTTCTGCGGTGCCGATCTGCAGGATGACTGGTTTGTCTGTATTGAATACTTTATCTTCCCGCCTAAAGTGCGTGCCAATACAGGTGGGTATCACGGTAATTTTTGCAGGAGAACAGTTGGTGTGGCGAATAATTTCTTGCTTTGTTGCTTCGCTCACTGCCGTTATCATGGCGGCCTTTTTAACCGGTAGCGTTAGCCAAAACAACTTCAGGATGCGTCGCGCCAAAGCAGAGGGATGTTGCAGAAAAACCAAATCGTGAATGGTAAGAACCGTCTTTCTTTTCTGGAGCAGGATGCCTAAAAAATGTACATCCCCTGTAATATGGTTTACATCGCCCTGGCGAAATGCCGCTTCAATGGTGTTGTACACTCTTTTAAAAAAGCCCTCGCTGTAATATTTGCTTTCAGCCACCACCGGCTTTATCTCATTGGGCAAATGCCTGCGTACATTCTCGAAGTAAGCCTCGATGCTAATGTACTTATGCGGGTTCTTGCGGTGGTAGTAGACGACGGTCAAGGAAGTTGTGAGTTGTAAGTGGTGAGTGCTGAGTGTCATTGGGTCATTAGGTCAATGGGTTCGTAGGTAAGTGACGCATCTCCTAGGCTCTTATCCTTAGCTTTTTCTCATTTACAACTGAAAATCTAGAAATCATTTCATCGAAATACTTTACGATCGTCTCTGCAATTGAAGTTATTTGCTTTTCACTTTTCAACCCATCTAACCTGATCAATACTATTCCATTGTGGGGTAAATTCAATCTAAATACTAGCTCACCAAAATCTTTATCTTCTGTAATCAAGAGCGCTTCGTTCAGGAAGGCAATACTTAGCACTTCGGTATCAGTAATAGAAGGGTGCTGTTCGGCAACAGCGTAAACAATTTTACCCGACTGCCTTAGGCTAGTTACGATTCCAAAATCGACGCTTTCATCGGCAACAATATGGTACCTATTATGCAATGGCTAATACCTTTTCGTGCCTGGCATTGTCGGCAGCGAACAACAAGCATGCATTTACATCATCTTTGGTAATGCGGGGGTATGCTGCACGTAATTCTTCAAACGAATCTCCTGATCCTAGCTTTTCAAGTACCAACTCTACCGGTATCCTGGTACCCTTCACCACTGCTTTACCAAACAATACTTCGGGGTCGCTTGAAATGTGTTCTTTCCAGTTCATCATAATAGTTTTACCAATTTACGAACATCTAGTGATAGTGGATGGGTGGGTAGTTGGTAGTAAGTAATTAGTGGTCATTGGGTCATTGGGTCAATAGGTCATTGGGGCAGTAGTAATGGCGCATCAGCTAACCGACGAACGTCTCCTCATTTTCAAATTTTCAAATTGCCGAATTTTCAAATTGCCGAATTGCCAAATTATCCCCTCAACTTCCTCTTTATCCAGCTTTTCTTTTCGCCTTCGGCTTCAAAATAGCCATCACCATTTCCACTCCCATTTTTATTTACACCATACCCATAGCTACCATAACCGTAACTGCCGTATCCATAACTGCCATAGCCGTAATAGCCATAGAAGCCATCTGTTTTTACGTCGTTTACAATAATGCCCAAGTTGTTTAGGCGATTGCTGGTGTATAGTTCGTTTATAAAGCTCAGCTGCGATTTTACCGTAAAGCGCTGGCGCACGATGTACACCGTCAGGTCTACATAAGGCGACACGATCTGCGCATCAGAGACAAGGCCAACCGGCGGACAATCGAAGATGATGATCTCGTATGTTTTCTTTAGTTCCTCTACCAATTGTTGCATTTTCTCATTCAGCAATAACTCCGCTGGATTGGGTGGAATGGCTCCGGCTGCCATCACATCAAAATTGTCGTAGTCTGCTACCTTTTGTATAACGGTTTTCAATTGGTTTTTACCAATCAGGTAGTCAGTAAACCCGGCCTGGGTGGCGAGCTGTAAGTATCTAGCCAACTTCGGCTTTCTTAAATCCAGTTCAATTAGTATCGTCCGCTTGCCGGCAACTGCATACGTTGCAGCCATGTTAATCGACACAAAGCTCTTTCCTTCACCAGCATTGGTGGAGGTAGTTAAAATAACAAAGTGCTTCTTATTGGGTGTTAGGAAATTGATGTTAGAGCGAATGTTTCTGAACTGCTCGCCAATTACTTTTCGGCTTGCCTGCTTTACCACAATTACATCGCCGGAAGTATTGTTACTTACTTCGCCCAGCAGTGGCGCAGCTATGTTTTGTACAATGTCGGTACGTGTATTGATCTTATTATTCAGCAAGTCTTTTATCCAAATAATCAATAATGGAATGGCTACACCAATCAGCAAAGCCACCAGCCAAATGGTGCGGCGGTTCGGACTGATGGGGGCCATGCTCACCATGGAGCTATTCAATATCTTCGACTCTGCCACCGAACCCGCCAATGCTATTTCTGTCTCCTCGCGTTTCTGCAACAGGTAACTAAACAAATCGTTCTTTATTTTTTCCTGCCGTAAAATGCCGCCCATAATTCTTTCTTTACCCGGCACCTGGCTAATCTGCGATTGCACTCTCCCCTTTTCTGCGGTTAACTTGGCCATTGCCTGGTCGTTACTAGAGCGAATACTTTTAAGGTTCTCCAACAACGAAAAACGTGACTTCTCAATGGTAGCATCCAGGTTTTTTATGATGGGGCTGATGTTGGTATTGATCGTCAATTCTTTTTCGCGCTCCAGTATCAGCTGGTTATAATTCTGCGACAGCGATAACAGGATTGGATCCTCAATGCCAAGGTTGGTAGGCGTTAAATTGAACAGGTTTTTCTGGTCGCTCAGGTATTGAACGAGGTAATCAATCACCTGTTTACGCACTAAAAATTGCGACAGCTCTTTGCTTTGTGCCGATATTTCGGTCAACGATTCTTTGGCCTGTGCATCTACATCGATGACATTGTACTGCACACGCGTATTTTCTTTTTGACCTTCTACCGAGCCAAGTTCACCCGACACCACCAGTAAGCGCTCATTGATGAATTGCAAAGTGTTTTGTTGCACCTTCTTTTTCTCATCAACGCCCAACTGTACATATTCTTCCATCACTTTCTGCAAGGTGTTCTCCACTTTAGCAGGGTTGGTACCGGTATAGTTCAATTCTACTACCCGCGATAAGTTTGACTTGGGTGTAATCTTCAGTGCACCTGCGATTTTGCTGGCGGCGGTGCGCTCATTGTACATGATCACGTCGTAGGTCATATTGGCTTCGGGCTGGTAAGGCGCGTTAGCCACTATTTTATAAGCAAACTTTCCAATGGTAAATAGTTCATTGGGTTGGTATACTCTTTTTGATTTGTTGAGGGTAAACTTTCCACGGTCAAGAAAGTTAATGGTAACGGCTAATACATTCGTGCTGTCTGTTAGTGTAGGTCCAATCAGCACAAACGGAAATGGTGCGGATAATTCACTGGCGCGAATACGACCATGTGCCCACATATCTACATTTAATTGGTGGCGCGCCACTACTTTGGTTAACAAATATCTTGACCGTATCAATTCTATTTCATCTTGTACATTCACCTTAGGCTTACCGCTCACCAGGGCATCTATTAGATCTTTATCACCCCCGTATCCTTTATCATCTTTCACCAGCAATAAAGTAGAACCCGCCTTAAATACAGGGTTGGTATATTTTAAATACAGGTAAGCGCCACCCAATGCAAGGGCTATAAAAACAACAAAGTAATGGATGTGTGAGATGTATTTGAAAACCGTCTTGCGCACTTTCACCAAAGCAGCATCCTCTTCGGAGGCTGACAGAAACGAGGTGTTCTTTTGTAAATTCTCCTGCATGCTCAATTATCTAAGAAGTGAAATAAGGGCGATGATCAATCCTACTGAAGAAAGCCCGATGGATATATTTTGTGCTGTTCGGTTGTACGTGGGATCAGCCTGTATAAATTTCTTCTCGGTTGGCTCCACGTACACCACATCATTCTGTTTTAAAAAGTAGGTTTCTGCGTCAAAGGATTTACTATCCTGCAAATTGATGAAATGGAATACGCGTTGCTGGTTCACTTCGCGAATGAGCCATACTTTATTTCGGCGGCCAAATAGCGAGATGTCTCCTGCCATTCCCAGCGCATCTAAAATGGTAACCCTGTCTGTTTGAAAAGTATAAATGCCCGGCCTTGCTACTTCGCCTAATACATTTACTTTAAAACTGAGAAACCGAACCTGTATGGATGGTTTCTCTTTGATATATTCTCCAACGCGGTTTACCAGCAATGTCTCTAACTGGTTTCGCGTAGCGCCAATCACCACTATTTTGCCCAACACCGGAAAATTGATGGCACTGTCAACGCCTACCTGGTAACCCTGCAGTAAGGCCGCAGAGTTAACCTGCATTTGCATTTGCTGGTTGTTGTTGAACAGGGCATTTACCCTTGCATCAGCAGTCTGCACTTGTATGAACAGCAGGTCGTTTACCTCGATGGTGGGTTCCCTGAAAGCAAGGTTACGCTGGGCAACCACTGCAGCAGAGTCTTTGAAGTACAGGTTTTCCTCGTACAGTTTTCTGGGACTGCCACACGAAGTAAAAAGCACTGCTAAAAGAAGTGGTATCAATAATTTTGAAACACTCATGGTTGGTGTGGACATAATTTGTTTTACAGCTTCGCCACCTCAGTCACAAACTGGCGGTAATAAAAAAAGGCTGCAGATTTACATCTGCAACCCAATAACGAATTTTTCAACTAATGATTATAAGAAATCGGAAGCTGGTAACAATTACACGAACACCGGCAGTTTTCATCTTTCTTAGAATCAAAGGTAGCTAAGGGGATTAAAAAACAAATATAAAGGTATTAGCAACCCCTCAATCGACTAACCACTTTATCATGGAATATAATGCAACTCGTTAAGCAAATTTTAAGGTCAGAAGATATTAGTAGCAACGCGCCAAATTGCTCAAGGAGTTCATGAAAAACTATTTGCTTGAAGTCGAATAAGCTGACCGATGCCTTTCAACCAACAACTGAGTAAGGAGTAATTTATCGTTCTGTACAATCTCATTAAAAAAAATGAAGCACCGGGGCGCTCCATTTTTATTCTTTCAAAAAATTTACAGTTTTGCTCAATCAACCTTATGAGCTTGCAGCTTTTTGCGATGCTCATGTGCTTTTTTAGCGCCATAGGCTACACCGGCGGCTATCAGCAGGCTTACACCCCCGTCAATCGGTGCCTGTGTTGCATCAGGATCGTCTTCCAATCCACCGCCCGGAGTTTGTGCAAATAGTGAAGCTGAACCGAGCAGCATAACTATGATAACTGTAAACAAGCTTTTCCTTTTCATATCCTACAATTATTGAATGATAAGTTTTGTGGTTGTCTTCCTGCTGCCTGGCCCTGCTACTTCTAACTGGTAAACGCCTTGCGGTAGTTCCCGGTTGTAGCTAATGGACTGTGCAGCCGATCCTCCTCCATGGGTAATTTGTTCTCTGTGCATTACCTGCCCCGCCTGGTTTAACAAACGCACCTCATACAGACCACCTGCCATGTTGGTTAGTTGCAAACTAAATTGCGCCCCTGTTACCGGGTTGGGATAAACGCCTACTGTTGGTGCTCCTTTCCCGATAGATACTTTTACAATACTACTATATTTTACCTCGCCGGAAGTACCCATGCTCTTGATGCGATAGTAATTTACCCCTGCCAGCGGTTGTGCATCCAGTTGGCGGTAGCTAGCCGAAGCAACATTGCGTGCAGTCACTGTAGCTATCCTGGAAAACTGCTGTGCATTGGCCGATCGTTCTACTTCGTAATAACGGGTGCCTGTTTCATTCGCTACTGTCCAATCAACATTTACGCCCTGGTTTTGTTGGCTGGCTTTAATGCTGGTATAGTTTACCGGCAGTATAGTGCCCGGCTGAAATACTACCTTAAAGCGGTCGGCACTAGCACTCGCCGCATCGCTGGTTACCGTGAAGTCGATGGTGGTAACGCCGCCGAACAGGTCTACATATTGTGAGAGACCAGTATAGGTATCTTCAACCCTTGCCAAAACAGCACTTCCTGCAAAGTTCTTAGCCAACAATTGAAGTTGATAAGCACGAGCGGTAGTATTGGTTAGATCAAGGAAAACAGTGTCGTTCGATACAACAAGCGGTCTTCCTTCCACTGCAAGGATACTACCACTTCTGCGAATGCCCAGGTTCTCATTGAAGTTGGCGGGCTTGGCTATGTCTTCATTGGCTACCAATGCTGCGTACGCACTTCCAAACTTAGCCTGTACGCCATCTGCTAGTAGTGTGCTACTGCCGGTGCCGATGTTTAGGTTAATGAATAGTTGTTCATCGGTGCCATTACCAGTGCGGAAGACAGTTGTAGACGGATTGCCACTTGCCTTGTGCGCTTCATTAATTTGCAAAGTTCCTGCACTGCTCAATGGCTCTACAAAGAAGCCTGCGCCACTTTCTATAAACTGGTATTGAGTGGTAACAGTGGCCGATCCACCCATAATGATTGGGGTGGTTTCATAAGTATTGGTTCCTGTACGATCCACCAGCCTGTAGCTTCCGGCTATATTCAGCTTGCTGTCCCATAACCAAAACTGGTCTTTAATAAGCGCCTGGTTGGTGAGGTACACACTTTCAAAATTGATGGGCGAAGCAAACGGATTACCTACTACGGTATAGGCCGCAGTACCCGCAGCTGGAATGCTGATACTCTGATCTCCCTGCTTGAGCGTACCTGTTGCACGAAGCACCGTTGCATTGCTACCATTGGCAGCAATAGTCTTGCTCCTATCGCCACGAACAAAAACCATGTAAGCAGGTTGCGCTTCTATATTGGTAGCATTTGTGTTGGTTAAATAATCACTCCATGTGCCCGTATTACCCGTAATAGTGAATTTGCGAATGGAGGCTGTGCTGTTGCTAATGGCACTCCAAAAATCAAAGCCGTTTCCATTGGCTGTACCTGCCGTTTGCTGTCCATGACCGGTTATGATGGTACCAAATCCTGCAGTGGGTGTACCGGTATGAGTGGGATCATTGTAGGTCATTCCATCCTGCCAGGCAGCGTTAATGGTAGTGCCGGTTACGGGTGCAGTTAATAAACGCCAAGCACGGCCATTGCGGCCACCGTCTGTATTTATGCCCATGTAACGCTCTACGGTGACGTTACCACTAATATACCCACCTGAAGAAGAGCCTGCTGCTATGCGTGCTGTTCCATTTACATCACTGCGCAATACAAGGTTGCCTCCGGTGGTGAGCGTTCCTGCTGTTGGTATGTAGGTATTTAATATTACAAGCTTATTGCCTAAGGTAGCTGTGCCGCTGGTGCGGTTGAAGGTGAAGTTGCGAATAGCATTACTGGTTCCGTCGGTGGTTTGTGTAAAATTGAGTGTGCCCAAAGCACCAGTACCACTCACAACTAAGTCGGATGTTGAGGAGCCGGTGAACGTGCCGGAGCCGCTCATGGTGCCGGTTATTGTATAAGCAAAATTGTTCAGGCTCAATGTTGTCGCCGATTGCAACGCGACATTATTAACCGTTGTAGCTGCTGCAAGTGCAGGCAAATTAGTAGCACCCGTTGGTATCACAATGTTTGCAGAAGAACCCGGAACAATATTATCATCCCAATTGCTTGCTGTATTATAGTTGGTAGATGTTATTCCTGTCCAGAATCCACTCACGCCAAACTGGTCAGCACCAATATCAGGAAAGCTGCCTCTTGCTTCACAATCTATATCATCTGTTATACCTGTACCAGTTGCAGCGGTTGCATTCAGGTTTGAAATGTTTGTTGAGTTTGTTGCGTTTAAATGGAGATTAGAAGCTGAAGTAAATACAGGTAGAACATTCTTTGAGTTTGCATCTTTACTTGTAGTTGTGCGCCAGGCTGCAAGATTAGTTTGATCGGTTCCAGCAGTACCTAAACCTCCTACCTGGGCCAATGGGGAAGCACTTGTAAAGAAATCATTATTGTCGGAAGTTAGATTAGTGTACGTAGAATATGCAAGTCCCACAGCATACATCTTACCTGATGTACTGGTCAATTGATTGACAAAAATGTTATTTCTAATATCAACCACAGGATTTGAACCTCCAATGGCAATTCCATAGCCAGGGCTCGAACTTGTACCAACACCTGTTAAAGAAATTGTGTTGAAATAAACATTGGTTGAGCCTTGAGCACCTCCGCCAATCATTATTCCTGCAGGAAAATCGCTTGGCGTAGAAGCAGGAGCTCTAAGACCAGATATCATATTGTTCGCAATATTATTAGCCAACGAAGAAGCAGTAGTTACCTGAGCGATTGATATACCTGCACAGCTTCGATCAATTGTATTGACAATATTATCGATAACATTGTTTGAAACTGTAGCGCCTGTAACCTCGTTCCCAGTAAATGCCGTATAGCTATTACTAGGAATCATTCCCAGCATAATGGCAGCAGCCGGAGTAGAAGCGGCTGCATTAGAAATGTTACCGATATTATTCCCCTTTATTTGAATACCACTTTCAAACCCTACCCTTATGCCAGTAGTTTGCACATTATTAGGTGAAGCGGAATTAATTAGATTTTGCTGTATAACTGTTCCTGTATTCTTATTAGCAGCACTTGCACCCTGGCTATATATTCCGTGTTGGGTTTTACTTATACTGTTATTAATATATGAATTACTGTTGTTGCCTGTACCAACACTCGTTGTGCTAATCGTAGAACTTCCACTACCTACACCAAATAATGTAGTGGTGTTACTGTTCCCTGTAAGCACGCAATTTCTAACAGTATTATTGGTAGCTCCATCTGCTGTGGCAGTTTGTAACCAGATAAGGGCAGAGGCAGTACTTGAGCTAGTGGTAGTAAATGTCAGGTCACGTGAAGCTGAAGACACAGGACAAACCGTATTGGCTGTTGAACCTGTAGAGCCATCTATAATCACATTATCTGCACCATTCAGTATAAGCAAAGTAGCGGTAGCACCGGATATAACAGATGTTACGTTTGGTTTGATAGTAAACGTATTCGTACTACTGCTTCCATTAATTGTATTAATGGTAACAGGGAAGGTTTCTGTTATACTAGTGTAAGTAGCATCTGCGAGTAAGAATCTAACTGGCGCAGAAACTCCTAAGGTGTTCAATTGGGCTATCGCATTTGTAAGCGTATTGTATGGTGAAACCTGGCCTGAACCAACTATGTAATCACCACTCAATTGTGCTGCCACAGTGAGTGTCCCATTTATCTGGTCGTTGGAAGTCACCTGGTCACCTGCTAACTCTGCAATGGCTTGTATCGTATAGCTTCCTGCAGCAATTATTGTTGCAGAAGGGAACGATACAGTTGTTGTAATGGTAGAGGCCAGCGAAGCAATGGTTGCAGTTTGATCATATATAACAACACTTGAGCTATTCAGAATTTTGTATCGAAACGTTACGTTCGTCTGAGTAGTTGAGCCATTGTTGATGAAAGATGCCTGGGGTATAAAGGCAGTATTCTGAATGACCGTGCCCCCATTTAGCGGGTTGATGAATGAAACCGCTGCAATATCATTAGCAAGAGCTGTAAAGTTACCTGCATCGGCGCCCATATCGGTAGGCGTAAAGCTGGCTCTTGTATCGCCATCAATGTCATCTGTTACAGAACCTATTGCTAACCCTGTTCCTTCTACTGGTGTTGCCACCGCTGGGTTGATATGCAAGTTAACAGTAGCAAATGTTCCGTTAGGAGCGATGAATTGTGGATCACCGCTTTTGCTATTTGCATCCTGAACTGTTGCTGTGCGCCATGCACCAAGGTCAGCTACATCTGCTCCTGCAAACGAACCAAAAACTCCACCGGTACCATTCACGTAGAAATCGTTATAGTTGCTGGTGAAACCAGTACCGCTGGTTACCGAGATAGCGTAATGTTTAGCTGTGCTTCCTGCAGCATTCGATCTTGCATTAAAAAATATATTATCCTGTATAGTTCTGGCTGTAGTTGGTGAAGTGACAAATGCAGCGGTATTTGACCCACCAGAAGGAACACCCGAACCACCAATGTATACACTGTTATGGTAGTAAGCATAACCAGCCGTACCCGCCACATCATTTATTCCCCTAATAATATATCCCACAGCAGTACTGTTGTTACCCAAACGAATCATGTTGTTTTGATAATTTGTCAAGCCCGCATTTGAATAAATGCCCGTAATTACCGAAGAAACGGAAGAGCTGGAAAGCGAAATACTATGAACAAAATTTCTTGATACGATATTTGTACCAGAAGTAGGTCCACTATAATAAATCCCTAAAACACCTACCGTGGTTGCACCCGGGGTAGTATTACTCAGATTATAAATTGTGTTTTGAGAAACGGTTTGCCCTGCTGCGGTTGCTGTTGCATTAAGTCCAATGACAGAAGCGGCTGACGTAACACCTGTTGCCGTAGATACAGTGCTTAGATTAAATATGGTGTTACCTGTTATGGTGTAAATACCTGTGCTTCCTGAAGTAGAAATTCCTCTGATTATATTACCGGTTGAAGTTCCTGTTGAAGTAATATTGGCTATAGTATTGTTTAAAATTGTGTGAGTAACTGACGTTGTACTTGCAGCACCAATAATACCTATTGTTGCCGCATCATTAGAATTTGTAATGCTGTTGCTTACAGTTGCACTTCCGATTGTGTTATTACTAACGGTGAATGTACCTGTTGTTCCCTGAAATGCAATGCCTCTCACACCAGCCAACGCAGCGCCGCTAACATCGATTCCGCCTATCGTATTATTGCTTAGGTTAATGATTTCAGCACCTGCTCCGAACCCGCACTGAATGGCCGTAAAAAAAGTAGCTACCGATAAGGATACTGCTATACTACCCGTACCTGATTGACTGCCAATAGTATTACCCGTTGTAGTACCGCAATTAATCCTTCCCACGAGTAAACTGATAAATTGCGAAGTTGTAGCACTCGAAGAAGTAAGTGATATATTTTTAATCACATTGTTCTGAACACTTGATGCTGAGGTCGTACCTACACTTACTCTTATTGCCCCGAAATAACCCGAACCTGTAATAGTTAGCGGCGTGCTTGCCGCTAACGGTGCCTGTCCTCCAATATAATTATTGTTTACTGTTATGTTATTATTGGTAGATGAATTGATTTGAATAGCACAAAATAAATTGCTTGCGCCTGTCAAATTTCTCGTTGATGTTTGATAAAAACTATTCCCATTAATATTCCAGTCAGAATTATTAGCTAATAATACAACTCCATTCGTTTCTAAAGCTGCATTAAAAAAATTGTAAATATTGTTATTGGAAACTGCATTGCCGTTGTTATCTTTTGCAGTTGTTCCCAATGCATAAATGCCATTTGTTGGTGGTGTACCGCCTGCCGCATCAAAAATGTCATTGTTGTCAATTATATTATTATCATTTCCCGTTGTAAGTGTGGTTGTGCTAAATACTATCGTGCCACTGGTAGTACTATTATTTGCACTCTTTACATTACAGTATTGAATCGTATTGTTGCTTGCATCATTGATTAGTTGTACCGCATAAGAAGCACCTACATTGGTATTTTCAATCGTAAGATTTTTAGCAGTTCCGGTACCACCGGCTCTACCATCAAAAATTATATATTGCCCGCCATTTAATAGTAGTGTACCGGTTGTATTGCCGGAAGTAATACTCAATCCGGTGGCTCCCGTTGCAGGTCTGAATGTTACCGTGTTAGTAGCGCTGCTACCTGTAAGGGCAGGTATTGTAATTGGAAAAGTTTCAACGTTTGAATTATACGCAGCCTGCAATTCAAAAACAAGTGCACCACTCAATGTACAGCCTGCACTAAGGGTATTGATAATTTGAGTAATGCTCGAAAATGTTCCGGATGGTCCCACACTATACGTTCCCGGAGCAGGGCAACTAATGGTTGCTACACTATTGGTTAATGCTGCTACCGCAGGTGTAGAAGTACTGCTTGCATAAAACGGTTCACCGGTACAAGCTGAATTATAAGAATAAACAAAGTAATAATAGGTAGTACCACTTGTTAACAGGGTTGAATTGAAAGTTGTACCGGTTCCAAATGCTTCTACATAAGTACCCCCACCAAATGTTGTAGATCCAACTGTATATGTAGTACCGTTAGTAGGTGCAGGTTCTGTATTTGTGGTAGAGCGAACAACTAAATAACCCGAAGGTGCAGGAGAAGCTGCGGCGAAAGAACCTGAAATTGTACTTCCACTTGTTGCATTAAGAATAAGGTTGGTAGGTTGTGCAGTTGGTGTTACACAAGCATTTGCTGCTGTAGCACTACCTGTTAACGGACTCGTAGAATTATAAGTAGGGTTGCTGGCACACAATGTTCCGTATGAAAACACCCAGTAATAATAAGTATTGCCGCCTGTTAATCCAACGCTTGATACAAAGGAAGTACCAGTGCCTGATGCTTCCACGTAAGTACCTGCGCCCATTGCTGTAAAGCCAACTGAATAAGTGGTTCCATTAGAGGGCGAAGGCTGGGTGTTGACATCGGTGCGAACAACAATGTATCCGTTTGGTGCCGGTGATGCTGCAGTGAATGATCCATTGATGTTACTTCCTGTTGGCGTAAGAATTAAAGATGTAGGTTGAGTAGGCGTACAGCTACCTGTAAATTCATCAGCTCCCATATCAGGATTTGAACCATCACGACTCTGAGCATCATAATCGTCCGTAATGCCACTAATTGTTGCAGCCCCGCCGTTTATTGCTGTGTAAGTGGATGGGCTAATGTGAAGAAAATCTACACTTGAACCCGTTGTTGAAATAAATGACGGATTTTCTGAAATGGAATTAGCATCTTTTGGTGCTATCGTTCCTGCAGTAAACGCACCTGCTTTGTAAAGAGCTAAAGTTTGAGCCGAACCGGTTCCATCACTGTATATCAAATTACCGGCACTTGGTGTACCTGCATAAAAAAGATTATTATTTGATGTGGATGCATAGTTTGCTAAGGTGTTTGCCAAACCTGAACTTCTACGATATGCCACAGCTAAACCAGTACCACTAGGAGTGCAATTATTTACAATGATGTTATTGCGTATGTTTAATACTGCAGTAGTTGAGGTAGTACTTGCTGCATGAAAGATTCCTGTTGATCCAAAATTAGTACCGCCACTACCCGTTAAAAAAACAGTATTGTAATAAACATTGTAGGTGCTTGTAAGTCCTGTTGCTGTAATTGACAAAGCACGAATTCCATCATTTGATGTAGAGGCTGGAGCTCTCAAGTCGCCCACAAAATTATTGTAAACAGTTGCAGTCACACTTGCAACAGCACCAGAAAGCACAATCCCATTAACTCCTGGCGAAGTTGAAAATGCTCCACTTGTCGATAAGTCATAAATTTTATTCTTGTATACATTAATTGTTGTACCCGCGGTAACCATAATACCATTAGTTACACCTGATGTAGAACCAACACATGAAAGTGTATTTATAGTATTGCTGTAAATATTGGACGTACCTGCCGAACTTGAAATACCTGCCACTTGAGCTGTTGTACTCGTAGAACTTAAAGTATTAATAGTATTAGAATAAACATTTGCTGTTGTACCGGCAACAGTTATTGCACTAACGGCACCGCCTGCTCCTGTTGAGGATAAACCTGTAATGGAATTTCCAGTAACCGTATACAAGGTTCCATTGATGCCGGTTATAATACCTGTTATAGCGGACGTACCTGAAATAGTAGAAATTGTATTGTTCTGAATATTGTTACCATTGCTTGCATTACCACCACCATAATCTATACTCATTACTGTAATTGCAGACGAACCACCTGTCCAGTTACTGAAAGTATTCCCCGTATAATTCTTATTTGCAGAGCCACCATCTGTACTTAGCCAACCAGCAATAGTAGTAGCACCCGTTACTGTGATATTAGAAAAATTATTGTTGGTATGATTTATTGTTGCACCCGCAGTTGAGCTAGAACTAGAAGTAGCCAATGTTATAGTACCCCCTGCAGCTGCCTTATTGAATGCGGTAACGATTGAATTACTATTCAAAGTTTGTGTTCCTGTCGCAGCAACTGTGTAGCTGTGAGAAATAAATGTTACACTGCCAGTGGTATTAACGTTTAAGTTAGTAAAAGTATTACTCGCTATTGTTGCTGCATTACTAGCTACTGTAGCACCGGTCAGATTAATATAAGTATGAGACGATGTTCCTGAAACTGAATAAATTAAACCTCTGAAATCATTATTCTGGATTGAATGGGTTGTTGCACTACCTGCCCCTGTTAAGCTAATCCCAGTTATGGTGCCCCCTGTATTTGCAAAAGCCCAGGTAATCCAGCCTAGGGATGAAGTCCCTAAAAAATTATTATTTATAGTAGCTGAGGATGTAACTGCACCCGTACTTATAATACCTGTTGTAGCTCCACCTGCATTTGTACCATTTTGCCATCCCCTTAATGTATTGCCGGTTATACTAACAGTTGCTCCTGAAGCTGTATGCCGTATACCGACCATTGGGCTTGCAGTTCCGGTTGTAGAAGTAATAGTGCCCGCATTTGATAGATTTGCCCCGGATAATGTATAACCTGTTCTAATATTATTTGCTGTAGTATTTCCAAGGTTATTGCCATTGATTGTAAAAACACCACCCGTTCCAGCAACATCAATTCCGGTGAATGCACCACTTAAGGATATTGTAGTTCCAACAGCTTCTATACCACCAATATTATTATTTTGAATAGAAACAGTATTTGTGCTAGTAGCATAAATACCAACCACGACACCACCTGCTGTTGTAGTAGCGACGTAAATGGAACTTGTACCCGACGTTGCTCCAATGGTATTTGCAGTGGTAGTACCAATATTAGCATGACCAGCTGTAAGATTTATTCCACACCAAATACCACTGGTAGTAGTGGCGCCACTACTCGTGTACATAGCAAAACCAGCAATGGTATTACCCTGTATATTTGAAACGGTTCCACCTAAAAGAAAGTTACAGCTTATACCAATATATCTGATTGATGTACCACTCACGGATGTATATGCCCCTGGAAAACCCGAAATGGTTGCGGCAGCACCCATCATATTAGTGGTACCAGTTCCAGAAGAATTAGCAAAACCAATTGAATTTCCTGTAATTGTATAACCTGCTCCGCCACCTACATTAATACCGTTATGAATAATGGAACCAGTTGTATAAAGTCTTGATGCTGTTTGATACAATTTATTATTAGTAATTGACCACGTTGATGAGCTGTTGGCATTGGTGTTACTAATATTTATTCCATTACTTACTACAGCCGGTGCATAATAATCGGTGATATTATTTCCACTTATTGTTATGCCACTATTATCAATAGCAGCACTTGTACCTAAAGAGTAAATGTCATTTGCAGGAAAACCTGCGGTAGCAGTAATACTTGTCAATGCAACCGTTTGCGAAATATTGATGGTGTAAGTTCCTGTACCACCTGTGCCTGTTCCCAAAGCAGTAATAATGGTCCCAGCTGTGACACCCGTTCCCGAAATTTGAGAACCAACTTGCAAAACACCAGATGTAACCCCTGTTACAGTTAACGTAGTCGTAGAAGTAGAACCTGTTACTACTGCACCAGTAGATGGTCCTGAAATGGTATTATTACTGATCGTATTATTGTCATTCCCTGAAGCTGTACCGGTACTGAAAACAACTACCCCACCAGTTACTGAAGAAGCAGCTCCCTGTAATATACAATTTGTAACACTGTTGCTGGTTGCATCATTAATAAGACGTATAGTTCCTGTGGAGGTGCCGGAGGGAGCAAAGTTTGTAATGGTTAAACTGTTGCTGCCCGAGTTTAATCCATCAATTGATACATTATCTGCCCCATTTAAATCTATTAAGAATCCAATAATATTCCCACTAATTGTTCTCGCAGCACCACCACTTGGCTGTATACTTATAGTGCTATATGAGGCAGCGCCAGAGCCGCTGGCATTCAGCACTGCCGATGCGGCTTCGGTAGTATTCCCTGTTATTGTTATAGCTATCGAACCGGTATGTGTACCAGCATTAATGGCGTCGAAAGCACCTTTAAGCGTTGTAAAATTGCCATTGGCAGCACCACCTGAGGCTGTCAGAGAAACCTGCCCATTCACCTCAGCCACCCAAAACAAACTTACCGTTAATAACAAAGCATAAAACTTCCGCATAAGGAAATGATTTAAATAATAAACTAACGAAGAAAAAATATAGCTATGGCTATGCAGAGAATGCTGAGCGGGACAAATTCACGTTTCGGGTTCGGGGCTAAACATCTAAGACACAACAATCCATTATTACAAATCACCTTTACAAACCATAAAAGAAATATACCCTAACAATGCATATTTATTAGCATAATCAGTTGAGTAAACTACTTTCTTACTTTATACGAGATAACAATTGGAGCAAAATCAACTGCACAGTTCTTTGGGGTATTGCAACAAGCGTCTTCACCATGGTGGGTGTTGTCACAAAATATTGGTATGCTGCTAAGGTAGGTTACGCCATTCAGTTGGCAACTCTACTGTATTAAGTAATCATTAAAAAAATAAACACTGGTGGGCTGTTTTGCCTCTTTTTCTAACAGGGACCTTGTTCGTACCAAGTTCGTATCAAGTTCGTACCAAGTTCGCTTAGCACCAAACAAGGTAATTACCGGGTATATACACGGCAAAAATGAGCCCTAACCTTAAAAGCAAATAAAAACGGCTGCCCTTTTCAGAACAGCCGCTTTTGCATTTTGACTTTTTAATTTTGACTTTTGACTTTTGACTTTCGATGCTCATGCGCCTTTTTTGCGCCATAAGCTACACCGGCTGCTACCAGCAGGCTTACGCCTCCGTCAATCGGTGCTTGTGTTCCATCCGGATCGTCTTCAAGTCCACCGCCAGGGGTTTGTGCAACTAGTGAAGCCGAACAAAGCAGCAGAAATATCATCACAGCAAACAAGATTTTGTTTTTCATATACTAAAGTTATTGAATGATAAGTTTTGAGTTTGTACGGCTACCATCCGCAGCTACCAGTTCCAATTGGTAAACGCCCTTAGGCACTGAACCGGTGGGTATGGTTTGCGCAGACGAGCCAGCCAGGTGTTTAATGTTTTGTTGATACATCAACTGTCCCGACTGATTGGTGAGCCTTAGCTCATAATTGCCTGCAGGCTGATTGGTGAGTTGCAAGGTGAACTGCTCACCTTTTACCGGGTTGGGGTAAACACTTATTCCCGGGCTTGCCTTGCCGGTTACTACTTTCACTACATTGCTAAAGGCTATCTCACCGGCCATACCAATGGATTTTACGCGGTAGTAATTGGCGCCCGTTAGTGGTTGTGCATCCACGTGATTGTACGTGTTGGTGCCTGTGTTACGTGCATTCAGTTTCGCCATGCTGGTAAATACCTGTGCATTGGCAGAGCGCTCCAGTTCGTAGTAGCGCAAGTTGCTTTCACCATTTACGCTCCATGCAATGTTAACAGACGAACCCTGCTGTGAAGCAGTTACCATTGTATACTTTACGGGCAATACGCCAGCAGGCTGAAACACCACTTTAAACCGTGCAGGTTCTTTGCTAGCAGCGTCAGCATTTACCACAAAGTCGTAGGTGGTTATGCCACCTGACAAATCAACCACCTGCGACTGATTGATGTAGCTGTCTTCTACTTTTGCTACTAGCCCGGCGCTGCTCATGTTCGCAGCCAATAATTGCAATTGGTAGGTGCGTTCTGTGCTATTGGCAAGGTTGAGGAATAAGGTATCGTTCGCGGTGACTAATGGTCTGCCTTCAGTCATCAGGCTGGTACCGTTACGCATCAATGAAAATGTTTCACTGAAGTTAACAGGCTTGCGAATATCGTCCGCACCAATGCCTATGGTATTGCCGCTGTTAAATTGGGCCGACACACCATCGGCCAACTGTGCGCCTGTACCGGTACCAGTGTTGAGGTTGATAAACACCTGTGGTACAGTAGATGTATTTCTAAAAACAGTGGTGGTTGGATTGGCGGATGCTTTGTGGCTTTCCTGAATGGTGAGGGTTCCACCACCACCATTAGGCTCTACAAAAAATCCTGCGCCTGATTCTATAAATTGGTACTGGGTAGTAGAAACCTGAGACCCGGGAGTGCTCATATTGTAAGGAGTGGTAGTATACGTATTGGCTGTCGTTCTTGTCACTAACCGGTATCCGCCAACTGTATTCAGGGTTGCATCCCACAGCCAGAAACGCGGTTGTAAAATCGTGTTGTGAGCATTGTAGATCGTTTCGAAATCGATCGGCGAAGCGTATGGATTAGCTGAAAGCGTATAGGCAGCGGTAGCTGCGGCAGGTACCGTGGTAGTAGCATTACCAGTACGCAATGTGCCGGTAGGACGGAGCGTAGTGGCATTGCTGTTGACACCGGTTGTTTGTGACCGGTCGCCGCGAACGAACAACATATAGGCAGGTTGCGCATTGATGAGCGTACTGTTGGTATTGGCTACTGGTGTATTCCAGTTGGACGTGGTAGGGTGTGGCGTATACTGGCGTATAGAGGAAACAGCGTTTGATATGGCTGGCCAAAAATCGAAACCTGCGTTGTTAGCTGTAGTTACATCTCCTTGTGCCATACCTGTGATAATGGTACCATAGTTTGCAGTTACAGTACCACTGTGTATCGTACCATTCCATGTTACGCCATCCTGCCAGGCGGCATTGATGGTTGGCCCCGTAACCGGTGCCGTTAATAGTCGCCATGCACGGCGGTTGGCAACAGACGGAGCAATGTAGCGCTCTACGTTTACGTTGCCAGTGATGTATGCTCCACTTCCCGATCCAATTCTTGCAGTGCCATTTACATCACTTCTGATTACCAGGTTACCATTGGAGGCCAGTACGCCAGCTGTTGGCGTATAACCATTTAAAATAACCAACTTATTGCCGAGCGTTGCCGTACCTGAAGAGCGGTTCATGGTAAAGTTGCGCAGCGCATTGGTGGTACCGTCGGTAGTTTGAGTAAAGTTGAGTGTACCTAATGCACCACTGCCACCAACCACTACATCGGATGTGGAGGAGCCGGTGAGCGTACCTGTACCTGTGACGGTGCCGTTAAGTGTGAGTGTGTTTCCGTTTAAGGATAAAGCACCTGCGTTTAGAGCGAGAGTATTTGAAACTAATGAGTTGGTCGAAGTAACAAGATTAACTCCACTAGCATTGTTTATTGTTAAAGCATGAAAACCTGCAGTTCCTCCAGCTACATCTATTTGTTGTGCGCTAATACCATTAAAGGTTACGGTGTTACTATTGTGTGTGAATGTTCCTCCGGAATTATTTCTTGTGTAGTTGCCAGATACATTGAAGGAATTCCCTAGAGATAATGTCCCAGCTTCGATACGCACAAGCCCTGCAATATTGGTAGCTGATCCTGCAGAAGTGGTAGCTGTACCATTAGATAAATAAAAATTTCGGTAACTAGGATTTGTCAATGTCACTGAAGATGAAACCCCAATATCCCGTGTGACCGAATTGGGCGCAACCCCAATACCAGAACTGGTAAATACATAAGAAGACAACATGGTATTGGTAAGTGTCGCATTATCCGTACCAAAGGCGGTATACCTTGCCCCTCCGGAATTAGCGTACCAGGCATATAAACCAAAAGATGTATTAGTAGATAAGTTCCCTATACTGCTTCTTGGAATAGTAATTTCAGAAATAGTACCCGACCGAAAAAGCAAAGAGCTCGTATAAATGGGTACTGCACTTCCCCACGAAGTTCCAGACCTGGTAAAAACGTCCAGACTAGTAGTTCCATTGGTGCGAACTAAAAAATCTGGCGTAAGAAAACCTCCAAAATCTGAGCCCGCGAATACAGTTGTTTTTGAGGAACCAGAAAGATCATTGGTACCTGGATTAACATCAATCGCGAATTGCAATTGATCGCTGTTTCCAAACCCCCCCGAGCATAAAATGTAGAGATTGTTATTATCCCAGGATATTGACAGATTCGCACTACCTCCATCTGTTGCAAATTGCTCATTGGCTTGCCAATCAAATGTATTACCATCTATACGTTTGGAGTTGTTGGTGGTAGTACTATTAAATCGAATTTTGAATAGTTGGCTTTGTGCACTTGGTACAGAAGTATGCGGAGCACCAGTACCTGGAAAAAGATAATAAAACACATTTGTGCCACCCGGATCCTGGAATCGGATATAATACATAATATCAGTTCCAGCACTAGCATTTATAACAAAATCGAGCGCATCGTTATTTCCTACTTGCTGAAAGTTAGATCCTGCTACCTGCGTCCAGGTTCCATCATCTATTGTTCCCAATACAGCAGAATTGGCTTTATAAAATAGTGTTGCATTGGTTTGCTGGCCTCCTGCTGCTGTTTGCCTCCCTCCTCCATTATCATAAAATACTTCACCACGTATCGTAGCAGTAGTGGTAGTATTAGCGAAAGGCCGAATGTTAGCATCCGAGTAAGTTCCATAACTCGTCAAATTAATTTGTCCTGTTCCTGACCAACCAACGTACTGAGCATGTAAAAAAAAGGAGATTGATAAAAGTAGAAAGCTGAGAAGTATACTCTTCCGCATAAGCAAGCGTTTTAGAATTGAATAGTTAGATTTCGTGTACAAAATACACCATGTTTTAAAAATGCAAATAATACATGGAATATTGTTTGAATGATGAAGTTTAATTTTTCGAACGTTTATTTAAATCAACTTATGAAGCAAACGACGCTAAACATTTGAAACTTTTTCTCAGGCTACCGTTGTGTATTTAATACACATTCGTATTTTTAAACCAAAGACAATTGCTTATGACTGCTTTATCTACATATTCATTTTACTTACGTGTTTCACTTAAATCTTTGCTGCTACTGGCATTGTCAGTTGCGTACTTCTCAACCGGGTTTGGTCAATCACCACCCAGCAAAGTGGTAATGGTGGTACTCGAGAACAAGCCATACGAAGAGATCGTGGGCCATCCTAAGTTGCCTTACTTAAACAGCCTGATCAATCATCCCAAGGCTGCAGTGATGACCAACTCGTACGCACTTGCCCGGCCAAGTCAGCCTAATTACCTGCAACTTTTTGCTGGTTCTACGCAGGGTGTCAACCACAACAATATTCCTTTAGGCGTGCCATTTACCACACCTAATATAGCTGCCTCGTTGCGCAACAGGGGTTACTCCTTTTGTGGTTATTCAGAAGATCTTCCAGCAGTAGGCTCCAGCGTTGAACGGTCGGGCCACTATGTACGCAAACACAATCCATGGGTAAATTGGCAGGGAACAGGAACCAATCAATTACCCGACTCAGTCAACAGGCCGTGGACACATTTTCCAACGGACTATAACCAAATGCCTACCTACTCTATCATCATTCCTAACGAGTGGAATGATATGCACACCGGGCCAATGGATACGGCGGATGCATGGCTTCAAACCCAACTATCGCCTATTATCAACTGGTGCCTGAACAACAATAGCCTGTTCATTCTAACCTTTGATGAGGACAACAATAGCGGTTTGTTCAACAATCATATACTAACATTATTCCTGGGGCAGCATACAATTGGCGGGCAGTATACAAAGCATGTAACGCATTACAATGTGCTGCGCACCCTGGAACAGCTGTACGGCTTGCCTTATTCCGGAATAAGTGCGGACTCTTCTGCTATACCTGTAGCGTGGCGTACGCTAATGCCATTATCCAGCAATCCAAACAGAATTAAGAAAACAGTATTCCAGGGTTTTTGGTGGGACTATTGGAACAACAACTATCCGAATGGCTGGGCGAACTACTTAACGGATATGGCACCCCGACTAAAAGCCGCCGGGTTTGATGCCATCTGGGTTCCTCCCATTTATAAAAACAGCTCAACCGGTTCGGTGGGCTATAGCCCGTTTGATATGTACGACCTGGGTGACAAATACCAGAAAGGTGGTGGATCGCTCAATGTACGATCAAGGGTAGGAACGAAAGATGAATTGCTCCGCATGATAGCAGTGATGCATGCCAATGGCATTGAAGTAATACAAGATGTAGTAATGAACCACAACGATGGCGCAGGATCGAACACAGGTGGTGGCGGGCAAGATCCGGAAGCTACTTTTTCGGCACCTACCAATAGTGGTTATAAAAATTTTCGTTTTACCAGCTATGGCACTCCCCTGCTGGACGACTCGCAAAATGATTATTGGTCTCGGGCAGGAAGGTGGAGTAAAAACTATCCCAACTTCCACGCTACCCTCACACATAACTGTACCACAGGCGCTATTTGCGAACCCATGTTTGGCCCTGATATATGTTACTTTCCCAGTGCATTTGGGCAAAGTAGCAACATACCAACAACGGGTACGGTAAACATCAATGGCATTACACGCCCGTATCATAACCCCGCCCAGAGCAGTGGCTACATGCGTAACAATAGCCGGTCGTGGATACAATGGTTTAAGAAACAAACCGGCAGCGACGGTTGGCGGTGGGATGCCATCAAACATTTTGAAATAGATGTGCAGGAAGACCTGATTTATAATACCAAGTATACCTTGCCTACATGGGCTAATGGCGGTCAGAATATGTTTAACGTAGGCGAATGGGTAGGTGGACAATCGGACCTGGATGCGTACGTAAACAATGTGAAGACTGGTTCGGCCCCGGGCGGAATAACCAACGAAAAACATACGGGCACATTTGACTTTGCGATACGCGGATTTGGAAGTGGCCAGGGGTTATATGGAATGATCCATGGATTTGGCGGCTATGATATGCAATCCATTCCCGGGCAGCAGCAGTTAGAACGTTACATGGATTATGGTGGTAAGCGGGTACATCGCACGGTTCCATTCATCAATAATCATGATACTTACCGGCCTATACTGCTGGGCAATGGCAACCTCGGAGCATTGGGCGATAATTCCAGTTGGAATACCGGATCCCAATTGGCATCGCATGTAGATCCGAGAGAACCCAGAGTGGCAGCTGCCTATGCGGTAGCGGCAGCCGTTGATGGTAATCCCGGTGTCTTCTTCGAAGATTTATTTGACATCGGTACTACCGGTAAACGCTATACACATTTGCCCACCAGCAGTACCGACTTGCCTATAAATGCGGACATCCAAAACATCATGCAGGCACATCAAAGGCTGGCGTTTAAAGATGGAGATTATGCAGTGCCAACAGCCAGTGGGAGTCCATTTTACCAAAAAGGAAGCAGTGGCGACCACCTGGTGATAGAAAGAAAGAACAAGGCACTTATTGGAATTACAGATGCATTCAGCTCAGTATCCAACAATAGTGCCGACCAGGAAGTGTATGTAGGGGTAGATGCCGCATGGATCGGAAAACAATTGTATGACTACTCTGGTGCGCATGGATTGACGACTTCACAAGTTTTCAATGATAGTCGTGTTCTTATTCGTACTGCACCGGTTGGTCACACCATACCCGGTGCTTTGGGTCATGGCTATTCTATCTGGGCACCAGCACCCGATGGTGTAACTTTTACATCGGTTCAGCAGATGTACGATTACCTGTCAACTTACCAACAGCCACTCAATACGTTTACTACGCAAGAATGGGAAATGGCAAATGATCTTGGCGATAGTCATTGCTTATCCCTGGGACAGGGAGGATCGTTACCTGCTAACAGTACCAATCAGCGCGTTGCCGGCAAAATATATACGGATGTAGCTAAGCTAATTACCTACAAAGCATTTCCTGAGGTAGACGGCGCCAATCTTACTCTTTCGCTATGGGATTTGGATGGCAATAAATTGAGTGAAGTACAAGGCATTTCAACGGCAGCTTCGCCTCTTACCGGCACTTATACGCCATCAGCTGTTGGCTGGCTAATTGTAAAACTTCGTTATTCAACTAACAACCAGGCGGCGCAAAAGGCATGGGTAAATGTGGCTTATACCGCGCCTACAGCCATCGATACCCGACTTGATGCTTCTAAACCTGATACCCGTGCATCGGTGTGGACAGGCAACAAAGACAATGCAGATATTACCGACTGCGGCAATTGGGAAGAAGGCAAACTTCCAACGTCCGCTACCAACGTAATCATTCCGGCCTACAGTAGCCCAATGCCTATTATGAATAGTGGTATGAGTGTACGCAACCTGGTGATTGAAAGTGGTGCTTCACTAACCATCAACAATGCAACGCTGAAGATTGCTGGTAGCATTAACAATGCTGGAAGTTTAGTGGCAACTACAGCTACGATTGAAATGAATGGAACGACAGCTCAATCCGTTCCAGCAAATACTTTTAGCACAAATACCATTCAATCATTCACCATCAACAATGCAGCAGGTGTTAGCCTTGGTGGCACGCTCAACGTTACCCAGGTGTACACACCAACACAAGGAACGCTTGGTACCAATGGATTTTTAGTATTGAAGTCGGATGCAAGCAATACGGCCCGTGTAGCTGCAGGTAGTGCAGGTGGCGGCTATATAAGTGGTGATGTAATAGTAGAAAGACATATCCCTGCGAAACGTGCATGGAGATTGATGACGTCACCGCTGAGTAATGCCAATAGTATCCGGCAGGCATGGCAAAATGATGGAGTGTTCACAGCAGGTACTGGTATGTTCATTACGGCGCCAGCAGGCAGCGGTACCGGCACCGATGATGCACTTAGTTTCAGCCTGCGCAGTTACAATACAGCCACCCAGTCTCTGGATAATATCAATACTACGCTTACACCATTGTCGGGTGCTGGCAACAGTGCAGCCAATAAAGTGTACTTCGCTTTTGTACGTGGCGATCGTAACCCCGTTAACCTAACGCCACCTAATACCAATGCCACCGTTCTTGCTGCAAAAGGTCAATTACAAACTGGTAATCAAACCTTTACCGTTGTAAAAAAGACCTCGCCCGATCCAGGAATAAGAACGTTTACAGCGCTTGGCAACCCTTATGCATCACCGGTTGATTTTGCAACCCTTAACCGTACTGGCGTTTCAGCGCGTTTCTGGGTTTGGGATCCAAAACGAAACGGCGCTAATGGAGTTGGTGCATACGTATTACTGGACGAATCTGCCGGCTATACGCCTATTCCTACAGGAGGTAGTTACACGTCCGCCACCTCACTCCTGCAAAGCGGCCAGGCTTTCTTTGTTGAATCAAATGATGAGGTAAATGATGGCTCAATTGTATTTAAAGAAAGTGATAAGCAAGTAACCGGGGCAAATGTTTTCCGTACTGAAACGACCAATGGACGATTGAATATTTCACTTGAAATTTTAAGTACAGATACCTCTGTGGCAGATGGCGTGTTGGCCACATTTAGTGCAGCGGGCACCAACCAGGTGAGCATGAATGATGCAGGCAAAATGACCAACCTCAATGAGAACCTTGCTATCAGAAAAGTGAACACCAACCTCACCATTGATCACCGGCCATTGATAACATTGACGGACACGATAAAGCTGCAACTTTGGAACACAACTTTACGCAATTATCGTTTGGCATTTCAGCCAACCAATTTTACGGGAAGCGAAACGGCTACGTTGTTGGATCGATTTAATAATACTTCTATTCCACTCAGTCTGAATGTTGCCTCTTACTATAACTTTAGTGTAACCAGCAACAGCCAATCTTCTGCGGCAGACAGGTTTTACATTGTACTCAACCAGCAGAATATTCTACCGCTAACTTTTATTACAGCTTCGGCAGGCAAATCAAATGGCCAGGTTGATGTTAAGTGGAATGTTGCCGCTTCAACGGAAATACAAGGGTTTGAGGTAGAACGATCGTCCAATGCAAATGATTTTAATTTGATGGCAAAAGTTGGTGCAACAGCTGCCATAGTTTATTACCAATTCTCAGACAAGAATCCAATAACCGGCACCAGCTACTATCGCATCAAGATGCTGGGGAAAACCGGATCGATTGTTTACAGTAATATATTAAAGGTGCAGGATAAGCTACAATCTATGGTAACGATCTATCCGAACCCAACAAAGAATAAGCAACTATCGGTTCAACTAAATCAATTGCCGCAGGCCAGATACACTATTACGCTTTTTAATACATTAGGCCAGAAGGCATGGACCAATGTCATCGATCACAGGATGGCAACAGGAACTTATAATTTGTTCCTGCAACAGGTTGCCAAAGGAAACTACCAGCTTCAAATTAGTAATGACAGTTACTTGCATAATACTTCTATAGTAGTTCAGTAAAATAAAAAGCACAGGCATTATCAAAGTGCCTGTGCTTTCAATAACTAAAGTTTTCCTTCAATATTTTCCGCAGGTATATGCTGTAGTCTTAAACTTAATTCGATACTATCTTTTTATACAATTCATAGTACGTATGGGCAATGCTGCTTACATCAAACCTTTGGGCATTTTCAAACCCTTTTACAATGAGCTGCTCGCGGTAAGTATCGTCATCGATGACCCTTCTTATTCCCGCTTTGATTGACCCCACATCAAAAGGGTCTACCAAACAAGCTGCATCCTTTGCCACTTCAGGCATAGAAGAAATATGGCTGGTAACCACTACACGACCAACTGTGTTGGCTTCAACAATAGGCATTCCAAAACCTTCTAATGTGGAGGCAAACAGTAGGATGTCGCAGCCAACGTATTGTTCAAATACAGCTTCATCGCTTAATTGGGTAAACGTAGAATAGTTGATTTGAAATTTCTTAAGCGCTTCTAAGTAATCCGGACCTGGTTCGCCAATAATGTGAAGCTTACAAGGCAAACCGGCAAGCGCCTCGGCCATACGGATGCAGTTTTTGTTGGCCACGGTTCCTATCTGCAACACTACAGGATTTTCCTTATTAAAGGATTTGTCTTTGCGTTTAAAATGTGATCCAATACAGGTATGAATGACGTGAACTTTTTCAGGATTGCACTTGGTGTACGATACAATTTCATTTTTTGTCGCTTCGCTTACTGCGGTTACAAAACGCGATCGGCTGACTGGCCATTTCACCCAAATAAGACCGAGTATAAAACGTGCCATTGCAGAAGGGTGTTTGATTAACCCTATATCGTGTATGGTTAGAATGGTTTTACGTTTGGATAGTAAAAGTGTCGCAAAATGAATGTCGCCGGTTATATGGTTAACATCGCCTTGTCGCTTTCTTGCTTCCCAAATTATTTTCAACCGGTCGATAAGTCCGTTGCTGTGCCAGGATGATTCTGCAACGACCGATGTAACGGATTGTGGTAGATGCTTGCGAACATTTTCAAAATACCGCTCTATGCTAAAATAAGCAGGTGGCTTTTTCCGGTGGAAGAATACAACTTTCAATACGTATCGACTTAGAGGATTGATGAGATGATTAGGTGCAATCGATTGTTAGCTCAATTGAACGAGCACAGCATTCAACTTCCAAATATTTTGTAATAAAGCATCATTGTAAAAATCATTTTCCAAATTTAGCTTCTACTACCTGCACCCAATACCTGGACCAGTTTAAGGTGCCATTGTCGAACTGCTTACGCGCCGGCCGTAACTGCGGCAGCGTTTCCTCTGCTTTATTGAGATAGGTAGACTCTTTAAACCAATTTTGAAAGGGAAAAGTGAAGCCCATTTTTTGCCTGTTCCAAACTTCTTCTGGCAGTTCTTCTAAAAAGGATTGAATCAACAAATACTTTTTGTGCGGCATATTAAATTTTACCGCCGGTGCTATTGAGTGCGCCAACTTAATTAGATCCACATCCAGGAACGGAACCCTTAGCTCAATGCTGTGCCACATGCTGTATATATCACTATCGCGCAGCAATTGGTTTTGCATATAAATATTTTGCTCCAGCATGCTCACCCGGTTACCTGGTTCCAAACCCATCCAGGCATTGTATTGTTCCTGCCCTATCACTTCCCACACTTTTTCTTCTGGTATTGAAAGCAATTTCGCTACATCGGAGGGAACGAATACACCGCGGCTAAATAAGTATTCTTCCAGTGCATCTCCTTTCTGCAAAAACCGCAGTTTTTTAGCAGGGTACTTTCCGGAAAACGCCGCCACAACTTTCGCCGCCAGGCGCATTTTTTTTACCCTACTGTAGCGGTTGCTGTTAAACATTGGATACCCACCAAATAATTCATCGGCTCCTAACCCGCTTAGTACCACCTTTAGCCCGTACTCTTTTGCATATTTGGTGATGAAGTAAGAATTGATTCCGTCAATAGATGGCTGATCCATCGCTTTAAAAATGTCGGGGAGGCTATCTTCGAAATCTTGTTGCGAAACCAGGAACGATTGGTGCGACACGCCGGTCTTTTCAATCACCAGGTCCTGGTAATACTTCTCAGAGTATTTTTCATCATCAAAGTAGATGGACAGTGTTTTGAGTTGCCCTTTATTAAACCTTCGGCAAGCAAACGTTAGAATGCTTGAGTCGATGCCTCCACTTAAAAAAATTCCGACAGGTACATCAGCCACAAGGTGCCGTTCTACCGCGGCCAACAAAGTACTGCGGGTTGCAGCAATTGCTTCTTTTGGATCAGAAATACTGGAGGTAAAAGGAAAAGAGATAAATGTTTCAATCGTGTACTTGCCAGCTTCTAGGTCGTACAACATATAAGTGCCCTTCGGCAGATGAAATACACTTTGTAACGTGCTGTAAGGTTCGGGTATAAAACCAAATGTTAGAAAACGTACGGGCCAGTTCTCATCAGCTTTCCAGGCGGGTTCCGCCGCTTTCATTCCACGCACTTCAGAGCTAAAGAAAACGCTGCCGCCATTAAACCCATAATACAAAGGCTTTATACCCGCGTGGTCTCTTGCTGCCAGAAGTTGTTTTTTATTTTGATCTAATAACAAAAATGCAAACATGCCTTTTAGCCTTGGCAACATTTTGACACCCCATGCATGGTATCCTTTTAAAAGTACTTCAGTGTCGGAATAAGATTTAAACTGGTATCCCAATACCAGAAGTTCGTCTCGTAATTCTTTATAGTTATAGATTTCACCGTTAAAACTGATATAGAGGCCGTGGGTGATATCCTGCATAGGTTGATGGCCGAGGGGTGATAAGTCGATAATTGAAAGCCGACGATGGCCAAGGCCCACCTTTAATTCGCTATCTATAAATAATCCATCATCATCTGGCCCACCATGTGCCATGGCGTTCGTCATTCGTAAAACTGTATCCTGAAGATTGAGATTGCCACTAATTACCCCGGCTATTCTACACATAATGAATTCCTCGCTCAAATAATTTTTGATGATGCTCATTCCTGCTACCCAGACCTTCTTTCGTCACAGGAGATGTTGGAAAAGCTGTTGCAAAACGCACAAACGCGTTTCAAATATATGTCAGACGTACAACTAAGCCGCCAGCATGCATTTGCCTGAATAAAAAAAATCCGCACTGTGGCGGATTTTCCTTGAAGCTTTTATAAGATTACATGTACTGAAAAACTTTTCGAAGCGGCTTTAGCACCATGGTATACCAATGTGGGCTGCCTCCATTTATACGCCAAGCCTTGTAATCTTCCATATGCGCCTTAAAACGATTTGAAAAACTACGATTACTCACTCCACCCGCACGCATGTGAACGAGCACTCTAGGTAAGTATTCAGCCTTTACCTTATTTACGTACAAGAAACGCAAAATGAGTTCATAATCAGCCGCACTACGCAAACCTGTATTAAAGGTTCCATACTGCTCGTATATCTCTCTTTTTACAAAAAATGTCGGGTGTGGTGGCATCCAACCAAAATTGAACTTCTCGTATCGGAATGTACCTGACCGCCATTTTCTTACGACCTTTTTGGTCTTACTCATGTTGATGAAGTCTAAGTCAGCGTAAACGGCATCGCAATCTCTTCCGGAGAAGTGGTCAACAATGTCTGTAATCACATTGTCATCAGGGTAAAAATCATCTGAGTTTAGAATTCCTACAATGTCACCGGTCGCCATCTTGATACCTTTGTTCATTGCATCATACAAACCATTATCAGCTTCAGAGACTAATTTGCCCGTGAAGCCGCTATTTTTAATGATTTCCAATGTATTATCAGTAGATACCCCATCTACAATGATGTGCTCAATGTTGCCGTAATCCTGTCTATTTACCGACCTGATAGTATCCGCAATGGTTGCGGAACTATTATAACAAACTGTAATAATTGATACTCTCATAAACCAAGATTTAGATAACTTTTCAGTTACTAGTGGCGTTTGAGAATATTGGATATTGTTTTACCTCCTGCACTTCATGCAGCCAATGGACAAAACAATGATACTTGGATTGGATAGCTATCTAGCTATTGTTCTTCGGAATATTGAAATTGGATACTCTACGAAATGGATGGGCTAAAAGTAGAGCTTTTTATATTGTGATGCAAGTTATCAAAATATGATGTTCACATCCCATTCTCCCAACAAACTAGAGATAATTTGTCCATCAAAAGTTGCACGTATCAAAGGAATGTGCAAGAATCTTCAAAATCTAGACCATATGTAACTTCAGGAAACAGTTCGTTCTTTTACGGGTTCGGCAGGGTTGCCACGATAAATGGTGTAAGCCTGAAGGTCTTTACTCGCAACTGATTGAACGGTTAGTACCGCGTGACTTGCCGCATGTACACCCGGACAAACAACAGCCTTGGCCCCGATCCAAACCCCATCTTCCAATGTGATCGGCTTTACAATCAAATCAAACTTCTTTGATGAAAAATTATGGTTTCCTGTCAACAGCATGGCTCCTTGAGAAATGCAAACGTTATTACCAATGCTTACCAGAGCTAGATTATCTATCCATGCATTTTCACCAATCCAGGTATAATCACCGATTGAAAGCAGCCAGGGATACTTAATGTTTACGGATGGCTTTATAACCACTCCTTTGCCTATACTGGCTCCGAACATCCGTAAGATGGTACACTTCAGTGAAGAGATGACTGCGAGACTGTGATTAAAAAAAACTGCATTGACAATAATCCATAAGAGAATTTTCCAGGTAGGCCCGGGCTTATACCAGCTGTTATCGTAGGCACTGATGTCGACTTGAGTTGTGGTCATTTCAGGAGAACAAATTTAAATATGCCTTTTTCACGTCTGCATTGGCAATGTATTCCTTTGCGTACTGCCATGCATTGTATGCAGCAGTGTCAAATTGTTCTTGTGTAAAATCAGCCATCTGGCTTATTGCGTTTGTAAATAATTGCGGATCATCTAGCTGCAGATCCCAACCAATGCCTTTATCTTCCAAATTTCTCCATGGTGTTTGGTCGCTGATTAATACGGGCCTGCCGGAAAGAAATGCTTCGAAAATAGAATGTCCGAAATTTTCACCGGTTGTAGGCAGTGTAAACAAATGATGATCTTCAAGAATAGCCGCAAGCTGACTATTCTCTTTCGGACCAAAATTGCTAATCCTAATATTGGATGGTAACTGTTTCATATATGCTTCGCACTCATTCCAATATGGCACATCCTCTACAGGACCTACAATAGTAAGTTGAACATTAGCTACAACATTTCGTAATGCTTTCAATAAGAAAAGCAGGTTCTTAATAGGAACAACCCTGGCGATAAAGACGCATTTCAAGTTCCCCGGCCGTTTTTCAATCGTCTTAAATTCCGGTTGTAAGTTCGAAGGAAGATTGTCTGCTATAATTACTTTTCCTTTAGGAAAAAATCGATGTATTGCCAACTTTTCGCGTTGATTGGTAGCGTGAAATGTAACAAACTGATGCATTTTCATCCATCGCATTAACCTTAGAAGCGGCATTTTCTTGTAACGTTTTACACCGAGTGCACTATCATATAATCCACCTCTTGGACAAAGGATGACTTTACTCTTTATTTGGCCGGTGTATTTTAACCACAAAGGATAAAGTACAAACAATGGTGACCACACATGATTCAGGTAGACAAAATCTGCATTGGCTGCCACAATTATAGTCTTTAGTTGCGCAATCTTAAGTGTTTGCTTATTGGCATAGTAAATCGGGATCCCTCGATAGGGAGATTTCACCCATTCGTTAGACGCTATTGATGAATAGGGTTCCTTCTCTCCATGGTCAGTATCCGTTGTAAGTACCCCCAACAGGTAATCATCAGCTAAAGCGAGAGCTACGTTTAAGCTGGATCGGATTGGACCGCCAGCTTTAAAACCAGGAGCAAACCAGTCGACAATTATTAGGAGTGATTGTTTTGGCATGAATGAAACTAATGCGATGGGGCCAAGGGACTCTCATTCTGCTGTTCCTCAACCGACTCTAATTCGTCCTCTTGCTCGTCTGCTACAAATAAATTAGAGAGGTACCGAAAAATAAGGTAAAGTAGGAAACACGATTTTACTACATGCCCTAAAAGGGTTTGCAATTCACTATCTGGCCGGATAGGGTAATAGAAAATTAATGGTACGAAAAGGATGAGTATGGGATAAATTGGTGACTTTCTTTGAAAGACTTTTAAAATTTCACTATAACCCAACCCAAGTAAAAACATTAAGATACACCCACCCACAACCCCAAAATTTAAATAGGCATCTCCAACTGAACTTAAACCCATTGATGTGCCTGCGCCTAGCTCAATTCCAGAGTACTTCATGAAAATGGTTCTGTCACCAGCCATTAATTTGTTGGGAGCAAGTACCCGAGGTAAAAAGGCAGCTTCTAAAATTTGACCCAACTCCTCACCATTAGAAAAAGGAACCTGAGATGGAACCGTCTTCATGATATTTGTAATAATAAAACCCTGGTTGATCCTTACGTTACTCGGGGCTAATGCCGCAAAACTGAATATTCCCTCTTTCTCTTGTTGTGAGTAGTAAGCCTCCGACAATGATTCCAACCCTCCTCCTTTTCCTGATCTAATATTCGTTCTTAACTCCCCCTTCAACTGTTGTATAACTACAGACAGGAGTACAAAGCCGGCGCATAAGGCAAGCTTTGTAGGTAAGGTTGGTTTGTAGCGAATTAAGAAAACTGCACCGGTAAAAATGAGCCATGTCAGAAGATCATGGAACATTCCTTCACCTAAAGAGGAAGAAACGATAGACCCAAAAACGACCAACATCGGACCGGCTGCGAGCTGCTTTTGCCCAAGGATCAACATAAATAGGCCAACAAATTTAAATCCCCCCAAGATGACAAATACAAATGCAAGTTCTGCAGGCAAGAAGCCTGAAATGATACTCGTAAAAAATCCCATTACGATAAATATGTAAGGGAGCTTTGGATTTTTTTGTACGTATGCCTTTACATGTTCTATATCTATGTGTTCCCCAACCAAATTGCCGGCGGTGATATGCAGGGCAATGATAAAAGCACAAACAGCAGGAATTGCGTAGCCAAAGTACTCTGCTTCTGAAACTACCATCCTGTATAATGGATATTGAAACTCGTCCAACCCATTGTAGGCTAATACCGGCCCTATAAAAAACTGCAAGCACATAAATGCGCCAAATAAGTATCGAACGGGCATTAGGTATCCGATAGAATTGAATAGAAGTACAAATTGGTGTAAGGAAATAATAACAGCAATTAAGGAAAGCATACTTACTCCTGGAAACATGACCCAAATGAGAAGCGAAAAAACTCCCACAACCGGACTATTAAATTCAGACTTAAATAATGATTCCACTCGCAGCTAAATTTTATTTTCCATTAATTGTTCAATCTGATCACAAATCCTTTCAAATGAAAATGCCTCAATGATCCGCAATGAATTTTTACCCATTTCTTTCAGGTGGTCTTTTTGCTTGATTACTTTTACCATCTTATCCTTAAGGTCTTGCATATCTCCACTTTCGAAAATGTACCCATTTTTACCATTTTCAATTAAATCGATTGCTCCGCCACATCTTGTACTTGCAATAACTACCCGTTTATTGGCCATCGCCTCGTTCAGGGCTAGTCCCCATGTTTCTTCAGGGCCCTGAGATGGCAATATAAATACATCAGACATATTATAAATGCCGGGCATCTCGGATTGATTTTTAAAATCTAAAAAGTGCACCTCTTTATTTACACCATATTTTTCTTTAAGTGGCTGCTCTTTAACTCCATTGCCAACAACTACTAAATGAATATTAGTTGAAGCGAGATCACAGAAGGCGTCCAAAAGAAGTTCCGGATTTTTCTTGGGTTCTAATTTACCGGCGAATAAAAAAACAATGTCGTACGGTGGTATAGCTAATTTATTTCGCCACTCAAGGCCTTCTGCTTTGGTTTTTTCTGTTTCGTAAAACCGTTCGTTTTCTACTGCATGGGGCACATTCCAAAGCGCCTTCTCATCAAAACCGTAGGCTTCAAAATATGATTTACTGTTTGTGCCTACATACAACGCAAAATCTACATGGTTATATACATATTTGAGCACAAATGATCTGATCATCTTCTTCCAACCTCGTTGCAGATCAAGCAAAGTAGAATCTCCCCTGGTAAGGAGAGGAATTTTTTTGTGAAAATGACGTAAGCTCTGCAAGTGGCTGTGAAAAGACCAACGTATGACTAGTATTGCATCTGGCACCCAATCATTTACTTCTTTATTCAAGGTTGGATTAATCAGACCCCAAAAATGGCTGCTTCCCGGATGCTTAGACTTATTCTTAACGAATGTATAATCGTATCCATCGAGCAAAGGCAAATCCCAAGAAATGTGTTTACCGAAATCAGGGTCAAATTGTACCCCCTGTTTCGCCTCGTACCATGTGTAAAATACTTTTACCTGCACCTTGCCGCGGTCAGTAAGCATTTTAAACCAAGGTGCATTATACTGGATAGGATGAGAGGTGATGATCGCTAACTTCTTCAAATTAAAAGGTAATTAACTAACTGTAATTTCAAAGGGAGAAGTAGCATCAGACTTTTTGCGTTCTACAACGGATGTGGCCACATCCAGTAATTCTGCAAGCTTTTTTGTAACCGACAAAGCAGAGTAATCACTGAACACTTCATAGTCAATTGTTGCCGGATCGAAAACGGGAATCCAGTTTAAAAATTGCTGCAAGACATTGCCAAACCTGTTATGGATGTCTGCTAAACCTTCCTCTCCATTGAAATCTACCACTAACCCCGCACCTGAATGTTTAAGTACCGTTACGGCAGTGCTTTCTTTATGCAACACTGCTAGTATGGGCTTTTTTGACAGCACCCCTTGGTAAACTTTAGAAGGAGTATAATGTGGCTCCGTGCTACCGAGGATAAAGACACCATCAGCGGCGTTCAAATGAACAAGCACATCCAAGTAGGGGAAACGTTGAGGATATTCAAAAACTGTTTTCTCCCATAAGCCATATTTCTCAGCTAAAGGCTTTACGTTGTGCCCTAATGCGTCATTTGGCGCTTTGCCGGTTCCTATAAAGTGGAATTGAAGATGTTCAAAGGAAGCTCTGTTAACCGTTATCGCTTTAAAGATTTCTTCCAATGGTTTGTATGCCTTAGGCAACATTGCACCTGCATATACCAACTTTATTATCCCTGGCTCCCTTTTGAATAAGTAGGGGTCAATGTTGAGCGCGTCCACCTTTTCATTGTCAGTTTCCTCTCCACCATAAGGCATAGCACCAAATTGCGCTGTGCTTAGTAAATCGGGGTTTCGCTCTTTCACCCCTTTATAATATCCCTCAGCTACGCCTGTAATTAAGGATGCCTTTTTAATCGCTATTGGCTCCAGTATTTTCGCTAATTGTGTACTGAACCAATGCCTGGAGAAAAGTTTATCAGACCCCGGAAATTGGTGAACCCACGGATCAATATAATCTATACCATAAGCAACACCAGTAGAGTAATGTAACATTCTTCCAATGAGCGATACGTAAAAAGAAGGTATAGGAATGTAAACAAAATCTATTGCCTCTAATTTGACTAAAGATTTTGCCCTTTTGTAAAGCTGCAAAAAGCCCCGGAGTCCAATGTCACCAACCAATCTAGGTCTGCCGGTGCGCATGGCGGATACCTTTTCTATTCGAATACCTGACGGCAGAATTTTTTCCAGATTCCGATCCAGTTTTTCTTCATAATAATCTTCATGCACAGTAAGTATGATGGGCTCCCAACCAAAGGAAGGCAAGTGCTGAGCAAACAACCTTGAACGGTGAACTGCCGCCAAATTAGAGGGCGGGAAATGGGGGGATATGATGAGTATTTTTTTCAATTCTTTTATATAGTTGTTTCTACTAGTTGTACAAGTTCTCTACTTTCTTCCTCCCAGTTTAGCCTACTTTTTGCTAGCTGGTGCGCCGCCATTTTGTATGACAATAATAATTCGCGATCACTATATAAAATTTTCAACTGACTCGCAATTTCATATGCATTTTGATTTTCAAAAGTAATTCCAACCGACGGGTGCTCAGCTAAGAATGCCACTTGTGACAATGTATCGGAAGCAAGAATGCACAAGGACGATAATAAGTAAGTAAATATTTTATTTGTCAAACAAAAATTCCTGCTGTCGCAATAGGGCACCTCCGATGCGATCCCTACGTCGAACTTGGCAGCTATAGCAAAAACCTGCTCAGGGTGAACAGGTTCAAGAAAATGTATCATTGATAGCTTGTGCGCTAATTTTTCTAAAGCCGTTCTGAATTCAAGCGTACAGTTTCCAAGCAGATGTAGTGAAATATCATGTTGTGGCAACAAATTAAGTGCTTCTATAATTTGTTCCAAGCCCCGATTTGTTCCCAGTGTTTGTGAAAACCAAAATAATCTCAACTCATTACTTTGGGGTTTCGATGGCGTCTGCAGGTATTTGACAGAGAAAACATTGTTGATTGTTTTTAGTCTAAGGCTCGGAAACAAATTTTTATATGCAGCTGATATAAGAGGGCTTGCTGTTGTTAGGTAGTCTAGCTTTGGAAAATAATAATCCTCGATTATGGAAGCCATTTTATTTTGAGAATGGCCATTAGGCTCTTCCCCTCTATGAAAATCCTCTGCGTCAAAACCGCATTGTCCCTTCCATTTTTTTGCTGCGGAAGTTATTGCTTTTAGTGCCCCAAGATTATGGCCGATATACAAGTCTGCCGGTATCTTGATTGCCACACGTTTTAGCTCTTGCGCATACAACACGAATCCGTTTATACCATCCTGTCTTAAAAAAGGGACATATTTATAACAAATGCTGAAAATCTTTTTTCTAAACCTCGCATACAAATAAAAATATTTGCTTGTAGAAGGATGAGGTGCTGCGCACACCCATTTAACGGAAGGGGTGCTTTGAAAAAGCTTTTCATCGAAAACGTCAGCCCACGGGGATAATGGAGCGTAAACAACTGTCACATTGTATCCGGCTGAGCTTAGTGCCATGGCTTCCTTGACTACTCGTGGATTAGCTGACGGTTGTCCGGAGGTAACAATAACTATTCTCTCGCTCACTTGTAATTTTCCTTCAATCTCCTATTTGCTGCATTTAAATCGTAAACAGCAAAATAGTTTTCCCTTGTTGTTGCGAAATCCACTAGGTATAATTCATTTTTGTCAATGTCAAAACGGCAAAGTGAATACCCATTCTTCTTTAGCTTATCCAACAGCTGATTAATAGTTGCACCAGAATTTCGAATCGTCTGATTAATTTCTAACTGCAGAATGTCAATTTTTTTCGCTGCTAACAAATTACTCGCACCACTTAAGACAGCATATTCAAAGCCTTCCACATCTATTTTTACATAAGCCAAAGCCTCAACTTTTTCTTTCTCCATATAGCTGTCCAAACTCACCGAATGAATACAGGTTGTATCTCCAGACACTTTTTGTGTAATATGGTTTTCTCCGTCTAAACCAACAGTGAAAGGCAATTGGCCATTCACATCGCTAACGGCCATTTGTGAAGCCGAGACAAGCTTTTGCAGCTTATTAAGTGCAATATTTTTTTGTAGTCGTGAATAATTTAGTTCATCCGGCTCAAAAGAAAATAGCCTACCATCAACACCTATGAATTTGGACATCCAAACTGTATAAAATCCCATGTTAGCGCCTATATCTGCTGCCTTATCTGAAAGACGTAAATAACGTTTGATTAAATGAAATTCCTCCCAATCAACAACATAATTGTACATGATCCACATGCATTGAAAAGAATCATAATTAAGCAGTATTGTTCTATCCTCCCAAATATCAAAACGTATCCCTTTAAGTTTAAACAACCTGATACACTTCCAAAATAAAAACCTGTATAATGCAAACAGTTTGTGCTTTCGGTTAAATGGTGCGTCTAAAAGGGTTTTGATTGAAATAGACATTGTTGAATAGTGACCAGGGTTGGTAGAAGTTTCTAATGGGGAGGAGATTGTACTAACTATGCTAACGATTGGTGTCATGTTAAGGTAAATAAAATAAGGCATCACCCCACAATTGATGCCCATCTTTTCGGTAGTGAATGTGATAGACTCCAAAGGGCAGGTAACCAAATTGATGTAAATAAGCAGCGATATCATGGTACAGCGGTTGCCCTTTGTAACCTTCTATGAACCAGATTTCGCTATAAATGATTTTAGCTACATGTTTAGATAACAACTCACTAGCTCCTTCCAAAACCAATTTTTCGCCGCCTTGTACATCAAGCTTCAATATGTCAATTGTATTGATGTTGTTTTCGGAAACAAAGTTGTCAAGGGTAGTCGTTTGAACAGAAATTTCATTCTCAAAAACAACGTGGTCGTCAATAAAACTGTTTGTATTTTGCGCGGGCAAAAGAGAATTTGTAGCTTTAGATCGGTTTACGAAAAAATTTTTGTAGCCAATTCTATTCGATAAAGCATATTGATGTGCCGAAACATTGGCTAATGCAGCTGCATTTTTTTGCAACAACTCAAAAGAAGCAGGAAATGGCTCAAACGCATATACTCTTGATTGTGGGAAAAGTTGTTTGAAAATTCTGGAAGTATGACCATCACAAGCACCAATATCAAAAATCACCGGGCTTTCCGTTTTTGTAAACCGCTGCATCAACTTATACGGCTCAAGATACCATAGGTTCTTTTGCAGGCTGACATTAATACCCAACTTTTCTAATGTATTTCTAACAAACGTAACCATAGCCGAGCGAATCTTTATTCTTTTGAGTAATAACTATTATGCTTTAGACTTTGTCAAAGCAGTGAAATAATTTTTTTCCGGAACACATATCAACTTCCTTGTTTATTAGAAGCTTAAGTCATTAAACATATAGAATCCACTAGATAACGAAAATGAAATCCCGCTATTGCCTTATTTTTATATAAATATTTCCATACCAGTTTTCAAGAACTCATCTTGGTGAATAAAACCTACAAAGTCCATTAATGAACATTAAATCTCATGAGCCCACTGCATTGTCTCTTCCCAAGACTATTAATTTCTATAATTAGATTTATTTTTACTGTGCAAATAAATTGACTTTTATAGACTTAGATAATGCTCAGCTACTACGGAAACATCAAACCTTGAAAAAGAGTAATCACGGCATTTTTTCCGGTCAATCAAATTGATTTGGTCCAAGGCATTTATCATCTCATTCTTATCCTGAACAATGAAGCCTGTGACGTTATTGTTGACAACCTCAGGCACAGAGCCCTTTGCAAAACCAACTACGGGTGTACCACACGCCATTGCTTCAGTCATCACCATTCCAAATGGCTCGTTCCATTCAATAGGAAATAACAATGCCTTAGCCTGGCGCAAATAAAAATTCTTCTGCTCGTCATTTACCTGGCCTACATATTGGATTTGCTTGCCATCTATACTAGGTTCTATTTCTTGTTCAAAATAAGCTTTTTCTTCGGGCAGGGGCGAAACATTTCCGGCAATTATCAATCCTCTCCCTTTTGCTTTGGCTACTTGAATGGCGGTATGACATCCTTTAATTCTCTCTATTCTTCCTAAAAACATGTAGGGAGCGTCTAATGCAACCGTAGTAGCAACCTTATATTTATTAAACTCAATTGCGTTATAAACCGTCTCCCATCTACCAGCGCTTCCCCCGCGAGAAATAAGGTCTGCACTGCATCCGGTAAACACCAAGTTTCTATTGGGTAGTTTCGTCGTTATCTCGATATTTTTACTGTCGATCTCCCGACCATATGTCATTATTTTTTTAATGGGATGATTCAGAATAGGCATTAGGTAAAGTAACCTGCCGAAATTATGTACGAGGTCAAAATGATTTCTATGTTTCCATAAAAAAGACCAGGCAGTTGGTATAGCTTTTAAAGCGTCTATTTTCTTTGGTGGAAATCCTTCTTTACCAAAATTGTGAACAATGCACCCGGGGACTTCAGATCCGCTGGTTACCAATAAATGCACTTCGTGCCCCATCTTTTTATATTCCTGGGCAAACATATATACCAGGCGTTCATGTCCACCATAACCTTTTGGTGGTACAAGAATGCCGGGGTCCATTACGAGTAAAATTTTCATGAACAAGGGATTGATGTCTTTGCGACGCTTTTGTATACAGCAAGTGTTTCATTTGCTACGGATTGGAAGTCTCTAACAGCAGGAAGGTTGAGTGACAATCTTGTCATTAATTCTGGTTCATTAATAATTCGATGAAATACTTCAAATAATGATGCCTTGTTTCCAAATTCGAATAATAATCCAGTTTCATTGTGTTTTACCATTTCTGCTATTCCATGAACATTAGATCCGATTACAGGTATTTTTGCTGAAAAAGCCTCTTGAATTACAAGCGGTGCCATTTCAGATACCATAGATGGAAGTATCAGTGCATCATAGCCACACATTGTCTCCATTACTTTATCCGGAGAAACGCTTCCCATCCATCTTATATTCTTATAGTCCGAGGTAAGCTTTTGACAATCTGAAATATATTTTCCATCAGGTCCGCTTCCATAAATGTCTAATTGAAACCTCTCGCTATCTACATCCATTGCTGCTTCAATCATTAACCTCACTCCTTTCAAGTCATCTATTCTGCCGACATATAGAACTCGCACTTTTCCGAACTCGGTTTTATCCCTACTTCTGATATTACCCGTCTTAATCGGCAAAGCCTGCCTTATCGCAACCATCTTCTCTCGCGGCACGCCATTTATTGATAACATTTCCTGATACCATTCAGCAACCGGTATTATCACATCACATGCCTTGATTATTCTATTTAGGTTGTTTTGGAGCCTTTCAATTTGAAAAGGGTAGCTGAAAGCTGTCCCTAAAGGATTTTGCCAGTTCAAGGTATTAACACCCAGACTATACAATGGCTTTGATATTCTGGTTATCCATTTTGCTTTATTTGTTTTTCCAGTTTTTCTTGCTAAGGAGCAGTAGCTACAACGCATTATGTTTAGTTTACCATCGCACATGTGTTTATTTTCAAACATTAATGTCCCGGTATTACAGGTAAGTATGGACAGATGAACAGTAAATACAACGTTGCAAATTGATTTGGCTGCCTCAAAATGAGCAACCCCTAATCCGTTGCTGCCCGCCAATGCGTGAAAATGAACAATGTCAGGCTGCTCGGTCTGCAAATATTCCTTAAACACTTTTAAACCATCAGGTAATCTATTACCTGTGATTAATTCCCTATCCACGACAGAGGGCTCGGCATATTGATGAACCTTTATTCCATCATAGATATAATCTGAGGAGTCACTTTGTTTATAATGAGGAATTAATATCGAAACCTCTATATCTAATAATTGCAATTGCTTGCATAGGGACCAAACGTAAATTTCCGTTCCCGCAACTTGCTGTGGTAAAAAGTGATTTAAGCAATGGATGATCTTCATAGGTAGGACATTAAATGACTCTAAAAAAAATTAGGATCATGTAGGCAAGCAACTTAAATCGTCTTTTTTGTTTAAAATTTGATATACCCAGTACTTGGTACGTTTAGCTATTTTCCATCCTACCAGAGCTTCTAAGATTTTGAGCAATCTGCCGGAGGCAAGCGGGAGATTGCTCCCACCAAGCATTTCAATTTGTTGTTCAAACTTTTTTAACAGATCAGGATGTTTTGGATAGATACGATGTACCCAAATTTGATATCGGTCAGCACAAATTTTTTTCATTTCTGCACTATTATCGGCCTGTAACAGATGCCTACAGCCTAAATCTGTTGACAAGAAAGCATCGTAAAAAGCGTCTTCAGAAATTTTCTTTGAAAGACTGCCCGTTACGCCAGATCTATAATACATTTTGGCATTTGTTGCATGCACCACCTTTGTTGAATGTAACAGCAACCGTACACTAAACTCAAAATCGTTATTTAAACTAAGTGATGTATTCCAACCTCCTGCATTATTTATTACCTGTCTTGGTATTAACCAAAGCCACGCAGCCATCATATCAGCGGGCTTGCTTAAGGTTTTTTTCAGCCATTCAATTGGGGGCAATGCTTCACGTACAATATCTTCAGTGAAGGTTGCATGCTCAGGGTCAGCGTGATAAAACCTACCCCAATCACAGGAAGCAATGTTGTTTTGATCTCCGTTGGTAGCAAGCAACTGATGTTCAATATGCGTTTCATTCATTACATCATCCGCATCAAAAAATTTAATGTATTCTCCTGTTGCTTTTTCGATACCGAAATTAGACGCTGTAGCTTGGCCTGTGTTTTTGGTGTAATAATATTTTATCCGTTCGTCGTCAAACTTGTGAATTATAATTTCTGTTGAATCAACCGACCCATCATTTACAATGATGAGTTCCAGATTTTTATGTGTTTGAACTAAAACCGATTCTATCGCTTCTGCAATGAACGCGCTTCCATTATAAACAGGCATGATTACCGAAACAAGTTGGCCGGAAACATTCACAATTATAAATCTTTTGTTAGCGGCTTTTTTCCTACTAACAGTTTCAAAAAATTGCGAAAACGGAATGCAGAATTCATAAGTGGAAATTCAAGTATTTGTTCTTTATAATCTGCCCGCCTGTTTGCATAATAAAAATTAGATGATGCCTCCGATTCGGATGCAACCAGGTTTTTTATCAGCTCTTGATATTCTTGTATCGAAAGGCTTGTTGTCTTTCTGACATAATCAACCGTGTTCAATGCATACCATTTACCAACACGGGCATTATCCCTTATCTGCTTTCTAATCGTGTCTTTTAATTGGAAACTATTTTTTTCAAAGAGGTCGTGCCAAAAGGAACGACTTTGACAATTGATATGTCCATCCCCATCCTGCTCGGGAACCGCTGCTGAAAACACTACAACTTCGGCAACAGAAGTCATCATCTCTATCAAAGAAGCAGAAACCGATGGATCAAGATGCTCAGCAACTTCCATAGATATTGCCAGGTCAAATTTTCGATTTAGCGATCTCAGAAACGTTTGGGCTTCATCGGGATTATTCAGATCGACTTTGTGAAAACTGATATTGGATATTCCCGCAAAATCCGGAGTGGCATATCCATCTAACGCAGTTATTTCTACACCAGAGGCAGCTAGTGCTTTGCTCAACTGACCACTTCCACAGCCAAACTCAATGATCGACTTTGGAGCATATTGGTTAATGATTGCATCAGCTATGGGCTGGTAGTCAAAATCGAATATTTTGGAAGTAAAATAGTTTTTATGGTAGCGATTACTCATGGAAGGCTAGAACGTTTTTAATTGATTAATTGTTGCATCTTCAGTTTCAGTCTTATTAGTGAAGTTGTAATCGTTAATCAAAGGTTCACTAATGTCCGGTACGATCCTATAATCATAACTGCCTTTTTGAAAAACAAGCAACAACTCTTTGTAAGTAATCTTCAATTTCTGCTTTATCATAAAAAAATCAACAAAGTGGCCTTTCAGTAAAGTGTTTGAAAACATTAATTTAATTTCAGAAATACGAATGTTCGATAATGCCTGGCGTTTTTCAGTATCGCTCAACGGCAGATTTTTATCATGAAGCACCTCTTGGTTTATGCTATGCAAATCGAGAAAAGATCGATATTTTTTAGACGCTTTCTGCGACGCTTGCCCATTAGACCTTCTCCAAAATGAATAGCCTGTGGGAGTTAGCAAAACGTTTGAGGTCAAAGCTAATTTACGCTTAATGTAAGTATCACCGATAGCGTAAGCGGTAGAAAACCCTCCAATTGATCTCAATGCATTTACGTTAAAGACTGTTTCGGCAAGACCTATTGCTGTAATAGATAAATTAGTGAAAAACATCAACCTGGTAATCTGATTTGGCGATAACAAATAAGGTAATACCGCAAAGTCAATATCATTGACCGGTACACCCCAGATCATTTCTGCCTGTGGAAACGCCTCGATGTATTTGCTGAGCGTATACAGTGTATCTCTATACAATATATCGTCGCCATCAATATAAAAGATAAACTTACCCTTCGCTTCATTCAATACCTTATTGCGATTGGGATACTCCCCAATATTTGTGCTATTTCTTGAGGCTTTAATGCGTGGATCATGATACTCTTTCACAATACTCCAGGTGTCATCAGAAGAACAATCATCAGAAATAATTAATTCAAAGTCAACCAATGAAGAAGCAAGCACACTTTCGATGGCTTGCCTTACCCAGCGCGACGAGTTATACGTAATAGTAGCAATCGAAAAAAGTGGGGCCATTAAAAGAATACGTTTAGTAATTGCTCCTTTGTAACAAGTCTATTAAATTTTGTGCGGGCCCGGGTGCTTATTTCACTTGATACAAAAGTGGAACGATTATTTGCAAACATTTGAATTTTAGTAGCAAGGTCATTTACATTCCCGGATTCATATAAATACCCATCATGTTGGTCTATAACGATATCTATTGTACCACCGGCATTTGCAGCAATTACCGGCACGCCACATTGTAAAGCTTCAACCGTAACCCTGCCAAAAGCCTCCATTCTACTGCACATCAATAAGGCATCGTGCTGTACAATTTCTTGTTCGGCATGACTAGTAGTACCCCGAAAATGAATATGTTCTTGAAGATTCTTTGCAATTATGAAATCATCGAGCATCTGTTTGTAACTCTCCTCATCGGCCTTTCCGAAAATGTCAAGTGATATTTCCATCCCTGCATCTTTACAAACTCTTATTGCCTTAAATGCATCCAATTGATTTTTGGAAGGTGCAATCTGCCCTAACATAAGCAGCTTTAAAGGGCCCTCCAACTTAGGTTTTGATACTTCTATCGAAGGACGCAGAAATGCATTGTAAACGATCTTACGTTTTGCGCTTGGAACAAAATGAGCATATTTCTTTTCAACAGCCTTGCTCACAAAAACCATCTCATGAGACAGCAAATTCATCTTTTTTGCAGCGCTGTCAAACCCACCGCCAATAGTGTAACCATGGTCTTCTTCCCCAAACTCATGCACAAACCAAATGTGCTTTGTGCCAGTTCGCTTTGCGGCCACTGCAGCAACCGGAGTAACTACTGTATTACTAACAACGAAGTCTGGCTTTACTGCCTTTATAATTTTCTCAATATCGTGAACAGCTTTTCTGTTTCTGACAAGACGTTTGAACCGTAAGGACAACGGTGTGTCTTCACCAATAGGCCAATTCCAGGAGTAAAACTTTACTTCATGAATGGCTTTTACTTTATTGGCCGCCTGCTCCTTCATCTTTCCGGCACGGGGTATAACCAAATGATTTTCTGCTTTCTCATCATGCATTATCTGCATAAACTCATCCAAACAAATATTTGCACCACTCATATTGCTATCATGTGACAGCCACAATATTCTCATACAGCGAAACTACTTCAACTTGTTGATGGCGTTAAGAAAGATAGGAGGAACAAAAAGTTCTACTGCTCTGCGAAACGTATGTTTACGACGTGTGGTATCATCATCGCCCTTTCGATATTTAAAGAGTGTTGTGTGTTCACCTGGTGCTTCGTTCATTTCTTCTTCTGGTCGGCCATTGCTATAATAATAAAGAGCCAGCGACCGACGACTGCGATCTGGAGGGCAGGTTAACGGATCAGGGTGACCATGATAAGAGTGGCTGGTGGTTGAAAACATAGCCATTCGATTGAACAGGGGCAAAATTTTTGCTTTACACTCTTTCATTTCTCTATCCCACAATTGAAAATGCCCTCCATAAGACTCATCCCAGTCTTTGTTTAAATAAACCAAAACGTTCAATCTTCTATCTAGTTTATTATCGGGATGCTTGTTGAAATCTGCATGAAGCTTTAAAAAACCACCAGGCATGATTTGATGGTGCCCACCACCGAGATAGTACGGATCAGGGATAAGGTTTTTTATACCCGTAAGCGCCGACAAAAAATTGAGGAATGGCGCCGAATTCATGAAGTGCATGAATTGCTTTGTGACCTCTCCAAAGTTGTCTTCCTTGTCGCTGGCCAGCTTAACCTGGTTAGGGTCATTGTATTTTAATGATGGCTTTTTACTTAAATCGGGAAATTCATCCAGCACTTTGTTAAGCATTTCTTCATTGAAGAAATTATCGAAATAACCAGACGGGAAAGGGTCAGCGTTGATGTAGTCTTCGTGCTTTTCCTTACCTAATTGAAGGAGTTCATCAGAGGAGTGATTTATAAAATGCATTGTAGAAATTTAGCGATCTAAATAAGGTTTTAGTTTAATACTATTTGAATTACATCTTCGTCCACTGAGTAAGAAAAATTTTTCCTTTTTGAAGCTACCAATAACTTAATCTCATCGACAGTAGGATATGTATCTGTCCCGTTGAAATTACGCGCATCGTCGATCAAAATAATATGACGTAAGTCAGAGTTTCTTAAAATTGCATTTAGTTCGGCAATAACCGGGCATAGAACGTCACCCATTGCGGTATTACCGGCTGAATAGTGACCATCTAACCAAAATATAGCAGGCTGATTCAATTTAGTAGTTAAATCAACCATTTTTGTCCCGCTATCACCCTGAATGAGCTTTATATGATCGTAAAGTTTAAATCGTTCACAGGCTTTTCGCCATAGTTCCTCACTCAATTCTATTGAGTAAATCTCTTTAAAGTTTTTCCGTTGTGCGTCTATCATACCCCCAGTCAAAGTTCCTGTTTCTATCATAACATCAATACCCGAATTTTCCTGATAACGGTGTATTAACCTCTGTTTTACAGCATGCGGTGGAGGCAATGGCTTTCCTCTTTTTTCCCATTCAAATATAATTTTTCTTCCTTCCTTTATGTTTCTTTGATATTGATATTCGTCTTGAAATGACTGTGGAAGTTTATGAAATAATTGTTTTGCTATCAATCTAAGCATATGACTTTTGTAAACTTGATGACTTTAATATAAAATAAGATGCAGAAAGGTTATAAAACAACCTACTTAAATTCGCTTTTAATATTGACTTTTAGAAAGTTAGTAAGTGTTCTTGAAAAATCTTCCATGTTAATGCCCACATCAGCTGAATGCGTATCATCATTTTCAGTGTCCGCAAGAAAATAATAATAAGGTAAGTGCAAGGCCGTTGCAAGTAAATAATAGCAGTTATTTAAATGATCTTTTGGATGTCGAATTTCTAAGACACTTGCAGAGGGAGGAACGTAAAGCTCATTCGTGAGGCCCCCTCCATGAAGAGAAATTAGAAACTTACAATTAGAAAAGTATTTTACTTGTGAAAGGTAGTCGTACAATTCCGCATATAAAATGGTAAACCCCTCCGCTTTAAGAAGTTCTATTAGAGGCTCTTCATTCAAAATTCTTCTGTAGCCTGCCTTACCACGTGATATATATATACGCTCAGGTGTTGTACTTTTGATCATCGCCACCATCGGATGGCTCCGAATAAAACCTGCCAAACTTTTGAGGAAATTGTAACGAAACAAGCCCGAGCCGCCAAGCGGTGATGCAAAAACCAACTCGTCAATTTTTAAATTTGTATTAGCTGGCATGAACTGAACCTCGGCCCCCATCAGCTGCAAACTCTGCATAATATATGAGTACTGCTGAAATTGATCCGGTATAAGCAGTTTATACTCCTTGAAATAATCTTTCAGTAAAAACGCCCTTTGAAGTGCATCTGCTGTCCAATGGAAATAACTCCAGCTCCAATCGTCGGTAACAATGATGTACTTTCCCTTCAGGTGAATAGTTTTCCGCAAAAGACTTTTAATATTTCTCTTCAGCACATACTGCTTGCTATTGATGTAGTGGTTTGTAAGTTCCTTACGCCATATTTTCCATTTTTCAATAAATATATGCTCCGGCCAGAAGGTAATGTTTCGCCCCTCATACAAATTCACCGCGTGTAAATAGGTTCTTTCATGTGTCTCAAACAACCATTTATCTGAATACTTTAAATTCTCAGGCAGCTTATTTATAAAACTTTCTTCGGGAAGAAGCTGCTGTATCAATTTCACGCTGAATAAGTTTCGTAAACGTCTATCAACACACGGCCATTAGCAAATGTGCTGGGTGCCACAATTGGTGAAAAAGAATCAAGCGGCAAATAGTCATCAGCAGAAAAGAAATTGTTGTAAGGCACGTTGCCATAGAACGACGCCCACATAGAATAGGTGCTTGGCGGACCTACGATGTAATCACACATTGAGAGTATGACCAGATCGGACATTCCATCCATGGAGGTTGGGAAATAAGGAAAGCCAACATTCCAATCTTTATCAATCGATTCATTTGAACAAATTATAAAAGCAGCCGTTTTTCCCGTCAATAAAACTTGGTTGTATAATTCTTGCAGTTTATCTTGATAGACAGCGATAGAAAAGAAGAACCGGCCGTTTAAATGATTAATGTAATCGCCGCGACGAATATGTACACCTATAATAATATCAAACCTTTCTCTTTTGTCCCTCAAGAAATTTACTGCGTTAATGACATATTTCTTACGCGGAGCAAAAATTTCTTTAATAGTCGAACTATGTTTTATGAAATTGGCAACGTCCCAGAAAGGCCAGCCCCTAACTACTAATCTATACTCCTTAGCCATTTCGATAAAAGACCTCGTGTTAATGTCGCCATTATTTCTCCAACCTCGAACGCCCAGGCATCTAGACAAAATACCATTTGAATAAGCAATTTTCGATATGGCTTTATAACACATTCGTTCGGTGATTTGCCTAGTAGTTAAAACCCTTATGTTGTACCGTAAACCTGCATCATTTATACCCTCAAAACGATCCAAGTAATCGTCAAAACTATCACTAACTAGCGCGTAACCATGCTCCAAACTGTTGGCTACAAAAGCGCTAATAATGAATAAGCGGTTGCATAATTGACCGTTTCTCGCTAGTAAAATAACCATTATGATGTAAGCGAATTACCTGCTAAAATCTTCCTAATAGCACCAAGGGTCATCCTGGTTACCGCAAGATCTTTTGGCTGCATTTTCAAATTTCTTACAATTCTCGACAACTTTTTCCCAGTACTCATCTCTTGGCTGTTTATTGTAACTTCCAAATGATCAATCCACCTAGTTCTTTGAATTTTGTATGTACACAAGTCATACAACTTGCTGAACACAGAAAGTCTACTAATTTTTTCTATGATGCGCTTTTCCTCCTCAACAAACTTATCAATTACCGAAACAGTTTTTGAATTTTCATGCAGTCTAAAATGAACAAGTAAATCAGGCAGATAGGTCACGTTGGGGAATAAATACAAATAACGAATCAATAGGTCCCAATCAAAAGCATAATGAAACTCATCATCAATTCCACCACATGTGACAAAGTGATTTCGGCGCATCCAGACACCTGGTTGTACAAATTGGGTTCCCGGTGCCCAACGCATCAGCTTTTCAGCCGTCAAATTATTATTGGAAATAATCTCCGACTCATAATTTGAAAAGTTATTCACCTTACCTACAACCAAATCTGTTGACTTATCAGCAAATGCAGATGCTATTGTATGCAGCGCACCTGGCTCTAGATAATCATCAGAATTCAACCAATTAAATACCTCTCCCGTGCAATGCTTTAGACCCTTATTAATCGCATCAACCTGTCCACCATCCTTTTCGCTCACCCAAAGCTTCAGGTATTTAGAATAGCGTTTAATTACCTCGACCGAATTATCTGTACTACCCCCATCTATAACAATGTACTCGAGGTTTGGATATTGTTGATCTAATACTGAATTAATGGTTTCTTCAATAAAATGACCTTGATTAAAAGAGGGAGTGACTATAGATATTCTATGCAAAACGTAAAAAGTAAATTATTTTTTTGGAGGCGAAACAAGTTTTAGACGTTTACTTATTGTCATAATTGATAAAGGATAGCTCCTTAATCGCATAAAAGGAATTTCAATCGTTCTATACATTAAAAAAGCGAGACCAAAAGTAAAAATCACATACAAGCATACAAGTGAAGGAGTATTTATAAGGCTATTAAAACCAAAAAAAAGTGCTACACTTTTAAAACCATTCAAGAGGACACCAAGTACTATAGTCCTATGTAGAAGATATACAGAATAAGAAGTGGTGCTAACAAATGTTATTATCTGGAAAAGTATTCCTGATCCATTTGATATTTTAGTAAAGTAAGGCAGACAAAATAAGACACCCAATGCTTCAATCGTTAAAAACGGAATTGCAGCAAAACTACCACTAAAGTCAATCCAACCGTATATCTGGGCTATATGTGTTAGTACTATAATTAATATTCCCAGACAAAGAAATAATTTACTTTTTTTCCAATATTCTTTACGATAGAATTGGACATAAGCACCAAATACTCCAATCGCTATACTATCTAATCGAGTTAGAACTTGCATCCTATACAGTAAGCTCCATTCAAAAGCCGTTGTTGTAGTAAATTTATTAAAGTAAAAAAACCTATAACCCAATTCGAATGTTACAAAACAAAAGATTGTAAGTAAAATAACTTGTCTAAAAGAAAGTCTAATAGACACACTAACAAAAAAGAATAGTAATGGAAATAGAAAGTAGAACCATTCTTCAACGGATAAACTCCATGCTTCTGCAAAAAAAACGGGCGGAGGAGTATTGAAATTTTGTACAAAAAATAAAAAATCAAATTTTTTACCATCGGTAACCTGACCCGTTAGTTTCGATAACAGTATTAAAACAAAAAGGACAAAAAAATATGCCGGGATTGTCCTCAACCACCGCCGCTTCCAAAAAGACAAGATGTCTCGCAGGCATATTTGCTTATAAGCGTACGAGCGAATAAATATTCCCCCAATTAAATAACCACTTAAAACAAAAAATATAGAAACACCATCTAAGAGAAAATATGCGACAATTCTTTCAGCAGCTTGCGGAAGCAGGTGTAAGCCATGAGCTATGAACACGAACATTATAGCACAAGCTCTAACAATATCTAGCCCGTAATTACGGGTAGTTGTTTTCAGCAAATTGGAAGACGAAAGTTGATGTTTCACTAAAGAGTTAAAAATCAGCAGGTAAAATTAGGTCAGATCACTCAAATCTCTAAATATCACTTCATAAATTCAGCGCCCGCTTTAACCGATTTACAATCAGTCTAGAGACCCTCACGCGTTTATGATAGCACCAAACCCACTTTACGTAGGTTTCTTCGTAACTGACGTCATTTCGAACCTTTAGTGGATGTGTTAAAGGGACGGAAATGCAAAAGATTTCTATTTGAGCTGCCGGATTATGTTCATCTTTTGTGTGGGTCGCATTTTCCCCAAACCCAAGATTTTTGACCAAATTTACTGAAGGTACAATTGAATATTGTTTATCTCTGGTTTGATGGTATATCCATTGCCAATCCCACCAGGTAATAATCTTCTTCGATACAGTCAAATCAAATTTATGTTTCCAGTATTTAAACCAACCAATATCAAAATCGAACGCATTTTGGCTTAATCGTTGGTAGAGTGAAAACACTGGTTTACGTTCAGTTTTCCATTCTGTTAGTGTGTAATCAATTTTCATTGCTGATCTTTTCCATGTAGCCCAACCCCACATATTCATAAACTTAGAAAAAGAATAGCTGTCTTTAGAAGACAGTCTGTATCCAAGATTACATCCACTTATTGAAATAATGCGGGAATCATTTCTATATCGTTCGAGCAACTCTGCACAATAAGGAAAGAAACTTTGATCGGGTAAACAATCATCTTCCAGGATTATTCCCTCTTCCTCAAAACTGAAAAACCAATCGAAAGCAGCCCTTGGTCCTAAACTGCAACCCAGGTTTTCATCATGAAAAAGGTATTTGACTTCGCAAAGCCAATCGACTTGCTGAACGATGCTTCTAACCGCGACTGATTTCGCTTCATCCTCCACGTTTCCCTTGCGGGGCGCATCATTAGATACGTAAAGCTTTCTCGGCCTTGCCTGCCGCACCGCCTCAAATACTTTTTGAGTAGTGTGGGGACGATTAAAAGTGATAAAAAGTATTGGGGGAGTGACTGACACCTAAAATAAATTATGATATGAAATTTGTTACGGCTATAATAAACTTTGAAACGTCTACTTTGATATTATCTTCCTGCAACCGCTGATTGCCATTCGTAGATTCCCCCAGAAAATAATAATATGGATGACCTAAGGTGTGGGCCATTAGAAAGTAACAAAGATCGACATTGGGTCCGAACCTCCTTATCTCCATCACTTTGGCACCCTTACTCAAGAATGCCATGTTAGTCAATCCTGCACCATGCACCCCAAGAAGATGACTGCACTCGCTGAAAGTACTCACCTGTTTCTTAAACGATAACTGTTCAAGGGTAAGTATCTCAAACCCTAATTTCTTCAACTCAGTTTCTATTTCGCCTATAGGCAACAAATTTCGGTAAGAACTATTTTTTCTAGAAATAAAAATTTTTCTGTTGGGTTTACCCGATGTTGTTCTCTTCAATGCATTTGCTACATCATTAAAATAGACTGGATGTTGGACTCCTGGCGATGAAGTATAAGATGGTAAAAGAAATTTTTTAACTGGGACAATCGCCCCATGGTCTAAGAAAAGGTATTCTATTCTCAGTAATTTTAATGACTCTTCTATAAATGATGTTCCCCGAAAGCTATCAGGTAAAAATACGACCGGTTTATAGCCCTGCTTTGCTAAATAGAAATACTTTGGTAATGCATCATTAACCCAATGAAAATAATTCAGCGAATAATCATCATAAATGAGACATCCTTCAATACATTTTGTCTCAAGAGTGTATTTGATACTCATACAGCCTAGGAGCAATTTCAATGTCCCTTTATTTAATCCAAACTTAAAAAGCTCTTTAGAGCCTACATGAAAAAAATGTTTATTTATGTATTGAACAGTTGGTGTCATTTCCTCAATCGGAATGCCAATTGCACTATAGCTTTCGGAGTCCTTTTCGCAGTAATTAACAGGGGGTTGATATCGTTCTTGTAATTCTTGCATAATCAAACTACCGATAAGAGCTACTTTTAGCAACCCGATTGTTGCCAAATAATTTTACCATGATCCCGACTCCATAGAATACTTCTCCGTTGCATATTTTTTTTATAATGGAATAAAACGTACAACTCCGTCGAACTATTTCTTCTTTCATAAAGGATTGTCGTATGAAAACATTGTGTTTTATTAAATTACTGTCTGCTGCAGCAGTCAGGATAGATTTATGAAAACATATTTCCCCTATTCTAATGGGTATTAGCTTTCCATAACTGCATTCATAAATGACGTGTGGAATAATACGCTTTAATAATAGAGATAATTCTCACATTATCTACTGACAATATTGTGAAAAAGCCGAAGTAATCGTGGGGAACGTGCACCATCGGAAGCTAGTATATGGGCCTGCAATTCGCCCATTCGGCGGGTCGTATCATAAACTAAATCTTTTACTGGTTTTCTAAACAAATACATCCGCAGTTGCCAGTATGCAACTTTTAAAACATCCGTATTATTTACTGGCCGCACAGAATGTGGAGCATCGGGAAAGACTTGATTATAAGTTTTTATAGCTGACGCCGATAACATAAAAACAAGATGCAGCATTTTCTTATATTGAGTTTTCTCATAATTGATGAGATGCCGCAAGTGCAATAATGGAGAGGAACCTGCAAAATAACCCATTTTAATACCGGTTAATAATATTTGCACATCACCTCCGCTGATAAGCGATTTTCCAATTCTATCACTCATTGTATAGCTGCCAGATTTTACATGTTCAATATATTCATTAAGAATACTTTTCAAAACAATCATTCCTGTTCCATATGGATAAGCATCCTGCCCCCAGCGTACATTGTCTATTACGGTCTTTTTCATGGTACGCTGCTGAAAAAGTTCTTTCTTAGAGGCAGCAAAAGCACTTGTATGGCCAATAAACTCAACGGCAATATTTCCCGGTCCCCAGCAACCAACTTTCGGGTACGCACTAATAAGTTCTTCTGCTTTTACCAGATACTCTTTGGCAGGTTCATTATCATCATCAAAGAATATAATCCACTCATATTGCGCTTCTTCTACACCACGTATCCGCGCATGCGTTAGTCCAGGTTTAGTTTCCTTAACCACACGCATGCTGGGAATGGCTTTCATTAATTGATGTATTAACTCCAAATCGCTTACCGGTGAGTGGCTGTTGTTATCTACCAATATCATTTCAAAACAAAATTCTCCTTTTTCTAAGGCACCCAAGGCTACACATAAACGACTCAATAGTTCCTTATCCGGGTTGTATGTACAAGTGATGATCGAAAAGCCCTTTCCCATTATGCAAACAAGCTTTTGTAATAGAATGCTACAAATACACAATCATGGTGTGTGCTACCCATACTTAATAATTTATTGTGGTTGAAGACCATTTAATTCCTGACTTTATCAATTTATTTTCCTAAGCTTTAAATTTGTAAAAGTGTACAGAGGTGTTGGGAAGTTCTTTTAAAAAAACTGCTAGAGTTTACACGTTCAAATCAACTGGTCTGCTAACTGCTTTTGAAACCTCGGCATTTCGCTGTTTATCGGAAGGGTTGCCAACAAATCTGTACTCGAATAATTTCTTGAGTTTTAAAATTTGCTTCTCGAACAAAAACCAACTGGCACTAGACATTGCAAACAAAATGACAACATAAATGAGTTTGTTGGATCCCTCGAATGGCAACTTGCCCAAACCATAGTATTGTATAGCGTCAGGAACAGCGTCACTGATGATCATATGAAACACATACAAAGAATAACTGACCTTGCCTATAAACAACAATATTTTGTTATCAATGATCACTTTCATCCAACCGGTAAAACCATCCGCGCATTTTTTCACTACTGCACATGCAATACCAAAAATACTGGAGATATAAAGCCACCCAAGCACCGGCATATCTTTAGTGAAAGCATATTTATATCCAACACATAACAGGTAAACAGTTAAGCTTACCCAACCAATTATATTGAAAACACTTTCTTTAAACGGTGCGCGCCCATTTTCCCTTTTGTATTGGTAGAACCACGCTACAAGTGCTCCTAACGCGAAGCCATCAAATGCAGATAGGGGGAACTGGAATATAAACGCGTTCTGGGTAAAATAATAAGTTATTTCCCTGAACAGGGGCCCAATTAAAAAGAAAGCAGAAATCACATAAATTAAATAACGCTTTGGCGTAAATAAAATAATAAACGGCCACACCAGATAGAATTGCTCTTCCACACATAAACTCCATAAATGGCCGAATGATACCCATTCCGCATTATTGAAGCTCCAGAAATTAGTCGTGTAGGTAATATAGTAAATGGCTTTTGGGCGAATGACACCGATATTATAATGTAATAGAACAGCAATTACTGCAAAATAAAGAGGGAAAATGCGAAGCGATCTTCTTACATAAAATAGCTTCAGAGCCTTTTTGAACGTGGTATTATTTAACTCTATCGAATATCGATTTTTTATGAGTATTTCAGTAATTAAAAAGCCACTGATCACAAAAAAGAAATTTAGCGCCATAATACCAAAATTGAAGGGAGCCAAAAAATGAATAGTGAACCAATGCTCCACGAGCACCAACAAAAAGCAGATACCCCGGACAGAGTCTAATCCGTTATAGTAGATATGACTCTTTACAGGTGCTGCTATAGTTGCTCGATCTCGGGTTGTATTCATTTTCTTTCTTTTACAACTTTTGCAGGTACTCCTAATGCGTAGTAATTGGCCGGTATTGATTTAGTAACCACACTACCTGCACCTATGATCGCTCCATCTCCTATACTTACACCAGCCAATATTTTTACATCGGCGCCAAGCCAAACATCATTTCCAATGGTAATAGCTTTTAATTCATCTTCCTGCTGGTTGATTAGTTGACCCGGTGGTGGTACAGTATGGTTAGAAGCAACAATTTTGCAACCCATGGCGATAAGGCAGTTGTCTCCAATACTAATGTTGCCGTGGCCGTATAATACGCAATGAGGACCAAAGAAATTATTTGCACCTATTCTTACGTCTCCTCCATAACAATGAATAACACACCCATTGCTGAGCTTTGTTTGAGCGCCAACAGAAAGAGAGCCTGTTCTGGTGGCAAAGAATGGCGACTGAAGGTGAAGGTCAACACCATCAGCCAATAGCACGCTATCCCCTAACACAATTCCAGCATCGGCGTAAGCTTTTCTTTGGCGGCTTTCCCGCCATTTTTTATACAACTTCAGCAACCTTCCTTTTGAATTTTTGCTGGTACTTCCTTTCCATTATCTCCTTCATGTCCATTACTTTCTTTTGACTGTCGAAAAGCTCGATCCCTGTGGTGAAACCAGTTTGTGCGATCAACTCTCTTTCTTCTTCGTGGCGCAAGTAGTTACCTACCTGCCGCAGACAATCGTCATCTGCTTCAAACACCTTGAGAGCATTCTTTTCTATTAGAGGCTGTAGGTTCATTGCATAGCGCGTTAGCAAAAAGCTTCCAGAGCTAAATACTTCTTTTATGCGCATGTTTACGGCTTGCCCTTTAGCTGTATCTACGTAATCATTTACGACTATTTTAGACTCCGCATAGATTTTAAACATGTCTGCTCCCGCCGTGGTGCCTTGCCACGTGCGTAAAAGATTTGGATAGGAGTCAATTTGTGCTCCCTTTGGTCCCCACCATTTGAAATCAAATTTAATAGCAATGCTTTCCATCAGGACCGTCTTACGATGTTGTTCAACAGTGCCTAACAAGCCGACAAAGGTTACATCATGTTTCTTTGTTTTTTGATTGGCAATTCCGTTTAAGTGTGTCGTGCCATAATCAAATAAATAACTTTCTATACCATTGATATCGAAAAACGACTTGTACTCGGGTATGATAGTGAAAATAATATCCGATGTGTGCGGCCGCCAATTGAGGGGATGAGAAACATTGCAACCAATAAGAGTGACGATTAGGTATCTATCCTTGATTGCACGGATCAGATCGTTATTCACCTGGCAAGGCTCACGAAGAAAAATAATATCAGGATTATATTGCTCAATAAATCTTTTGATCAATATTTCATTGAATACCCGCTCTTTTATGCCGGCATTTTTCCTGGATTGATTTAATGTATCAACCGAATAGGTCAAATAATCTTTTCGTTCTTTGTTGAGAAGGTCTTTAAAACCTGGATTGATATTATAAGCGCCACGAAGCTTTTGTAGAAATATAGGATCCTGGTTGTAAAAGTCATGCACCTCCCACCCTAAATTCTTCAATTCCTTTGAAATCACTTCACCATACCCAATCTGAAGAGAATGTATCCAGTCTACATATGCTTCTAAGCTCATGCCCTCTATTTCAGCAGCATGAGCTTTTTGCTTTTGCAATAAGTAGTCAGTAGGGTAAAGCAGGTCAAACTTCAGTACCCGCATAGCTAAAGCTTTGTATTACATAATCCTGCTGGCTTTCACCTAATTCAGGAAACATAGGAATGGACAAAATGCGGTGCTGAAATACAGAGGCTACCGGGTAGTCAGATGGCTGTGTTTCTGGAGTGGCATAAACAGGTAAGAAAGGAAGTGCTGTAGGATAATGAACCGCTGTCTCAATTCCTCTTTCCTTCAGTTCATGAGCAACCTGTGTGCGATCATTGGTCTGAATAACATACAGGTGAAACACATGTTGGCAGTCCGGGCGTGTAGCCGGTGTAACTATTCCATTTTGAAAATGAGCTTGGTAATATGCTGCTACTGCATTGCGTTGGGCTGTCCACTTCTGCAGGTAAGGCAGCTTAACAGACAAGATAGCCGCATGAATACCATCGAGCCTGCTGTTTCTTCCAGGGATTAAGTGGTTGTGTTTTCCTTTCTGACCGTGATTCGCAATCATCCTGCAAGTTTCAGCAATTGCCTTATCGTTTGTAGCCATGCAGCCCGCATCACCATAAGCACCTAAATTTTTACCGGGATAAAAACTAAAAGACGATGCATGCCCAATAGTACCCACCATCTTTCCTTTATACATAGCACCATGCGATTGAGCGCAATCTTCAATAACGATAAGATTATGTTTTGTTGCGATGGCCATAATTGCATCCATATCTGCAGGTTGACCATACAAATGAACAGGAATGATTGCTTTGGTATTAGCAGTAATCTTTGCTTCTATCAAGGCCGGGTCAATGGTGTAATAATCTGCTTCAATATCAACAAACACAGGTTTGGCGCCAACGGTGTTCACAGCTTCAGCAGTAGAAATCCATGTCATTGCTGGTACAATTACTTCATCACCCTGACCAATTCCAAACGCCTGCAGAAGAATCTCTAACGAGTCTGTTCCATTAGCACAAGTCATTACTTCATCTATTCCCAAATAGGCTTTAAAATTTTCTTCAAATGTTTGGACATACTTATTATTAGCTCCGCCAATAAAGGCTGTATCTCGTATCACACTATGAATAGCTGCATCAATTTGAGTCTGAATGCTTTCGTATTGTGCATGTAAATCAACAAAAGGAACGTTCATTTATTTTACTTAAAAGTTAATTGAAGGGATCTTTTTAATAAGACTGTAAAATCGCTGGCCGGGTTGTGTTGCTAATAGTGGATGCATAAATTTTCTCAATGATCTCCACCGTCTTTAATCCTTCAAACGCATTGGTGGAAATTTTACCATTATTCTCTAAAACCTCAATCAGGTTATCATACACCAGGTTATGATTACTCATTGATCCTACGTAATTGCCGTAGTTGTTTGGTTTATTTCCTTCAGGCAAATTTTCAATCTTGAAATTTTGGATATGTTGGTATTCTAGCTCATTTAAGTATTGTCCACCAATCTTAACTGTACCTTTTTCTGCAAATATGGTAAGCGAGCCTTCCATGTTTTTTTCAAAACTATTTACCGTGTAATTGATGGTACCGATAGCACCATTTGCAAATCGTGCAATGATTACACCTGTATCCTCAAATTCAATTATACCTTTATGATGGAAATTATCAACCATTGAATGAACCTCTTTTACGTCGCCAACCATCCAATATAAAAGATCAATAAAATGACTGAATTGGGTAAATAGAGTGCCGCCATCCAGCTCCTTTGTTCCCTTCCATGAGTTATTGTAATAATCTTCATTCCGGTTCCAAAAACAATTTAATTGCACGCTATAGATACGGCCCAATCTACCTTCATCGATCGCATTTTTTACCGCAGCTACTGGTGGGTTGAAACGATTTTGTTTAATAGCAAACAATCGCTTGTTCGCTTTTTCTGCCGCTTGTATCATTTGGCCACAATCGTGTACATCTATTGCCATCGGCTTTTCGCAAAGCACATGGCAACCGGCTTGTAATGCAAGAATTGAATGCGTTGCATGCAACCCATTAGGAGAACAAATTGCCACAACATCAATATTGGATTCTGCTGCAAGCATTTCATCAATAGAAAAATAAATGGCAGCACCATAAGTGGCTCCTAGTGTTTTTGCTTTCTCTTCATCAATATCGCAAACCGCTACTAGTACCGCTTTATTGTTAATGTGTTCAGCATGCCGTTGCGCAATGCGCCCACAACCCACTATAGCAATTCGTAAAAGTGACTTATTCATCAGTATATATTAATTCATTAATAAGTTAGCATTTAACAATGGCCAGAAAGCGAGTGCCTCATTAAAGGTCCAGGTATTGTGAGTGGAACGATCTTCTGCAATTTTTGCCCAATACTTCCCATCCCACAAATTGCTTTGTTGAAAAGCAGTGCTATGAACATGGTCAAGAACAAATGTTCTAAGCTCATTGGCAAACCAACTTTGCATAGGAGCGTTCAATCCCGTTTTAAGCTTACGTAGGCGCACAGATTCGGGCATTATCCCTTTCATGGCGTCGCGTAAAATACGTTTGGTATATCCGTTACCAACTTTTGAACTATCAGGTAGTGAAAATACAAAGGTTACCAGTCGCCAATCCATGAAAGGCATCCTGATTTCAATGCTGTGCTGCATAGCCATTTTATCAAAGTTTCGTAAAATGGTGGGTAACATTGACAAATGAAATTGGTTGTATAAAATAGCCTCATCAAACGCGGGAACTGCTGACCGCCCGGCCATCTTCTTTAGGTCTTTTTTTATTTTCCACTGCCAGCTTGATTGAACCATTTGTTGCTCTCCAAAATGTACAGGTTTTACAGGGCGTTCTGCGTACATCTCCTCATACACTTGCCAATAATTTTCTGCAAGCATTACGTCTTTATACGCTGTTTCGTCAGCCAATTTTTTAACTGCGAAACCATACCCATAGAGCATCTCATCTACACCATGTCCATCCATTGATACAGTAATTCCTCTTTCTTTCATTCCCCCGTATATATCACTTCCAATAAATAATGGTGTATTATAAATCAGATCTAGTTGCTTTGCGCTGGAAATTATTTTATCGGCCAGCGAATGAGTCGATTGCTCTATCCATGATACTTCACCCCCAACAAAATCTACTACTTGTTGTGCGAATGCCTGTTCATCCTGCTCTGTGCCGGGAAATATGGCAGAGAATGCCTTTTGCCATTGAGCAGGTAAACGATCGGTGATAAAATTTTGTTTCTTTAAATGTTGCAACATGCAGTAAACAGCCGAGCTATCGAGCCCACCACTTAATGCGGTCCCAATAGGTACATCACTTCTCAATCGGAGTTTACAAGCGTCTGCAAACAACTCTTTGAATTGTTCCACCTGCGCTTCATACGCAGCAGGCACTTCCTGCAAATGGTCAGATGTTTGCCACCATTTTCTCAGGTCAAATTCATTTCCTTTTATACTAATCCAATGACCAGGTAACAACGATTCGATTTGATCAAAAATGGTTTTACCAAAACCCTCTAAGCTGTAAGGATCTTGTAGTGAAAGGCTAATATGCTTTTCATTAAAAGTCCGGTTGAAACCCTCCAGGAATTGGAAAGCATTGGTTTCGGAAGCAAAAGCAAATTGTTGATTTACCTGGTGCGAAAAATAAAGCGGCTTTATTCCAAAACGATCGCGGGCAAGCCATAACTCCTTTTCTACACTATCCCAGATTCCTATCGCCCACATACCATTGAAATGATACAAACAGTCTTTACCCCAACAATCGTATGCAGCTAAAATTACTTCCGTGTCCGTTTTGGTGCGAAAAACATAACCTGCTTTTTCTAGTTCTTCCCGAAGCTCCAGAAAATTAAATACCTCCCCATTATACACCATAGCATAACGTCCATCAGCGTACTGCATAGGTTGGCAACCTGCAGCACTGAGATCAAGAATACTCAAGCGACGATGTCCCAATGCCACCGTTTCATTCTCCAATAAAGCATAATCACCCGAATCAGGTCCACGGTGTACCATAGCATCTGTGAATTGCTGAATGGTAGCCATTGGAATGGCTTGGGCTTTAAAATTGATTATTCCGGCGATACCGCACATAAAACTCGATTAAAACTGAGATTGAAATTGCAAAAGAATTTTCCTTTTGATTTCTCTAACTCTAGAGATCAACGATCTTTTTCTCGAAAAATGCTGATGAGGCTTACACGTAGATACCATTCGAATGGCTGACGAAAGCAGCTCAATATTTGTATCAAACAAAAATTCTGACCTAAATTTTTCCAAGCAGGCATTTCCAATCGCTTTTAGATCAATAATGTTATCTTCTATATCTTTTAAAAGATCCCCAATTAAATAAGCATCCTTATAATAAAATCTGTTTTCAATAAAATCACCTATGTCATATTTAGGAGAATGGCAGAAAAACATAAATTTATAGGGCAATTGCGCCAATTCTTTCTGACTTGCATTAATAATTAAAGAAGGAATTGCAAGTTTAGCGCCTTCGAGAAGTCCAAGTCCAACACCTAAATGAACATCTGATACCCTAATTAAATTATTACTAAGGTCATCACCTGAAATACCTTCGTAATAAAAAAATACTAATTTAGAACTAAATGCCCTTCGCGAAATGAACTCCTTAAAAGAAGATATATCATCAGTAAATAAATGAACGTTGATTAACAACTCATTATTCCGCACATACTGATCCGCCTCTGATAAAAAAAAAGCCAATGTATTTAGCTTTTCAGATACACTTCTACCTACGAAGCTGACATTAAGTGTACCCTGTTCCCTTTTGAAATCGCAATTGACTATTTCAAATGTCTTCACAGGTAAAGGCAACACCGATTTTTTTAATGTCGAATTAACCGTCTTCTCAACTTCTGCATGAATCTTTTCATCCATGAAGTATAGAGAACCCGAATCCTCCAAACAACTGATCAACTTAGCTCTATTTAAAAATTCATCTTGATGCCACAGAACAGTTTTCGGATGTACAAGCCACAACAATACCTTAACGGGCTCTTTGAGAATTTTAAAAAATCGAAGATCGAACAAAATGAAAATATCATCATAAGTCTGATGTGCCCTCAAATGGTCCAATTGGTTTGTATCAATTACGTCTAACTCCTTAAAACCGCTTAAGCGGGAGCCTAAAAAGGAATTTGTAGGTATAATACACCTTACGTTAAATTCAATGGAAGAACAATAGTATTTTACTAGTGATAAAATAAGATTTTCAACTCCACCCATTCCCTCATAATCTTGTATAAAATTAATTCTTATCAAAAAAATACTATTTAACCGTGCCCTATGATTTTAAAATCCTTAAGACCGTTATAATATATCGCAGTTTCAGTAAAAGAACTACATGCGCTGCCAATAATGCTGTTCGTTTTACTAAGGCATACCAAATCTATTATAGCGTCAGTTATTCCTGCAAGACTATTTCTTTCAAGTTTAGATTCGTTATAAATTACTTTCCCTCTAAAATGTTTGAAAATAATATCTTTTTCTTCTTGAGAATCTGTAGCTACGAAAAATTTAACTTCATTTTGAAAAGATAAAGCACGATCCATTTCGTGTAAATACAATTCAGTTGGACTTGCATTAATTGCATCAATATTGTCAGTACGTCTTATATGCACACCAATCGTATTTCCGCTATATTTATTAAGAATGTTAGAACACCTTTGTAATATCTCCTTCTTTGGTTTAAAGATGCTATAGTCAGTTTTAGGATTCCCGAAAAATCTAGAAAACAATCGAATATAATAGCGGTCCTTCCCCCATCTTTTATTCCATAAATTCTTAATTTCCAAATCGAACTGCTCATCGTATTCTGAATAATCAAAAGTCAAGGCCTTATATTTATTCCATACTTCCGAAGCCTCATATTCGGGTAGATCAATCAATTGTGGTTTAAAAAATTTTTTTATGCCCTTAAAATTTCTGTTATAACCAATATCAAAATACCCTGATTGATAATCGTTTACAATTTTGACAACACCAGTATCTTTTGACAATGGTTCAAATAGATCGAGAAATTCACCACCTACATCGTGATTGACTTTCCAGATGATCTTTACTTTTGTTTTTCGATATTTAGCCAATTGTATTGCTGAGTCAATAACGCGCATTCGGTTACATAACCCGCTTTCTGGTTCTACATAAATCATACTGAGATACTCTTCTCTTTTTTTGTTTTACGCACAAAAGCTTCCTTAAAGTAAGAAGCTATAAGGGTGTACTGACTTTCCCAGGTGACAGTATTCACATCTACGTAGCTGGTTGTCTTTTCATTAAGTATATTGTTGATTTTCTGCAGGCAGTCCTTATAATTTCCTGGCTCAAAAAGGTGAATGGCCCCTTTGTATTGCTCGGCTATTGTCTTTATATAAGGGAGCGCTGGTGCAACCACTTGTTTACCCGCTTTAAGAAAATCGAATAACTTCAGCGGAGCACACAACTCGTCGTTTAAGGTAGTTGGATAATACCACGCGAGACAAATATCTACGTACTCAATAAAATTGTCAAATTGCTCTGGAGGTATATTTCCTACGTAGTGAATGTGTTGCGATTCAAGTAGCAATTTTTGCAGGTATTCATTATGTCCACCGCTTAATACCAGGGCATAGTTTTCAGCGGCTAAACAATCCGCTAAACGCGGGAAGTCTTCCTGCCTTCTTCCATACCAAAAAGAGCCGCCGTAAAAAACAGTTGGAACCTTGGGTAAAGATGTAACAAATTTTTGATCGACAAATGTAGCGTTGGAGGTCAAGGATTTATTTTCTACAAGTCTGTACTTGCCGGCAGAAACTGTTGGATGAAGATTCTTAAAAATGCCAATTCGTTGTGTGTTAGGCACCAAAACAAGACTAGCATGAGTAAGTACGGTTAATTCAGCACTCAATTTTACTCCGTAGGTAAAGTCGCCTTCTTTCTCTACCGGCAACTCATGAGAAAAAATTTCATTAGCAGAATAAACGTATTTTATTCCAAACTTGCGTGTAAGATGCGAGGCAACCATTCCACTTTCCAAATCATTTACATGAATAAAGTCAACCTTATTTGTAAACAGAAATAAACGCCATTTAAGTAGTAATCGCAGCTTTTTTTTAGAGCTGGTCCCAAACATATCCCAGTTCACATGAGCAGCTAGCATTTTCATCCCCCTGCTTTTATAATAACTTTTCCATCGTAATAACATAGGGTGGTCCCCCGCAAATCCTTTGGAAAGAAATAATACCGTTTTACCCTTCACGTTAATTTAGATAAGATTGTACGATGTTGACTATCTTTTTACTCGTCAAGCCATCACCGTACGGGTTGTTTGCCTTTGACATTCGCTGGTAATGCTGTTCATCTTCCATCAGCGCAACTACAGCATCAATAATGGACGATGATTTTGTCCCTACCAGTTTTGCAGTGCCTGCATGTACACCTTCCATTCTTTCAGTTACATCCCGCATTACCAAAACAGGTTTACCCAATGTTGGTGCTTCTTCCTGTATGCCCCCCGAATCAGTAATTACGAGGTGACATTTATTCATAAGCCAAATGAGCGGTGCATAACTTATGGGTGGCAGTAGAAAAATATTTTTGCTTCCTTTTAATAACCGATTTACAGGTTCCTGCACATTTGGATTGAGGTGGACAGGATATACAATTTGCACTTCCGGGTATTTGTTTGCAATAGTGTTTAAGGCCAGGCAAATATTTTCAAATCCTTCTCCAAAAGATTCTCTTCTATGACCAGTTACCAGAATAATTCTCTATTCAAAATCAAGGAAATTAAATTGCTGTAAATAACTTTCCTCACCTCTTTCCTTAATTAATTTAAGTCCTAACAGTAAGGCATCTATCACAGTATTACCAACCACATGCACATTCTCTTTTATCCCTTCAGCTTCTAGGTGTGTAGCTGCCGATTTTGTTGGTGCAAAATGCAGATCGGCTATAGGCGATATCAGTTTTCGATTTATTTCTTCTGGAAAAGGTGAATACTTATTAAAACTTCGTAGGCCGGCTTCCAAATGTGCCACTGGTACCTTGTAATAAAATGCCGTAAGGGCGCCAATAAATGCAGTGGTGGTATCGCCTTGCACAAACAACAAATCCGGTTTATTAGCTGCAAGTATCTTTGATAATGCGTTTAAAACTGTACTGGTTAGTGAAGACAGATCCTGGTTTGGTTTCATTACTTCTAAATCGTAATCAGATTCAATTGCAAAAAATTCCATTACCTGCTGAAGCATTTCTTTGTGTTGTGAGGTAATACAAACTTTTGCATCAAAAGAATGTTCCGCTATAAACGCTTTTACCAATGGTGCAAATTTGATCGCTTCCGGCCGGGTGCCAAATACAAAGAGGATATTTTTCATTAGGACTTGTAGCCAATGGTTGCCAAAAGGTACCCTTGGTTCTGTTTTACAATATCATTTTCTGGCAGGCTATTCCACCAATCCCTTATCAAGCAATATTGTTCTGGCAAAATATCATGTAATAAATTGGGTGCCCAACTTTGCAATACCAAGCTCTCTTGTATATTTTTCAGACCCGCTTCTTCAAATAATTTTCTTTGGCTACTCATAGGTATCTCCCTGCCATAGATCCACTTATTCTCTTTTTCCAGGAGGTATTTACCCATCCTGTAAAAGAGACAACCCTGGTACGGTACAAAAGAAATAACCGAGCGATGGGAAATCCTAACCATCTCTTTTACAATGGGTAACTGTTCCACTCCAGTCCAATGCTCCAGTACACCACTGCTCCATACAGTATCAACTGCACCATCCTGCAGTGGAAAGGTTTTAGTCATATCGAAGAGATAACTACCATGCAACTGAATTTTAGATATCCTAAATAGCTCCTCCGCCTGCTTCAAAATGTTTTCGCTAAAATCACTGATCGCTACTTTTCTATTAGCTAACCCCAGTTGGGCACTTACCTTCCCAAAACCACAGCCTGCTTCCAGCAAGATATCACCCTCGCTTGTAAGTTCTAACAGTCTAAGCGCAAGCTCATCTTCTACATTCTTTACTGGCACAAGTGACTTGGCAAGGTATACCTGCTCCCAATTATTAGCATCATTCGGTTTACTGTTGTCTGAGGGAGCAGGCTGATAGTTGACTAATTCAATTGATGATGATGAATCTTTTAAATGGAACAATCCCTTTCTTGCCTTATGCAACAAAGTCTGCATCATCTGCAATGGCTTATCAACAAAATCAATAACATTATCCCTCATCACTTAAAAGGTATAAATGGTTTCCAAAAATCGGGATCAAACTTTTCCCAGGCATGACAACCGAAAGGCAATTTGTTTCCATTCATTTTATATAATATTCGCGGATTGCACTCAAAACTAAACTTCAGCGCTTCTTCTACAGGTGCTACTCTATAATCTGCGAAAACATCAGCAACAAAAACTGCCCAAAAAATATCTTCATTATCAATTTCCTCATTCAACACAGCACCAAGCTCATAAAATTTTTTAATTTTAAAATATCGGTTAAACGGCAGTATGAAGTGGTTATACTTTATAAATCGCTCGAGATTGTGCTTTTGCCAAAAACGATTAAAAGCACGTAGCAGGTTTACACGGTTGAGTATGCTGATCGCTTTTGATGTATTACGAAGCGAAAATCCACCATTACCAACTCCTACAATTTTTGCGGTAGGATCATTCTTACGCCAGCTATCAAACCAGGGTGCGCCTATGTAATCAAAACCTGAATTAGCCCATTGGTCTAATTCGTTTCTAAATATAAAAGCATCAGTTTGAAAAATCAAAATATTTTCAAAACTGGAAAACCTTAAATAAAATGATTTCGACAGCAACAGGTGATTATATCCTGTAATCGAAGAGAAATAAAAATCATCGAAAAAAATCACCTCAGCGTTGAACTCATTACTTTCCGCAAATTGCAGGTAACCGGAGATATCCAAAGAAAAAGGAGAAATAAACCGGATAAAACTACGCAAGAAAATACACTTAAGGCAACCAAGGCTTGTAAGTTCAGAGACAGTTAAACTCGAGAACTCCTTAAAGACAGGAATAACAACGCAACTTTTTTCTACTTCCTTCATCCTACCTAGAAAACCTTAAGAAACGTACAAGAATATATTTATCCACCTTCAGAGCTGCACACAGAATAGAAAAAAAATTCGTTTGAAACATCTTCCTCAACCTACTATCAAAATTCAATTTCCAAATATTAAAGGCACACAACTTCAACGAATTTTTCTGATAAACGGATAATGGAAGTGTATGCTGCCAATGGTTTGCAAGCATATAATATTCCTTCACGTTATTCCCTAACAAAACGTTTCTCGAACTCCCTTTATTACTGTGTTCTCTAAAGTAATTTAAGGGTTGGCTTATAAATGCTACGTTAGATATGGAAAGAATAGATGAGTACATAAACCAATCGCCGTTCAATTTGAAATTGACATTCAAACCATTTGATTGCAACAGGGATTCTTTTCTAAAAACAACTGCACTTGCATTAGGAATAGGATTTTTGTAAAGCATGAATTCCTGGATGAACCTTTTCCCGTCCATCTTAAAATCTTCGTCCCAAATAGAATCATTAAAATCTTTTGTATGAAAACACCAATCACCTAATACTTCACTTCTATTTGAGTAGCGATATGACTGAGAGAAAGCAAGGCCTAAGGAAGGGTCTTCGGCAAAAAGCGGAACCAAAGTTTGCAGGAAATTACTATTTGCGCAGTCGTCACTTTCAGCAATCCAAATTAGATCTCCATTTGCTGCTTCAATTCCTTTTTTCCATTGCTTGAATGTGCTTCCACTATTGATTGTATTATAGACAATCTTCTTAACTAATGGATTGCTTCGATACTTTTCAATTACCTGCACACTAACATCGGTTGAACAATCATCCAATATAATAATTTCCAAATTCACACATTCTTGTTTGAGAACACTTTCAATTCTTTCTTCAAGGAATGCAGAATGATTAAAATTTGGTATGATAACAGAAACCACCTAAAGTCTTTTTAAAATTCTGGCTGGGGAGCCAATAGCAACACAATTATCTGGAATTGATTTGGTCACAACTGAATTAGCTCCAATTATGCAATTCTTTCCAATAGTCACATTGCCAAACACACAAACATTTTCTCCAATCCAAACATTGTCTTCTATGATTACCGGGCCTTTGGAAGTCAACCTTCGTTCAGCAGGAGGGTATTTTAAAACTTCAGAAGTAACATCACCATGAGAGTGATCAGAAATGAAAACTTTGCTGGCAATTAGTACATTATTGCCAATATGTACCTTATTTATGCACCCTATATGGCAAAAAGAATTGAGAGTTACATTATTACCAATCACCACCTCAGGTTCAAATGACTGATTATCATAATGCCGGATAGCATCGAGCCGTAAATGATCTAATGCGCGGAAATTATCACCTATTTGAATACAATCCGGATTTTCGACTGACTTAAAATTTGGGAATGCAGCATTTGCTCCTAAATATTTAAAAGAAGCACGAAAAGTTTGCAAATCACCATCTCTCTTCCAATTTAGCTTCTTTAAGTAAGTGTCGTCGTTTAATATTCTAAAAACAATGGAAGCACAAGCTTTTCTTACATTCTTTTTTAACCTTGCGGGAATTATTTTCAATAAACCACTTTTAATAGATAATGGTTTATTAATATACCTATGTTTCACTTTATAATTTCTACCCAAATAATGATTTGCTAATGCTGAATATTCATTCAAGTAAAGACTATCACTTAGAATATGAAAATCTCGAATAGCAGCTACGTCAATTGAAAGCTTCTCAAGATTAATTTTGCTCAAAGGCTCATTTTTTAATAGACTCGTTAGTTGGCAACTAAAACTCTCATTAACTGCATTGGACTTAGATAAATCATATGCATAATCTTTTCTAAAGGAGGGGCTACTAATCAACTTTCGTGCAGCATCAAGATAGATTGCTTGGTCGGTAAAGATGTACCTTTCATCATAGTCAATATCAAGTACTTTATCAATTCTTGTGTAAAGCAATTTAGGGTCAGAAAAAGCGACAATAGGTTTATGATTAGACACGGCATATTGCAACATCAATCCACCCCCGTACGGATAAGTATTGAAGAAAATATCAATATTCTTAAAGACTTCATCAATATCTGTCCTCTCACCAATCAAAATAAATCTAGTTTCTAGCTTATTTTTTCGAATAAACTTTGTTAGTCCATTATCACCGTCGACGTTGGCATAAAAAAATATGAATTTTTCATTTTCATTAATGACGTTCTTTATCAAATTTAAAAACGTCATGTTCTTGTCAACTATCTTATAATGCGACCCTCCAGCAAATCCTATTACTTTCCCCACTGTTGACACTGGAAAGCCTTTAAAACTTTCTGTATTTTTTGTTTGTTTAAAAGCTGGGGTTGGAATTATTATTAATTGAGCTTCATCAATACCACGGTAATCTCTATTGATTTGAAATCCAATTTTTCTGAAATCAATAAAATAATCAAAACAGGATTTACCAGGCCAAAAAGTATGATCGGTAATATTTATCAAATATGTCTTAATGCCTGTATTTTTAATTAAATAACCGAAGCAGCAAGAAAGTATATCCCACGGCGAATTTTGTATGAATACTTTAGAAGGAGATAATCCGGTAACTGTGGAAACAAGTTGTAATAACTTATCAGTTTTATTTCCCTTGAAATCCAAACTGATAATGTGCCCGTTGACGTACTCGTCTATAGTTTTGATTAGCCCTGAATCCTTTTTTACTTTTGTAGTGTCCTCAACGATATAATACAAACACAAATCATTCTTTATTATTTCATCTAAGTACTGCTGAGTAAACCCTCGATTTTCCAAAGAAAAGAAGTCATAGAAAACTACACATTCTTTACTTGTTTTCTGAGGAGACATAAGACCAGATAACGCCAACGACAATTCTTGGATTAACGACTCTACATCGTCATCGAAAAACTGCGGAAGAAAGTTGTATTTCCAACCAATGTATCCCATACCTTCCAGAAGACGAAAGGCCTCATTGTAATTGGAACAGTCCAAAGCTTCCCTTATATTCTGCTTGAGCTCGCCCCAATCACCTGTCAATAACTTTGGAGAAACTTTTAATCCCGACTTTTGATTTAACCCTTCAAACATATCAATAGCTAGACGTAATTGTTAATTACATTGATAATGGTCTCTACTTCAGTGTTATTCAAAACTGGGGAAATAGGCAAAGACAAAATAGAGCTATGAATTAACTCAGTAGTCACTAGGGATTGACCATTCAGGAACGTGTATGCTTCTTGTTTATGTGGAGCAATAGGATAATGAATCACAGTTTGAATGTCATTTTGTTGCAAATAGGCTTGAAATTTAGCCCTGTCAGATACCCTTACAACGAACAAATGCCAGGCATGGGCTTCTTTGTTGTGAACTACTGGTAAAGTAATTAAAGGATTATCAATTTTTGACAAGTAATGGTCTGCAATTTCTTTTCTTCTGGCATTATCAGCATCCAACTGCTTTAGTTTAATGGATAAGAAGCCGGCTTGTATTTCATCTAACCTGCTGTTAATACCGATGTATAGGTGCTGATATTTTACATGTGAGCCATAATTACGCAAAGCAAACAATGTTGTAGCTAATGCCTCATCATTGGTCGTAATTGCACCACCATCTCCCAAAGCTCCCAGGTTTTTCCCCGGGTAAAAACTAAAGCCGCTTGCATCCCCTAAATTACCCGACCTTTTAGACTCTATGATAGCACCATGAGATTGTGCGGAGTCCTCAATTACTTTCAGATTGTGCTTTTTTGCAATTGCATTGATTGCCTGCATATCACACAATTGTCCATATAAATGAACCGGTAAAATACCTTTAGTCTTTTGCGTAATTGCTTTTTCTATTTGGGTTATATCAATTAGGTAATCGTCCAGGCTGGGTTCCACTAATACCGGAACCAACCTTACTTTGGAAATGGCAATTATACTTGCTATGTATGTATTAGCAGGTACAATTACCTCATCACCCTCTTGTAATACCCCCAGCTCTTTGTAAGCCTCTAATATCAGAATTAAGGCATCTAAACCATTTGCTACGCCAATGCAGTATTTAGTACCACAATATTGGGCGAACTCATCTTCAAATTTTTTTACTTTATCACCCAAAATAAACCAGCCTGATTCCAATACTTCATCTACTACTTTCAGGAAAGCCTGTTTATTTCTTAAGTTAATTTCTTTTAAATCTAAAAAAGGTATCATCTAATTTTCTATTAAATTGGCATAACCAAATCCCATTTTCCCGTATTCATTGCCGTTGTAAAACATGATCAGTTTCCCCTCTACTTCAATAACACTTGGATAAGCACTCATCTCTGAATCGAAATCTCCGGCTTTATATTGTATTGACAAAAAGTTGTCGTTTCTTGTCCAAGTAAGTCCGTCATCAGATTCGGCATACGTAAGCCTATATGGTTCAGAAGGAGTGGAAGCCCCAAAGAACATTAGATATTTATCGTTTCGCTTTATTACATAAGGCCTACCAACCCGATGCTCGTTATTCCCATTATTAATAACAACTTGCCCTGTGGCAGGAAAAATGATTCCGTCATTAGATTCCATATACCTTATATCATAGACAGGCAATGTTTTAGAACCAGATGCCACAAAATGATTTCCACCCCCATACCATACTCTCCATTTTCCTTTGTCAAACATTATGGTGTGGATGACACGGAATAAAAACTCATCATCGGTACGTTCAAGCAATGGAGTATTACTTACCCTAGTAAAAGTTTGTCCATCATCTGTACTCCTAGCTAATCCTCCCAGAACCAGGAAACGTACATTTTTCACCAATTGGTATCCGGCATAATAAAGAAATAATACCCCATCTCTTTGAACAATTGCGGCAGGAACTACACCATTGTCGTCAAAAGTTCCCGGCCGACCAATATCGAGAACTGGCTGCTTTGAATATCCAATCACTTCTGACGGATTCTTTGCGGAAACATCTACATACCCAATTCTACTAATGCCTTCCTCATCTCTACTACCTATAAATATGCGAATAGTTTTATCGTCTATTTTTATTGGTGTTGGTTGCAGTGCAGTGTGGGCAGCCCACGAAAATTTGCCGGCCGGATTAAATATTAATCCTCTTTTTTCAAATTTCATATTTCTTCAGGTTGCACGTTGAACGCTTCGTAACTAGATTTTGAGGCAGGTCTCGCAGGTGACCCGACCATCAATTTTCCTTCTTCGGTGCTTTTCACCATCAGCGCGCCACTTCCAATAATATTGTCTTTTCCAATTTTAAGATTATCGTTGAAAGTACTGTTAACTCCTAAAAAAGAATATTCTCCAATCTCACAAAATCCTGAAATAACACAATGAGATGACAAATAAACATGGTCCTTTATAATAGTCCTGTGGCCTATGTGATTACCACTCCATAATATAATGTTATTGCCCAATTGAACATGATGTTGAATGACATTGTTTTCAAAAACAAAAACATTTTCCCCAAATTTTACATTATGCCAAACGAAAGCTCTACTGCTAATATAATTGGCACAAGTATATCCCTTTGCTTTAGCTTCATTGAACATTTTAGCACGCACTCTATTTAATTTAACATAGGAGATAGCTACATAAACTTCAAATTTTTCCGGCGGAAATTGAACTTCAATATCTTCAAATGCAAACACAGGTTTATTATAAAAATTACCCTCTTTTAAATATTCTTTATTCACTGAAAAACCAACGACTTCATATTCAGAGTCGTGGGTAAAATATTCAAAAGCTATTTCGGCAGTTTCCCCGGTGCCAATAATAATTAATTGTTTTGTTTTCATGTAAAGCTATAAGTTTGGTTATTTAATGTTCAGTAACATTGTTTCCCGAAGCGTACCTCTACCGCCAAATCCTTCTTTAAAGTGGAAAAGACCTTTGTTGATTACTTTTCCACCGTTTTCATTAGCCGACCCAAGATTATAATAATGAAACTTGTTTTGATGTCCCCACCTAATGATAAAATTGGTTATTGCATTTATTGGTCGCAAATCCTGGTAATTCGAATCTGATCCAATGTACTGTGCATGCAAGACTCTGTCACCAAATACGAAAACAACCGTCCCAGAAATTAAATTTCCCTCAACATATCCTCCAAAGAGAAGCACATTCTGCTCTCCTACCAATAGCCTCAAACGCAGCATATCTTCTAAAGAATGAACAGGACTCTTTCCGTGCTTTTCTCCCAGATTTCTTTCAAGTATATTCCAAAACATTTCGAAATCATTAGTTATTCTTACTTGAACTAGCTTCTCCGCTTTTTTAATATTGTATTTAGTGCCGTTTTCAAACCTACTTTCAATTTCTTGAATACCTCCAGTCAAATCGATTGCGATTTCTAATTCTCTTGATTTCAAAACAAAACCATGATACCACATTGCATAGTCCGTCTCATCAGAAAGCAATTTTTGTAGAATCCGGAAAGGATTTCTTATTATAATTTGGTTTATTGATAGTGAATTTGCCTGCCCGATCAATAAATGAACAATTTCAACTGCTTCTGCTGTCCCAATCTCTTTCCCAACAACAAACCCACCATAGGTACTTCGCAAATGCGAATGAATTATTTTTATACCATCGTTCTCAATAAAACATGCAGGCAGCAAAGCTGCCACCTTATTTTTCTTTAAAAAAAGAAAAGAGCAATCGTCAAGTTTATTAGCAGGATTATGATCAAAAAAATTTCTAGTATGAAGAAAATTCCCGTTAATCGATTTTGGCACAAACTGCTCCCATTTATCTCTCCAATCTTCAGTATATCTAATTATTTCAAGCATTATTTTCTAAAGTCTTCGTATTTTCTAATGTAATCAGATTCATAAAAATGATCTGAAGCGAGACAAAGTAAAACAGCGTTATGCGAAAATTGTATTTCCCGCCAAGTATATGGAGGCAGATATAATCCCTTGTGCGGCTCATCAAGTATAAATTCCTGTCTGCGGTTGTCCAGTTCCTCCACTACAAACTTTATTGTTCCACTTACAGCGAATATTGCCTGATGAAGCGTCTTATGCGCATGAAATCCCCTGATGACGTTTTGTGGTGTATAGTATGTCCAGTAAACCCGCTTAATTTCAAATGGAATATGTTGCTGCGCTTCTGCGATTGTAATGTATCCTTCTACAGAGTCGCCAATAGATTTCAATTTGAAAGTTTGTGGTCGGCCAGAGCCTTTCAGTTGACTTTCCGTTTCAATTGTGTCGTTCAATATCATTGCTATTTATTGAAGTAAAGGCTGGCCTACATTGAAATTTTGCAATTTTTTCCGTTCCCATTCAAATGCTGGATGGATAACTCCAGGATACTGGTGAATTGACGCGCCTTGTCGCTGGAGTGCATCTTCTACGTCAATAGTGAGAATTCCTTCATGCCTGTATGCCACGTATCGTTGGTCAATGCCAAAAGTAATATTGAAACTGTAGCGTTTATTGTTTAGAAGATTGGCCGGAATTTTGAAACTTACTTTGTAATTCCCGCTAGTAATTTTCTTCTCATCATCCACGCGTGTGCCAATATGAAAAACATGAGCCATTTCGACGTCAAACATATCCCATGTCACATCGAGGTCAATATCATTTTGCTTATTTTCAAACTCAACTTCTATTAAAATTTGGTCAGAGGTTTTAATTGGATCCTGTGAGCTTTTGCCAAGTGCAGCCGCTTTTACTTTCTTGATGGAAATATTCTCGTTTCCAGGTTCATTTGCTCCATCCCAAACCGCTTCACTTGCCTTTGTAATTCCGGCTACCAAATATTTTTCTGCCACTTCATTCATTGGTCCTTCATATTTCAATAGCCCATTTTGCATCATCATACCTATATTGCAAAGCTGTTTCATCGCTAACATATTATGGCTAACAAATAAGACGGTTCTACCCTCTTTACTACTAACATCATTCATTTTTCCTAAGCATTTCTTTTGAAACTCAGCATCACCAACAGCCAATACTTCGTCAACAATCAAAATCTCACTTTCCAAGTGGGCGGCTACGGCAAAGGCCAAACGCACATACATTCCACTGCTGTACCTTTTTACAGGGGTATCAATATATCGGTCTACCCCACTAAAAGCAACAATTTCATCGAACTTAGACCTGATTTCCGATTTACTCATGCCCAATATTGCACCATTTAAAAAAACATTCTCCCGACCACTTAATTCCGGGTGGAAGCCAGTTCCAACTTCTAATAAACTTGCAATTCTTCCTTTTACTTTTACACTTCCGGTTGTTGGTGCAGTTGTTCGACTCAATATCTTGAGTAAAGTGCTTTTTCCTGCTCCATTTCTTCCCACAATACCCAACATATCACCCTGTTTTACATCAAAATTTATATCTTTTAATGCCCACACATAATCACTTACACCTTTAGATGTACGGTCGTTTACATCGCCAATTTGCAAATAAGGATCTTCTTTGCCTCTTACTGTATGCCACCATCGATTAATATCATGTCCAAGTGAACCGGTCCCCACTTGTCCGAGACGATACTGTTTAGAAACATTTTCAATCCTGATAACTGTATTGCTCATTATAAAATAAGTTTGATGATACTAAACAGTATCCATAAATGTTTTCTGAACCCTGTTGAAAATTATCAACCCAAAAAATAGGGAGACCACTATCACTACGCCACTATACAATAGGCCCCTTACATCTAGCTCACCTGTTTGAAACAATGCAAATCGCAGACTTTCGATAATTGGCGTAAGCGGGTTGGCCTGGATAATCATTTTGTATTTAGGATTATCGATGTAAGAAAGGGGATAGGCTATAGGTGTCAGATACATTAATATCTGTATTCCAAAACCAATCAAAATGCTGAAGTCCCGGTATTTCGTGGTCAACGACGAAATAATAATACCTATACCCAATCCCATCAGTGCCATCATTATTGTTAAGAGTGGGACAAGCAACCATGTCCAACTGAGCGTAATGGCAAAGCCATTGTATTGATAATATGTCCAAATTGCAAAAAACAATACAAACTGGATAGCAAGTTTTACGAGGTTGGATAAAACAGTAGATATTGGTATTACCAGCCTGGGGAAATAGACCTTACCAAATATGCCCGAATTTGCAAGAAATGTATTAGATGTACCAGATAAACAAGCAGAAAAATAATTCCATAACGTTAGTCCGCTCATATAAAAAATAGCAGAGGGAATTCCATCGGTAGGAATATTTGCAATACGCCCGAATACTATTAAAAACATAATCGTTGTCATGATTGGCTGAATTACATGCCACAACGGTCCAAGAATGGTTTGCTTAAATGAAGCAACAAAATCCCGCCTGACGAACAACCACATTAGGTCACGATACTTCCAAACCTCTTTTAAGTTCAGATCGAATAACCCTGTTTTGGGCTGTATTTCCATATCCCATACTTCTGTATCTACCTGTGCGCTAGCCGCAATATTCATGACGATCAATTTTTATTTAATCCAACTAAGGTTTTGGCTTTTTGCCACATTGTTTTCTCTTCATTACCATAGCTAACCTTGTAATTACTCATATAGTTGCCTCCATAGCCGTAATAAGAAGCCGAACCTCTCGCTTTCACATCATTTACCATAATGCTAAAGTTTGGAAATTCTTCCTTTTCATATAATTCATTAATGGCATGAATTTGCTTTTTAGCCGTAACGCGTTGCCGTACAATATACACGGTAGAGTCTGCCTGTTTCGCTAATACTTTGGCATCGCTTACCAATCCAAGCGGTGCCGAGTCAATAATAATACAATCAAAATGAATGCGGAGGTAAGCAAATAATTGATCAATGCGCTCGTCCATTAAAATTTCTGAGGGATTGGGTGGTATAATGCCCGCAGTTATGACAAATAAATTCTGGTGTTCTGGAACTGGAATTGGCAACTCTTCCAATTCAGCCTGTTCGGAAACATAATGGGTTATACCTTTTAATGTATTAGGAATGTTGAGAGATTCTGTCACTTTTGGTTTCCTTAAATCCATTTCTAAAATCACCGTTTTCTTACCGGCGATTGCATACACTGCTCCTAAATTCAATGAGCAGAATGTTTTTCCTTCACCGGATGTAGTTGAAGTAACCAGAACAACTTTTTTATCCCTGTTTTTCGTTAAGAAGGTCATATTGGCTCTCACCATTCTAAATTGTTCGCCCAGTACTGACCTGTCGTCGAATGCTACAACCAACCTTCGCTTCTTATCCGCGTTGTGTAATATTTCACCCATAATCGGGGTATTTGTTTTAGAAGATATGTCTTGCCGGGTGGTTACTTTATCGTTTAAGAGCTCACGCAGGTATATCAATCCAAGCGGAATGAACAAGGCAAATAAAATGGCCTTTTGATAAATGGCACCGGCAATGGGTTTTACAACCCCTGTGGTGACTGCCGGATCAATTGGGATCGTATTAGATGACAAATTAGAGGCTTTGGTAATGGCAGCCTCTTCTTTTCTTTGTAACAGGAAAAGGAACAATTTTTCTTTTATATCCTGTTGCCTGCTAATCTCTAGCAACTGACGCTCCTGGCGCGGAACCGACACTAATTTTGATCGTCCTGCAGAAACGTCACCATAAGCGCGTTGTTTCAATTGTTTTGTTCTAACAGCAACATTATCTAAAGCAGAGGAAATATTTGCCCTATATTTCTCCAGAGATGCCTGTGCATTCCGAACAATTGGATTGGCTGCTGGCATGGTGCGTAACAACTCTTCCCGCTCCATGATAGCTGAATTATATTGTCCTACCAAACCTGAAATCGTAGGGTCGTCTAAACCGAGGGTGGGTATTAACTGATTGGGCTTCGTAACGGATTGTCGAACCATATTAATCACCTCCAATTTCATTTCAGATTCTACAATTTTATCTTTACCCGTCGCCATTTCGCCTAGGCCAATGCCAGAGGTAGCATTAGGAGTAATAACTTCTGATTCTTGCATTCTTTGCAGGCCGGTTTCTACTTTCCCTAATTCGCCCCGCATCAATTCTACCCTCTCATCTATAAACTGCAGCGTGTAATCAACCAGACGATTTTTTTGTTCGTTGCTTCGTATATTGTATTCAACCACTAAAGTGTTTAATAAATCAATACCCTTTGCTGGGACCTCTGTGTGAATGATAAAACTGAGAATATTCGCCGTTTTATCAGTGTGGTAAACACCTAAAGTCCAGGACAAAACACTCGCAGTTTGAGAAATAGGCTCCCATACTAAAAGATATTTATCCTCTTCCTTCAAAACTAAAGGATCGACTTTGTAAGCATAGGTAACGTTTGTACCCTGAATCTTTCCCTCGGAAGCAATTGCCGTCTTTTGATCCCCAACAACCCGGAACAGTTGCTTACCAAGTTTTACAATTTCAATGTATTCGCCTTGTGAGCTATCTTTTACAGAAAGTACAGTTGCCTGTATATAGGGGCTGCGGTAGAGTTCAGTTGTTTTCGCCTTTCCTTTGATGTAAGTACGTTCGTTTAAGTGCAACTTCTCCACCACCCGTTGCATTAGGCTTTTACTTTTAATTACTTGGATCTCGTTCACCAGGTTTACTTTCTGATCAAATAACAACACTTCGCTTAGTGCACTTACGTCAGCGCCCTGTGCACCGCCTTTTGCCATATCAGGAAAGTAGACAGATATCGTAGAGGCATATACAGGTACTTGATACTGCAAATAAATGTAAGCGCCTGCTGTGGCGATTGTGACGGATATAATAATAATTGGCAGATAAATGATATACTTCAGTATTATCTCCTTGATAGAAGGCTTTACTTGCTGTTTGGCTTTTAAAGCTACAGAAGGGGTAATAGGCTTCATAATTTATTTGTATCGATTGATTATTACTTTATAAACTGTGTAACAAGAAAGATAAGCGTTGTAATTATTCCAACAACCGATGTTACCATTCCGAAACCTTCCCTGAATTTATCCTTTTTCACAACTGGTTTGTCATCCGTTGGATGAACATATATGATATCGTTTTGCCTTAGCCTAAAATATGGACTCGTAAATAGTGAAGGAGAGTACAGGTTGATCCAGCCAAATTCTCTTTTTCCATTGGCTTCGCGTATGATTTGAACTTGTTCTTTTTTTCCATACGGTAGTATGTCACCAGATCTAGCAATAGCTTCCAAAATATTCAACTTGCCATCCGGAACAAGGATTGGACCTTGCGATCCAATTTCACCCATCATTGTTACTTTGAAATTATTAAACTCAATATACACAGCAGGATCGGTTAGGTAGGTCTTTAACCGGGTTTCCAGCAATGCGGATAGCTGAGGCCTTGTAAGACCCGTAACTCTTACGCGCCCAAGTTGGGGGAAGTTGATCATACCCTCCTGGTCAATAGTAACCTTTGCTCCTGAAGGAAAATTGTAGATGGCAGCAGAAGCAGGATTAAGCGCTGAAACAACAAAGGTCAATTGATCGCCTACCTGCAACGGTACATCATAACTCTCATACACAAACATGTGACTGCTGTCGTAAACAGGCATTGAAAAGTAGGGCATCTGCCGGGCTGTTCTGCACGATACCACTATTGATACCAGTAAGAGGAAGAAAAAACATTTTTTCATTGATATCTTTTTTACTGCTTATTAGTAGCTATAGCTTCGCCACCTCAGTCACACTGCAAAAAAAAGGGAACCCGGCGCAAAGTAGCCAGACCCCCTTTTTGTGTATTTGATATGTATTCCCCTAGGGGTTTACAAAAATTTTAATTGGATGGTCTTTCAAAAAATAACCAAAACCTACACGCACAAGTAAAGGGTTGTCCTATTGAAGCACCGCACAAATATATAGTTTTCGCTATCCGCGAATGCATAAATACAAGTACCGCTGCCTCCAATCAGATCAAAGACGAATAAGGTTCCTGAAAGGTTGGATGTCATCATCCATTCTTGTCTGTGAAACGTTATCCGCTTACCATAAACGAAGGTTTGATATGAAAATTGCAGGTTGTATATTATTGAAAAAAAGAATTGTTATGTTGCTGAAAAGGTACTTTAAAAAATGGCATAGCACGATGGTCCCACCTTTATTGATGAGCTTACAGTCAAGGTCCTAAGTTCACGACTGTATAGTACACTATTTATGCAGAATTATTTTTTCCGCTATTAAAACTTCCGCCCCTGCTACCTGAACCTGGTAGTTACCTGCATGTAGCGCAGCAGGTAGTGACAGTGCGTGGTACGTTTCATTACCGGTATGCATCACCAGCCTTGATGTTACAACCTGTCCAAGTGCATTAACTATGGTGAGTTGATACTGACCTTCGGGAACATTCCTGATTGTGATACTCAGCTGGCTGCCCACAATAGGATTTGGAAACACAGAAAGAGTAGCATTGGAATGAATATTATTAACCTTAACAACAGCCGAAAATTCCGCACTCATATTAGCATCAATCCGCTTTACCCTGTAGTATAAGATGCTCTGTGGGGCCTTTTCGTCTTTATAGGAATACGTTACCGGCTGTAAACTCTGTTTAGAAGCTGTGGTATTGATCACATTAAAATTAACTCCGTTTGCTGATCTCTCTAATAAATAGGTTTGCGCATTACCATCCGTTTCTGAGCTCCAACTCACGTCAACCGCTTGTGCACTCCTGTTGGCACTTAATGAAACCATATTGGTTGGAAGGCTTACTGCTTTATATAAAACAATCCTAAATCGGTCAGCATTTCTGCTCAAGATTTCACTAGTAATAGAGAACGCGTAATTGGTTAGCCCGCCCTCCATATTAATAGGATATGAGATACCAGTATACTGATCAAATAAAATAGCATTCACGTTTAACGAACTAAACTGATCTGCCTTTATTACCAGTTGGTAGTTTCTATTATTGGTGTTCGTCAACCAAAGAAAAACAGTATCTACTGACGTAAATAAGGGTCGCACCTCTACCATCAGTGACATGTTCATTCGGCGTGCTGCCAGCGTCTCATTAAAATTTGCAGGTTTTCCAATATCATCGCTTCCTACTCCCGCCGAGTAGTCGTCATCAAATCTAACTTGTATGCCATCTGCCAACACTGAGTTGCTCGCGTCTCCTAATTTTAAGTTGATGTACAATTTCGGCTGGGAGAATGAAGTAGTACGAAAAACCGTTTGGGTTGGCATTGAGTCCGCTTTATGCTGCTCCTGGATTTGAAATGCTCCGCCTCCATTTGCAGGTTCAACAAAAAAACCTGATCCAGATTCAATAAACCTGTTATTAGCTCCATCTGTCGAACTTCCCAGGCTGTCTAAATAATAGGGCGTTGAGGAGTATTGTAGTCCACCCTGCCACTCAATAAGCCGGTATGCACCCGCTGTACTTAAATTGGCGTCCCAAAGCCAAAACCGATGTTTTATTTTGCCGTCTGCACCAGCAGTCCCACCAGCAGCTTGGTACACTTTCTCAAAATCAAGCGGTGCTGCGTAAGGATTTCCGATCAAGGTATACCCAAGTGCAGGATTTACCACAACCGGAATATTACCCGTTTTGAGTAAACCTTTTGAACGTAATGTGGTAGCATTGGTGCCATTTTCAGCCAACATTTTCGTCCGGTCGCCTCTCACAAAAACCATATAGGCGGGTAGCGTATCTATGGGAATGTAGGTAGAAGGAAGGAAATTACTCCAATTACCGGCATTGCCTGTAATAAAATACTGCCGCAACGATGATGTCGAATTGCTGATTGCACTCCAGAAATCGAAACCTTTGTTATTTGCATTTGCAGCTGAGCCCATTCCGTGTCCAGTAATGATGGTTCCATAATTATTCACCAAGGCTCCGCTATGATTGGAGCCATTAAACACTTGCCCTTCTTGCCACGCGGCGTTTATCGTAGTACCGGTAACTGGTGCTGTAAGCAAACGCCAAGACCGACCAGAATGCAATCCGGGTACATTGTAGTAGGGAAGGTACCGCTCAACGGTAACATTACCGGTTATGCTGGCACCTGCCCCCAGTGGCGCTACCCGAGCAGTGTTGGTTGCGGAACTCCCTAGCGTTAGGTAATTATTTGATGAGAATAGACCTTTTTGTAAAGTGAGTTTATCGGTAATACGTAAGGAGCCTGCTAAGGAAACACCACTTTGATTATTTAAAATTAGATTTTTAATTATGTCTTGATCAAACGCCTGAGCTGGAATGCTCTGCTGACTTGTGCCGGCCAATTCTATTACACCCGAAGAAGCGGTAATCTTACCAGTCACATTAAGTGCACCAAACAATTTCAACTTACCCGCAACGGTCATAGTACTTCCATAGTCAACTGACAAGTGCTTTACTTCTAAACTATCTGAAATAATAGGCATCGCGGCTGTGCCAGTAGGTACCCATAGGCTGTAAGTAGAATCAGTCTTAGTGTCAAACCAATTATCTTCATTATTAATGTCTGTAGTAAGTCCTTTCCAGGTGCTGTGTTTGGGAAAAGGGGACAATATAGCGTTCTTCACCACGTTCGCTGCAACGGCAGCGCCAGCGGTATTCCAATGGAAATTGTCTTTGTAATATGTGTATGAATGAGTCGACATTTCCGGTTCGGCAGCTATATCGGCTACCTTAAACCCATAGAATAAGGAGCTATCTTTCAACAATTGATTATAAGCCAGTCGCTGCAGATTTTCATTTGAATTGATAATAGCAGCTGGATAGGTGCCAATGATAATGTTTTTACAATTAAGGCGTGTGAGATGCAATACAATCTGCTTGACATTATTAAAAACGGCAGTTGCTGTCGTCCCTAAAGTGAAGTCATTTATACCGATAATGATCACTACAATTGACGAGGAATGTACAATTTCACTGTACCTGGTAGAGGCGGACGAAAGCATTTGTGAGGAAGTCAATCCACCAGAACCAATAACAACGGGTGTGAAGGTTTTACCCAGCAAAGTCATAGTTTGATCTGCATACCGTGTTCCAAACTCAGCTGATCCCTGGGTATTTGAATCTCCATCAAAAACAATACTGACCAGAATTTGCCTTCTTAACAAAGACTGAAATTCTCGTTCATCTATGTTGAATTGCTTTAGTTCTGCGGGTGATAAAGCTTGACCAAGAGACACGCTTTGGTACGTATTTGCATAAAATCCACCTGGAGATGGATTGTTGTTATTTGCACCAATGTATATTCCAACATCATTTTGATTTACAGATCTATCTGACCAACTATACAAAATTCCATCTTTCCATAGCTGTTCTTCTCCACCTGCGGAGAATGTTGCTACCAGCAGACCGTTAGGTGCGATAGTAGAGTTTCCGGTAGCTATTCCACCATTATTTAATGCTACATAAGGTCCATTTTGAGGAGATGATGCGAGCAAAGTGAGTGAAAATGGATTACTTGCTCTTGAACCAAGAATTGCAAGGTCACCGCTGTTATTATTATTTCTCAAATAAGCACTTAACTGTAAATCTTTTACTGCAACGTTGGTTGGCGCAAAAAACGTTTTAGCATATTGGTTTACACCATTAAAAGTTACGCCTAAAGAATCATGTATAGGATTGTTCACAAACTCTAACCTGAAGGCATCATTGGTATTTCTTGGATCCTTCCAGTTCCACTTGTGGGCAGAGGGTGATCCTCCAACAAAACCATAATAAGCTCTCAACTTATTCCAGGTATTACCTTGCTTAAACCGCAAAATCCGGGTGTTTATCGCTATTTTCTGTCTTAAGGTAAGAACATCGGTTTGCTGGATAGCATCTATTACCGCTTGTGCTTCCGCTTCATATTGTGCAGGTGGGGTTTGCGAAAACGCAATGCTTACAAAAAAGCTGAAAAAAAAGGTGAAGGACAGTTTGTTCTGCCTAAAAATGCAAAAATTACTAATACCCTGTTTTACACTAGACATATATTGGATTGAAGAAGGTGTCATAAGTCAATTGAATAACGAAGGTTTAAGTAAGAGATAAGTTGCATTCGAAGGAAAAATCAGCTTTTAAAAACCTTAAATTTACAATAACCCTGAGTTTTGGTTCTTCGACCTAGGAAAATATACTCGTCATCGCCCACAAAAAAAGTTTTGCCATGCAACAAATGAGTGTGCTACCATTCAACACAGGAGAGAAAGTCATGCAAACACCAAAATGTGTAAAGTAAAAAGTACCCGTGCTTTTATTAAGAGCCCTACATTCTGTCAAACAAAATTCTTTAGTCCAAAAAACCATTTTGATTATTGTATTTTGGAGGAATAATATTGTAAAAATAGCTGCATATATTCTTTTTGATACATGCGACATTTTCACAATCAATTGCATCCTACTAAGCAACCCCTAACCGTAAAAATTGGCAAATTGGAACTTTTAGAAAAACAACTGTTGGAGCAAAGTGCACTGGCTAATCTAGACGCGCCCATTGGGAAAGGTATAAAACAACCACATGTTTATTTCCCCAACCTCAATTCCATCCGCTTTATTGCCGCCTTCCTGGTGATGATCCACCATATAGAATTGTTTAAATACATGACAGGTGTGCCCACTGAGGGCAGCAAAGTAATTGGCATGATTGGTAAATTAGGTGTCGTGCTATTTTTTGTTTTAAGTGGCTTTCTTATCTCCTATTTGTTATTCAAAGAAAAAGAGGTTTCCCATACTATCAGTATTCGGAAATTCTATATGAGACGAATACTTCGCATCTGGCCATTATACTTCCTGATTATTTTGGCAGCATTTTTCGTTTTCCCTTTCATCAATTTTTTTACGCTCCCGGGGTTAACAAAAGATGTAGTGTGGGAAGATCTTGGACTAAAGCTTGGATTATATGTATTCTTCCTACCGAACCTTGCATTGTATTTATTCAAAATGCTGCCCTATGCTGCACAGGCGTGGTCAATTGGAGCAGAAGAACAATTCTACCTTGTATGGCCCGCGCTCAATAAAAGATTTTCCAACAAGTGGATTTTAATGTCGGGGGTGATTGCTTTTTACTTGTTTGTAAAGTTTGCTGCGATTTATCTACTGCCCCAAACCCCTACAGTTGTACTATTTAATGAATTTTGGTACGCCACACCTATTGATTGCATGGCAATTGGAGGTCTTTTTGCACTTATCGCGTTCGAAAATTCCCGGTTTACCTCAAAAATTAAAATAGTTTTGTTCAATAGAATTTTTCAGTGGTTGGTTTTAGCTTCCACCATAACCTTAATTCTCAATGGGGTTTACATTAAATATTACTTACACTTTGAATTTTATGCTGTTCTTTTTGGCATTCTTATATGCAATTTTGCAGTGAACGGACAACGGATTTTCAGTATGGAATTTGGGTGGTTGAATTATTTAGGTAAAATTTCTTACGGTCTATACATGTATCACACCATTGCAATCGTCTTCTGCATCCGTATACTTCAGAAAGTAGGTATGCTTTCAGATTTCGCACTGTACCCTTTTGCTTTCTTGATGAGTATTCTTATATCTGCGGCATCCTACGAATGGTATGAAAAAAGATTTATTTTAAAAAAGCATAAGTATTCGAAAGTAATAAGCGGTGATGTTGCAAAGCAATAAACACTTTATAGGTTTAATACTTTTTTAAGTCATGAGTGCAACAATGGGAATCATGATTTCATCAATGGGGTGGTGAGGTAATTTTCTTCGTGAAATAAAAATCTTTTGTACTCTCGAAGTCTGCTTCACTTATTTCTCGATCCAACTTCTCTGAAAATCCTCCAGAATTCATCTAAGAGGAACTTTTCAATTTACTGGCTGACCAGTTGATGTGCGACATAAAATATATGTTTTGCATTCTTCTGTATACATCAAAAAAAACAACACAGATGAAAAAAACAACGAAGTATCTACTAATGTGCTTCCTCCTAAGTTTAATGTTGGCTGGAAGCCAGAAAGCATTTGCTCAAACCGATACTGAGTTTTGGTTTGCCGCACCTAAAGTAGCCGAGGGTAGTATTTACGGTTCCACAGGTTTTAATACACCCATTCTTTTAAGAATTTCAACATTGAACGCAGCAAGTATGGTTACGGTTACCCAACCTGCTAATCCCGCTTTTGTACCTCGCGTAGTGAACATTGCTGCTAATGCTGCTGCCACGGTAGATTTAACTGCAAACATTGCCACAATTCAAAATGAACCGGCAGACAATGTAAATAACTGGGGTTTAAAAATTACGGCAACTACTCCCATAACGGTTTACTATGAGGTGGCAAGTTTAGGATGTATTGGCTGTAACCCAGAAATGTTCTCTCTAAAAGGCAACAACGCTTTGGGAACATCATTTTACACACCTTTTCAAAACGTTTTGAATAATGGAACTGAGTATGTACCCACTCCGTATTCGGCATTTGACATTGTTGCTACCCAGGACAATACTACTGTTACCATAACCCCAACACGTAATATTGTTGGGCACCTGGCTGGTATCCCTTTCCAGGTAACTTTAAACACAGGTCAAACTTATTCAGCACAGGCTACTTCCCAACTTGCTGCCGATCACCTCGGTGGATCAAAGGTTACCTCTGATAAGCCGATTGCTATTACCATTAAAGATGACCTTGCCCGTGGTGGAGCTCTTTATGGTGGAGATTGCGATGATTTAATTGGCGACCAGGTTGTGCCTGAAAGTAAGTATGGATTTAATTATGCAGTGGTAAGAGGATATTTAAGTCCCGTAAACCCCGAAAAAGCATTTATAGTTGCTGCCCAGGATAATACCACAATCAATGTAGCCGGTACTAACATGGCTACCATTAATGCGGGTCAAACCTATGTGGCTGACATTACCCAACCATCCACTTATATTACTTCTACAAAGCCAACTATTTTATTGCACATGTCTGGTTTTGATTGTGAAACAGCCGGTGCAATTTTACCACCGTTAGACTGTAATGGTGCTGCTTCAGGTTCTCCACAAGTTGCTTTTGTGAGATCGTCTAATCAGCCGTTTTTTGCAAACATTCTGGTGAGAACAACCCTTATCAATAACTTTTTATTCAATGGTGCCGCAGGCGTAATCACTGCTGCCGACTTTAGTGCTGTACCTAATACCAATGGCGCCTATTCGTTTGCAAGAATCGCTTTATCGCTTGCACAACTGCCAGCCGGAAATAGCGGCTTGATAAATAATACTGCAGGTGTATTTCAATTAGGAATCATTCATGGCGGTGTGGATCCTGCAACAAATTTAAATTCCGGCGTTCGGTATGCTTATTTTTCTGATTTCATATCCTGTCAAAACCTTCCACTTTCCAGTACTGTGACTACCACTGGCATTAAGTGCTTTGGAGAAACCAATGGTACAGCTACTTTTACCGTTAGCGGTGGCTCTGTTCCTTACACAATAAATTCAATTGGCACAAATACTTTCAGTGCAGTTTTAACGACTAACCCGCAAACATTTACCGGCTTAGCGCCAGGATCATCATCCTACACTATTACTGATGGAATTGGCAATGTAACGCTTGCAAAAACGTACACTATTGGAACAATAGGTAGTGTGCTTTCCGCTACAATAAGTCAAGTTCAGAATGTGGATTGCTTTGCTAATTCAAACGGTTCGGCAACAGTAACACCTACTGGTGGTACCGCGCCTTACACCATAACAGGAACTGACATTCCTGCACCAGGTGTAATAGTTACTGCTGGTAATAGTGCAACATTCACTAACCTGGCAGCGAAAACATACGACTACACCATTACCGACGCAAATGGTTGCTCCATTATGAGATCGGTGACAATACTAAAACCTGCTGTGCTTGATGCATCTGTGAATACGACCGCAACTTGTGGTTCGTTGGTGATCATACCTTCAGGAGGAACAGCACCGTTCAAAATAAAAGGAACAGGCATTGTTGGAGAGATTGTGCTTCCTGCTGGTGGTTTAACAGTCAATAATTTGTTAGCCGGAGCTTATAGCTTTATCATCACCGATGCCAACAACTGTACAGTAACTAAAACAGGAACTTTCTCCAACCCTTGTCCGACAACTACGCCTTGTACCTTTGGAGTAGGAACAACTTATTATGGTGGGTTTGAATCGACAAACAATTTCCCGACTGGAAGTGGTAATGATCTATTCCTTGGTCTGCCACGTAACGGCTCGTACCAAGTGGTACAGAATATTTCTCAGGCTGGTGGTGGTGGCTACCTTAATCTTGGACCAAGAAATGGCAGCGGCAAGTTTATGCTTGTACATACCAGTTCTAATCCTCAACATAGATTGTGGTTTGCCAGGGTAACGGTTGTTCCTGGACAAACGTACCAGTTCTGCGCATGGATAGCCAATATGAAAACAAATCCGGTTAATGGTTTCGTAATAAATCTTACCGCTAACGGTAACTCCATTGCAACCAAAACTGCTAAATACGGTTGGAGCCAGATATGTGGAACGTATAAAGTACCTGCAGGTGTAACAAGTGTAGAATTTGCGGTTAAAGATCCGTTACCATCAGTTGGTGCAAGCCATTTCCTTGGTCTTGATGATATTTGTTTGACACCTACTACTACATCAGCCCCAACACCGGGTAATGTTATAAATAACAAACAATGCTATGTTAGCTCAACAAAGCCTGGAACAGTAAATGCGAAGTCAGAATGGGTATTAAACGATAACAATACAGTTACCATCCGCACCACCCTGGCCAAGACGTTTACTGATAATGTATACGGAACAAGTGCGACTACGGCTATGGGATGGAGCAAGGGGCATAAGTTCAGTGATATTGTAAGTTCTGATATGTTGCAACTTGCCCTGTTTGATGGAAGTGGCGTGAAGAAAATGGAAGTGAAGATTGATTACTTGTCAGCTACTCCAGTGTCGGCTGCATACCCTTCTGGCTTCCGTAGCCTGGGTGTTAGCGGCGGAGACGGTTCTGTAGTTCTTGGTAATGCAACAGCGGTAACAAATGCTGTGACTTCATTGGATGAAAATCTAAATTCTTACGGCGCCGCGTATGCAGCACTTACAGTAAATTCTCCCTTAACAACCGCTTTGTATGCTGATAATGCACAGTTTCCGGCATGGGATTACGACGTATGGTACGAAATAACAGTTAATCTTTCAGTGTTTGGCACGCAAGGCTTCGGATACCCGTCAGTTTCAAATCTGCATTCCAGTCCTAGCAAAACAGGGTCAGACAATGAGAGAGTAGTGATCACCCCATGTGGAACAACCGCACGTACCGTGAGTGATACTGGTACTACTCTTACCCTGCAACCAGCCGCCGAACCTCAAAAAGCGGTTGAATTGGTTCCTGAAAAATTAACTGCTTCAGTAATGCCAAATCCGACCAGGTCAGAATTCACGATCCAATTTAGAGCAGAAGATCAAACACCTGTAAGAATGAGGTTGATGGATGTGAGCGGTAGATTGATTAGAACCTTTAGCAACCTTCCTTCAAACCATACTTTTAGCTTTGGCAATGATTTGAAAAAAGGTACTTACTTCGCTGAGATCATTCAAGGCGAAGAAAGAAGAATCATCAAGTTGGTTAAGATGTAGATTTTGAAGTTGAATAATCAAGAGGCTGTTTCGAAAGGAACAGCCTCTTTTTTCACTAGTCTTTATAGAAAACCGATAAAGGCTTTACGGCAATAATCGATGGCTGAAAAATATATACAAGTACAGTTTTTCTTATTACATAATGCACTTGCAATAAAAGGAGAAAACTTTTAATAGAAACAACTCAAAGGAATGCTTTGAAACACATATTTCTTTATTACTTTTGAAGTCTGCTTCACTTATTTCTCGATCCAACTTCTCTGAAAATCCTCCAGAATTCATCTAAGAGGAACTTTTCAATTTACTGGCTGACCAGTTGATGTGCG
>JANPIM010000033.1:0-210299 GCA_031425015.1 Segetibacter sp. | reverse complement strand
CCCGTAAGCTTTAATTTTTTTTTATTCTATTCTTACAACTTTCCAATATGTCACTTTATTTTAAGTTGACCGGTTAAATAGTTGACCAGTTGATAAGTAAAACCTTATCAACCGATCACTGATCAACCAATCAACTTATTTACTGCCTTATGGTGGTTTTGCCGGCGGTGTTCACCTCTTCCCATACCGAACAGAGAAGTTAAGCCCGCCATGGCCGATGGTACTGGTATTCCAACCGGGAGAGTAGGTAACTGCCATATTTATTAATCTAACCCTGTCACATATGTGATGGGGTTTTTTTATGCGCATAAGTGATGTGAAGAATTCGGCGCCTGATACTTTAGAAATTGTAGGTACAATAAGTTTTTAAAACAACTGGATGAGGAACAACAGTGTTGATATGTTTTCTTTACAATTGTCTACTTTGCCAAAATATTACAACAGTCCCCAACTACTTCGGCGAAGTTGAATACTGAAACAATCGTACAAGAGTGCGACGCAACGATGTTGGATGTATATTATTAGCCCGGCTCTAAATAAAGGAACAGAAATTTGGGCAAATAAAAAAGTCCGGCGACAGCCAGACTTTACAGTTTTTGTGTCGCCAGGTTTAGTAACGGTTGTATCCGCCACCGCTACCGCCGCCGTTTCCACCACGGTTAAATCCACCGCCGCTTCCACCACGACTTCCGCCGCCGCTTCCACCACGATTAAATCCGCCGCCGCCGCCTTCACCGCCAAAGCTTCTCTTTTTAAATCCGCCACCGCCAGCACCACCAGTACCGTCTTTTGGACGAGGTTGTGATTCGTTCACAACGATTTTACGACCCATGATGTCGCTTTCGTTTAATTGGCTGATTGCTGTGCGCCCAGCTTCGTCATCAGACATTTCTACGAAACCAAAGCCTTTGCTACGGTTGCCGTTAAATTTGTCTGTAACGATTTTTGAAGAAACTACTTCACCGAATGGAGTGAAAAGATCTGCTAAGTCCTGCTCAGTCATAGTCCAGCTGAGATTTCCAACGTAAATGTTCATTTGTAAAACTTTAAAAAATAAAAAAAAACCATAATGAACACAGTGAACAAAGTACCAGAGAAACATTTACTTTAAAAACGTCCAGAGAACTATTGTGAAACTGTAAAGATCATTAAGGAAGTTACGAAGATAGAGATTTTATTTAAAAATCATATCTTTTATTTTAAGGGGAAATAGCGGGAAAAATATCTTTAAAAGCGACTTACGTTAAGCATATAAATCATTGACTTTTATGCGTATATGAATTTTTTCATTGGATCATCATTAATTTGCCTTGCCGCCTTTTCACATTACGTTTTTCCATACAAATTACTTCGGATAGCAACCATTTAAACCCCTTTATTTACGTATTTTCGCACACCTTCGAAAACTAATAAAATCGTTGGATCGCCAATCATTTATGAGTGAAGAAATATCAGCAGAAGCATTAACGGAAAAGTCTGGTTACGGTGCGGATAGTATACAAGTACTGGAAGGCTTAGAGGCCGTGAGGAAAAGACCTGCAATGTATATTGGAGATGTAGGGGTTAAGGGTTTGCATCACCTGGTGTATGAAGTTGTGGACAATAGTATTGACGAAGCTTTAGCCGGCTACTGTAGCAATATTAATGTTACCATTCATGAAGACAACTCTATTAGCGTAAGTGACGATGGCAGAGGTATACCCACGTCTATGCACACTAAGGAACAAAGGAGTGCGTTGGAAGTAGTAATGACGGTACTTCACGCCGGGGGAAAGTTCGATAAGAATACCTATAAGGTTAGCGGTGGTCTACATGGTGTCGGGGTTAGTTGCGTCAACGCACTAAGTACAAAGCTGCATGTGACGGTTCAGCGAGATGGAAAAATTTTCGAGCAGGAGTATGCTTGCGGCGTTCCTCAATATAAAGTGCGGGAGATAGGAAGTTCTAAACTGACTGGAACAACTGTTCGCTTTTGGCCTGACTACAGCATCTTTATTGTTTCTGAATATAACAAGGAAATTTTGGAAGGGCGATTAAGGGAACTTTCCTACCTCAATCGCAAAATAACCATCAACCTTACTGATTTGCGAGATAAGGATGATGAAGGCAAGCCCTACTTTAAACGCTTTTACAGTGAAGGTGGCATAGTAGAGTTTGTAGAGATGCTGGATAAAAACGGCAATCGTACGCCACTTATTCCAATCACACTTTTTGTAGAAGGACACGACGAAGCAAGCAATGTTGCAGTTGAAGTGGCCATGACTTATAACAACGACTACAAAGAGCACATCTTTTCTTACGTAAACAATATAAACACTATCGAGGGTGGCACCCATGTTACTGGCTTTAGGCAAGCGCTTACCCGCGTATTTAAAACATATGGAGATAAAGAAGGCTTATTTGACAGGGCAAAAGTTGCCGTAGAAGGCGACGACTTCAGAGAAGGCCTTAGTGCCATTATTTCTGTGAAAGTACCAGAACCACAATTTGAAGGTCAGACTAAAACCAAGTTGGGCAATAATGAAGTAAGCGGCATTGTTCAAACTACAGTAGCGCGTGCATTGGAGGCTTACCTAGAGGAGAATCCACGTGACGCAAAAAATGTTATTAGTAAAATTATACTTGCCGCACAGGCGCGTGTAGCTGCTAAGAAGGCACGCGAAATGGTGCAACGAAAGACGGTGCTTAGTGGAGGTGGATTACCCGGAAAATTAGCCGATTGTAGTGAAAGGGACCCAACCAAAACAGAGTTGTACCTGGTAGAAGGGGACTCCGCAGGTGGTACTGCCAAGCAGGGAAGGGAAAGAAGTTTCCAGGCTATTTTGCCTTTGCGCGGTAAAATACTGAATGTGGAAAAGGCAATGGAGCACAAGATTTACGAGAATGAGGAAATTCGCAATATGTACACCGCACTTGGCGTAACTGTGGGAACTCCTGAAGACCCCAAGCAATTGAACCTTGTTAAGCTTCGCTATCATAAGTTAATCATTATGACGGATGCGGACGTTGACGGTAGCCACATTGCCACCTTGATTCTCACTTTCATTTTTAGGTACATGAAAGAAATGGTAGAAGCAGGATACGTTTACATTGCGCAGCCACCGTTATACCTGGTTAAGAGGGGTAAAGAACAGGAATATGCTTACTCAGAAGAGCAGCGCAAAGGATTAGTTGAGAAACTTGGACAGGGTAAAGATGACAGCGTCACTATTCAACGCTATAAAGGATTGGGTGAAATGAATGCGGATCAATTGTGGGAAACAACAATGGATCCTGCGCGAAGAACTTTGAAAAGAGTGACCATTGAAAGCGCGGCAGAAGCGGATCGTGTTTTTAGTATGTTGATGGGAGATGAAGTAGCCCCGAGACGTGAGTTTATTGAAACCCATGCGAAGTACGCTAAGATTGATGTTTAATGTAGCTGATTTCGTGCACCTTTATTAAGGCTTTTGAAAATCTTTATTTCTTTTAATATCCATTGTATCCAAAGTACAATGAGTAAAGGAAGTACGATAAAACTCATCATATTGTAATCAAAAGCATCTTCAAATTGAAAATGAATAAGGTGCATGATTGCCCGGGTAATACCACAGGCATAACATTCAGTCTTTAAAAGCAGTACAGAAATACAAAGGGATTGTCCTTTATCAAAATAATCTGCGGGAAGTATAACCAATACAATTGGCATCAAGAAAAGCAGAGCTATTTTACCAACTGTGAAGTACAGTTTTAATTTCATAAGTTGCTCAATTGAAAAGAGAGAGGTTGTCCTCTCTCTTTTTAGTTTCATTCAGTCTTTAATACTTATAAAGTTTTGTCATAACTGCCATCTTTTGGTTGTAGACTACCTGTAATAATACGAATGAGATCAATCAGTGCCCAAATGCCACAGCCGCCTGCCGTTAGTAGTTGAACAACGCCTTGCCAGGTGTAGCCAAGATAAAAACGGTGGATACCTAATCCGCCAAGGAGCACTACTAGAATAAGAGCAATAACTTGAGATTTGCCACCCTCTTTTTTCTTGAAAAGTTTAAGTGCAATCTTTTCCTTAAGAGACAGCTTCTCACCTTTAATTGACTCAGCAATTGCCACGCGCTCTTTATAAGTAAGAGAAGCGTCCATTTGGCTAATAGCGGATTTGTTTGGGGTGGATTGAACAGCAACTTCTTCTTTACTTTGGGAAACTTTAGCAGAAGTAAAGGTTAGCATCATGCTTGCACAAATAGCAAGCACCAGAAAACGAGTCATTTTCATCTTAGTTAGTTTGGTTATTAATACGTCAAATCTATATAAAATACCGTAACGATTTACGTTACAAATATTTTTAAACGGGTTTTTTTTTATTGAATTACCTTGCGATTAAATTATAAAAATGGATACATCAAAAATGATTAAAGCTTACTGCTTAAAAACAAAAGAAAAGAATGTTCCAATGCATGATGCGGTGGTAACCAAAACAGCAAAAGGTGGCTACATGGCCAGCGGAAACGACGGAAAAGGAAATAAGATGGCTGCGATAATGAGTGAAGCGAAAGCTTTGCAGGCGATACAGGACGGCGTAGCAACTAAGAACTTCTAAGGATTACCCCCTTTAAGAAAATTGACCCTGCGCTTTGCAGGGTTTTTTTTTGCCACAGAATGCATCACACCAGATCATTACCGGAGATGGGTATGATTTTTTTCGTAGTTGGATTATTATCAAACAATAAATTATGAAAAAGATCTTTTTATGCATTTCTGCCGCGGTACTTGTCTTTGTTGTAGAAGCAACTGCTCAGGTTGGCCGTACTACATTCGGTGTGGGTTTTGAACTGGGCGTTCCGACAGGAGACCTAAATAAAACTCAGAAAATTGGTGTAGGTGGTACAGGCGAATTTGCCTACTATGTGGGTAAGGGAACTGCGGTTACATTAAACGCAGGTTACATTAGTTTTTCAGGTGATCAAATTGGGCCAGTAAAATTGGCTGCGCTTAACTTTATTCCCATTAAGGCTGGTATACGCTACACAGTTGCCCCTTCGCTTTACCTGGAGCCGCAATTGGGTTACACCTCCATAAGTACTCCTAACAGCAATACCTCAGGTTCCGGTGGATTTACTTACGCCGCTAAAGCAGGGTATATGTTGACAAAGAGTTTAGACCTGTCTGCCCGTTATGAAGGTGTTAGTCGTAAAAACAGCAACCTTAATTTTTTAGGATTTAGACTGGGATATGCTTTTGGACTTTAAAAAGCAAAGTGATCATCACAATTTGATAAGAAAACGTTTGTGATACTTTTTTCGGATCTCGTAGAGGAATACGAAACGTTAGAACAAAACAGATATTCAATAAAAGAGCCGGGTTTCCCCGGCTTTTTATTTTGATCCATAGCGATTTAACGGTTGAAAGGAGCGTCGCAACAATGGCTCATCGAAGCGCTGTTGCTGGCTACCAAATGTTACTCCATTGTTTCAGGTAAAGTATACTTTCTTCCTTTGTTTACTTCCTTTAGGTAGTTCATTAAAGGCTGAAAATATTCCACCATCGATTGAGCACTTAAGTCGCTGCCTGTGGCTTCTTTCAATACTACTCTCCAATCACGTGAAGCACCGGGTTTCATGATTTTAGCAAGGAAGTCGCCCACTTCTTTATTGCCAAAATAGTTGGTGTTGCGCGGATCCTGCTTCAAGATATTTTTTGCGATGTGGTTGTGCAATTGAAATAAGATGACGTACGACAATGCGTAATCGTAATACTGTGCAGCATCGTCGTTGATGTGTGTTTTGGTGGCGGCGTCGCAATACTCTTCGCCGCGTACAGTAGGAGGTTCAATGCCCTGGTATTTTTTAGAAAGCGCCCACCAACGACTGTTGAATTCGTTGGGCGAAAGATTGTTACCATACAGGTCGCGCTCAAACTCGGCCATTGTGCCGGTGGCAAATGGAATGAATACTACATAGTTCAATGCTTCCTGCAGTAGCTTTTGCGTATCATCGGTTTGAGTGCCTTTTTGCAACAAACCTTTACCTTCTAAAAAAGGTTTTTGCATGGCGGCCATGCCTATCATACTGCCCATTGCCTCGTGAAACGCCCGATTAGCGCCACCTCTGAGAATGGGAGGGACACTATCGTTTGTATAATTCAGGTAGTAATAAATGTGGCCAAGCTCGTGGTGAACCGTCTCGAACCATTCGGTATTGGCTTCTACACTCATGAGGCTGCGCACATCATTTTGCAAGTCCATGTGCCAGGCAGACGCGTGGTTATTTTTCTTGTAGTTGGTGCCCGCTGGCAAAGGGTACAAGCTCGATTTTTCGTAGAACACCGGCGGTAATGCAGCATAGCCAAGGCTTTTGTAAAACGCTTCTCCTTCCTGAACAATCCACTCGGGTGATTTCTGTTTTAGGATACTATCAAGGTTAATGCCTTTTACCTCTACCAGGGTGCTCCAATCCTGGCTCCACCGGTTGGGTGCCCAATGCGCCGGCAGGTAATCAGGAACGGTAGTTTGATTGTATTTTTTCGCTAGCTCGTACCGGGCATAGGTGTGCAGCTCTCTAAACAAGGGAAACAACTCGCGATTGATTTTTTTACATAGATCAATCATTTCATCGCTTGTCATTCCATACTCAGATACCTGGTAAGAGAAGTAATCTTTGTAGCCCAATGACTGCACAACCTTGTTGCGCAGGTCGCGTAGTTTAATAAGGCCCGGCTTTAAATTCTTACCCACTTCTTTACTTGCCGTCCATGCATTTAGTCGTTTGTTTACATCCGTTTCGGTACGTAAAATATTGTCAATTTCATTAGTTGTAACCACCTTTCCATTTACCAAATAGTTGAAGCCATACAGCTTTGCCGTTTGTTCTGTTTCTGCTTTGATCCGTTCTTTCACTACGTCCGCTGCGGTTTGCGTATAGTTACCGGCCTGAAATAATATTGCTTCCAATTGCTTCACTTGTAAAGGTGTAAGCTTGCCTTTGTTTTCAAGATACTTTTGGACACGCTCAACTAAAATTTTGTCGCCGGCAAAATCACTGAAGGCTTTTCCGGCCGCCTGTTCTTTTACTGCATTGGTGCTATCACCTTCTTTAATCATGGTGTTGGAAGCCCATTGCGCTTCACTGTAGGTAGTGTAGACTTTTACAAAAGAAGCATTAAACGAATCGAGAAAAGATTGCGCTGATTGCTGCAACGCCTGGTTGTTGTTGGAATTGCATGCGGCCATGCCCAGCACAAGGGTGGATAAGATGACAAGTAATCGCATAGTTGAATATGTTTGAGTTGAGACAGCTAAGTTATTTGAAAAACTGCTGGGATAGTTTATTCCAGTGCTTTACGACTCTCTGTGTTAGGTGTTCACTCTTCAGGTTTTTCGCCTCTTCAGAACAGCTCCCTGTTACGCTCCGGTGAACTTTTCTACAACTGGGTGGTTACATTTGCACATTATTTAGAAACATGGAAAAGGGAGTGAAACGCGGTATTATTTTGATGAATTTGGGCTCGCCTGATTCGACAGCGGTAAAGGACGTAAGAAAGTACCTGATGGATTTTTTGATGGACGCAAGGGTGATCGATTCACCTTATTTTTTTCGTTCTCTGTTGGTAGGTGGGATCATTGTTCCGTTTAGAGCGCCTAAATCGGCAGAAGCATATAAATCCATTTGGACAAAAGATGGATCTCCGCTGATTGTACTAACTAAACAACTGCAACAAGCCTTGCAGGCACAAGTAAGCGAACCCGTAGAAGTAGCAATGCGCTATGGTAATCCTACCATGAAGGTCGCGTATGAAAATTTGCTGAAACGTGAACCTGGTTTGGAAGAAGTGATTGCCATTCCTATGTATCCACACTACGCAATGAGCAGTTACGAAACTGCGGTAGAGTTTGCAAAAGAAGTGCACGAAAAAAATAACTACAAGTTTAAGCTTACAATTGTAAAGCCCTATTTTGATGAGGAACATTACATTAATGCATTGGCTGAAAGCATTCGTCCTTATTTGAACGATGAGTTCGATCAACTGCTGTTAAGCTTTCATGGTGTGCCTGAAAACCACGTGCAGAGCAGTGATACTACCGGGAAGCATTGCTTGAAAATGTATGATTGCTGTGCAGTGAAATCGCCTGCACACAAATATTGTTACCGGCATCAATGTTACATTACAGCTCAACTTGTAGCAGCAAAACTTGGCTTACCTAAAGAGAAATTTACTTACTCCTTTCAATCAAGGCTGGGGAGAGCCGAATGGTTGAAACCCTACACGGCTGTAAGGTTTGAAGAACTACCAACTGAAGGAGTAAAGAAGTTGTTGGTGGCCTGTCCTGCTTTTATAAGTGATTGCCTGGAAACCCTGGAAGAAATTGCAGAAGAAGGTAAAGAGACATTCATGCACGCAGGAGGCGAAAGTTTTACTATGATCCCTTGCTTAAATACGCACCCTATGTGGGTGAAGACATTGGAGTTTTATATCGATACGATCAAGAATGGTTCTTCTGAAATGGTTTTGGCGGATGTACTTGAAACACGCACAGTATAATTGGAATAAGTACATTCTAAACGGATGGCTGCATGTATTCACGTTCATAATTTATCATTCATGCTTTACATAAAGGCGCTGCATATTATTTTCATTGTTACCTGGTTTGCCGGGTTGTTTTACATGCCGCGACTTTTTATTTACAACACGGAAGCACAGGATAAAGAGCCAGTGGTAAAGGAGGCGTTGCATGCCCAGTTTTCCATCATGATGCGACGATTGTGGTTTGGCATTACCTGGCCATCAGCCATTCTTACACTCATTTTTGGACCGTGGGTTATGCTAGAGGGTAGGTGGCATACAATAGTTTTTCAAGAGGCTGGCAGATGGTTACTGATCAAACTGATTTTTGTTGTAGGGCTTTACCTCTACTTTCTGTTTTTACACCGCATATTCAAGCAACAGATTGCTCAAAAATTTACCTACACTTCTCAGCAATTAAGAATTTGGAATGAAGTAGCTACCATATTTTTATTCGCTATTGTAATGCTGGTAACCGTGAAGCAAAGCCTAAGTTTTGTTTGGGGAATAATTGGGTTAATCCTTTTCATTATCCTGTTAATGAGTGCTATTAAAGTGTATAAAATGATTAGGCAAAAAGGCTAGTGTAGTAGTTTTATTTCTCTAGATGGCTTTACTATACTTTGGCACTGTCACTTCATGTTGATGTTTTAGCAAATGCAAATCGAAAGCCCTGCAAATATTTCGCAGAAAATTTCTTCCCAGTGTTGTAACAGTTAGCTTACTGCCTGCTAAGTTTAAAAGTTCATCCGCTTGAAGTTTACCCAATTCTGGTAGTGAATACTTATTTAGGGCTTCAGAATCTTCTTCGTTCAAAATGGTACTTCCCGTACAAATGATATCAAGAATATATCGTTTAAAATGCAGGTCTTCTTCCGTTAAAAAATATCCTTTTTGTGTGGCCAGTTCTTTATGCTGAATGCTTTGATAGTATTCATGTAAAGTCTTTTTGTTTTGTGCAAAAGCAATCCCCACATCGCTGATGGAGGACACGCCCAACCCGAGCAACAGGCCGCCTGCTTGCGTAGTGTAGCCCATAAAGTTTCTGTGCAATCTTCCCTGCTGTGCAGCCAGGTATAAATCATCTGTGGGTAAAGCAAAATGATCCATGCCAATATCGTAGTAGCCGTTGGTAGTAAAAAGTTCCTTTCCCAAACTGTAAAGTTGCATCTTAAGCTCAGGTGAAGGCAAGTCTTCTTCACTAAACAATCGTTGTCCTCTACTCGTCCAGGGCACATGCGCATAGCTATAAAAAGCAACGCGGTCTGGTTGAAGTGACAGGCATTGATGAATAGTTGTCTGCATGCTTTCCACCGTTTGCAAAGGCAGTCCATAAATTAAATCAAAATTTATAGAAGTGAAGCCAACGTTCCTCGCCATACGTGTGGCCTCTACCAATGTGGTAAATGGTTGTATTCGATTAATGACTTGCTGCACTTTGGGATCGTTGTCTTGCACGCCATAACTTATTCTTCTAAAACCAAGTTTATATAAGGTTTCCAGGTGTTCTTGTGTAGTATTATTTGGGTGACCTTCTATGCTGAATTCCCTGTTTGGGTGTATCGTTGATTGAGTAAGAATACCTGTAAGCAGTTTTTTCAAATTGTCCGGTGAAAAGAAGGTAGGCGTTCCCCCACCAAGGTGCAATTCTTTTATTACCGGCTGTTCATTCACAAGGTTTAGATACAGGCCCCATTCATCCAAAATGGCTTTCATGTACACTTCTTCTACGCTGTGGTTGGTGGTAATTTTTTTATTACAGCCGCAATAGGTACACAGCGACTCGCAGAAGGGCAGATGGATATATAGACTGATGCCCTCGCGGCTATTTTTTATTTTGAACTGTTGCTGAAACTTCCTATTCCACACGTCACCATCTATTTCATTTTGCCAATAAGGAACAGTGGGATAACTGGTGTAGCGCGGAACCGGCTGATTGTACTTATGCAACAAAGCAAGATCGATTTTCATGCGGCAAAAATATTTGCGTTGCGGCTGGTAAAAGATGATCAAACGCAGTTTTCATTTGCATCCTTACCGGTGTAAATCATTTTTCTGTGTACTGGTTTGTTACATTTGTTTCTAAACCAATTTGCATGCGTTACCTGTTTATTTGTTTTTTTATATGCATTTGTCTGCTATCGTGTAAACGTGCAACGGATGTGGATCTGATCGTGCACAATGCTGTGGTGTACACAGTAGATGACCAGTTTACTACAGCGCAAGCATTTGCTGTTTCTGACGGCGTGATTGTGGCCGTAGGTTCAGATGCAGACATTTTAAAAAAGTATACAACCAAAGAAAAACTGGATGCGCAGGGGAAGCCCGTTTACCCTGGTTTTATTGACGCACATGCACACTTTCTTGGTTACGGCCAGAGTTTGTATATGGTTGATTTATTTGGTGCAGCAAGCTGGGATGAAGTAGTAAGCAGGGTGGATAAATTTGCAAAGGAGCATCCGGAAGAAATATGGATTAAAGGCAGGGGATGGGATCAGAACAAATGGCCGGGCAAAGCATACCCAACCAATGAAAAGCTGAATGCTTTATTTCCAAACAGACCAGTGATTCTGACGCGTGTAGACGGACATGCAGCTATTGCAAATCAGAAGGCATTGGATACGGCGGGCATTGTGGCCGGGCAGGCTTTGGTTGGTGGCGAAATAGAAACCCGCGATGGTAAACTCACAGGTGTTTTAATTGATAATGCAGTGGATCTTCTTTCAGCAAAAATTCCAACAGCAGGCATCAATGATTACGTAAAATGGCTCAGCCATGCCGAAAAAAATTGCTTCGCTGCAGGCCTTACTACCGTAGCGGATTGTGGCCTTATGTACAATGATGTGCAAACAATTGATGGGCTGCAAAAAGAAGGCACCATCAACATGCGACTGTATGTAATGCTCAGTGATGATACTTCGAACTATACGCGTTACCTGGATAAGGACCCATACAAAACGGATAAGATGTTTGTGAATGGAATAAAAGTGTACGCAGATGGTGCATTGGGTAGCAGGGGCGCTTGTTTGCTACAACACTATGCGGATAAGAAGGACTGGCATGGCTTCTTACTTAAAGACAAAAAGTATTTTGACAGTCTTGCACAGGTGTTGGTAAAAACTAATTTTCAAATGTGCACCCATGCTATTGGCGATAGTGCAAATCGTGAAATACTGAACATTTACAACAGGGTTTTAAATGGTGCAAATGACAGGCGCTGGCGCATCGAACATGCACAGGTAATTAACTGGAACGACTTCGGGCTTTTTGCAAAATCAAGTATAATTCCGTCCGTTCAACCAACGCATGCTACCAGCGATATGTACTGGGCAGAGGAGCGTTTGGGAAAGGAAAGAGTAACAGGGGCATATGCTTACAAACAACTTTTAAAACAAAATGGCTGGTTGCCTTTGGGTACCGATTTTCCGGTAGAAGACATTAGTCCATTCAAAACATTTTTGGCGGCTGTAGTACGCAAGGATGCAAAAGGATTTCCTGAGAAAGGTTTTCAAATGGAGAATGCACTAACCAGGGAAGAAGCACTAAAAGGTATGACGATTTGGGCCGCTAAAGCTTGCTTCTTAGAAAAGGAAGTTGGGAGTTTGCAGGTTGGGAAGAAAGCAGATTTTATCGTGCTTACCAACGACTTAATGAAGGTAGTGGAACAGGAAATTTTAAACACCAAAGTGACACATACTTACTTAGGCGGAAAAAAAGTTTTATAGCAACATAAAAGAAGCCCGAGGCAATTGCCCCAGGCTCTTATCATACACACCACATATTTCAAAACCATGTAAAATTTGCATGTAGTAGAATAGCGTTTAAGCAGCTTGTTTACCTAATTGAATAAGCACCGTTGCTTTGCTATTTGTTTCTGTACTTTAAAGTTACCATGAGATTTCATACCCGAACATGAGACAGGTCAACCCGTAGTATGATTATTATCAATCTTGATTTTTTATAGGAGTTCGCCGGTATTTATGTTTACTGTGTTTTGTTTGGCATCTAAAAAATGAAAGAGCCACCTTATTAAAAGTGGCTCTTTCATTTATGTTGAAAGCGAGTTTGTTTTGGTTAAAAACCAACTACTGCTTCAATTACTAATCCATTGAATTTACCGCCGTTACGGACATCCGTTGGTAAGAAATTTTTGTAGTTCTGTGTAACATATTCACCTTTCAGCAACACGCTTGGAGTTACGAACCAACCAGCGGCAAATGCTGTACGGTTGATGTTAACTTTATCTGGATTACCTGCCATTTCCGCTTTCACGGTGTTATAACGGGCACCCACAAACACGTCTTCTTTTGCACCAAAGCGATATAGAACATCAATAGCGGTTTGGTTCATGCTGCGTTTATCAGGATCTGTTACAGTATTAGCATTACCCTTCGCAGTTTCGAGATTACCAAAAACTTCTAAGCCCGCATATTTTACAAAACCACTAAACTGGAATGCCTGTATGCTTCTGCTGAAACCTGGATTGAAGCGTCCAGTGGTGAAGCTTGCCATTGGGTCATAACCTGGTAATTCTAAAGCACCCCAATAGTTTGAACCTGTGCGGTCGCCACCATATAAACCTGCACGTTGTGCTTTGTTATTCAGGTAAGCAGAACCTGTTACACGTACTCTTAGTTGATTAGTCAATTTTTTATCAAATCCTGCCTTTAAATAGATAGAAGGATTTCTTGAAGAATCTTTGTCAACGTCTGGTTTCTGTGCTGTAACGCTGGGATTAAGTATACCGTTTGTAACACCTAATAAACCAAACAAGCCGTTTTTCTGTAGGGTTACTTCACCACCAACCTCTGTTGTAAAGGCATCAACAATGTAGTTTTCTGCAAATGGATTATACAAAGCCTGGCCACCATCAGTTCTGCGGAAGTGTGCATCACCATAGTTAAGCTCCATGTGTCCCACTTTGATGGTTGTCACATTCATCAGGTCGTTCCAGAACTTTCCTTTGAAAGGGAGTTTGTCAAATTGGATGTAACCACCTTTTACCCAAAATTCTTCGTGGTGACGAGAGGACATATAATTAGCCACATGTAAACGGATACCGTCGCCTAATTGAGCATCGATATACAGGTTAGCCTGCGCAAGGTTGAAGTTTGCGCCCATTTGGTAAAGGGCTTTACCTGATGCTGTTTGATGTTTTAAACTCTGGAATTGTTGTGTAAATCCTGCTCCGATCCGAACGCGCGGGCCTTCATATGGAATAGAGTCTTGCTTAGATGTTTCAAACACATTGATACCGGTTTGATTGTAGGGTCTCCAATTAGAAGGTCGACCGTAATATTCACCCAAGCCTTTCTGTGTTTGTGCCATTGATGTAAAGGGAAGTATACAGCCAGCTAATACGGCTGCGGTAAGGGTATACTTTAAGAATTGCTTTTTCATGATTTTTCTTTTAAATTTTTTTGGTGATGAGTTTTTGTAATAATTTTTTACTAACGGGTGTATTTCAAATTGTAAGTAATTGTGATGTCGTTACCGGTTTTAATAGTGCCCAGCATTACAGTGGGTGGTTTCACATTAAAGTCGGTCATCTTCATACTTTTTGAGCCAGAAACAGTCAACGTTTTATCAGAAGGATTGTAGGTTCCGGTTGCTGTCAATTCTGTATCCTTCGTGGTACCGGAGATTGTAAGTTTTCCTAAGGCTTTTATGCTATAGTTATTGCCTCCTGCAGGTGCTACAGTAGCAGAGGAAAGTACAAACTGGATGTTTGGGTTGGCGTCTGTATTCATGGCTTTGTAAGTATTCTTATCCATTGCATTGGATTCGCTTTTTAGGTTCTTTACAGGCAAAACAAAAGTCAGTTTTGACAGTGAAACCAGTTTGTCGCCATTCAATACAAATACTGCATCGGTGCTTCCCTGTGTAGCATCCATATGCCAGTCGTGCAAAGTAGAAGTGCCGGTAAGTTTGATCTTAATACTCTGTGGTTTAAATGGTACTTGTGCGATGGTTGTAACTACTAGCAGCGCTGAGGTCATCATCATTGCTAATACGCTAAATGCTTTTGTAGGTCTCATAGTAATAAACTTAATGTGTGTGTAATATTCTTGTAGTTATGTGTTATAGGTATGTTGTAATTACTTAGCAAAACTATCCCGCCCCAAAAGCTTATTAGATGTTAATCATCATGCCTTCAGGTGATTTTTATCATGTAAAAGGTTTGGGCTACAATAAATGTAAGTTGCCAAATTGCCTCATAGGCATAGTATACAATGGCGCCTACAAAAAGAGATAATAGACCTACTGAGGTACTTTTAATTCCACTAGAGTATTAGTAGCATTTTAATAAAATTCTTTTCCTCATTTCGTCAATGGCTATTCCCGATTGCGTAAGCATTTGTGGGTCGTGGGCTTTCACATTTGCATCCGAATACGATCAACATGAAAAACATCCTCCTTAATCTATTTGCCTTTACAGCACTTGCATCTGTAGAAGCGCAAGTGATTACAAAATCAAACACAGAAAAAGATACTATAACCGCACACACCTATTTACCCGATGTAACGGTAGTTGGCCGTGGCAGCCGAAGCGACTATCAACAAATGCCTGAAGTAGTGGGTACTAATATTTACGCAGGTAAAAAGAATGCATTAATTGTATTGGATAATGTGCAGGGTAATGTGGTAAACAACACCATGCGCCAGGTGCTGGCAAAAGTACCGGGCATACATGTGTGGGAAAGCGATCCAAGCGGAATCCAGATTGGTATTGCAGCACGCGGGCTAAGTCCTAACCGCAGTTGGGAATTCAATATTCGCCAAAATGGTTACGACATTGCAGCAGATCCTTTTGGCTATCCCGAGGCATATTATAACCCGCAATTACAAGCGGTTCAGCGTATTGAAATTGTTCGCGGACAAGGCTCATTACAATATGGTCCTCAATTCGGTGGGCTCATAAATTATATTCTGCGCAATGGAAGCGACATTAAAAAGCCGGTTGAATTTGAAACACAACAAACCATTGGAAGCAATAATCTGTTCAACTCTTTTAATGCAATCGGTGGTAATAAAGGCAAAGTTCATTATTACGGATTTTTCGACCACCGCAATGGAGATGGCTGGAGAGAAAACAGCCGGTTTTATACTAATGCAGGTTATGGAACAGTCACTTATCAATTCACGCCAAAGTTTTCTTTAACGGCCGAGCTGATGCGCTCAAACATACGCAGCCAGCAGCCGGGTGGATTGACAGACAGCGCTTTTGCAGTAAACGCACAGCAAAGTAATCGCAGCCGCAACTGGTTTGATCTTACATGGACTACGCCTTCTTTAATTGCCAATTATAAGCTGGGTGAAAACGCAGTTTGGAACACCAAACTTTTTGCCACCATCGGCGATAGAAATAGCGTAGGGTTTTTACAGAATACAACAGTGAGAGATGCCATCGTTCCTGCCACCGGGGAGTACAACTCACGTTTATTAAACATTGATCAATACCGTAACTACGGGCTCGAAAGCCGTTTGCTCACAGACTATCATGTTGGAAAGATGCGTAATACCTTCTCCGGCGGCATTCGATTGTACACAGGCTCTACATACAGAAGGGCAGATGGTAAGGGCACTGCTGGTTCTGATTACGACATGACCGTAATAGGCGAATACCCACGGAACATAACTTTCACCTCAAGGAATGCTGCGGCGTTTATAGAAAACATTTTCCGTGTAACGGATAAGTTTTTGATTATTCCCGGAGTACGGTACGAATGGTTGGAAGGCTCGGCATCCGGCAGAAATGGTTTTGCTGCCAATGGTTCCGAAATCATCTTGCAAAACATTACACGCAACCGCAGCTTTGTATTGGGTGGCATTGGCGCCGAATATCATCTTACAAAAGAAACAGAGTTGTACACCAGCTTTGCGCAAGCTTACCGGCCTATTCAATTTGCCAATTTACAAGCGCCTCCAACAACTGATATTGTAGACCCTGATTTAAAAGATGCAAGAGGATACAATTTTGATTTTGGCTACCGCGGAAAAGTAAAAACATGGTTGCAATTTGATGTGAGTGGTTTTTACCTACAATACAATAATAGGGTAGGAACCATCACGGTAAATAATCCCGGTGCTACACCTTCTTCGTACCGGCTGATTACAAACGTGGGTGCCAGTACCAGCAAAGGATTTGAAGGATATGCAGAGTTTAATCCCATGCGTGCATTTCAAGGGTCGAAGCATACTGATGTGATGCTCTTTGGTTCGTACAGTTACCTTGATGCGCAGTACAGCGGCGACCATAAAGATGCAAGCACCAAAGGAAAGAAAGTTGAAAATGCCCCTTCTAATATTTTCCGTGGCGGTCTGTCTGCGGGTTACAAAGGGTTATTGTTAACTGGTCAGTTAAGCTATGTAGGCGAAACTTTTAGCGATGCCAATAACACCCCTTTCGCAGCGAATGCGCAAAATGGTTTAATCCCTTCGTATACGATTGCAGACCTAACCGCCAATTACAAATTCAACCAGCACCTCAACATTAAAGCTGGGATTAATAATGTAGCCGATACCCGTTACTTCACGCGTCGTGCAGGTGGTTACCCCGGACCAGGCTTGTTGCCGGCAGATGGACGAACCTTCTTTGTTTCAGTAGGAGCTAAATTTTAATTGAGGACTGTTATTGATCCGAAAGTGCTTCCAATTTTGGAGGCACTTTTTTTATGGTCGAAGATGTAACCAGATAATTAACTACGGATTTATTTAAATAGGATTGAAGCAACCAGGTTCTTTAACAAGAAAAAAATGTAGTAGGCACGAAATTTATATTTAAGTTTGTTTAAATAAAAGTTTAGACAAGTCTAAAAATATGCGCTTCTTACTTCTTTTTCTATCCTGTTCTTTTTCCGTTGGTTTACTTGGCCAGGCCACACTCATTAGAGGGCGGGTGTTGGCCGATGGCAAACCGATCGCTTCAATTTCAGTAGCTTACGATGGGAGGCAAAAGGGAACCATTACCAACAACAAAGGACAATTTTTGATTCAAAATGCAACGGGAGATTCTATTCACCTGCATATTTCCGGCATCCCCTATCTACACCAGTCACTTTCGTATCCAATACTAGCGGGTGAAAATATATTGCCTGATATTCATCTTCTTTCGCAGACCAATACCATGCAGGATGTAGTGGTGAGCGGAACGATGAAGGCAGTTGGCAAAATGGATAGTCCTATTCCTGTAGAGGTTTACTCGCCGGTTTTGTTCAAAAAGAATCCATCGCCAAATATTTTTGAAAGCCTGCAAATGGTAAACGGAGTGCAACCACAGCTAAACTGTAATGTGTGCAACACTGGCGACATCCACATCAATGGGATGGAAGGGCCGTATACCATGATTTTAATTGATGGGATGCCCATCGTCAGCAGCCTTTCTACCGTGTATGGTTTGTCGGGTATTCCAAATAGCATGGTGAAGCGAATAGAGATTGTAAAAGGTCCGGCATCAACTTTATACGGCAGTGAAGCAGTAGGAGGTTTAATCAACATCATTACCCGCGATCCATTGACTGCAGATAAATTAAAAGTTGATTTGTCTGCCACCAGCGTAGGCGAATACAATGTAGATATCAATACAAAATTCAACGTAAAAAAGTCAACTGCTTTATTAGGAATAAATTATTTCAACTACTGGCAACGAAGGGATATTAATGGCGATAATTTTACAGACATCACACTACAAAACCGGATTTCTATTTTTAATAAGTGGAATTTTAGTCGAAAAAATGATCGCTTGTTTACATTGGCTGCAAGGTATATTTATGAGAACCGCTGGGGCGGAGAATTGCAATGGAATGAAAGCTTGCGTGGCTCCGATAAAGTATATGGAGAAACCATCCACACCAACCGCTACGAGTTAATCGGTAATTATGAAGTAGCCAAAAATGTGATGGCCGACTTTTCTTACAACTATCATTTCCAGGATAGCTATTATGGCGTTACCAAATATGAAGCTTTGCAAAATGTAGCCTTTGGCCAATTGCGTTACAATAAAATTGTTGGCAATCACGATGTTTTGTTTGGTGTGCCTTTCAGATACACATGGTACGATGACAATTCTCCTGCCACTGCAAAACCGGGTGGAAATAACCTTCCATCGCAGACTTATTTACCGGGTGTTTTTGTGCAGGATGATTGGAAGATATCTGAGAAGTTGACGACATTAATTGGCATACGCTATGATTACAACAACAACCATGGCAGCATTATTACGCCTCGTTTGGCTTTTAAATTTTCACCCAATAAGCACAATACATTTAGGTTGAGTGGAGGCAACGGCTACCGGGTAGTAAACTTATTTACTGAAGACCATGCTGCATTAACCGGCGCAAGAGATGTGGTAATCGCCTCTGAATTAAAGCCCGAAAAAAGCTGGAATGTAAATGCGAATTATGCAGAGCACATCCAGCTAAGCAATGGCTTTATTGGCTTAGATGCCAGTGCATTTTATACCTATTTCACCAATAAAATTGTAGGTGATTTTTTGGCAGATCCATCAAAGATTATTTACGATAATTTGGCCGGGCATGCCATTTCAAAAGGATTAACATTAAATGCAGATGCAAGTTTCAACAATGGCATTAAAGTAAATGCAGGTGTGACGTTTATGGATGTGTACCAGGTTGAAAAAAATGCGCAGGGTGCGGTTATCAAAACGCCTCAATTGTTCGCACCAAAATTTTCGGGCACGTATGCGGTTACTTATGCTTTGCCCAAAATCGGTTTATCATTCGATTGGACCGGTCGTGTAAATGGGCCAATGTTCTTGCCATTATTCCCAAACGATTTTCGACCTGAAAAGTCTCCGCTGTTTTGCATTATGAATTTGCAGGCTACCAAAACTTTTAAAGCGTTTGAATTGTACGGAGGCGTAAAAAACATACTCAACTTTAAGCCATCCAATCCCATTCTTCATGCGGATGACCCTTTTGATAAACCAGGTGGTAAATATTTTGACCTGAATGGTGATGCACGCCCGGACACCAATCCCAACGGGTACACTTTCGATCCCAGTTACAATTATGCAGCTATGCAGGGCGCTAGGGTTTTTTTTGGGGTGAGGTGGACGGTTAAGTAAATAAATTTCGAATAAGAGTCATTATGCTAGCGTCAAGTCAAAACTCCAAATCCGAAACCTGAAACTGGAATCCTCTTTCCCTACCTTTGCGCACATTTTTAGCTAATCAGTAGTGTCAATTATGAGCGTTAAATACAGAGAATTTTCAGGCTTAAACCTTCCATCTATAGAAAAGGAAATATTGCAAAAATGGGAGGAAAGCCAGGCATTTGAAAAAAGTGTGGAAATACGTGAAGGTGCGACGCCATTTGTTTTTTATGAAGGCCCTCCAAGTGCCAACGGTATGCCCGGCATTCACCACGTTATTTCCCGTACGTTAAAAGATCTTGTTTGCCGCTATAAAACCATGCAGGGCTTCCAGGTAAAACGGAAAGGTGGTTGGGATACCCATGGACTTCCGGTGGAATTAGGTGTAGAGAAAATGCTAGGCATTACCAAAGAAGATATTGGTAAGAAAATTTCTGTTGCCGAATACAACGAAACCTGCCGCAAAGAGGTATTGAAGTATAAAGACAAATGGGATGACATCACTAAAATGATGGGCTATTGGGTTGATTTGAAAGATCCCTACATCACCTTCGATAACAAATACATTGAAACTTTATGGTGGTTGCTGAAGCGATTGTACGATAAAGGATTGCTGTACGAAAGTGTAAGTATTCAACCATACAGCCCCGGCGCTGGTACAGGTTTAAGCTCACATGAATTGAACCAACCAGGTACCTATAAAGATGTGAAGGATACCAGTGCGGTTGCCATGTTTGCCCTAACCCTAAAGGGGAATGAAGAAAATGCTGGTGCTAAAAAATTACTCACATTCGGAGAAGAGGCGTGGACTGACTCACCTTTCAGCGGGCAGACGGGCGTCTACTTTTTAGCCTGGACAACCACACCATGGACCTTGCCTTCCAACCTTGGATTAACGGTTGGACCCAACATCGACTATGTGCTGGTTAAAACATTCAACCCATACACACACCTTCCGGTAAATGTGATTTTGGCAAAAGCATTAGTGAACAAATATTTTAAACCTGAAGGTGAGAATGGAGATTTTGCCAATTACAGCGAAGCTGAAAAACTTTTACCCTGGAGTATACTGGCCGAGGTGAAAGGTGCAGAACTGGAGAACTGTACGTACGAGCAACTCTTACCGTATGAAGCCAACAGTACTGGCAACATTGTTTCACTTTCAGGCAATGTACCCAAACCCTTTCGGGTTTTATTGGGTGATTTTGTAACAACTGAAGATGGTACGGGTATCGTTCATACGGCACCGGCTTTTGGTGCAGATGACTATCGCGTAGGTAGAAAGTACAATATCGGGATACTGACAATGGTTGACCGTGAAGGGAAATTCGTGGATGGCCTAGGGGAATTTAGCAACCGGTATGTAAAGAACTACAAGGATGAAAAGGATTTTACTGACGTAAACATAGACATCAGCGTAAAGCTGAAAAAAGAAAACCGCGCTTTTAAAGTAGAAAAGTACGAGCACAGCTACCCGCATTGCTGGCGTACCGACAAACCAATATTGTATTATCCACTTGATGCCTGGTTTATTAAAACCACCGCGCTGAAAGACCGTATGGTTGAGTTGAATAAAACCATTAATTGGAAACCAAAGTCAACCGGCGAAGGTCGTTTTGGCAATTGGCTTGAGAATATGGTAGACTGGAACCTGAGCCGCAGCCGCTATTGGGGAACTCCATTACCCATTTGGAGAACGGAAGATGGAGCAGAAGAAGTGTGTATTGGCTCAATAGAAGAATTGAATGCTGCCATTCGCAAGGCAAGTGAGGTGTTAGGTGGTGAGGCAAACAAGGGTTACCTCCACGAAGGAATTCTTGATCTTCATAAACCATATGTTGACGAAATTATTTTGGTAAGCGAAACCGGCCAGCCGATGAAGCGCGTGCCCGACCTGGTAGATGTATGGTTTGATAGTGGCGCAATGCCTTATGCTCAATGGCATTACCCGTTTGAGAATAAAGAACTGGTTGATTCCGGTAAGGCTTTCCCCGCTGATTTCATCGCCGAAGGCGTGGATCAAACCCGCGGTTGGTTTTATACACTGCATGCTTTAGGAGTTTTGCTTTTTGATAGTGTGGCCTACAAAACGGTTGTTTCAAACGGGCTTGTATTGGATAAGAACGGGAACAAAATGAGTAAGCGCCTCGGAAACGTAGTGGACCCTTTTGCTACCATTGAAAAGTATGGAGCAGATGCTACCCGCTGGTATTTGATCACCAATGCCAGTCCGTGGGACAATCTAAAGTTCGATTTGGCCGGCATACAAGAAGTTCAACGAAAGTTTTTTGGTACTCTGTACAATACCTATCAATTTTTTGCTTTGTACAGTAATCTCGATGGATTTGCTTTTAAAGAGGCTTATGTACCCCTAGAGCAAAGACCTGAAATTGATAAGTGGATTATATCGTCGTTGAATACGCTGGTTAAAGTGGTGACCGATGCGATGAACGATTTTGAACCGACCCAAGCCGGTCGGGCGGTAGAAGAGTTTGTAGATTCTCACCTTAGCAATTGGTATGTTCGGTTGTGCCGCCGCCGGTTTTGGAAAGGCGAGTACGAGCAGGATAAGATTTCCGCCTACCAAACCTTGTACGAATGCCTGGAAACCGTTGTTCGATTGATTGCACCCATCTCGCCTTTCTTTAGCGATGCTGTTTACCAAAATTTAAATACGGTGACCGGAAGGTTAAGTGGAGCAAGTGTTCATCATGTCAGTTTTCCTGAAATAAAGGAGGCAGCAATCGATAAAAAATTAGAGGAGCGCATGCAACTTGCACAGGATGCCTCTTCTCTAATATTAAGCATTCGCAAAAAAGTGAACATAAAAGTTAGACAGCCATTGCAAAAGGTGTTGATTCCAGTACTCGATCCGGGAATGAAGGAGCAATTGCAAAAGGTGGAGGATCTGATAAAATCTGAAGTAAACGTAAAAGAATTACAATTCCTGGAAGACACGGAGGGGTTTATCAATAAGAAAATTAAGCCCAACTTTATTGCACTGGGTAAAAAGCTGGGTGCTAAAATGAAAGCTGTTTCTACCGCGCTTTCCAGGTTTAATCAACACGATATTACCACCCTTGAAAAGGAGGGAGAATATGTTTTGGACTTAGAAGGTGAACCACTTACCTTGCAACTGACTGAGGTAGAGATAACAGCTGAAGATATTCCGGGGTGGAGTGTGGCGAGTAAGGGCAGTTTGACAGTAGCGCTTGATATTACATTGACAGACGAACTAAAGAGAGAGGGTGAGGCAAGAGAGTTCGTCAACCGTATCCAGAATCTTAGAAAAGACAGCGGGTTCGATTTAACCGACCGCATCGTAATAGACGTTGCTCAACATGAGCAATTGGTCATTTCTATCAATGAATATAAAAACTATATTTGCGCGGAAATTTTGGCAGATAGCATCAACTTCGTTAACGAGCTTGCCCATGGCACCGAAATTGAAGTAAATGATTTCCGGCTAAGAGTGAGTGTAACAAAAAAAGCATAAGCTAATGGCTACTAAAAAACCCTTAAAGGCAGCAAAACCCGCTGCTAACAAAAAACCTCAGCCGGAAAAAAAACAAGCTCAAAAAAAAGTAGCTGTTAGTGTAAAGACACAACCAAAGGCAAAAGCACCTATTAAAAAAGTAGCTGCCAAAGTGGCGAAGACGGTAAAGCCCGTCGGTAAAAAGCCAGCAAAAGCAGTAATAAAGAAAGTGGCTAAACCGGTTGCAAAAAAGCCAGTACCAAAAGTAGCTAGCAAGGGGGCCAAAGCTTCTAAGCCAGCAGCAAAGCCTGCGGTGCTAAAAAAGGTTGTGGTGCTTAAAAAGGTAGCTGCTAAAAAAGCTATATCAAAAACAAAAGTACCTGTGAAAAAATCAGTAGACAGTAAAAAGGAAGTAAAGAACGCGGCGCCTGCTAAGAAGGCAGTAGTGGTTTCCGAGAAAAAAACGGTAAAGATTGCGCCAACTGAGCCTGTTCTTAAGAAAGTTGATGCAAAAAAAGCAGCGGTGAAAACAGTAGAAATTAAGCCTGAAACAGTGAAAACTGCCCCGGCACCAAAGGCTGTTGCCCCGGTAAAAAAAGCGGAGCCAAAGCCTGCTAAGCCCGTTGTTATTCCAAAAACATCGACGGATAAAAAAGTAGAGTACGAACCTGATTTTATGAAGAGCGTGCTGGATACTCCGGTGCCCGTTTCTCAGGGTCCAACCATGCGATACAGTGACGCTGAGCTCCAGGAGTTTCGCGACTTGATCAATAAAAAACTAGACGCCGCAAAAAAAGAACTTGCTTATCTGCAAGGCCTTATTACCCGCCGCGATGAAATGGGCGGAGATGAAACAGACAACCGCTACATGACCATGGAAGATGGCGGAATGAGCATGGAGCGTGAGCAACTGAGCCAGATGGCAAGTCGCCAGATCACCTTCATCGATCACCTGGAAAAAGCAATCATGCGGATTGAAAACAAAACCTATGGTATTTGCCGCGTAACCGGTAAACTAATAGATAAAGCACGTCTTCGTGCGGTTCCACATGCAACGCTAAGCATGGAAGCGAAATTGGGAATAGTGAAATAGATGTTTGGAAACGATATAGAAAAGGGGGAGGCAATTTACATTTGCCTCCCCCTTTTTTTTGCTCCATCGGTAGTTGTTGCAATGTACCGTTATGTTGCATACTAATACTGCGCTTTATAAAGCCAAATAAATTACGTGCCCCTGCACACTTTTTCGATGTAAATACAGCATCGTTTCTTCCGATTTCTGAACATTGAACTGTAAATACTAACGATAAAAAAATAGGGCGATCATACCAAACCGACGCTCCCATTTGGACCTTTACAGAACCACCGCAAAAGTTAAAGAACTCTAAAACCAAAGCGGCTTATCATCCGTACATCGGACTCACTCATTTATTTATTTAAAAGTAGAAGTATGAAAAAGAACTTTATTCAACACTATTTTTCCAGTGGTTACAATGCAATCGTAGCATATCCTAAGATATTGCTTTTTATTTTAGTTGCTGCTTTGGCTACAGCTAAGCTGCAGGCACAAACCATTTATGGAGTTACTTCTTCACTAAACCTTGTTACGTTCAATGCTGCTGCTCCCGGCACCATTACCTCTACAGTTCCCCTCACTGGTCTTGTTGCGGGCCACTCCTTTTCCGGATTAGACTTTCGTCCTGCTAATGGACAATTGTATGCGTTAAGTTATAATGCGATCTCTGGTGCAGCTCAAGTATACCGTGTTCGCACGGGTACCGGTGTAATGACTCCAATTGGTACAGGGCTTATGTTAGCCAGCGGGATGACATCCATTGGCTTTGATTTTAACCCAACGGTGGATCGCATTCGTGTTACTAGCGCTACCCGTCAAAACTACCGTCTCAACCCAAATGATGGAACACTTGCCGCTACCGATGGAACATTGACCTATGCCGCAGGGGATGCAAATGCAAGTGCTACACCTAATGTACGTGCTGTAGCTTACGCCAACAACCTTCCATCAGTTACTTCAACTTCTATTTATTATTACGATTTCAATCTCAATATTCTGGCGACCAGTACTGCACCCAATACCGGTTCTATAAACACAATTGGAAGCGCAGGTATTTCTGCAGGCAGTGGCACAGGAATAGACATGGACATCTACACCAATCCATCTACTGTTGCAAACGGTGGCTTCCTTGCCGCCAGCACAGCTGGGGGTAATAGTAGTTTATACATGTTGAATCTTTCCACTGGTGCAGCTACAATGGTAGGTATGATAGGCGTGGGAAATAATATCATAAACATAGCCACAGAAGTAGCACCAACACCTGCAAACAAACTTATTTACGGCTTGTCAGGAACGAATTTGGTAAGCTTCTATTCTAATGCGCCCAATACATTGCTCACCACAGTGGCGATTACCGGAATTGGCGCAGGGTATGGAATCGAAGGCATTGACTTCCGCCCGGCTACCGGCGAATTGTTTGCGCTTGGATATAATAGAAGTACCGGGGCAGCGCAACTTTACAGGCTTAGTACTGCAACAGGTGCTGCAACTTCAGTTGGCAGTCCATCCACCCTTGCTACCGGAATGACCGCCATTGGTTTTGATTTTAACCCAACAGTAGATCGCATTAGAGTTACCAGCGCGGAGCGCAACAATTATAGGCTTAACCCTAATGATGGTACTCTTTCTGCTACCGATGGCAATTTGAGTTATTCAGCGGGAGATCCTAATGATGCAGCTGCACCGGTAATAAGTGGTGTTGCTTATACCAATAGTTTTAGAGGGGCGACCACGACCACTATTTACTACTACGATATACAGTTAAATCTGCTTGCTACAAGCACGGCACCTAATGCTGGAACAATCAATACTGTTGGAAGCACAGGTATTGTAGCAAACACCAATGTGCCGGTGGACTTAGACATATCTAGCAACCAGGCTAATGGTACCAACGATGCCTTTTTGGTTGCAAGTACAAATGGCACCACCAGTAACCTGTATAGGCTTAATACTACCACGGGAGCAACACGATTGATTGGACAAACAGGTACTATTGGCGCAGTAAACAATATCGCCATTTATATTACTCCACCGCCACCCAGCAAATTGGTTTACGCACTTGCAGGCAGCAATCTCATTAGCTTTAATGGAAATAATCCTGGCACCGTTGTCAATACAGTACCTGTTACAGGTGTTACTGCCGGACAAACACTCGTCGGTTTAGATTTTAGGCCATCTAACGGACAATTATTTGCGATGGGCTACGCCACATCGGGAAGCACTCAGTTGTATACAATCAATACGGCTACCGGTGTTGCCACCCCTGTAGGTACGGCTATCATGTTGCAGGCAGGGCTAACAGGAATTGGTTTTGATTTTAATCCTACTGTAGATAGGATACGAGTAACAAGCAGCAATGGTAAAAATTACCGGTTAAATCCAAACGATGGTGCGCTTGCGGCAACAGATACTGATCTTTCTTATGCAGCGACGGATACCAACAGGTTTACCATGCCAGACATAAGAGCGGTCGCTTATACAAACAGCGTTGCAGGTGCTACCTCTACTACCATCTATTATTACGATTTCAGCCTGAATAACCTGGCAACAAGCGCGGCACCAAATGGAGGTGTACTGAATACGATAGGAAATACAACCGTATCTCCAGGCACTGCCAGCGGACTGGATATTGACATTTATACCAATCCTTCCACGTTGATGAATACTGCGTTTCTTTCTGCTAGCAACAGTATGGGCACAAGTAGCTTTTATACGCTGAACGAACAAACAGGCGAAGCAACTTTGGTTGGTAACATTGGTGGATCAGTTGCCATTTCAAACTTTGCAGTAAGTAATTTAGATGCTCCGCTACCGGTAACGTTAGCAGAGTTTAAAATTGAAAAGATTTTCCGCACCAGCAAGCTTACGTGGATTACGCAAACGGAAGCTAACAACGATTATTTTGTAATTGAAAGGAGCATCAATGGTGTAGATTTTCAACCCTTATCCGGCACCATAAAATCAAAGTCAGTAAACGGTAACAGCGTTCGGCCGCTCACCTACGAGTACACCGATGTATTGCCGGCAAAAGGAATTAACTACTATAGGTTAGTGCAGTTTGATAAAGACGGCACTAAAAAGACCAGCCGCGTATTGCAGGCCGCATTTGATGAGCGTGTGCCGGTGAAGGTATATCCTAATCCTGCCAAAAGTGAGTTGAATGCATTTGCAATGTTTGATGAAGCTAAAACCATCAGCAGCAGACTGGTTGATGCAGCGGGAAAGATTGTAATGGTGAAACAGGAACAAGTTACAGGCGGAGTGATGAACAGCAGGTTTGATATTAGTTCATTACCGGCAGGTATGTACTACATTTTACTACTTGACGGCGACATGATCGTACACAGGCAAACAGTACAAAAGCAATAGTAAAGTCTCAGTAGCACTATATAAAAATTAGAATGGCCACCTTAAGGTGGCCGTTCTAATTTATGAGATACTGGTAAAAATTAGTTGAGATAATACGAGAAAACTTTTACCGGCGGCGGATTAAGAGTACAGTTATCTAAAGTCGCACGATAAAATTTTAGTTGAAAAAAAATCTGACAGAAACACAAAAGGGTTTTCTATCTCACTTCCTGCATATCTACCAACTTTTTATAAATGCCAGCGTGCTGAATCAACTCATCGTGCGTACCGCGTTCAGCTATTTCACCTTTGTTCAGCACTAGTATTTCATCCGCATGGCGGATGGTGCTGAGGCGATGGGCAATCACAATAGAGGTACGGTTCTCCATCATTTTATAAATGGCATCTTGTACCAGTCTTTCACTTTCAGTATCCAGCGAAGAGGTCGCTTCATCCAGTATCAGGATTGGTGGATTTTTTAAAACAGCACGCGCAATCGTTAACCGTTGTCTTTCGCCACCACTCAGTTTGCTGCCGCGGTCCCCGATATTGGTTTCGTATTGCCGTTCTTTATGCGAAATGTAATCGTGAGCATTTGCAATTGTTGCTGCTTGTTCTATCTGGTCAGCAGTGGCATTTTCCATTCCTAGTGCTATGTTCCGGGCAATGGTATCATTAAATAGAATCGGCTCTTGTGTCACAATTCCCATGTGACTTCTCACAGAAAAAAGCGAATAATCCCTGATGTTTACGCCATCTATTAGAACTTCGCCATCCGTTACGTCATGAAAGCGTGGAATGAGATCGGCCAATGTACTTTTGCCCGCACCCGAGGATCCAACCAGCGCAATGGTTTTCCCTTTCTCTACGGTAAAGTTGATGCCTTTCAAAATCACCTTATCCTCGTACCTGAATCCAACATTTCTAAACTCTATTTTACTATTGAAGCTTTCCAGTTTTTTACCATTTTCATTTGCGTCTACCCTAACGGGTGCATTTAGTATTTCCTCGATCCGCTGTATGGCTGCAGTGCCTTTTTGTATGTTGTAGTACGAACTCGATAAAGCCTTTGCAGGGCTAAGTATCTGCGTAAAAATGGCTATGTACATAATGAACCCTGCAGCAGTTAGATCACCTGCCATACCACCCAGTACCATTCTTCCGCCAATCCAGAGGATGCCACATAACACGGTTACGCCTAAAAATTCACTGAGCGGCGACGCCAGGTCACGGCGAAACTGCATTTTATTTCGCAGATGGTACAAATCATCGTTTAAACTGAAAAAGCGGTTGCGCAGCAACTTTTCTGCGTTGAAGGCTTTAATCACCCGCAAACCAGTAAGTGTTTCATCCAGTATCGATACGCCTTCCCCCAATTTTATAGCTACGGTACTACTTTGCTTTTTCAGGCTACGGCTTATTCTGCCAATAATGAGGGCGGTGAGCGGCAGAAATATCAGCAGAAACAATGAAAGCTGCGGGCTCAGAAAAATCAGACTGCCTAAAAAGATAATGATCATCAGCGGGTCTTTTATCAAACCTTCTAACGTGCCGACTACGGAGCCATCCAATTCGCCAATATCGTTGGTCATCCGGCTCATTACGTCTCCTTTGCGTTGCTCAGTAAAGTAACCGATTGGCAACATCAGCAGTTTATTATACATCTCAGCACGCAGGCGTGTAGAAACTGAATTTTTAATTGGCGTAAGAATGTAAAAGGATAAATAAAAAAACAGGTTCTTCAAAAAGATACTGGTGATGATTAAAATGCAGATATACCCGAGAGCTATTATTGGTCCGTTTACACCATTATTGCGGATCAGTTCGCTCAGTTCAAAGTTTACATACTGAACAAGGTCCGTAGATGATTTCACGGCTGCAGGTGGTGCAGTCACCAGTTTTTCTGGGAAAAAAATGAGTTGTAAAAAGAAGGGGAGTGTACCCAAAGAGATAATTGAAAACGCGATAGAAAGAAGAGTGAAAACGAAATAGAGTACAATTTTTCCTTTGTGAACACTTAAATATCGAAAGATCCGCGCGTATTTTTTCATCACTGAGTTTAATCAAAATCGAATCGGGCAAAGTAACTACTTTTACAAGGATAAATCTCAACAATAATGCAGGAAGGGAAACGACAAAAGCAAGTGGCAGCGGTGCTGCAGCAGGAATTGAACGATATTTTTATGCGCCTTGATTTAAATATGATTGATGGTGGAATGGTGTCAATTGCTTCTGTGAAAGTGACCCCGGATTTATTGGAAGCCAGAATTTATATTAGTCTTTTTCAGGTGTCAGATTCAAAGGCGGCACTTAAAAAAATAGATGGTCGCGCTTGGGAAGTAAAAAGAGAATTGAGCGATCGGGTAAAAACACAATTGCGTCGTATTCCAGTGTTATCCTTTTACCTGGATGATACATTAGAATATGTTTTTAAAATGGAAGAAATCTTCAAACAAATCCAATCGGAACAACCAAAAAAGGAGGGGGAGTAATTATCCTCTCCGGAAAAATCTTCAATGACATTCCTGTTTGCGTGGCGCTATTTTAAGGCAAAGAAGACTACGAATGCAATCAACATCATTTCGTGGATTAGCATATTAGCGATTGCTGTGGGCGCAGCAGCACTCATTCTTGTGCTCAGTGTTTTCAATGGTTTTGAAGACCTTGTAAAAGGTTTGTACGCTGACTTCTATCCCGATATACGCATTGGTGCTGCCAAAGGCAAAACCATAACACTTACCGAAAGCCAGTTAAAGCAAATTCGCGGAGTGGGTGGCATTTCAAACCTCAGTTTAATAGCAGAAGAGAAGGCTGTTTTAGTGAATGATCAATACCAAAGCATCATTTACCTGAAAGGTGTAGACGAGCACTATAACAGCGTAGCCAATATTGCAAAGCATATTATCAAGGGTAAGTTTACCACCGGCGACTCCGAAAACCCTCTCCTGGTTTTAGGTGCCGGAATTGAAAATGCCGTGGGAGTGGAGCCTGGGGTAAGCATCAACCCGCTCACGGTTTACCTTCCTAACCGAACGGCAGCAACCTTTTCGGGGCTCGATGCATTGAACTCGTACAATGCATTTGTAAGTGGCAGCTTTGTATTGCAACAGGATTTTGACAATAAATATGCGCTCACCAATCTCAGTTTCGTAAAATATATGCTCGATATGCAAGCGGATGAATATACCGCAGCCGAAATATCGTTAGCAACTGGCGCAGATGTTAAGGATGCCACCAGGAATTTAGAAAAATTACTTGGCAGTAAATACCAGGTGCAAACCCGTTACCAGCAAAACCAAAGTTTGTATGCGGTGATGCAAATGGAAAAATGGGTAATTTATGGCATTCTCTCTATAATTCTAGTTGTCGCCGCGTTTAATATGGTAGGTGCTTTAACGATGCTCGTATTGGAAAAGCAAAAGGATATAGCAGTGCTCCGGGCAATGGGTGCGGATAACAATTACATCCAGAGAATTTTTATTAATGAAGGTCTTTTGCTGGCATTGGTGGGAGGTGGAGGGGGAATTGCCGTTGCTGCAATCATTTGTTTTCTACAAGTGAAGTACAAATTGCTGAAGCTACAAGGTGGTAGCTTTATCATCGACTACTACCCGGTAAAGCTTCTTGGCCAGGATTTTTTGCTTGTAGGTGCTACCATATTATTGATCTCTTTTTTGGCTGCCTGGATACCGGCACGGAAAGCGAGCCTTCAACATTTCTCTTTAAAAAGCTAGCCCACTAACAACGAAAAGCCGGACAATGCCCGGCTTTCGCTATCTCATTTTTGCTTTTTAATAATCTCCAATAGTTTCAGGCAACTGTGCTAATGCTTTAGCAAGTTGATCATCATTAGGTGCGATCCCATGCCATTCGTGCGTGCCTTCCATAAAGTCAATGCCTTTACCCATTACTGTCTTCATTAAAATACAAACCGGTCTTCCTTTTTTACTCAGGTCTTTGGCTGCCTCTAATCCCTTTACCACCTCGTCCATATCATTCCCCTCCATCTCCATCACTGCCCAATCAAAAGCTTCAAACTTTTGGCGCAGGTTACCGAGGTTCATTACACTGTTGGTACTTCCATCAATTTGTTGCCCATTCCAATCTATGGTGGCAATCAGGTTGTCTACTTTATGGTGGGCTGCAAACATAATGGCTTCCCAGTTTTGGCCTTCATCCAGTTCGCCGTCTCCATGCAATGAAAAAACCCAGCGATCATCCTGGTCCATTTTTTTAGCAAGCGCAGCACCAATTGCTACACTCATGCCCTGGCCAAGGGATCCACTGGCTATTCTTATTCCTGGTAAATGCTCGTGCGTAGTCGGGTGGCCTTGTAAACGGCTATTAATTTTTCTAAAAGTTGCTAACTCCTTTGCATCAAAATATCCGGCCCTGGCAAGGATGCTATACAATACAGGGGAAATATGTCCGTTAGATAGGAAGAACAAATCCTCACCCGTGCCTTCCATCTTAAAGGTGGGATTGTGTTTCATAATTTTAAAATACAATGCCGTCAGAAATTCCGTACAACCCAGAGACCCGCCAGGATGCCCACTTTGAACAGCGTGCACCATTCTTACAATATCTCGTCTTACTTGAGTAGCTATATTTTTTAGGTCAGTCATAATATTCTTTGATGCGACCAAAACTACTATTTTTTATTTCCCAGACAGCCATTTGTCAAATTATTACATCTTATCATACAGTTAGGTTTCTCTAGCGGTGTTTATCTGAAGCAAATAGAAAAAGTGATATTCCTGTTATCTCATATAAAGTTTAGCGGAACTTTTTTGTGAGCTGAAAAGAACCTATTTTGCGCCTCTAAATCACCACCTGTTTAACCTTGTAAACGAGAAAAATTGCATTTTGCATGGAACAAATTTTAATAGGCGGGATTTTAGCTTTCATCATTACATACTACTCAATTCCTGTTATCATTCGTGTAGCCAACGAAAAGAAGCTATATGATGTACCGGATGACAAAAGAAAAATTCACACTAGTCCAATTCCATCACTCGGTGGTTTGGGAATGTTTATCGGATTTACTATTAGCCTGCTACTTTCAGTCAACTTTGTTACAGAGGCTCCAGAGTTTCAATACTACCTTGCGGCATTTCTGGTGATTTTCTTTGTGGGTATCAAAGACGACATCCTTGTACTTTCTGCAGGAAAAAAGTTTTTTGGGCAAATGCTCGTTACCGGTATTCTACTGGTAAAGGCTAAACTGCTTATAACAAATATGCATGGTTTTTTGGGTATTGAAGAAATACCGGTAGCGGCGCAGTATATCTTAACCATGTTTGCTTCTATTGTTATCATTAATGCTTTTAATCTGATTGATGGTGTGGATGGTTTAGCAGGTTCGATTGGATTGATTACCTCCCTCATTTTTGCTACCTTTTTTTTAGTTAATGGAAACACAGCCTATGCGATGCTCGGCTTTACTTTCTCGGGAAGTATTTTGGCATTCCTGATTTTCAACTTCAACCCCGCTAAGATTTTTATGGGCGACACCGGATCGTTGCTGATTGGGTTGGTCAATACTATACTTGTTTTAAAATTTATTGAGACAGGAAGCAGCTATACTGCTTACCCCCTTACCGCCGCTCCTGCGGTTGGTTTCGGTATTCTATTACTGCCTTTGCTAGACACGCTTCGGGTTTTCACGATGAGAATTATGAAAGGGAAATCTCCATTTAGCCCTGATAGGAACCATATCCATCATTTGTTATTAGACCGCGGTTTCAATCATCGGAACGTGACTTATATCTGTGCGGCCGCTACCGTTTTATTATCAGCCGCTTCATTTTATTTTCAATTCATTGGCTGTACACTACTAATAGCTGGGCTAATCGCCGCCTTTTTTGGTTGGGTGTATTCACTTTACCTTAAACGCTCCAGATTTAAATTGCGTGTTATTAAGGGTGAGGTAGATGCCAAAGGGCGACGCGAAGAAAAAAGAGTTCGCCTCGTTTCTATAGCCAACCACCCGGCAGCCGTTGTTGAAGAGGATTAATTGAGCTAAACTATTTGCAGGAAGCAGCCGTAAGGTTGCTTTTTTTATAGGGTCAATATTTAGCTATTTATTAAATTTGCCGCGTAAAAACATGAACATATGTCTGAAGAACTGGAAATGATAATGGAGGACACGGAGACCTCTATGAAAAAAGCGATAGGCCATCTTGAAGCAGAACTTGTAAAAATAAGAGCCGGCAAAGCAAACCCAACAATGCTCGACGGAATTACAGTTGACTATTACGGTTCACCAACTCCAATTAGCCAGGTTGCCAATATAAATATCATGGATGCCCGAACGATAAGCATTCAGCCTTGGGAAAAGAATATGTTACAGCCGATTGAAAGAGCAATCATTGCTGCTAATATTGGCATGAATCCGCAGAATGACGGCATCAACATAAGACTTTACTTACCGCCACTTACCGAAGAGCGAAGAAAGGAAATGGTAAAAAGAGCAAGCGGGGAGGGCGAACACTCGAAAGTTGCAATTAGAAATATTCGCAGGGATGCAATTGAAGAGATTAAGAAGTTACAAAAAGATGGTTTGAGTGAGGATATTGCAAAAGACACAGAAAAAGAAATTCAGGATATTACTGACCGATATATTGTGCTTGTAGATAAGCACCTGGCTGCGAAAGAAAAAGAGATTATGTCTATTTAAGTTAGTCCTATAAACTATTTGGAAGTCCCGGCTGTAACGGCCGGGATTTTATTTGCCCCTACATAATTTGCTAAATAGACTCCCACCAGTATTACGCCTAAACAAATTACTTGTAACCAGGTAATGGTTTCTCCGCTGATCACTCCCCAAAACACCGCAACAAACGGAATACCATAGGTAACCATTGAAGCGAAAAGACCACCAGCCCGCTTCACCAGCATGTAGAAAATAATGGAGGCAATGGCCGTTCCAAATACGCCCAGTATTACACTTGCACCGGTAGCATGCCAAAAAATGCTTGTAGTGGGTAGCTCGAAATAATGAGTAACCAATAGTACAATTACTGATGGAATGATCAGAAAACTGAAGGCCAAAGCTGCAATATCTATTGAAGCAGTTTGTTTCAGGTGGCGGCTTACCACGTTTACATTTACTCCATAAAGAATAGTAGCAAGCAATACTAGCGCAGCAAATGATAAGTAACTTAATGTGATGTTTCCTTTTGAGAGGAAAAGTAGCGCCAAGCCGATGAAGCCTATAAATACTCCTATATATCGCCGGGTTGAAACAGTCATCTGAAAAAATAGAACTCCTAGAATAATGGTGAACAGCGGGGTTAAAGCATTTAGAATTCCAGCAAGCGAACTATCAATTTTTGTTTCTGCAATACAAAATAGAAAGGCCGGAAAAAAGCTGCCTAATAATCCGGATAAGACTACCACGCTAATTTTATTCCGTTCAACTTTCCTTAGTGCATTTATCGTAAACGGAAGCAGAATTATTCCAGCACTCGCCATCCGTAAAGCAGCTACATGGTAAGGGCTCAGCACTTCCATTCCAACTTTCATCAGCTTAAATGAACTACCCCAAATCAAGGACAGAATAACAAACATTCCCCAGTTGATTACTTTTTCTTTCAACCCAGTTATTTTGCAGCAAATGTCGACAAAACTGGAACAGCCAAACACCTAAGTTTTGCAGTATAAGTATGGCCTTTATTAAAATCTTTGAGCCATGTTGTATAACACCTTCATTTAGTTGGCAAAATGGTATTTAACATTATATTTGCTTCGCTAAACAGCGTCTCTTTTAAATTACTATCTAACAAATGAGAAAATTATTACTAACTGTATTATCAGCTTGTGTGTGTTTCGGTATTTCGGCTCAAACCAGTACTCCTGCAAAATCAAAGAAGGTAAAAACGGCAACGTGGAAGCGAGGCGGAGTAGTTAGTCTAACACTTTCGCAAGGCGGTACACGCAATTGGGCACCGGGAGGCGATCGCTTTACCTTGGCATCTAACGGGTTTTTAAACTTGTATGCTAACCACACAAAAGGCAGAATGCATTGGGATAATATGCTGGATGTGAATTATGGTTTATTGAACAGTAACAGCCAGGGAATTATAAAGAATGATGATAAGCTTGACCTTGTTTCAAAGCTTGGATGGACGATCGGTAACAAAGAAACCAGTCGTTTTTCGCTTGGAACATGGATGAATTTCCGCACACAGTTAGCAGACGGGTTTGATTATGATGGTGATTTGCCAAAAAGAATTTCTGCTTTTTTCGCACCTGCCATTCCAACCATTTCTGCAGGTGTTGGATATCAATCGAAGAATGGAGCCTTGAGTTTTCATGTTGGTCCTCACGCCCGTTGGGTAATCGTCGCAAACAGGCCTTACGAGCTAGCAGCAAACTATGGTATAGACCCAGCTCGCCAGGTAAGAATTGAGGCTGGTGGAATGGCAAGCGTATCGTTGAACAAGGAGATCATTAAAAATGTTACCCTGCGTTCAAGATTAGATGCATTTTCTGACGGCATCAACTCCCATCCGGGTAATGTGGATGTATTCTTTACAAACATGTTTTACCTGAAAGTGAATAAATGCCTTGGCCTGGTTTATAATTTTGATCTTCAGTACGATGACGATACTAAGATTTTTGGATTGCGGAAGAGTAGTCCTGGCACCCAGTTGAAATCAATTATGGGCCTGGGTTTGTCTGTTAAGTTTTAAAGATTAATTGCTTTACTTTTGATGTGTCCTGTAGGCTTAAGCTTACAGGACATTTTCTTTTAATGATAAACATTGCAGATGGCAAGTACTGAAACCTACCAGATTAAGCTTCCCCAATTCGAGGGTCCTTTCGATCTTTTACTTTTCTTTATTGAACGTGACGAGCTTGATATTTACAATATTCCCATCAGTAAAATCACCAGCGACTTTCTGGATTATATACATGCACAAGAGTCATTGAATATTGAGTTGAGCAGTGAGTTTATTTTATTCATTTCTACCTTGATGCGCATTAAAGCCAAGATGCTCATCCCACGAAAAGAAATAGATGCACAGGGCAACGAAGTAGATCCCCGACAGGAGTTAGTAGATAAGATCCTGGAGTATAAACGTTTTAAAGAAGCTGCAGCAGAAATGGCTGACATGGAAGCATTGCGTATGATGATGCTGAAGCGTGGCAACCTGCAAAAGGATTTAAGCAGCATTGGTGAAGAAGCAGGTGAAGGAACCGAAATTCAGAATATAACGTTGTTTAAGTTGATGAAGGCATTTGAAAAAGTAATGCTGAAGGTTCATGAGCGCCAGAACAAGCCGGTACATACAGTCGTGCGGTATAATTACACCATGGAAGATAGCCGTGAACGGGTACTAACACTGGCGAGCAAAGAAAAAACAGTTTCATTCGAGAAAATATTTGAAGAGGCGCAAGACCGAATTCAAGCCATTTTCCTTTTTCTCTCAATGCTTGAATTAATACAAATGAACTACATAAGTATTTTGGTAGGCGAGGGTAAAAATAATTTTATCGTTGAGTGGAATGAAGATCGGCAAGAAGATGTGCCAGTATCATTTGATTCTCCTGAATAGCTACTGGTACATCCACAACAATATTGGTTTCTTTTCTCTTTGAATAAATAGACTTAACTGCTTTAAGAAATTGGGAGATACCATTGCGCAACCGAGGCTATTGCAAATGGGCACTGGGTAAGTTTCTACATCGGGCACGCAACTGTAAGCGTGTAAAACAACAAAGCGGTAATAAGCATTGCTGTTGGTTGCTTCCAATCCATATAGTTTAAATGCCTTGCCAAACCGACCATCGTAAGCATTTCCTACTTTATACTTTCCCAACGAGCTGCATCCGCTGTTAGCATCATTCGAAAATTTAGCGGTGAAAAGAACCAGGTCATTGCAGCTTCCGTGCGACATTAAGCCGGAAGCAATAATCAAATTTTTTTTGAGGTCGTAAACGTAAAAGCGCTTTTTACCACTATGTAAATTCATGTTTATTAAAAAGCAAATGTTGGTACTATACCCTTTACTAATACAAAACTTTTTTGCCTCATTAGTAGGTAAATGAAGTGGTGGCTTTATGCTATTATTTACAGACTTAAATGAATTAGGAGTAGATAATTTTGAGGTGAATAAAGCGGCCATCCCGGCACTCAGGAATAAGAATAATAAAGGTATCAAGCATGTTAGTCTCATCTGAAATAGAAAGATGCATGAACATCATCTTTTCATAAGCGTGCAAAAAAAAAGCTGCTCATTTGAGCAGCAAGGTTTTTTAATGGAAGTATTACCCACCAATTAATGAGCTAATATTTATTTTGTCCAGCATTAGCTCCCGAACGGCTTCAGCAATTCCTTTTGCATCGTATTCGCATTCGCGGTGCAACTCCTTTAATGTTCCATGTTCTACCAGGCGATCAGGTATGCCAAGAATTTTTACATCAGCTTTGTACCCATGTTCATTCATAAACTCTAAAATAGCGCTTCCGATACCACCTACTACTGTCCCGTCTTCCACTGTAATTACTTTATTGAATTTTGCAAACACTTCATGTAGCATTTTTTCATCCAGTGGTTTAGCAAAACGCATATCATAATGAGCTGGGTTCAGCCCCTGTGTTTTCAATTCACGAATGGCAGTCGTTGCAAAATTTCCGGGATGGCCGAAGCTTAAAATGGCAACATCTTCACCATCTTTTATTTTGCGTCCTTTTCCAATTTCAATTTTTGCAAATGGCGTTCTCCACTCGGTCATCACACCTTCACCCCGTGGATAGCGAATTACAATAGGCAGCTCCAACTCATCCAACTGTGCAGTGTACATCAGGTTGCGTAACTCACTTTCGTTCATCGGGGCACTGATGATCATATTTGGGATACAACGGAAATATGGAATATCATACGCGCCATGGTGGGTAGGGCCATCTTCACCCACTAATCCAGCGCGGTCTAAACATAAAACAACGGGAAGCTTTTGAATGGCTACATCATGCACCACCTGGTCAAAAGCACGCTGCATGAATGATGAATAGATGTTACAAAATACCCGTAACCCTTGCGTAGCCATACCTGCACTTACAGTTACTGCATGTTGCTCCGCAATGCCTACATCAAAGGCCCGGTTAGGCATTTTCTCCATCATATATTTTAAAGAGCAACCGCTTGGCATAGCAGGCGTAACCGCCATAATCTTATCGTTTTGCTCTGCCAACTCAATTATGGAATGACCAAATACATCCTGGTATTTGGGCGGCTGTGGCGTATCAAATTTTTTCTTTACGATCTCGCCGGTTATTTTATCAAATAAACCCGGGGCGTGCCATTTGGTTTGGTCCAGCTCGGCCAGAGCATATCCTTTACCTTTTACCGTAACAATGTGTAGGATTTTTGGACCCGGAATTTGGCGAAGGTCCTTCAATGTTTCAACCAACTTAGCAATATTGTGCCCATCGATCGGACCAAAATAACGCAGGTTTAATGCCTCGAAAAGGTTGGAGCTACTGCTGACCATTCCCTTCATGCTGTCGGCAATTTTGTGCGCCATCGTTTGGGTAAAACGTTTGCCTGGCAGTTTGCCTAAGGCTTTCCAAACGTCATCCTTCAGTTTGTTGTAAGTAGGGGAGAGACTGATGTCAGTTAAATATTCTTTTAGTGCACCAACGTTGGGGTCGATACTCATGCAGTTGTCATTTAAAATGATAAGGACATCGCTGTCGGCAACACCTGCGTGGTTCATTGCTTCAAAAGCCATCCCAGCCGTCATAGCACCGTCACCAATTATAGCAACAGACTTACGATCCGTTTCGCCTTTATAACGTGCAGCCATTGCCATACCCAATGCCGCAGATATTGATGTGGAAGAGTGCCCTACACCAAATGTGTCATACTCACTTTCGCTTCTTTTAGGAAACCCACTCAGACCCTGGTATTTTCTGTTGGTGTAAAAATTATCTCTTCTTCCGGTTAAAATTTTATGTCCGTATGCCTGGTGGCCTACATCCCAAACCAGTTGATCGTAAGGTGTGTTGTATACATAATGCAGCGCCACCGAAAGTTCAACCACACCCAGGCTAGCCGCAAAATGCCCGCCATGAACACTTACTACATCTACAATGTACTGCCTTAGTTCATCGCATACTTTGTGTAACTGTTCGCTCGGAACGTTCTTTAGATCAGCTGGCGTATTGATCGTTTTTAAAAGAGACCCAGGGGTAATTTCCATTGAAAAAAAATAAAGTGTGCAAATTAGCTCTAACTACCTGACATCAACAATCGGAGGCGACAATTTGTTGCCAAAACAACTGCTTAACGAATGTTTTGATAAAACAAGTATACCAGAAATACTTGACATTTCCGGTACGCAAATTTTCAGCCGTCGAAAAACTTACCGTCTGTTTGTGTTAAGCAAACTTTACGCTCACTTTTTTTAAACTGAATGTTGCAACACAGTTCAACCAGTTACGTACCTATCCTGCCACACATCAACAGTTGTGTTGGTTGGATTAAAACGTTGAATATCTTTGAGAATATGAACAAGAGGATCTCGAAGTATTGGTTGTGCCAAATTGGTGGATGGAGTAGTTACATTATTGTTTATACATTTTTCTATCTAACGCTGCGAACGAAGGTTCAGCCCTTTTTCTTTGAAGTTTTATTTCTCGACGCGTTCCTTGGTATTTTCATCACCCATGTCATGCGTGCATTTATCAGCAGCATGGGTTTCCTCAGGCTAAAATTGGATAGCCAAATCACCTACATGTTCTTAACAACGGTAGGCTTCTCGCTTCTTTTCGCTTTCTCCAGCATTTACCTGGAAGAGATTTTTGGTTTTACCAGCGACCAGTTTAAGCAATACGGCCTATTGAATAAAACACTGCGCGCATCCTATGGCTGCTTTCTTTTCTTACTGATCTGGAACCTCGTTTACTTCACTTTTCACTATATTGAAAAGAGCCGGCAGGAGCAGTTAGATAAAATAAGGCTACAGAGCCTGGTGAAGGAGTTGGAATTAAAAACGATCAAGGCCCACATCAACCCGCATTTTATCTTTAACGCACTTAACAGCATTCGGGCTTTGGTGGATGAAAATCCTGAGCGTGCACGCCAGGCTATAACCGAATTGAGTAATATTTTACGAAGTAGTATGCAGGCAGAAAAAGTGGAAACTGCCCCATTGCAACGTGAGTTGAATATTGTAAAAGACTACCTGGCACTTGAACATATACGTTTTGAAGACAGGTTGAGGGTGGAATTTGATATAGATGAGGATACACTTGATCAACCGGTGCCGCCGATGATGTTGCAAACGTTGGTAGAAAATGCGATTAAACATGGGATTAGTAAAATTGTAGATGGGGGTGTGGTTAAAATTATTTCTGATTTTAAAGGAGACCAACACCAATTGATCGTGAAGAATACCGGGCACATGAACGGCACCTTCAATCATGATGGTTTTGGTTTATACAGCACGCAAAACCGGTTGCAATTACTTTATGGAGAAAAGGCGCATTTTGAAATAAAAAACAATGACGATAATACGGTAGAAGCTACGGTAACCATGCCGGCTACAATTATCTAAAACAAAACCCTTATATAGCCATGTCTGTAAGAACCATTATCATCGATGATGAACGTTTGGCCCGAAACGAATTAAAAAAGCTGCTACAGGATTTTGGAGAGATTGAAGTGATTGATGAAGCATCGAATGTGCAGGAAGGGCTGGAAAAAATTGAACAGCATAACCCTGATCTTATTTTCCTCGACATCCAAATGCCGGGAAAAACAGGTTTCGAACTGCTGGAAGATTTGGACCGGTTACCGAAGGTTATTTTCACCACTGCGTACGATGAGTATGCGCTTAAGGCATTTGAGGTAAATGCACTGGATTACCTTTTGAAACCAATAGAGCCAAAACGCCTATCGGATGCTATTCAGAAGCTGCATATGGAGGAAGCCAAAGAACCGCAGCAAACAAATGGTTTTGGTACGCGCAATACATTGCTAGGCGAGCTGGACCAGGTGTTTGTAAAAGATGGTGAGCGATGCTGGTTTGTGAAGCTAAATGAAATTCGCCTGTTTGAAAGTGTAGGAAACTATGCAAAAGTTTTCTTTGGCGCAAACAAGCCGCTTATTCTTAAGTCGCTTAACGCATTGGAAGAAAGATTAGACGATAAAGTATTTTTCAGGGCAAATAGAAAACACATCATTAATATGCGGTGGATCGATAAAATTGAACCTTATTTTAACGGGGGCTTACTGCTTGAACTGAAAGGAGGTGAGAAGATAGAAGTGAGCCGCAGGCAGACCGTAAAGTTCAAAGAAATGATGAGCTTATAGACCATTAGAAATTGTTGTTGCCGGTAATCAATGATGATGCATTTGGTTGCCGGCTTTTTTTTACCTAATAATTTGTTAGGCATAATTGAGGTTTAAAACTGGGATCAACTTTTACACAACCAGTCACATTAAATAAAGAAGAAAATGAAAAAGCATTTACCAATAGTGTTGGCTTTTATTGCTACCGGATTGTTAGCAGTGGCGCAAGATGTAGATAAACACATTAGCGCAAATGAAGTTGACCGGGTGCTACGGACTTTGTCAGCCGACGATATGCAAGGTCGCCAAACATTCACCCCTGGCATTGAGAAAGCAGCAGATTTTATTGCAGCAGAATTCAAAAAGATTGGACTGAAAGAAATGGATGGAGCGAAAGGCTACAAGCAGACTTTTACAATGTACAAGGCAAAAATGAGTGATGTCGCTATCGCCATTAATGGTGAAACTGTAGACGCAAAAAACCTGATTACTTTCAGTATACAGAAACAATTGAAACTTGATCAGGCATCTGGTTACACAAAAGGCGTAGTAAAAAAAGGTGATAACTTTCAGACAGAGGTTCGCAAATATATTTCTGGTAAACAGCATACGATTGTATTTGTCGACACAAGCTTTGGTTCGAGATTTAAAAGGCTGGAAGGTGTAAAGCAATATATGTTTGAAGGAGAGAAAAATCTTCTATTTGTCTTAACCCCGTCAGAGGTGAATGATTTTTCTGTGAATGCAAACATGAACCTTCAGCCATTTACTACACAAAATATTGTGGGTGTTTTACCCGGCAAAACAAAAAAAGAGGAGCAGGTAATATTTTCAGGACACTATGATCATTTAGGCATTGGGAAAGCAGTGAATGGCGATTCTATTTACAACGGCGCGAATGATGATGCATCGGGCGTAACAGGGGTGATTATGGCTGCTAACTATTTTAAAAAAGCAAAGAACAACGATCGTTCATTAGTGTTCGTAGCATTTACTGCTGAAGAGATGGGCGGCTTTGGAAGTAAATACTTCTCTGAGAAAATAAATGCAGATAAAGTTGCTGCAATGTTCAACATTGAAATGATTGGTACCGATAGCAAATGGCAGAAAAACTCTGCTTACATCACCGGTTACGATGAAACTGATATGGGCGTAATATTGCAGAAAAATTTGGCAGGTACTGAATTCGCTTTTCATCCTGATCCTTACCCAGCACAACAGTTGTTTTATCGCTCGGATAATGCCACACTAGCGCGGCTTGGGGTTCCGGCGCATACCATATCCACTTCTAAAATGGATGCTGAGGCAAACTATCACAAACTAACAGATGACATTAGCACCCTTGATGTAGAGAATATGACTGCCATCATTAAAGCCATCGTGAAAAGCGCTGCATCAATAGTAAATGGAACAGACACCCCAACGCGGGTTAAAGTGCAAGGTTTGAAAAGATAGCGGCCAGCTAGTAACTCATTACACTCGGATTCCATAAGCCAAGTGCGAAAGACATTGTACCACAAAAAATATAGCAAACACTTTACTGACATATAGCGCCTTGCACCCATCTTTGCAGTCGAAATTTAATTATGATCAACGGGAAAAAAGTAATTGTTGTTCTGCCGGCATACAATGCCGCTGCCACCCTTGAGCAGACGTACAAAGAAATTCCATTTTACATTGTAGATGATGTGGTGCTGGTTGATGATAAAAGCCGGGACGATACTGTAGAAACCGGGCGAAAATTGGGGATACGGCACATCGTGCAGCACCAGGTGAATCGTGGCTATGGGGGTAATCAGAAAAGCTGTTACAACAAGGCTTTAGAACTGGGCGGCGACATTATTATCATGCTTCACCCCGACTATCAATACACACCAAAACTGATTGAACCCATGGCGTATATCATTGCCAACGGTTTGTATCATGTTGTATTGGGTTCGCGCATTTTGGGTAACGGTGCTTTGCGTGGAGGGATGCCCGTGTACAAATACATTTCAAACCGCTTACTTACCTTCTTTCAAAATGTGCTGGTAAATCAAAAGCTATCAGAATACCATACCGGTTACCGCGCTTTTTCTAAAGAAATTCTAGAGCGCATTAATTACGAGATCAACTCCGATGATTTTGTTTTTGACAACCAAATGCTGTCGCAAATTATTTACCTGAACTATGAGATAGCAGAGGTAACGTGCCCCACAAAATATTTCGAAGAAGCATCCAGCATCAATCTAAAGCGCAGCATTGTTTATGGCCTGGGTGTACTCGGCGTTTCGTTAAAACATTGCTTTTGCAAATGGGGTTTTATGAAGGATAAGATGTATTTGCCTAAGCACTAACTATCGTCTCAGTCTGTAAAAAACGAAACCGTTTTTACTATACATTTTTTCCATTTGTGGTGCGTCTCTTTTAATGTTTTCTTCCTCCATTATTTTGCTAACAAAGTATACCGGCACGGAAGGCTGTGTTGGCATAGCCAAAATACTATCGGTAACTGCTTTACCCAAATGGGCAGGCCGCTTTGCATAAAACAGATGAGCAAAACTCTTGAAGCCAAGCGTTTCTACTATGGCATTTTCTTTTTCTTTGCTTTCGTAAAATTCTATGGCCGCACCTTGCGAGTAGGGCTCCACTTTAGGAGCAATCATTACTAACAATATATTTACAGCAACCATGCTTGTTACAAACAAAATGACCAGTGCCCTACGTATGTTTTTATTGGCCATTACAATAAAATAAATTACACCCGCAAGCATCAAAAATCCAGGTACTGTTTCAAATCCATTCCACTTTACATTGGCCTGCAAGTTGGCCCTTGCAAATTCATCTTCTATTCTGCCCGGCACCAGCAGCCATGGCTTTAGCTGATCTATAAACGACACTATGATAATTACCAAAGCAAGCAATAAACCTGTACCAAACTGCAGGTACTTGTTCCAGGAGGGAAGTGTTTTTTTTCGTGTGTAAACGCTATAAAAGCCAACTGCAGCCAGGAAGGATAATGGGAAATAACACAGCGATGAATAATGAACAATTTTAGTCTTCACAATAGAGAATAGAATGAGAACGACCCAAAATAAAATGAGCATCCATTTATGAAAATGAGGTGAAGCAATTGCTGATGCTGGTTTTATACGAAGTGATAATAAACACAACGCAGCAGCAGGAAAACAGCCGATTAGTAAAACGACAAAGTGATAGATGAATGGCCCGCCGTGCCCTGCATCTTCCGTTTTAAATAAACGTACCTGGTAGATGATAAATTCATAAATAATTTGCTGCTGCCCGTTAAGCAATAAGGCTATAAACCAAATACTACCTACCAGTGAAGCAAGCAATAGAAACAACAAAATATCTTTTATGCGCATGAAGTTCTTGAAGCCATTCATTAAGATAAATACTCCATAACACAGCCCGATAATCAGTAATGCTACCGGGCCTTTAGTCATCATTGCCAAACCAGCGAAAGTTCCCGCAAGCAGAATAGCTTTTGTACTAAATAGTTTTTCGTTACTGCTGTATTTTGCCAAGTGGTATATGGATAAAAAAATGAACAGGTTAAACCAGGGATCTATTATGCCGGATTTGAAATAAAGATGAGGTAACAGCGATCCGGCATAGACCAACACCCATATCCATCCAAACTTTTCATCAACCATTTTTTTTCCTATTCTAAAAAAAACAAGTAGCGTAACAATGCCGCAAACCGCATTCGGAAATCGGGCTGCAAATTCGGTTACACCAAAAAATTTCATTGATAATACTTGCAGCCAAAAGAACAAAGGCGGCTTTTCCCAGAATGGCTGATAATTGATTTGAGGAATGCTATAGTTACCTGTGACAAGCATTTCGCGGCTCGCCTCTGCAAAATTTACTTCATCCCAGTCAAACAGGTGCGTAGCGCCAAGAAAGGGTACAAATAGGATTGCCGCTCCTATTATAATGAGTAATTCAGCCGGTAATTTTCTTGTGTCCATTACTAATCTTGTTATTGCCCAAAGATGTAACATTTGTGCAAGACATAACCGACCGGTAACAATTATGTAAGGGGGACGAATGAATGATAAAGTCTATTTAATACATTGGTGTATCTCTCTTAGGCACCAGGTAGTAGATCAACCGTCTGAAGTTCATTGGTCCTTATCAGCGGGAATTATTTTTCTAATAGAGAAAAGATGTTGGGTATCAGCCCGTGCATCGCCTGAAGTTACCTGCCAGTAAAGCTTTGCCGGTTATTACCAGCTTTTGAGCATTGTAAATTTGCTACAACGTTGATGTTTGAAATAGGTAGCCTGACGATACTTTTACATCCGAAGCAATCAGGTTTAGATATCATCATTCTGAACGCTGGAACGCACCGTAATAAGAATTTGTAACTTTTTCATATGGCAAGCAATCGTTAGAGGCTGCTCCGTTTCCACGGAGGAGCCCTTTTTTTTGGGTTGTAATGCTTTGAAAAACTTTGACGTACACAAAAGCCTGCAAACACCAACAGGCACTTGCAGGCTTTAGATTGCTGTCGTTCTTCTTAGAACTTAAACCCTAATCCTACTTTAAACGAACGATTATAGGAACTCACATTCCTGTTGGCATCTACTTTTGTTAAACCATGATCGTACGCACCCATGATGCTTAAACCATTGCTAAACTGGTAGCCAATTCCTCCTGTAACGCCGGCATCCAAACGATTAAATTGGTTCGTTACATTCATCTTATTGTCTAATAAATTAAAGCCGAGAACACCGGCGGTAGTCCGTAAATCGCTTTGCAAAAGATAAGAAACCTGTGGTCCGGCAAACACCTGGAATCCACTAAAGTCTCCTTTCAATAATACAGGTATATCAATGTATTGGTACATCAATTCTGACTTTGCATTCACACCTAAGAAATCCATTCCTTTCACGTTTAACTCGCCCCTGAGTTGGTAGCCTTTTTGCGCGTAGTACGCAGCGGGTTCAACGGAGAAATGACTGCCAAGTGGAATATTCGTATACGCCCCTGCGAAGAAACCTTTGCGATCAGCAGTTGTAATCATGCCCTTGGTAAAATCCAGGATATCATTCAGGTTTCCTACGGCATCACCGCTCATGCCGGCTGAAGTAACACCACCACGAACACCAAATGTTGGTCTTTGCTGTGCAAAGGATAAGGCGGACGCAGTAATTAAGACAAGGAGTAAAAAATTTCTTTTCATAAAATAAGAGAACGGGGTTTTTATCGTTCTGATGATGAGCAAAACAAATTAGCAACCACGATTTTCAAGTTGCTTCTAAGTTTATGTTAAACCCAGCTGCTGTTTATTCTTTTGGAACTTCGCCCAGTCTATACAAGGGGAGTCCAATTTTTATAGAGTGTAACGACCCTTTGAAATCGGTGGTGTAAATTTTTGGGGGCTACTTATTTTGCAACCATCGTTCGTTGTTCTTCATCTTTTAAACGGAATAATATCACTATGCTTAACCTGAGAAACATTGTCATTGATTGGCAAATCTATAGCTTGCAACAAAAGATAAAAAAGTTGCATCGCTGCGGGGGAGATGTAAAAGAGTTACGCTCAAAAATTGCCTTCCTTAACCGCAAAAAAATTCATTACATAGAACCTGAGCAATTAAGTCACTCTTAGGAACTGCTCCGTGTTTTATTTGTAAAGGCATGGTTTTTTGTAATTGTTTTCCGAAGCAATTACACATGTCTATGAGGTTTATTAATTCTGCACTGCTGGGCCTGCTATTGGTCAACATTTCTTTTGGTCAGCAATTGGATCCAGCTAATTCAAATCAATTTTTAGCGCAACGCGTTCCCATCAACTCCGGTGATAGCATCAACGAGTTTAGTCGCAACTTACCCGATAATCAGTCGCCCTATACGCTGAAGTGGAAAACGGAAACTGCGATCATTGCCTCTTCTGTAGCTGTAAATTTTCTAGGCTTTAAGCTTATCCAAAACAAAAGTGATCTTACCTTAGCTCAGTTAGCCAATAAGAAAAAGGACAATCTTTTTTTCATGGATAAATGGGTTGCCGGAAACTATTCTGAAAAGGCTGATAAGGATAGTTATATTTTGTTTAATGGCTCCTATATATATCCCTTGGCAATAATGCTGCTTGATAAAAAGCAGCAACAAAAATTTGGTCAGCTGGCTATTCTGTATGTTGAAACAATTGGTATCACTGGAAGCATGTACACGCTTACTGCAGGCCTAGTGTACCGTAGTCGCCCTTTTGTTTATGGTACTATCGCTCCAGAAGAACTTCGTTTGTCGAAAGGTGCGCAACGATCTTTTTACGGGGGGCATGTGGCTACCACTGCAGCTTTAAGCTTCTTTACTGCTAAGGTTTTTGCTGACTTTCATCCAAACTCAAAGGCGCGTCCCTATGTGTGGACTGCAGCGGCTATTTTACCCGCCATCATGGCTTATGAAAGGGCAAGAGCAGGCTATCATTTTGTAACCGACTCAATGTTATCATACGCCATTGGTGCAGCTACCGGTTACCTTGTTCCGCAGTTGCATAAAAATAAAAATCTGCAAAACATATCTGTTCAGCCTGCCATTGTAGGTGGAGCACAAGGGCTGGCAGTAGTGTATCATTTAAAGTAACGCTTAGAATTCTGAAGTAATGCCAAAGGCAAACTTACCGTTCGATGACATGGCTGTTGGCGTCCAGTGGTAGAAGTAGGCCGTGTTCAGAGATGCATAAAAAGAATTCAGCACCTTTAATCGCAAAATATTGTTCAGAAAAATACCGGTTTCGTGGTAGGCGTTGTCTGGTACAGTGAAGGTGACATTTTGATGCACATGCCTGTCATCCATCGTTCCATATAAAATATTGTGACCAACGCCGGGCGTCAGAACAGATGTTAGAATATTTTTATACAGCTTAGCACGGTAGACAGGCGCATTAACCTCGTGAACCCAATGCACATTAATGAAACGGTCCATGTAATAATCGTAGGGTCGCATGGTCTGCATGCCTCCAAACACATAAATCGATCTTTCATCATCTCTAAAACCATTGCCTGCAAATGTCTTTCCCAACGGCAAAGCATCGTTACTGATCGTGGTTGCAGCCATTACTAAAATCTTTTCTTTTCCAATCCTATTAATTCGCTTTTGCCAGTTTACAGCAACCAAAGCTTGCCAGTAGGAAATAGAAGCATTTTGCACAATGCCATTGGTGAAGCGTGCATACAGGACTGGGTATTTTGTTTGCGTAGCATAGTACTTGCCAAATACCGGTGTAGTAGTTTCGCCGTAAGCATAGCGCAGGTTTAGCGTGGCTTCTCGTATATCAAAACTGGAAATTGTTTTGTTTCTGTTGGTATATGCATATGCATACTGTGGTTGTAAATTTTCTTTTGTTCCTAATATTTCGGCTGATAAATACCCAAGCTTTTTTTTAATAGAAAAGGTGAAGCCATTCACTCTGTCAACCCGGCTCAGCAAAAAAGTACGCAGGTAATTTTTATCCAGGTCTTTGTTGATTTGCAATCTGCCGGGATCTCGAATGTCCGTATAGTATGACGCACGAACAATAAACTCTTTATACCGGTCTAAATACACTTCGCCGAAGGCGCCATATTTCCATTGTTTGTCAGCTATGCCGTAGCCACCCCAACCACCAATGCTGAACCATTTTGATACTTTTTCGTTCGTCTGCATGCCAAAGCCAAACCGACTTTTTTCGTAGTGGTTATAGGTAAACAGTCTTTCCAGGTTTATGTCAAATACTTTGTAAGGAATTTTCCCGTCAACTAATTTTTCTCCCATCGCCAATACCTTACTAACTCCTTTTTTCTGCGAAATGCTATCCATTACCGCAAACGTTCTTTGTTCTTTTTTTTCCAGGGGAGTAGGTCTTAATCTTTGCCAGGAACTATCATTGGATTTTTCCGCGTCAACTGCCAGCCTGATCGTATGCGCCTTGTCGAATTTGAAATTGTTGTTTGCAGTAAAACGGACCGAATCTATTCGTGATGTTCCGGTCATATAGATGCTCGCAGGCATCATGGGCATCTGCATGCGTATCGTGTAATTCAGCTGATGTGGAAACCAGTGTGAACTGTCTTTGCGGTATTGTTGCTCTATGGCAATTTCCCTGTTGATTAATGTGTCAATACTTTTTGCTACAAGGTTGGATATGGCGTATCCATCGGAGTGTATAAACAATGATCCGCGCAGTTCAGATGGATTATTTTTGGGCACATAATTTATTACCCAAACAGTGTCACTTCCCTGCAAAATTTCATCTTCAATCTTAAAGTTGAACGTTTGAAAGGATCCTCTACTTAACGGGTTTCTATATTCCCGCTCATTCAGATTGATGTAGTCATTATAACAATGAAAAGGCAAAACGTTTGTAACAAGGCTTACAGGAGCTCTTTTAAATCCGGATAGCCTTGATGCAATCACATCTTCCTGCAACCGTGCGGGACGCTGCCAGGTACGTTTACTATAGGTTTCACTTACCAACACATTTTGTTCGTTCATCATTCGTTGCATCGCAATGGCTGATCGGGAGGTATCCTTTTGCAACAAAGAGTCGTGGTCTAAAAAGTCAGCTACCATTTTGTAGTACATGTTGCATTGATACCACGGGTATTTGTCGGGATTGTGCTGATCTCTGTTCGCAATCGCTGTATTGATGATCCTTTTTACTTTTGAACCAACCTTGCTTACTACCACTACGGAATAGCTGGCGGGTATGGCTTCTAAAATAATATACAGGCTATCGGCCGGTTTAGTTATGTTAATAATTTTGGTTTTGTAATTCAAATAAGACACTTCAATAAATCTTATTTCGTTCTTTTTATAAAATGAAAATTTGCCCTGTAAATCAGCAATCGTTCCCTGTCCGGAGTTTCCAAATTTAATGGTTGCAAAAGCCAGTAGTTTACCAGAACTGTCCGCCACTTGTCCATTAACCTGCTGCGTATTTCCTTTTAGACCAATGAATAGAAGCCATAAAAAACAAAGTTGGATAGAAATTGCGTTTAATTTTTTGCAGGAGCCTGACACAGATATTGTTTTTTAATTTAATTGATAAGGATAAATACTACGTAATATAAATGACCTATTTATTTTTTTGCAAGAATTCGAGCGCCTAAAAACTATATTTTGCAATTACAAATACCAAAATGACACGCTTAATTGCTCTTTCTGCTTTAATGGTGGCTTTTGCTGCCGTAGCTTTCGGCCAAAGTAAAATTGTTAAGAAAGGACCTATTCCATCCTGGGTGGCACCAACTAACATCAATTACAGTTATAATAAATTGGAGCAACATGCAGAGGATGGTTATTACACCATTGCCTTTAATAAGCAGGTAGCTGTTTCGTTGCAAACCACTTATATAAATCAGGTAGATAAAATATTAAATGAATCAGGAATTGAGAATGCCTCTGAAATTTCGGTGACGTGGGACCCATCTTTTCAGCAATTAACCTTTCACAGCATACGAATCATCCGAGGCAAGGAAAGCATTGATAAGCTGAAGCTCAATAAAATAAAAACACTTCACCAGGAAACAGATTCTTATAAACATTTGTATGATGGTTCTTTAACTGCTTTGTTGTTGTTGGAAGACACCAGGAAAGGTGATGTGATCGAATATTCGTACAGTTTGCAGGGCATGAACCCGGCGTTTAAAGGCAAGTATGCTGATTTCTTAACCATGGCTTTTTCTGTGCCGGTCGGCCAACTATTTTATCGTGTACTCGCACCCGTTGATCGTCCATTGTATACTGAAAATATTCTTGGCAAAAATGAACCGGTCATTATTCGCAGATTAAATGAGAAAGAGTATGTCTGGTCGCAGGTAAATGTAGAACCGGTTATCATTGAGGACAATGTGCCGGGTTGGTATGAGGCTTATCCAACAGTAGCGATTAGTGAATACAACGACTGGAAAGATATACGCGATTGGGCATCCGCATTGTTTCCAAACGAGGTGTCTATTGGGCCTGCATTGCAAAAGCGGATTGATGCAATTCGTAATAATTTTTCCACCGACGAAGCGCGCACCTCAGAGGCTATTCGCTTTGTACAGGATGAGATAAGATACCTTGGTATAGAGATGGGAGCAGGGTCATACAAGCCACATAATCCCAACCAGATTTTTAACCAGCGTTTTGGGGATTGCAAAGACAAAACGTATTTGCTTGTTACCATGTTACAAGCAATGAACATTTCGGCAACGCCCGTATTTATCAATACCAGTTCTAAAAAAGGAATTCATAACTGGTTACCCTCTCCTACGGCTTTTGACCATGTAACGGTACGCATAAAAGTAAATGGAGCATTTTACTTTGTTGACGCTACAAGTAATTACCAGAGGGGTGGTGTGAAAAAATTATCCTACCCGGATTACCAGGCAGCATTGATACTTGCAGACAGCAGTGCTGGCCTTACAACTATTGAACCGCAGCAGCCGGGCTATGTAGAGGTGAAAGAAAGCTTTTCTATACCGGATATGAAGGGCGCGGCCACATTGAAAGTAATAACAACGAACTGTGGGCAGTTTGCTGACATTGCCCGTAGCGACTTTGCAAATAATAGTTTGAATGAATTAAAGAAAAGCTACAAAAATTTTTATTCCGCCTATTTCGAAAAAATAAAAGCAGATAGTATTAGTTATAAGGATGATGAGCAATCAGGTTTATTTACTGTGTATGAATATTACACCATAGAAGATTTTTGGCAATTACAGGATGGCATTCAGAAAGCAAGTATAGCTGCTTTTGTCATCAACAGTACCATACGACGGCCAAAAGAGAAGTTGCGTACTATGCCATTCAGAATTACATATCCTGCTAATTACCGCGAGATAATAGAAGTTCATTTACCCGAAAATTGGAATATAGAGCCGATGGATGAAAATATCAGGACAAGTGCATTTGCCTACAAGGCAATCTCTGTTCTTGATGGCAAAAAATTGACGCTTACGTACGAGTATCAAACCTTTAAAGATCATGTGGCTCCGGCAGAAATTTCCAGCTTGCTGGCGCAGTATAAAAGAATTGATGAAAAAACAGCATGGGATCTCACTTACAATACAACCGGTATTTCTTCTAACCGGGAGACATCGACTTTAACGGGTGATCAGCGTAAATCGATAACAACCCGCATTCTTATATTCTTTGGTTTACTATTCGGATTTGGTCTCTTTTTTCTCGTGAAAAGAAACAGGAAAAGAAAACAGGAAATAGCGTCTATTTCTTCTTTCGAAGACCGTTTTAAAAAGGCTAAAAATCAGCTGCAATAACAGTGCATTTTAATACTTATACAGTAGTTAAATGGTAACGGAATTTTTCGCTTTACCGAGCTGATAAAGGAGCGATGCGGAGAAATATGTTATCTAATTGAAAAAACGACTTTTCAATTCTGGTGTCGGAATCCAACATTCGTTTTTTTTACCAAACCATTTATACCTGTTCCTGGCTATAAGGTTGTAAACACCGTTGCGAATGATTGCGGGCACCATTAAGAATGCAGACAACAAAGGCCATGCGCCAGAAAGTTGTTTGGCAACCATCAGAGCGCCGGTGGAGCGGGTATAAATTCTTCCCTCTTTATACAGGATAAATGAGTTCAAGTCAGCCGAAGAAAGATTGAATTTTTGCAATAATTCTTTTGCGTACGCCGATTGCAATGATGCAAAATGAAACTGTGCTTCTTTGTCGCGCTTTAGTACAAATTGTACGGAGGAGTTGCAGAGATTACACAAACCATCAAATAAGATTACGGGACCATTGTCAATCTTTTGCATGCGGCAAAGGTAGGCCTGGCAGAATATTTTGTTGGTTGGAAATGCACAAGAGCGGTATTGTAACCAAAGGATGGCTCTCTGTGAGGGACGTTAAAAAACAAAAAATATCAGGTAAACAAACCCACCTAGTGCGAGCAAGCCGTAAACCACATCTACAATAATTGGGTTCGTTTTTTCTTTCTGAAAATTGGTGAACATATAGATGCCCAGCAAACCAGCTAGGCCAAATAGTATTAGACTAGGTTTAGGATAATGATCTGGATTTAAGTACGAGTAAACTGCCAGTGTGCCTATTGCCACTAATGCTAAACTTATGTGGGCGTACATAATGCCTTTTGATACGATTTCTCCTTGCAATTGCATGGATATCATTAACAAGCCAATCATTGTGGCAAATACAAACAGTACAATCACGAGGTAAAGCACCATTGAGGTCTCCATTGTTGGATTCATACAGCAGGTTTTTTAGGTTAATGTGAACATAATATACGACACTTCGAAAACATCTCGCCTGCAAGATTTCAAGATGTGTGAATAGGCAGGATTTCCATGACGGCGATCTGAGTAATCTTGAGATCCAGTGTTTGGCCAATCACAACACAAAATGGCGAATACCGGCAAACAAAAAACCGGCAGAAGTGCTGCCGGTCATATGTATTAAGCTGTAAATTCTTTTTATTTCAGGTTGTGGTACACCTTCTGTACATCTTCATCCTGCTCCAGTTTATCAATTAGTTCCAATACATCCTTTGCGTGTTCTTCACTTAGCTCTACAGTTGTAGTAGGTATACGCGTAAGTTCTGCAGTAATAGGGGTGATGCCTTTGTCTTCGAGCGCTTTGCTCATGGTGCCAAATTCTTCAAATGGTGTACGGAGAATGATGTTGCCGTCTGCATCTTCGCCAATTTCTTCCAGGCCGTGGTCAATCAATTCCAGCTCCAGGTCTTCCATATTCAGCCCTGCATTTTTTATTTTAAATTCACCCATACGATTGAAAGTGAAAGCCACCGATCCACTGGTACCGAGGCTGCCATCACCCTTTCTAAAATGCATACGCACATTGGCCACAGTGCGGGTTGGGTTATCTGTTGCAGTCTCCACTAACACCGCAATTCCATGTGGAGCATAACCTTCATACACTACTTCTTCGTAGTTGGTCATGTCTTTTCCCATGGCTCTCTTGATGGCCGCCTCTACGCGGTCTTTCGGCATTCCTACACCTCTGGCATTGGTAAAGCAGCGACGTAGTGCAGGGTTATCATCCGGATTTGGTCCGCCGGCCTTTACTGCAATTGCTATCTCTTTACCGATGCGTGTAAAGTTCTTTGCCATTCTATCCCACCGTGCAAACATGGAGGATTTTCTAACTTCAAATATGCGACCCATAATGTTTTTGTTACTTCTGCTTTAAGGTTTTTTGAACGGCTACAAAAGTAAGTGTTTGAAGCAAATGGGTAACTTTACGCTAAAGCATTTCAGATGATTTCGAATTTTGACCAGCTTGATTTGACAAAGCGCTACTCGTATGCTGATTACATCTCCTGGACTTTTAAAGAAAGAGTAGAGTTGTTTAGAGGCTGGGTAAAAAAAATGAGCCCGGCTCCAAACAGGAGGCACCAAAGTATATCGTGGAATTTATCTGGCGAATTGGTTATGTTTTTAAAACACCAAAAGTGCACAGCCTTTACTGCCCCTTTCGATGTAAGGCTGATGGGTAAACCTTCAAAGATTACAAACAGTCCTGATACCATCTACTCCGTTGTGCAACCAGACATTTGTGTGATTTGTGATCCATCTAAATTAGATGAACAAGGTTGCCTTGGTGCGCCAGATTGGATAATAGAAATCGTTTCGCCGGGAAACACAAAAAAGGAGATTGATGATAAATACCAGTTGTACGAAGAGAATGGAGTGAGGGAATATTGGATTATACAACCGACCGATGAAACAGTAACGGTATTTGAATTAAAGGAGGACGTTTACCAGTTTAAAAAAATTTACAATAATGTAGACAAAGCGCCGGTAGGCATTTTCCCCGGTTTCGAGGTGACCCTTTCAGAAGTTTTCCGCTCCTGATTTTTTTTAGGGGAGAAAAGTATAATCAACACCAATTTTTAATTAGGCTCAACACGGGTTATAGTTGCCATAAACAAGAGAGGCTGTCCTTCAACGAACAGCCTCTCTTGTTATTTACAACTAGTGTTTTAAAACTTTTTCTCCAATGGATTGGTTGCTTCTCCATCATCCGTTGGTTCAGCACGACCAAGCCTGTTACCAAATACAAACAGGTGAATTAGTGCAAAAACTACTGAGATGTAAAACAACGTGCGATCCGTTTCAAAACCTACAGTGTATTGGTGCAGGGCTCCTGCAATCATTAATAATATCGCCAAAACAAGGCCAGTATATCTGGCTACTTTCATCCCTTTTCTTGTGGTGGTGCCATTGCCTAGTTTGCTATGCTTTGCACCGTAGGCAAGGTAAATGTCCATTCCTATCAGCATCCAAACTAACAAGCGTATCCAGGTGTCCATGGGTAAAAATACCATCATGAACAAGCAGGTAACTATGCCTAAGATTGGAACCAGCGGCACCATTGGCGTTTTGAATGACCGAGGTAATTCTGGCATTTTGCGGCGCATTACCCAAATACCAATACATACTAAGATGAAAGCGAAAAGTGTTCCGATACTCGTCATTTCACCTACCACACGTGCAGGAACAAATGCAGCAAACAAACTTACAAATCCCATGAAGAGTAAGTTATTCTGTGCCGGGGTTTGTGTTTTGGGATTTACAGTTGAGAAAATGCGCGGAATTAAACCGTCTTTACTCATGCTGAAGAATACGCGACTTTGGCCCATCAACATTACCAGTATAACAGAAGAATAACCTGCAAGGATGGCTACAATAATGGCACGGTTTAACCATGGATAATCGGGTGTCATGGTGCCGTTGGCATTGGCTGTACCCATGTGGTCAATAGCTACTGCTACCGGTGCAATGCCATCTTTGCCTGAGAAGGTGGTATAGCTCGTAACACCTGTCATTACGTGGGCAAACAGAATGTACAACACCGTACAAATTGCCAGTGAACCAAGAATGCCCCATGGCATATCACGCTTTGGATTTTTTGCTTCCTGTGCAGCAGTACTAACAGCATCAAAACCGATATAGGCAAAAAATACAATGGCCGCTGCGCGGATGATACCGCTAAATCCATATTCACCAAATGTTCCGGTATTATCCGGTATGTAAGGGTTGTAATTGTCGTTGTTGATGTACTTCCAGCCTAAGAAAATAAACACCATTACCACTGCCACTTTCAGTGCTACGATGACGCCATTTACAGTGGCACTTTCCTTGGTTCCTTTTATCAGCAACATACTCATCAATACAATAATAAATACGGCGGGTAGGTTGATAATGCCTCCGTCCCATGGCCCAAGCGTAAGTGACACGGGGAGATGAATATCAAATCCTTCCATGAACTTAACAAGGTAGCGGCTCCAGCTAATGCCTACGGTGGCTGCTCCTACAGCGTATTCCAGCACAAGGTCCCAACCAATGATCCAGGCAATAAACTCACCCATGGTAGCATAAGAGTAGGTGTAGGCGCTACCGGCAACGGGGATCATGGAAGCAAATTCTGCATAACACAAACCTGCGAAAAGACAACCAAGTGCTGCAACAACAAAAGAGATGGTGATAGCCGGTCCTGCATGATTTGCAGCAGCCATTCCGGTAATAGAAAAAAGACCCGCACCAATAATAGCACCAATTCCCAATGCGATCAGGCCGCCGGCACCTAGCGTTCGCTTTAGTGTGTGCGTACCCGTTTCCTGCGCCTCATTCATCAAAGCATGCATTGGCTTCCTTACAAATAAACTCATAGTGGTAGTAGGTTATGTGAAGTTTTTATAAGCCGGAAAAATAAGGATTTATTCAAAACAGTATTATTTTCTTTTAGCCTGTAATGCAATTTGTACTCCACCATCGCCATTGGATATAAATACTATATTGCAGCACAAAAAATGCTTGCGTAGATGGAGAATTCAAAGCCCGAAAAAAAGAACAGGCTTACATTATATATCCTTATAGCATTGGTGCTTGGCATCACACTCGGATTTATTCTAAACAAATATTACCTGTACGATGAGAACGCCAGGCTCGCTGCATCTGAAGTTCGTTTGAAAGAACTAACGGCTTCAATTAAGCAGGCAAGCGATACTTCCACTGCTGCTTTCAAACAGTTGGTGAGTGACAGAGCCGAACAAGCACAATTAAAGAACGCTTCACTTACTGCCAGGGATATGTTAGTTGAACCCTTCTCTATCATTGCCGACATTTTTCTGCGCTTAATTAAAATGATTGTTGCCCCATTGGTGTTTAGTACACTAGTGGTAGGTGTTGCCAAAGTAGGCGATATAAAATCGGTTGGTAGAATAGGAGGCAAAACCATGCTTTGGTTTGTATCTGCTTCGCTCATGAGCCTTGTATTGGGTATGATACTCGTTAACTTTTTTGAACCCGGAGTAGCCATGCACTTGCCCCTGCCTGAAGTGGGTGAAGACCTCGGCTTAAAGAAGTCAGCACTTAGCCTGAAAGAGTTCTTGTACCATGTTTTTCCAACCAGCGTGTTTGATGCACTGGCGAAAAATGAAATTCTACAGATCGTGGTGTTCGCCTTGTTTTTTGGTGTGGCAACTGCAGCCATTGGCGAACCGGGCCACATTGTAATTCGTGCCTTCGATGCCATCTCTCATGTAATCTTAAAAGTAACAGGGTATGTAATGAACCTTGCACCGTTGGCAGTGTTTGGCGCCATGACGGCCATCATTGCAAAGCAAGGTCTTGGCATACTTACGACCTACTCCATTTTTATTGGTGAATTTTATTTTGGCTTATTGGTATTGTGGATGGTACTGATAGCCGCTGGAGGTTTGTTTATTGGCAAGCGAGTGTTCACCCTTATGAAGCGTATTCGTGAACCGGCAATATTGGCATTCAGTACATCGAGCAGCGAGGCTGCGTTCCCTAAAACAATGTTGGAACTGGAGCGCTTTGGTTGTAAAGACAAGATTGTAAGTTTTGTACTTCCATTGGGTTATTCTTTCAATTTGGATGGAAGTATGATGTACATGACGTTTGCGTCTTTGTTCATTGCCCAGTCTTATGGAATGCACCTGGATTTTGGCACACAGGTAAGCATGTTATTGGTATTGATGCTTACAAGCAAAGGTATAGCGGGTGTACCCCGCGCCTCGCTGGTTGTGATTGCAGGTACGCTTGCAACTTTCAATATCCCCGAGGCTGGCCTGGCTTTATTACTGGGAATAGATCCGTTGCTCGACATGGGAAGAAGTGCAACCAATGTGGTGGGAAACAGCATTGCTACAGCTGTGGTTAGCAAATGGGAAAATGCTTTGGAAGGCGATGTAGAACAAGTTATTCATTCTTGATTAAACAGTTATGTTAGACTTAATATTTATCAGTTTCAGGGATCTGCTAAACCCGGAATTTTACATACAAAACGGTGGACTTTGGTTGCTCATCTTTATCGTGTTTGCCGAAACAGGTTTGTTTGCTGGTTTCTTTTTGCCCGGAGATAGCCTGCTATTTGTTGCGGGTATTTATAGCCTGGAGCTGGGTAACGAATTAATAAGTACAAACAATGAATATGTGGCACTGGGTATTTTAATAGCGTTACTGGTAATTGCCGGAGTTATTGGCAATACTGTTGGATATTGGTTTGGGCGAAAAAGTGGGCCCTATCTTTTTCGGCGAAACGACACATTTTTTTATAAAAAGAAATACCTGTTCCAGGCAAAAGACTTTTACGATAAGCACGGTGGTGGTGCCATTATTTTTGCACGCTTCATTCCAATCATTCGCACCTTTGCTCCCATAGTAGCCGGAATAGTTGGAATGGAAAAGCACAAATTTGCTTTTTACAATATAGCAGGTTGCATAGCGTGGGTAGTAAGTATGATTGTAGCCGGCCATTTCCTGTATACTTTTTTCTTAAACCAATTTCATTTCGATTTAAAGGCACACCTGGAGATCATTGTTCTATGCATTGTTGCCGTTACTACAATACCAGTATTAATCAAACTTTTTTTTGGCAAAACAAAGTCATCTGCCGACGATCATACTAAGTAAAATATTATGGACAAACGCACTTATGGCATAATCTCGATACCCGTGATAGTTGGGGCGCTGGGTTATTTTGTTGATATCTACGATTTGCTTCTATTCGGTATTGTACGCATTCCCAGTTTGCGCTCAATGGGGCTCGATGAAGCGGCCATTAGAACGGATGGAGAATTCATCATTAGCATGCAAATGGCCGGGTTGATGATTGGTGGTATTCTTTGGGGTGTGATGGGAGATAAGAAAGGAAGACTAAGTGTTTTGTTTGGTTCAATCTTACTGTACTCGCTGGCAAATATTGCGAATGGGTTTGTGCAAACAGTAAATCAATATGCACTATTGCGCTTTATTGCAGGTGTAGGTTTGGCTGGCGAATTGGGTGCAGGCATCACACTTGTTTCAGAATTATTATCGAAGGAAAGACGAGGGATTGGCACCTCGCTGGTTGCAGGTATTGGACTTACCGGTGCAGTGGTTGCCTACTTTGTATCCCAAAATTTTGACTGGCGCACTTGCTATTTTATTGGTGGGGGTATGGGTCTGATGTTGCTTATTTTACGGGTGAGTGTTTTTGAAAGCGGGATGTTTAAACAATTAAAAGAACAGAAGGTGCAGAAGGGAAACATCTTCATGTTTTTCAATAATCGAAGCCGTTTTCTCACCTACTTTAAATGTATTTTAATCGGCTTACCCACGTGGTTCGTAATCGGTGTGTTGGTTACTTTTTCTAACAATTTTGCCATAGAGTTTGGTATTACAGAAGCGGTAGATCCCGGTCGCGCCATCATGTTTGCTTACGTAGGAATTTCAATTGGTGATATACTGATTGGTTTGGTTAGCCAGTGGCTGCGCAGTCGTAAAAAGGCGTTATATATTTTTTACGGCATCACTATTCTCTTCATGGTACTCTTCTTTGCGCAAAAAGGTGGTACTGCTTCGCAGATGTATTTAATATGCGCCGGCCTTGGATTTGGTACCGGCTTCTGGGCAATATTTGTAACGATGGCCGCAGAACAGTTTGGCACCAACATACGCGCCACGGCTGCTACTACAGTTCCAAACATGGTTCGTGGCTCATTGCCACTTATCATTATATTGTATAAATGGCTGCGCGAAGTAACCGATGTAATTACAGGAGGCATTGTAACAGGTGCTATCATAATGACAATTACCATTGTGGCGGCCTATTTTACCAAAGAAACATTTGGGAAAGACTTGAATTTTGTAGAGCAATAACTAACCGTGTGTTTTGCTGAACAAGCGACCGAAGAATGCAATGAATGAAAGTAAAGCCGATGAAGGATCAATAGCAACTGAGCCAGTGCGGACAAAGATTTTGATCATTCGCCTGAGCTCAATTGGCGATATAGTTTTAACCACACCGGTTATTCGTTGTGTGAAGCAGCAACTACCAAATGCAGAGGTTCATTTTCTGGTTAAGCACGCTTTCAGAATGGTAGTAGAGTCTAATCCATACATAGATAAACTACATCTGCTGCACGATCGTCTTTCAGACACGATAGAAACATTAAAGCGGGAAAAGTTTGATTACATCATCGACCTTCATCACAACCTTCGTACGGCTAAAATAAAATCTGCTTTAAAGGTGAAAGCCTTTTCTTTTAATAAGTTGAATTTGCAAAAATGGTTACTGACCGCTACCAAAATCAACACACTTCCCAACATTCATATTGTAGATCGTTACATGGAAACCGTGGCCACATTAGGAGTGCGAAATGATGGTAAAGGGTTAGATTATTTTTTAGCACATCATGACGCGGTACCAGATGATCATATTCCGCATTCACATTACTTCGGTTATGTAGCATTGGTGATAGGAGCCGCACACCATACGAAAAAGCTACCGGTAAATAAGCTGCAGGAATTTTGCAAAGCAGTAGATTATCCAATTATTCTTTTGGGTGGTCCGGATGATAGGAGAGAAGGGGACGCCATTGCTTCTATCGACACCGTAAAAATTTATAACTCGTGTGGCAAGTTTAAGCTCAATGAAAGCGCCGACCTTATCCGTCGTTCTAAACTGGTTGTGACACACGACACGGGGCTTATGCATATGGCTGCTGCATTTAAAAAGCCAATCATCAGTATTTGGGGAAACACGGTTCCTGCTTTTGGTATGACGCCTTACTTTGGTTACGCCTCACAGCCAGACGATAGGATGGAAGTAAAGGGTTTATGGTGCAGGCCATGTAGTAAAATTGGATATAACAAATGTCCACTCGGGCATTTCAATTGCATGAACAAGCAGGATATACAAGAATTGGTGTTGCGCGCCATGGCTAAAACCAAATGAGTAAGTTTTTATCTTTTGCTTACATGAACGCACCCGAAACTAAATCCTTCGTTTAATAAAATGACCAGCCACCAATTAAAGCAAGAACTTCAACTAACATTGAACGATGCACTCCATTATTGGAGTACCCACACTGTAGATTATGTGTTTGGTGGCTTTGCAGGTGCAATGAACGACGCTGACCAACCAGATGAGAAGGCGCCTAAAAGCGCCATGCTCAATTGCAGCCTGTTGTGGAGTTATTCAGCAGCTTACAATCTTAACCGTAATATTCAGCATCTACAGTTAGCTGAGCGTGCTTTTAAATATGTACGCAATCATTTTGTTGATAAAAAATTAGGTGGTATTTACTGGACAGTTGATTACCTCGGTGATCCGCTCGATCATTCCAAACGTGTAGCTGCATTGGCGATGGCAATCTCTGCCCTTAGCGAGTATGTACGGGCTTCGGAAGACAATGAGCCAAAAGTGCTGGCGTTAAAGCTGTACAATGATTTAATAAAGCACTTCTATAACGATCGCTATGGAGGTTATGCCGAAGCATTTTCAAATGATTGGAAAAATGAAGAAGACTTAGAAAAGCTATCTGATGTTGTAAACGAAAGAACGACACGTGGACAATTGAATGTTTTACAAGCGTTCGCAAACCTCTATCGCATTTGGCCTGATGCCGATCTAAAAAAGAGATTGACGGATTTGCTATGGCAATTGGGAGAGCACATGATCGATCCGGTTACTGGTCACCTGTATGAAAGTATGTATGAAGATTGGACACCAAAATCCAGCGCAATTTCTCCCTTACTTGATTTGGAAGCATCATGGTTATTGCTCAATGCTACTGAAATTATACAAGACTATGCTTCACTGGAAGCAGCCAAAAAGCAGTCGCTTTTATTAGCGTCTGTAGCAATTGAAGAATTGCATTCAGCAGAGGTTGAATCATCCAGAGAAGAGGAACAGTCATCTGAAAAGATGGAACACAGCCTGGAGCTGGATGGTTTGATTGGCCTGTACAATGCTTACCAGCTTACAGATAACGAGGCATATTTACAACAAGTGTTTACCTATTGGCCACGTTTGAAAGAAAGAACCAACCAAAATAATACGCAAAGCTTTAAAGGGGCAACAGGACAGCAAGAAAGCGCGTCAGCGAAACGCTCAAATAAAATGATCAGCCAGGTTCATACCGTTAAAGTATGCATCGAGATCATTCGCCGGATGGTATAGATTCAAACGGGGCTTCAATGAAAAATGCCGGCACGATTGCGCCGGCATCTTCATTAAATTGTGCTCGTTAAATATCCTTATTCATGGCCAGCAAAAGCCTGCTATGTCTGGGGCTATTATCATTCAGCTTTTCATCCACCCACTTCATTACTTTGGCTGCAACAATTCCACCAATGAAATAATAGGCGGTGGTAAGAATCTTTTTCTTATCCGTTTCACCTGTGTGTTTCACGTTCAACGCACTGGATAAACCGGGTGCGTATACGGCACTCAAGCCTGCCATTATTCCCTGCATGCCTCCTTGCACTTCAGGCTGTTTTTGGTTAGCACCTGCTATGCTGAAATACACAGTATTGCTTAGCAAATCACCGGTTAAAACCTCCTTATACAACTTACCTTGCGACGGGACAGGCGAATCATAAGAATTGTGCGCCTCAGCAGCAACTTCTTGTCCAAGTAAGTCAATGCGCGGTGCGCGCTTGTCATACTTCTTCACTATTTCATTCAGCAATGTTACCACGCAGGCACCTGCAAACCCACCGGCTATAGATGATAAAATTTTCATACTTGGTTCTTGTTTGCAATTCAACACTAAAATATAATGCCACAGTATTCACTTAAGAAAGCTAATAATATCGTGGTCATCCCGGCAGATATACCTCTTTTTTGTTGGCAACAAGTGCTTTATGGAAATATGTTTCTCGTTGCATCTTAGGGTTGAAACCACGGCGCCGGGTTCACAACAACCAACATTTTTTACCTATTGCTAAAACAGTTGTTTATGAAGCCCGAAATGATTTTACAGAGTAATTTATTGGACATAATTTTTGAAAACCGAGACAAATCTTACGGTGCATATCTTTTGCGCAGGGATTATCCTAAGCGGTTAAAACAATCTTTGCTAATTACGTTTACACTCGTATTCTTTACCAGCCTTTGGCTGATGAATAATGGTGAAGGGTCTCGTCCAATGGTAACAACCTTTGTTTTACCACCCGATGTACACCTTAAAGCCACGGACCCTGTTAAGCCGCCTGAAGTAAAGCCGGCAATGCCTAAACCTGCCCAGCCAATGGCACAAGTTGCCAATCCAACCTATGTAATTGTACCTGATAATAGTGCGGATAAAAAGACAAATACAATTGACGATTTGGAGAAAGGTATTATCGGCATTGCTGATGTAGAGGGTGACGATCTCACCAACGGACCACCTCAACTTTCTGCCCATGGTGGTGATGGAAACAATAGTGATGTAGCAGTTGCAAAGCCTGAAGAGCCTAAAGAGATGGCTCCGCTCCTTGTTGCTGAAGAAATGCCCGAGTTCCCTGGCGGAAAAGATGCATTCCTGAAATTTATGCTGCGCAACCTGCGACAACCGGACAACATGGACGCTGGCGAAAAGGTTGTTGTCAGGGTGAAGTTTGTAGTAGATGTTGACGGGTCAATTAAAAGTATGCAGGTGATGCAAAGTGGTGGCACACTTGATGCAGAGGTGATGCGCGTTGTAGGCAAAATGCCCAAATGGAAACCAGGTAAACAGAATGGAAGATTTGTGCCGGTATATTTTCACTTGCCGGTAACATTTGTAGGTAGCGAGTAAAACGATGGTGTTCGAAGCTTTTGATTTGGTTAGGGTACGTAATCTTTACAAACAAATAATTTATATTGCGCAACCTCCAAACTATCGAGCGATTATGGATGACAATATAAGAAGCAATAAAAGAGACCAAACGACCAAAGGCTATACCCTTATGCGTTCTACGCTCGATATTGCTATGGGCGTTCTGTACATGGGCATTGGAGGAGTATTATTCTTTCCTGAAAAAGTAGGGTTAGATATGGAAGGTTTTGATGAAACGGTTCGACGAATTTTTGGTGGGCTTTGTATTGTTTATGGCATCTGGAGGATTTACCGTGGCATCAGGAAGAACTATTAATTATGAAGTATATTTTTCACTTGTTTATTTGCCTATTGCTGTTGGGTTGCGGGGATTCTCCTATAAAAGAAGACAACAACGAAACCACCTCAAAGGGTCAGATCAGGATTAGTGTTGACGAGAGTTTTCAACCAGTCATCGAAGAGCAACTGAAAGTGTTTCTTTCATCATTTCCAAAAGCAACCATAATTGCTGAGTTTAAACCAGAGGCGGAATGTTTGCGCGATTTGCAAAACGACAGCACACGTATGATCCTCATTTCGCGGGGGCTTACTGCCGAGGAAAATAAGTTGTATACCGATAAATTGAACTACCGGCCGATGTATGGCGACATTGCGGAAGATGCTGTGGCCGTAGTAGTGAACAATAGCAGTCAGGACAGCGTTTTCACCCTGGAAGAAATAAAAAACCTGCTTTCTGGAACGAGTAAGAAACAAATGCAGGTTGCTATTGATGGAAACACAGCCACGAGTACGGTTAGATACCTGATAGATTCAGTGCTTAGGGGAAAGCCGCTGGGAAAAAATATCACTGGTGCTAAAAGTAGCGCAGAGCTGATTAATTATATTGCAACTACACCGGGAGCAATAGGCTTTGTGGGCGTAAGCTGGCTTACCAATCCACAAAGCGAACAGCAGGAGCAGGCAGTAGCAAAAGTTAAGATGGCTTTAATAGAATGCCAAAATTGTGACAAGGATACTTTTGCAAGGCCCTCTCAGCAAACTATTATGTTTCGGCAATATCCTTTGGTACGTGGATTGTATTACGTGCTCAAAGAAAATTTTTCAGGGCTTGGGTCGGGGTTTGTTAATTTTCTCACACTTGAACGCGGACAGTTAATCTTTAGCAGGGCTTTGCTGGTCCCATCTCAAATGCAGTTCAACAGGAGAAAAACAAACCTGGCAGAATAAACAACTACGGATAAAACAACTCAAAAAAGAAGAACATGAAGAAACTCTCATTATTCATTCTATCGTTGGTGGTAGCGGGGCAAGTATTGATGGCGCAAACGGTAGATGAAGCAAGGCAACAGCTGTATTATGGCCGCACAACCAGTGCTAAAACAACAGTTGATAAGCTTCTTGCAGCAAATCAAAAAAATGCAGAAGCAATTTACTGGTTGGGTCAAATTCATTTATATAATGATGATGTTGCTGCAGCTAAAACGGTTTACCAAAATGCTTTAAATGGCGGAGTAAATGATCCGATTATTTGGGTTGGAATGGGACATGTAGAACTTCGCGAAGGCAAGAAAGATGCGGCACGCCAGCGTTTCGAATCAGCTATTACGAATAGCATGCAGAAGGTAAAACGTGAGTCTGTCGAAAATGTTTCAATACTCAACGCAATTGGGCGAGCTAACGCAGATGGTGCCAGTACTATTGGTGACCCGCTTTATGCAATCGAGAAATTAAAAAGAGCCGTTCAAATAGACCCCAATAATGCCGATGCGTTTGTAAATCTTGGCATAAACTATATAAAAGTTGGCGACCGTGGTGGAGACGCTTACGAGGCATTCACTAACGCAATTCGTGTTCAGCCAACCAATGCACTTGCCCGTTATAGACTTGGTAAAATTTTTCAAAGCCAAAATAATACTGAAAAGTTTTTGGAGTATTACAACCAGGCAATTGCCAGCGACGTGGCCTATGCCCCGGCTTACCTGGAGCTGTATAATTACTACGCTAACCGCGATGTAAATAAAGCAAAGGAATACCTGGAGAAGTACATTGCCAATGCTGATAAGAATTGTGAAACTGAATTTTTCTACGCTGACTACTTGTTTCGCGCTGGTAAATATCAGGAATCGCTTACGAAGGCGCAATCGTTAGCGAATGGTATTTGTAAAGATTACCCAAGAATGAAAGTATTGTATGCGTACAACTACGACAGGCTTGGTGACAGCACGCAGGCCCGTACCAACATGGAGCAATATTTAGCTTCTGCGGCTCCTGAAAAAGTCCAGCCTGCTGATTACGAATTTGCAGGCAAGCTTTTACTTAAATTCCCCGGGCAGGAAGCTGCAGCCACTTCGTTTTTGGAAAAGGCAATGGCAGCTGATACCACTACACCAGGAAAAATTGCCTACATCGTTACCATTAGCGATGCAATGGGTAAAGCTGGTAAATATGCCGAGCAGGTAAAGTGGATGAGGAGATTACAAGCAGTGAAGCCACAGCTCAGCAACCGTGATATGTATGTATTTGCTGATGCCGCAATTCGTGGAGGTGATTACAAAACAGCCGACACCATTAGTCGTGCATATATTCAGAAATATCCGGATCAGGAGTATGGCTACTCACTACTGGTTAGAAATGCAAAGGCGTCCGATACCGTATCTAACACAGCGTTCGATGAAGTTGAGCAGTATATAACTTTTCTTACCACACAAGATGCTACAAAGAATTTAGAAAAGGTAAAGAGAGAATACTATTACATGGCGACTGTATCCTCTGACCGTATGAAAGATTATACGAAAGCTTTAAGCATCGTAAATAGAATAATCGCGATTGACCCGAACGATGCTTTTGCTACCCAGGCAAAGGCGCCGCTGGAAAGAGCGGTTGCAGGTCCGAAAGTAATTACAAAGACTCCTGCTAAAGCACCGGCAAAACCGGCTCCTAAAAAGAAAGGAAAGTAATGCTTAATACACGTTGATAATAATGAAACCCGCACTCGATGCGGGTTTTTTATTTAGTTACGTTTACAAGCATCACCTTATTTTTGCACCGAAATTTTAGGCTCATGTATTTTTTACAAGCAATAGTAACGCCCGATGCCGCCAATTCAGCGGCAAACTATTTACCCATTGGGTTGCAGTTCTTTTTTGCCATAGGTTTTGTAGCGTTAATGATTGGCCTTAGCCACTTCTTAGGCCCCAGGAGAAACACAGCAGATAAACTGGCAAATTTTGAAAGTGGGATCGAAGCGGTAGGCAATGCACGTCAGCCGATGGCGGTAAAATATTTTTTAGTCGCCATCTTGTTTGTGTTATTCGACGTAGAGATAATTTTCTTTTATCCTTATGCAGTAAACTTCAGGGAGTTAGGCTGGGAGGGTTTTGGCGCAGTTGCAATGTTTGTGGGGTTTTTTGTAGCCGGATTTTATTACATTATAAGAAAAGGTGCATTGCAATGGGAAGATTAACTTAGTTCGATTTCAGTGGCTTATGTTATTTTTGGCCCAATAGAATACCCTGGATGTCAATAGGAAATCCGGAGTAAAACAAAGAATGGTTTTTGTGGTTATATAGGTAACTAAACGTAAATTTTTATGGCTCGTCCAGTTAGGTTTAATATAAAAGAAAAGGAACTTGAATCACCCGCAAGTTATATGGGAGAGGGGTTTTCTGCCACTAAGCTGGAGGAAGTAATTGGCTTAGCGCGCAAGAATTCTATTTGGCCTTTACCTTTTGCCACAAGCTGCTGCGGAATTGAGTTTATGGCCACCATGGGTAGTCATTACGACCTTTCAAGATTTGGAAGTGAGCGGCTTGGCTTTTCTCCGCGTCAGTGCGACTTATTAATGGTGATGGGTACGATTGCAAAGAAAATGGCACCCGTATTAAAACAGGTATACCTGCAAATGGCTGAACCACGTTGGGTAATGGCCGTGGGTGCTTGTGCTTGCTCAGGCGGTATTTTCGACAGCTATAGTGTGCTCCAGGGAATTGACCAGGTAATACCGGTTGATGTATATGTTCCTGGTTGCCCGCCACGTCCGGAAGCTATTATTGACGGCGTAATGCGCATTCAGGATTTGGTGGGAAAAGAAGAGTTGCGCCGCAGGGGCAGCGATAGGTATAAAGAATTAATGATCAGTTACGGAATACAGTAATGAATGGGCAAATTTGAAAATTTGCGAATTTGAGTTAGAGTAGCATTTTTATTTTCAAATTTTTAAATTAGAGAATTTTCAAATTAAAAAGATGGGGTTAACAAACGAACATGTTCAGCAACGTTTACAGGAAAAATTTGGAGAAACGCTTACTGATTTTCAAGAGCCTTATGGTTTTTTGACTTTTACAGCACCAAAGGAATTGAACCTGAAAGTGCTACATTTTTTATACGATGATGCTGAGCTTCGTTTCCAATTTCTAACAGACCTCACAGCTGTCCATTACCCAGATAGAACGGGTGAAGAGTTAGCAGTGGTTTATCATGTACACAACCTGGTCGATAATATTCGTTTGCGCTTCAAGGTTTTTATAAACATAGAAACGCCTGATGTGTTTACAGCAACCAATCTGTACGCGTCTGCCAATTGGATGGAGAGAGAGACTTATGATTTTTACGGGGTGAATTTTGTGGGGCACCCTGATCTGCGCAGAATATTAAATGTAGATGAAATGGATTACTTCCCAATGCGCAAAGAGTATCCGTTAGAAGATGAAACCCGAATAGATAAAGACGATGAGATGTTTGGTCGTGGTGGGCATTATGACTACGGCAATACTACTGATGAAGCAACTGGATCAACAGTACCTGAAAGCGAACAGCAGAAAGATACTTACCCGGTTTAAAATGAAAAATGTAAAATGAAAAATTAGAAATGTAGAATGTTAATAGAGTGGTTGCACTTGTTTTGCATTTCTAATTTTGCGGTTTTAATTATTTATGAGTTTACCTGAATTACATAAAAACCATGTGCGGCTTCCAGACGGGAGTATTGAGAAAACGACTACAACACTCAACCTGGGTCCTACACACCCGGCCACGCATGGTGTGTTTCAAAATATTTTGGAGTTGGACGGGGAGCGGATTGTATCAGCTGAACAAACAGTTGGTTACATCCATCGTGCATTTGAAAAAATTGCCGAACGCAGGCCGCTTTACCAAATTACTCCGCTAACTGATCGCCTGAATTATTGCAGCAGCCCAATCAATAATATGGGCTGGCATCTTACCTGCGAAAAGCTGTTGGGTGTAAAAACGCCGAAGCGGGTAGATTATCTCCGCATCATCATCATGGAACTGGCGCGTATCTCTGATCACCTGATTTGTAATTCGGTAATTGGTGTTGATACAGGTGCGTTTACTGGTTTCTTGTACGTAATGCAACAGCGTGAGCTGATCTACGAAATCTATGAAGAGGTATGCGGTTCAAGGTTGACTACTAATATTGGTCGGATCGGTGGTTTCGAACGAAACTTTAACGACATCGCGTTTAGAAAGTTGGAGCAGTTCCTTGAAGAATACCCAAAAGTGTTGAAGGAGTTTGAAAACTTATTCAAGCGTAACCGGATTTTTATGGAGCGTACCATTGGTGCGGGTCCAATTAGCGCAGACAGAGCTCTAAACTATGGCTTCACTGGCCCTAACCTGCGCGCCGCCGGTGTAGATTACGACGTACGCGTACATGCTCCATATTCTAGTTACGAAGATTTTGAATTTAATATACCCGTTGGTAAAACCGGAGATTCCTACGACCGCTTTTTAGTTCGCAACGATGAGATGTGGGAATCGCTTAAAATCATTCGGGCTGCTTACCAAAAGGTGCAGGAATTTAAAGGTGCCGAGGCGGAAGTTTTTCATGCCGATGTTCCCGAATATTATTTGCCGCAGAAGAAAGATGTGTACACCAAGATGGAAGCGCTCATCTATCATTTCAAAATAATAATGGGTGAGATAGATATGCCCGCCGGTGAAGTGTACCATGCAGTAGAAGGCGGAAATGGTGAACTTGGTTTTTATCTCATCAGCGATGGTGGACGTGCACCCTTCAGGTTACACTTTAGAAGGCCATGCTTTATATACTACCAGGCTTATAGCGAATTAACAAAAGGCGCAATGCTGAGTGATGCGATCATTGTAATGAGTTCGCTGAATTTGATTGCTGGAGAAATGGATGGGTAGAGAATAAGTCAAAAGTTAAAAGTCAAAAATTTTAAATACTAAAGGTTCAAGTTCAAGGGACAAAGAAATTTTGAATTTTGAATTTTGAATTTTGAATAGCACATGATACAATTTTCAGAACAAAAACTGGCAAAGGTTTCCGAAATTATCGCACGCTATCCCGAGGGAAAGCAAAAGAGTGCTTTGATTCCGGTGCTACATTTAGCGCAGGAAGAATTTGGCGGATGGCTGGATGTGCCAGTGATGGATTATGTAGCTGAGTTGCTAAGTATTACGCCCATTGAAGTATATGAGGTAGCAACTTTTTATAGTATGTACAACATGAAACCGGTTGGCCGGTTTATGTTTGAGGTTTGCCAGACCGGTCCGTGCATGGTGCGGGGAGCAGATGATATTATCAATTATATAAAAGGGAAGTTGAACATAAGTGTTGGTGAAACTACTGCCGATGGAATGTTTACACTAAAGGCTGTAGAATGTTTGGGCGCCTGCGGTTATGCGCCAATGATGCAGTTGGGAAAACATTATCGTGAGCACCTTACTCCAGAAAAAGTAGATAAGATTATAGATGAGTGCAGAAATTATGCTGCAGCAAATAACTAATCACTTATGAAGAAATTTTTGCTGTTTTGTTTGCTGTTTGCGGTTGTTTCCTCATCGTGTGCACAGGCGGTAGAAGACAAGGTGTGGAAGCGCGTAGAGGCATTGCACAACGCAGTATTTGGTAGCAAGGATAGCGTAGTAATGGCTGACCTCGTGGGCGATTATCTTACTTATGGTCATTCAGGTGGCACGGTAGAAGACAGAGCAACCATGATACATAAAGCTGCTGCCAGTAAAAATGAATATCGGAATCCTGTGTTTGAAAAAGTAAGCATACAGGTGGTAAAGAATACGGCTTACGTTCGCTATAACTTTCATGCAGAAACTGTGGCGCAAGGTGTAGAAACACCCTTAGCGATAGGAATATTTCAGGTGTGGCAGAAGTTAAAAGGCGATTGGAAAATGGTGGGTAGGCAGGCGGTGAAATTGAGCAAGTAAGTTCGTACAGGTCAACAATACAGATGAGGATAATATTTTTTTTCATACTGCTCACTATACAGCTTGGTTGCTTTGCCCATCGTGATACCGTTGAATTAAAAAAAGTAGTAGATGCACTCGACAAGGCGCTACTGGCAAAAGATATTTCGGTGTTGGTAAAGCTGCTTCATCCAAAGGCTACTTACGGTCATTCAAATGGCTGGGTGGAAACAACGGATGAGGTGATAAAAGATATTAGAACAGGTTATTTGGTGTATGAAAAATTGGAAACTACCAACACCAGTTTTGTGGTTGAGAAAGATTGGGCAACTGTGAGGATGCGGGTTGCGGTGAAAGGAATGGTGAAGGATACTCCATTCGAAATGCAGTTGTATGTATTACAAGTTTGGAAGAGAATGAAAAGTGGATGGCAATTGGTAGCAAGGCAGAGTGCGAAGGTGGATAAATAATTGATAGGTAGTAACGTTTGAATATGAAACATCTCTTTAAGGTTTACATTTAAAGCTTTTATTATGGAAAAGAAGAAAGTTCATTTTCCCGTTGTTTTGGAACAAGACGAAGACGGAGTTTTCATAGTGTCTTGCCCTTCATTTATAGGTTGTCATTCATATGGTAAATCGATAGAGGAAGCAATGATGAATATTGAAGAAGCAATAGAATTATGTCTTGAGGATGAAAAGCCACTAGTATTCAATCGTTTCATTGGATTACGGGAAATAGAAATGAATATTGCCGTTTAATGGGTACGAAACAAATTGTACTATCTGGCAAGGACCTATTGAAGGTTCTTGAGAAATTGGGATTTGTAGTGGTAAGAGTAAAAGGTTCTCACCACAGATTAAAACATACAGATGGTCGGGCTACAACTATTCCGATGCACAAAAATGAAGATTTGCCGAAAGGTCTTATGCAAAAGATCATTAAAGAGGATTTGAAAATGACCAGTGAAGAATTTGAGGTGATTTTAAAGAAGTGATGGAGGAGTTGCATCCAGCTCAATCAAGAAACCAGCGTACAAGTGAGTGACACAACGATGCTGAGTAGCGATACAAAGCTGATTACATAAAAGAATAAGTAAGTTGAAACAAGTCTTTTTTGACTTTTGATTTTTGATTTAGAAAAATGGTAAAGAAATTATTATTAGCAAACGATCATATTGAAGGCATTCGCTTCTATGATGCTTACCGCAAAAATGGCGGCTATGCATCTGTGGAAAAAGCTTTTAAAATGGCGCCGGCAGATATTGTAGAAGAGGTGAAGAAAAGTGGACTCCGTGGTCGCGGTGGTGCCGGTTTTCCTACAGGACTTAAGTGGAGTTTTTTGGCGAAGCCTGAAGGTGTGCCGCGCTATTTGGTCTGCAATGCAGACGAGAGTGAACCGGGTACTTTTAAAGACAGGTACCTGATGGAGTTTCTTCCGCACATGCTGATCGAAGGATTGATTGTTTCGTCTTTCGCCCTTGGCAGCAATCGTACCTACATCTACATCCGCGGCGAATATGCATGGATTGTAGATATCCTTGAGCAGGCAATTGCTGAAGCAAATCATCACGGATTTTTAGGAAAGAATATTTTAGGTACTGGTTTCGATTGCCAGATTTATGTACAGCGCGGTGCTGGTGCGTACATCTGTGGCGAAGAAACTGCTTTAATAGAATCGTTGGAAGGTAAGCGTGGAAACCCGCGGATCAAACCACCGTTTCCGGCTATTAAAGGTTTATGGGATTGTCCGACAGTGGTGAACAACGTGGAGACTTTGGCAGCTGTTGTTCCCATCATCAACATGGGCGGTGAGGAGTATGCAAAGATTGGTGTGGGTAAGTCAACCGGTACAAAATTATTGAGTGCCTGTGGCAACATTAATAAGCCGGGTGTGTACGAAATCGACATGACGATAAGTGTAGAAGAATTTATTTATAGTGATGAATATTGTGGGGGAATTGCCAATGGAAAGCGGTTGAAAGCATGTATTCCGGGTGGGTCGTCCGTCCCTATTTTACCTGCCAATCTCATATTGAAAACGGCGAAAGGCGAAACGCGCTATATGAACTATGAGAGCCTTGCAGACGGCGGTTTTGCCACCGGAAGCATGATGGGTTCAGGTGGTTTTGAAGTGTTGGATGAAGACCAGTGTATTGTAAAGCATACCTTGACCTTAGCTCGCTTTTATCATCATGAAAGCTGCGGACAATGCAGCCCATGCAGGGAAGGAACCGGTTGGATGAAACGGGTATTGCATAACCTTGAATTCGGAAAAGGAAAGTTGAGTGATATTGATTTGTTGTGGGATATTCAGCGGAAGATAGAAGGCAATACAATTTGTCCGTTAGGTGATGCCGCCGCCTGGCCAGTGGCCGCAGCCATCAGGCATTTTAGAGATGAATTTGAGTGGCACGTAACCAACGCGGAAGAGGCGCAGACGAGGAATTTTGGATTGGCGAGGTATGCGGATGCTTTGGAAGCAGTATAGAAATTAAAAAGTAAAAATTAAAAAGAAAAAAGGATGACATCTGACAAACCTTTTGATATCAAAAGACGATGTTACCAATTTTCAAAGGATCTTTTAAAATTTATCGCTGAAACAAACTATGATAGAATCCATATTTCAATCTTCGATCAGCTTTTAAGAAGTGGGACTTCTATTGGTTCGAATGTAGTAGAAGGAGGAGTTGGAAGTAGCAGAAAGGACGTAATTAACTACTATCATATTTCTTTAAAATCTGCAAATGAAACAAAATATTGGTTGTGTTTGGTGAGGGACTCATTAGAGTGTGATAGAGATAAAGCAAATGAATTATTGAATGAGGCAAAAGAACTTTCAAAAATTATAGCTTCAAGTATAATAAAAATGAAAAGCTCTTGATTTTGCTTTTTAATTTTTACTTTTTTATTTATGTCAGAACAATTAATTAAAGTAACCATAGACAACATCACCATAGAAGTGGAGCCGGGTACAAGTATACTTTTGGCTGCGCGTAAAATTGGTGGTGATGTGACACCGCCGGCAATGTGCTTTTACAGCAAGCTGAAGGGCAGTGGCGGTAAGTGTCGCACCTGTTTGGTAGAAGTGGCAGCGGGATCTGCAGCAGATCCGCGACCTATGCCCAAGCTTGTTGCAAGCTGTCGCACCAATGTAATGGATGGAATGGTGGTGAAAAGCTTAACCAGCGAGAAAGTGCTCGATGCAAGAAAAGGTGTTGTTGAATTCTTGTTGTTAAATCATCCTTTAGATTGCCCTATCTGCGACCAGGCTGGTGAATGCCACCTGCAGGATTTATCGTACGATCACGGAAGCGAAGGTACCCGTTACGAGTTTCAACGCAGGTTGTTTGAGCGTGAAGATATTGGCCCTTACATTCAACTACATATGACGCGTTGTATTCTTTGCTATCGCTGCACTTATGTGGCTGATCAGTTGACGAATAGCCGTGTTCACGGAATTTTGGATCGTGGTGAACATGCTGAAATATCAACTTACATTTCTAAAGCTATTGACAACGACTTCAGCGGAAACATGATTGACGTTTGCCCGGTTGGTGCGCTTACCGACAGAACGTTTCGATTTAAGCAGCGTGTTTGGTTTCTAAAACCGATGAATGCAAAACGCGAGTGCGACAAATGCTGTGGTAAGGTGACGTTGTGGAACCGCGGCGATGAGGTGTTTCGCGTAACAGCTCGCAAAGATGAGTGGGGCGAGGTGGAGGATATTGATGGAAAGACAGCATGGATTTGCAACACCTGTAGGTTCGATAAAAAGAAAAGCAGTGATTGGGTGATTGAAGGTCCTAGAAAGATCAATCGCCATTCAGTGATTTCTGCAGGGCACTACGAAAAAATTAAGAAGCCAGGCGAGGTAATGGAGCAATTGATGCATCAGAAACCAAGACTGCTGATGGATATTCATGACGTGAGCGAGGTGAACAAGCCGGGCGTGCATTTGGGTGAATTGCCTGGACCCGCGAAGAAAGAGAGTTTTGAATTGGGTTCGGAATAGAAGTTATGCATACAAGGGACCAAATATTAAAAGATATAAAGCAAGCGGTTCTTTCGGTTGACCCGCAGGCAGAAATTGTATTATTTGGGAGCAGGGCAAGGGGTGATTATAAAGAGGACAGTGATTGGGATGTGTTGGTGCTAACAGATAAGGCCCAGGATAATGCTGTACATAAACTAAAGATTTTGGATGCTATCTATGATGTGGAGTTAAGGTCAGGGTATTTGATCACACCTATCATTCGAAACAAGAAGCTTTGGCAAACTTTAAAGGTTTCGCCCTTATTTAATGAGGTAAGAAAAGATGGAGTAGAACTATGAGTTCAGAAATTGACGATAAGGTTCAGTTTAAACTTCAACGTTCAGATACCACATTGATTGAAGCAAAAAACCTTGCAGGCATAGAGTCGTGGAACGGTGTAATTAACAGGCTTTATTACGCAGCTTTTTACGCTGTGTCAGCATTGCTATTAAACCAAGGTTTTCAAGTGAAAACACATGCCGGACAAAAGAGCAAACTCAACGAATTATTTTTAGCGAATGAACTTATCACAAGGGAATCTGGTAACGCTTACAATGTGCTATTTAACTTCAGGAATGATGGTGATTATGAAGACTTTGCAATCTATGCCAAAGAAGATGCTGAGCCGCTAATAGCACGGACAGAAAACCTGATAGATGAAATAAAGAAACTTATATACTAATGACGTTTTTACAAATAGACTTAGGACTAATCATCGAAAAGCTTGTACTGATCGGAGCAATCATTACAGGTTCATTGGTGATTGCTATGTATGCCACGTATGGTGAGCGTAAGGTAGCGGCAATCTTGCAAGACCGACGTGGACCCAACAGGGCGGGTCCTTTTGGAATTTTTCAACCGCTGGCTGATGGATTGAAGCTGTTTTCGAAGGAAGACATCATTCCGAATACATCCAATAAACTGCTATTTGTACTTGGTCCGTCGCTGGCTATGCTTACGGCAATGATGACAAGTGCAGTTATACCATGGGGCCATCAATTGCACTTTAACTTGTTTGGTGTAGACAGAATGGTTGACTTGCAAATTGCAGACATCAACATCGGAATATTGTTTGTATTTGGTGTAGTTAGCATGGGTGTGTATGGAATAATGATTGGAGGATGGGCCAGCAATAATAAGTTTTCGCTGATGGCGGCTATGCGTGGTGCGTCGCAGGTAATTAGTTACGAATTGGCGATGGGTATTTCTTTGATAGCACTGCTTATGCTGAGTGGAAGCCTCAGCCTGAAATCAATTGTGCAGCAGCAGATTGATGGCGTGTGGTACATTGTTTACCAGCCGCTAGGTTTTTTCATTTTCCTGGTTTGTGCTTTTGCTGAATGTAATCGGGCACCGTTCGACCTGCCGGAAGCAGAGAACGAATTGAACTTTGGTTATCACCAGGAGTATTCCAGTATGAAGTTGGGGTTCTACTTGTTTGCAGAGTACATCAATATGTTTATCAGCAGTGTGCTGCTTTCTACTTTATATTTTGGCGGATACGATATGCCATTTGTAGATGAAACCCAGCTGTCCACCAACATGGCGGCGCTCGTTGGTATTATAGCCTTACTTACGAAGGTAGTGTGCTTCATTTTCTTATTCATGTGGGTGAGATGGACGGTGCCACGCTTTCGTTACGATCAGTTGATGAACCTTGGCTGGAAGAATCTTATTCCATTGGCACTGGTGAATATGTTTATAACAGGCGCAGTGATTTTGTGGAGACAGGGGTAGGAGGTGAGAAGTCAAAAGTCAAAAGTCAAAAAAATTCCACGAGTCGATGAATATAGATTTGAACTTGAAGTGTGCGACGCAACAATGATGGGTGATGATTGGATGCTCGTACCATAAAAAAGTATCTACGACTAGAGACATCTTTGATCAAATTAAGCGGTATGCAGTTTTTTATTTTTGACTTTTAAATTTTGACTTATAATAAACTTGGTGGACTAGCAATAGAAAAATATTTTTGCAGCCTTAAAAAAAGCGGACAGCTTGTGAAAGGCTAAAGCTTTATAAATATGCAATTAACAAACAGAGTAAAAAGTGTTGAGCGTAAGCCCATGAATTTCCTGGAGCGGTTGTACCTGCCGGAGATATTTAAAGGGATGATGATCACTTTTAGTCACATATTCAAAAAAGTTCCTACCATTAGTTACCCGGAACAGAAGCGTCCTTTTGCGCAAGCATTTCGTGGGCTTCAAGTGCTAAACCGTGATGAACAAGGGCGTGAGAAATGTACAGCCTGCGGATTGTGTGCGGTGGCTTGCCCTGCGGAGGCCATTACAATGGAAGGTGCAGAGCGTAATCCTGGTGAAGAGAATTTGTATCGTGAAGAAAAATATGCGGCGAAGTATGAGATCAATATGCTGCGTTGCATTTTTTGTGGCTTGTGTGAAGAGGCCTGTCCGAAGGACGCTATTTATTTGAGTGAAACTTTTGCGCCGGCTAACTTTCAGCGCAAAGGGTTTATTTATGGCAAAGATGATTTGTTGATACCAAACCCACTTACCGATCCGGAGGGATTTGAAAAAGCAAGGGGTGAGCAAGCACCGAAGACTAAATAAGTCAAAAGTAAAAATTCAAAAGTCAGCATTAGAACAACTGTCCCTCTTTTGATTTTTACTTTTGAATTTTGATTTAAATTATGAGCGTAACTGAAATCTTATTCTGGTTCCTTTCTGCACTGGCGCTAATGGGTGCTACCATGGTGGTGATCAGCAAAAACCCAATCCATAGTATTCTTTGGCTGATCATTGTATTCTTCGCTATTTCGGGCCATTATGTTTTATTAAATGCTCAGTTTATTGCTATTGTAAATCTTATTGTGTACGCAGGAGCCATCATGGTGTTATTTCTGTTTGTGGTAATGTTGATGAATTTGAACAGTGAAACGGAACCACAGAAAAATACCTGGTTAAAAATAGCAGGCGCCGTAAGCGGTGGTAGCTTGCTGGTAATTATGGTGGATGTAGTGCGCAGTGCATCAGACATGCAGGGCAAGACAGCGTTGGTAAAAGAAGGTAACATTGGCTTGATTAAGAACCTTGGAATTGTGTTGTTCAGAGATTATGTGGTGCCTTTTGAAATAGCCAGTGTATTATTTTTGAGCGCCATGATTGGTGCCATTGTAATTGCAAAAAAGGAAAGAGAAGCCACCGCCCCCTAAAGGGAGGAAAGAATTGTAGGAGGATAGTATGGTAGCGGGCATTTGGTAGTAATTGAAAATTTGTTGCGTCGCACACTTGTACAGTTTGATCAGGGATGGACTGCAGCTTTAGTTTTTTAAAAGAAAAAGAGTTCTCGTAGGTCGTGTTGGAGACAGAGATATCGTAATGAAAATTAAACATGTTCCTGACTCCCCTTTGGGGGTTAGGGGCTTAAAATTCCCCTTTAGGGGATAGGGGTATGCCGATACAATATTATATAACGTTAGCAGTGGTTTTGTTTTGCATAGGGATCGTAGGTGTACTTACTCGTCGTAATGCCATCATTATTTTTATGTGCATAGAATTGATGCTGAACGCGGTCAACTTGTTGTTGGTGGCGTTTTCTAAAATGCATCATGGAGCGGCGCTTGTTTACAATGCACAAAGTATGGTGGGGGTAGATGCACAACTGTTCGTTTTTTTTACAATGGTGGTTGCAGCCGCTGAAGTGAGTGTAGGTTTAGCCATTATTGTGATGTTATATAGAAATACGCATTCGGTAGATATCAACTTTTTGAACAGACTAAAAAATTAGAGATAAGCCCCGACCCTAAAGGGAGAAGAGAGAGAAGGCGTTTCGTTGAAGAGTGGGCTTACATAAGAATAGAAGTTTTGAAAACATTAAATAACCATATTTGCTTAAATCCGATTGGGGAGTTTAAGTTTCATTCCTTAAGCCACATGAGTGGTTTAAGTCAATTCCCCTTTAGGGGCTAGGGGCATGAATACATTTTCACACTTAGTATACCTCGTTCCACTGCTGCCATTGATTGGCTTTTTGATCAATGGACTTGGCCGAAATGCTTTATCCAAATCTTTAATCGGCATTATTGGAAGCGGAGTTATCCTGGCTGCTTTTGCCATTAGTGTTGGTATCTTTTTCGAGGCAAAACATTTTGGTAGCACACCGGTTATTGTCACTCTTTTCGACTTCATAAAATTGCCGGGTATAAGCATTCCCTTTGCCTTCCAGGTCGATCAGCTTTCCTCATTATTCTTATTAATCATTACAGGCGTTGGATTTCTCATTCATGTGTACTCAACTGCGTACATGAAGGAAGAAGAAACCAAACATTACGGACGCTATTTTGCTTACCTCAACCTGTTTGTTTTTTCCATGTTGCTTTTGGTGTTGGGTTCCAACTTTGTCATCATGTTTATTGGATGGGAAGGTGTAGGCCTCTGCTCATATTTATTAATCGGGTATTGGTTTAAGAACAACAGCTACAATTACGCAGCCCGGAAAGCTTTTGTGATGAACCGCATTGGCGACCTTGGTTTTTTACTGGGCATTTTTTGGATACTGGGCAAACTGGGCACCGTGAGTTACGCAGATGTATTTACGCAAGCATCTTTGGCTCAGTTTACTGCTACAGACATTACAGGCATAACATTATTACTCTTTGTTGGTGCCGCAGGCAAGAGCGCACAAATTCCGCTGTACACATGGCTGCCCGATGCCATGGCCGGTCCCACACCAGTGTCGGCACTAATACACGCTGCCACCATGGTGACCGCCGGTATTTATATGATCGTTCGCAGCAATGCGCTGTATTCAATGGCACCTACCACTCAAGGTTTAATTGCGATTATTGGTATGGCTACCATTCTTGTTGCTGCCACCATCGCTATCAAACAAAACGATATTAAAAAAGTGTTGGCATACTCTACTGTTAGCCAGCTTGGTTATATGTTCCTGGCATTGGGCGTTGGTTCTTACACGGGTGCAGTTTTCCATGTAATGACACATGCTTTTTTCAAGGCGTTGTTATTCCTTGGTGCGGGTAGTGTTATTCATGCCATGCATCATGAACAGGACATTCGCTTTATGGGTGGATTGAAAAAGAAAATGCCCATTACGCACATAACGTTCCTGCTGGGTTGTCTTGCTATTGCAGGCATGCCACCGTTTAGCGGGTTCTTTAGTAAAGACGAAATACTGGCTGCCACTTATGCATCCGATAATCAAATACTATGGGGCTTTGGTGTGATCGGTGCCATACTCACCGCATTTTATATGTTCCGTTTATATGCAATGACATTTCTTGGAAAGTTTAGAGGAACACAAGAGCAGGAACACCACTTGCATGAAAGTCCGGCTGCTATCACCATTCCACTTATTATATTAGCTCTACTTGCAACCGTGGGTGGGTTTGTTGGAATACCATCTGTGTTTGCTGCAAACGCACACTCGCTGGAGCATTTTCTTGAACCGATCATTGTAAAGGTTGCTAATCCGCACCCGCACCTTGATCATGCAAAAGAATTAATGTTAATGGCCATATCCGTTGGTCTTTCACTCATTGCACTGTTGTATGCATGGATACGCTTCAGCAAGCGCCCCGAAATTGAAGAACATACCGGTGCAGCAAAAGTGTTGGCCAACAGGTGGTACATTGATGAGCTGTACGATATAGTAATCGTAAAGCCTTTAATGGCCTTAGCTGCAATTTTTAAAAATGTAGTGGAGAAGGGCATCATTGATGGGGTTGTAAACGGCACGGGTCGCCTCGTGCAATATTCCGGTCGCCAGATACGACACTTGCAAAGCGGCCAGGTAGGGAACTATATATTGTTGATGGTGCTTAGCATGGTGTTGCTTATTCTACTATTATTTTATGGGCACAATATGAACCCGGTAATCAATTGGATATTTAATTAGCAAAACACAGGCTGCCCAATATGGTAGCTGACAACGAATATTATGATCCCTGTTTTATTAATATTAATTCCATTGTTAACAGGACTGGTTGCCTTTTTTATAAAAGATGAGCGGGCAGTAAAAACATGGGCGCTCTTAAGTGCCGTTGCCACGCTTGCGGTTGCGTTGATGGCGGTGTTTAGTTCCAACACAAACCATCTTTTTTATGATGCTAAATGGCTACCGATTTTAGGTGCCCGTTTTACGTTATCGCTCGATGGAATGGGTAAGATGCTGGAACTGTTGACGGCTGTTTCCTTTCCTATAATTTTTGCAGCAACACACAACAATCAATACAAAAGCAGCAATGCGTTTTACGGATTTATGTTATTGTCGCAAGCAGGATTGATGGGTGTTTTTGCAGCTGCAGATCTTTTACTGTTTTATTTTTTCTGGGAGCTTGCTTTAATACCTGTTTATTTCCTTTGTTCTAAATGGGGCGGCGAAAGAAGGATACCTGTAACCTTCAAATTTTTTATTTACACCTTTCTCGGCTCACTGCTCATGCTGGTGGGTATACTGTATGTGTATTACCTGGCAGGAGGTCACTCATTTAGCACTTCTGTTTTATTCAATGCAAATACAACCATTAACCAGCAAAATTTTATCTTCTGGATGTTCTTTTTAGCCTTTGCTATCAAGATGCCGATCTTTCCCTTTCACACATGGCAACCGGATACTTATGAACAGGCACCTACCGCTGTTACCATGGTGCTGAGTGCGGTAATGGTAAAGATGGGCGTATTTGCTTCCATTCGTTGGCTGCTTCCACTGTCGCCTGCTGGAGTTGCTAACTATGGCCACCTGGTAATCATATTAGCCGTTATCGGGATGATTTATGCTAGCTTAATCGCCATTAGGCAAGATGATATGAAGCGGTTAATCGCATATTCATCCATCGCACATATTGGATTAATGGGTGCGGCAATTTTTACTGGCAACGCCTCAGGTATGCAGGGTGTGCTATTCCAGATGTTCGCGCATGGTGTAAATGTGTTGGGATTGTGGATCGTAGCCGATGTAATCGAACAGCAAATGGGAACCCGCAAATTTTCTGAACTGGGCGGCCTTGCGCAAAAAGCCCCTACTTTGGCAATACTCTTCGTGGTAATGGCGTTGGCCAATGTTGCCCTTCCGCTCACCAACGCATTTGTCGGTGAGTTCTTAATGTTTAATAGTTTATTTCAGCACAATATTATCATAGCTGCTGTGGCGGGTATAAGCATCATATTAGCGGCCGTGTATACACTGTGGATGGTGCAAAAAGTTTTTTATGGAGAAGTTATCTCAACTGAGTTGCCCTCAGTAAAATTGAATACAGGTACTACATTAATGCTGGTGATTTTGGTAGTAGTAGTACTTGTTTTTGGCGTGTATCCCAAACCAATGTTCGACTTAACAAACGATACTGTAACAAAAATCCTGGCGCAGATTAAATAGCACCCGGAAAAGGATTATATGAATACAATAGTACTATCAGCAATATGGGGCGTGGTGATGATGTATAGCGGCATATTCATCAAGGGTAAGTCTGCCATCAAATACATCTCTGCAGTTGGCCTGTTGCTTTTGCTCATTTTTAATATAGCTGATACTTACGCGCATCCCCTGTTTAGTATTGATACCACCAATTTTTTAGCCTTCAGTAAATTCGGATTGCTGTTTACCAGTATTTGTATTTTTTGCACACTGATTTATGTATTGATCAGCGGTAGCGATATTGAACGATTAGGCAGGTATACAGCAGAAGCGCATGCGCTTATATTCTTTGTGTTGTGTGGTGTAGCCATCGTTACTGCTTACAGCAATCTGCTGATGCTCTTTATTGGGATTGAAATTATCTCTATCCCTTTATACATACTCACCGGCTTTGACAAGCGTAACCTCAAAAGCAACGAAGCGTCGCTGAAGTATTTTTTAATGGGTTCGTTTTCTACCGGAATTATGATCATGGGAATAGCCTTGATCTATGGCGCTTCAGGAACGTTCCTGATTGACAATTCGATGCGTGCATCTACGCTTACCTACCTGGATGCTATGGGGCTACTGCTCCTGTTTATATCGCTGTTGTTCAAAGTATCTGCAGCACCTTTTCACTTCTGGACACCTGATGTGTACGATGGTGCACCTACGGTGTTCACGTCATTCATGGCTACAATTGTGAAGGTGGCAATCTTTGCTGCTTTTATAAGATTGATGGAATCGAAGTACCAGGGAATGGGTAGCCAAACTGATAGAATTGTTGGTGTTGTTATTGTGCTAACACTTGCTTTTGGAAACCTTACCGCTGTTTTTCAGCAAAGCGTAAAACGAATGTTGGCCTACTCGAGTATTGCTCAAGCCGGGTTCATGTTATTTGCACTATATGCAGTAAATGATGCTGCCAAAGAAGGCTTGTTGTTGTACGCAGCGTCTTACTCACTTGCTACCATTGGTATTTTTGCTGTTTTAGCTAAAATGGAAGATTACTCTTACGAAGGCTTTAATGGACTTTCAAAAACTCATCCAATTCTTGCCGGCGTGTTAACGGTGTTTTTACTTTCGCTTGCCGGCATTCCACTTACGGCAGGTTTCTTTGCCAAATACTTTATGCTGGCAGCTGTTGTAAAAGGAGGTGGTGCAATTGGCCTTGTTATAATTGGTGTGCTCTTCGCCGCGATAAGTGTTTATTATTACTTTAAAGTTATCCAGGCCATGTACTTTAAAGAGGGTGAGCCGGTATTTGCAGAGCAGCCTTCCAAACGCTTTACTTACGGCTTAATAGCAATTGCAGCATTGATCGTTTTGCTCGGAGTATACCCAGATGCTTTGCTGCAGTTTCTTTACTTCTAGGCGTACTAATTTCATTTGCTACAAACTGCTTTGTTATCTTTATGGCAGTATCTAATCATACTTCATGAAGATTACAGATGTGCTTTCTCTTTCCTACCGAACGGTCTCGAGCAATAAGCTGAGGACGGGCATTACGGTTGCCATCATTGCTTTTGGTATAATGGCCCTCATTGGCATTATTACGGCCATTAAGGCTATGAACCAAAGCCTTGTTCAAAACTTTACCACCCTCGGTGCAAACGCATTTAGCATCCGTTTTAAAGAACGGCAGATCAATTTTGGCGGACCAAGGCAAAAGGTTGAACAACGAAGGAAGGGAGCACCGAAAGAGAAGGTGTCAAACGTTGGCAAAGCAATCACCTACGAACAGGCCAAAAGCTTTAAGAAAAATTACCCTTTCCCCGCTATAGTAGGTCTGCAATTGCAAAGCACCTCGCCGGTAGTAGTAAAATATGAAAGCAAAGAATCGAACCCGGATGTGAGGGTAATTGGCGGCGATGAAAATTTTCTAACCATCAACGCCTATACACTCAGCAGCGGCCGCGGCTTCAACGGCCTCGATGTAGAATCGGGTAGGAACGTTTGCATGATTGGCAGCGAAGTCGCCAGCTTATTGTTTCCAAAAAACCCTGAAAGCGCAGTTGATAAAGTTGTACGGGTCGCCAATCTTCCGTACCGTGTGATTGGTGTAATGAAGCCAAAAGGAGCAAGCGCTTTTTTGAAAATGGACAAGGTAATTGTCACAAGTCACACCAATGTAAAGCGCTTACCAAATCCGTCGTCAAGCTATACCATTAATATTATGTTAGATGATATACTGATGATGGAACCCGCAATTGGAGAGGCAACGGGCCAAATGCGCAGCATCAGAAAGCTACAAGTATCGGAAGCAGATAACTTTTTTATTGATAAGAGCGATAGTGTGGTCGAGGTGATGATTAAACTGTTAGGAAGCATCTCTGGCTCGGCGGGTGCCATTGGTTTGATTACATTGATAGGTGCAGCTATCGGATTGATGAATATCATGTTGGTAGCAGTAAGCGAAAGAACAAAAGAGGTCGGTCTGATAAAAGCACTTGGTGGCACCCGAAAGAGTGTACGGGATCAGTTCCTTTTTGAATCGGTGATCATTAGTTTACTTGGGGCAGTGTTTGGGATCATACTAGGTGTGCTGGTCGGTAACCTATTTTCAATTGTGCTCGGAACCGGCTTTGTCGTGCCATGGGGATGGGTAATTACAGGTATAGTGATTTGCAGCATTGTTGGACTCGCGGCAGGCTTGTGGCCTGCGGTAAAGGCGTCCAAACTAGATCCAATTGTAGCGTTACGATATGAATAGTTTTCAATTCGCGAGCCTATAAAACTAGTTTTCGCAAGTTCTTATACACAGAAAAGCCGGCAGAATTTCTGCCGGCTTTTTGCTAGGAAGTCCTATTATTACTTCTTTGGATCCAATGCCTCCTTTATATTTTCCTGCATATCCAGTAAGTGAAGCTTGCTCATTGCATCGGTTGTTCCTGCAAGGCCTGCTCCAACTTCTGCACGCAACTTTATCAACTGGCCACGGGCAATAGCAGGTAAATCGCTCCTGCTTTGAGACGAAGGTGTGGGTCCTGAAAAGGAAATCACAATACCACTTATAGGTCCCGCTCCATTCAACATACTATTTAGCTTGTTTACATAACTCTTTTGCAATCCGCGGCGATACATGTCAATTGGTTTTTTGCTTTTCAACTCGTTGAATAAACCGGCTTGCACATCGTTCAATAATTCAATAGCACTGTAAGCTTTTTCTGCGCCATAGCGCTCTGTAGAAGCTTGTAAGCGGTTCATTCTATCAGTGCTCATCAGGTTGCTCAATGTCGATTCCTGCGTGTTGGCAACCACATCGCTGGTACCAGGAATGTTAGTTCTTACCTGGTAGTCTTTTACCAATAACCATGATGGTGTCTGGAATAACTGCTTGTGTAAAAAGTTTACCGCATCGCGCTGCAACGGCTTCGGTGTTACTTCATACACCGGTTCGTTTGACAGTGATGATTGGAACGTTTCGTACACACCGCCCACGTTATTAGTTACATGGCCCATGTAGCGGCGGAATTGGCCGACAAGCTGACTGTACATCGAAGATAAATTCTCGTACTGGTCATTCTCTTCCTTCACCCATTCGCCCAGATTCTGTACAATGTATTTCAGGTTCTTTATTCCATATTCACTTGCTTTCATGGCATTGTCACCAAGGTCTTCGCTTTGCGCTCTTGGGTCAGTGCTGTTACCAAGTTCGTAAGTTCCAAACCAAGTTCGCGGGTTGTTCTTAATCGTTTCAACAATCAATTTGTTGCTGGCAGATTTTTGTTCCTCCTCTGTTTTACCAGGAATGTAACCATAGCCCCAACGAATAGCCCATTTGTCATAGTCACCAATACGAGGGAATAATCCAATCTCCCTGATATTATCTTCTGGTTGTGCTACATAGTTAAAACGTGCGTAGTCCATGATGGAAGCCGTGTGACCATTTTCTTCAACCCATGCTTTATTCCTAAGCTTCTCCACAGGTGTTCTACTGCTGTTACCCATATTATGCAACAACCCAATGGTATGTCCCACTTCGTGAGAAGAAACAAACCGAATGAGTTCACCCATAAGGTCATCATCAAATTTCATCTTTCTTGCTCTTGGATTTACTGCGGCAGCTTGTATCATGTACCAGTCATGCACAAGTTTCATTACGTTGTGATACCATCCAATATGGCTCTCCAAAATTTCGCCACTGCGTGGATCGTGTACGTTCGGTCCGTATGCATTCTCTACATCCGAAGCAAAATATCTTACAACAGAAAAACGCGCATCTTCCATACTCATCGTAGGATCATTCTCAGGCCATTCTTTACCAATGATAGCATTCTTAAATCCAGCTTTTTCAAAGGCAATCTGCCAGTCGTTGATTCCTTTAATGAGATATGAGCGCCACTTGCGTGGAGTTGCAGGATCTATGTAATAAATAATCGGTTTTTTAGGCTCAACCAGTTCACCTCTTTTCCATCTTTCGATGTCTGCATCCTTTGGTTCTAATCTCCATCTTACCGCAAATGTTTCATTATTTACGCGTTGTTGGTCATCACTATAGTTAGTAAAATCCTCAGGAAAAAATCCAACCCGGCGATCCCAATAACGTATTGCCATAGGCGTACGAGGCAATAACACCATAGATGTGTTCAGCTCTACCGTTACCGCACCGGCAGCATTTGCGGCAGGAACATTGCTGGATGGAAAAGGTGATGGTGCTCCAAAAGCAGGCGAAGAGTTGAACGTCTTAACCGTCCTCACTTCAGTATTCATTGGAAAGGTGCGGATGTTGTCGATGTAAGATCTATCCGCCGCAATAGAGCTTAAATTGAAACTTCTTTTTGCACCCGGACTAATACTCACCACCTGGTTATCTCCCTTGAAAAATTCTGTTACTTCAATTACTACCGAAGAAGAGTCTTTTCCGTAAGCTGCAACCGGAAAAGCGGCAGCAATTGCATTGAGGTTAGAATTCGTTACTGCCCGGAAAATAGCACTGGCTGTATCTGCTACACTTACCAATGTTATCACGCGCATGAAAACATTATTCGAAGGACCCCTTTCAAAAGTAATCGTTTGTTGGTTGGTTAATTCTCCTCCATAAGTTGCCCGTCCAACACCTTTGTTAGACGGTACTTTCACAAATCTTGTCACAGCCATTATCTCGCGACCTTGAATAGAATCGTGGATTTCAAAATAGTATTTGTCTTCTACTTTGTGTACAGTGAAAAGTCCTTTTGTGGTAACCGCCTTATCGGTAATCACTTCTTTGTAAGGCTTAGGTCCTGTTCGTGCTGCCCCATTTAGCGAAGCAGGTGGCATGGTCATAGGGGGCGTAGTTCCGGCAGGCATTGCTGGTCTTGTTTGCGAAACACCAGGCAAACAGCAGCCAGCAAGCAATGTAGCAAGTAGCGCATTCTTTAAGTTCATTCTATGGGGTTTTTTTTAGCGGGTGAAGATAATAATTTAGGTATTGCATCCTGGTTAATCTGGCTTACGCAATGGGGGTGAAAACAAAGCGCTCACCGATAACAACTACTTTCAAAAATGGTTTAATGAAGTTTGGAGAAAAGACGAGTGGAAGTTGTGCGGCTTATTTAACTGGCTGGTGGCCTGAAACTTGCAGTATCAATGCCTGATGTAGTAACTAAATGAGTTGGTTTGTGTAAAATGTTTACTTTGTTCTTCTTATAAAAAAATTTATCGCGACTGTCATCAACGTTACATCATTATTTTCAGTAGAATTGCCAAAAATTGTTTCTAATCAGTAAACTAATCTTAAACTAAAAAAACTTGTATTATGGCGGAAAGTAAACCAACTGCTACAGCGAAGAGCGCAACTTCAGTTCAACCTAAAAAGTCCAGCAATATCATTGCGTGGATCGCTCCGTTTGCCTGTATCATTGCAGGTTATGTGCTGTGGCGTTTTGTGATGGGTAATCCAAATGGATTTGAGAGTCCTGATACTTCAGGCGCGTGGTTCTGGCCTAGACATACTGGTCCTAAGGGCGCATTGAATGGGATTTATGAGGGTGGTATTGTTGTACCATTGTTGATTGCAAATTTGTTAGTTGTAATCGTTTTCGTAGTTGAAAGATTGTTGACGATTTCAAAAGCATCCGGAAATGGAAGCATTGCTGAGTTTGTAAGAAAAGTTCAATTTCATTTAGCTAACAAAGATGTTGACAAGGCTATTGCAGAATGCGACAGGCAGAGAGGTTCAGTAGGTAATGTAATGAAAGCTGGTTTACGTAAGTACAAAGAAATGATTTCAAACATTGAGTTGGAAACAGATCAAAAAGTATTGAATATCCAGAAAGAAGTTGAAGAAGCAACAGCGCTTGAATTACCCATGCTGGAGAAGAACCTTGTGTTTCTTTCTACCATTGCATCGGTGGCTACGTTATTAGGTCTATTTGGAACGGTACTAGGAATGATCCGTTCATTCTCTGCACTCGGTGAATCTGGTGGTGGTGATGCCGCACGTGAGTTGTCAAAAGGTATTTCTGAGGCGCTTTATAATACTGCATTGGGTATCGGTACTTCAGCTTTGGCTATCATATTTTACAACATCTTTACTACAAAGATTGATGCTATCACTTACGGTATTGATGAGTCTGGATTTACTTTAACTCAAAGCTTTGCAGCTAACTACAAATAATCTCAGCGATTATTGTGGAAAGCCCCTTGTTTTGAATCTACATCATGAAATAAAAAAGTAAATATGGCCAGACCCAAATTGCCACGAAAGAGTACATCGGTTGACATGACTGCAATGTGTGATGTGGCATTTCTTCTATTGTCGTTTTTTATTCTTACCACTAAGTTTAAACCCTCAGAAACAGTAGCGGTTATTACGCCTAGTTCGGTGTCATCTAAAGTGGCACCTGAAAAAGATGTAACACTGGTAACCTTTACAAAAGATGGTAAAGTGTTTTTGTCGCTCGATAATAAGGTTGTAAAGGAAGAAATGGCAAAAGAGATAAATGCTAATACCACCATTGGACTCACGCCAGCTGAGATAGAGAAGTTTAAAGAAGCCAGCCTGTTTGGTTCTCCGCTTACTTCACTCAAGTCTTTTCTGCAGTTGCCGACTGAGCAGATACGGGGAGACTTGTTACCTGGCATTCCTGCAAAGGATACAGCCAATAACGAAATGGTTGACTGGATGCGTTACGTAGTATTGGCACATTCAAAAGCGGGTGAAAAGCTCAACCTGATTGTAAAGGGCGATAACCTGGCAAAATATCCTACGTTTAAAAATGTATTGGAATCATTCAAGAAGAATGACCAGTTTAAATTCCAGATGATTACTAATCCTACGGGCGTGCCGGAAGGAACAGATCTTTGGAAGCGTTTCAGGCAAGGTGAGAAGATTTCACAAGATTAATTAATAACATAAAACTATTGAGCTATGGCAGAGATGGATACCTCAGGTGGTGGTGGCCACAAAAAAGGACCCGGAGTTAAGAAGGCCAAAAAGCTATCCACGCGTGTAGACCTTACACCAATGGTAGACCTCGGTTTTCTTCTAATTACGTTCTTTATTTTCACCACTACCATGAGCCAGCCTACGGCAATGAAACTTTTATTGCCAAAGGATGCAGACAAGCCTGAAGAGCAGAACAAGGCGAAAGAAAGTGGAGCATTGACATTACTGTTGAGTGGAAGTGAGCGTGTTTTTTATTACGAGGGTCAGCTCGATCCTTCAGGATCAAACTTTAAGTCTAGTACTGTAAAGCAGATTAGAGACGTGATCATTGATAAAAAAAGAAAAACACCCGTTGATGACCTGGTAATCGTAATTAAACCAGGAGCAGAATCCACTTATAAAGATGTCGTGAATATTCTTGATGAAATGACCATCAATGACATCAAGCGGTATGCAATGGTTGAAATTTCCGAAGTAGAAATTCAAGTTGTAAAACTGTCTGAAAATGCGGGAGGAGCACAGTAATTTATGGATTTTTCAACCCGTTGCATCTAACTTTTAAAGACATTAAAATGGATATAAATAAAATTCAAAATGCTGACATCCTCGATATCATATTCGAGGGAAGAAATAAGGAATATGGAGCATACGACCTTCGTAAAACTTATAACAAGCGCATCAGCATTGCATTGGCAGTAATGGTAGCGGCTTGTCTTTTATTGTTGCTAAGCGCCTTCCTTGCCAACCGAAAAAGTGGGGATGAGAATGAAATCATTGTACAAGATGTACAATTAGAGGATATTAAAAAGCAAGAAGAGAAAAAGCCTGAACCACCTCCGCCGCCACCTCCTCCTGCTCCCGAGCCTCCAAAGGTAGAGATTGCGAAATTTACACCTCCACAAATTGTAAAAGATATTGAGGTCAAGAAAGAGGACGAGATTAAGGAAATCGAGAAAATGGAAGATGTTAAGATCGGTCTTAAAGATCAGGAGGGTAAAAAGGATGATGGCTTTGTTGCGCCGCCTGTAGAAGATAAAGGTACTGGTGTAGTTGAAGCTCCTAAGAAGGTGGAGGAAGATTATGACAAGGTGTTTACAAAGGTGGAAAAGGAAGCGAAATTCCCAGGTGGACCTGAAGCATGGAGAAGATTTTTGGAAAGAAACCTAAATGCGAACGTTGCCGCCGACGATGGCGCTCCTACCGGAAACTACACTGTAAGAGTGCAGTTCATCGTGGATAAGGAAGGTAACATCAGTAATGTTTCTGCATTGGATCCTCCCAAGGCTTGCCCAAGTTGCGGACCTGAAGCTGTGAAAGTAATTAAGAGAGGTCCTAAGTGGGACCCCGCTGTTCAGAACGGTCGTAACGTAATTTACCAGGCCATTCAGCACATCACCTTCCAGGTGGTTGAGCAATAAATTTGTTCTGATTTGAACTGATAAGATCCTCCACTCCGGGGGATCTTTTTTTGTGCGTTACCTTGCAGCCCTCAATACATTTAAATGTTAGGTAAGCTTTTAGGATGGGATGATACGATCGTGGCTTTAGCTACACCGCAAGGCATCGGGGCGATTGGCGTGGTGAGGGTTAGTGGCAATGATGCAATAGAAGTCGTCAATGAATTATTTCCTTCAAAAGACCTATTGGCTCAGCCTTCTCACACCCTACATGTTGGTCTATTAAAGCGCGCAGGAGAACCCATCGACCAGGTTGTTATCGCATTATTTAAAGCACCGTCGTCTTACACTGGCGAGCATGTGGTAGAAATATCTTCTCATGGTTCACCTTATGTACTCGAGAGAATAGTACAGGCAATCACTGAACGTGGTGTGCGGCTTGCAAAGGCAGGTGAGTTTACACAACGCGCATTTCTACATGGTAAACTTGACTTGACACAAGCAGAAGCCGTGGCAGACTTAATTGCAAGCAACACAGAAGCCGCACGAAAGCATGCCCTTCAAAATATTCGTGGCGGCTTTTCTTCCGTATTAAAGCAACTGCGCGATCAACTGCTTTCGTTTTCTGCTTTAATAGAATTAGAGCTTGATTTTAGCCAGGAAGATGTAGAGTTCGCGGACAGAACACAACTCAATCAATTGATCAATGATTCAGTTAAACAAACGACTGAATTGCTCGGTTCGTTTGCACTGGGTAATGTAATAAAGAATGGCGTGCAGGTAGCGATTATTGGTCGCCCCAATGCAGGTAAGTCAACACTATTGAATACGCTTTTAAACGAGAACAGAGCCATCGTAAGCGATATTGCAGGTACTACCCGCGACACAATAGAAGAAGTGCTCAATATTGACGGGATTCTTTTTCGATTAATTGATACTGCCGGTATCAGGAAACACACCCGCGACGAAATAGAAAGTATTGGTGTGGAGCGAAGCCTTGAGAAAATGAAGCAAGCTGATGTAGTCGTATACTTGTTTGATGTAAACGAAATGAGCACATCAGAACTATTGTTAGTAATGCAGGAAATGCAGCAGGAGCATATCAGCTATTTATTGGCAGGAAACAAAGCCGATAAAACAACCAACGAAGCATTAGCGCAGAAGTTTTCAGAGATACCAGTATTGTTTATTTCAGCTTCCGCTAAAAGCAATATTGAAACACTCAAACAAAGATTGGTAGACCAGGTAATAGGAGGCAAGCTGCAGCAGGAGAGTACCATCATCTCTAACGCACGGCATTATGAAGCCCTGCGATTGGTTAACCAATCACTCATGGATATAAAAAATGCATTGGAAAACAACGTGCCGGGCGACCTGATTGCTTTAGATATTCGACACTGTCTTCACTACTTGGGTGAGATCACAGGAGAAGTGACAAATGAGGATCAGTTGGACTATATTTTTAGTAAGTTTTGTATCGGCAAATAAATCTTTACAGGGGCATCACTGCTATTTATCAACCCGCTTCCACTCCTTCCTTTTTTTATGAATTAATTGATCAACGCAATCGCTTCCAGGAAAGTTTTTGCCAGGTAAGCTACCTTCGCCCCATGCACCTCTACATAAAAAACATGGTTTGCAACCGATGCATATTGGTTGTACAGCAAGAATTAGATAAGCTGGACATTGATCGATATAAGGTGACGCTTGGAGCAGTTGAGACAACAGGTGAACTGGCGAAAGAAAAATTGGAGCAGTTAGATAAGAACCTTACTGCTCTTGGCTTTGAATTATTAGACAACAGCAAACAACAACTGATCGAAAAAATAAAGAACATCGTCATTCAAAGAGTTCATCACGCCGATGAGCAGGAGCAGCATAACTTTTCAGACATTCTTTCCAGTGCGCTACACAAGGATTATTCTTACCTGAGCAGCCTGTTTTCTGAAGTCGCGGGCATCACCATCGAAAAATACATCATCCACCAACGTATTGAAAAAGTAAAGGAACTCATTATCTACGATGAGTTGAACCTAAGTGAAATTGCTTACCAGTTAGGGTACAGCAGTGTAGCCCATCTCTCCAATCAATTTAAAAAAGTAACGGGACTTACACCAACCTATTTTAAACAGGTAGGACAAAACAAACGAAAGCCCATCGACCACATTTAACGACCACCTCGTAATCTTACAAATGTTATCCATAATTGTGTAAGGGCTTCGCCTTTTCACTGGTGTAGTTTTGCTATACTAAATAGCAAGGTTATGAAAACAGGAAATACAAACACCATCGATTTACCCCTGGAAGGAGTGGACAGCGAACACTGTGCGTTAATTATCGATAAGGGTTTAGGCAAAGTGCAGGGCATCAAAACACACAGGGTAGAGCTGAATAACAACCGGGCAATTATTGAAACAGATGGTGCGCCAGAAACCTTGCAACATACCATATCATCCATCAGGGATTTAGGCTACGATGTAACTACAGTAAAGAAGAACTTCCCCGTTCTTAATATGACTTGCGCCTCTTGTGCAATCAGTTCAGAAAGCATACTGAAAAGCGAGCCGGGCGTAATAAGTGTGTCGGTCAATTATGCCAATGCAACTGCTCTTGTAGAGTACATCCCAACTATAACAAATGCGCAAAAATTAAAGGTTGCTTTGCAATCCATTGGTTACGATTTAATGATTGATGAAACCGAAGAGGCCAGGGACCAGTTAGCCGAATTGCACCAACAAAAAGCAGACACACTAAAAAGGAAAACGGTAGGTGCTATCGTGCTTTCCATTCCAGTAGTAATTATCGGAATGTTTTTTATGAATATACCATATGCTAATTACATCATGTGGGCATTATCAACCCCGGTAGTACTTGTTTTCGGAGGGCAGTTTTTTGTGAATGCATGGAAGCAGGCTAAACATCGCTCTGCCAACATGGATACGCTGGTTGCTTTAAGCACAGGAGTAGCTTATTTATTCAGTGCTTTCAATACACTGTTCCCTCAGGTATGGCATACCCAAGGTTTGCATGCACATGTGTATTTTGAAGCTGCAGCGGTGGTGATTGCATTTATTTTATTGGGTAAAATGTTAGAGGAAAAAGCAAAAGGCAACACATCTTCTGCCATTAAAAAATTGATGGGCTTACAACCCAAAACGGTAACAGTAGTGCACGATGGTGGCCACCAAATGGAGATGGCAATAGCACAAGTAAAAGTTGGCAATACATTACTGGTAAAACCGGGAGAAAAGATTGCAGTAGACGGAACAGTAAGCGAAGGAACCTCTTTTGTGGATGAAAGTATGATTAGTGGTGAGCCCGTGCCTGTAGAAAAAAGCAAGGGTGAAAAAGTGTTTGCCGGCACCATTAACCAAAAAGGTAGTTTCCAGTTTACAGCAAACAAGGTTGGTGGCGATACAGTGCTGGCGCAGATCATTAAAATGGTGCAGCAAGCACAAGGCAGCAAAGCACCCGTACAAAGATTGGTTGATAAAATTGCGGGCATTTTTGTTCCGGTTGTGATGGTGATTGCGATACTAAGCCTTGTTAGCTGGACAATTTTTGGAGGTGAAAACGGCTTTACCCAGGGCATGTTAGCACTGGTAACAGTGTTGGTAATTGCTTGTCCGTGTGCACTTGGCCTGGCCACACCAACCGCTATTATGGCCGGCGTTGGCAAAGGGGCAGAAAACGGAATATTAATTAAGGATGCAGAAAGTCTTGAGTTAGCTAAAAAGGTAGATGCTATTGTGTTAGACAAAACAGGTACCATTACCGAAGGCAAGCCCGAGGTTGTATCCATTCAATGGAAAGTTGGAGCTGACCAAAAGGCATTATCCCGGTTGCTCAATAGTATCGAACAACAATCAGAACATCCCCTGGCCGAAGCAGTGGTTCGCTACTTTACACCACAAGGTGTTCAGCCGCTAACACTCGATCGTTTTGAAAGCATCACCGGTAAAGGTGTGAAGGTGATGTATGCCGGCTCCAATTATTTTGTGGGAAGTCCAGCTTTGTTGCAGGCAGAAAACATTACGATCGATGCAGGTTTACAACAGGCTGCTGATATCTGGCTCTTAAAAGCACACACAGTAATTTGGCTTGCAGATGAAACAAATGCACTTGCAGCAATTGCTGTAGCGGATAAGATCAAACCAACTTCCATAGAAGCCGTGAAACAATTGCACGCCGCGGGTATAGAGGTGTATATGCTTACGGGCGATAACAAATCCACCGCGAAAGCCGTAGCAGCACAAGCTGGTATCAGCCATTATGAGGCAGAAGTATTACCGGCGCACAAAGCAGATTTTGTAAAACAATTACAGCAGCAGGGAAAGATCGTAGCAATGGTAGGTGATGGTATAAACGATAGCAATGCATTGGCGCAGGCAGACGTAAGCATTGCCATGGGCAAGGGCAGCGACATTGCTATGGACGTTGCCAAGATGACCATCATCTCATCCGATCTTTCTAAGATTCCGCAGGCAATTAAACTGTCCCGGTATACCGTTGCCGCCATCCGGCAAAACCTTTTCTGGGCCTTCATTTACAACGTAATTGGTATACCCATTGCAGCTGGAGTATTGTACCCCATCAATGGGTTTTTGTTAAATCCAATGATTGCCGGTGGCGCTATGGCGCTTAGTTCAGTTTCGGTTGTAGCAAACAGCCTTCGCTTGAGATCGAAGAAGCTTTAACCCGAAAATCTTATAAACTCTTCCATTAATTCTGTAACAACTAAACGCGGTCTCCAAAATAATTTTACATCATAAATAAAAAAATCAAGATGAAAACTATAGCAGTAAAAACAAACATTATGTGCGGCGCTTGCATAGCCAAGGTTACTCCTACGCTGAACGAGGCAGTTGGCGAAGGAAACTGGAAAGTGGACACTCTGAATCCTAAGAAAGTGCTGACAGTAACTACCAAAAATATTGATGAGAACGACCTGATCCAGGCGGTAGAAAAGGCTGGATATAAGGCTGAGTTGCTTTCGTAAAATTTACAAATTTGCTCCAGTATCGATCGTGTGCCGCAGTATGATTGTAAAGGGTGGAAGAAAGATTTTTTGAGCCCGGCATTTTATCTTTTCCGATCATTCTTGCGTCGCACGCTTGTACGTTTTGTAGGGTTATTCAGCAAGCATAGAAATAGGCGATTGCTACAAGTACCGCTGTCCCTCTAACAGGTAAAAAGTGACTGCTTATCGCTTCGAAATTTTATTCATGGAGATGTTCTTTTGAAGCGCACATTTAAACCGGCTCATTCCATCGGGCCGCTTCTTTGCATGTTTCTGACTTACACCGCTATTCACTCTTTTTCGCCATAAATCAAAACTACTGCGCTTCAAATTTTTGCGCATCATGGCAATCACTTCCGCTTCGTTCAAATTAAACTGGTAGGCAATCGCTTCAAAAGAAGTGCGGTCTTCCCACGCCATTTCTATTACGCGATCGATGTCTGCCTGGGTAAGTTCTTGTGTCATCGGCTTGGTTGTAATGGGTTACACTTTTATCGTTGACATGCCGCCGTCTACATGCAATATTTGTCCGGTCATCCAACCGGCTTTGGGCGATAATAGAAATTCTGCCATACTGGCGATATCTGTAGTGCTACCAATTTTCTTCAGTGGATGCCGTTGTGCATTCACCTCTTTCTTTTCATCTGTACTTAAAAGCGATGCAGCCAATCGTGTATCCGTCAGCGATGGCGCTATACAATTCACCCTAATTTTTGGAGCGAGTTCAGCAGCCAAAGATTTGGTTAGTCCTTCAATTGCTCCTTTCGAACTGCTAACCAATGCATGGTAGGGAAGTCCTAATTGCACTGCAACGGTCGAAAAGAAAACAACCGATGGATCAACTGCGGCTTTCAACTTTGGCAGCAGCAATTGCACGGATTTAACCGCACCAATTACCTGAAATTGGTAATCACTAATAAGGTCAGAACTGGAAATCCGGGCAAATGGTTTTAGCGAAATACTGCCGGGGCAATACGCTACACCATCAATGCTATCTGGCAAGTTTTCCAGGGAAATTGTGTCCGCTAAAACATCCAGGTACTCGTAACGGATATTGCCAGCTGATTCAGTTTTTGTTTTACAGTAGGTTCCTATTACGCTGTGCCCGGCCGCTGCTAATTGGTTTGCTAACTGTTGTCCAATGCCCGACGAGGCTCCAATGATTACATAAGTTGACATGGCTACACAACAAACCCACAATAAAAAGGTTTACGCATTTCTGGAAACGGTCCTATAAAATTGCCACATAACAAGTGGTGCATTGTGCAAACCCTCAGGAATGCCACATTGCTGTTTATCTGAAGACATTTTTTGGGAACCAACAACAACCATTCTATTGAACATCGTTGTGTCACTCCCTTGTACCGCATATTTTCATGTCATCTTTGTATACCCGATTTTCTAACTCCTGTTTTAGATTATTTTCTTTGAAGTCTTCCAATTTTGTTGACAGGGTACACTTAAAATTTATTCGCTCCTGATAACAGTTATTGCAGAAGGACATCAGCCGGTTCGGTGTCGAGCGTAGCGAAGACATTTGAAAACAGGCGCAGCAGTTTTCAAAAGAAGCGGGTGGAGTCCTGGCGCAATAACGAAGCCACGCGGCTTGAGCTTAAAAGGTGTTCAGTAAAAAACCTGGTTGCATATAATCAATAGCTCAAAGTCTAAAGTGCTTTGCAATGCCTTTCTCCCGATACCATTTATCCGTTCAAAACCTTTGTCTGATGATTGATACTTTCAATATGCACGGCATCAAAATATTTGGTTACAAACTCTTCACTCAATCCCATTTTGGAACCTTTTGCAAAGGCGCGCTCTAGTATTTCGTTGTAGCGATTAGTTTGTAAAATGGTGATGTTATTTTCTTTTTTGTACTGTCCAATTCTTTCAGCCACCTTCATGCGTTCGCCTAGAATCTGCATCAATTCATCATCGAGCTGATTGATTTGGTTACGCAATTTTTCTAACGCATTATGGTATTCTTCTGAGTTGTTGTCTTCTGTACGCCAGGTTATTTTACCAAGTAATTCATTGAATTGGGCCGGCGTAATTTGTTGCTTTGCATCGCTCCAGGCATTGTCGGGATCAATATGGGTTTCGAGCATCAGGCCGTTGTAGTCAAGGTCAATTGCCTTTTGTGCTATCTCTAAAAGATTGATGCGGTTGCCACAAATGTGCGATGGATCGTTGATCATTATTAATTCAGGAAAGCGGCGTTTCATCTCAATGGCAAGGTGCCACATGGGTGCATTTCTAAATGCTGAATTACCATACGACGAGAAGCCGCGATGTATCAGGCCAATGTTTTTGATGCCTGCCTTTGCTATACGTTCTACAGCACCGATCCAAAGTTCAATGTCAGGGTTGATGGGATTTTTGATGAGCACCGGCACATCGGCCCCGCGCAATGCATCTGCTACTTCCTGCACGCTAAATGGGTTAACGGTGGTGCGGGCACCCACCCATAGCAGGTCCACTTCAAAGTGCAATGCATCTTGCACCTGCTTGGCAGAAGCCACTTCCACTGCATTGGGAAGCCCTGTTATTTTCCTGGCTTGCTGCAGCCATGGTAATGCTTTTGTCCCTATGCCTTCAAAGTTGCCGGGGCGTGTGCGTGGCTTCCAGATACCGGCACGCAATATATCTACCTTGCCTGTGGCGGCAAGTTGCTTCGCGGTATTAATTAACTGATCTTCCGTTTCTGCACTGCACGGGCCTGAAATAATTAATGGTTTTTTCTTCCATAATTGCTCCATTGTGTTGGATGCATTTTCGTTTTGTATCGCTTGCATAAAATTTATTTTGTGGTGATGTTGTATGATCAAGATTTCTTTCAGTAACGCCCCAGTAAGATTTATTTCAATATTCGTTTTATCCTGTTCGCGTTGGTCATCAATTCTTCCAGGTACTCATAATTTTCTTTTTCAAGACTTGCTTTAAATTTTCTAAGTTGACTAATGTGTTCATTCAGTACATCTAAAACATTCTCCCGGTTCTCTTTGAAGATTGATGTCCATGTTGCTGGATTGCTCTTCGCTAAACGAACCGTACTTTCAAAACCACCACTTGCTAATTCAAAAATGGTGTCTTCTTCTTTTTCCTTTTCTAATACGGTGTTGGCTAATGCAAAGGAGGTTATGTGTGAAATGTGACTCACGTACGCTACATGCAAGTCGTGTTCAGCGGCGGGCATATATACAATGTGCATTCCGAGCCGACGATACATGTTTTCTACGAGTTCCTCTGCATCTTCATCCGTTGCTTCATGCTTGCAGATGACACAAGCCTTATCGGTGAAAGCGTTTTTGTCGGCTGCCTGCGGGCCACTAAATTCAGTACCCCACATAGGATGCGTGGCAACAAAGCGGTGGCGGTTTACATGCCCTTCTATAGCCGAAAGAATGCCTTGCTTGGTTGAACCCACATCCATTACTACCTGGCTGGTTACTTTATCTAAAATGGCTGGCAACAGTTTCATTACAATGCTTACAGGCACTGCTAACACAACCAGGTCACATGCAGCAATCGCATCATCAAGTGGTAATATCTCATTTACCAAACCAAGTGATAAAGCTTGTTGGCAGTGCTCGTTATTTGCATCTACACCAATAATGTATTCAGCAATGCCTTTCTGTTTCAGCGTAAGCGCCATCGATCCGCCAATCAGTCCTATGCCTATAATGGTTACTCTCATTTTTGTTGCAGGTATTGTTGAATTCTATGAATGGATAAATCGAAATTTTCTTCGGTGCTACACAGGCTCACACGTACATATCCAGCACCCGCAGAGCCAAAAATTCCGCCGGGTGTAATGAAGACATTCGCATTGTACAAAATGTCATCGCTTAGTGTGTAGCCGTCTTTATAATCTTTTGGAATTTTTGCCCATACAAACAGGCCAGCTTGATTGGAGGCATACTTGCAGTTGATTGAATCGAGCAATGCAAAGGCTTTTAGTTTTCGTTTCGCATACACGGCATTCACTTCAGTAAACCAATCTTTACCTAACGACAGCGCCTTTGCTGCGGCTAACTGCGCCGGAAGAAACATGCCGCTATCCATGTTGCTTTTAAACCGCAAGACATCCTCAATTCTTTCCTTTGATCCAAGCATTGCACCCACCCGCCACCCGGCCATGTTGTGCGACTTGCTTAATGAATTTAATTCTATCGCTACTTCCATTGCGCCCTCAAAGGACAGCAAGCTCATTGGCTGTTCATTCAGTATAAAGCTGTACGGGTTATCGTGACAAATTAAGATGTTGTGCTTTTTACCAAAGGCTACCAGTTGTGTAAATAATTCTGTGGTTGGCAATCGGCCTGTAGGCATATGCGGATAGTTCACCCACATCATTTTTACCCTGGAAAGATCTTGTTGCTCAAGCGCTTCGAAGTTTATCAGCCAATCCTGTTCTTCTGTTAGTTGATAAGGCACACAGGTTCCGCCAGCCAATTGCACGGCGCTGCGATAAGTTGGGTAGCCAGGATTTGGTATCAACACTTCATCGCCGTTGTTTAAGTAAGTCATACACAAATGCATGATGCCTTCTTTGGAACCAATGAGCGGCAGTATTTCTGTAGCAGCATTCAGCGACACGTTATAAAATTCACGGTACCATTTTGCAAATGCTTCTCTCAGTGCATCCGAACCTTTATACCCTTGGTAACCATGTACATTGAGCTTAGCCGATTCATCCTGCATTACCTTAATTACATCAGGATGTGGCGGAAGATCAGGACTACCAATGCCAAGATTGATGATTGATTTGCCCTGGTGGTTCAGCGCAGCAATTTCTTTTAGTTTCTGCGAGAAATAATATTCGCCAATGTCGTTCAGCCTGTTTGCTACTTCCATCATGTATGTTTTATTAGTCACATTATTTGCTAACAAAAAAAATCCCGGCCTTGTGGGCCGGGATTGATATGTTGAGTTTTGTTCTTTACGATTTCACCCAAAGCATCCCGGCTTCTTTGCTAAAGAAGTAATAATAGAAACCGAAATATGCTTTTGTAATTGCCATTGGTGGACAAATATAGAGCATCAAGATATACAGCACACATTGTGCTCAAAATTTTTCATTTCATTTAAAATGTCATTGGATTTCGTAGCGAAAACGACTGTTCTTTCGCATAAAAGTTACCCGGTTGAAATTCCTCTAATACCACCAACTTACCCTTCCCAAATCTACGCTACAACATCCTTGCTGTTGGTGCAGATAGTTACAAGGAATAATTGTATCATGCAGTACAAAAGCATAGAACCACCTGGGTTTATGCTTTTGCTGAAGACCCTTACCAGAAACAATTTACATTCACTAGAATGAAATCGAACCTCATTTCAATCCTGTTGTTCACGGTTCTTTTGTGTAACTGTTGTAAGTTGTTTGGACAGAATGATGCGGTGATTGAAACCCTTGTTGAAAAAATTGAATGGTATGGATCGCATAAGCAATCAGCTTCTTTCTTTGTCCACTTTGATAAAACGGTTTATACCACCAATGAAAATGTTTGGTTTACCGGTTACTTGCTTAATGGTAACCAGGATAGTGCACATCAAATAATGTCGGTCGCATTGATCAGGAATTCAGATCGCACCATTTTATCTGAAGGTAAATTCATAATAGTAGGAAATTATTCGCACGGCAATCTTGTACTACCTGATTCGCTGCCGGCAGGCGACTACAATTTTATTTGTTTTACAAACCGCCGTGTTAATGGTTTTCCTGAGGCGTTGTTCATTCAGCCTGTCACCATCAAGTCGTCTAACCTTAGCAGTTTTACTGCAAGCCTCACACTGGTAAATCCCGCTCCCAGTCTTGACAGTACAAAAATTCTGGTGCGTGGGTTTACGCCGGAACTAGCCTTGCTAAAAAATGCGGTGGTAAATTTTTCGTTTGGCACCCTGGAAAATCCTGTTTTAAAAACCACCACCAAAACAGACAAGTTTGGTGAAGCATCTATTTCAATACCGAACGCACTAATAGCGGCTACCAATAATATTCTAGTTACTGAAGTCAACAATGGAAAGGAAGTAAAGCCATTTACAATCAAGCTTTCTGTAAGCCACAAACAATTGGTGGTGAAATTTTATCCTGAAGGAGGAAATATGGTTGGTGGTGTAAAGAGTTTAGTAGGGTGGGAGGTTACTACATTGAATGGCGAACCTATGAAGGTGCAGGCCAACCTTTACCAGGACGACATAAAACTATTGGGCATTGAAACCGATGAGTATGGGTTAGGCTCTTTTACTTTTACTCCTGCGATAGGAAGTGCTTACCATGTTCAGCTTACAAATGTTCCAACCGTAAAGTATCCGCTACCAAATACAATGGCAAATGGTCCCGTTGTTCATTTATTAAATTCATTGGCAACAGACACCGTGCGGTTGAGGATATTCAATCTGCCTGCAGGTACCGTTTGGAAAATGTTGCTTCATAATTTCAGGGAAACTTTTTTGTCTTCTTCTTTTACTGCTACTGGCGCGACTGTTTTATTGAAACTTCCATTAGAAGAAGTACCCATCGGATTACACACCATCACAGTTGTAGATGAGCAGGGAAAGCCATGGGCTGAACGTTTATTTTTTGTGCACCCGCAAAAAAGAGTAACGGTGAACATTGCTACAGATACCAGCAGTTATAGTACGCGGGAAAAGGTGACGATGAAACTTCGTTTGATGGATGAGAAGGCCGCACCAATCAAAGGTCTCGTGTCTGTAGCTTGTGTTCAGAACAACAGGTTGGACGAAAAAAAGCTCAGTAATATCGAGGAATATGTAAAGCTTCAGGCTGATCTTTCTTCGATTCCATTTAAGTCTAAATTATTAAGTGCTGACCCGCAGGATAGTGCTTTCCTGGAAAGATTGTTACTTGTACGCGGATGGCGCCGCTACACGTGGCAAGATGTACTTGCAGTAAATGAAAGCAGAAAGACAGTTCAAAAAGCAAGTTTGTTGCTAAAAGGTTTTGTGACCTACAAAGGGAAGCCCATAAAACAGCCCGTGAATCTTTTTATCAGGCGTTTTGTTTCTGAGAAGGCCCCCACTTTTAGCTTATTGAATACAGACAGTGCGGGAAGGTTTAACCTGGGCTGGGATGCAATTGCGAGTACTCCGTACAAGCCGGTTTATATCAAACTAAACATGGCTGATCCTTATGATTATAATGTGACACTGAATGATGAATATGGTATGCTGAATAAGTCATTGGCATCCTTTCTAACGCTGAAAGGCACCGAGGTAAGATCGATTGAGGAGGCACCGGAAGTACTTGCTATTTCTGCTGCAGAAGGAGCCAGAAAATTGCAAGATGTTGTAGTGGTTGCAAAGAAAGAAAACTACATGGCCAGGGGACGACCAGGCAGAAATGCATGTGATGATTATGTGTGCTTGTACAATATTCTAAACTGCCCAAATCACTTAGAAGGCTTTGAGCCGGTGGTGAATGTTGCTTACAGTTCGGGCCTTGGGAAGGGGCAACAAATTTATAGGGGTTGTACTCAGTTAAATGAAGAGCAAAATCAAACTTATTACCTGCAAATAAATGGTGTATTCCTACCTAAAAAATATTATGTTACTGATTTCACTATAACTGACCCAACAGATCCGCAATATGTCTCCACTATTTATTGGAACCATTCTCTGCTAACAGATGATAAAGGGGAAGCGGAAGTAACTTTTTTTACCAGCGACATTCCCGGAAAATTCAGAATTGTGGTGCAAGGACTAACGCAAGACAATGTGGTGTATGGTGAGAAAATGTTTGAAGTTAGAAAGAAGCAATAGCCGATGCATACTTTGTTGATGCGACCACAAAGGGAAAATTTCTTCCTAAAAATTTTATTGGGGCTCACCCATTTATGTGGTTTATTTCGGGAGTAGATTCTTCTATCCGATGTATCTGCCATTCATCAGCTGCGCAAAGGTTTTATGGGCAATCAGTGCTCGATTTTTTTACCCGTTTATGCGATTGTATGCGTTGGTTGCGCCCACTAGTTTTGCCGCACAACAATCAACGAAACATCCACAAATAAACTAGGATTATGAAGGGAATTATGTTAGCAGTCATTGCTTTCGCTCTGCCGTTTGCTATGCAAGCACAGTTTGGCAACTTATTGGAAAAAGCAAAAGGCAAAGTTCAAAACCGGGTGAATACAAGAATAGACCAGGGCATGGATAAAGCAATCGACAAAGCTGAAGGCAGCGTAAAGAGTTCGCCAGGCGGTTCAGCAAAAAGTAGTGATACAAAGCAAAAAGAAGTGGTAAAAGACATTGAATCGGAGAATGACAAATCGAAGGCCGCTAGCATTTCTGCTTACTCAAAATTTGATTTTGTACCCGGCGAGAAAATTATGTACAGTGAAGACTTTGCAAAAGATGTAATTGGCGAGTTACCGATAAGTTGGAATGCAAGTGGGAAAGGCGAAGTACAAACTATAGCGGGCAAGCAGGGAAAATGGATGCGGGTATTTCAAAACAATACCTACTTATCGGGAAACAAAAAAGAGTTCGGCGAAAACTTCACCGTTGAATTTGATCTGATTTATTTCTTTCAGCCTAAGACTACTGGGTATGTAATGCCATACTTTTCATTTGGGTTATTTAGCAGTGGCGAAGAGGACAACCAGGAGAATAAGTTTTTGCAAGACCAGGCAGCCATCAACTTGATTGCGATTGCTATTGGGCCAACCGGTGAAGGCGGTGCACACGTAACCAGTTATAAACAAAGGGCGCAAACATTTAGCAGCGATAGGGCTACGCTAAACAATTTTGGATCACAAATAAATAAGCCCCTACACTATGCTATCCAGGTGCAAAAAACAAGGTTCCGGATGTGGATAGACGACACCAAAGTATTTGATGTACCATGCGGCGTTAATACCCATGCTATTTTAAACCAGTTATACTTTGAAATGGAAGGTTCGAACTATAAAGACGATGAAACAGGCTTGTATGTAAGCAATATAAAGGTTGCTACAGGCTTACCCGATACGCGCCACAAACTGATTGAAGAAGGAAAATTTAGTACAACAGGAATATTGTTCGATTTCCAAAGCGCCACCATTAAACCAGAATCTTACGGAGTGATAAAGGAAGTTGGATCAGTTTTAAAAGACAATCCAACGGTAAAGATCACCGTGGTTGGTCATACGAGTAATGACGGTGATGCAAGTGCAAATCTTGCATTGTCAAAACTGCGGAGCGCAGCGGTTAGAGAAGTTTTGGTAAAAGAATATGAAATAGACCCGGCCAACATAACAACGGATGGTAAAGGCGGTACCCAGCCGGTAGGTGATAATAAAACAACTGAAGGAAAGACACAGAACAGGAGAGTAGAATTTATAAAGATGTAAAAGGAACTCACAGTTTTCTGGAGTAGTATTAGAAGTACCCCGCCGGCAGCGGGGTACTATTTGTTATTAGCCGGCAAAGCTTAATCCTTCTTCGGCCAATGCTTGCTTCAATATTGGGATGGAAGTTTTTCCTATCCCGTGCAAGCGCCGTATTTCTTTTTCTGAGTATTTCGCTAAAGCTGCTAATGAATCAATTCCCTTGTTTGCCAATGCACGTCTTGCTGGCGCACTGAGTTCTGTCAAGAACCCATTTGGCTTTATTGTCTCGTTCCCGCGAAGCTTTTGAAAAGCTTGTTTCTTTTTTGACACGTTCGAGTTGGGTTTGCTGCTTTTTCCGCTGGCCTTTTTTATATCAGAGCGGCTTGTATGCTCCTGCAATCGAAAGTTTACAAACCGCTCCACCAATTCTAATGGAATGGGTTTGTTTAGTGGAAACTGTATCGTGCCTTTACCAGTCCGGTATTCGCGAAAAAGTTTTTCAAAATCTTCGTTTGCGCTAATGGCGGGAAATAAACTTACGTGGGATGTAAACCCGGCAAAATATACCAGTGGCTTCTTATCAAGTTTAAAAGTGGGTATACCGTAGCTTATCAATTCTTCAGCGGCGGGAGCCATTTTCTTTACAATGGCCCTTATTGATTTCAAAACAGGTCGAACATCTTTTGCACTTTGGCGGATGTATGTGTCAACATCTACAGGCTTTAAAATTTCCATGGAGTCATTCTTTCCAAAAAGGTAAATATTTTTTTAAAGGGTGAAGCGCTCTGGCTGGTAAAATAACAGCCAACGAATAAAGTGCTAAAACTTGCATCAATAATTTGCGGACGACAGTTTTGATTTACCTTAATTTTTTAACCTCAGCAGCTAGCACATCTATGTTTAATTCCTTTAGCATTGGAATGGTCTTTGAATACTACAGCAAGATGAGTGGCAGAGCGAAGCATTGTTCTTTTAAACTAAGTTCCTGGTTAGTTATTAGCCTGGCCGTCATTACGTTGTCTTGCAATCAACAACAAGCACGGGGCAAATACGAGTTTCAATATTACCCTTCCGTTAATATGTACTTTGACGTGGCTCAGCAACAATATATTTACTCATTAGACAGTGCCAGAACCTGGAATACCCTAAAAGGGACGACCGAAGAAAAAGCCGCTTCTCTGGGCACACCTGCTACGGTATATAGCGATGAAAAGGAAATTTGGAAATTAAATGAGGCGCATCGGCAACAATACAATGGAACCATTTTCAACGTGGCGGGTAATTCATCAGTGGCTGGTAATTTGGATGAACCAGTAGCAGAAAGAAAAGTGCAAAAGAAGGCGGTACGAAAGTCAGCGCCGGCAGTAAAAGAAAGAAAAGGGCTGGGAAAATTTTTACAAAAAGTATTTGGCAAGAAGAAGAAGGAGTGATAAGTCATCCTCTGTTTACAAAGAAAAGGATAGGCAACCAATTTAACTGATCAACACATAATACATGAGTGCAAACACATCTTTTTGGCAGCGAATGGGACTCCACGACTGGTTTCTAAAAAAAGAAGCTGTAGCAACCATACAGGAGGCGCCGGTACTTACGCCCGACGATGTATTCAAGTACCTCATAGAAAAGTTTGAAGAGTCTATTGCGCAGCTTTCTTTTGGCAATCGCATAGTCTTCTATCATGAGTACATTATCTGTTTTAATCCTGAAGATTACAACGAGTTCATGCATAATAAGAAAGGCATTTTTGGCCTGATCATTCATGAGTCGGTAAAGCGGATGTACCAAATTTTAAATGAATACCGAAGCCGTGGCAAAACGGTAGAGCCCGCTAGCAACAAGTGGGTTTTTCGCTTTGTATCGCATCCTGAATATGCCCGTGGCGATAAGAGTTATATCGGTAAACTTTTACCCGGCAGTTCGCAACCAAAAGAAGAAAACCTGCGGGTCACTTTCATTCCACGACAAACGGGTATTGCCGAAACGCTCGACGTGAATCCAGAAATAATGGAAGGGTTTACTTATTACAGCGATGGATATTATGAGGTAACATACAAAGACAATCTGCAGCTGACCAACGACGCAATTGTAAATGCCGACCAGTTATTGCTGGCAAGGTTAGAGACCGTTATTCCGGACAAAGAATATGTTGGTAAGAAGATTGAATACCTGGTGAAGAAAGATGAGATAGTGATCACAGGGAAAGATGATCCGAATGAAGGCGAAGACGTTTTTCGTATTCCGTCAGAATGGGTGAATACACCGCATTTAAAGCTTCGGTTCAATAAGGCAGATGGAAAGTTTTACCTGGCATCATTTGGTGAAAAAACAATGCTGAACGAACGGGAAGTAAAGGCGAGTACTTTCAACGAACCATCATGGGTGGAGCTTCCCGTTAACTCCAGGATTGTTTTAAATGGTATCGTGGGCATAAACATTTTTAAATAGGGCTGCTATGATCAATATGATGTTGTCTTTGGCATTGCTGGCTATCTGCCTGCTGCTACTCGTAGCAAATTTCAAGGACATAAAAAACACACACAACAACAATGGCTAACAATTTAATTGGCATAACGGATCCCGGCCGGCAACGTACCAATAACGAGGACACCTTTATTGCCGAGCCTATTATGAATGGGCGATACATTTCTGCCTGTGTAATTGACGGCGTTGGTGGATATGAAGGTGGAGAAGTGGCAGCAGAATTAGCCAGGGAAGTAATTGCAGATCACATTCGAACGATAGAAGGCGACATCCTGCAACTGCTAAAGCAATCTATTATAGAGGCAAATCTTAGGATATACAATCAAAAGAAGGAAACCAGCCAAAATGGCCAAATGGCGTGTGTGGTTACGCTGGCGATTGCAGATGTAGAAGAGAATAAGTTTTACTATGCCCATGTGGGCGATACCAGGCTTTACCTCTTCCGCGATCACTCGCTGGTGAAGGTAACGAAGGATCATTCTTTCGTTGGCTTTTTAGAAGACAGCGGCCGATTGAGTGAAGAGGCAGCCATGAAGCATCCCAAGAGAAACGAGATTAATAAAGCGCTTGGTTTTGATGATATTGGTTCAAGTGCGGATTACATTGAAACAGGCGACTCTCCATTTTTACCAGGCGATATTTTGTTGCTGTGCAGCGATGGCTTAACGGACATGATTAGCAACAGTGCCATCTCATCTATTCTTAGCACCAACAAAAATTTAGCTGATCGGGCAAAGGCGTTGGTGAATGCTGCAAACGAGGCGGGTGGTAAAGACAACATCACAACTGTATTGGTATGGAACGATAAACCGCCGGTAAAACAACACGCTACAAAGCCAATAGTTTCTCAAAAAAATAAAGAGACAATGCCAACTGAAAGTGTACAACTATCATCCGATCAACGCAACGACGATATCAGGCGACCCGTAGAAAAAAAGAAGTCGAATGGAACCGTGAGGTTGCTTTCAATTCTATTGTTGCTGGTGGTGGCAGCACTTATATGGTTGCTGTATCGCGATTATAAAAAGGGTGAATCTTCAGAGCAGATAATGGCATCAGCAACTGAGGTCAGAATTCGCAACAACGAAGAGCAGGCATTTGTAGAAAGCATTGATGCATCTGCAAATGGTGAAGTATTTGTGTTGAACACAGCACCGGGAACGGCTATGACCATTTCTGATTCGATTTTAATTCAGAAAGATAGTTTACACATCATCGGCAATGGGGTTACTATGATTGCAGATACGGCATACAATGGCGCGGCATTTATTGTTTCACCCAATACGAAATACCTTTTACTAGATAGTCTTACCCTGCAAAATTTCGACATTGGTGTGCTAATGAAAACGCCCGGCCTTCACTTGCGAAACGTACAATTCAACAACTGTAGAATACCGGTACAGTATCAACTAACCTTTCCCGCCAACGCGGTTATCAACGGCAGGTTAACCGATTCTGCTTTTATCTACTCAGGCAATCAACCCAACACTTATTGATTTTTAAGAATGGCGCAGAACTCGAATAAACCTAAGGCCCGCAATGTTGAGCGACTTTTCATCATCCCTGTTACAGTTGTATTAAGCGTTTTATTTTTCCAGTTGTATACGGTTTTGCAGAAGGACTTTGCTGATGTAAGCCCACGTTTGCGCAACGGGACCATGATGAATTTAAATGCCGAAAAGCCGGGTGAGCAAATGCGTGTTTTATTGCAGAGGGGTTTTTACTTCCAGGATGAACGCGACATTGATTTGATTGCTTCAACGGTGCAAAGAAACGATGTAGCTGGTGCCATCGACAACATAGGTGAGCTGAATAAAAGCAAGTACGAAATAAATGCAGAGCAGGCTTACCGGCAAGGTGGAGAATCATTTAAAAGAAGGGTTCGTGTAGAAAGGATATTGCTTGGATTTTCAGACAACGATTCGGCCTTGTTTGAACAGGAAAAACGCAGTGTAAATAAAGCCCCCGCTGTGGCCAATATTGCAATGGGTGATCGGGTTATTAGTGGAACCATATTGACCCGTGACAATCTTCCGGTTGCCGGAGTGTTGGTACGTCTTCAATTAGTGCTTCCGCAGGATAGCGTATACAGCGAAGATGTATCGGAGGTGTTTAAAGAAGCCACCGAAACAAGGGGCACCGTTAAGAAAGTTTTCGCCTTAGATAGTCTTAATCATCGCCAGCTTCAATCACTTACTGCGTTCGTTCGTACGGATGGTAAGGGTACGTTTACATTCAATGGATTGCAGCAAGGTAAATCCTACAATGTACTGCCGCTGCAGCCGGGTTTTGAATTTGGAAGGTCAAAAGGAATTGCAGCGCTGAATAAAAATGTTGACTTTTCTTTTGTGCAGGCGCCGCATACCATTAAGCTGTTTTCTACAAAAGATTTTAGCAACGTCAGAAAAGACAAGGCCTTAATTGTCCGCACACCTGAAGAGGCAACACGCTGGTACATCATTATAGCGGTGGTTTTCTTTACCGGCTTTTTCCTGTTGCACCTTCTACTTACCATTCGTTTTCCTGCAGCCGACCAATTGTTGTTGCCCGTATTGATGTTGCTCACCGGGCTGTCTTTCCTCACATTGTTAAGCTTGCAGGATCCTTTACGCGATCGTTTCCTCGCGCTGAATACGATGTATTATTTCGTGGCCGGAGTATTCGCCATTATTGTCATGGTGCTCTTTAACTTAAGGCAGTTTACAACAGACTCTTTCTTTTATCGGCTCTTTATTTTCAAAGCAAACAAACGAGCCGCCAATGGATGGCCATGGGCGCTTGCAGCCATTGGGTTATTAATACTCACCATCTTTTTTGGTACCGGTCCGGAAGGAAGCGGCGTCAAAGTAAACCTGTTCGGTTTTCAGCCAAGTGAGATCGTTAAGTTTTTAGTACTCTTTTTTCTTGCAGGATATTTTGCTTCAAACGAGCAATTTATTTCCAGCTATTCTTCATGGCGCAAGCGATCCTCGTTTTTTCTTTTTGCAGTAATAGCTATCGTTGCAAGTATACTCTTGTTCCTCATCATTGGTGACTTAGGTCCGGCTATGGTGGTGTGTTTCACCTTCATCATTTTATTTTCTTTTTCGCGTGGCGATTTTATACAAATGGCTGCCGCTGTGGTATTATACATTGTTTGTGTTTGGGCAATCAATAACATCTGGATTGCAACCGGGGTTGCCACTGGGTTGATGCTACTCTACATGATCCTGAAGAAAAAGAAGCTGAGCGAATCAGCTGTAATGGCATTGGTTGTTATGGCTGGTTTTATGTTGTTGGATAAAGTGCCGTACCTCGAAGAAGTGTTCCCCGGTCCGGTACAAAGGCTGGTGGATCGAAAAGCAATTTGGCAAAATGCCTGGGACAATGAAGTGTTTGGTGGCGATCACGTAGCCAACAGTATTTGGGCAATGGCAAGCGGCGGTATTACGGGGCAAGGTGCAGGTCAGGGCTTTGCCAAAACAATTCCCGAAGCACATACTGATATGATTTTGCCTGCCATGGGTGAGGAGTATGGTTGGGCTGGCATTATCTGTATTTTCATTTTATTTCTTATTTACCTGCATCGATCGATTGTAATTGGCAGGCATTCAGGGCGACCATTTTTATTTTACCTGAGCGCAGGTATCGGCATTGCCACTTTCGTACAATTTCTACTGATTGCAGGAGGGTCAACAGGTGCTTTGCCCTTATCAGGCGTAGCCTTGCCTTTCATGAGTTATGGAGGTTCTTCTTTGGTGATGAATATGTTAGCGGTAGGCTTTCTCTTATCTGCTTCTCACATAGAAGGCTCACCGGCGCAGATGAAATATATTACCAGGCAACAGGATAGAAATTTGTTACCTGCCTTGGTGGCAGCATGTATTGGAATTATTTTGCTAAGTGTCAACGTTTCCCGCTATTTATTCAACAACAATGCTTGGGTGGTGCAGCCATCACTTGTGGCCGATAGAAGCGGTGCGCGTATGTTCAGTTACAACCCACGCATCAGCATTTTAATGAACAAATTGCAAGCCGGCAACCTGCTTGATAGAGAAGGGCGCATTCTTGCTACCAGCCAGCCTGAGCAAGTGCAAAAGCAGGTAGATAGCCTTACTACTTTAGGCATTTCAAAAGAGGAAATCGATGCAATGGCTTACCAACGCCTGACGCGTTATTATCCCTTTGCAGAACATATGTTTTTCTGGACCGGAGATGCCAACACCGGCATCTTCAATGGTTCACCAAATGGCTACTATGCAGAGTATGAACATGCTGCAGAGTTGCGTGGTTTTCCTACGCCTGTTACCAAGTTCCAGGTAAGTGCAACCCGCTTTCGCGAAGATCGTTTTCTGCCACAAACCGCTACAGAAATGACGGTAAGTAAAAGAGACTTTAGTGCGCTGGCGCCTTTGTTGCTAGCCGGCATCAATAGCAAAGAAGTGGAAGCCTTTAAAAAGAAAAATCGCGATGTACATCTTACCATAGATGCGGCGTTGCAGGTAGAAATAAACCAGGCACTGGCTGCGGATGATAGCGTAAGATTAAAACGCGCTTCTGTGGTAGTGTTAGATGGTTCGAACGGTGATGTGCTTGCTTCATCCATGTACCCCCTTCCTCAGATAACTGATTGGGAGCGGATGATGCTTGCCCCTTCAGAACAGAACAGGATGCTGGAATGGATTAGCAATGCTGACCTTGGCTTCACACATGCAACACAACCAGGGTCTACTGCTAAACTAATTACAGGCCTGGCCGCTTTCAGTAAAGTAGGGGAAGAAGCCGCAACAAGGACGATACTCGTACGGCCTGCAGATCTTATTCGCGTTACGGGTCCCGAGCCGGATGAAGCAGGTAACATAAATATTGAGCGTGGTATAGTGCGGTCGAATAATTCATTCTTTATTCGCTTAGCAAATGAGTGGCAGTTGCAGGAAGAAATGGGAACGCTTTACTTGCAGACAGGTATGTTTTTGAGAGGCGTTGGTGGATATTATTACAACTACGAACAGGATAATGCGGCGCAACAGGAACGATGGCGCGACCTGTGGCGGAGAACAGAATTTACTAGCGTTAACCGATACAATCCCAACAATATAAAACCCACCCGTGGACGCGGTGTATCTGGTATGTCGTGGGGCCAGGGTGAATTGATTGCAACACCTGCTTCGGTAGCACGGCTGGCTGCGGGCATTAGTAACAATGGAGTAATGATGCGGAACCGGTATGTATACAAAGTAAGTGGGCAGGAAACACCCGTACCACAGGGGATTGCTCTTGCTAAGAATGCATCGTACGCCAATCATATGAAGGACTATATGATTAAGCAAAGCGAAGGCAAAGTGTATCGCACAGGTATACAAGTGGGTGGTAAAACGGGAACTCCGGAGCGGGTATTTAAGGGCAGGCGGATAAAAGATGGCTGGTATGTTTTCTTTGCACCCAAGGTAAAAGGTACCGGGTACATTGTTGCCTGTGTGCGGTTGGAAGATGCAAAGGGATCCAGTGAAGCAGTGCGTCTTGCAGGAACAACGGTCATCCCGTTTCTTGTAAAGCGTGGCTATGCAAAAGGCATCGAGCCTACAATTAAACCGGTGACCGGAGTACCGGTACAAAAGCCGCTAAACAACCAGGTGCCGGAAACTATCGACCCCGAACAACCAGCAGAAGATACGACCGGTAACCAATGATCTGTTGATGTCATTCAACCGGTTGAAACATTGCAATGAAGATGAAGTGTTGAAAGAACAGACCTGCAAGCAAGTGGATTATTAATTGATGTTGATACAAACTCGAAACAAAAACCTAAAACGCAAACCCTCATGTTCGATTTTTTGAAACAAGGAAAGCCCACAGATGTAAAGGCGATCCGCAGTACCATTTTACAGTTTATAAAAGAACAACTCCAGAAAGCAGAAGGAGGAGAGGGGAAAAATATCAGGGGATTATCTGTGTATGTTAATTGTACCCAAGAAGACAAACACCTGTATGAGTCAGCTATGTACATTGATGAAGGCAACAGGTTTAGAGATGAAGAAGTGCAACGCATAGCAGATGATTATGCGATTGAGCTTCCCCTGGATTGGACCATGGAATTTTGCTTCGAAGAAAAGCTGCCCGCCGAGGCAATGAAAATAAATGGGGTGGATGCTGCATTATTCGTATCCACTAAAAAGAAACGGATTGTACAAAAAGATGTAGCAGCCTATGTACATATTCTGAGTGGCGAAGCAGAGCAAAAGGTTTATAAACTTACCCCGGGAATGAAAAGGCTAAATATTGGACGGGAAAAAAAGGTACAAACAGCTGATGGATATTTCAGGCAGAATGACATTGCATTTCCCGATACCAGTAGCAACGAAAGTAACCGGAGCGTGAGCCGGCAGCATGCCCATTTAGAATACAACCACGAAAGCGGGGCATTCTATTTGTTTGCAGATGAAGGAGGTGTACCACCTCACAATAAAATTAAAGTTCGCACCAGCGATGGTGCGCAAATCAAATTGCAAACCATGGAAATCGGTCACAAACTACAGGAAGGAGACCAGGCCATCATCGGCGAATCAGCAGTGATTGAGTTCACCTACCACGATCCTGGAAGCAGGTAATGTAGCAAGAGTAAAATAATTGAACGATACAAACAATGTCTAGCTTCGTCCGCTGAAATGATATTCAGCAATAATTTAAATGAGTAAAGTTTTTACAATAACTGCGGGCCTGGAGAATATGGGCGCCATGAAAACAGGTGGCCAGGGTTCCGTTTACAAAGGCAAAAGAATAGGCGAGATCATTACCGCCATTAAACTACTTCCTACACCCATCCATAGCGAAAGCTCGGACGATAAAAACTTTATTGCCTTTTCGAATGAGGTTCAGAAGCTCAAAAAGGTAAATGAGAATCCTAACCCGAATGTGGTGAAAATTTTAAGCTCCGGAATAACCGACACGGGCAACCTTCCTTTCATCGAAATGGAGTACATCGAAGGTCCGGACCTTGAAGAATTATTGAAGCCACCGCATGATCCTGTTTTCACCATAAAAGAAGTTGTAAAGGTTGCCAATCACTTATCCAATGCGCTGGCGCATTGCCACAAGCTCGGCATTAAACACGGCGACATAAAAAGCAACAACGTAAAATTTAATATTCATACCGGTAACTACATGCTGCTCGACTTTGGTTTGGCGGTGATGTCTGATGAACAACGCCGCAGTAGTTTACGTCATGCAGGCGCTATTGAATTTATGGCACCTGAACAAGCTGAGGGCCACAGTCTTTTTGAAACCGATGTATATAGTTTTGGAATTGTATTGTACGAATTGATCGCGGGCACTGTGCCATTTCCTTTGAAGGATAAGGGCGAAACGGCGCGCAATAAAATACTGGTTTCACATATGGAGGCACCGGTGCCTGACCTGTTGCAATTGCGCCAACAAGCCCTACCGGAATCGTGGAGTATTGCAAAAAGGGAACAGGAAATGCAAGTGCCGGACTGGTTGGTGAAGCTGGTGTACAAGTGCCTGGAGAAAAAGCCTGAAAAGCGTTTTCCGAACGGAGACGACCTGCATGATTCTATTTGGCAAAATCTTGGAGGTTTCGCCGGACCCACGGCAAATAATAGCGTTGTTTTGGAGCAGGAAGTTCGGCGCTTACGAATGGAGAATGAGCAATTGAAGCAACAGGTAAATACACAGCAGCGAAAGCCAATGCCATCTTCTATTGCTTCTACCACGCCGCGAACTTATCAACCTCCTGAAACAGCAACCATTGCCACCACATCTCCCGGTGAGAGTGCAGCTTACTATGCGGCATATCGTAAAAAAGAATCCAATGCTACTCCCTGGATTTTTGCGGCTATCATATTAGCGGGGCTTGGGTTGGCGGCGTATTTGTTGGTAAAATCTAACGGCAGTAAGGTTGATTCCAAAAAGGTAGCCGGCACAACTACACAAAAGAATTCAACGGACAACGGACAGCCTGGTAGACTACTAATCGCTGAATATAAAGTGGTGGTGCCGCGTGCTTTTTTTCATGATGAACCCGATGATGCAACGCGGAGAAATGCCTATGCAGTTCCCTCAGAAATTCCTATAAAAGCATTAAAAGAAGAAAATGGTTTTGTCTATACGGAGGTAAGAAATGAGCGAAACCAAATATCTAAAGGTTGGTTGCGAAAGGAAGATTTGAAGACGGCACAGCAGGCTGCAAGTTCACCCGCTACGCCACCTACAACTACTGCTAGTGTGGATATTGATGCGGTGCGTGCATCTTTACGTACTGCTCAGCAATATGTAAATGATGACAATATTGGAGAGGCACTTCCTATTTACGAGGAACTGATCAAACGGGAAATTCCTGAGGCGATGTACCAATATGCAAACCTTGCCATTAAAGACCAGAACAACAATATAGATTGTAAACGTGCCTTTGAACTAATGTCACAAGCGGCTAATAAAGGCCATATTCTTTCAAAAAGAACCCTTGGTTTTTTATATGTATTTGCCGACGACCGGTACATTTTAGAGGAACAAAATTATTACGCACGCTGTACCATTACGCGCAATGTGCCCCGGGGATCGAAGTTGCTTTTAGAAGCAATGGTAGCAGGCGACTCTACAGCAGCACGCTACGTTCGAGATATGAATGCACAGCAGCAATAGCAATCCCATCTGAAATGATTTAATTTTTAAAATGCAGCCCATGCTTGCAGTAATGGTAAAAATCTTCCAACCTTCTAATCAGAAAAACAAATGACAAATTTTAAATTGACTGCTAAATACACTGGCCTACTAATACTAGCCGTTTTTGTGACCTTCTTCTTTCACGAATTTTTTCATTGGGTTGCAGGTGAATTATTAGGTTATAGAATGTCGATGACATTAAATAGCGTTTCACCTGCTGCGGGTAAATATCTTAAAAGTTCGCATGAAATACTGGTAAGTGCAGCGGGACCCGTTTTTACAATACTCCAGGCTTTTGCCTTTTACACTATAATGAGGCAAAATAATAATTACCTATTGTATCCTTTTCTTTTTGTGCCTCTATATATGAGAATTTTAGCGGGGGCAATGAATTTTATAAACTTAAATGATGAAGGTAGAATAAGTAATTTTTTTGAAATTGGCACTTTTACCTTATCCATTTTAGTTTGTTCGTTGTTGTTATTTTTTGTTTTTAAAATATCCAAACTAAATAACTATTCGATTAAATTCCATGTAATAAATATACTATTGACCATGTTATTTAGCTCTATATTGATTCTTGCAGACCAATTTTTACATGTGAAAATCATCCATTAAAATCCAAAAATCTATTTGATAGAAGAAGGAATTTGCCCGCTTTGCAATAGAAAGTTGGCTGGTATTTGCAACAAGCGCCACTTGTCAACATTAAGTAGAGGTGGCCAAAACATGCCTACAATTTTGCTCCATAAAATTTGCCACGATAAGGTTCATGCGGTATTTGCGGAGGCAGAACTCAAGCGATAGTATCATACCATGGAGCGCCTGCAAGCGCATGAAGAAATCTCAAAATTTTTGAAATGGTTGCAAAAGAAAGAACTAGGGTTTTATGACAAATCTGCGAAGCAGAAATAGATTTTAAAAATAGGAAATAGGAAATGAGAAATGAGAACATGGGAAATATGAAATATGAAATCGGAAATATGAATTAAAGAGCTAAGTAACATAGCCCGTACTACTTCCGAATTCCCATTTCCTTACATTTGCCCGCTTATGGCGGCACTTACATTTACACTCGAGCAAACATCTACGAACACCAAAGCCAGGGCAGGCACCATGATCACTGACCATGGCCAAATTGAGACACCTATTTTTATGCCTGTGGGCACGGTAGGGAGCGTAAAAGCGGTAACGCAACGCCAGTTGTACAACGATATCAAGGCGCAGATCATTTTAGGGAATACGTATCATTTGTATTTGCGCCCCGGCCTGGAAGTTTTGGAGGCAGCGGGTGGCTTGCACCAGTTTAACGGCTGGCACAAACCAATACTAACAGACAGTGGTGGTTACCAGGTTTTCTCACTTGCGGCAAGTCGAAAGATCACAGAAGAAGGTGTCATGTTTCAATCGCACATAGATGGCAGCAGGCATATGTTTTCTCCGGAAAAAGTGATGGATATAGAACGAGTGATTGGCGCAGACATCATGATGGCGTTCGATGAATGTCCGCCTTATCCAAGTGAATACAAATATGCAAGCGACAGCATGCAACTCACCCATCGCTGGCTCGACAGGTGCTTTGAGCAGTTCAATTCAACACCTGACAAATACGGGTACACACAAAACCTTTTTCCTATTGTGCAGGGCGGAACGTATAAAGATTTGCGAAAAGAATCTTGTCAATACATTGCCAGCAAAGATGCTGTGGGCAATGCCATTGGAGGGCTAAGTGTAGGTGAGCCAATGGAAATGATGTATGAGTTTACTGAGCTCTGTTGCGATGAACTTCCGGTAAACAAGCCGCGATATCTAATGGGCGTTGGTACCCCATGGAACATCCTAAATTGTATTCACCTGGGTATAGATATGTTTGACTGTGTAATGCCCACACGCAATGGCAGAAACGGAATGCTGTTTACTACCAATGGTGTCATCAATATAAAAAACAAACGGTGGGCTTCAGACTTTTCTTTGGTGGATGAAGTGTTGGACAACGATGTTAGTAATTATTATACGAAAGCCTACCTACGGCACTTGTTTGTGTCCAACGAAATTTTGGGTTTGCAATTGGCCAGCATACACAACTTATCTTTTTATTTATGGTTGGTGAAAGAAGCCAGGCAACACATTATTGCAGGTGATTTTGTAAGCTGGAAAGATGGAATGCTGCCGGTACTTCAAACAAGGTTGTAGCTTCTTTTAGAATCGATACATCACTTTTAAATCAAAAAAGTCTGCATTGTCAGAATGGGCTTTCATACTGGCCCCTATCAATACATGTTGTTGAAGTCTGTAGTCAATTCCCAGGCGGAAATAATAAGGCAAAAACAAATTGGAACTTTGATGAACGTAGGCACCAAGTTGTTGCGAAAAGCGTACCCTGTTCATTAAGAAAACATGTCCTGCATGCACACCTGCAAAAAACCCTGAGGCATCTTTGTTCTCTGCGTTATTTGCCAGGTTTATTTTGCTGTAATAGATCTCTGCTCCACCTGTAAGTCCACTTGTAGGGCCAACCTGTTTGGTGTATTGTCCAAAAATACCGAGCAGGTAATCGCGTGTTCCTTTTAGGTAGGGACTGTAGCCCTGTCTAGGTACAAACATTCCACCTAATTCAATCATTGGTTTTTTACCGCGCCAAAAAGGATTATGGTGGTTTTTGTATTTAGGCAGCTCATTGGAACTTCCTGCATAATACAATACACCTGCCGAAGCAGTAATCCAGTTAATGCCGCGGTTGGGTTCTTTTAAGCCTCCATTTGATATGTGCCTAAAGTCGGTTCCGGCGAGCAGTGATACATTTTTATTCAACCTGAAAGATGCGCCGAACCCAAGCTGCATGTATGGATTTAAGTGTAGAGAATAACTGCGGTTGGTGGGGTTCTTAACAGCATCAAACGGGTTGGTGAGGTAAGCAATTCCAAGATTAGCTCGTGGGTGAAAACTTAGCCTGTTGTTCAGTCTGAAGGTCGGTTCAATAAAGTAGGAGAGCATTGCTCCATGTCCTAAAATGGAATTGTCGAAATTGAAGTAACCTGCCACCAAGCCGGTACGTGGGTAACAGTCGCACAGGTTGTATATGCTGTCACTAATCTGTTGTTTGGAATATTCAAACTCAACGCCCAAAGGTCTTGCGCCGCGAACATTTGACACCGAACGGGTGTGGATGTAGATCTGGCCATAGTTTACTTTCAAACTGATCACTTTTACATTTTGATTGATGGCAGAAAAGGCAATTGAATCTTGCTGACCATATAAAGCAACAACAGGCAATAGTAACAAAGTGATTAATAAGCGCATATACCATATACGCACAAGAATTACTGCGGGTTTTCTTAGCCATAAAGGTTGAGCCGCAAACACAACCAACGACTTACATTTGCAGCCAATGGAAAAGGAATTGAACAAGTACGAATTGGGGCAGGTGCTGCTGATTGATAAGCCGTACGACTGGACTTCATTCGACGTGGTGCGCAAGATTCGCGGCAAGATTAAGATTAAAAAAGTTGGACACGCCGGTACATTAGATCCATTGGCTACAGGGCTTTTAATTGTATGCACCGGTAAGTTTACAAAAAGGATTAATGAGTACATGGGGATGGAGAAAGAGTATACCGGCACCTTTACGCTTGGTGCCTCTACTCCAACTTATGATTTAGAAAGTGAACCGGTAGACCACAAAAGTTTAGAAGGCATTTCAACGGGTGACATACAGGAGGCTACACTTCCTTTTATAGGTGAGATACAACAAGTGCCGCCCATTCACTCGGCCATTAAGCAGGCAGGCAAACCAGTATACCTGATGGCACGTAAAGGCTTAGATGTAGTAATGGAACCACGTACGCTTACCATCCATCATTTTAGTATCGACTTAATTGAACTACCGCTGGTGCATTTTAAAGTAGTGTGCAGCACCGGCACATATATCCGCAGCCTTGCACACGATTTTGGAAAGCAGTTAGGCTGTGGCGCCTATCTAAGTAGCTTGCGCCGAACCCGCATTGGTGCGTTTAAGGTAGAAGATGCAATGACAATGGACCGGGTGGTGAGTGAGTTGTGATGGTATGAATGGTGAGTTGTGAGTTGAAATTGCGTTCAACTTCAAACTTCAAACCTCCCTAAAACGGCAACCCAATGCCTAATTGGAAAGCATAGTTATTGCGGCGTATTTGCCGCCCGTTTTGATCAACAATCGGAAACTCATTATTGGTCCATGAAAAATCTTTAAAACTCATCCATCCGCCATTTTCGCGGCGTGCAGGATCTTTCACTTTGTAAGCAAAGTCGAGGCGTATCATTAACGAAGTCACTTCAAACCGCAATCCGCTTCCAACTGCAATGGCCAGATCACTACCGAGCCGATCAAATCTAAGTTCACTTTCAGGATTGGATTGTGCATTTCTCAGGTTCCATAAATTTCCAATATCAGTAAAAAATGCACTGTGCACTTTTATGGTACCGAAAGACGTCAAAGGGAAACGATATTCAGCATTCGCTTCTAACTGAACGTCGCCGAAGCGATCCCTGAAACTGGAAGAAGTATCACTTAACAGAGAAGAACCCAAACCAATCTGGCGAATGTTCCATGCCCGCATACTGTTTGGCCCACCACCAATGTATTGCTTAAAAAATGGCAAGGACTGACCAAGAACCTGGTCTTTACTATAGTTGTAGCCGATACCACCAAACACCCGCCAGGCAAAGCCGGTTTTTCTAAAACTGCGCAGTTGCCTGAATTCTAATTCGCCTTTTAAATACTGGTAAATTTTATCGCGCAAACCAGGGAATCTACCCATAAGTCCACCGGCCTCTTCGCCCGACACCCTAAAATTATTAGTTATACTCGGCTTGTTACCCGGAAAAGTAAAATTATACGTAAGCGTTTGGCTTACCACAAAACCCGTATTAAACGCATTGCGCAAAAATGGGTTTGTAATAAATGCTTTCCGCAGTCCATCCAGTGTATCCAGTTTATACAGTTCAACATTTAAAGGGCGATACAGCCAAACGTGGTTTCTCTTTTTCCACTCGTAACCCCAGCCAAAAATGCCCGAAGTAAGTCTGAAGAAATTCTTTCGATCAGTATAAGATGCATTTAATGTGATCACTGTTTTATAGTCATCCAATCTCTTCTGCCCGCGAATTCTAAAGGGTGTAATGAAGCGGGGGATACTAAACGTTTGGGTGATACTCGATTGAAAAGTTTGTAGTGCAGAAGTAGAATCATTCAAGCCTAACTCAATACCATTTCTAAATGAAGTGCTTGCCTGTATGGCTTGTTTTGCAACATTTCTATCGCGGAGCGTAAGTACATTCGCTACGCCTAGCAGGTTGCCGGTTATTATGCTACCCGTATTACGACTTACCTCGAAGTCGGCACCAAAAGAGTAACGCTCCGCAGGAGTTAGAAAAAAATGAAAGTCAACGATGGGCACCGTATCGCTGCGCAAAACGGTTCGAACGTCTACCTGGCTCCAGGTACCTAACGAGGAGTATGAGTTTACGGTTTTAAAGAAAACAGTTTCATCGTACAGCGTGCCTTCGCGCAGATAAGTGTGTTCACGCAACGGTCTTAGTTTCACCATCCCAACTTTTTGATACATGGTATACTGCCGCGCATCAACTACGATCGGGAACTTTTTACCAATGAGTGAATCAACAATTTCATTTCTACCCGTTTCAGGATATAGATTAATCCGGCCTACATAAAATTGCTTGAGTGCGTTGGTGTCATTTGATTGTTTTAGCCGGATGGCTACATCAATCGTTGGATTTTTTTGTCGGCGTTCCGTTGCTGTAGAAATTAGTCGCGCCTGCTCAAAGGGATCGAGTGATAGATCTAATAATGCAACATCGGTGGTGTCAACTTCGGCATATAAATTATCGCGTGAAAACTTGAGGTAACCATTCGATCGATATAAGGCAACCAGCCGATCCAGCTCTGTTGCAATCAGTTGTTTGGTAAAAGGTTTGTTGACTTTTAAAAACGTGTTTGCAGAATCTTTCTTTGCGATTGCTGAGAGGTCAGCGTTCGCAATACTATCAAAAGTAAAAGCAGAGACCTTGAGGTTTTTATTTACATCCACAAACATTTCGATCGTGGCTCTTACCTGGTCCTTCACAGTATCGTAGGGATGAATGCTATCCTGTACTGTTACATTGTAATATCCCTGGGATTTGAGGTACGATCGCATGAACGTAATACTGTTGTTGATGTTCGTGCTGTCAAACCGGTGTGGATCTTTTACTACGGTGCGTACACCAAACTGGCTGATACGCTTTGGTTTTAAACTATCATCCCAGTAATTGTAGAGTTCCGTTTGAAGCCTTTTTTGTTCTTCTTGCCCTACATCGCCCTTGATGGTAATTTTATTTTTGTAAACGAACGGAGTATTAGAAGGATAGTTTTTTACAACGGTACAAGATGCGAAGGATAGAAGTACAAGAATGATGAAATAGTTATAGTTTGCCTTCCTGTACAAATGAAACATACGTTATATGCTGAGTAAAAATGACATCAAAGATATTCAATCTTTATGCCACAAAAAACAAAGAGATGAGCGGCAACTGTTTGTGGTTGAAGGTCCTAAAATGGTAGAAGAACTGTTGGCAAGCAGCTTTGAAATCGTTCATTTATATGCCACCGTTGGATACTTAGAAAAGCATGAATCATTTAGCTGTCCCTTTACTGAAGTAAGTGAAGATGAGTTGCAAAAAATATCCAACCTTACGCATGCCAACCAGGTATTGTTGGTTGCGAAACAACAACAGCCAGAACATTTGCCCCATGTGCGTAATAACATAACGCTGGTGTTAGACGCCATACAGGATCCGGGCAACATGGGTACCATCATACGAATAGCCGACTGGTTTGGCGCTACGCAAATAGTTTGCACTATTGACTGTGTAGAACTATACAATCCAAAAGTAGTGCAGGCAACCATGGGTAGCATTTGCAGGGTAAACGTCTGGTACGAGAATGTAAGTCAATGGATGCTATCGGTAGATGTGCCGGTGTATGGTGCAATGTTTAGTGGTACCAATATTTATGAAATAGAGAAAATACAGGAAGGCGTACTGGTAATCGGGAATGAAGGCAAAGGCATCAGTGAAGAACTAAAGAGTTTTGTTACGCATGCGGTTACCATTCCAAAATCAGGTGGCGCTGAGTCGCTGAATGCAGCCGTTGCAACAGGAATTATTTTGGGAGCGATGAGAAATTTGTGAAAAAGTCAAAAGTCAGAAATTAGAAATGGGAAATATGAAATATGAAATGGGAAATTCACCACCCTAAGCTTCATGCTTTTATTTCACACTTGATATTTGCCACTTTAACCTCAAACTTCAAACCTTCAACTTCAAACTCTAAACCTCTTACCTAAACTGAATTGCCTTTACCGGTTGAATGTTTCTGACTAGCAGCGTAGGGACAATGAGAGAAACAAAACAAACGACCACCGTGCCTACGCATACAAGGACTACCTCCCACCAAATAATTTTTACCGGCGCAGCCGAAACATAGTAAGCAGCCTCATCCAGCTTTATAAAACCGGTGTATTGTTGTAGCAAGGCAAGCCCAAGCCCAATCAGTAAACCCAAGCCCACACCAATAATGGTGATGTAAGTAGCATGTAGCAAGAAGATGGTTTGAATAGTAAAGTTGTTGGCGCCAACGGCTTTTAATATACCCACCATTTTAGTTCTTTCTAACACAAGGATGAGTAAGCAGGTAACCAAATTTATAATGGCCACAATTGCCATCACAATGAAGATCACATCGCGGTTTACATCCTGTATGCCGAGCCAGTCAAAAATGTTTGGATAGACTTCTTTTACGGTTCTGCTAATCCAGTCGCCAGGTAGCGCATCGTGTTCGTTAATCAGCTGGCTTACGCTATCCATCATCTTATAGTTACTAAGAAATATTTCATAGCCGCCTACCTGGTTTTCCGTCCAGTTATTTAGTCGTTGAATAAGTCGTTCATCTCCAATGGCAAACAGCTTGTCATATTCTTCAATCCCTGTTTTAAAAATACCGCTGATGCGCATGCGCCTGAAGTTGCTTCTTCCTCCTCCCGGATCTATAAAATAAATTTTCACGCTGTCATTCACCTTCAGTTCCATCTGTTCCGCTATGGGCTGAGATAGGATGATGTCCCTGCTGTACAAAGTATCCGAGAAGTCCGGCCAACTTCCTGCCTTCAAAAATCCTTTCAGATTTTTAAAATTATATTCCTTCTGAACACCTTTAAATAAGATTCCTTCTATGTTGGTTTTGTGCTGGAGCACTGCACTTTTTGTGGCAAACGACTGTACTGTTTCTACACCTGGAATCTGCTTCACTATCGCGATAGCGGAGTCATTTCTTTCAAGTGGAGATTCTTCGGCAACCAGTGCTTTGCTGGGTTCATATTGTTGCAGGCGAACGTGTCCCCAAAAGCTAAAAACTTTCTGGCTTACAGTGCTTTGAAAACCATTGACAAAGCCAAGTGTAATAATCATTGCAGCTACGCTTACCGCTGTGGCTACCGTAGCCAATCTTATAATAAAACGTGAAAACGATTGTTGAGCCTGGAAAGCAATGCGGCGGGCAATGAACAGAGCAAGATCCAAACGGGGAAAATTTAGTTAAATCAAAGCTACATTGCACCAGCCACCCTGCAAAATGAAATGACCGAGGTAAGTTTGTAAAGACATCTTACAGGTTCACGCACGATAGTTGTACTCGTTATCAAAACGTTTAAATTGCATCAGCACTTTACAATGTTGCCGTAGAGGGGTCTATATCTAGGCAAAAATTTTTTAATCAAAAATCACCTGATGAAGCGTCTGCTACTCTTGTTGTTTATAAACATTGTTGGTTTCTCTTCAATGGCGCGCTATCTACCCGACCAGGTTTTACTGCCAAATATTAGCGGCGTAAAATTGTTCCAGGTTGGTAATCAACTGGGCTATCCCATTTTAAACCTAAATAGTGGAGAGCAGTTAGAGCTGCACTTTGATGACCTTGATGGACGAGTGAAGAATTACTATTACACCTTTCAGTTGTGCAATGCAGACTGGTCGCCGGTTAATCTTAGTACTTTCGATTACCTGCGTGGTTTTAGCCAGGTCAGGCTAAATCAGTATCGGGCATCCTCTTTAGCGCTAACCCGCTACATACATTACCAGGCTGTGTTGCCCGATCGAAATTCTGTACCTACACGTAGCGGTAACTACTTACTAAAAGTTTTCCTGGATGGAGATACATCGAAACTTGCTTTTACCAAACGTGTGTTGGTAGTAGAGCAATTGTCGGATGTTGGAATGCAGATTTTGCAACCCTTTAATACAGATCTTTTTAGAACCCACCAGAAAGTGCAGTTCCTGGTAAACAAGAAGCAACTCAATGTAGTAAACCCCATTCAGCAAATAAAGGCAGTAGTGCTGCAAAACTATCGGTGGGATAATGCAAAGACCAATATCACTCCAACTTTTATCCGGCAAAATACACTTGAGTTTAATGCAGAAAATGATGCGGTATTTCCGGCAGGTAAAGAGTTTAGATGGGCTGATCTGCGGAGTTTCAGATTGCAAAGCGACAGGGTTTTGAAGGCCGATTATGGTAAAACTGGTACTGGTATTTTCATGCAGCCTGACAGGGAAAGGAGCCAGCAACGATTCATCAATTTCAGAGATTATAATGGCTTTTATCTAACTGAATCATCCGATGTTTCCAATCCATGGTGGCAGAGTGATTACGCCTCCGTTAATTTCACGTTTGTGCCAAACGATAACCAGCCGTACTCCGATAAAAACGTTTTTATAGTAGGCGAGATGAACCAGTACAACATAAGTGATACGGCTGCAATGAAGTACAATGCCGACAAAGGCGTTTATGAAAGAACCTTGTTTTTGAAGCAGGGATATTACAGCTATACTTATGTAACCAAAAATGCAGGCAACCGCAGGGCCTCAGTAGAAAGTGCTACAACTGATGGCAACTTGTGGGAGACAGAGAACGATTATACCGTGCTTATTTATTACCGATCGCTTGCAGGCAGGCACGATGAGTTGATTGGTATTAGCACATTGAATTCATTGAACAGCCGACGTATAGGATTTTAAAAGTGGAGTATTTATGAAACATTTTTTTGCAGTAATTATGATTTTGGTTGCAGGTAATGTGAAAGCGCAAAAAGTCGATAGCATCTTCTTCAACCTGTATACGGACAGCCTAAAAAAAGGGGTACACAATTATATAAATGTAGATGGCAAACTAAGTGACAAAACTTTTATGCCCCTTACGACCAACGAAGTTGTATTGTTGAGCAGTGCCGGTAGGTGGGATGGCAATAATCTTATTATTGATTCATCCTATGCACAGGATTCTGTTGCCATTACTGCTGTACTTAAAGACCGACCAGGAGTTAGAAAGACAATTATTGTGTATCTAAAAAAAGTAGAAGTAGATCCGCAGCTGGCTACAGAAAAAGAATTGCTTGAAACATGGCGGCGAGAAGCACAGAAGAAGAAGAGAGGGAAGTAGTCGGGGTTGACTTTGGTTGTTACGAACGATTTTTTTGGAGCCTGGCGGCTGTAATTCTATTAGGCGGCCGTTGCGTCGCACACTTGTACATTTCTACTTATCTCGGCTAAAAAAGACCGCAGACACATATACCCTTACTCCAACCCATGTACGATATCCCACGTTCAGCCCTTTCCTTTACTTTGCGTGTAAATTGTTGTAGCAATAAATGAAGTATTACATCATAGCCGGTGAGGCAAGTGGCGATCTGCACGGAAGCAATTTAATTAAGCACCTACACGAGCAAGATCAGCACGCAGATATTCGTTGCTGGGGCGGCGATATGATGCAGCAACAGGGCGCAGCATTGGTAAAGCATTACAGGGAACTTGCTTTTATGGGCTTTGTTGAAGTAGTGAAAAATCTACGAACTATCTTCAAAAACCTGAAATTTTGCAAAGAAGACATCAATGCTTACAAGCCAGATGTTGTCATCTTCATTGATTATCCCGGGTTTAATATTCGAATGGCTAAATGGGCGAAAGAGCAGGGCTATAAAACCATTTACTACATTTCTCCGCAAGTGTGGGCATGGAAAGAAAATCGCGTAAAGACGATCAAGCTTTATGTAGACAAAATGCTGGTCATTCTTCCTTTTGAAAAAGAGTTTTATAGAAATTGGAATTACAAAGTCGACTATGTTGGGCATCCATTAGTTGAGGTAGTTGAAGCATTTAAAAAGACAAATGATCACGAAGGCAGCGCTCAACCATCAACAAAAAAAATCATTGCACTACTCCCTGGCAGTCGCAAACAGGAGATCAATGTCAAGCTGCCGATTATGTTGGAGGTAAGCAAAGCATTCCCTCAATATGAATTTGTGGTCGCTAAAGCGCCGGGCATGGAGGATGAATTCTATAATTCCTTTCTTCAACCGTACAACAACGTTTCCGCATTGGGCGGTAAAACTTATGACCTGTTGAATAAAGCGACGGCAGCATTGGTAACCAGCGGGACAGCCACATTGGAAGCTGCACTCTTCGGTGTACCCGAAGTAGTATGCTACAAAGGCAATAAAATATCATTTGCCATTGCAAAGCGGATTGTAAAAATTAAATACATCTCGCTGGTAAACCTTATCATGGATAAGCAAGTGGTGACTGAATTAATACAAGATGATCTGACATCAGCAAACTGCGTAAGAGAGTTAAAAGATCTGTTGGAAAATCCTGTGCGTCAACAACAACTGCAATCAGACTATTCGGCACTAAAGACATTACTATCACAGGGAGGACATGCGTCGAGCAACGCCGCAAAAATTATTGTTGATTTCTTGAAGACAACCTCTCGTTAGACAGTCATAAAAAATTTCATTTATCAAAAAGCCACAGCAAAAAAGCTGTGGCTCCTCATCGCGTAAATTTTATCTGCGTTACTTTCCAGTAAAGTTTGCCTTCCGTTTTTCTAAGAAGGCAGCCGTTCCTTCTTTCATGTCTGCTGTTCCAAAGCAATCGCCAAAACCATTCATCTCTACATCGTAGCCATTTACTTCTTCGTTGTAAACAGCATTTGCTGCTTCAATGCATTTAGCTACTGCCAGGGGTGCTTTAGTATTAACAATGGACAAAATAGATGTTGCCTTCGCTAAAAGTTCTTCCTGTGGTACCACTGCATTTACAAGGCCGTATTGAAGCGCTGTAGAGGCGTCAATCATATTACCTGTAATCAGTAATTCTATCGCTCTGCCTTTGCCAATCAATTGCACCAATCGTTGTGTGCCGCCATAGCCTGGTATTAATCCGAGGTTTACTTCAGGCTGACCAAATTTTGCATTCTCGCTGGCTATTCTAAAGTGGCAAGCCATGGTGAGTTCGCACCCGCCACCCAAGGCAAAGCCATTCACTGCAGCTACAACCGGCTTGGGTGAATTTTCTATTTTAAAGAAAACATCAAGCCCTGATTTTGCTACCTTTTTTCCCTCTTCAATGGTTAGTCCGTGAAACTGTGTAATGTCGGCGCCTGCTACAAATGCTTTCTGTCCCGCCCCTGTAATGATGACTGATTTTATCTCCGGATTGGTGTACACTTCTTCCATAGCATCGCCCAGATCTTGCATCACCTGCGAATTGATGGCATTTAATTTATCAGGGCGATTAATCGTAATGATAAAGATGTGATTGTCTAAAGTGGTAAGGAGCGTTTGGTATGACATGGCGATATTTTAAGCGAATGCGAAGATACCAATGCGACCATAAATGCCCTATGTTTTTCTACCTTCCTGCCATGAATATTGTTGATGTAATTATCTATATAGGAATTTTTGTTTTTGCGGTAACCGGTGCATTGAAAGCACGAACCAACCAGATGGATATTTTTGGCGCGGCAGTGTTGGCATTTGCTACCGCTTATGGCGGCGGCACGTTACGCGATTTACTTATTGGCATACCCGTAAACTGGATGAATGATTACCTGGCTCTCTCATTGGTCATTGCTGCGGTGCTCATTGTTTCACTATTTAAACAAGATGCGGGTCGTTTTACCATCACCCTTTTTTTTACAGACGCAATAGGTTTAGGTATGTTTACTATAGGAGGAATAGAGCGAAGTCTGGACAATGGAGTTAATGATGTGTATGCCGTAATTATGGGCGTGATGTCTGCGACCTTTGGTGGATTGCTCGGTGATATTTTAAGCAACCGAGTGCCTGCTTTGCTTACTCGTGGCGAGTTGTATGCAACAGTGTGTGCCATTGGTGGAACTGCCTATATACTGATGCGCAATTCAGGTGTTAATGCGCAGTTGAATATGATTGTAAGTGTAATACTCGTTGTTGGGTTGCGTATCCTGACTAAGAAAAAGCGGCTGTCGTTGCCGAAAATTTAGCTGCTAAAAGTCCCTGTGATTTTTAACCCATTCCTGTATGTAGCCCGCAATGTCGCCAGTAGATGTGCCGGGAGGAAAAAGCTTTCCTACGCCCATTTCATTCAGCGTGTGCATATCATCATCTGGAATAATGCCGCCACCGGTAAGCAATACATCATCCATTTCTTTCTCCTTCATCAACCTAATAATCTTTGGAAAAACAGTCATATGGGCACCGCTTAAAATGCTTACACCAATTGCATCCACATCTTCCTGCAGCGCTGCATTTACAACCATCTCTGGTGTTTGGCGCAAGCCGGTATAGATCACTTCCATGCCTGCATCGCGCAGTGCGGTAGCAATTACTTTGGCTCCCCTGTCATGACCATCTAATCCAACTTTTGCAACCAATACACGCAGCGGTCTTTTATTCTGTTCGTTCATCAGTACATCAGGTTATGCGTCAAAAATACAGAATGCTGCTGCATCTGCCGCGCTCCTTTGCTGCAATGCCGGAAAATGACTACTTTAAACGATAAACTTACCACATGAGCACAGCGCCTGCACCCAAGAAGACGTACGAGTTAATTGCCATCATTTTTCTGTTGCCTGCATTGTATTTGCAATATAGATGGATCAGCATTTTTAGTGGATCAGAAAGTACATCCCCTTCTGCAAGAACTGCACGGTTTATGGATATTTTTCCTGAGGTATTTTCCGCACGAAGCATTGTGTTTATCTGTCTTGCGTTTGCAGTGTTAGCAGTTGTATTTGCCTCCAAGAGTTTCAATCAAAGAAAATTGGTATGGCGTATCAGTAGTTTTATGGTGGTAATGTTAGGTTCGCTGATTGCATTACTAAGCCTTTTTCAGATGCTTTAAATTAATGGTAGGCAAAATGGATTACAATGAAAAACCGGCGAGTGCCGGTTCTTCAAAATCATTTTACATCAGAATGCTAAGGGCATAACGAATGCGTTTAATCGTTTCCTCTTTTCCAATTATTGCGGCAATATCAAACACACCGGGTCCAAATTTTCCACCCACCAACATTATTCTAAAGGGCAGTTGCAACTCGCCGACTTTAATGTTTTTTTCTGTGGCAGTTTCTTTAAAAAGTAGTTCGATGGATGCAGCGTTCCATTCTTCGGTAACCATAAATTTTTCGCATACAATATCAAAAAACATGGCTTTGTCATCATTCCATTTCGGCTTTATGGAAGCGGCATCGATGCTAGCTGGTGACTGAAAAAAGAATGCACCCTGCAAAACAAAATCGGTTAATAGCGTACAACGTTCTTTAATCAACTCCATTACCACAGCTAATTTCTGATCATCGTTTACTTCAATATGGTTGGCTTCATAAAGAGATTTCACTTGCGGTAGATAGTTAGTTACGGGTAATCTCTTAATCCATTCATGGTTGAACCATTTGGCTTTTTCATAATCGAATTTAGCCCCGCCTTTATGCACCTTTTCAAGCGAGAATTTCTCAATCAATTCTTCTAAAGAAAACACTTCCTGCTCGGTTCCATCATTCCATCCCAGCACCGCCAGCATGTTAATGAATGCTTCCGGCAAAAAGCCCAGCTCTCTAAAACCTGTTGTGAGTTCGTTCGTTTTTGCATCCATCCAATTCATGGCAAAAACAGGGAAGCCAAGCCTGTCACCATCGCGCTTACTTAATTTACCATGGCCATCCGGTTTCATGATCAAAGGTAAATGCGCCCATTGCGGCATCTCATCATACCAACCCAAATACTTCCACAACAGAATATGAACCGGTGCGCTAGGCAACCATTCTTCCCCACGAAAAGCATGGGAGATCTTCATGCTGTAGTCATCCACCACCACGGCTAAATGATACGTAGGCATGCCATCACCTTTTAGTAAAACCTTGTCATCCGTAAGCGACGAATTGAATGAAACCTCTCCGCGAATCATATCAATAAAACTGATGGTTTCTTCAGCAGGCATTTTGATGCGGATGACATACGGTGCTCCTTCATTTAGTAAGCGGTTTACTTCATCTTCGCCAAGCGAGATGGAGTTACGCATCTTTTCCCTTGCCACATAATTGTACTGCGGAGATGGGTTATCATCCGTCTTAAATTTAATGCGCATCTCATCCAATTCTTCTGGCGTATCAAATGCATAATAGGCATTGCCCTGGGCAATCAATTGCTCCGCATACTGGCGGTACATTTCCTTTCGCTCACTTTGGCGGTAAGGTGCATATGGGCCGCCATGTTGCGGACTTTCATCGGGTACAAGGCCACACCACTGCAGGCATTCCTGTATATATTCTTCGGCACCTGCAACGTACCGGGTTTGGTCTGTATCTTCTATTCTAAGAACGAATTCACCCTTGTTCTTTTTTGCAAAGAGGTAATTGTATAAAACCGTTCTAACGCCACCAAGGTGCAAGCCGCCGGTAGGTGAAGGGGCAAAACGAACGCGAACTTTTTTTTCCATAAGGGGCAAAGATAAAATTTGCGTTCAGAGTGTTTTCAAATAAAATTATATTTACGGATGGCTTTTTGGAGAATGTGTTTTTACCTAACCCTTAGTGTGCTTTCCTTTCAGGTACACGCCCAGGTGAATCAACTTACCTATAATGAATTGGTGGTACACTACAATGAGGCATGGACGTATAAAAATCTTCAGTTAATTCCGGTTCACTACAAAGACCCCGGCCTTGGTGCAAAGCAAACCAAACCTGTTATTTCTCTGGCGCAAGGCATGGCAAGTAAAAAGGTAAAAGTGAAGGAAACCCAAAGCGCTGATGGATCAGACATTTATAGCCTGGAGGTAAAAAACGAAGCAAAGGAAAGTGTATTGATACACGGAGGCGACATGTTATCGGGGGGAAAGCAGGATCGAATTTTTACTGAAACAAGAATCATTCAGCCGGGCACAAGTGAATTTGTAAGTGTGTACTGCGTAGAGAAAGGCCGGTGGGATGATAAGCCGAAGCCGTTTACCTTTCGCGGGGCAGCTAATGCTGACCTTCGCAAAACGGTGGATGTAGGCAAGCGACAAGCTGAGGTGTGGCGCGAAATAGAAAAGCAATACGCTGCCGAAGGAAAAATTACTTCTACCTCTTCAATACTTCAATTGTTTACGTGGGGACGAGTTACAGATACAGGCTACATTAACTACTTCACCCAAAAATACCGCGAAAGCGATAGTTCCTTTGCTGGCTTTATTGCCGTAACAGGCGAGCGAATAATTTTCTGCGAACTGTTTGCTTCGGCTGATCTTACGCGTATTGCCTTTCCTTCTTTGCTCAATAGCGCCGTTTCTACTGCTGTTCGGCAGGGAGCACCGCCAGTTGTAAAGAGAGAAGACATCAAAGAGTTCCTAGACAAGTTTTTGATAGACGAAGCCACTCAAAAGATTTACTTAACTACGCATGGACGAATGCAGCAGAATGCCGGCCAGGTGTTTCATTTAATTGCCTACGGTGATTGAGCCTGATGTTCTTTCTTTGCAGCATGTATGTAGTAAAGTCGCAGTGGTGGATGCGAAAATTTTACCCTAGCCTCACTTGGAAAATTCCTGCGCAGCAGAATGAAATTTTTCTCACGTTCGATGATGGTCCACACCCTACTATCACACCTTTTGTGCTGGATGTATTGAAGCAATACAACATGAAGGCGACGTTCTTTTGCATCGGTAAAAACGTGCGAAAGTATCCGGATATCTACAAACAAATATTATTGGAAGGTCATCGTGTTGGCAATCATACGATGGCTCATTTGAATGGTTGGAATACCGGTGACGCCGTTTACCTGAACGATGTGCTGGTGGCAAAAGAGTTTATTGACAGCAACCTGTTTCGACCGCCGTACGGTAGAATTAGCAAGTTTCAGATCCAGCAATTATTGCCGGTGTTTGATATTGTAATGTGGGATGTTATCAGCGGAGATTTCGATACCGGCCTGTCTCCTGAACGGTGCCTTCAAAATGTAGTCTTGAATACGGAGCCAGGTTCAATCATTGTATTTCATGATAGCGAAAAAGCTTTTCCAAGATTGAAACATGCTTTGCCGAAGGCCTTGGAATTTTTTAATAAAAAGGGATGGGTGAGCAAAGCGATCATGTAGCCCGCCACAATTTCTCCAAAAGTGGACTGTAATAAAACAAATGGGGCCAGGGTAGAAACCCCGGCCCTTTTTTAATCCGTACCCTATGAAAACGATCTTTAAATTCTCTCTTTAGTGTATCTGTTATTTCTAATGTGGTTGAAAGTTATAGGCCTGTCAACCTCCGTTTTCATATTTGGTACACCTGTTCTAATGTTACTTTAAATGTTTTTCACTACACCAATTATCTTTCGTTTTCGCTTCAGATTTGTATGATGCGGTTAGCAAGGTTATAAACGGCACACGTGTTCATTTTATTTTTGCAACTGCTGATTTTTCTAAAGATTGCCCGATTTGGTTATGATGCACTGCGTTTTTAATCCAACTGCTTACAATAGAAAAAACCTGAATTTTGCCGCATGCAATTTGTCGATACACACACACATATTTACCTACCGGAGTTTAAAGAGGATTTATCAACAGTGATTGATAGAGCAAGAAAAGAAGGAGTGGAGCGATTTTACCTGCCAGGCATCGATCAATCCGTAATGGATGATATGCTTGCAGTAGAAAAAAACTACCCAGGCGTTTGTATTGCCATGAACGGGTTACATCCATGCTCAGTAAAGCAAGATTATAAAGAAGAACTCGCAATAGTGGAAGCATGGTTAAGGAGGAGAAAGTTTGTGGCCATCGGCGAAATCGGGCTGGATTTCTTTTGGGACAAAACTTTTGCAGATCAGCAATACGACGCTTTTACCTATCAAATGGAATTGGCATTAGCCTATCGATTGCCCATTGTTATTCATACCCGTAATGCTATGGAAGAAACCATAGAAACTGTAAGGCCTTTTGCAGCACGTGGACTGACGGGTATTTTCCATTGTTTTGGCGGCACTGTTGAACAGGCAGATGCCATTACTCAAATGGGTTTTTACCTTGGTATTGGTGGGGTGCTTACGTATAAAAAATCCGGTTTAGAAGAGGTGATGAAAAGCGTGTCGTTACAGCATGTAGTATTAGAAACTGATTCGCCTTATCTCAGTCCAGTTCCATTTAGAGGTAAGCGCAACGAGAGCAGCTATGTAAAAATCATTGCGGAAAAATTAGCAGAGGTAAAGCAAGTAAGCATAGAAGAAGTGGCGGCAATAACAACGGCAAATGCCGATGCAATCTTCTGCTGGAATGCTGATAATAGTTAGTGCGAGTTCTTACAAGCAAGTATTTTGCGCAAAACAAAAAAGCCGCTGAGGTGATCAACGGCCTTCGATTTATTTAACGGGTTCATACGCTTTCACAAAAATTGGTTGCCCCGATTCTTTGCCTTCTAATGCGTCAATGTATGCCACCGCTACATCAGATGCATTGGGCCACGGGCTGGGATCCATATTTAATGCAGATGCAGTTTCTGCCACCCACGGTGGATGTACAATTAATATTCTTTTGCCTTGCTTCAGATCGAGCGAAGCGGCACGTGCAAACCCTTCAAGACCGGCGTTCACCATGGTAATCATAGAAGTGTTTGGCCATGGTTCGTACGCTAGCATGCCGCCTGTGATGATGGCAACGCCGTCCTCACTTAAAAAATTTATTCCTTTGCGCACCACATTAATTTGCCCCATTAATTTACTAAGAAGGGTAAACTGTATCTCCTGTTCCGTCAATTTATCTAAGGCAGCAAAAGCGGCGTCGCCGGCAGCGGTAATGATGGCGTCTACTGTTCCAACGGATTTGTACAATTGATCGATACTCGAAGGCTTGGTGATGTCAACTATATGATGTGACGATCGCGATGCTTCAATCACTTCGTGCCCACGTTGCTTCAAAAGGTTTGTTACTGCTCTACCTATTGTGCCGGTAGCGCCTATCACCAAAACTCTCATGTTATATTTTTATTTAGTAGGATCGAAATTAAGGATTGGTTGAAAATACGCTGGACTCTTTCACAAACATTCGCCTGTTCAATTTTAATTGTGCAATGATGAGTTCAGCAAAGTCCTCGGGATGCATCACCTTTTCGGCATCGCCGGTAATGAGGTTAGCGCTCTGTGCGAGTTCGGTTACCACCGTACTTGGCGCCATTGCGGTAACCCTTATGTTGTGCTTCCGCACCTCCTGCATCAGGCTTTCACTTAATCCAAATACGGCAAATTTTGACGCGCTGTAAGCACTGGTAACAGCACTGCCCGCCTTACCTGCCGTAGAAGAAATATTTACAATATCGCCACTTTTGCGATCGATCATTTGTTGCAGAACGGCACGGGTAGCGTAATAAACGCCAAACAGGTTGGTTCTAATTTGATTTTCCCACACTTCAGGTTCCAGTTCTAAGAACTTACCAAAGGTTCCTGTTCCGGCGTTGTTGACCAGTATATCAATGCCACCTAGTTGTTGGGTAATGCTTACGATTGCTTGTTCAACTTCATCACGTTTACTAATGTCCGCAGTGGCAAATACAGCCTGTACACCAAGTCTTTTTATTTCCTCTACTACTGTTACCAGGTCTGCTTCGGTGCGGGCTATCAAACCTACATGCGCTCCTTCGGTAGCTAGTGCAATTGCGATGGCTCTACCAATTCCTTTGCCGGCACCGGTCACTAATGCAATTTTTTCTTTTAATGATTCCATGTTCGTTTTTTTTTTAGATGCAGCATTTAATACACCAAAGATCAAGTAGATTATTGCTCCCCAATTAAAGAGATAAGCTCATGTGCCGCAGCTTCGGACGAGGCTGGATTCTGACCAGTGATCAACCGTCCATCTTTCACTATATACGAGGCCCAATCAGCTTGCTTGGAATATAGTCCACCTTTCTTTTTCAGTTCGTCTTCTAACAGAAAGGGCACAACATCGGTTAGTTGAACGGCTTCCTCTTCAGTGTTCGTAAACCCGGTTACTTTCTTTCCCTTTACCAGTGGTTCACCATCTTCGCCTGTTACATTTAGCAATACCGCCGGTGCGTGACAAACGGCTACAACTGGTTTTTTTGCTGTCCAGAAATTTTGAATGAGTTGAATCGAATTCGCGTCGTTCGTTAAATCCCACATCGGTCCGTGACCACCGGGAAAAAATACGGCGTCGAAATTCTCGGCATTTATTTCGGCTAACTTTTTTGTAGTTGCCAACAGTTGTTGCACGGTGTTGTCTTTGTCGAACCGGCGAGTGGCTTCTGTTTGGGCGTCGGGTTCCGAACTTTTTGGATCGATGGGAGGCTGGCCACCCTTAGGCGAAGCCAAAGTGATCTCTGCACCTGCATCTCTAAAAACATAGTAGGGCGAAGCGAATTCTTCTATCCAAAAGCCTGTTTTTTTTCCAGTGTTTCCAAGCTCGCTGTGCGATGTGAGAACCATTAATATTTTCATTGTTTTTGTTTTGCCAAAAGCTTTAATGCTGTGTGCGTTATTAATTGAATGTTTTGAAGTGGTCTTTCAAATACCGGCATTGCATCCGCGGCGTTAGTGTGTACTGTCTTGAACTAATCGGGTAAAAGCGCACTACTGTAGATGTCACGCCAGACTAACACTTTAAACATGCGAATGTTGTGCCTTGGAACTGTTGCGCTTAAATAATCATCCCTCAAGGTTTCGTAAAGTGAAATCAAATTTTCGATTTCATTTCGTCAATTTTCCTTGTTAATACGTTGATGCTTTCTTTTAGTTCTGCTATGTCTTGTGCCCCAACAATCGGAGCGTCTTTTTCTTCTGAATCCCTGCCAATAAAAAAGGTGGCAAAGGTGGCAGTAACATAACCGAATATGGTGTAGCCAAATACTGCAATCATAAAGGCCAGGCCTCTGCCTTCTGGCGTAGCCGGGCTAAATTCATTCCCTGCTGTTATTACCCTCATTGCTGTCCACCATAGCGCCATACTATAGGTTTTAAATCCCGGAGTAGAATTTTCCAAAGCATACATTCCGGCTGCGCCGCCAAATGTCACAAAGAGTGTGATCATCATCACGTATCCGAAAGCGCGCCTTTTCATAGTGGCGGCAAGGCTGTTCATACTTCTGTTTAGGGACGATACAACCCTTACCAGTCGAATGCCTCTTAACCCACGCAATAAACGCACGAACCTGAAAATGCGAAAAACACGTAGTGCAGGGATAACCAATGAAACGGCAGTGAGCCAGTTCTTTTTTAGAAAAGTTCCTTTAACCGGAGCTAGAAATAATTTAACGAGGAAGTCGATAATGAAAATGATCCAAATGGTAATGCTGAGGTACTCAAGAGGTTTCATTAATCCCCAAACGAGTTCTATCACCAATAGAACCAGCCAAACGAAACCCAGGAAAACCATTGGCCCATTCAGCAGTTTTTCTATAGTCAACAGAAGTCTCCACCGTTCGTTATTCAATTGCTTTTCCATTGTTTTTTACGACAGACATAGGTTTTTCGATAGTGGGATCACAAGTCTGCATAAGGAAGCAAAAAAAATCCGGCCAAACTTCGAATGATGGAATAGTTCAATATGCACTGAATTCGAGGCGGGCTTTCATATACAGCTTCTAAGTTCTTTTAGATTTGAGTGTTATAACATTCCAATTCATGTCAATTCAGCAAACCCTAGAACAAACACCGCATTAAACCATTATTTCCCCTAGCACTGTTTTTGATATGGAACTTTAGAAGGGTTAGATATTTTTCCATACCCATTTAACATCAAGATTGATCGTTTGAAAAATTAACCTTGGATAAGGTTGGTCAAATCATTGGTATCCGAAGAGAAGCCACCTTTAAAAGCAACCGAATCCCTGCCAACATTTCCGGGCCCGTTTGCCCGGATATTTTACCACAATAAAATCTAAAAAATGACAACGCAACAAATAGTACTCGCAGCCCGGCCAAAGGGCTTACCAGTGAGTGATGACTTTCGGATGGAACAGGCTGAAGTCTCGGAAATAAAGACTGGCGAAATTTTACTGAAGGGCATGTATTATTCTGTAGACCCCTATATGCGTGGCCGGATGAATGATGCTAAATCTTATGCTGCCCCTTTTGAAATTGATAAACCTTTAAATGGAGGTGTAATTGCCAAAGTATTAAAAAGTAAATCAGATCAATTTAAAACCGGTGATGTGGTGATAGGCCAATTCCCATGGCAGACAACATTTATTGCAACCGAAAAAGAAGCTCGAAAAATCGATACCACCTTAGCTCCTCCCAGCTATTACCTCGGAGTGCTGGGGATGACAGGGCTGACCGCTTATTTCGGGTTGATGCACATAGGCAAGCCGAAAGCCGGAGAAACGGTAGTGGTTTCAGGTTCTGCAGGTGCGGTGGGCATTGTAGTAGGGCAGATTGCTAAAATACATGGCTGCCATGTGGTAGGTATTGCCGGAGCGGATGAGAAAACAAAACTGCTGACCACTGAGTTTGGCTTTGATGAGGCCATTAACTACAAAACCAAACCCCATATGAACAAAGCCATTGCTGCGGCTTGCCCAAAAGGCGTTGATGTTTACTTTGATAATGTGGGAGGTGAAATTTCAGATGCGGTTATTAAGAACATTAACTTTCATGCAAGGATACCCTTGTGCGGACAGATCGCTTTATACAACAGCACCGAGGCACCCATGGGGCCAAGATTGCAGCCAATGTTACTCACTCGTAGTGTGTTAATGCAAGGTTTTATTGTTAGTAATTTCCAGGACAAGTTTCCTGAAGGCATTCAACACCTGGCACAGTGGGTAAGGGAGGGGAAATTAAAAACGACAGAAACCATCGAACATGGTTTTGAAAATTTACCGAAGGCATTACTTGGTTTATTCGCAGGAGAAAATACCGGTAAAATGATAGTAGAGGCTTGATACAAACCACAACAAAAATATTCTTCGACAGTATTCATTATTCACAATAAAATCAAGATCATGAAAGTATTATTTGTACTAACCTCTCATAGTGAGTTGGGTGATACCGGCAAAAAAACCGGTTTTTGGGTGGAAGAATTTGCAGCCCCTTATTATGTAATGGCCGATAAGGGTGTTGATGTTACCATTGCCTCGCCCAAAGGTGGTCAGCCACCCATCGACCCCAAAAGCGAAGCACCCGATGCGCAAACCGAAGCAACCAAGCGATATTATGCAGATGCAGAATTGAAAGAAAAAGTAGCGACCACCAAAAAACTTACAGAGGTCAACGCTGCAGATTTCGATGCAGTATTTTACCCGGGAGGCCATGGCCCGATGTGGGACCTATTTGATGACAAAAATTCAATTGCATTAATTGAAAATTTCTGGAAAGCGGGTAAGCCTGTTGCAGCTGTTTGCCATGCGCCGTCTGCCCTATTGAATGTGAAAGATGAAAAGGGTGAGCCATTGGTGAAAGGAAAAAAAGTGACCGGTTTCACCAACACGGAGGAAGAAGGCGTGCAGTTGACAGACGTGGTACCATACCTGCTGGAAGATGAGTTGAAAGCAAAGGGCGGCCATTATTCAAAGGGCACCGACTGGAGTTCGTACGTGGTAGAAGACGGCATGCTAATTACCGGGCAAAACCCCGCAAGCAGCGAGGAGGCAGCCAAAAAGCTATTGGCTTTGCTGGAAAAAAGTACTGCCAAATAAAATTAGTAATCACTGATAAAAGGAAGGCATTGTTAATGGAAATTCTGTTGACAGTGCCTTTTGATTTTTCGCCATTAGTGGCGTGGTCCGCCGTTGTTGGTCGCCTGACCAACAACGGCATGTGGGGCGACCAACAATGGCAGCGATGCTGTCTTCATTTGCTCTTCCTTTCAACACTGAATATCGCAGGAGCAGAAATTAAGTTGAAAGGATAACCTGTTTTTTCTGTTTGTGAATTTTTACTTGCAACAGCACCAGCATCAACGCGAAGCAAACAATGCTAATCCAGGTTAATGCCAGCAACTCTGGTTGAATATCTGCAACGGTGCCACGGTAGATAGCAATGCGCCGAAAGCCTCTTAAAAAATGCGTGAGGGGCAACATGCTGGAAAATTGTTGAATGAGCCGCGGCATCGCTTCGATTGGCCATGTATAACCACTCAGTAAAAATGACGGTGTTGCCAATACCATGAGCAGTTCGGTGGCTTTTAACTGGCTGGGGATGGCCAGCGAAAACAACATACCAATGAACATACAGGCCAGCGTAAAAATGCTTACCAGTAACACCATGGGCCAGGTAAACACCGGAATGTCGATGCCAAATATTGGGTAAAAGCTGCCGACGATTAGCCACATAATCATAGTTAATAATACAAAAGGCAAGGCTTTCAAAACGATATGGTATAATGACCACCGGCTGGCAGCTACCAATTTGCTGAAATAGCCATCTTCAAAATCCCGGGCAAAAACTAAAGCCAGTCCTAAAAATAAAATCTGCTGCATGATGGTGCCTAAAATACCCGGCATCATTAATTCCATATAATTACTGGCGGGATTGTACATCCGGTTATAGTTCACTTTGAATGGCTCGTATCGCTGTGCGGCACTCGTTGGGTCGGCGCCTGCTTTTTTCAGTGCCTCTATTTCTACCCCGGCACTGATGGTGCCCAATACGGTCTGAATGGCCCGGGTAGCAAAATTGGCCGGCACCAGGTTGGCCAGGTTAATATCCACCTGCACTTCGGGATAGCGTTTTTGCAGCACTGCGGCTTCAAATCCATCTGGAATGGTGAGTATTGAAACAAATTCTTTCGAAGGCATTTCACTGGCAATATTATCCGGCCCAAACTGCACCTTCACCACCAACAACGCTTCGTTATCATTAAGGGCATCAATGATTTTGCCGGAGAGGGGCGTGTTGTCTTCATCAATTACCACAATAGGCATATCGGTCAGCTTTCCTTTTTTATAAACGTTGGCAAACATGACGCCGTAGAGGATTGGTGCACCAAAGAAAATTGCCACCAGCACACCATTGGAAAAGATGCGCCGGAACTCGACTTTCATCAAACTAAAAAACTTATTCATTCAGCATTATTTTATGACCTCCGAGCCGCGGTTTTTGCAGGCCTGCGATCAGGCATTATGATTTTGTTTCGAGCAGTACCGTGGAGTTGGCATATAACCCTGCAGCATCCTGCATGTTCAATGGCACCACCTTCAATTCAAAAATGCTTTCACCCAGTTTATAATTGGGTGAAGTGCTGGTGTTGTCGGCATACTTCGGTAGTTGTCGTACACTCACTATTTTGGCCTGAATGGTTTTATTGGTGTAAGGAACTTTTACGGTAACCTGCTGGTTCACCTGGTACGCATTTATCTTGGATTCGCTAATGGTAAAACGGAAATAAGTAGTGCCGGTTTCAAAGCCATTGAAGATGGTATAACCCGGCGTAGCCAGTTCACCTTGTTTCAAAGTGATGCTTTCAATCTGCATATCGGCGGGAGCGATGATGTAGCGTTCTTTCTGCGCCTGCAGTACTTCGTTTTTAGCGCCAACGGCCCGCTCAACCTGCCCACGGGCTGCCTGGATGTTTTCTGGTCGGGCGCCTTTTTGCACTTCCGTCTTCCTGGCTTGCAGCGACCTGACCTGCGCCTGTGCTGCCTTGTATTTGCTACGCACTTCATCAAACTGCTGTGCAGAAATCAGCGAGTCTGCGTACATATTGCTCATGCGCTGGAACGATTCTTCGGCAAATTGCAATTGCGCATTGGCGGCATCAATCTGTCCCTGCACTTGTGCTACCTGCTCGCCGGTGGCACCGTTTACCGCCAGGTTTAGTTGACCCTGTGCGCTCTCAATGGCACCCCCGGCCTGTTGAAGTTTAGCACTAATTTCCGGCACATCCAGCACTGCCAATGTATCACCTTTATGCACGGCGCTCCCTTCGCTCACATTAATCTGCAAAATGCGACCGGCTATTTTAGGCACCACGGAAATCGTTTCCTGCTTTACTCTTCCCTGGTTTTCGATGTTGCCTTCGTTGGTTTTCTTTTCTCCACACGACAGTAGCGATAAAGCCAGTAAAGCAAAGAAGGATGTCGAAATATTTTTCATTTATAAAAAGTTTAAAATTGGTTCAATAATGTTCCGTTCACATCCCGTAGTTGCAGGCTCGATCGGCGTTGTTCGTAATAAGATTGTTGCAGGTCGAAGCGGGCTTTTTCAACATCATTCAATGCGTTAAGCAATTCCGTCATGGTAGTAAGTCCGTTCTTGTATTGCTTAGAAACAAAATCCAGTGTTTCGGTAGAAAGCGCCACTTGTGCATTCAACATGCTAATGCGTTGATTAGCGGTACGCAGTTCGTGCCGGGCCTTTGCTTTTGCCAATTGAATAAGGTCTTCCACTCCCTGCTTTTGTACTTCGAAAGCCTGTCGGTCAAGCGCAATTTTTCGGGCATTGTTGCGTGCAGTAAAACCATCGAAAATGCTCCATTGCAAGCGCAAACCGGCATACCACCGGGGGTCAAGGATTGAAAGGTCCTGTTTGCGGAATTCGTACTGGGCAAAGGCGGCCAGCTTGGGAATATATTCGCTTTTTTCAGCCTTTTCGTTGTAGCGGGAAGCTGTAATGGCTTCGTCGAGCGACTTGATTTCGGAGCGTTGCTCCACTGTAGTATCGTTGGCCAGCAGCATTGGTTGCAACGTTGGCTGCAGCCCGTTGAGGAAAAGGAAATCAACGCCGGTAAGCTGGTGCAACCGCTCCAGCAGCGTAAGGCGGTTGCCTTCATTTTCTACAATACGCAACTGGAGCTTTTGCCGGGCCAGTTCAATCTTTTTACGTTCTAACGGTGTAGCCAACCCGTTTTTTATGGCACCTTCCACAAAACGTTGCTGCTGGTCAAGCAAGCCATCGGAACTTTTTATGACAGTGTCCGATGCATAGAGCAAAGCCAGCTTATCGTAAAGGTCAGCGATATCAAGCAGCAATTTTGCCTGTTGTTTTTCGTTACCATAAGACAGTGCTTTTTGCTGGTGCTGGTACGCCTTTATTCCGTTTTCTACCTTAAAGCCGCTGAACAAAACCCACTGCGTATTGCCCGTAATTTTAAGAATGTCTTTCTGCTGTATCGGGGGTACGGGCTTCAATTTTACAGATGGCGGTAAAGAGCTATTGAAAGGCAGTCCGCCTCCTTCTTTTATCAACAGGCGCTGTGTACCCAGCAACAGCGATTGCATATCCTGCGGAAAAAGAATATCATCATTCAGGCGTGTGTAAGTGGCATTGGCCGAAAGCCTGGGCAGGTAATTATAACGGGTAGTTTGCTCGTCAATTTTAGCCTGCTGCACCCGGATATTGTTCAGCTTAATGGTATCGCTTTTTCCGTAGGCACTAGTTACCAGGTGATGAAACGCCTCATCAAACTGCTGTGCGTGTAAAAAGCCGGTGCTCATCAACATTAAAAATCCGGTTAGAATATTCTTCCTTTTCATGAGCTTTTTCTTTAATTGCTAAAAAAATCATACTCATACAAAATTGAACCAAAGCATGATATCGATTTCGTCTGTTCTTCGGATAGGTTGGTCAAAAAGAGAACAAGGTGTGGTTCAAGATGAGGATAAGATAAATGGGGTGCTTATTTCACGACTTCTGGAGCGATAAAAGAGGTAACCACAAGGCGGTTCACTCCGCCGATGTATTTTTGCCTATGTCGCTGCCAAAGCTTACCGAGATCACTATTGCTCACCTGAAAGAAGCCTACCAGTTTGATTGGAGCACGCATGATTTCCTGGTGTCGGATGAACAGCATTACCTGCGTATTCACGATGTGCCCATGCATGTGGACGGCTACCTGATTGGGATTTGCACACAGGGCACTATTAAGATGGAGATCAACCTTTCGGTATACGAAGGCAACGTTCATTCCATGATCATTACTACGCCGCACCCGGTGCTAAAGGTGTTAGAAACGAGTAAGAATTTCCAGTGTCGTTTTATTGTATTCTCCCGGCGCTTCCTTACGGCTAATTACATCAATCCGCATGTGCTCGACATGTTTCAATTTTGCACGGCTGGGGCCATACCGGTAGTACACTTGCGCGTGGCAGAAGCCAAAGAGTTGCAGGCCCAGTTTGTATATATCTGGCATCGTTTCCGGGAAGCTGTTCATCCCTTTCGAAAAGAGATTACCGGCAACCTGCTGATGGCACTGCTCTATGATTTTGAAGCTGCTTATCAAATGCATTCTCAACAGGTTCAAAAAAAAATGAGCAGGAAGGAGGAATTGAACATCAAATTTCACGAGCTGCTATTCCGGCATTTCCGGCAGCAACATGGTGTTCGGTTTTATGCTGATAAGCTTTTCGTTACCCCCAAGTACCTATCTGAAACCGTCAAAGACGTAACGGGCCGCTCCGCCAGTCAGTGGATAGATGCGGCGTTAGTTGTAGAAGCCCAGGCTTTGCTGCAAAACCCTGGCTTATCTGTACAGCAGGTATCTAATGAACTAAGTTTTCCTGACCAATCTTCTTTCGGCAAGTTTTTTAAAAAGCAGGCTGGCTTCTCCCCAACCGACTACCGCAAGGGTGAATTGCCGTATGATGCTGTTGGGTGAAGCCATACTTTATAAAGGATTGTCTTGATAATTCTACTTCTATAAAAAAGACTGCCCGAGCCCCAATTAAAGCCTGTTGGGAATGGCGTAATATACTTTTGGGAAAGATGGAAAAAGGGTCATTTCGAACCCCCAGAAGTAAATTCCTTTTTTAAGGCATTGCGGACTTAAATTAAGTTCAGCAAAAAATAAAAAAGGGACAAATCATACTAGTGACGATCAGTCCCTTTTTTGCGGAGAGTGAGGGATTCGAACCCTCGATACCCTTTCGAGTATACACACTTTCCAGGCGTGCTCCTTCAACCACTCGGACAACTCTCCAATTTGTATAACAGTTCGAAGGGGTGCAAAAATAGCACTGCAAACTTTACAGCAAGAAAAATATTTTTAGTGCGGTGAATGCACTACCAGTTGCCCATTTGTTCTTTAATGACACGCTCATATTTTTCTGCTTGTTCCTTTTTCCAGTTTGCGTTAAAGCTTACAAACCAGCTCAACCAAAAACTGCGGGATAGCCGCATAAAAATTGGCTGCATTGCAATAAGTAAAAACGCATTCACACCAAGCCAATAAAAGATGCGATTGTCGTACAACGAAAAGCCGATTAGAACCCACCAGGCTACAAACGTGAACACACTAAAGCCCACGGTTAGTGCATAGCTCACATAACTAGTTCCGTAGTAAAAGCCCACTTCTATCTCTGTTGGCTGTCCGCACACCGGGCAATCAGTATTCATGTTTGTACTGCGCTTAAGATCGTAGGCGTTTTCCGTTACAAATAATTTTCCCTGGCGGCAGCGTGGGCACCTGTTTGTAATTACACTCCATAAATAAGGCGGCTTTCTAACTTTATTATCATCGGTCATGTACAAAAATTGTGATGATCATGCTACAAAAAAAAGTGCCTTTTTTATACGACTGCCTTCTGTTGAATGATCTGTTGTAACTGTCTTGCAGGCATTACACCTGATTGTCTCCAAAGGGTTTTGCCATTCTGAAAAAGTACCAGCGTTGGCACACCTGATACATTGAAAGATTGAGCTACTGCGGGATTTTTGTCAACGTCTATTTTCAGGATCCGTACCTTATCGCCTAATAATTGGTGCAGTTCGTCTAGTATTGGTTTCATTTGTTTGCACGGTCCGCACCATTCAGCAAAAAAATCTACCAGTACTGGCTTATTACCATTGATTACATCTTTAAACGTTTCTTTAAGCGGATCCATAATTTTTACTACCAGGTGTTAACTGCCAGGTATATGAGTAGGGCTACGTGTCAGTCTTCAACATTTCCCTACAAAGGTCCGTCTTTAAATCAAGGATCAGTTTTTTATTCATTAATGATCCTTTCCATTTGCATGCTTCTGCTACCCTTGATTAGAATGTAGGTGTCTTGAATGTGCTGATCATGTAACCATTGTCTTGCTTCATCCGAATTCTGAAAGAAGATGTACGGGTGAACGAGTTGTTGAAAATCGCCGCCTACCAATACGACGTGATCCCATGAAAAGTTTTTTATAAGATCGATTATCGCCTGGTGTTCTTCTAGACTATCGTCCCCTAATTCCATCATGCCGCCAATCATTAATACTTTGTGATCTGCTTGCAGGGTTACCATATTTTCAATAGCAAGTTTTAGGCTCGAAGGGTTAGCATTGTAAGCATCAAGGATGATGTGGTTGCTTCCTCGTACCAGCATCTGACTGCGGCTATTGGCAGGCACATAACTGGCAATTGCATGCGCTATTTTTTGCATTGGAACATCAAACATTTTACCAATGGCTACAGCGCTGAGCACATTTGGCAAATTGTAGTCTCCTACGAGGTTCGTGTTTATAGTCAATGAATCATTACCAGTCATTTGGACTTGCAAAAAGGTTTTTCCTCCTAATGCCTTCCCTACAACATCTCCCTTATTGGTACCATAGCTATATACTGTATCAATGTCTTTCGACATTTCAACGAGGTAGTCAAAGTCGTTAAATCTACAAACCACGCCGTTACTCTCACGCAGGTAATCATACAATTCGCCCTTACCTTTTCTAACTCCTTCTACCCCACCAAATCCTTCCAGGTGCGCTTTGCCACAATTTGTAATAATTCCATGTGTCGGCAACACGTATTCGCAGTAACCGGCAATTTCTTTTTGATGATTTGCACCCATCTCGATAACCGCCATCTCTGCATCCGGACGCACTTTTAATATTGTAAGAGGAATGCCAATATGGTTGTTCATATTGCCTTGGGTTGTATACGTTTTGTAGTGGGAGGACAGTACAGCAAAGACTAATTCCTTGGTGGTTGTTTTTCCATTGCTGCCGGTTATAGCGATAAAAGGAATATTGAATTGTTGCCGATGGTATTTAGCCAATTGCTGAAGCGCATGAAGTACATCAGGCACAACAATAATTCGTTCATTACCAGGGTCCACATTTTCATTTACAACGGCATAGCTTGCTCCTAACACAAGTGCTTGTAAGGCAAATGAATTTCCATTATAATTGGGGCCTGAGAGGGCAAAAAAGAGGGCTCCTTCTTTTAACTTACGCGTATCCGTTTCTACCAACGGATTCTCCTGGTAAAGTTTATACAGTTGTGGTGTGGTCAAGGTAGTATGCTTTTTTTCAAAAATACTAGCTTTCGCCTGATCGGATTAAACAACATAGCGCATAAAAAAAATCCCGCTTACAAATGTTGCGGGACTTTTATTTCCTTTAGATCGTTATTTATCTGATCAATACTACGGTTCCTTTTCTGAAAATTTTATTGCCCAGGTAATCGGTACCTTCTGTCATGTAAACATAGGTCCCTGTGCTTTGATCTCTTCCTGCAATGCTACCATTCCAGCCCGCGCCAATTTCACTTGTGCTGTATACCATTTGGCCCCAGCGGTTGTACACTCTGAAGTAGTCAAAAGATTTTAACCCAACTGGCTTCGGGCGAAGCACATCATTTTTGCCATCGCGGTTTGGAGTGAAGGCTGTTGGTACAAATATATCTGGGCCGGTTTTAAACACGTACACTTTGATGTCATCCTCGGCAAAGCAACCATCGTTGGTGGCAACCCGAACCTTGTATGTGATGGAGTCCGTAGAGGCCCCCAGTGTCGCCACTGGATTAGAAATTAGCGTATTGTTCAGTCCGAAGCTTGGTGTCCAAACAAAGTTGGTACCACCTGTGGCATTTAGTTGAAGGGGCTGATTTACTACAATCAAAGTGTCGCGCCCTGCAAAGGCACGCACCGGTGGTATTACTGTCACCCTCACCGTGTCTCTAAAAGGCTTTGGGCATCCAATAGTATCGTAGGCAGCCAGAACATAATTGGTGGTATTCATCGGCCCGGCTACAGGGTTTAGCGATGTTGGATTCTGTAATGTATTTGTAGGTGTCCACGTATAAAATGACCCGACGATTGCACCCGTTAGCTGTGTTCTGTCACCATAACAAAGTATGGTATCCGGACCCGCATTTGCCCGTGGGTAAGGTGCTACTTTCACTGTAATAAATGCGCGGTCAGGGCATTTACCCAAATTTGCCACCAACTGGTAGGTCGTGGTAACATTGGGTGCGGCAACAGGTGATTTTATATTAGGATCACTTAGCCCCGCAATGGGTGACCACTCGTATTGCAAGGCCTGACTTACTGGTCTGAGTACAAAACTATCCGTTTGGCAAATAGTGGTATCCGGCCCTAAACGCACCGTAATAAAGTCCAGCACATTTACCGTTATAGTATCCTTGCTTACACAGCCATTTTCATTTAAGGTTACGATATATTGTGTTGTATCCTTTGGAAAAACAAAGGGCGTGCCCGTAGTGCTGTTAATCATATTGGTTGTAGGCGTCCACGAAAAAACGCCGCTGCCCAAGGCGATCAGCGGGAGGGTATCAATGCTACAAATGAGCGTGTCTTTAAACGGAAGGGTAAGTGTTGGTACATTGTTCACGTTCACCAATTTTGTAATGGTATCCGTGCATCCCTTGGTACTTGTAGCAATCAATCGCGTATTCCTGGGGCCGGGTGTTGGGTACTGGTAGGTTGGATTCTTAATTCTTGAGGTATCGGCATCGGTGCTTAGATCACCAAAATCCCAACGCCACGAGTCCAAAACCCCGTAACGTGCAATCGTTCTGTCGGTAAAAACAAAAGGTGATTGAAAGCAACTGCCGGCTACAGAAAAGTTAGCGGTGAAACCAGGGAAAACAGCAATGACAGTTGAGTCGGTGTCGGTACAACCTGCTGACCCAAATACCGTGAGTTTAACTTTAAATATTCCCGTGTCGGGGTAGGTAAATACAGGATTTGCAAGGGTAGAAGTAGCATTGTTAATCCCGAATTCCCATAAATAAGCACCTATGTTTGATGAGGTAGAAGCATTTGAAAAGGGCACAGTAAAATCTTTGCACCAGGCTGTCCCGGTAATAGGGAGAGGATCAGCGGCAGCGTAATCGCATGAACCGACTTCCAGGATGAAATCTTTACGATGCTCATTGAAAGCAACATTATTCCTCCATTCGGTTACACATGCGTTAATTACATAGCGACCACTTGGAGGAGCAATACCTGTTATCTTACCCGTGGCAGGATTAATGCTTACCGCGGTGCCAAGAGGCATTGTACCGGAATACGGCAACCGATAGGGCAGCGGGTCCAATGTTAGAGTGCCTGAAGGACCAGGATTCGGATTAGTATTGGTGCCGCCTAAATAAGCATTGCAGAAACTGTAAGAAAGAGAGTCGCCGTCAGGGTCTACGGCACTAAAATCAAGGTTGAAGCTCTTGCCCTGGCAAATTAATGCGGTGTCTTTAGGTACAAATTGTGGGCTGCTGTTGTTGCCAACCACCAGCGATGTGGTGCCGGGAATTTTGGTAGTATATGTAGCGCCAACGCCCGTTGGCAAACTTAAATTAGCAATATTATCAGAACGGCAGCAACGCAACCATGCAAGTGTATAACCAATGGCGGTTTTAGGCAAATCAACCTCTGCTGAAAATAGCCCAACCTGGAAACAAACAACCGGTGCGTTTACAAGGCAAGGTATCACACTGGTATTTAGCTGCATGGTCGTAATGCCTCCTACCAAACTCAGTTGGAGGTTTTGGCGAAGAGTCGTTCCATCATAGATACCGATATTTACCGTCTCTCCGCTTAATTGCTGCCCTGTAGAAAAGCAGTCCCGCAGCAAACGCATCGTGATCCGGTATTTATCAGTATTGTTTGCACCCGGCCCTACGTACACGTAATATAGCTCGCCGCCTGCAATGTGAGAAGCAAAAGAAGGAAGCATTGAACAAACAATAATAAGCAGTAACAGAGGTTTTTTCATCATTCAATAGTAGCAATAGACGCGTGTGTGAAAGTACGAAACGTTGCTAAGTATTACCCAATGGTTTACTTCTTAACATTCCTTTACACGATGCAAATTTGAAGATTTTCGCTGCTTTTTAGCGGATTAATACAACAGTGCCTTTTTCCATTACCGGCGCTCCCAGGTAATCGATCGCTTGTATGAAAAATACATATGTTCCGTGTCCTTGCTCTTTACCATTGATGGTTCCATTCCAACCCTTTCCATTTTGACGCGTTTCAAAAATGAGCTGTCCCCACCTATTGTAAATTCTAAAAAATTCAAGCTGCTTGATGCCTGCCAGTATCGGCCGTAATACATCATTTCGTCCGTCGGCATTTGGGGTAAATGCGGTAGGCATGTATATCCTGGGTCCTTTGCGAAATTTAGAAATAGTAATGTCGTCGTAACTAACACATCCGTTTTCATCTGTTACTTTCACGCGATATTGCACTGTGTCTTTGTCAACAGGCATACTTACAACTGGATTGGGTATTAGGTTATTGCTCAGGTAACTTGCCGGCGACCATTCGTATTGGGTACCACCGGTGGCCGATAACCGTATGGGTTGATTTTCTACAATGGCTGTATCGTTTCCGGCAAATGCCTTTGACGCTGGAAATACCCGAACCAAAACGGTATCTGAAACTGGCTTAGGGCAGCCAGTAAGATATCGGGCGGTCAGAATGTATGGAGTTGTATTGGTAGGCGCAACCGTGGGTGATAACGTGCTTCCATTCAAAATTGCATACTGCGGCGTCCACGTGTAACGATCGCCTTCAACAAAAGCTATCAGCTGTCCTTTTGTACCTGGGCATAAATTCAGATCAGGGCCAGCATTAGACACAGGATAGGGAGCCACTTTTACAGTAAACCCTCCGGTGGCAGTACATTTACCAAGCGTAGCTTTTACGGAAAAAATATTATCGCTTAGTATTGGATTAGATAAAGATCTTGGTGCTGCGGAATTTTTTACCAGGTCCGAAGGTGTCCATGTATATTGGTTCGCCAGGCTATTTGCATACAACTGAATACTGTCCCCTGTGCAGACTAATGTATCGGGTAAAGTTGCAATACTGATCGCGTTCAATTTTGTAATTCTAACTGTATCCTTCCCAATACAATTATTGTCGTTGAGCGTAACAATATACGAAGTGCTTACCGGCGGGAAGACCGTTGGATTAGCTGTATTTGCACCAAGTATAAATGTATTGGGAAACCAGCTAAAGTTGCCATTGCCCACTGCCTTTAAGCGAAGCGTATCAAAGCCACAAACCACCGTGTCTTTAAAAGGCAATTGTAGCGCTGCCTTATCAGAAATGGTTACTGTTTTTGTGGCAGCACCTATGCAGCCTTTCGTGCTGCTCGTAGTCAATTTTACAGTATAGGTACCAACGGTAGCATATTTATAGTTGGCGTTCTTTGTACTAGCAGTATCAGTATCTGCTGAAAGATCGCCGAAATCCCATTTCCAACTGTTGATGCGACCGTAGGTTGCCGTTGACGAATCAGTAAAGACTGCAGGGTTATTTACACATTGTGCAGCAGCGCCGAACTTTACATTGAAGCCGGGGTAAACCGCAACATTTGATTCAGTAGAATCAACGCATCCGTTCGAACCCCGCACAATTAGCTTTACCCGGTAAATGCCGGTATCAGGGTAAGTATAAGCAGGCTCAGGTAAGTTGGATACATCCGCCAAGGTGGTTGGATCACCAAAATTCCAGTTGTAAGAAGTTATAAGAGATGAATAGGAGAGGTTCTCAAAAGCAACTCTAAATGAATCGCAAACAACCCGGCTTTCTGGTAACTCTGCCGAAACGTAATCACATTGCTGCACAGATAAAATAAAATCTTTTCGGTGGTCATTGATCAATTTGCCGCCACGCCATTCTTTTACATTTACTGCTACCACATACCGGCCGGCGGTTGGCGCACGACCAGAAATAATTCCCGTAGCAGCATTAATCGTAACGCTGGTGCCTAGGGGCGCAAGGCCATTGTAACCGCCTTGGTATATTACACTCGTTAGGGTCAAAATACCTGGTAACGGTTGGTTGTTTGAGCTCACATTTCCATAGGCATCGGCGAAAGCGTAGCTAAGCGAGTCGCCGTCTGCATCTGTAGCACTAAAAGGCAAACGAAACATTTTTGATGTGCACACCAGTGCCGTATCCTTCAAGTTGAATTGAGGGCTGTTATTTGTACCCGTACCAATGTTAGTAATTCCAGGAATTCTGGTGGTATAAGTTGCGCCGGCATTGTTTGAATTGCCAATATTCGCAATACCACCTATGCGGCAACACGAGGTTTGAACTAAGGTGTAACCTGAAGCAGTTCGTTCAAGGTCAATTACATTACTGAAGTAGGCAATCTGGTAGCAAACCCGGGGGCTTCCCACCAGGCAGGCCACATTGTTTGTATTTAGCGAAATGGTGCTGATGTCGGATGAAAGTGGAAGTTGAAGCGTGTGCACAAGGCCGTTGTTCGAAGTGGAGTAAATACCCACTCTTACCTGCTCGCCCTGAAGCAGTGGTCCTGTAGAAAAACAATCTCTGAATAATCGTAGCGTAATTTGATATCGGTCGGTTCCGCTCGTTGCTCCAGGCCCCATGTAGGTGTACATTAATTCTCCACCGGTGATGTGAGATCCATAGGTGCTTAAGGTGGCAGAAATGGCAAACAGCGATATCAGCAAGTGCTTCATGCTATGGCACGTTATCTATTAATAAACTCGAGCATAATTTTATTTGTCTGGTCAGTTGCTTCAAGCATGCCCATGTGCCCTACATTTTCAAGCACGTGAATAACAGGTTGTCGCGGTAATGAAAATTGTTTTTTAAGGTCTTCTAAAGGTGCAGCTATGTCCTGGTCGCCAACAACAAACAATACGGGTACCGTAAGTTGTTTTAGAACATCTGTTCTATCTGGCCTGTTCATCATGGCCGAAGAATATTGAATCAGAGAGTCAGAATTGAAAGACTTCGCAGCTTCAACCAGCTCCATTACAGTCTCATTCTTCTTGTTTCTAAAATTATCGGAAAAAAGGTTAGGAATCGTATTTTTTAAAAAGGAATATGAGCCATATTCACGGATTATTTCAATTGATTGTAAGCGAATTTTTTTCTTCTCTTCACCGTCCGCAAATGCTGTGGAATGGATGAGGCCAAATGAGTGGATGATCGATGGAAATTTGGCTGCGAGTGCCAGCGAAATATAGCCGCCCATGCTATGCCCTAAAATAGTTGCCGTGGTAATTCCCTCGTGCTGAAGCAAGGCGTACATGCAGTCGGCCAGATCCTCCAAAGCAATGTTATCGCCGGTAAGAAAAGTGGATTTTCCTGTACCCGGAAGATCGGGAATGATCAGCTGGCAGTGCTTTTGTAAAAATTCCACTTGCTTTTTCCAAATCGACCTGTCTTCGCCAAAACCATGCAATAACAAAACCGGTTTACCCTGGCCAGTGACCTCGTAATGAACAAAACCTTCTAAATATTTAAAGCTTTTCTCCATCAATTACGAGGTTTTTTTGCCACCATGTAGGGGCAATAGTTATTTGTTTAAAAATCTTTTCTTAGATAGCATTGCAAAATGATACAGCAGCAAAGCAATCATCAATAACAAAGCCAAGCCAAAAATGATCGCTCCATTACGAACAAAAAATGTTTCACCCGTGATTGGTGGAATGGCAAATTTTATAAAAGACGCTGTGTCCCATGCACGTGTTTCCCTTAAAGCTCCTGCATTATCAATTACTGCCGATATGCCCGTATTCGCACTTCGCGCCACCCACTTGCGGGTTTCAATTGCGCGCAACCGTGCATATTGTAAATGCTGACGGTGGCCGGGCGTATTTGCCCACCATCCATCATTGGTCATAATCGTTAACAGGTTACTCCCTTTAAGTACATAGTTGGTTACATATTCTCCATAAATACTCTCATAGCAAATAATAGGAGCTGTAACGTATGGGTTGCCCGAAGTGCTTAGAATTCCTGCTTCTTTATCAGATCCGTACCCGCCGGTAGTACCCCCAAAATGCTCGAAAATAGAGGCCATCCAAAGCATAAATGTGGGTAGCGTTTCTACGCCAGGCACCAGCTTGCTTTTGTTGTAAAACTGCAAGGGCTCATTCCCTTTTATAGCAACTGCTGCGTTAAAAGCGTCGTAATAGGTTCCGGTTGATTCCATTTTTCGAGCCGTTTGCGTCTCTTTTACAGTACCGTAGTTTTTATAGGTTTCTATACCCGTTTGCAACATCACCTGTGGGTGGCGATTGGCAAATTCGAACACTGCCTGGTAGTACGGATTGCCCCGTACATCATTCTGCCAAACGCCCACGGGCAATGCCGTTTCGGGCCACAGCACCAAGCGCGTGTTTGCATCCATCTCTTGCTCTGAAAGGGAGATTAACTTTTGAATTTGCGCTTCAGTACCCGACACCTCAAACTTTTCGCTGTAAGGGTCAATATTAGGTTGAACTACAATTACGTTTGGCTTGTTTTCTGAACTGGAATTGCCCGCAATTTCAGCTGTTGAAGGTGTGCAGGCTATAGACAAGACGAACGGAACGGCAACCAAACCAACTGACACTGCCAGGCGGGGCAAGGTGAATTTTTTTACCATAAAAAACAGGGAAATATTTGCCAAAAGCACCCAAAGACTTCCTCCACTAACGCCGGTATATTCGTACCACTGTATCCACGAAGGATGCATGGCAAACACGTTGCCCAGCGTAAGCCACGGCCAGCTTAATTGCCAGTTTAAATGAATGTATTCGAAGCTTAGCCAAAAAATTACCAAACTGGCGTAGCCGATACGCTGTCCATATTTTTTCTTGAATGAAAAGAACCCCCAGAGCGGAATACACATCAATGCCGCGTTGGCCATAATAGCGCCGATCGCTCCGGCTGCCGTCGAATTCCAAATCCACCAGGTGGTGCCTGCATTCCAAATCAACATGCTGAGATAACTAAATCGAAAGAACCGATTGGGTTGCACTTCACGTTCGGCAACTAATAGCAATGGTATCCACGCTATAAATATAATTGCAGTGAAAGAAGATGCTGGCCATGCTGCTACCAGCATGAGTCCGCTGGCAATGCTATATAATAACGAAGTAAATTTTTTCAATGTACAGTTTTATGAGAGGGCACAAGTTCGGGAAAAATAAGCGTGTGAAAGGCACCATAGAGCAACCTGGAATCATAAAAAGGAGAAGGAATCAAATGTTAGAATGCATTCAACCTCAACATTTATTTGCCTCATATTCTTTCCCGCGGCTATCTTTGCGCATGGCAACAAAAAGGACTTCTCCCTCTCTAAATACCTCCGATTCCAAAAGACTATTTGCTGAAGGACTAACCTTCGACGACGTACTGCTTATTCCCGCATTTAGCCAGGTATTGCCGCGCGATGTTGACATCAGCACACAACTAACCAAGACGCTCCGATTGAATGTGCCCATGCTATCCGCAGCCATGGATACGGTAACAGATGCCGCCCTGGCCATTGCGCTTGCACGCGAAGGCGGCGTTGGCATACTTCACAAAAACATGAGCATAGAACGGCAGGCCGAACAGGTAAGAAAAGTGAAACGCAGTGAAAGCGGAATGATCCTGGACCCGGTGACTTTGTCAATCGACTCTACGATTGGTGATGCTTTGCGCCTGATGAAAGAAAATAAGATTGGTGGAATTCCCATTGTAGATAGCGCTCACAGATTAGCGGGTATTCTCACCAACCGCGATCTGCGATTTGAGAATGAAAAGTCCAAGAAGGTAAGCGAGGTAATGACCAAGGAGAATTTGGTAACTGCACCTGAAGGAACAGACATGAAGAAGGCTGAAAAAATTCTGAAGAATTATAAGATCGAAAAGCTTCCGGTTGTAAACAAACAAGGGCGGCTCATTGGCTTGATTACTTTCCGCGACATCCTGCAGCTGAGAAATTTCCCCATGGCGAATAAAGACATGTACGGAAGATTGATTGTTGGCGCAGCCCTTGGCATAACCAAGGACCTGGAAGATAGGGCTGCAGCATTGCAACAGGTTGGTGTAGATGTGGTGACTCTTGATAGTGCGCATGGACACAGTAAAGGTGTAATTGATGCGTTGAAGAAATTGAAGAAGAACTTTAAAACCCTGCAGGTAATTGCAGGAAACGTTGGAACCGCTGCAGGCGCAAAAGCTTTGGCCGAAGCTGGTGCAGACGCGGTGAAAGTTGGTATTGGCCCGGGATCAATTTGTACTACCAGAATTGTTGCAGGCATTGGGGTGCCTCAGTTAACAGCCATCATGGAAGCTGCCGGAGCTTTAAAAGGTACGGGCGTGCCATTGATTGCTGATGGAGGCATCCGTTACACGGGTGATATGGTAAAAGCACTGGCAGCTGGCGCTAATGCAGTGATGATGGGAAGCATTTTTGCCGGAACAGAAGAAAGCCCGGGTGAAACCATCATTTTTGAGGGAAGAAAGTTTAAGCAGTACAGGGGCATGGGCTCACTGGGTGCAATGGTGCAAGGCAGCGGCGACCGTTACTTTCAAGATGTAGAAGACGACATCAAAAAATATGTTCCTGAGGGAATTGAAGGGCGCATTGCTTACAAAGGAAACCTCAACGAAGTGGTATACCAGTTTACCGGTGGACTGCGTGCAGGTATGGGCTACTGCGGTGCGGCCAACATCAATGAATTACAGCAAGCCACCTTTGTAAAAATTACCAACGCCGGTATGCGCGAAAGCCATGCACATGATGTGGTGATCACTAAGGAAGCGCCGAATTATAGCAGGGGGTAGGAGATGAAGTAGCTAGTCAGTGGGTCAAAAAGTCAAACTCAAAGGTCAAAAAGGAAAATTGGCCTATTCCGACTTGGCCTAACCAATCTCTGATCACCAATCACTGACCAAACCACCACTCACCTTAACAACAACTCACAAGGCTTCAAACCTGTATGCTTTTTAAAGGCAGTAGAAAAGTGAGAAATAGAAGAATAGCCAAGCAAGGCTGAAACATCGGTAACGCTCAAAGCTTTTTCGTACAGCAAGTACTTTGCATGCTCCATGCGTTGCTGTTGGTAAAAGTCGAAAATGGTGGTGCCGTAAATTTCTTTAAAACCTTTCTTTAAATAGCATTCGTTGATGGCCACTTTTCGGCTCAACTCTTTTATGGTGATTGGGTCGCCAATGTGTTGCAACAATATTTCCCGTGCTAAGTAAATTTTCTCTCTGCCTGATTCATCCGCCAAAAACTTGCAAGTAAAGCCTTCTTCTTTTTCATCAACCAAACATTCCAGGCTATACAACAGCACTTCATGAACCTTGGCATTGATGAAAATATTTTCCATGCTGCCGGTGTAGGTATGATTTAGGAAGCCGTCCAAAACATTGCGCTTGCGGTTACACAGCGGAAATACCTTGGTAAACGATGACGGATGTTTAAACGCAAGCACCTCATCTTTACGATTGCTCAGCTTTACATTATGGGTGAACTGATGTAGAAATGTGCTGCTAAAGTGGAAAGAATAGACATCCATTGTTTGCACTTTACCGCTACAATTTTCGGTAGGTAATTCATTACATCCGCCGCAGCCTCTCTGGTGGCAATAGCGGTTGCCGTTGGTACAAAACCTAAACTCCAGGAAATTCTTTCGCGAGTTGTTGTCGTGATAATGGTACACCATCATTCCAATGTCCTCATTCGAAAAATTTCCTTCTGACTTATACCTGCGAATCTCATATTTCATTCCGCCCGGTAATTCCTGATCCTTCTGGTGAAGCATTTCCAAAGGAACTTCCTGTGTAGGCTGATGGGCCAAACGTAATATGTCAAGAGATTTCAGCATCAGGCGCAAATTTAATGTATAAACATGGAATGTAACTTTCGAGCTGAAATTTTGACGCTTTTATGGCTATTTCACGTTAAATGAACAATGCAGCCGGAGCCTATCTTCAACAATTGCATGAACGTAAACTTTGTCGGTTAGTTTAGATTGGTAAACTAATAGATTGTACTTACATCCAACAAGGGCTTGGTAAAAGCACTGGGCAAAAAAAAAGTCCACCTGGAACGAACAGGTGGACTAAAACGATAGAACTAAGTTATTTTATTCAGATACAACTTCGAACTCAACTTCGGTATTGTTGCCATTACCAAAGTCTATAGCTGCTTTGTAGGTACCCAATTCTTTTACTTCGTCAGTAATGTGAATACGCTTACGATCAATTTCAAACCCTTTCTGATCGCGGATAGCGCGGCTGATTTGAAGTGAAGTAACGCTACCGAAAATTTTACCACTTGTTCCGGTTTTAGCACCGATTTTCAATGGACCTTCTTTCAATTTAGCAATTACACTATTGATTTCAGAAAGCAACTTGGCTTCTTTTTTAGCCTGCTGTTTTTGCTTTTCTTCCATCTGCTTCAAGTTAGAAGAATTTGCTTCGACTGCCTTTTTTTGTGGAATAAGGTAATTACGAGCGTAACCGTTTTTTACGTTTACCAGCTCATTTACTCCACCAAGATTGTCTACGTCTTGAATTAATATTACTTGCATGTTCGTTGTTTAGTTCCCACGAGCCCAATCTAAGATTGTGACTGTCTCCCGGCTTATCGGGATTAGGGATGGTTACTAATGGTGAGTAGTGAGTAGTGAATGGTGAGTTATAAAAAGTTTCTATTACTCACAACTGACTACTCACAACTTCCTATTTCAAAAGATCTGTTACGTACGGTAACAAAGCCATTTGACGGCCCTTTTTGATTGCTTGCGCAACTTTACGTTGAAACTTAAGAGAGTTTCCTGTTAAGCGACGTGGAAACAATTTTCCCTGGTCGTTTAGGAATTTCTTGAGGAACTCAGCGTCTTTGTAGTCGATGTACTTAATGCCATACTTCTTAAAACGGCAGAATTTCTTCGCACGCTTCTCTTGCTTAATGGCCGTCAGGTACTTAATTTCATTAGCTTTTGCCATGAGTTATGCCTCCAATTTTTCGGTTCCTGTAGGTACGCCACTTCTCTTGCGGTTATTATACTCGACGGCGTATTTATCGAGCTTAGTAATCATGAAACGAAGCACTTGCTCGTCTCTCAGGAGCTGAATTTTCAGCTTCTCATTGAAGTCGGATTGCGCTTTAAATTCCGCTACCCAGTAGATCGCAGTTGTCTTCTTCTGGATGGGATACGCAAGTGATTTCAATCCCCATGGATTGCTGTTCACAACTTCTCCGCCGTGTTCTGCAATCATATCGGTAAACTTTTTCTGAGCTGATTTAAAATCATCTTCAGAAAGCACCGGGGTAAAAATCACCATCAATTCGTAATTGTTCATTAATCCCTGATTTGTTGTTAAAAAATAATTTTAGGAGCGCGAAGGTAGGGAAACACACCGAGAGAAAAGCGGCGGAATCGCTTTTATTCATATTTTAAGGATGTGTTTCTTGTTTTTCTGAGGAGAAGCAAAGAAAAGAATCTTTATGAGGTCATCATTTGTTTTTTAAGTCATCGGCCGTTGCGTCGCACCCTTCTACAGTATATCATTTATCAACAAAGCTGGCAGTTCATCCAACTTGGCCACATAAAAAGGCCCCCGTATTTTCGGGAGCCTGTCAAATAGAACTACCTATTATTGAATAATCAACCTTTCGGTCGCCATTTCTTTCCTGGTAGAGACTTTTAGCAAGTAGAGCCCTTTAGCCATCCCATCCAGCGAGACAGGTATAGATTGAGCAGCGCCAAAGCTGATAAACTGTTGCTTTACTATTCTGCCATTTAAATCCACCAACTGTATGGTAGCAGCATCCGCATTATTCTTCATGGTTACATACACCACATTGCTGGCTGGGTTAGGTTTAAGGCTTACAAACACGGCCTTTCCAAAATCTATAGCTATTACGCCGGTAGTTGTAAACTTATCATCCTTGTCGATAGATTTTAACCGGTAGAAGTTTCTTCCAATGGCTGGGGTATTGTCTATAAATGTATACGAACGTACCGAAGTCGAATTTCCTGCAGCATTCATTTTTCCTATCTCGGTAAAGGTGCTTCCATCAGTACTGCGTTCTACCACAAAAACTTTAGTGTTTACTTCTTGCGCCGTTTTCCAGCTTAGTTCTGCAGTGCTTCCTTTCTTCGCTCCGGTAAATTGAACCAATGTAACCGGTAAAATAACCGGATCGAATGCATAACGTGTAAATACCGGGTAGTGATCAGAAGTGGTACTGCCATACGAAGAAACCATGCTGGAAACATCTGTTAGGATATTTGCGGTTTGCCTCATGTAGTATGCTGCCATTTCGTTCGAAACAATTACGTGATCGATGATATCGTTATACGAAACAGTAGATTTTTTACCTGCCCGGCTTAGTGGAAGCGTCAGTGCAGGAAAATTTACCGAATCGTTGAAGAAGGTAATATAAGATGTAACCGGTGGTGTAATACCCGCGGTAATGGTCTGATCAAGGTCGTCATTAAAGTCACCGAGAATAATGATATTATCAGTTGGATGGTTCGCCGTCAGGTAAGCATGTAACGAATCGGCGCCATCTTTTCTACGTTGGTACGATGTGGTAGTGGGAGAAGTATTTGCCTTAGCGTGAACCAAAATAAATTTAATGTTCCTGGTTACGCCCTGCAGGGTCACATCAGCACTCATCATAAACGGATAACGCCCACTCGACCAATTGTTATAGTTCACGCTGCTTGCATCCGTAGCCGTATTTATTCCTTTACTCAAAAGAGCCGTAGTAGTAATGTTGCTGAACATATTTGACTTGTATACAAAGGCAAGTTTCTGCGCGTCGTTGTAATTGGTTGCCGGGTTTACTGCGGTGTTGGTATGGGATCCAAAGTTGGAAATGACATAATTGTAACCTCCTGGCAGCGTTCGTATAAGTGCGCCAAAACGGGCAGTGTCAACTATCTCTGCCACAGCATAAATATCCGCTCCAATATTCTGAAGTATGGTTTTCACATTTTGCTCTTGCAATGCATCGTTTGTTGGCCCCAACGTCGTACTGCCAAACCACTCAATATTCCAGTTTACAACTTCCAGTGTTTTATCAGGACTTATACTGGTGCCTCGTGGGGTAACCACAGTACTAAGGGAAGAGGTTTGTATGGTGATCGTACCTGTGTAGTTTTGATCAGCTTGTGTAGGACTAAACCTCACAAATACCGTTCGCGGTACGTTGTTGGAAGTTGCCTGCGTAAATGTTGCGTTTGTCCCAAATGTCGTACCGTCAGCCGATACCTGGAAGTTTCCTGAAGTAGTAACGGTGATGTCGGTGGTAATATCGTTACCACTTACTGTAAATGTTTTGACGGCGTTGCCTCCACTTGCTACAAACCCAAACTGTACATCATTTGTGCTTACCGACAAAGCAGCAGGCGGTGCAGTTGGCGAATTACTCAAACTAATATCGTCTATCGTCCACCGTGCACCGTCGTCGGCGCTTGAGTTATATACCCATGCAATGTAAACGGCAGGTTTTTTAAATGCAGACAGGTTGATGTTAGTAGCTTCGGTCCAAACATCAGAAGCAAGGTTAGGAAAGCGGCCGTTGATGTCAGTCCATGTAGCAGTTCGTGGATCACCCGTACCTGAATAGTTGGTAGATACCTTGAGTAATAATGGAGCGCCATTAAAAGCAGTACGACTCCAGAAAGTTAGAATTGGAAAAGTAGTGCTGGTTAAATTGAATGCAGGAGAAATCAGCCAGTCTTCATTCACCACATTTGTTCCTCCGGCGAAGCCGTTTATTTGTACCGCATTCGGTGCACTGGCCGTAGTAGAATTTGGATCGCGTCCGAAAGTTGTGCAGGCCCATAGTTGTGCACCAGTCACGCTAAATTGAGTAAAGCCGTCTGTTAATGCACTTGTACAAGTATTAAAATTAGCTACGAAGAACCTCGTTCCCGTGGTGAAACGCCAGGTTGTATTTCCAGCAATACCGGCAAAATTATTTCCTGCAAGATCTTTAATTGCACCAGCGTCCATTTCTACATAGTAGGCCGTATTCGCAACGAGGGTTAGCGGAAAAGAAACGTTGCTGCCCGCAACTGTGACAGAGGCCGAAGCAACATTATAAGTTTGAACGACTGCATTGTCGCTTACACGCTTAACGGTAATGTTCCCAATTCCTTTTTGTACCGCTTCACTAAATGTTATACCAGCTGTTGGGTTACTTGATACGTCTGTAGCGTTATTGGCTGGGGATAAAGCAGTGACCGTTGGCGGGGTTACGTCGGCGCCCGACAGGTAGGTAAGTACCACATCATCGATTGCACTTGTTGCCCTGTTGCTGGAACCTGTGGATGCATTCAACGCTACAATTCTTATCCAAACGTTATCGGCGATTTGATCGAGCGCAGAACCGAAGTTCACCGTTACAGGCGTATTGTTGAAGGTGGTTCCTCCTGTAGTTGGATTAGCAGGATTAGATGTAACCAGTATGAACGAAGTTGGAGTTGCTCCGGTGCCATAATCAACCCGCCAGGTGGTAACCCGTGGCGATAAAGGATCGAGCGATTGCAAATTGAATTGCAGGCTGAAGTTGTTGAAACCAGTGGTATTAGCTATTTGTAAAACGAAGGCGGCTCCCGGATCGCCACCTGTGCCAGCTGTTCCGGTTTGGCGAACGCCCAATGCACGGTCTGCATGAGCAGCTTGCGTGGCATCATCAGCAGTGGTAGGCAATGAGTTTGCCGACGCATAGTTCTTAAACCCTGAACCCGTGCCTGCCCTGGGCGAAGGTGTAGCGGTAAAGGTTGCCACTGTTCCTAAATTAGTCGCGGTAGCGCTATTTCTAACTGACCAGCCAGCTGGCAATCCGCCACCAATCGTGTTGAAATTTTCGGCATACAAGGCACCTGAAAGGGTAATCTGTGCAGACAGCGGCAGCGTGAAAACTGACAAAATGGAGACCAAAACGAGCGGGTGAAAATGTTTCATATAAAAATTACGACCGTTTACAAATCGGACAAGCAAATTAGTCGATGCAACTAAAAGTGGAAGAGAAAATTTGTCAGGTAAAACTCTAATGGCATTAAGTTTGACCCTCAGCAAGCCATCCGCAAGTGGCAGAATATTATAACTGGCAGGTAATACAACTGTTAGCCGTTTTAATAAACATCTAAAAAAATAAAATAGTTATGGCAAAAGGGAACATCCGGGTTCAAACCGAAAATATTTTTCCAATCATTAAAAAATTCCTTTACAGCGATCATGAAATTTTCGTGAGAGAATTGGTAAGTAACGCTGTAGATGCTTCGCAAAAGCTGAAGACGCTTTCATCTATTGGTGAAGCAAAAGGAGATGTTGGTGAACTGCGCATCGACGTAGAATTAGATGCAAAGGAAAAGACGATTACCATCATGGATCGCGGAGTGGGTATGACACAGGAGGAAGTAGACAAATATTTAAACCAGGTAGCCTTTAGCGGAGCGGAAGAATTTCTGAAAAAGTATAAAGGCCAAAACGAAGAAACCATCATTGGTAAGTTTGGTTTGGGTTTTTATAGTGCTTTTATGGTGAGCGACAGGGTAGAAGTGTATACCAAAAGCTTTAGAGACGAACCGGCTGTTTACTGGAGTTGTGATGGCAGTCCTGAATATGAATTATATACCATTGAAAAAGCTGATCGCGGAACTAAAATCGTACTACACATCAACGAAGACAGCAAAGAGTTTTTGGATGCAGATCGTATCAAAGGCATCTTGCAAAAGTTCTGTCGCTTCCTTCCAATTGCTATTTATTTTAATGATGTAAATGAAACAAAGGAAGAGAAGAAAGAGGATGAAATAGAGGAGATAAAGTCCATCAACAATACCAATCCGGCCTGGACAAAAAAGCCAGCCGATCTGACCAAAGAAGACTACGAAAATTTCTACCGCGAATTGTATCCTTACGGCGAGAAGCCCTTGTTTTGGATACACCTAAACGTAGATTACCCGTTCAACCTTACGGGTATACTTTACTTCCCAAAGATTAAGCAGAGCTATGAAATACAAAAGGACAAAATCCAGTTGTACAGCAACCAGGTATTTGTAACCGATGAAGTGAAAGACATTGTTCCTGAATTTTTGATGCTATTGCATGGTGTTATTGATAGCCCGGATATTCCATTGAACGTTAGCCGCAGTTATTTGCAGGGCGATCCGAACGTGAAAAAAATCAATGCACACATCACCAAAAAAGTAGCTGACAAGTTGGAGGAAATCTTCCGCAACGAAAGGCCCTCTTTTGAAGAGAAGTGGGAAAGCCTTGGATTGTTTGTGAAATACGGAATGATGACTGACGACAAGTTCCTTGAGAAAGCGAACAAGTTTTTGGTGATGGAAGATGCAGTTGAAAAGGTAATTACAGAATCAGATGCGGTGGTGGCCGAAGGAGAAGAAAAGCCTGCACCAAAGTTAACGCCAAAATATTATACGCAAGAAGAATACCGCAATGCTACTGAAGCTTTGCAAAAAAATAAGGACGGTAAATTGGTGATTTTATACACCACCGATCCGGTGCAGCAAGACGCTTATGTTCAAGCTGCTGCAGCTAAGGGTTACACGGTGGTAAAAATGGAAACACTAATTGATAACGCGTTTATCAACCAGGTGGAAAGCAAGTGGGAGAATGTTCAGTTTACGCGTGTAGATGCTGATATTGTAGATCACTTGATAGACAAAGGTGAAGCGCAAGGCAGTGTATTGAGCAATGATGAAGAAGAGAAATTGAAGACGCTGTTTGCATTTGAAATGCCTACACTTCATGCAACCGTAGAAGTGAAAGGATTATCTGGTGATGCGCCACCTGTAGTAGCTACGCGCCCCGAGTTTATGCGACGTATGAAAGATATGGGAGCAATGGGTGGCGGTATGGCTAGTTGGTACGCCAACATGCCCGATGAAGTAACGCTAACGGTGAACGGGAATCACAAAATCTATCAATCTATTTTGAAGGAAAATGACACCCAGTTACAAGAAAAGCAAGTGCGCAATCTTGCCGATCTTGCCTTACTTAGCCAGGGTTTGTTAAAGGGTAATGATCTTACAAAATTCATCAACAGAAGTGTTGAATTGTTGCAAGGTGAAGGAAAAGAAAATGTTTTAGCGGAAGCTTAATTATAAAGCTGAAATAAATGAAAGAGGTTAGCTGTGTGGCTAACCTCTTTTCGTTTTTAAGATATTGCACTCACAACATCTGCTTGTAACAAGTGCGGTTTATTTTCTACTTTAGAAAGCCTCACATCGCATACACGCAGCTGCAATGTTTTTTCATTATTCCATTCATTTATATCGAGGGTGAAAACGATGTCAATGGGTTTCTTGTTTTCCAGTAAATTAAACTTAGAAGCCATATTAAAACCAATACCATTGAACGTGCAATTGTTTTCGCGAACTGAAAATTTTATGTGCTGATCTTTTACTACCCTGCTCCAACCTGTATCCACAACATTGCGCACTAAAAATACCGGGCGCATATTGTCTGGTCCGTATGGCTCCATTTGGTTGATGATATTGTAGAAGGAAAAGGTTAGATCACTCAGTTGTACTTCACTGTCAATTACAATTTCGGGTATAAGCGATTCGGGTGCAATTGTAGCTGCTACTACCTGCTCAAACTTATTGCTAAAAGCCTCTACGTTCTCCGGAAGTAAAGTCATTCCTGCAGCGGCAAAATGACCGCCATATCCAATGAGGTATTCTTTACAAGCATGAATGGCTTCGTACAAGTTGAACCCTGTAACGCTACGGGCACTACCAGCCGCTACATCGCCGCTACGTGTTAAAACCACTGTTGGCCGGTAATAGGTCTCAATAAGTCTTGATGCAACAATTCCTACAACTCCTTTGTGCCAATGCTCTTGGTAAACAACGGTGGATTTTCTATTTTTAAATGATTCGTTTTCTTCGATAAGTGCAAGCGCCTGTTCTGTAATGCTGCTATCCGCCTCCCGCCTGTCGGTGTTGTCACTATGCAGCATTTCTGCAAATTCCATTGCTTTGGTACAATCGTTTTCAATAAAAAGGCTAACTGCTTTTTTAGCATCATCCATACGCCCGGCCGCATTTATCCTTGGTGCAATTACAAATACAAGATTGGAAATTTGCATTTGCTTTTCCACTTTAGCTAGCTGCATCAATGCCTTAATGCCTGCACAAGGGTTTTCGTTTACCAATTTCAAACCGAAAAATGCCATTACCCTGTTCTCTCCAGTCATAGGCACGATGTCCGCCGCTATTGCAGTGGCAAGCAAATCCATATAGCAGAGGTAGCTTTCCTCTCCTAATTTATACTCTTGGGCTAAAGCCATCATCAACTTAAATCCTACGCCACAACCGCACAGTTCTTTGTATGGATAAGGGCAGTCAACTTGTTTGGGGTTTAGAATAGCAACAGCCTTTGGTAATTCTATATCAGGTAAATGGTGATCGCACACGATAAATTCGATACCGATACTTTTCGCATAAGCTATCAGATCTATCGATTTTATACCACAGTCTAAAGAAATAATAAGCGAAAAACCATTTTCTTTAGCGTGATCAATTCCAATTCTCGATACTCCGTATCCTTCTTTGTAGCGGTGAGGAATATAAAAATCAACTGGGGTGTATATTTTTTGAAGAAATTGAAAAACACTGGCTACCGCTGTCGTACCATCCACATCATAGTCACCAAAAACTAAAATCTTTTCGTTCTTTTCAATGGCCGATGTGATGCGATCGACCGCTTTGCGCATGTCTTTCATCAACCATGGATCATAAAGATCTGATAATTTCGGCCTGAAAAACTTTCGAGCCTTTTCATAGGTCTCAAAACCTCTTTGCACTAAAAGTTTACACAGTAAAGGATGCACCTTAAGTGAGTCATGCAATGCGGTTACCTGTGCTGGGTCAGCTTCCAGTATGTTCCAACGTTTTTGCATGTTAGTATTTTCTGTCTGTAGTATAGCGCACCAACTCTTCTAGTGCATTTCGCACATCCGTTTGGGGAAATTGGTGCAAAATTGCTAATGCCTCATCCCTGTAACCAAACATTTTTTCGGTAGCATAAGTAATACCCCCGGTCTCCGTTACAATATCTATTACAAACTTTACTTTGTCTTTGTTTTTATTCTCATTTTTAATGATGTAAATGATTTTACGTCGGAGAGAACTATCCACATTATTTAAGGTGTAGATCAACGGCAAAGTGAGTTTTTTTTCCTTTATATCATTCCCAGTTGGCTTACCGATATCCATCGTACCGTAATCGAACAAGTCGTCTTTAATTTGAAAAGCAATACCTGCTTTTTCGCCAAAATCACGCATTCTTTGTACAGATAAATCATCTGTAAAAGTGGTTGATGCACCAGCAGCACAAGAAGAAGCAACCAGCGAAGCAGTCTTATTTCTTATAATTTCAAAGTAGATTTCCTCTTTTAAATTCAAATTCCTTGCTTTTTCCAACTGAAGCAGTTCCCCCTCACTCATAAGCTTAACGGCAGAGGCTAATATTTGTAAGGTTCTATAATCCTGGTTGTCAAGTGAAAGTAAAAGACCTTTAGACAAAAGGTAATCGCCCACTAAAACAGCGATCTTATTTTTCCATAAAGCGTTAATCGAAAAAAAACCCCTTCGTTCCGCAGATTCATCTACAACATCATCGTGAACAAGAGTAGCCGTATGTAGCAACTCCACCAGAGATGCTGCTCGGTAGGTTTTTTCATTAATTTCTCCCCCCAATCTTGCACTAAGCAAAACAAACATGGGTCGCATCTGCTTCCCTTTTCGTTTTACGATATACTGCATTATCTTATCTAGAAGCCCGACATTGCTTTTAACAGCATCCCTAAAGTGTAATTCAAAATCCTTTAATTCCTTCGATATAAGTTGTTGGGCTAATTCCATGCATCTTTCTTCTCGCGCAAGATAACTAAAGCCAAAATTTGTGGCACAAAAATAAACGGGAGCCTTGGGAAAAAAATTCTACAGGCGGCAACCTAAAAAGGGCAAAAATGCGGTTGTAATATATTCATTGCTAAACTGGTATAGTTTTTTAACAAATGGTATTAATAGCTCAAAAATTTGGTAAATAGTACCCATTGGCTATTTTTGCACGGATGTCTTTAACGAGATTTTCTATTAAAAAAAATAAAACACTTCTATGGCAAGCAAAAAGTACATGTTAATGGCAGGCTTAATCAGCCTCTTCTCCTCTGCCGCCTTCGCGCAGCAGAGCGATGCGGGGTATGATTGGAGAGACAGCTCGAAAGTTCCTACAAAACTTCTTCCTCAACACAGTGAGTTCCTTAATAACCAGTATCCTTATCCTGCACGTCCTCGTGATCAGTGGGAGCTAGGTATATCTGGAGGTGCTTCTATGATATTAGGCGATGTGTCTCCAAATTTCGGTTATGGTGGAGGTTTATCTCTACGTAAATCATTGGGTCACACTTTCTCTGTGCGTGCAGGGTATGTAGGATCAATCAACAAAGGCATTGATTACAAACTACGCACAAACGCATCTCTTCCTGGAAATTTAGCAAACAATCCTTATGCGGGTTATGGTAACAATGGTTTTGTTGCCAACTATCGTAACGCACTACATCAGGGTAACCTAGATTTGATTGCATCATTGAACACGCCAAGCTACTATCGTGGAAATCCAAAGACAAACATTTACGCTTTGGTTGGTTATTCAATTCTTGCTGCTGATGTTGATGTAATTGTAGGCCCAAATAAGAGACCACCTACTAACTTTTTTAACGGTATTAACTTCAGTGGAAAGAGAAGCGACATTAAAGAAGCCGTGAAGGAAAGACTGGGTGGTAACAATCTAGACTTCGGTGGAAATGGTGTGAATGCCCCAGCTTTAAACGGAAACCGTGAAAATATTGGAAGGTTAAATAATAACCAATTGCTTAGACATGCAATAGGTGTTGGTGCAGGTTATGCAATCAAGTTGAGTAATAAAATAAACGTTGCTCTTGAGCAGCGCTTTACTGTACCATTTGATGATAATATGGACGGCTTAGCGGTTGGAGGATCGAAGGATATCATTAGCTATACAAGCGGTCGTATCAACATCAATCTTGGAAATTCAGCCAAAAGAACACAGCCTCTTTGGTGGATTAACCCAAACAACTTTGTGTACAACGAAATCAACAAACCATCTCACATGAAACTGCCAACACCAGTTTTGCCTGACGCTGATGGTGATGGTGTAACGGATCAGTTTGATATGGAGCCAAATACACCTGCAGGTGTTCCTGTAGATGTTCGTGGAGTTGCGAAAGATTCTGACGGAGATGGCGTTCCAGATTACAAAGACAAAGAATTACTGACTTCACAAAAATGTTTCCCTGTTGATGCTGATGGTGTGGGTAATTGTCCAGAACCTGCATGTTGCACAGAATTAAGAAGCAGGATGGATAGTGGATATGGAATGAAGGGTGGATGTAACATCGGTAATCTCCCTAGCATTCAGTTTGCATCTGGAGGTTCATCATTAACTGCAAATCACCGTAGCATTCTTACAACTGCTGCAGCACAAATAAAGTCAGATCCAGCTTGTAAGATTAAAGTGACTGGACATAGCGCTGCCGATAAGCGCTCACAACAGTTAAGCTGGGATAGAGTAAATGCTGTTATCAATCATCTTGTTGAAAAAGAGGGCATCAGTAGAGATCGTTTCATCTTCACTTATGGAGAACAAGGCGATGCAAATACAGTTGACTTAATGGGTACAACAGAAGAAGGACCTAATACCGTTCCTGCTCCTCACCCACAGTATAGAAGAGGATAATTATTTCTAAAATAAATTTCGACGCCCTCCGTTTAATAGCGGAGGGTTTTTTTATGTCCAAATTTCAAATCAGGAAGCGACCTTAATTTTTTTTAACAATTTGTTTTGCAGACAAGCAGGACGTCCTATATTTGGCCCTCAAACGAACCCAAAACGGTAGTGTACAAATACCTTTGATTATGAGACAATTACTAACCCTTATTACCTTACTTTTTTGTAGCTATGGACTAAATGCACAGTTGGGAGGCACGCACAATTACTTGGATACAGCCTATATTTCACCGCGTAACTTGTCCCAACAGCAAGATTTTTTAAATAACTCTACCAATTTCCCGAGTAAGCCCCGCGATATGTGGCAGCTTGGAGTGTTTGTAGGTTTTCCCTGGGTGGATGGAGATTGTCCATTAGCAGCGAAGGGACTTGGATCCGGTCTTAGCTCATATGCGCACGGTGTAGGATTATCACTTAGGAAATCATTGGGATATGTAATCTCTTTGCGTGGTTCACTTTCGTATTACAATATGGTAGGGCTCGATTATCAGCGCAATAGAAATTTCAACAACTCGCCACTTATTCAACAGACCTATGCTACCGTACCTAGGGGGTATTTCCACAATCATAAAACTCAAGCCATAATTCCTTCACTCGAAGCATTGTTTTCTTTGAACAACATTATGTTTCACAATAAACAGGGAAGATGGAATTTGTACGGAATGGTAGGGTATACAGCTTTACTATACGAAACCAAAATGGATGTACTGAACGCGAATGGAGGTGCTTACCCCTATATTAATGTAGTAACAGATTCAAGAACAAGGCAATTGATCAGGAGTGACTTACGCAATTTGAGTGACGGTACTTATGAGACAGTGGCTGAAACGAATGACAGACGTCCTGAAATCGGAAAATTTAATCTTAGGCACTCGTTTACTGCAGGTCTTGGGCTGGAGTACAGGGTAGGTAAAAAGTCATCATTAGGTATGGAGTATAAGCGAATTATGCCCCGCGATGATTATGTTGATGGATGGTTCCGTCAGAGTGGCGATTTAGCAAATCCTGTATTTACATCAGAGTGGGATAATATTGGTTTCGTTTCACTAGGAATGAATTTTAACCTGGGTAACTCTCAAAAGAGAATACCACCATTGTGGTGGATGAACCCGCTTGAATTCGCTTACAGTGAGTTGAATAATCCTAAGCACATGAAGCTGCCAAAGATGCGACTTGATGATGCTGACGGTGATGGAGTTACCGACCAGTTTGACCTGGAACCAAATTCACCTCCAGGAGCACCGGTTGACACGCACGGAGTATCAAAAGATACTGATGGGGATGGTGTGCCAGATTACAGGGATAAGGAACTTATCACGTTGCAAAACTGCTTTCCTGTTGATGAGGATGGCGTAGGTAATTGTCCTGAACCAGATTGTTGTAAAAATCTTGTGATTAGAAAAGATAGCATTATTGGCAAGTCGGAATGTAAAATTACTGATCTGCCGAGTGTACAGTTTGCAAGTAATTCAGTCAAACTTTCCCGCGAAGCGCAGCAAATTTTGATAAATGTTGCTGCACAGTTGAAGGAAAATCCGGCTTGTAAAGTGAAGGTTTCTGGCCACGGCCCTGCAACCAAGGCAGCTCAGCAATTAAGTTGGGATAGAGTTACTGCTGTAATCAAATTCCTTGTTGAGCAACAAGGATTGACAGATAGCAGGATCATCTTTGAGTACGGAACAGAAGGCGACCCAAATACTGTTGATCTTATGGGTACAACAGAAGAAGGTCCGAATACTGTACCAGCACCTCATCCAAATTTACAGAAGACAAAAAGGTAACACCTTGCACCAAATACCAACCTCCCGGTAATCCCGGGAGGTTTTTTATTAGGCATTAATTAACGAGGTGGTTACGCTGGCTGTAAAGTTCACTTTATATATTGCTTCCAAAAGTTTAGCTTTGCCCACTTTTAATATGAGAAATTTAATCTTGTTGTCAGTTGTTTTGGTTTTCGCATCATGCGCTTCTAAGTTAACAAAGGTGATGAAGAGTACTGACTACGAATACAAGTTGAAGGTAGCTGAGAAGTATTATGCTGAAAAAAAATACAACAATGCTCAAATAATTTTTGAAGATTTGTTCCCCGTTTTGAAGGGTACCGCGAAATTTGAAGACATGTATTTTAAATATGCATACACGGCTTACCAGTTGAAGGATTACATGAATGCAGAAAACCTTTTCAAGACGTTTGTAGAAACCTTCCCTAATAGTCCGAAAGCAGAAGAGGCAGACTTTATGCGGGCTTACAGCTATTACAAGCAATCGCCAAAGCCTGAACTTGACCAGACAAATACATTAAAAGCAATGGGACAGATGCAGGTGTTCATCAACACCCATCCTGCATCGCCACGAATTGCTGAGGCCACTTCTATAATAGACGAATCTAGGCAGAAGATGGAGGTGAAGGAAAGTAAGAATGCGGAGCTTTACTACAATATGGGTTTTTACAAAGCAGCTGCAATAGCCTATTCGTCAATCCTGGAAAGTTTTCCTGACAGTCAAACCAGTGACGAGTACAAGTTGAGCGTTATTAAATCTTACTTCATGTATGCTGGCAATAGCGTAGAGGAAAAGCAGTCGGAACGTTATGACAAAGTAGTATCAGAGTGTATTGAATTCATGGATCGCTTTCCTGACAGTAAGTTGAGTAAAGAAGTGGAAGGCTTCAAAACACAATCTTTAAATAAAATAAATAACAAAAATGAGCAAACTAAGAAGGCAGCTTAGTGCTAACACCAGCAATGTTGTAGAAACTAAGAGTTTAGTTGACATCAAGGCAAAGACCGGAAACCTCTATGAGTCTATTTCCATCATCGCTAAGAGAGCTAACCAGATAAATATTTCCCTGAAGGAAGAACTGCACAACAAACTTGAAGAGTTTGCTAGCCACACTGACAGCCTGGAGGAAATTCATGAGAACAAAGAGCAGATAGAAATTTCTAGGGCTTATGAAAAGATGCCCAATCCTGCTATTCTTGCTACGCATGAGTTTATGGACGAAAAAATTTATTACAGAAAGAACGACTCAGACTTATTTAGTTAAGTACTTCAGATACAATTAACAGAGAGCGACAGTTTTATAACTGTCGTTTTTTGTTTCTTTACCAATATGTTGAAAGGCAGAAAAATTTTACTGGGCATTTCAGGCAGTATTGCTGCTTACAAGTCTGTATTATTGGTAAGGTTATTAGTAAAGGGAGGTGCAGAAGTAAAAGTAATTATGACTCCCGCTGCTAAGGATTTCGTTACTCCTCTCACCCTTTCTACACTCTCAAAAAATAAGGTTTTAGTTGATTTGTCTGATGAAAATACCTGGGCCAACCATGTAATGCTTGGACGTTGGGCAGATGTAATGGTGATTGCGCCGGCAAGTTGTAATACACTAGCTAAAATGGCCAGTGGAATTTGTGACAACTTACTTCTGGCAGCCTACCTTTCTGCAACTTGTCCTGTAGTTATTTCTCCTGCGATGGATGAAGACATGTGGAACCACTTCTCAACCAAAAGCAACATTGCAATTCTTGAAAAAGCTGGGCAAAGCGTAATACCAGTAACTAGTGGTGAATTGGCCAGTGGCCTTTTTGGGGAAGGCAGAATGGCTGAGCCAGAGGTAATCGTTAGTTTTCTTGAAGAACATATTTTTAGATCGGATCGATTGAAGGGAGTAAAAGCTTTGGTAACCGCCGGACCAACCTATGAACCAATTGATCCCGTTCGTTTTATTGGTAATCATTCTAGCGGTAAAATGGGTTTTGCTCTAGCTGAAACTTTATTTCAAGAAGGATCTGAGGTAACACTCGTGGTCGGGCCAGTTCAGCATCCTCCACTTGCTTCTGGCATCAAGATTATACGGGTTAATACAGCGGCCGAGATGTTCAAAGTTTGCGAGGAGCTTTTTACATCAATGGATTTGGCAATCATGGCTGCCGCCGTAGCTGACTATGCGAGTAAAGAGATATCCGATATCAAGATAAAGAAATCGGCAGAGGATCTAACACTAGAATTAGTAAGAACAAAAGACATTCTGAGACACCTGGGAAGTGTAAAAACAGCGGATCAACTACTGGTGGGTTTTGCATTGGAAACGAACAATGAACGTGAAAATGCCTTGAAGAAACTTGCTTCTAAAAATGCAGATATGATTGTATTAAACAGCCTACAAGATCCTGCAGCAGGCTTTGGAAAAGCTACCAACAAAGTAACTATTTTTGATAAGCTCGGTAATACCTATGCTTATGAGGCCAAGGTGAAAAAATTGGTGGCGAAAGATATTGTTGAACTAATCATACAAAAATTACATGCTAAAGCATAGTGTTTCCTTGCTGCTTTTAATAGCAGTATTTGTGCGAGGTGAAAGCCAGGAGTTACAGGCAAAGGTTACTGTAAACGCCAGCCGTGTTCCAACTACTGTGGACAAAAAAATCTTTACAACACTTCAAAACCAACTCACCAATTTTCTCAATAACAGAAAATGGACGGGTGAAGTTTTCCAGGCACAGGAAAAAATTGAATGCAACTTCTTTTTGAATATTGAGAGCGTTGTGGAAACGAATGTCTACAAAGCAGCTATCACTATTCAGGCAGCACGGCCTGTTTTCAATTCATCGTATAACACTGCATTAATGAACTTCCAGGATGCAGATATAACCTTTAGATACGTTGAATATCAGCCGGTCGAGTTCAACGAAAATAGGGTGCAAGGCTCTGACCCATTGGCCGGAAATCTCACTGCGGTGTTTGCTTATTACGTGTACACAATCCTCGGCTTAGATTACAGTTCTTTTAGTGCGAAGGGTGGCGATATTTATTTTCAGAAAGCACAGAACATTGTGAACAATGCGCCAGAGGGAAGAAACATAAATGGTTGGAGAGCATTTGATGGGCAACGAAACAGGTATTGGTTAATAGAGAACATGATGAATACCCGCTACAATACTATACATGATGTGATGTATACTTATTACCGGCAGGGACTCGATAATATGTACAGCAATGAGGTGGGTGCCCGCGAACAAATTGCACAAGCACTTACCCAACTGCAAACGGTGAATGCTGAAAATCCAAACATTATGTTTATCCAGTTTTTTATGCAGGGAAAATCAGAAGAGCTTATTCGAATTTTTAAAAAATCAGCCCCTCCTGAAAAGATTCGCGTAGCCGAAATTCTCCAGAAGCTTGATATTCCAAATGCGAGTAAGTATAAAACGGAGTTGAAATGAGGTGGGTATTTGGTTGGATGATTTTGTTGTTGTTGGCTTGTTCAAAAAGCGATGTACCTAAAGATGTCCTTCCTCCGGAGAAAATGAAAGTTGTGTTGTTTGATGTGATCCGTGCGGATGAATTCACCACAAATTTTATTGCAAATGACTCTTCTGCTAATTTAAAAAAGTCACGTTCTGTCTTATACGACAAAGTTTTCCGGCTTCATAAAACAGATAAATCCACCTTTTATAAAAGCTACAACTATTACTTAAATCAGCCAGGTAAGAATAAGCAGCTTTTTGATTCATTAATGATGTATGCAAAGCAAGTAAGAGAGAAACCACCGGTACGGCAACAAGAGAAACTCAAAGCCAACTAATAAATTTATGAATAAAGTCTTTAAAGATGCAGCTGCATCGATTCATGATGTACAAGATGGAGTCACATTAATGCTAGGTGGATTTGGACTTTGTGGTATTCCAGAAAATACCATCGCAGCGCTGGTGCTAAAAAATGTAAAGCAACTTACCTGCATTTCTAATAATGCTGGGGTAGACGATTTTGGTCTCGGTCAGCTATTGCAAACACGACAGATAAAAAAAATGATCAGCAGTTACGTTGGTGAAAATGCAGAGTTTGAAAGGCAGTTATTGATGGGGGAACTTGAAGTAGACCTTGTGCCGCAGGGCACACTAGCCACACGCATACAAATGGCTGCTATGGGTATTCCGGCATTCTTTACGCCAGCGGGTTACGGTACTGAAATAGCAGTAGGTAAAGAGGTGAAAGAGTTTAATGGTAAGATGCACCTGATGGAGTATGCACTGCATGCAGACTTTGCCATAGTAAAGGCATGGAAGGGCGATACAATGGGCAACCTCGTGTTTAGAAAAACTACACGCAATTTTTCTACGTCGATGGCAAAGGCAGGAACGATAACCATAGCGGAAGTTGAACAACTGGTTGAACCCGGAGCTTTGGACCCTGATGAAATACATGTGGCAGGAATTTATGTGCATCGAATTTTTGAAGGGGCTAACTACGAAAAGAGAATCGAAAGAAAAACCGTGCAACTTCAAAAGCATTAGGATGTTTGTAAGTACCGATTTTTTAGCAATACAATATGGCGTAGATGAGCGCATCGCTAAATTTTTTGTTGACCGCGAACCACCTGCTGATAATTTTTATTGGAAGAATAAATTGTTGTACCTGCGGTTTGAACCAGGCTATTTGTTTCTACCATTAATTGTTGATCTGCTGTATAAAATTGGTTTTTCTAAACAGGAATTGTTGTCAGAAGAATTTGTGCAATTGATGGAAGCGATTGGGCATATAAGTGCGCAGGAAGAAATGAAAAGAATTAGTAGTACCGAAGCGCTTCGGCAATGTGCAGCGCTGGCAAAAGTTGCGGGTAAAAATTCAGTTTACCTGCAGGAACTTTCTTCTTTTTTTTCCGGCGAAGCCGATAATATTTTTACCACTTACGCTACCGGAATCAAAGCCCTGCATCGCGGCGATTTGTTTTTATTTGCGATGGCAGCATTGAGTGCTGAACCGGCAGTTTACCGAAATGGAGTTCGCTTGTGGTTTGCCTTGATCAGCTCATTATTGCTACAGGACGATGCAGAAGACATACAGGCAGATATAAAGAACAATGATGAAAATGCTTTCGTGGAAATGGGAATAGACGACGCTGGAATAGAACAGATAAAGGAATTGGTAAAGCATAACCTTCAATTATTAGCTACCGTAAATAAAACGATGGCAAATAAGATTGATCAGCAGTTGATCAACATGTTTAATAAACCTCATTTTCAACAATTCTATAAGCGCAACTAATGGCCTTAGACAAGTTTGGTATAGCAAAGAGAATAGCCCAGGAACTTAAGGATGGCATGTATGTAAACCTGGGTATAGGTATTCCAACCCTCGTGAGTAACTATATTCCAACGGGCATGACGGTCATTTTCCAAAGTGAAAACGGAATATTAGGCATGGGTGCCTACCCTTTAGAAGAGGACATAGATGCTGACTTGATAAATGCCGGCAAAGAAACCGTCACCGTTATACCAGGTGGTGCTTTTTTCGACAGTGCCGAGAGTTTCGGTATGATCCGAGCCGGTAAGGTAGACTTAACCGTACTCGGTGCAATGGAAGTGAGTGAAACTGGTGACATAGCTAACTGGAAAATTCCCGGGAAGATGGTAAAAGGCATGGGCGGCGCAATGGACCTGGTGGCCAGTGCGCGCAACATCATTGTAGCAATGCAACATACCAACCCCAAAGGTGAAAGTAAGTTACTGCCTGCTTGTACACTTCCTTTAACAGGCGTGGGCTGCGTTAGAAAAGTAGTGACCGAATTAGCAGTAATGGACGTGGTAAAAGATGGTTTCCTTTTATTAGAGTATGCACCCGGAGTTTCGATTGATGAAATAAAAGCTAAGACAGCAGGCAGACTTACAGTGGCCGACCATGTGAAAGAGATGACGGCTTAATAGTTTTTTCACTTTCAACCCGCACCACCGTATGTAGCGCTTACTTCTTGTAGCGGGTAGTTGAGAGTACACTCTGCTCAATACCCTTACGGGTAATCGTATAAGTTGTGGGTTCAGTTCCTTCTAAAATACTAACTAACTTTTGAGCTTTCAGCTCAACCAGTGCGTTTTCAACATCGGTCTGGGCAAGTGGTACACCTAGATTGTGTTCCTCCATTAAATCTGGAAGTGTAAGCGTCTCGTGTTTTACAAGAGCATGAAGCACGATCTGTGGGGTCAGATTGGTCATTTTTGGAATTATTAAGTGAATAAAAATGACAAGCAAAACATCGTTCTAATAGAAATTTTAGATGACATAAATTATGCCATCCGTTTTATACCTCACCTTCTATCCACATCATTCACCGTGATGTAAACTTCAACTTGCGCACTTATTGCACTTGCTTAACTTCGCAGCCTTATGGAAGTAAACCTGCAAACGGCTAAGCAACTACGCCTTACAGAAGAAGAATTCGAACACATAAAAAAGATTATGGGACGCACGCCAAACTTTACCGAGTTGTGCGCCTATAGTGTCATGTGGAGCGAACACTGTAGCTATAAGAACTCAATTAAATGGTTGAAAACACTGCCACGCGATGGCGAGAAAATGTTGGTAGCCGCAGGAGAAGAAAATGCCGGGTTAATGGACATTGGCGATGGTTGGGGAGTTGTATTCAAAATTGAAAGTCACAATCACCCAAGTGCAATTGAGCCATTCCAGGGCGCAGCTACAGGTGTGGGAGGAATTCACCGCGATATTTTTACTATGGGAGCAAGACCCATTGCCGCACTCAATAGCTTACGTTTTGGAAAGCTGGAAGAAGCAAAAACGCAGCATTTGGTAAATGGTGTGGTGCATGGCATAGGTCATTACGGCAATTGTTTTGGCGTACCCACTGTTGGGGGTGAAGTTTATTTTGAAGAGCGTTACCACACCAATCCTTTGGTAAATGCAATGAGCGTTGGTATAGTAAGAAATGGTGAAACGATTAGTGCTACGGCTGCGGGCATAGGTAACCCTGTTTTTATTGTTGGTAGCGCTACAGGCAAAGATGGAATGGGTGGTGCATCTTTCGCCAGCGCAGATATTACAGAGGAGAGTGTAGAAGAATTGCCGGCTGTGCAAGTGGGTGATCCCTTTCAGGAAAAGAAACTACTGGAAGCTTGCTTAGAAGTTATACAGACCGGTGGTGTTGTAGGAATGCAGGATATGGGAGCTGCAGGAATTATTTGTAGCACCAGCGAAATGAGTGCAAAGGGTGGAGTAGGGATGGAGATCTATTTAGAGAAGGTGCCTACCCGACAGCAGCACATGAAAGCATGGGAGCTTTTACTAAGCGAAAGCCAGGAGCGCATGCTTATTGTTATAGAAAAAGGTAAAGAATCTGAAGTGTTGGCAGTGTTTGAAAAATGGGACTTGCCTGCGAGCCAGATTGGAGTAGTGACCGACACTGGGCTACTACAGTTTTATATGAATGGAGCATTGGAAGCAGTGCTGAATGCGCACAGTTTGGTCCTGGGTGGCGGTGCTCCGCAAAACGACAGGGAGTATCAGGAACCTGCTTATTTTCAAAAGATCAATGCTTTTGATGCCGAAGCGATCACGGTTCCCTCAGACCTGAAGGAAGTTGCCAGGAGTTTGATACAGTTACCAAACATCGCCAGCAAGCGATACATCTATACACAATACGATAGCATGGTTGGTGCGGCTAACATGAGTACCAATGCACCGAGTGATGCAAGCATTGTTTTAGCAAAAGGAACCGGTAAGGCATTGGCTATTACGGTGGATTGCAACAGTCGTTATGTATTTGCCAATCCCTACGTTGGTGGCATGATAGCAGTGGCAGAAGCGGCACGCAATATTGTTTGCAGTGGTGGCGAACCCTTGGGTGTAACCAACTGCCTCAATTTTGGAAACCCTTTCGATCCCGAAGTTTACTATCAATTTGTACATGCAGTGAAAGGTATGGGCGATGCTTGCCGCAGATTTAATACGCCAGTAACTGGTGGTAATGTTAGTTTTTATAACCAGAACCCTGATGGCGCTGTGTACCCCACACCAACGATTGGAATGGTAGGCGTATTGGATGATGTTGAGAAGAGAATGACTCTTGATTTTAAACAAGCAACGGATGTCATCTATGTGATTGGCACATCGACTAGTGATATTAATAGTTCTGAATACTTACACAAGCTGCGCGATGTTGAGTTTTCACCCGCACCGCATTTCGATATCGAAGAGGAGTTTTCAATACAGCAAGCAATTAAGCAATTGATACAGAAAGGTCTTTTGCAAAGCTGTCATGATATAAGCGAAGGAGGATTGATTACAACACTTCTGGAAAGTAGTTTCCATCGCAGTTTGGGTTTTGATGTACAGCAAACTGATAACCATATTCGCCACGATGCTTATTGGTTTGGCGAGTCTCAAAGCAGGGCGGTTATTAGTTGTACCATTAAAAATGCGGAGACAGTTTTGGAGTTTTTGAAAGCATGGAATATTCCACATGATTACCTTGGAATTGTAACGGAAGGCGACATTGATATGGAGGGCGTTTCGTGGGGCCACATCAACGAGTGGAAAGAATTGTATGAAAATGCCATTGCAAAAATCATTGCACCCGACCAGGTTGTATCCATCAACGAAGAAAAAGCTTACGTGATGAAAACGGAAGGCATCAAAGGAAAGGGTGAAGTAAAGGGATTGTAGAAGCTCCCGCCCTTAAGAGAGAAGAGAGAAAAGAGAAGCTCAAGCCTCCAAAGGAGGAGAGAATAAGGACAAAAGAATTTTTTCTAAAATGAACGATCAAAAAAATATCAACCCCTTTGCAGGCTCCCCTTCAGGGGCGGGGGGGCTCAATGGCTCTATCATCGTTACAGGTGCTGCAGGCTTTATTGGTAGCTGCATGGTTCAGTACTTAAATGAGAAAGGTTTTGAAAACCTGGTATTGGTAGATGATTTTGGCGTAGAAGAAAAGCGGGTGAATTGGGAGGGAAAAAGCTATCAGCAAATTGTTGAGCGCTACAATTTGTTTGCATGGTTAGAGCTGCACCAGCCAAAGATTGATTTCATTATACACCTTGGCGCCCGTACAGATACCACCGAATTTGATTACGCCATTCACCAGGAGTTGAATGTTATGTACTCGCAAAATGTTTGGCAATACTGTACTGAAAATAATGTTCCCCTGATTTATGCATCCTCCGCCGCAACCTATGGTTCAGGAGATTTAGGTTATAACGATGATCACGAAGTGGTGGAAAAACTTCAGCCGTTAAATCCTTATGGAGTAAGTAAGAATGAGTTTGATAAGTGGGCGCTTGCACAAAAAAGTGCTCCACCATTTTGGGCAGGGCTAAAGTTTTTTAATGTGTATGGACCGAATGAATATCACAAAGAGCGGATGGCCAGTGTTATATTTCATTCGTACAATCAGATAAAAAAAGACGGCGTAGTAAAGCTGTTTAAAAGTCATAAAGCAGGCTTCAAAGATGGCGAACAGCTTCGTGACTTTGTGTATGTAAAAGATGTGGTGAAAGTGATTTATTGGATGAAGGAGGAAAGTCAAAAGTCAAAAGTAGAAAGTCAACAACACGAAACTGGCGGCAATCAATCTTTTGTTTCGCATCTACATTCAGGTCTGTATAATCTAGGTACCGGAAAAGCCAGGTCCTTTGCAGACCTGGTGAAAGCAACCTTTGCCGGAATAGACAAAGAGCCGAACATCCAGTTTATAGATATGCCCGAAGATATACGGGACAAATATCAATACTTCACCCAAGCAAATATGCAGAAGCTTCATGCAGCTGGTTATACTGAGCCATTTTATTCACTGGAAGAAGGTGTGCAGGATTATGTAAGGAATTATCTCGTTTCCCGAAAAATGATGTAGGTGATTTTAAAGAGGCGAGTATCTTCTCTTTTCAGTTCCTATTTTTCGCAACTCCCAACAATCCGAAGAGGAAACTGAGGAGATGAGTGCTAAAAATTTAATATGGCTTTCAGGCAATAATTTTTCTTGTCTATCGTAACTAAGTTTTCACCATAGCGCAATATTCAAAGTTTCACCCTCTTTAAACCTTACCGATTTCACCCGCTAATTTTTCCTGGTAAAAAGACAACGAACCGTTAAACTTTGGTATCTTGTAAAAAAATAATTACATGAAAAAACCATTACTCGCACTTTTATTTTCATTATCCTTTTTTGCGGCAATTAGCCAAACTACAGTAACCGGGAGTTTAACAGCTGCCAGCCCGGTTTTCAACCGCCCAAGTTCTTTAACTACTTTATCATCTGTTGGTACTGCGGTTTACTATTCGGTTTTGCGATTACAAGTTGCTGCACCGGGCTCAATCACCATTGATTGTGTTTCTACATTTCTAGATGGCGGTGTTCCGGATAGTTATGGACTATTGTATTCAGGACCATTTAATCCAGCCTCCCCTTTAACTAATTTAGTTGGGATAAATGATGATAAGGGAACCTCTGATTATGACTTTGCAATAACCTATAGTTTTCCTGCTGCGGGAACCTACTTTGTGGTAGTTACAACTTATTCAAACGCAATTACTGGTGGATTTACCGTTACTACTACTGGCGGTGTTTTACCGGTGTCTTTAAAAAGCTTTACTGCGGAACGCGTCAATCGCAGTATGAATGAAGTAAAATGGTCAACCGCACAGGAGCAGAATGTTGCTAAGTTTCAGATTGAAAGAAGTGCAGATGGCAAGAAGTTTACAGATGTGGTAAATACTGTAATGGCAAAAAATTCTATTACAGGCGGAACATATGCTGCTTTAGATGATAAAGCAATGCTGGGCTTAAATTATTACAGGTTAAAAACCATTGACCGTGATGGGCAATATTCTTACAGTGCAGTTGTGCTGGTAAACAATAAAAATGCGGTTGCATCTATCAAGGCTTTCCCTAACCCAGCCACCAATGTGCTGAAGGTGCAAGTACCAGAAGATATGACTGGGAATATTTCCTTCACCATTATTAATCTGCTTGGCTTGCCCGTTCAAACCGTTCAAAAGCAATTATTGACAGGTGAAGTAATACAACTGGATGTACAAAATTTGCCTAAGGGTGCCTACCAACTAAAGGTGTCCTCTACTAAATCAAGTTCTACAGTTAGTTTTATCAAATAGTTCCTTCCATTTAAGAATTGGGTTGTCTCGTGAGAGACAACCTTTTTTTATACAATGAAGTGTAACTTTTATATTTACCATCATGCATAAAAAGATAGCAATTATAGGCGGCGGTAATTTAGGTTCCGCAATAGCCGAAGGGTTGGTAAGCAGCGGCTTTGTTCCTGCTGATCAGATTATTGTAACTAAAAGGAATATTGAAACATTAGGCGCCCTGAAGGAAAAAGGGGTACAGGTAAGCAGCGACAATATTGCCGCGGCACAGTTTGGCGACGTGATCATAATTGCGGTGAAGCCTTTCCAGGTTCAACAGGTTTTAACCGAGATAAAAGAAGTGATTGACACCGAAAGGCACCTTGTGATTTCAGTTGTAACAGGCGTTTACATTAAAGATTTGCAATCAACAATAGCAAAGCGCTTACCGCTTTTTAGAGCCATGCCCAATACCGCCATTGCTATACAAGAAAGTATGACTTGCATTTGCAGTACCGACGCCGCTAAGCCGCATGTTGAGTACGTTCACAACCTTTTTAGTCAGCTGGGAAAATCCGTAGATATTGAGGAGCAGCTAATGGATGCCGCAACGGTGTTGGGCGCTTGTGGAACAGCTTACGCCATGAGGTACATCAGGGCCAACATACAAGGTGGGATTGAGATTGGTTTCAGTGCTGCAACAGCTTCACTCATTGCGGCACAGACCGTAAAAGGAGCTGCAGAGTTATTGCTGCGCCATAAAACGCATCCCGAGCAAGAAATTGATAAAGTAACAACGCCTAAAGGATGTACCATAGCCGGACTAAACGAAATGGAACACCAGGGTTTTAGTTCATCACTGATAAAGGGATTAACTGCCAGTTTTAAGAAAATAAAAAGTGACATGTAGTGGGGTAGGAGCTAAAGAATGGTGCCCTTTTCCATATCTACGCAAAGCAACATTTTAGTTTCGCCCACAAGTGTCCAGAAAAATTGAAAACTATTTCCGGTTCTTATCAGCGGAAAACTACTTCCCATTTTTTGTATCCAAATACGCTTGCCGTCGGAAAAGCCAAAGATTTTGCCGGGATTCAAATTGTTGCCATTGCCGTCGGTAATGGTGGTTAGATAGTAGCGATCCGTTTTATAATTGAAGTGCTCAATAGAAGGCTTATTGCTTTTGAACTCACTAAAGTTTCGGTACACCCCTTTTTTAAACGCAGTGCAGGTAAGGATGGGTACATTAAAGCGGTTGGTAAAGTAATTTTCCTGCACGATGGTTTCAGTAAACACTTTCTTCTGCTCAATTTTAGACCAGTTGGTTTCGTATAATTTCCGTCCAAGCCCTTCTAATAATGGGCGCAACATGCTTTGGTAAATTTCATCGGTTATCTCTTTTCTCTTCACGCCCACCTCGCCAGTAATCACAGTGTCGCACTTGAAAGCAGCGAAATATTCATTGCCCTTTTTTAGAAAGAATTCGGCGTTGAATACCAGTTGCGCGTTGGTTTTATTGATGGGTACATTATCTCTCAAAGTATCGCGACCAACTACGGTAAACTTCTTTACAAAACATACAATGCTATTGCTGCCCGTACCCAAATTGTTTTGTAGGTAATGATTAAAATATTGGTTGAGCCCTTTGGAAACGCCATCTTTTACATTAACCCGGTAGTTTTTTATGGTTCGAAAAAGAACATCGGAAACCTGGCTGTAAAGGCCAATTTGCGCAGTATCAAACCGTACGTCTTTTATTATAATAGATGAAAAAGGCAGGATCAGCGAACCTTTCTGGTGCCTTGAAGTATCTAACATCAACTTCAACGATTTCACCTTTTGCAAATCGGCGCTATCTCGCAGGTATTTCCATTGATCTTGCCCCGTACTAACTTGTACAATAAAAAGGATCGTAAGCGAAAGTAAAAGTGAGCGCATATGGAAGCTGCTTTTGCAAGCAATGGTACTTTATTTAGAGGTTTATTATTTGCTACTGTGCAAAAAATATTGTGCTTAAATGTTTTGGTCGGGTATGTCCATTTTTCAAATGTGTATACGCCTTTCTATAACATCTGTTGAAAAATCCTGATAAAAATATCTCGCATTGATGATCGGTTAATTTTTGTTCATGTTTTTTTCACAGTTAAAATTACAGTAGGTTTGTACGACCTCTGAGATATTTTTCTTCTCCGCAGGTCATTCAGAACTAAGGATGATACAGCGGAATTCTTCTCATCTTTTTACTGAAAACGAACGCGATGCGAGGTGCATTGCTCAACCCAATCCTTTACCGGATATGGCTATCAACTGGTGGATCATTTCCATTGTTGGCTTAACATCATTAAACTTATTAATTACCATATACAATGGCGAAGTTCATATTTGTAACCGGTGGAGTTACCAGTAGTTTAGGTAAGGGTATCATTGCAGCATCCCTGGCAAAATTGCTCCAGGCACGGGGCTTACGTGCTACTATTCAAAAGTTCGATCCATATATTAATGTGGATCCCGGAACATTGAACCCGTATGAACATGGTGAATGTTATGTTACGGAAGATGGTGCAGAAACGGATCTCGATCTTGGCCACTACGAACGATTTTTGGGAACTTACACTTCACAGGCAAACAATGTTACAACCGGTAGAATCTACCAGACCGTCATCAACAAAGAGCGTGAAGGGGCTTACCTCGGAAAGACTGTACAAGTAATACCGCACATTACAGATGAGATTAAACGCAGAATGCTTTTGCTAGGCAAAGATGACCGTTACGACGTGGTGCTAACAGAGATTGGGGGAACAGTTGGCGACATTGAAAGCCTTCCGTTTATTGAGGCTGTACGCCAGTTGCAATGGGAGTTGCCTGAAGAAGATTGCCTGGTCGTTCACCTAACTTTAATTCCTTACCTGAAAGCTGCAAAAGAATTGAAGACTAAACCAACTCAGCACAGTGTAAAACTGATGAGCGAGAATGGTGTTCATCCTGATATTTTAGTTTGTAGGACAGAGGAGCCCCTGACCAACGAGATAAAAAAGAAATTGGCTCAGTTCTGCAATGTGAAACAGGAAGCAGTAATAGAGGCAGCAGATGCGGCCACTATTTATGAAGTACCGCTGCTAATGATGCGTGAAAAGCTGGATCTTATCTGCCTGAAGAGTTTAAAGATTACAGAGTACAACGAACCGGACCTAACTAAATGGAAAAAGTTTTTGGACAAGCTTAAATATCCTAAGAGTAAGGTTACCATTGGACTGATTGGTAAATATATTGAGCTGCAGGATGCTTATAAATCCATTCTTGAAAGCTTTATACACGCCGGCGCTATGAATGAGTGTAAGGTCGTTGTAGAGAATGTCCACAGCGAATATATTACGGAGGATAATGTGGCTGAAAAGCTTGATACATTAGATGGATTATTGGTTGCCCCGGGGTTTGGGCATAGGGGTATTGATGGAAAAATCATTGCGGTAAAATATGCGAGGGAGAAAGGCCTGCCATTTTTTGGTATTTGCCTTGGAATGCAAATGGCGGTGATTGAATTTGCCCGTAACGTTTTGGGATTGACCGATGCCCATAGTACAGAAATGAATGAGCAAACTGTTCACCCGGTAATTAACATGATGGAAGAACAGAAGAAAGTAACACTTAAAGGAGGGACTATGCGTCTTGGTGCATACCCATGCTTACTTAAATCAGGATCACTGGCGCATGATGTATATGGTACCACTGAAATAACAGAAAGACATCGCCATCGTTTTGAGTTTAATAATGCCTATTTAAAACAATTTGAAGATGCAGGAATGATTGCTAGCGGCACAAATCCTGACACCGGCTTAGTAGAGATTATGGAAATACCGGGTCACCCGTTTTTTCTCGGTGCACAGTACCATCCTGAATTGAAAAGCTCTGTTGAAAGCCCCGCTCCACTGTTTGTTTCATTTATCGGTGCTGCAAAAAAGTACAATGAAGTGCGAACTTCCATAAAAAATCCACTGCTACACAGTGAAATGATTTAGTGAATGTGACTATAAATAAATAGGATTCAGCAGTGAGTTGAATCCTATTTATTTACAACAGGTCTTTCTTTAATTTTCATTGCTGATACTTACTAGTTCTCCTGTTTCGTAAGAATATCTTGCTTTATTTTTTCCCAAAAGCTATCAAAGCTTTCTGCGGATTCGGTCCATTGCCCCAGTTTTGCACGCATCATTTTCTCCCGCTCATCTTTAGTGGTGGCAAAGAAATGCCGCAGGAAGGCTTCGTCATTTTCTTTCGCAAGTTGATTGTACAGCTCTTTTAGTTCTTTCTCTTTTAGCTGGTTACTTGTGGCCATTTCCAGTTCCATTTCTTCCCGCAACCTTACTTTTTCATCGTAAGTGCCGGATGGCAACAAAGTTTTAGCGAGGACTGGCATCAGTTCAATCAACAGCAAAATGATCACTATTAAAAAATATCGCCACTGCAGAGCAGTATTAGATTTTACCAGGTTATTTAGCGCTTCAATCCGTGTGAGGAAACCATTATTCAATAACGCAGAAAATGTGTCATTTTCTTTTTTTAAAATCAAGTTGATAGCACCCAGCGAACTGTCGGTTTTTGCAATACGCGGTTGAAGTTCAGCAGTAAGTTTGCGATACTCCTCATCTAATTTTTCATATTCCAGCTTCTTAGCTTTGGCAATATCCTGTATCCCTATTTTCCCTGAACCACCTGTTCCATCTATCTCCTGTACAAATGCCTGCCTTGCTGCATTTACCTCGGTGTACTTATTATCAAGCTGGCCAGTGTAAGTCTTCTTTTCCGCTTCCAGCGCATTTTTTTGGGGATTGTAAAGAGTATCAAGTTCTTGCTGCTTTACCAGTTTGCGCTTTTCATTATCCAGCGAAGCCTGCAGTTGAATTTCTTTATCAAACATGTACAAAACAGCTGGCTGCGCCATAAAAGTGCCAAGTGTAATAGCTAAAACGCTTCGCAAAATCAGCGGTGCGGCCTTACGTTTATTGAATTTATTAATGCCCTTAATCAAAGCGCGATCAATGGTAAGAATGATAAAACCCATAAAAAGGCCAAGCAAAATCGCAGCAATGGGGTAGGGAGTAATGGTTGTCCAAAAGTAGGTCCATGCAAGGGTAGCGAAGGCCCAGGTGCCAAGCACTGTAGTGCCAATAATCCGGTACCGGTTCCTATCTACCACGCAATCCTTTAGTAATTGACTTTCGGCTGTACTTAGCCACCAAAGAAACTTGTCCCAAACCGATGGGGTATAATGGTCCCTTTGAGAAAGGGAAGTAATACTTTCAGGCATACAATTATTTTAGAAATAAGATAATGGTGGTTGAAGCTGGAAAGTACTCTTTGCAGTGACCAAAATACTGACTTAAAATTTAGTGGCAGCGAGCATTCTGGCCTTTACAAGTAATTTAACGAACATGCAATTTCGAGGCCTTTGTATACACTGGTGGAGAATTGCCTGATCTCCTAAAGCTTAACCTCAAATCCCTACCTTTGCCGCCTAATTTTTAAAGTAGATATGAAGACTGATAAGAATACGGTCATTGGTTTTGTGTTATTGGGAATTCTTTTCATTGGATATTTCTGGTTTTCAAGCCAACAGCAGCAAAATCTGCTTAAACAACAAAAGCACGTTGAAGATTCTATTTCAAAGGTAAAAGCCTTGCAAGCACCTGTTATAGATGTGGTTACTGCAAGAGCTGATTCACTCCGCCGCGATTCTTTGCAAAAGGTGGAAGTTGCAGGCAGCTTTCAAACTGCGGCATTAGGTACTGAAGAACTCACCAAAGTTGAAAACGAGTTAGTTAAAATTATTTTTACAAACAAGGGAGCCCAGCCTAAGAGTGTCGAATTAAAAAATTACAAGTCGTACGATAGCACCAACGTAGTACTTGCAGGAACTTCTTTCGATAATGTCGGCTATGCAATTAACACCTCTGGCAATCAATCAGCACTCACATCTACTTTATTCTTCAGCGCCCCAACGGTAACAAAATCTTCAGATGGAAGCCAGGTAATCACTTACAAGTTGCTCTCGCAAGAGGGTCAAAGTGTAACGCACGAGTTTATTTTAAAGCCCAATGATTATTTGGTTGATTGGAACATTAAAATGGAAGGTGCGAATAGGCTGCTCACCGGAAACGCTCTAAACATAAACTGGCAAGTGCAAACGCACCAGCAACAACGAGATATAAAATACGAGCGAACTCAGTCACGTTTATGTTATGTAGAAGACAACAGTTACGACTTTGCTACCGCATCATCCGCCACTAGCGAAACGTTTGAAAAGCCTTTGCATTGGTTATCTGTAAAGCAGCAGTTTTTTAACGCTACGTTGCTTTCAAAAAGCCACTTTACTTCAGGTGATGTATCTACCACTGTTCCCGACGATACAACAGACATTGTTGGAAAAACGATTGCCAATTTTAAAATGCAACTGCCGGCAACAGCTACATCTGTCACTGTTCCTCTTCAGTTGTATTATGGTCCCAACGACTTTTATGTACTAAAGAACTACAATATGAAGATGGAAAACATTGTAGATCTTGGCTCAGGTGTTTTCTCTTTTGTAAAGTATATCAATAGGTATGTCATCATGCCTGTGTTCGACTTTTTCGCAGGGTTTATAAAAAATTTCGGATGGGTAATTGCGTTGCTTACTATTTTCATTCGCCTGGTAACTTCTCCACTTACTTATACAAGTTATTTGAGCGGCGCGAAAATGAAAGTGCTACGCCCGGAATTGGATGTACTTAAGAAGAAGCATGGCGATGATCAACAAGGTTTCGCCGTTGAGCAGATGAAGCTTTTTAGGGAGGCAGGCGTTAATCCATTAGGCGGTTGTATACCAGCTGTTCTTCAAATTCCAATTTTCTTCGCCCTGTATAGTTTTTTTAATTCTGAAATACAGTTACGAGGGCAGAGCTTCTTGTGGGCTAAAGATCTTTCTTCGTATGACGTATTTGTTCACCTTCCATTCTCTATTCCCCTCGGTTATGGTGATCACATTAGTTTATTTACGCTTACCGCTACTGCTACCAGTTTCTTAATTTCTTTTTATAATATGAGCATGACACCGGATCAGAACAATCCTGTGATGAAGTACATGCCTTACATATTCCCATTTGTGTTGCTGTTCATTTTTAATAGACTTCCCTCGGCGCTTACCTGGTATTATACCGTGTCAAACATCATTACATTGATACTTCAGTTCATTATACAGAACTATATCATCAACCACGATAAAATATTGGCTAAGATTCACGAGACACGCAAGAAGCCAAAAGAAAAATCTAAGTGGCAGCAGAAGTACGATCAAATGGTAGAATCTCAAAAGAAAGTGCAGAATATCAAGGAGCGTACCCAACCGAAAAAGTAAGCGTCTGTCGACTTTTTAACGAAGCCTGTGCTATTTGCACAGGCTTTTTTGGTATCATTGGCACAGAATTCGTCATTAAGACATAAACAATTATGAGACAGATATTTACTTTTCTTACAAGCACCGTAATAGCATTCAATTTATCTGCGCAAGAGCCGAAAATAATTTCTGAAGTTTCTGTAGTTTATGACCTGACAATTGAAGATGCCAATGCTGATGCTAACACCATCAAGTCTATGACCGGCGCCTCAAAGATGCTTTATCTTAAAGGTTCAAAGGTTCGGACAGACTTGGTTACCCCTTCATTTAAACAGACATTTATCAGTGATAGTAAATCAGACTCAACAGTAATTCTGCGGGAGCTGGGTAACAATAAATATCTTTCTTATTTAGACAGTCGCAAAATGGGCGAGAAAAATAAAAAATATGAAGGAATTTCTTTTCAGAATACCAACGACACCAAAACCATTTTAGGATATGATTGTAAAAAAGTGGTCGCCAAATTAAAGGATGGTTCGCAATACAATATTTATTATGCACCATCTATAGTGCCTTCAAATAGAGAGTTTGAATACCAGTTCAAAGACCTACCAGGATTTGCGCTGGAATATGAAGCACAGTCTGAAGATGGAAAGACTAAGGTTAAATATACTGCTACAAAAATCACACTTACTCCTGTACCCATTGCAATGTTTGATATTCCCAAAAGTGGCTATCGTGTACTTTAAATAAGGTTAATCTTTACAGTTGAATGGGGTGAGATAGTAATTCTAATTGAGAGCCTGCCATAAAGTTGGCAGTTTATGGCTCTAGGCTATTATTGCGATAAAAAAGGTGGATTTAACGAACGGAAGGCGGAACAGGAGTAACAAACTTAGAAACGGAAACCTTATGCTTGTAAGGGTAAATGTAAGTTGCATTTCCTTTCTCAAATCTCATTACTGAGGTAACGGTGGTGAAACCGTTTTCTGTTCTCTGGTTCACAACCTGAGTATTCTTGAATTGAAATCCTGCCCTCAAAGAAAAAGGAACAGATGATTTGTAAAAATTCTTATTAAAGTTCTTCAATGAAAACTGGCCTTTACTTTTATCCTCAGAGGATCCAGTAAATGAACCCATAGCAATGTGAGTAACACCTACGAAGAGTAGTGCTATCATCAGTTTCATTGCTTTAATATGGTTTCTGTTTTCCATTAAATACAAATTTAGGTAAAATGTAAATATTTAACAACTTTTTTCGTCACTGTTATAACGTCCAATTTTTAAAAAAGTTACTTCTTTAGTTGGTTTTATTTTTCACCGGCCTTAACTTTCAATAATTACAGATGCAACATGGCTGATAATTCATACCAAGAAGATCGAGACGAAATGAGGGAGTTGCTACAGCAATTCGAGAACTTAAAAATTGGACGCCAACATTCATTTCTTGAAGAGGATGCATTTGAGCGAATTATTGACTACTTCGATGATAAAGATGAGCTTTCTAAAGCAATGGAAGCTGCGGATCTTGCAATAGAGCAATTCCCTTACTCATCTGTTTTAATGATTAAAAAAGCTGATTTGTTACTTGCCGGAAGAAAGTATTGGGACGCACTTGAAATTTTGGAGCGTGCCGAACTTTTTGATAGCGGAGATATAAATCTGTTTATTTTAAAAACTGATGCGTACCTGGCGCTGGATCAGCAACAAAATGCTGTTGACCTTTTAGAGTCTGCACTGCAACAGTTTGAAGGGGACGAGCGCATTGAATTATTATTTGAGTTGGCTGATGTATATGACGATTACGAAGAATTTGACAAAGTATTCGATTGCCTGAAATTGATCTTGGAAGAAGAGCCAAACAATGAGGAAGCGCTATATAGAATCTGTTTCTGGACTGATTTTACAGGTAGAAATGAGGAAAGCATCACGTTACATACAAACATCATCAACGACTACCCGTATAATGAGTTGGCTTGGTTTAACCTTGGTGCAGCCTATCAGGGGCTGAAACTTTTCGAGAAAGCTATTGATGCATACTTATATGCCGTTACCATTGATGAAAAATTTGACTATGCGTACCGTAATATGGGTGATGCCTACTTGCGCATGCGTAAGTATAAAGATGCCATTGAAGTGTTAGAAAAAGTGCTCGAATTAAGCCGTCCTGAAGATGTGATTTATGAGGCTATCGGACATTGCTATCACAAGGTTGGAAACTTCGCCCAGGCTCGGTTTAATTACCGGAAAGCTTCACACTTAAACCCGGAAGACAGTAAGTTGTTTTATAAAATGGCACTTACTTACATAAACGAGGAACAATGGGAACCTGCAATTAAGCAGCTAGAAAGTGCCATGCGTTTGCAGCGCCTATTGCCCGAGTATAATTTGGCAATGGGAGAGTGTAAAATGCAACTAGGCCATTATAAAGATGCCATTCAGTTTTTTGGAAACGTAGTACGCTCACGACCGAAAAGTGTAGCGGGATGGGAAGCATTGATCAGGTGTTTATTTAAGGCGGAATTTTACGACGAAGCATTGGAACAAAGTGAAGCCGCACTTAAGCTAACAGAGGGGAAAACACTCTTCATCTATTATTTAAGCGCTAGTTTATTTGTTGGTCGGAAAACAAAAGAAGGTTTGCTTCAACTCGAAAAGGCTATTCAGAAGTCTCCCAGGCAACTGAAAAAATTCATTGATTTGAACCCGGCTATACTTCAAAACTCTATGGTGGTTGATTTGATTGCACGCTATAAAAAAAGTGGGAAAAAGTCGTAAGCCAGCCTTACTACATCTCACTTTCTTCAACGTTCTCTTATATGGTTAATTAGAAACCATTTCCTACTTTTGCGGCTCTCCAAAAATTAAGTTTTAAATTAAAAGTTTTTATGGCAACAACATCGGACATCAGCCGTGGTATGATATTAAAGCTAGATGGCAGCTTGTATTCAATAGTTGAATTTGGTCAAAATAAAACGGCGAGGTCTGCTGCGAAAGTTTGGGCTAAACTAAAAGGGGTAGATAACAATCGGAGTATTGAACATACTTGGAACAGTGGTGAGAATATCTATCCTGTTAGGGTAGAAAAGAAATCCTACCAGTTTTTGTACAAGGACGAAAGCGGTTACAACTTCATGGATAATGAGAGTTTTGAACAGATTTCTTTAGCAGAAGCGATGATTGATGCTCCGCAATTTTTGCAAGACGGCCAGGAGGTAGCTGTAATGATTAATACAGAAACTGAGCTGCCCATGGGTGTAGAGTTGCCGGATAAAATTGTAATGAAAGTAACCTACAGCGAGCCCGGTGTAAAAGGAGATACGGCTACCCGTACCCTTAAACCTGCTACTGTTGAAAGTGGGGCAACCGTAATGGTTCCGCTTTTTGTGAACGAGGGTGAATTAATCCGCGTAAATACTAAGAGTGGTGAATACGTAGAAAGAGTAAAGGAATAGGCTAGATATAATATTTGATGGAGGTAGCTGACTGGCTACCTTTTTTTTTGCCTATTCCTTTGCTCAGATTACGCGTTCAATGTTTTATCGCAATGCTCCAAATAGACCAAATTTTCATCTAATGCCTAAAATTCTGCACAACCCGTTTTAGGTGGACAATATTTCTTTTTCGTACCTCGTTATCCACAACAGGCCGAAACTTTACACGTTTTTAAACCGATAAGTTCCTGGCCAAAGTCTATTTTTTCTCATAAAAAAACGATGCGAAATGAATAACATTTACTCAACTTACCAACCTTACAAAAAACGTGGCAACAATCAACGTCTTAGAGATACAATAAGTGACGCTCTGAAAATTGTACTTATTTTTCTGGTCGTTATTATCATTGGCTGTATCAGGGCAAACAGTTAATGGCGTTTAAAATCGGGCTCGGGTTCTACTCCCCGCCAGTAATGTCAATCATTACAGGTTTTCCACTTTAATCCATCCCTCTTTTTCAGTTTACGCTACACCACTTTCTGCTTCAGGCATATAAACCGTTCAATTTCCCGCGGTATGTTTTCATTTGCCTACCCAAATGCTTTTTAGTTTTTTATTTTTCACGACGGATGCAATGGTTTTTTGGCTATTTTGCCCCCCATTTCGACAGAAAAACTGTCACATCAGTCTATAAACTAAAAACCAGCCGTATGGACTTCAAACAAATACAAGAGCTAATCAAGATTATCAACAAAAGCAATATTGGTGAGCTTAGTATAGAAGAGAAAGATTTTAAGATAACAATCCGGCAGAAAGAAGACTCGGTACCAGTATACACTACCGTATCAGCACCTTCTTACTTACCACAACAATCTGCCCCCGCGTCTTTACCTGGCTATTCCGGAGGCACCACACCCAATACTGCACCACCCGTATCAACAGCAAAGGCAGAAGAAAATTTTGTCACCATTAAGAGCCCGATGATAGGCACATTTTATCGCAGTTCTTCCCCAGATAAGCCAGCGCTGGTAGCGGTAGGCGATGAGGTTTCCATAGGAAAAACGGTTTGTATCATTGAGGCAATGAAACTTTTCAATGAAATTGAAAGCGAAGTAAAAGGAACTATTGTAAAGGTGTTGGTTGAGGATGCAAGCCCTGTAGAATACGATCAGCCACTTTTTCTGGTAGAACCAGCATAAATGGCCAACATGCTTTAGTGGAATTCTTCAACTGGGCGTGTAAAATATTACCAATAGAAAGCAACGAGTATTTCTTCATTATTTAATTGTATGCAGCTGGCAAAGGGAGCGTGAAGTGCCGAAAAATAAATGCATGTTCTCAGGTTGTTAGTACTTATAAACTATGTTCAAGAAAATTTTAATAGCAAATAGAGGCGAAATAGCACTACGTATCATTCGCACCTGTCGCGAAATGGGCATTAAGACCGTAGCAGTGTATTCTACAGCTGATAAGGATAGTTTACACGTAAAGTTTGCTGATGAAGCTGTTTGTATCGGTAAGCCTGCGAGTAGCGATTCTTATTTGAATATACCTCACATTATGGCGGCTGCGGAAATCACTAATGCGGATGGAATTCATCCTGGTTACGGTTTCCTGGCTGAGAATGCAAAGTTCTCACAGATCTGCGCCGATCACGGAATTAAGTTTATTGGTCCAACTCCCGACATGATCAATAAAATGGGAGACAAGATTACTGCAAAGGAGACCATGATAAAAGCTGGTGTTCCGGTAGTACCAGGAGGAGAAAATTTATTGGAGAGCGTAGAGGGAGCAATTGAACTTGCTAAAGAAGTAGGGTACCCTGTTATTTTGAAAGCTACAGCTGGTGGGGGTGGAAAGGGTATGCGCGTGGTAAACGAAGCAAGTGAAATGGAGAAGGCATATACCACTGCGCGTGCAGAAGCAGGTGCGTCTTTTAAGAATGACGGTATATACATGGAAAAATTTGTGGTAGAACCCCGCCACATTGAAATACAAATTGCAGGGGATCGCTATGGCAATGTTTGTCACTTAAGTGAAAGAGATTGTTCTATTCAACGCAGGCATCAAAAGCTGGTTGAAGAAAGTCCATCTCCTTTTATGACACCTGAGCTGCGTGAAGCTATGGGTGCTGCAGCCATTAAAGCAGCTTCGGCAATCAACTACGAAAGTGTTGGAACGATTGAATTCCTGGTAGACAAGGATCGCAACTTTTACTTCATGGAAATGAACACCCGGATACAAGTGGAACATTGTGTAACCGAGGAAGTAATCAACTATGATTTAATAAAGGAGCAGATTAAAATTGCAAGCGGCGAGCCTATTAGTGGAAGGAATTATGAACCGCAAATGCACGCGATTGAATGCAGGATAAATGCTGAAGATCCTTACAACGATTTTCGCCCAAGCCCGGGAAAAATTACCGTGCTTAACCAACCTGGCGGACATGGTGTACGTGTAGATAGCCATGTGTACGCAGGCTACATCATACCACCTTATTACGATAGTATGATAGGTAAGTTAATTGCTGTGGCACAAACCCGCGAGGAAGCGATTAACACTATGTACCGTGCGCTTAGCGAGTATGTAATAGAAGGGGTTAAAACAACGATACCTTTTCATTTGCAGTTAATGCAGAATGAGGATTTTCGAAGTGGAAACTTTACCACTAAGTTTCTGGAGACATTCACAATGACGTAAAATAAAAAGAGCCATCGATTACGGTGGCTTCTTACTTTCACACCATTTTTGGACTCATTCGGTCATCAAGTCTTTTTGCTTACACCGCATCTACATCAGCAACAATGCTCACACTTCTATAGCGTTTGTTGCTTTGTATGATTTGGATCTGCTGCAAAATTGAATGCTTACAATCTTTGATCACCTTTGCATCTCTTGGCAACTTTAAAAGCAACTCAAAAAGATATTGGTTCCTCACCCTGGCCACAACCGGCTCAGCCGGTCCACTCAAATATTGTTCGTAACCCGTCTTTAAAAACTGGGCAAGAATGTTGGCCGCTTCTTCAGCTATATGCCTCTCCTTATGCTTACAAGTAAGTTGAATGATGCGTGAGAACGGCGGGTAAAAAAATTGCCGCCTGTTTTCTATTTCAAACGAATACAGTTTATCAAAATCATGTTCCTGGACAAACTTTAAAACAGGGTGATCGGTTTTACTAACCTGTATGATGACTTTACCTTGTGTGTCGCGTCTACCAGCGCGGCCACTCACTTGTTCCATTAGCTGAAACGCTCTTTCATTTACCCGAAAATCTGTAAAGTTTAGAATGCCATCTGCATCTACAATTCCTACGAGGCTTACATGTTCAAAGTCCAATCCTTTTACCACCATTTGTGTGCCTGCAAGTATGTCAAGCTTCTGTTGCTCAAATAATTTTATCAGCGCATCATGGTCGTTTTTTCCTTTGATGCTGTCGTAATCCATACGCGCAATCTTAGCTGTTGGAAACGCTTCCACCAAAGCTTCTTCCAGTTTCTCGGTCCCAAAATTCTTTTGAATGAAGTTGTGGCTACCACATGCTGCGCAACTTATTACCACAGGGTAAGTTGTACCACAATAGTGGCATTGCAGCCGGTTCTTTGCCTTGTGAAAGGTGAGTGTAACATCGCAGTTCTTACACTGTGGAATCCATCCGCAGGTACCGCAGAGTTGATACGGAGAATAGCCCCGCCTGTTTTGAAAAAGAATGACTTGTTTCTTCTGCTCCAATGTTTCAAATATGGCTTCCAGCAAATGGGGTGAGAGCAGTACTTTACTTCTGTCGCGTGTAAAAATCGTTTTTACATCTACCAGCTCAATTACCGGCAATTGCACATCGCCATAACGCTGCGTTAAGTGTACAAAGCCATACTTACCCGATTTGGTATTGTGGTAACTTTCTATTGAAGGAGTTGCACTCCCCAGTAAAACATTTGCACGATAGAGAGAGGCATAATAAATGGCTGCATCACGGGCATGATATCGAGGCGCAGGATCTTGTTGCTTGAAAGAAGGATCGTGTTCCTCATCTACTATTATCAAACCGAGATCTTTAAAAGGAAGAAACAGAGAAGATCGTGCACCCAACACTACTTTTGTTTCACCACTGCGTATTTTATTCCAGATTTCTACCCGCTCGTTTGGATTGAATTTAGAATGGTAGATCGTAATGTACCCGCCAAAGTATTTCTGTAATCGCCTAATGATCTGAGCCGTTAACGCAATCTCGGGAAGCATATACAGTACTTGCTTTCCATCTTTTATTACTTGTTCGATGATCTTTATATAGATCTGCGTTTTACCGCTGGAGGTTACTCCCTGCAGTAAGCAAACCGGTTTTTCTGCAAATACTTGCAGCACATCATCTGCGGCTAATTGTTGTGCCTGCGATAGTTCAAAATCAATTTTTACATCTTTTGGCAAAGAAGTGATTCGATCCTTCGATCTTTTTTCCAGCAACAAAATATGCTTATCAGATAATCCTTTCAGCTGCGCAATGTTTGCATTGGCTTTTTTCAGTAGCTCAATCTGCGTAACCTCCCCGGTGGTTTTTACCAGGTGTAAATAGGCTAGCAATAACTCTAATTGTTTTGGTGCTTTGTTTTTACTCCACTCGTTCAGTAATACAGCCAGTTGATCTTCGTTATGAAAAGTTGGATGAAGTAATACATACGTTTCTTTTTTTTCTTTGTATTTATCGTTCAGCGCTTCCCACACCACGCAAACACCTTTATCCAGCAACTTCTTAATTACCGGGTATACATGCGATGCATCCAGTACCTGTTGCACTTCGCTTAACTTCAATTCCTTTTTAATTTGTAATGCTTCTGCCACCAGATATTCTTCATCACCCAGGTTGGTAAAATCATCGCCAAAATCTTCGTTGTAGGAAATAATTGTTTCACTCGAAAGCTTAAGGTGAGAGGGTAAAGCGGCCTGCATTACTTCACCTTCGGTACACATATAATACTCCGCCATCCATTGCCAAAGCGCTAGTTGACGTGTATATACCATTGGTTGTGCATCCAGTAAATTGATAATTTCTTTTGGGGTAAATGCGTCCGGTTTGTTAGCGTGTAACGTTTTAACGATGCCTGCATAGCGTTTACTTCTGCCCAACACAACTTCTACCCGGCAGCCAACTTTCACAGTTTGCTGTAAATGCGATGGAACCGACCATGTATAATTTTTGGGTAAGGCTAAGGGTATAATTACTTCTGCATAAAGTTGTTCGCCTTGCAGTGAAGAAAATAAATTATCGTTTGCCAAATCATCCATTGGGTGCAAAATAAACTCATTAAAATGAGGTAGAAATGAATGAGCAGTATAACAACATTCTGTTCTTGAGCTAAGGTGACGAGACGGAATATTAGAAAGACAAACGCCACTGTTGGTTGATCTTACCTTATGATAAATTTAGGAGACAACTTGTGGGTTGTAGTTCCTGTATCGTCTTAATCCTTGCTCCATTTTTTCGTAAACCTGTTGTTTAAGGTTGTTGATGTCTTCTATCGCCAAACCTGCGACGGGTATTTCTTGCAGAAACACGGCACGGCATTTACCCGGTGATAGTGTAAAGATGCTACTGTAATGCAAGCGATCAAGGGCATCAACAAACAACACCGGTTTGATGGGAGTTTGTGTTTCTATGGCAATCCGGAAAGCACCATCATAGAAATCCTTTAGCGGCGCGCCGGTAATATTAAAAGTCCCTTCGGGGAAAATAAATATAGAGATATGCTTACGCAGTGCTTGCTTCAACTGGCGTACACTTTGCGCTCTGCGTTCAGGGTCTCTGCGGTCCACCAAGATCACAGCGCGTTTATAGATGTAGCCAAAAACCGGGTAATTAACCATTTCATATTTGCCTAGCACCCTTACCGGTTGCCGCATGGCAATTACAATAGGTGGTATATCCATGTAGGAAGTATGATTGGCCACAAAAATGTACGTACCGTTTGTATCGTGTGGCACTTCGTAGACATTCTTATGCCTCATTCCTACAAAGAAATACCAGGTGTAGCCCCACGCTTTGCAAACCTGGTAAATAAAGTTGCCCCCTTTTATCTTTCCCAGAAAAGAACCGAACACCACCAATGGAAGCGCGAGCAACATTATGATTACAAACATCAACAATGCATAGACGCAATAAATCCATTTAAATGGTTTCAGCAAGTATTTCATTCATGTGGTGGGTTGATAATAAAGATAGGGGTTACGGCAAAACTACCATTGGGTTTACTGACCATGCTTCTGGCTTTGCTGCGAATAGTTGTTTTGTTTGCTGCCAGGTATCCGCAAAAAAATCGGAGTGCCTGTATGCGTCTAATGCTTCAGCATTCATCCAGTGGCTGTAGGTGAAAAATGTATGTGGGTGTAAACGATCTTGCCAAAGTTCAAGGTGAATGCAGCCTTCAAAATTTCTAATCTGCTCTTTCCGTTGTTCAAACAAAGTTGTAAACGCATCTAATGCATCTTCGCGAAAGGTCATCTTAACCACACGCACCAGCATTATTCAAAAAATATTTTTACGGTTTGATAAAACCATTTGTTCTGTAATGACATGCTCTGCTTTTGCATTGCCTCTGAAAAACCCTGTAATCCAAAAAGGCCGGCAGCATTTCCTTTGTTGATGGCCACTTCCAGGTATCCTGCAGAGTTAAAGAAGGCAACCTTTTCGCCTTGCGGTACACAAGCATAGGTATCGCTGATGGTATCAATTACTTCGTCGCGTTTAAAAACAATTTTGAAATTTCTTCCTTTCCTCTCTTTCTCAAAGTCTTCCCGGGTAATGTTCACAATTACATTTTCGAAATTATCTACGTACAAAATTTGTCCCTCCATGCTGCTTGGGCTGGTCACATATTTCAACCGCAATTTTTCCACGATAGATTCCGCTGCATCTCCCAGATCTGCAAACATTTTTCCGCCGGCTAATTTATTATAAGCTTCAATAATAGTTGCACTGCAAGTGAGCGTGGTAGGAGGTTTGTCTGTAGGAAGCGGCAGTGCGATTACATGCTCTGGTGTGCCATCTACAATCATTGTTAGTAAACCGTTATCAGCACAGGCTATGTATTGCTCATTGTGATAAGCCAACAACATCCGGTGTGGCTTGTCATCGAACATATTTACCAGCACCATGTGAAAGGTGTTCTTTGGAAAGTGACTAAAGGCACTGCAGCAGAAATAAGCAGCCTGCGGATAATTAAAAGAAGATAATTGATGCGAAACGTCCACTATGTTCACCTGTTCTGAAGCAGAATATAGTTGCCCTTTCACAGCTGCCACCAGGTAGTCCTGTTGCCCAATATCTGTGGTAAGCGTTACAATTGGCATATTCTGTAGTGGGTAAAAAATTCTATTCTGCTAAGTGTCTGTGCTACAGTTGTAGACTGCACATATAATGGCAGAACAACCGGCAGGAATCGCAAAGCGACCATAAAAATTACAACTCATCAAAGATTAAATGAATTTGTTGATAAAATTCGGGGAGGTATACCTCTTTCCACATTGAAAATTTTGGAGCCTATGGGATGTGTAGGTATGAATTGTAGTTTCAAAAGACTAGTTGATGCTTTCGAGGAATTTTATTTGATCTGAATAGAATACGATTAGATGCACTAAGCCTATTTTACAAGTACTCCTTTTTTGAAATAGAATCTACGGATCAGCTTATCTGCAATAGAAGGAAAAAAACGGTTCATATAAAGGGTTCGCCTGGCAAGGTTGGTAAGAATGATAGAGCGCTTCCCGGACTTGATAGCAGATAAAATATGCGTTGCACACTCGTGGGGTGTCATCATTTCATTCTCATTCATCGGTGTTTCGCCCTGCGGTTTTCCATCTTTATCCAGCGCAGCATTTCTGATGTTTGATGACACGAAACCGGGATACACCCACATTACATTTACGCCATCGTTCATCACCTCGGTTCTAAGTGCTTCTAGAAAACCATTCACGGCAAATTTACTTGCACTGTAACCTGTTCTGCCAGGTAAACCCCTGTAAGCGGCAACAGACAAAATTCCAACAATGGTTCCTTTGTTTTTGATGATATCATCTAATGAAAAACGGGTGCAACAAACTGTCCCCCAAAAATTAATGTCCATCGATTGCCTGAGCGTGTCTAAATCAACTTCTCTGAACAATGCACGCATGGACAAACCTGCATTGTTAATCAGTATATCAATTGGACCAAAGGCATTTTGGACTGACCTTATAAAATTTTGGCAATCACTTTCTTTGCTTACATCTGCCGCAAAAACGTGTAGCGGGCTAGAGGTGTACGCAGTTTGCAGTTGGTACAATTTATCATGATTGCGACCGCAGGTTGCCACCTTAGCGCCCTCATTAAGAAGTAGTTCAACGAGTGCTTTACCAATGCCATCTGAACCACCCGTTACTACTACCACCTTGTTGTTGAAGTAAGACATGTATGCTGTTATATGCAGCAAATTTATACGAGTTGTGGCACAATAGTTTTGCTATAAGCGCCACAGGAAAAATACTTCTTTAAAAAATTTGGCGTGAATAGCCACAGCCTGTATTTTTGCACTCCAAATTCAAACAATGCCTTACGGCAGAAGTAGAAAAAAGGAAGATTCTGTAGCTCAGTTGGTAGAGCAATACACTTTTAATGTATGGGTCCTGGGTTCGAGTCCCAGCGGGATCACAGACGCCGTTCTAATTTTTAGAGCGGCGTTTTTCATGTCACCTGAACCGCTGAAAGCCGCTCCCACACTGTATATTAGCTTAACAGCTTCGTTCAATCTTTCGGTTCGATATGAATTACCGTTATAAGTTAGCTTTTCAGGAAAAATAGTATTTATCAAAAGTCTTTTCCTTTCAATATCTGCATCTCTGTAAATGGAATCTAGGTTGCTTAGTAGATTAATGGACTTTGCTATTAGTGGTTCGATGTTTATTTCCCCTATTGACAACTCGGCTCGTTTTGCTTCGAGTTGAACAAGCGATATTTCACATTCTCGTTTGACATCATTGTAATCTTCTGAGTCCATTTTATTGTCAATGAACATATTTCGGGCTTTTGCTTTGCGTTCGGTCAATCTCAAAATTTCTGCATTCACTTTTTTAAGCTCAGCAGATTTCTGTTTGGCTTTTGCTCCGTAGACTTCCTGCAGCATAGTTTTAAAAAGAACTTCAACAGCAGGGTGAGCTTTCCACTTTCTCAATTCATTTAAGAATTCGTTGTTTACCGTTTCCGCTTTATACCTGGTACCACAACTGGAAGTGCAGTGATAATAAAAGTATCGGTTGTGCCTGCCTTTTGATGCTGAAGCGGTTAAGTTGAGCGTACATTTCGGACACTTCAGAAAGCCTCTGAGTGGAAAGTTTTCATCTACTTCAATCTTAGTTCGTTGCTTCTTTTTCTTGCCGTCCAATACGTCTTGAGCCTGGTAAAACAGTGCCTCACTTATCAATGGCTTGTGCTGGCCAGTGGAAAATTGCACATCTTCCTTTTTGTAGGCTTTGATTTTTATAACGCCACAGTAAACCGGATTCCGTATCGCTGTCCAAAAGTTGTTTTTGCTCGTTTTTAGGCCCTTCTCCCGGGCTCTTTTCCAGATTTGTTCAGTAGTGAAAGTACCCGCTGCAATTTGCTCAAATACCCATCTCATTATTGGCGCTGTGGTATCATCCGGGCTTATGTACTTCATTCCACCGGCGCTTATCTTGTTCTTGTAACCTACCGGCGCTGTACCCATCCAGCGGCCTTCTTTTTGCGCTCGTCTCATTCCACCTACCACATTAAGTGAGCGCCTATCATTTTCTATTTGAGGTACCGCCAAATATACAGCGAGCATCATCCGGTTTTCAGGCACTTCTAGATCCATCGGTTGCTCAATTGCTTGCGGATCTACTCCTAATTTGTTCAGAGTGCTTATCATTTGGTAAGCGTCTGAAGTATTTCGACTGAAACGATCCCACTTAGTGAAAAGCAATAGATCTACAATGTTTCGCTTTTTTTTGATGGCTAAAAGCAGCTTTGAAAATTCAGGGCGGTTGAAGGTTTTGGCGGAGTGATCTTCTATGAAAACATCTTTCACCGAAATTTTATTTATCTCGCAATATCTACGAAGTATTTCATCCTGGTTTCGTTGGCTGTAGCCCTTATCAGCTTGTTCATCTGTAGATACACGGACGTAAAGGAATGCAGTTTTCATTCGCTTGGTGTTGTTGTAATTACTTCTGCTAAAGTACCCAAAAATTGAAGGATGCCGGCTGCTTGTTCCACACTAACAGGCATTCCATTCTCACCAAGCAGTCTTACCGCTTTATCCGGAGTAATGGATGTTTGTATGTAGGTGTTTTCAAGCATTAGGTTACTGTCTTACTTCAGCCAGTGTATTGTGATCATTTGGGCGGATTAACTCAATGAGCCGAATTCCTTCTAGCATTTTGCTGTAATTGTGTAGCCGGCTCTCTTCTACAACCCCGCCTACATACTTGAAAATATTCCTGCGTTGATCTTCATAATCAAAAAGTGTATCCTGTAAAAAAGCGAATATCCATTGCTGCTTAAAAGCGTTTCGCTGAAAGTTCCTGATTAAGGATTGCAACATGGCATGTGGGCCTTCTTTCGCAACATTTTCAAACTGATCTCCCCGATAAGTAAACGGATTTTTTCTGCGGTTTGCATGCTCGGGAAAGCGGACGTACAAATGAAAGCGGCAGTGTGGATGCCCTTGTGATCCGTCTTGGTTTTTGGTATGTGTATTGCCTAACATCCTTAGCAGGTCAATTTCGTAGTGTTGTTGTAAATCGTTCATCATTTTCGCTTTTTTTCCTTTTGTCAGAGCCTGAACAAGTCTGTACAGGCCTTGTACAGGCTTTGACAAACCTGACTGTAGCAGACACGGCTTTTTATAGATTGATTATCAGCTTAACTGTAGTGTAACATTTTTTTGAATAATTGGCTGAAAGGCTTGCCTACACTGGTTTTTGATCATAAATGAGTGAGTGGTTGATTTCAATTTGAGTTGGCTTGTACCAGATTGTCTTCCTCACTTTCTCACCCTTCTTAAACCGGTGATGAAAAATCGACTCGTCCTTTCTTGCAAGCTTCGCCTGGTAACCTGTTCCAATAAGGCGAACACTTTCAGCGCTGATATTTTGGAGCGACAACAATCTTTTCCTCGCTAGCCTTCGCTTTAGGTGGCCAAAGCCAATGCACTGCGACTCATCTTTCTTTGTCTTATCATTTACTCTCTCAAAAACACTATAGCCGATCAACTTACCATAAGTGGCCTGATTGAGGTTGATATCGGGATTAAAATCTGCAAGTTCTTCGTGAAGTATAAAGTAATCGCTCTGTCCCGGACTCATGGTGCGAAAGCTTTCTAACAGCGCAACTTCATGGCATTTCCGAAAGTATTCAGAATCCTCTTTGAGAAGATTCCTGTCGGCACCATATTGAATGAAAATTGCGGTCAAAATCTTTATCGCGTCCGGATTTGAATTAAGTTTTCTCCAGTAAGCTTGTCTAGATTTATCCATTATCTGTTCTATGCCTATGGTGGAAATAATATCAACCAGGTTGAAATTTTGAGAGGTGTCATATTTTATTGCAGGTAGTTTTTCTTTCGGATCTATGCCCCATTTATAAAGGGCTCTCTCACCAATCAACGATATAGAATCTTTGTTGATCGCAAGGAATTTCTCACGGTGTAGCCAATCTATTTTGCCTGCTAAATTTTTAATCTTGTATTTTTCTTGTAGCGCGCCTATCTGTGATCTAAAGCCCTGGATCTTTCCAGTGCTCGTTTCCAGTTTGAGGCAATACCAGGCACACGTAGCTGAAAGGAAAGGATTGATTGTTTTCCCGTTTCCAGTGCTAATATGAGTGCCACAATACTCCCTTCTACGCAGCGCCTCAAAAGGCAGTGCTTTAGGTATATTGTGAAAAAGATGTATAGGTGAGTCGGAAGTATTTGGAAGATTATTATCTTCGTGATGTTGTAAATTACTTTCGTCGTTCCCAAATTTATTTTCCATTGGCATTTTGGAAATTAGGTTTGGGATTTTTTTTTAGCAAAGCTTTCTCCTTAGATCCTTGCTTGCCGGCATTACAAGTGGCTAAATTGGAGTGATCGTTTGTTGCGAAAAAGTTCTCCATCTCAGTTCTGAAAAGGATTCTCATCTCCTTTATGGACAGAGTAGTTAAGAAAAATGGTTGTGTGTGTTGTGACATGGCTTTCACTGCTTTTTTTAGTTGTTGCAGTAAAAGTGTACTAAAGTTTTTGCTTTACTATGTAACTACCATGTAACTACCATGTACCTATTTTTGTAAGGGGTGTTTTAATCCTCAGAAAATTTTTCGTCAAGCAACTCCCTTCGTGTTAATTCTAGTGCATCAATCCAATTTTCGGCCAGTTTAATTTCCTTTTTACTAAGGTGTGATTGAATGGCTTTTAAACCAGAAATTCTGTGATCAATTGCGTTATGATGCGGCGGGTTATTTTTGAATTTTGCGGGAGTAAATCGAACGAGTTCAGCAAACGCTTCCTGTATGCGGTGAGGTGTTTTATATGAGGGGTTGTAAATATCTCTTGCTTTTTCACATTCTTTGATCTTGTAAAGTGAAGATCTTTCACCTTTGATGTACAAAAGCAGTGCTATTTGCGGACCAGTCAACTTAGTTTCCGGTTCCTTCAAGTTTGCAGATGGCAAATGAAATTCGATTGTTTCAGGCTCATCCATTAGCCGGATATTGAACGCTGTTTCTGCAGGTATTGGTGTAAATTTTTTCGCTGCCATTTTGCAACCAGTGTTTAATTTAAAAATATTTCTGTAGGTAAATCAAGAATTTCTCTAAGTTTCTTGGCAGTTGCTAATGTGATAGGCTTGCGACCTGAAATAATATTTGAAACATACCCCCTGCTTCCAATAGCAGGTACCAGGTCCTGATTTTTTAAACCCAGTTCCAGCATTTTTACCCTAATGGCTTCTAGGGTTGAGTTTGTTTTCTTTTGCTCCATAAAACTTGTTTATAAGAGCAATGTAAAATATTGTATCCTAATTGGAAACAATTTACTAAACGGTGTGGCTAAAGTATTGTTATCGGGTAAAAGGATAGTAGTTTGCTATGGATAATAATTTATGGCGCAAAAAGGGTATTTCTATTTACTTTGAAAGAATACGAAACATTTCTAATTTTATGGTAGCAGCAGCAACCAAAACAGACATCTGATCTATCCTGCAGTATGCGAAAAGCTGTTAGTGAAATAGTCAATAAAACAATTATAAAGGAGGGGTAAAGTTTATGTTTGAAGTGCTGATTTTATTATTACTTATCATAACGTTTGTTAGTATTCATATCCGTTTAGATAAAATTCAAGAAAAGTTAAATGGCAAATAGAGAATTGCCCGAGTTAATTATTAAAAAGAACTCTCTTGCCAAATTCCGCTCCAAATCCAACTAAAAAAATAGCATTTGCTATTTGGAAATATTTAAAGAAATGGTACTCTATAGTGGGGGTAATAATTACCATATTTGCTTGGCTTGGCATAAATCATTTAGATTGGTTTAAAAGCAAACACCAGAAGCATGCAGAGAAAAACGAGATAACAGGCATGGTTAAATCCCCAAAATTTTCTGACAATGTAACAACTCAAGAGAATATACCAAGCTTCAACTATAATACAGAGGCATACAAGTATCCTTTGATCAAAGGGGTATATATAAAAGGTTTAAGTAAAATGAAAGGTTTAACCCTTACTATAGCCAATGGCGTAGGTTTAAACTTTGAAATTTCTGATCTATATAAAGGTGTCAATTTTTTTCAATATCGGTTGCGTCCAATTGATTGCGACGGTTTGAAACTTTGGCTTATTGCCAAGGATGATAGGCTATACGCTTCTGCTAGATTTATTGATTTGGATGACAATGAAATGGGTGAGATGGAATATAATCATTGGAAAATTTATGATAATAAATTTCTAGATTTCAGTTGTACAGATCAGAGCTTTGAGTTAATTGACAATAAAGGATTAGTTGCTTTTAGTTTATCTTATTCTGGTAAAAAAGGTGAGCCGTTTGTATACATCCGGGGGTATTTTATAAGCCCTGTTTGCGCCTTTGTAATAGACGGAAGCCCTGATTTTGGGCCTATATACATAAATGACTCATCTAATTGGAAGCGACAGGTTAAAGTCAGAGCCGACAAAATACCTAGAAAGCTTAAGCCAGAATGCAATTAAATTTTCTGTTTACTAGAACTTATAAATTTAAAAAGGCTACTTTCGGCTCATAAAAAACAAAGGATAACGCTTCTTTGACCATTGGATTGTTTCTTCTAAAGCAATGCTTTCTGCCACGTAAGTTTCATCAGTTATAACATGACTTACAATTGGTAAGTGTTTTCGTGAAATGTTGTCGTCTTCTGAAACTTTTTTAGTACAACTCACAAGAGTTATTAAAACTAGAAAAGGAATTTTTTTGAACATAAAGCAATAATAATTTTTAGAGCGTATCTAGACTTTACGCTGCCAATTCCTTCGCTGTAGTGCTTTTAATCTTGAAGCCTTTGCTAGCTAACAATTGGGGCGCAAGTTTTTTCAACTTTTCTCGGTACCTGAATTCTTTTTGCTTTATGCATTCGAAAGTTATGTCCTCGTCTATTACAATCCCAAATGCTTCGCAAAAACTCAGTAGTGCATCTTTAGTTTCTTCGCCTTTTATATTCTGCATCAAAACATACATACCCAAAGACTCTTCAAAAGCTTTTTCAAAAAATTT
>JANPIM010000032.1:0-209038 GCA_031425015.1 Segetibacter sp. | reverse complement strand
CAATCCTTGTGATAAAATTCTATTCTTATCAAAACCTTCATCTGCAAAATCCCAGATCAATCCCGAAAGGCGAGTGATGGTATCGACTGATAATCCCATTGCTTTTCCTACAACGCGAATCGCGCCTTTATGGTGCTGCTGGGTAACAGTAGCAACGATTGCAGCTCGATCACGCCCGTATTTTTGATAGATGTACTGCATCACCTCTTCCCTGCGCTCGTGCTCAAAGTCTACATCAATATCGGGTGGCTCATTGCGTGCAGCAGAAATAAAACGCTCAAAAAGAAGATCAAACTTTTCAGGATTAACCGAAGTAATGCCGAGGCAAAAACATACGGTTGAGTTAGCCGCAGACCCACGACCCTGGCAAAGGATATGTTTACTTCTTGCAAAGCGCACAATGTCATAAACGGTTAAAAAATACGGTGCATAATCCAGTTGCTGAATAAAGGCAAGTTCATGTTTAATAGCAGCAACTGTCTTCTCCGGAAGCGGCTCACCAAAAAATTCCTTTGCCCCTTTCCATGCCAAATAGGCAAGCTCTTCCTGCGGCGTTCTTCCCTCAGAGGTAATCTCTTCAGGGTACTCATATTTCAGTTCATCCAATGAAAATTTACAAGCTGTAGCTATCTCTTCTGTTCGACTAATCGCATCGGGGTAATGCATAAAAAGCCGCGACATTTCATCAGCCGTTTTCAGGTATCGCTCCGCATTGGGATGCAATCTAAAGCCGGCATTATAGATCGTACACTTTTCACGAATGCACGTCACCACATCTTGCAACTGCCTCCGGGCAGGTGTATGGTAATGCACATCATTGGTGGCAACAATGGGAATGTTCAACCGCTCAGAAAGCTGCGTTAGCCGATATAAATATTTGCTGTCATCGCCCTGGTAACGACGCGATGCTGCGATGTATAAATCCGTTTTAAAAACCTCCCGATATTCTTTCATCGCCACTTCAAAAGACGGGTCCAGTTCAAAAGTATTATTCAGTTTTTCCGGCGGCAGAGCCACCCATTTCATTCCATCCCGATGTTTAAATACATCCGCTTTATACAAATGACATTCACCTTTTTCTGCCCGAAGATTACCGGTAGTCAATAAATTGCTCAAGCTTGAATAAGCCATTTTATCAGTGGGATAAACCAACAAACTTGGGCCATCTAACAAATCAATCCTGCATCCTACAATTAAAGAAATGCCTGCTTTTTTCGCAGCCGCATGCGCACGAACAATGCCCGCCAAGGTATTACGATCCGTAATTGCAATTGTTGTATATCCAAGTTCCGCAGCTTGCTCCACCAACTCTTCAGGGTGCGATGCGCCGCGTAGGAATGTGAAGTTGGAGGTGACGTGAAGTTCGGTGTACATCTTCTATTTCCTCTTTAGTCTTGCGGTTGTACAATGTTTTTTATGGGCCGGGCAGTGGTGCTACTATGAAGCTTTTGTTGCGTCGCACACTTGTACGGATAATCTCTATTCAACTTTTTCTATGCTGTGTTTGATAAGATTTCACGCAAAGGCGCAAAGGAATTCCACGCAAAGGCGCTAAGGAAAGCTTCTTTATATTTTTCTTTGTGTCTTTGCTCCTTGTAAGGTGGAAATACAATTGACCTTTATTGAAAAACAACTAACAAATCTAGTGATCACTTAAACCGTCATTGCGAGGAACGAAGCAATCTGATCCTATATTAAATCCAATTAGATTAAAAGTTTCTTTTCGTCCATTTTTGAAAATATATTATGCTGAATTTAATTATTACAGGTACAAGTGAGTGACACAACGATGTTGAATTTCAATCTAATGTTCGCTCCAAAAAGCTTCTTAACCACAACACGTTTAACTGAAACAATTGTTGATGTAAGAATGGAACATCTCCACCACCTCACGCAAAAAACCCATGTACAAACCAGGTATACTCCTCATCGTAATGGCCTAAACGAAACAACCAATACCTACAGCCTTCTTCATCTTCTACGGCGTAATAATCGCGGTGCTTTCCCTCTTCTATCCACCACTCTTGCTCTATGCGTTCAGGACCGTCGGCCTTCTTTATTTTGTGCAATTTGCCTTTGTATCGAAACAACATAGGCGGATAATCCGGAACAGGCGCGGTCACTTCTATTCGTTCTGGCTTTTGTAACAATTGGATCGGTCGGGGCCTTTCTAAACGCCATTCAGAAGCTGCAATTTCATTCAGCGATCTTGCAGGTTTTATAGAACGTTCCGGCCAATAGTGCTCTGCAGGTAGAAACCTACAAATGGCATTCATACCTATTTTTCCCGAGAGACGATCGATTAATTCTGATAAATGAACATCATCCAAACCGCGGCTTACCTCCCATAATTTTTCCTGTGCAGGAGTATGCGACTCTACCTTGGGTGCTTCCAAAACAAATAGTTCAATGCCGAGGTCTGGGGCAATGGTTGGTATTTTTATTTCAAACAATTTGAACAGGTGATTCACATTGCAGGAGGGCCGATGCGTAGCAATGGCTACCTGCTCAATTTTTCCATCTACCCGGTAACATTTTAAACTAGCCTGCCGCAATCCCTTCTGCTCCTTTTGCAAACGAAGGCAAAGCGCATTCAGTAATCGTTGCAACGCAATTTCAATCCCCGTGGCTGAAACGATCGGATCAAGGCAAGGCAAGCGTTCGTGGAACTCTGCCACAGGTTCTACGGGTTCAATGATCTCTTCTTCTAACCCCAATGCATAGTTTAGATGCTTCGATATTTGGTTGCCGAACCTCCGGCGAAGTGCCGAACGTGGCATGCCGATAAAATCTTTGACTTGCCGTAGTCCTAGTTTATTTAAACATTCAATAGTTGCCGACTCCAAGCGCAATGCTGCAGGTGGCAAGGGTAGTAATGCGGCCCTTTGCTCATTACTGGCAATAATGTTGGATTGTCCAAACCGTGCAACGGCCCATGCTGCACCAATGGTATCAGCTATGGCGGTACGCACCTGGTAGCCTTTTACTTTTAGGCGATTAACAATATCCTGTAGGTAGGCCTCTTCGCCGCCCCATAGGTGCGCGCAACCGGTTGCATCAATGATCACGCTTGCGGGCAAATCAACCGCAACAAAGGGTGAAAACCGAAGACACCATTCTGCAATTCGTTTCAAGAGTTTTTCGGTTTGCCCGGGTTGGTGATCGACTACTGCCAAATTAGGAATGATGGCCCTGGCATCAGCCAATACGATGCCTCTATACACTCCCTGTGCTTCTGCCAAATGATTGGCGGCCGTTACCATCATTCGTCCATGCGAAGGCGTGCAAACCACAAAAGGTTGATCGTGGAGATTTGGTTGGCGGAGCGCAAACCAGTCGGTAGAAATATACCGGAACCATATGGAAACAAATCGCTTAGCCATTATCCTGCTTTTCGTTGAACCACTGTATCAATAGTAGCCAGTTTATACCTATGTTGGAAACTTCCGCCAGCCCATTCTACTTCCCAGATACCAGGTTTTCCATTACGCACTTTCACCAACTCCACATTCCAACGCGGAAACCCCAAACCCGGCAGCCCTTCACTTGCTAAGCATGGTAATGATGAAATCTTCCAGCGACTAACGCATGCAGTCGCTAAATTCTTCGGGTTCTTACGAATCAAAAAACAAGTGACATTGCTTTGCTCCACCGCCAATTGCAAACGCCTGCTTGCAGTAAAAGTGATTTCCTGCAACTCACCCACAACAGCCGATAATCCATCACATTTCAATGCTTCTTCCAATGCCCATGTGCGTTCTTTTTCATTGGGGATTTCTACAAAAATTACCTTGTCGGGCTGAATGCCAAACGTATGCAATGCCGGGGGAAAAATAGGTTTTGACGGACTGATCCATAGTAGGGCTCCCGTTTTACCCAACAAGGCTGAAATGATACCTGATACAAATCCAGCGGTAGCCGACCGGTCTTCTACATTACTGCAAAAAAATTCGTGCACTGCACCCAAAGGAAAAGAACCGTTTGGAAAAGCACGAACAATGGGTCCTAATCCGGCATCAAAAACACGATTACCTGCTGCCGGTTTATAACCTTGCAGCGGAAGAATTTCCTTTTGCAACCGGGCAATAATATCTGCTTTTGATACTGACATTGGGGATGCAAAATACTAAATTTTTTAGCAAAATGAAATTGGATTTTCTACACCGCTCTACAAATACACATAATTTAATCAGGGATCAATTGGCTTGTAAGTAGTTACATAAACAGAAATGAAACTAAACCAACAACAATTGAAAAATGAAAAGAGGCCGTTGATACAAGACAGTTAGAAACCAGAAAAATCAGGAGCATATCCAACCACATTTGTATACACAGCAAATTCTTGAGGCTGATGCAAAGTTGTAATAACAATTGCTTTCATTGCTGCGTTTAATGCGCCTTCCACACCCTTCGGCGTGTCTTCAAACACCAAACAATCTTGCGGTTCTACATTTAACAGACCAGCAGCTTTTAAAAAGCTTTCGGGATGAGGTTTACTGATGGCAACATCATCAGCACTTACAATTGCATCAAAATATTTCCGGATGTTCGTACCATCCAATACAAAATCTATGTTGAACATGATAGCCGCAGAAGCAATCGCCATCTTAATACCTTTTGCATGTGCCTGCGCCAGGAATTGTTCTAACCCCGGCAGCAATTTCAATGTTGGTCGAAAGGCAGTTTGATATTTTTTCTCTTTTTCCAGGCTCATTGCATTCTTCTCTTCAAGCGTAAATCGCCCGGGGAAAATTCGCTCTAATAATTCATGGTTTTTACCATAGCATTCCTCCTTCATCCGTTCCATTGACAGACCCGCTCCCAATTCATTTAATATTTGATGCCATGCCGTAATATGATAATTCATATCGTCGATCATTGTACCATTCAAATCAAATATGTAAGCCTTCACATCTTTCATGCATCAAATTTTTTTAAGTATCTATAACTTGATCTTAACGCCTCCATTCACCACAAAGCCTTCTACAGGTGCGTAAATGTCTTTAAAAACCGGGTTGTTGATGGTGCCTGTATAAATCGCATCAAACCTGGATTGCCTGGTATCGGTAAAATTTTCGAAATTGAGAAAGATGGAAAATTGTTTCCATAATTTCTCTGCCATTAAACCGGCTATCCAATAAGCTCGACCTGTGGTACCATCATTCAATTTTTGCTTGCTATAGTGATACGCTTCCAGGCCAATCTTTAGCTTGTCTTCTATTTCGTACATCAACACATTATTAAGCCGATGACTGGCCGTAAGCGGCAACGATTCTTTGCTGTTGGTAAAATGCGTATTGGCATCCGTATAAGTGTAGCCTATAAAAATCTTGAAGTCACCATAAGATAGGCGCAGGTTTGTTTCCACACCTTTTGTATCCAAGTAACCAGTTGCATTTTGAAACTATTTTTTGCCCCCCGGTGCACTTACTAATACTAACGGTCTATTCAGTCTTGTATAAAAGAACAAGTGATTCAAACTAACTCCAACCTCGCCAATGTTTTTCCGGTAATTGATGTCCCAATTGCCTCCAACTGATCGTTCGTTTGTTGATCTGCTAATGTCAATGGGTAACAAGTTCTGGAACTGTATTTTTTCTGACTCCTCAGTAAAAATAGTAGGTGTTTTATAGCCGTAGCCGCCACCTAACCGGGTTGTTAATTGAGGTGAAAACTTAATCATTGCCGATATCCGTGGTAACAACTCGAAACCGTATTCATTTACATTGTCGCCACGCAAACCTGTTTCAAGCACAAACTTCTCGCTAATAGTCCAGGCATTTTGAATGAATACACCAAAAGTATTGTAATGATAATCCCTTTTAGGATCCAACGTTTCTACCCGCTCCTTTAAATTTTCGGTTATTGCATTGGCCCCTATTACCCAATCTGCTTTTTCACCTTGCCTGTTCCAAGTAAGCTCAGAAAAAGAGGATTGTTGCAATGCATTAAAAGTATAAGTTGGAATGGTAATTACCCGGTCAAAATGGCTAAAGCTGTTCTTGAATTGCAGTGTTGTAGCATCGCTTAGTTTATGTGCTATACCCATTTGTGTGGTCACACGTTCGGTATTGTTTTTTTCAAAAAAACCGGCACCAGCATTTTTAATGTAGCTGATACTTCCTCCTGTACGATCTTCAGTAATGTAGGTTACTCCAACGTCGGCTGTTGTGTTTTTACCGTACAAAAACAATCGTGGGTTGATGGTGTATCGTTCCAACTTTGGAATGGCGGTAAGGCCAATATTAGCCGGATCAAAAGGTGCATTGCTATTGCGCGATCCAAAAATTGTAAGTCCTGCTTTGCCATATCGCTGGCCATAAAAACCACTTAGATCTACTCCCCCTGCGGAGGTACCATTGGCCAGAAAATTTAGTTCTTTTTCTTTGCCCGGGGTTTTGGAAACAAGGTTTACCAAACCAGCTATTGCTCCACCACCATACAAAGTAGATGCGGCACCTTTTATCACTTCTACTTGCTGCAGGTCTAATGGCGCAATCTGTAGTATGGATAAGCCGCCTGAAAAGCCCGCATAGAGCGGGTATCCATCGCGCAGTAGTTGTGTATAGCGGCCTTCTAACCCTTGTATTCTAATACCTGAATTGAACGAGGTGGCAGACGTTTGCTGTGTTTGTATACCCGTACTTTCATTTAGCAACATTCGAATGTCGCCCGGTTTCATGTTGCCCTTTTCCGCTAGTTCTTCCCCTGAAATGACCTCTACCCTTGTTGGCATGTTTGCTATGGCTCTGCTGATTCTGGTAGCACGCACCACTACTTCTTCAAATTCGTCTTCGTCTGCTGCTGCTAATAAAATTTCTAAACCTGCCCCAGCTGCCTGTGGAACGGTCACCTGTACTAGCTGCTCAGATAGTCCTACATAGGAAATATTAATTAAGTAGGTGCCTTCGGCAATGTTTGTAAACTTGACAATACCCATACTATCTGCAACAGTTGACTTTTTTAGTGAACCAATAAAAGCAGTAGCACCAGCAAGTGGAGTTTGGCCTTCACTTCTTTTAATAGATAGTGAGATGGAATACTGAGCATTGCCGACCAGTACATGAAAAACCAATAAACACAGTGATATGACTTTCTTCATAGATTAAACCAATGATGTAATAAATATTGGTGGTAAAAATAAGCTGAAACATAGGCGTGGGATTTTTTGCAAAATCAATGGAGTGTTCGCCTGATGTATAATTTAAAACTTGTTGGCTGTAGGGCAATCACCACAATTGCTTTCCTTCCTTCAGTTTTTTACTTCTTAAAAGTGCTTCCAGGTAATAGTAATCGGCATAAATCAGTGGCACATCAATTTCAGTTGTGGCTGAGCCAGTGCTGTGCAGGAGTAAAAAACCACTGTGTTCACCTATTGGAGAACGATACTTGTCAGTAATACTGTTAATCATTTTATCTGCTGCGTTTTTGTACTTTTTGCCTGAGGTACTGTACAAACTCAATTCATATAAAGCGGAGGCTATGACTGCTGCAGCAGACACATCGCGGGGAGTATTTGGAGAGGCAGGTGCATCAAAATCCCAGTAAGGCACCATGTCCTTTGGCAAGTTAGGATGCCCCAGTATATAGCCGGCAATGAAATCTGCTTGTTGTAAAAAAGCGTCGTTCTTCGTTTCGCGATAGCACAGAGTAAAACCATATAGGCCCCAGGCCTGACCACGTGCCCATGCCGACTCATCGCTAATACCCTGGTGGGTTGTTTTCTGCACAACTTTGTTAGAAGTAGTCGTGTCATAATCCAGCACGTGATAAGAACTATAATCCGAACGGAAATGGTTCTTCATCGTGTTTTGTGCATGCGACAAAGCGATATGATAATAGGAAGTATCACCCGTTAAACGTGAAGCGGCAAAGAGCAATTCAAGGTTCATCATGTTATCAATAATTACCGGGAATTTCCACTTGGTTCGATTGTCCCATGACTTGATTACTCCTGCTGTTGGATTGAACCGTGTAGCCAATGTTTTTGCAGACTCAATAATCACGGAGCGATAGGTAGGTTGATTGTACAAACGAAAACCTGTACCATAGCTGCAATACATTTTAAAGCCCATGTCGTGTGTGCCTGCATTTGTTTTTTCTCTTTCAAGCCTGGCAGTAAAATTCTCTGCTTCAGTTTTCCAATCTGCTTTACCGTTGTACTCATGTAAAAACCAAAGCACCCCCGGGAAAAATCCAGAGGTCCAATCTCGCGAAGTAACCAGCTTTAGTTCTTTGTTCTCTTCGGTTCTTGGTGCTACCAGTTGTCCTGAGGGATCGGGCGTTCCACCTTTGGTAATGGTTGACTTTGCGGCTTTAGCTTTTGGTATCTCTGCCAGCATCACCTTAGTTTGCTGTTCTGCATCCGCAAAAACCTTGGCCATATTTATTTTGGGTGAACATGCAGCAACACTTGCAGACAGCACCAATAGTAATTGTACAGTCGTTTGATTACTTACCATAATTTGATTTCAGATTATTTGTAGTGATATTTATTATACGCGTCATCGCATTCAATGAGCAATTGTTTTACTCCAACCAAATAATGGGATGGCGAACAGGTAAATTTCGAATTACTTCTTCCACTTTTGAATCATGCTCTAAACGCTTCCACGTATTAAACCAATCGTTGTTTTGGAATGCTACTGCCCCAAAAACAAGAAACGGTTGTGCGATCGGCCACGCGTCCCAATACATAACGTCTTTTGCAAAAGGCCAGGTTTTTTTATTTTGAATAAAGGGATGTAAAAATTCAATTCCTTTCCGTATTGACTTTCCCTCTGCCGAAGTGTATTGCCATAAATTGTTTTCTTTGGTAGAAAGAATTTGGCACAGCATTGTCATCGCATCTAAATTGAAAATAGCATAGCCGTACGGCTTTGTTCTTTTCAACTCTCTCGGAAAACTTCCATCAATTGCCATTTGATTTGGCAGCAGCACATGTTTATACCGGTCGCTACAAAATTGCATCATTGCTTTGTTTGCTGTAAACTTTGCAAAAGATGCTACCTGCATTGCCCAACAAGTTCCATGATTGTTCTCCGCATTCATTTCATCCTTACCGTACTTGTGCGTAGTTAGCCAGTTGATGTATTGTTCAAACCACAGCTTGACCCCGGTAAGGGTAAGCTGATCCATTGCAATTGAAGACTGCATTGCCAACAAACCTTGTACTACTTCCATGAAATGAATGGTGTCAATAATACCAATGCCCCGGCCGGTAAATCTTCCTTTGATGGCCTGAGCAAACAGCAGGTTCGGGTTCATCTTTGTTCCTTCATTTATAAACCAGGCGCGGCAATGCTTTAGCGCATGAAGTACATAACGATCCTCACCAGTGATCTTGTACGCAGAAGCCATAGCACCAACAATTCTGCTAAAGCGAATCATAGCCAAACGGTGAGCAACAAAATTATCAGGGTTTGTTAAGCCGTCTCTTTGAATGTATGGACTATCACTACCCGCAGGGTTAGGCCACCAATAGTCTCCTTCGCTAAAAAAATCATGTTTGCCTCCGGCACTCCTGGGTGATGATTGAGCGGAAACCGTAACGGGTTCTTGCGTAAGAGCCCAGGCTGCCTCATCTAAAACTTGTTGGCGAAGCACTTGGTTTACCTGGTACACCAAAGTGTTTGCCTTGCGGTTTGTTCCTTTATGTTGGCTTGAGCAACCCATAAAACACACCAACATTGCGAGGTATATCGACTTCATGAATTGTAGTTTATATCGCAATGTCACTTACATTTATAGGTGGATGAATGCCGTTGGAAAGCCTTCTACTTTTGCACTTACAACACTTTTGCCATTGTTCTCTTTTACCCGAATGATTGCTCTGCCATTGTATAGTTGTACCAATCGCGAGCCTGTAGACGTCCCCTGGTTATCGATCAATTTGCCATCACCTGTTAATCCAAAGCGCACCCAGTTGGCGGCGTCTAAGCATAGTGTGTTTTTACTGTCAATCACTTTGACTTGTATCGTCACTATTCCATTTTCCCTGGCAAGTTGCTCTATGGCAATTTGCGCAGGCTTCATCCATTTTTGTGATTGGTAGGTAAAAGTTGTTTCATCCTCCACTTTGCTTTTACCTTTAGTTGCAATCACTTTTATAGAATAGTTACCAGCCGATAATGGAACTTCCCAGCGTAAACCGGTTGCAGGAAAATCTAGAGGTACCCGCTTTTTTACGCCAATTGATTTTCCATTTACAAACAACTCCGCTTCATCACAATTTGAATATACTTTGATGATTTTGCGTTCTCCTTCTTCGCCCCAGCGAATGGGTTGTGAGTGTCCGTAAATATGCACCATGGGCTTTGCCGTCCAATACGATTGAAAAACATAGAATGCTTCCTTCTTGGTAAAATCTCTTTCGACCACACCTTTTTGATTCATGTAAGGCACCGGGTTATCCGGCCGTATAGGTGTAGAAAAATCTTTGAACGGCCATTGCGCTGTTCCAGTTAGCCAGGGCATGGTGAGCTGCTCTTTTAAATGCCAGTCAATCAAATTGCAGATATAACTCTCACTCCAGTCGCCATCTTTTGATACCCTTGCAGCACCACCAATCAACGATGCATCTCCTGACCTTTCATCGGCCGCACCGGCCTTGCCTACCTGCTGCAGTGCTTTGTCGGGTGTTTCAGAATGTCGGCGTGCATGGCTATCACCACCCCACTCTACATGCAGAAAATGATCGATCTTTTCGAATTCAGCTCTCGACACATCTTTATACTCCGTATAAATTCCACGGTACCATCCGGCCCAAATCGATGGTGAGTAAACGTCCACAATGTCTTTGCAAAAATCGCAACGGCGAATGGCTGTTTTACGTGAAGGATCTAGCTGGTGTGATAAAGAATTCAATCCGCGCATAAAGGTTTGAATGGCCAGTGTATCGAAGGTCGGAAAATCACCCGGCCAATCATTTTCATTACCCAAACCCCAAATAATCAAGGAAGGATGATTGTAGTGTTGTTCGATCATGTTGGTTAGCATGCGTCGGGCCTGCTGTTTATAAATTTCGCCACCAAGTCCTCCACGACACCAGGGAATTTCTTCCCACACTACAATGCCCAGGCTATCGCACAGTTCTAAAATATACTTCGACTGTTGGTAATGCCCGAGACGGATAAAGTTCACCCCCATTTCCTTCATTAGGATCATCTCTGTACGCATCAGATCATCTGTCATGGCTTGTGCAACGCCTGCATGATCTTCGTGGCGGTGTGTGCCTTGCAATAACAGTCTTTTTCCATTCAGTTTAAAGGGTCCTTTTTTTACAAACTCAAAATGTCGGAAGCCCACTTTTTCAGTTTGGGTGTAAATACCTGCAGGCGAAGTAACAGTTGTTTCAACGGTGTAAAGCAACGGTGTTTCAGTAGACCATAGCTGTGGCGATCGTACTTTCATTTCACCAATAGCGATATCGGTTGTTGTAGTGTTGATATTCTTCGAAAGCTCTTGCACTATTTTACCTGCAGGATCAAAAAGCTTAACGGTAGCCGCAGCCGAATTGATGTTTGCTGGATTTTGAATACGCGCCTTTACAGAGAGTTTTCCTTGCTTACCTACACTATCCACTTCCGCTAAAGCAAATACCTTATCAAGAAAAAGTGTCGGTGTATAAACAAGATGCACATGGCGATAAAGGCCGCCATATAAATTGAAGTCAGACAGGTCAGATGGAATCATTTCAAGGTCGCGGCTGTTGTCTACACGGATAGAAATGGGCACCTTGCCATTGAATTGCTTTGAGTAAACATCTGTTGTTTTGAATGCTTCAACTGCGGCGGTTATGTCGACGGTCCATTCATCGTAACCACCAACATGCGCTCCAACTTTAGTGGTGTACACATACACTTCAGCTTTCTGACCAACGCCCTCAAAGTGTAACAATATTCTGCCGTTGGTGTAAGGATTCTTTACATCAAGCTGAGTACGGTACCATGCCGGTCCCTGGTAGTAATGTACATCAGGATCAACCGCGTCTTCTGCATTGTAACAGTGGGGTAGAGTTACTTTGGTCCACAACGGAACGTCTTCGGGATTGCCTTGTTTTACCGGGCGAACGGATTCCCAAACGCCGCCAAGATCTTGCCGTATAAATTGCCAGTTAGTCGTGAGCCTCGTTTTTTGTTGGGAAAACATATTGTTAGCAAGCAACAGCAAAAAAACACCTACAATACAGCGCATCATCATTCAATTATTTGAGCAATGCTAAACCTACTTAAAAAAAATCCGCTATCACCAAACGTGTTGAAGAAGATGAGCAATAAGATCAAAATCGCCCTTTGGAGTATCAAGATTTGTCGTGGCTAACATTACTTGTAACGAACAAGGCTCTATTACTACAACGTTATACCAGCCGCTGTTTCATGGCTTCATACAAAATCATTCCGGCGGCTACTGAAACATTGAGTGACTCAAAGTTTGTAACCATCGGAATTTTAAAACCTTCATCACACACCTTCCGCAGTGCTGGGTAAATGCCTTTGTCTTCGCTGCCCATCACAATCGCACAAGGTTCCTTCATCGGCATATCAAACAGGTTGATTGCTGCAGTCATTTCGCTGGCGTATACTTTTATGCCATTCAAATGCAATTCATCTACAGCTTTCATCAAACTGTTTACGCGGCATACTGAAATTTGTTCTAAAGCTCCTGCAGAGGTCGTAATGGCATCTTCATTCAAAGCGCCCACTCCTTTCTCAGGAATGATAATGGCATGTACTCCGCAGCAATAAGCCGTGCGGGCTAATGCGCCAATATTCCTTACATCGGTAATGCCATCCAAAATTAGGAACAGTGGTGTTTCGCCATTGTCAACCACGAAGGATATTACCTCTTGCAGATCCTGGTATTTTATTTTTGAAATGACAGCAATGCAATTGCCATGGTTACTTACATTAAAGCCGTTCAGCTTCTCAACAGGCACTTTATTAATGGGGATCTGTTGCGTGGCAGCAAGCGTTTTTATTTCATCGATCTGCTCACCATGCACGGTTGAGCTCATATAGATTCTATCCAGTGGTGTGCCTGATTGCAGTGCCTCAATCACTTTTTCTTTACCAACAATTAATGTATTCTTTTTTGGACGGGGCTTGTTGTACTGACTACGAAAATTCATGCTGTAAAAGTAACGGTATTCGCTTGAAGGAGTTTAGGAGAAACGTGATATTCCCCTATTTGATCTTGCCTTCGAATAAAAGTATCTTCACCTTAAGAATAGCCGCCACGGCCATCGCATCCGTAATTTTTCCTGATTGCACCATTTGGTAAGCTTCTTCAAAAGGAACGCGCTTTACCACCAGTTGCTCCGTTTCTTCTGGTTCTGCATCCTCCTGTTTTAGAGTTCTGGCCAGGTACAAAACAGCATACTCATCACTCACTGAATTAGATAAATGCAAGGTGCATAAGGTAGACCAATCTTCGGCAATTAAACCGGTCTCTTCCTTCAATTCACGCTGAGCAGAAACTAATGAATCTATACCTAGTGCACCACCGCCTTCAGGTATTTCCCAGCTGTACTCATTCAGCGTAAAGCGGTACTGCCCTACCAGGTAGGTGTGCAATTCTTCATCGAGCGGTAAAATACCAATGGCTATATTTTTAAAATGCACCTTTCCATAAATGCCTTTATTTCCAGATGGATTCAATACTTCATACTCCGTTAAATTAATCCACGCATTATCATACACTTCCTTTTCATCCAGTATTTTCCAGGGGTTATGTTGTTCGTTCATGTAATAATTTTTATGGTCTATGCAGTTGTTCTATAATCAGCATCCTTGTGTCACACCCTTGTACCGCAAAACTTATGTCAGCTTCAGCTTTTGATCATACACCATAATTGGGTGTGGCTCCAACAAATGGTAAAAAAAGATGCAATGAAAATATACTGCACAAGTCCCTATTCAAAGGTAGCTATCGGGATGCCGCAAAGAGCGGCAAGTGATACAACCAGGGCCGCACCATGTACCAATGCCGGCTACCAAAAACAACGATAAGACAATAAGGACAATTATAAAAAAACCTCCTGTTGTAGAGGAGGCTTTCTATTCAAAAGATTGAAGGATTAAATTCCAAAGGCTTTCTTCACTTTGCTTACATAGTCTAACTTCTCCCATGTAAACAACTCCACTTTCACCGTCTTCACTTTACCATTTGGCATTGAAAACTCTTTCGTCTTTATCTCCGGCTGGCGACCCATATGACCATACGCAGCAGTCTCACTGTAGATTGGTGTGCGCAATTTCAAACGCTGCTCTATAAAGTAGGGGCGCATATCAAAGATGCTTTCTACCAATTTAGAAATCTCGCCATCAGCCATGTCAACATTGGCCGTGCCATACGTGTTTACGTAAATGCTGGTGGGTTGTGCTACGCCAATAGCGTACGAAACCTGCACCAACACCTCGCGACATACACCGGCAGCTACCAGGTTCTTTGCAATGTGACGTGTGGCGTAGGCAGCACTTCTATCTACTTTACTTGGATCTTTTCCGCTAAATGCACCACCACCGTGCGCACCCTTACCACCGTAGGTATCTACAATAATCTTGCGGCCGGTTAAACCCGTATCTCCATGCGGTCCACCAATTACAAACTTACCTGTTGGGTTAATGTGATACTTAATATTGCTGTTGAAAAGCTTTGAGTACTTCTTGTATTTGCTCTTTACACGAGGGATCAAAATATTGATGATATCTGCTTTGATCTTCTCAAGCATTTTTGGCTCTGTATCAAAATCATCGTGCTGGGTAGATACAACAATTGCATCGATGCGCACGGGCACGTTGTCATCGTTGTACTCTAGTGTTACCTGGCTCTTCGCATCAGGACGCAAATATTTGATTGCTTTGTTCTCTCTGCGTAGTGCAGCAAGTTCTATCAATAATTTGTGTGCAAGGTCGAGTGCCAAAGGCATGTAATCGTCGGTTTCATCAGTGGCATAACCAAACATCATTCCCTGGTCACCGGCACCTTGTTCTTCTTTGGTTGTTCTATCTACACCCTGATTAATATCGGCAGATTGCTCGTGAATAGCAGAGAATACACCGCAACTGTTGGCTTCAAACATGTACTCACTTTTGGTATATCCTATTTTACGGATCACACCACGTGCAATTTCCTGAACATCGAGGTAAGCTTTACTTTTTACTTCCCCTGCAAGTACCACCTGTCCGGTAGTGACCAAAGTTTCGCAGGCTACTTTGCTTTGCGGATCGAAAGCAAGAAAATTATCGATTAAGGCGTCACTGATCTGGTCAGCTACTTTATCAGGATGTCCTTCAGAAACACTTTCCGAGGTAAATAAATAAGGCATAGAGGCAGTAAATTTTTTTAAAAGTTGCGCAAATATATGGCTTCAACCAATAACGACTATAAACGCGAAAAAATTATCCGAAGCCGCATTCTAATTCTGGTATTGGGATGAGCTCCCCCTGCTAAACGTACTCTTCCTTCAGCCATTCTATTCGTCATTGCTGGAGTGAGGTACTGCGTAATGCTCACATTATTGTTAGGATAAGGGAGTCGGTATTTAATGGAGTCATTCGACGGAGCATATAAACGCAATGCATAGCTTGTATCTTTTCGTGAAACAATGCCCTGCACGTAGCGGCTGATATTAAAGTTATAGGCCGCAGATGCTTTGGTAAAACCTGCTATATTTTGATAAAAAAGATAGCCGCCAAAACTCTCAATGTTTGGGCCTGCCTGGGTGATCTCGTAATCATTCGGAACATTCGATAACCCTTTAAAAACAGAATCATATCGTGCCAACAATAAATACCGCGGTGGAGTAAGCTTTTCTGCCAGTGGATCGTTATCCGGATCATCCTGGTATGCTAGTAGTTCAGCGCGGTGTATAATACGGTTCGAAAGTGTTTGAAGTGCAGGAATAGTAACATTAATAAAAGTGCCGGGCGAAGTTTGTGCATACACTTTCTGCGCATTTGCAGTAGTATTGATTACCGTTGCTAATTCGCTACCTGTGTAGTTACGCACAATGCGGTTGGCACTAGCTGAAACTTCGCCTGTAAAAATGCTAAAACGAAAGAAATTAGCAGAAGTATCGGTTCTTACACCAGAGGAGTCTTTGTGAAAATATAAGGCAAGCTTAGTATCCTGATCCAAAAAGTTTACCCTTACTAAAGTATTGCCTGCACTTCCACTAACGGGGCGCAAACCAAAACCTTTAAAGTTGTTATTGAATGCCGAGTCACTTAAGTACGCATTGGTAGCATCATACGTTTTTATGAGGCGTTGGGCAAAAGACGCATTCAGCTTAATCCTCACCTGGTTTGCTGAAGTTTCAAATCTGTTCTTAACTGAGTCTTTAAATTTTCTTGTATCAACGGTTGCAGTTCCTATTACTGCACCAACTGATGGATTTACACTAACCCTGTATGCAGTATCTCCTTTTAAAGTCTGAGTCAGTTCTACTACTTCCCACTGCTGAAGCGGCGCAGAAGCAGTGGTATCACCGTAAGCTCCCCGGTAGTTTAAAACAAGCACCGCCGAATCTGCTACGCGGTAAGCGGAAGCAATGGGTAAAGTATAGGGATAAGAAGTAGGCTTTAATTGAAAGAACGCAGCTGCACTTGTGGTACCAAATATCGGGTCGTTTAATACGCCAACTATATGATCATCGCTTTTGTACACAACCGGGTCATAGGTGTTCGTTTGTGTATTTGTAACAACTGTTAGAGACGTATCAAATGTATTCACATTGTCTACGGGTGGAATAAGCCCGCTTCCAATATCCGTAGATGAAATTTTTGTACAGGAAATACTTAAAGAAATGGTAGCCAAAGCTACCAGTAAAAAGATGCGCATTCTATTGAAAATAATAGTGATAGTTACTTCGAAGCAAGGTCGTTATACAATTCTAAATACTCTGTTAAATCAGTATCCCACCCTTTGAAAGGAACCACTTTTTTACCCTTCACTTTAGAGAACTCGTCAACGAGTTTTTTATCAATTGAATCGCTACCAAAAGTGATTGCATCTGCATATTGTGCGCCGCCACGTTGCATGGCAATATTCGTTGCTTCTTTAAATACTTCGACATCCTTTTCCTTAAGTGAATTATGGATGATAGATCTCTTAGAAAAATCATCACTTAATTTCTGCTCAAAAGTGGTACTACCGATTGTGTAAATGACTTTACTATGCGCAAAAACGGGCTCCTTCTTGTATACCGTTTTCAAGTACATAGGAATCAATCCTGTCATCCAACCGCTGCAGTGAATGATATCTGGAGGCCAGCCAAACTTCTTGACTGTCTCCAAAGCGCCTTTACAAAAAAAGATGGTTCTTAAATCGTTGTCATCGTACCATTGCTCGTCTCCATCATTAAACACAAATTTCCTTTTGAAGAAATCTTCGTTATCGAGAAAGTAAACCTGTAAACGGGCGTTGGGCAGGGAGGCTACTTTAATCTGCAAAGGATAGTCGTCATTATCTACACTCACATTAATGCCAGACAAACGTACTACTTCATGTAGCCTGTGACGTCTTTCGTTGATGGTACCAAACCTGGGCATAATGCACCTTACTTCCAAACCGGTGTCATTACTTTTAATAGCAAGTTTGTTAACAATCTCGGCAAATTCTGTCAGCTCTAAATAGGGCGACATCTCGTTGGCAATGAATAAAATTCTTTTCTTTGTTGACATTAATCCGATTGGTTTACATGTTATCCCTTTTGAAAAAGAGTTGGCAAAAGTAAGAAAATTAATTCTAAATCGGCATCACATAAGCGTTTCACCACTGTCAACTAACCATTCATGATTGTTTTTAAAGACATCTATCAACTCAAAAAATACGTGGCATTAGTAAAAAGCAAAGGTTTATCTATAGGCTTTGTTCCTACTATGGGCGCGCTGCACCAAGGCCATTTGTCGTTAGTTGACCTGAGCAACAACAAGTCTGACATGACGGTGGTAAGCATATTTATCAATCCAACCCAGTTTAATGATCCGGCAGATTTTGAAAAATACCCGGTAACCGTTGAAGCGGACTCTGCCTTACTGGAAGTCCACCAATGCGATGTCCTTTTTCTGCCGAGTATTGCTGAAATGTACCCGGGCGGCATAAAACCGGACATGCATTACGATTTGGGCGATCTTGAAAGTACCCTTGAAGGGAAATTTAGACCGGGACATTTCCAGGGGGTTGCTCAGGTAGTTCATCGCTTGCTTAACATTGTTGAGCCTGACTATCTTTTCCTTGGCAGTAAAGATTACCAGCAATGCATGGTGTTGAAAAAGCTGGTGAAGTTCTTAAATGCAAACATTGAAGTTATCACTGGCGAAACTTTACGCGAAGCAAGTGGCTTAGCAATGAGTAGCCGCAATTTAAGACTGTCAGAAAAGGAAAGACTTCAAGCGGCGAACATCTACCAGGCATTAGCGTTTATTAAGGATAACATCCAAAATCACTCAATGAAAGAACTTGAGCAACTGGCAACCGATAAGTTACTAAACAACGGTTTTTCAAAAGTGGACTATGTTGCTATTGCTGACGCACAGACGCTATCGCCGGAACCTAATGCAAACAGCAAACTAGTGGCATTGGTTGCGGCCTATATTGGCAATGTGCGATTAATCGATAATATGGTGCTCAGCTAAACAATAAAATTCCTATTGCGCGCAAGTTTAAACTTGCTTATTTATACAAAAAAAGAAGTGAGAATAGAAGCAGAAAATTGCGAAACAACAGATATGGCGCTGCATAACTATCTTACACCTGTTGTTGTACAATAAATTGAAAGATAAGTTGGAACGTTTGCTACCCTAAGTGCTTTGTACGACCGGTTGCATCTAATAATTATTATGAAGAGACGGATCATCAACCTTTTGAAATACATGGCTTTTTTGGGCCTGGGTGTTTTTTTGGTGTGGTGGAGTTTGCAACAGATACCCGATAGCGAATGGAACAACTTTAAAGCCGCCTTTAAAACTGCACGCTATTGGCTGTTTATCCCTGTTTTTCTAATACTTTCTTTAAGCCATTTATTACGCGCCTGGCGGTGGAAAATGCTGATGGAACCAATGGGCTACAACCCATCACTACGGACTACTTTTTTTGCCGTAATGATAGGATACCTTGCCAACCTTGCAATACCGCGGCTGGGCGAAATATTGAAGTGTACCATACTGGCGAAATACGAAAAAGTACCTGCCGAAAAGCTGGTAGGAACAATTGTAGCGGAAAGGGCATTCGACCTGGTAGCGCTGATGATCGTTTTCGTGTTGGCTTTTGCATTTCAGTACCACGTTATTGGTGAGTATGGTACTGACCTACTGAAAGGAGTTGTAACCAGTAAAAGCGGCGAGGTTTCGTACACAAAGCTGATCATATTTATTGGGGTAGTGCTCCTGATCATTTTCGCAGTGTATTATGCATTCAAAAATTTTCGACACATTCGATTTATTGCACTCGTTCATAAAATGTTTTTAGGTATTTGGCACGGCATTACAAGTGTGAAAGATTTGAAAAGTAAAGGCACCTTCATTTTTGCAAGTGTAGCTATTTGGGCGATGTATTTACTGGGCACATGGGTAGGATTTTACGGCACCGTTGGAACCAGTGGCCTTGGTGTGGAGGTTGGACTGCCAGCACTTGCCTTTGCTAGTGTGGGCATGATCATCACACCGGGTGGTATTGGCGCTTACTCGTTGTTCCTTGCAAACGTATTGGTGCTGAATGGAATCTCTTTCGCCATTGGGTTTGCAAATGGTACGTTGCAATGGTTTGCACAATTCATTATTGTCTTAATCCTTGGGTTTATTTCATTGGTACTCCTTCCCTATTTTAATAAAAAGAAAAAACATGCGGACACCGGAATTACCCGCTAAAGTCTACACCCTGCCCGCACTATTGAAGCAGGTTGAAGCCTGGAAATCGAAACATCAGTCTATAGCTTTTACAAACGGGTGCTTCGACATTTTACACATTGGACACATTGCGTCTTTAAGTGAAGCCGCAGCAGAAGCCGATCTTTTAATTGTTGGAATTAACAGCGATGCAAGTACCAAAAGGTTGAAAGGCCCCGAACGCCCCATCAACGATGAAAACAGCAGGGCATTAATGATGGCCAGCCTAGCCATTGTGGATGCGGTGGTGGTTTTTGAAGAAGATACGCCGCATGAACTTATCAAAGCCATTTTACCCGATGTATTGGTAAAGGGAGGAGACTATACAGTAGACACCATTGTAGGCGCTAAAGAAGTAATGGCCAATGGCGGTCGCGTGGTCATCAACCCAATTGTGCAGGGTTTTTCTACTACCAATATTATTGCGCGAATGAAAAAGAACGACTGAATACAATCTTTAAATTTTCTACTCAGAAAAAGATCATCGTTGAACTTATTGTTGAACGGAGCGAGGCAAGGATGTTGCACAAAGTTATTCAGCTGGTTACCCAAAAAAAAAAGACAAAATGTTTCTGCAATTAACACCAAGTTGAGTTGCTAATAAAGCGTGGTGCAAGCCAATGTTCTTTATAAACTTGGTGGCCACACAACTCAGTTTGGTATATTTGACCAATAGGGAAAACGTATGCAGAAAAAGAAATTAATTCCACGAGATATAAGCTGGCTGAGTTTTAACGCAAGGGTTTTACAGGAAGCAAATGATTTGTCGGTTCCGCTAAAAGAGCGTATTCGTTTTTTAGGAATTTTCTCCAACAACCTTGATGAGTTTTTCCGGGTTCGGGTAGCCACGTTGCGAAGGATGACGATGATTGGCAAAAAAAATATGCACCTGGAGGATAATCCGCAAAAAATATTACAAGACATCCAACTGATCGTACTACAACAACAGAACGAATTTGGTAGAATTTGGAACGACATATTTGATGAGCTGAAGAAGCAAAAAATATTTCTTATTACGGAGCAACAGCTAAATAAAGAACAGCAGAATTATGTAAAAAAGTTTTTTGAAGAAGAAGTTCGTACAAATGTAATTCCGCTATTGATTGAGAGTATTCCCCAGTTTCCCTACCTGCGCGAAAAATCGATCTACCTGGGTGTGGTAATGAGCAAGCAACATACCGCTTACGATCAAAAATATGCGTTGATAGAAGTACCTACGAATGCTGTTGGCCGGTTTGTTTTATTGCCCGGCAAAGAAGGCGAGCATTACATTATTTTATTGGAAGACGTTATCCGATTTAACCTCCCTGATATCTTCTCCTATTTTGGTTACGATACGTTTTCGTCGCATGCATTTAAGGTGACGAAAGATGCGGAGATCGATATAGACAACGACGTCTCTACTTCGTTTATACAAAAAATAGAGAAGGGCGTAAAGAATAGGCGTAAAGGAAAGCCGGTTCGTTTTGTTTACGACAAAGAAATGGACGCCGGCTTACTGGAGTACCTGATCAGAAAATTAAACCTCACCAGTCGCGATAATATCATCCCCGGCGGGCGCATTCACAACTACCGGCACTTCATGGATTTTCCAGATGTGTTTGCAGCAAAAAACACCCGGCGTGCATCGTTCCCCCACCCTGTATTGCGCAACTCGCAGCGGGTTACCGATGTAATACAAGAGCGGGATGTGATGCTGCATTTTCCCTACCATTCTTTTCATGCTGTGATTGATTTGCTACGCGAAGCAGCTATTGATCCGCAGGTGATCAGTATCAAGATCACAGCTTATCGCCTTGCTAAATCATCTAAGATTGTGAATGCATTGATTAATGCAGCGAGGAATGGCAAACTGGTGAGTGTAATGCTGGAGCTTCGCGCCAGGTTTGATGAGGAAGCCAACCTTGAGTGGAAGACACGACTGGAAGATGAAGGCGTAAAGGTGTTACTCGGATTACCAAATCTAAAGGTGCATGCAAAGCTTTGTATTATTAAAAAACGTCTTCCAAATAAGACCATACAATACGGTTTTGTAAGCACAGGCAACCTGAATGAACAAACAGCAAGAGTATATGGCGACCATTGTTTGCTAACGAGTAACCGCAATGTGATGGCCGATATTAACCGCATATTCCGCATGCTGGAAAACCCAAGAGCAAACATACACTCGCTCAACTTCTGCAAAACATTGATGGTTTGCCCCAACTCGATGCGTAGAGAACTGATGATGCTGATTAACCGGGAAATAAAATTTGCACGGGCAAAAAAGAAGGCATCTATTACCCTAAAGCTGAACTCGCTGAGTGATGCCCCACTGGTCAACAAACTGTACGAAGCGGCACAGGCGGGTGTTGAAATAAGATTGATCATCCGTAGCATCTTCTGCTCGCTCATGCATCATAAGAAGATGAAGAAGAATGTGAGAGCCATTAGCATTGTGGATGAGTACCTCGAGCATGCCCGGGTAATGATGTTTCACAATGATGGTAAAGAAAAAGTGTACATTTCTTCTGCAGACTGGATGGTACGAAATTTAGACCATCGCATAGAAGCTGCGATCCCGATTTTTGATGAGGCGATTAAACAAGAAATCAAAGACATCATCAACATACAATTGCTGGATAATGTGAAGGCAAGGTTATTGGATGAAGATTTGTCGAATAGCTATGTGCAATCAAAAGGAAAAAAGATTCGGTCGCAAATAGAAACGTATAATTACCTGAACAAGAAAAACGAAGCATTAATTGAGACTAGCAGCGATCGACATAGGCAGTAACGCAGCAAGGCTGCTAATATCTGAAGTAACTCATTTACCAGACAATAAAGCTGAGTTCAATAAACTGAACCTCGTAAGAGTGCCTCTTCGGTTGGGCTTCGATGTTTTTGAACGCGGAACCATTGGTGCTTTCAGGTTAAACATGATTATGCAGACCATGCATGCTTACAAACATTTACTCAATGTGTACGAGGTGAATCATGTAATGGCTTGTGCCACCAGCGCTATGCGGGATGCGGCTAACAGCAGCGATATCATTACCAAAGTGAGGAATGAAACTTCCATTGACATACAGGTGATCAGTGGCGATTTGGAAGCTTCCATCATTTATGAGAACCACATAGCCGAAAATATGGATACAGACCATAGCTACCTGTACATTGATGTGGGTGGTGGTAGTACAGAACTCACTTTTTTTGCTGACGGAAACCTGGTGTTCAAAGAGTCGTTTAAAATTGGAACCATCCGCCTATTAAAAGGACAGGTGGAAGATGAGACATGGAACGATATGAAGGAATTTGTAAAAACAAGGACGAAAGGATATAAAAAAATTGCTGCCATCGGAACGGGAGGAAACATCAACAAAGTTTTTTCGCTTAGCAAAAAGAAAGATGGTAAACCGCTGCCTCTAGATTTGCTGCGCGATTACCATAAAGAGTTATCGAGCGTAACATTGGAAGAACGAATCAGGTTGTATAAACTACGCGAAGATCGGGCAGATGTGATTGTACCAGCCTTGCAGATTTATGTAAACGTACTTCGGTGGGCGGATGCAGAAGAAATTTATGTACCCAAAATCGGTTTGGTTGATGGATTGGTGCAACATTTATATGCGGAGATTAAGAAGAAGGTTTAATGGTTGAAGTTTGAGGTTTGGAGTTTAGAGTTTTGAACAATAACCTTTATATTTTTAAAAAACCAGAAACAATTTTAATGTGAGATTGAAATATAAAATAAGCATTGGAATAATTGGACAGTTTTAAAACCCTTCACCATTTAACCGCTTCACACCGAAAAGCAATTTTAAATTGCGGAGCAACCTCAAACCTCAAACCTCAAACCTCAAACTGTAAACTGTAAACTGTAAACTGTAAACTGTAAACTCAAAAACTCCATGTCGGTTCATTCAGAAATAAAAAAAGTAACTACCAATACGCTGCACAAGCTGAAATCGAAGGGCGAAAAAATTTCGATGATTACTGCCTACGATTATTCTTTTGCCAAGCTGTTTGACCACGCTGGTGTGGACGTAATCCTAGTGGGTGACAGTGCCAGCAATGTGATGGCGGGCCACGAGACCACCTTGCCCATCACACTCGATCATATGATCTACCATGCATCGTCCGTGCTACGTGGCATCGATCGTTGCCTGGTGGTAGTCGATATGCCATTTGGGTCATATCAATCTAATAGTGACATAGCACTGGCATCAGCTATTCGCATCATGAAAGAAACGGGCGCACATTCCATTAAACTGGAAGGTGGTGAAGAAGCGTTGGACAGCATTCGAAAAATCGTAAGTGCAGGCATACCAGTAATGGGCCACCTGGGACTTACACCACAATCCATCTATAAATTTGGCACCTACAACGTGCGTGCAAAAGAAGAAATGGAGGCAAACAAATTGAGACAGGATGCCCTTTTGTTGCAGGAAGCAGGTTGTTTTGCTATTGTGCTGGAAAAAATTCCCGCCGTACTCGCAAAGGAGGTTAGCGAAAGCTTAACCATTCCAACAATTGGTATTGGTGCGGGCATGCACTGCGACGGACAAGTATTGGTGATGCACGATATGTTAGGCATCAACACGGAATTTAAACCACGGTTTTTACGCACCTACCTCAATATGGCTGAACAAGTAACCGGCGCCGTGAAGCAGTATATCGACGATGTAAAAAGTCGAAACTTTCCGAATGAACATGAGCAGTATTGAAATGGAGTTGATAGCTGGGAGTTGTTTGTTGTGAGAGATCGTCGGAAACCCCAAACTCTAAACATCAAACTTTCAAACCTGAAACTCTTTCCACCGATAATTGTTCCCCATCGTCCAAAAAGTTGAGTGGAAGTTTAGTGGTTGCTTAGTTTTGACGCAATAACATAAAATTGAAGCGTTACTTAATCATCATCGTTCATATAGCTGCATGGGCATGTTTGTTCTTGCTGCCATTTGCTTTCTCACCAAGATTTAGAGATCCGAGTTTCCAGTTTAGCACCCCGTTTATCTGGATGCTCACAACCATGGATATATTTCTCGTTTTTTTCTTTTATCTAAATACAGAAATTTTTATTCCTAGGCTGTTGGCCCGGCGCCATTGGATTTGGTATTTTCTCCTCATCATCATTTGCCTTATCCTCTTCATACAAATTCCCCGTTTATTTGAGCAGGCAATACGCGCCGAACTACCGGCGGAAATAAAAGAGCGTTTGGGAAGACGCCGTCGCCAGGGTGGCAGCAGCTTTAGCATCTTCAATGGAGCAAGTGCCGTGTTCTTTTTAGTATTCACGGTAAGCACCTGCATGAAGGTGATGCAGCAATGGCTGGGCGCGGAAAAAAAGCGTAAGGAGATTGAGAACGATAAGATCGTTTCTGAATTATCCTTCTTAAAAATGCAGATCAACCCTCATTTTTTATTCAATACACTCAATAATATTTATTCGCTGGCAGTGGTAAAAAGTGATGCAACTGCAGGAGCCGTTTTGAAGCTATCCTCCATCATGCGTTATGTGCTCACCGATACAAAAACCGATTGGGTGCCACTTGAAAACGAGATTAAGTTTATTCATGATTTTATAGAATTACAGAAGGTTCGCCTGACGGAAAAGGTCAAAATTGTGTTTGAAGTAAACGGTGTGGTAGAACAAAAACAAATTGCGCCGCTATTGCTTATTCCATTTGTGGAGAACGCATTTAAATATGGCATCAGCGCAAAAGAAAGCTCCTCAATTGTTATTGCACTTACCGCAAAAAACGACAGTATTGATTTTGTAATCGACAATAGTATCGTTGCTTTGGAAACCGATAAGATTGAAAACACAGGCATCGGTTTGAAGAATACACAACGGCGTCTCGAATTGCTTTACCCCGATCAACACACCCTGGAAATGAAACAGGAAGGCAACCATTTTCATGTACACTTAACGCTTAACAGATGATCCGTTGTATAGCAATAGACGATGAACCACTGGCTTTGCAATTGATAACGCAGCATGCTTCCCGCATCCCGTTCCTGCAATTAGAACAAACTTTTACCAACCCTGATGAAGCACTCGCTTACCTGCAGCAACATGAGGTTGATCTTTTATTTCTTGACATACAAATGCCAGACATTAACGGTGTTCAGTTGTATAAATCACTGGTAAAAAAGCCGCAGGTAATCTTTACCACAGCATATAGCGAGTTTGCAGTGGATGGGTTTAATGTAGATGCGATAGACTATTTACTGAAGCCTTTTGAATTTGATCGTTTCCTGAAAGCTGCGTATAAAGCCAAGGAGTACCTTGAATTTTTAAGCAACCAGGAACTACAGCTTGCTTCCATTTTTATAAAGGTTGACTACCAGTTGATGAAGGTGAATTTGAAAGAAATCGAATTGATTGAAGGCCTGGATGATTACATCCGCATTCACCTGAAGCCGCGTCCTGTGCTCACATTAATGACGTTAAAAAGCCTCCAGGAAAAACTACCGCAGCAAGAATTTGTACGCTTACACCGCTCCTATATTGTTCCTATAAGCCGCATTGAAAGTTATGGAAAGAACAAGTTGAAAGTATCTGGCAAAGAGATACCGGTGGGTAGCAGCTACGGTGAAGTTTACCAGCAACTTTTAAAATCTAAAGGGCTTGAACCTTAGGCATCCCTCTCCCTTCTTCATCCTTCAGAGCAGTCGCTTTGGTCTTCGCATTGAACCCCTTCCCCTACCTTTGCCATCAAATTTTTATAACGATGGAATTCTTGTCTCAATTAAAAATAGAAGCACACAACCACGGTGTTTCAACTGGTAAAAAATGGATAGAAACAACCGGTGAAAAAATATCCTCATACTCTCCCGTTGATGGAAAAGAAATTGCCTCGGTAACTGCTGCCGACAGGGCTGCATACGATGCAGTTGTTGCAAAAGCTTCAGAAGCATTTGCCGAATGGAGAATGTGGCCGAGCCCAAAACGTGGTGACATTGTAAGGCAAATTGGTGAAGCGCTGCGCAACAGTAAAGAACCACTCGGCAAACTCGTGAGCTACGAAATGGGCAAGAGCCTGCAGGAAGGTTATGGAGAAGTGCAAGAGATGATTGACATCTGCGATTTCGCCGTTGGGCTTTCGCGCCAGTTGCATGGCCTTACCATGCATAGCGAAAGACCGGGACATCGTATGTACGAGCAATGGCACCCGCTGGGTGTCGTTGGTATCATCAGCGCTTTCAATTTTCCGGTAGCGGTATGGAGCTGGAATACAATGCTTGCCTGGGTGTGCGGCGACGTTTGCATTTGGAAACCGAGTGAGAAAGCGCCATTGTGTGGAATTGCCTGCCAGCAAATTATTATGGAAGTGTTTGAAAAAAACAATGTGCCGGAAGGTGTGAGCTGCCTGGTACAAGGCGGAAGAGAAGTGGGTGAATGGCTATCGAACGATGTACATATTCCGTTGGTTTCGGCTACGGGTTCTACAAGGATGGGGAAAGCAGTTGGTGCCGCAGTTGGCGGTCGGTTAGGAAGATCGTTGCTGGAGTTAGGGGGCAACAATGCCATTATCATCAGTAAAGATGCCGACTTGGATATGTCGCTGATTGGATGTGTGTTTGGCGCTGTGGGTACAGCAGGGCAACGCTGCACGAGTACGCGCAGGCTGATCATTCACGATAGCGTATACGAAAGTTTTAAAGAGAAATTAGTAAAGGCTTACCAGCAATTACGCATTGGTGATCCTCTGAATGAAAACAACCATGTAGGACCACTAATTGATACGGACGCAGTGAAGAGCTATTTGAAAACGATAGAAGACTGCAAAGCGCAAGGCGGCAAATTTGTGGTAGAAGGAGGCGTGTTGGAAGGCGCAGGCTACGAAAGCGGTTGCTATGTACAACCGTGTATTGCCGAAGCAACCAAAGACATGCAAATTGTACAGCACGAAACCTTCGCTCCTATTCTATACATCATGAAGTGCACCGATATGGATGAAGCAATCGCGATTCAAAATGGAGTTCCGCAAGGATTGTCGTCAGCTATTATGACGGTAAACCTGCGTGAAGCAGAAAAGTTTCTATCAGCAGCAGGTAGTGATTGCGGCATTGCGAATGTAAATATTGGTACCAGCGGCGCTGAAATAGGTGGCGCTTTTGGTGGCGAAAAAGAAACTGGCGGTGGCAGAGAAAGTGGAAGCGACGCATGGAGAGTTTACATGCGCAGGCAAACCAATACCATTAACTACACCGATAAATTGCCGCTTGCGCAAGGAATAAAATTTGATTTGTAACCTCGTTTTACTTCGATAGATAAAAGGCTTTAGCGATGCATGCTAAAGCCTTTTATCTTATAGTAAATAGCTGAACGTGGGGGGGCAAGATCAAGCGTGTGCATCAGCAATACATTAACCTGGCAAACGATACATTTCATTTTATTTATAAGATTAAACCCAAATTATTTGAAAGGGAAATGAAATATCATATCTCCACCTAATTTAAGATCAGCTGTTTCAAAATAAATAACGGGGTCAATAAACAAAAGATGACCATGCTCATCAAGGAAAACATTTTCATCATGGAGATCTTCCAATTTCACGCTGGTAACCTTGCTATAATAATCATCATTTTTTACTCGCATGAAGCCCTGTTGAACAAGGTAAGGTTCTACAACAGTTCGCGGTGCACCTTGAGTTAAAATAGCAAACGGCTGTTGTGTTAGTACTGCGAATGAACCCTCATCTTCAGTGAAACCAACTGTAGTATATTTTGTAGCGGGAAAAAGAAATGCATGAAAAAGAAGACGATTAAAATACTCCAGCCACGTGCCATGAAAACGTCCGGCGTTTATTTTTATCACTGTAAGTCCATCCAACTTCAGGAAGACTTTTTGTTCTGCTCCGGCACCAATTTGTCGTTCACTATACTGCTGAAGAAAATTTTGTTCATCTAACCAGGAATGATTTTCCTTTGCCCATTCCCTCAGTGCTACTTCTTCAAAGACCCTTATTTGCTCGTTGAAACGTGCCCTTTCTTGTCGCCCGATTGGCTCTGTTCTTTCAGCCGTTTTACTTGCCTTCTGGCATCTTCCACAGATATCGGCAGCAGCGATTGTTGTTCGATCATAGTACTCAAAACGCCCATCTCGTTCTTCACCCATGTATCTCCTAAGTATCTCCGGGTAATGTTCTTCCATTTGATACCAGGTATTTTCATGATTAAATTTTAACGATGTTTGTAAAGATAAAGATTAGAGCCTGAAAACTTGTCCGGCCACAATTCTGCTGGCCACAAAAAAGAGAGACGTAATCGCCTCTCTATGCAAAACCCACAAGCAAAAAAGTATTATTAAAATTGTACGCAACGCATTTTTTCCTGTGATGAATTGCGCGTATTTAGAAAGCCGCGGTAAGATGCGGTGAGTTCGAAACCACCACGGAACTGCGAAGCTGTTTTTAGTTTTGACACGTTTACATCGTAGCTTAAGCCTGCCTGCCACCTGTGCATGGTTACGCGTACAGTTGGTATAAATGCATCATTCCATCTATAGAAACCGCCTACTGCAAACGATACATTGTCATCTTCATCGTACTGGATAAGATCAGTTTCGTACAGCACTCCGCCTAGGAACTGTCTGTTGCCACCCTGCCTGAAATAATCTGCAAAACCCAATAACCTGTTGTTGTCACTTACTGCTGTTGAAATGCCCGCATTGAACACCACTTTTTGCGCAACATGCGTATCAGAAGTTTCATTAAAAAAGTTGACTTTAGGTTTATTGAAATGGAACATTGCAGCGCCTAAATAAAAGCGTGATTCATACCCGAAGCCACTGCTAAAAGTAACACCTGTGCTGGCATCCCAATACGTAAAACCGGTTCGGCTAAATACCTGAGTGGTCGAATTGTTTGGATTGAATGCACCGCTTACAAACTGGTCGTCGAGTTTGGCTTGTGTTGGGTCGAACTGGCTTTGCACGGGCCCACCCATAAATGCCAGAGAGATGTAATTGTCAACGTCGTCACTTAAAGACTTATGGTAATTGACCACCGGCATAAACTGCGTACGCTTCAGTTTTATATCGCCCGCTACATCATGGGATGCCTGCAAACCAAGCGTCACAAAATCGTTGAAATTGAATACCGGTATTTTGTATTCTACCCCGACAGACGAAGTTTGAAATGGAACGGTTACACTTTGCCATTGCGATCGATGCACGGCTGACACGCGCAGGTCTCCTTTAAAGACTCCTGCCAGTGCGGGATTGCGCAACATGGGTATCTCATAAAATTGAGAGAACGTTAAGTCCTGGCTATAGGCGCATAGGTATGCTGCCATAGTAACCAGTAAGGTTAGTACAGGTTTTTTCATGAAATTGGATTTTGCATCTTTTCTAAAACACCGATGCAATTAAGAGAACGGTGTTTTAGAGAAGATGTTTTATTGGATCTTACTTTATTATAGCTACGTTCCCTTTATAGATAAATGGAATGTCATTTTCACACAGCACCTCACAAGTATACACGTATACATCTGGTGGCGCTTTCTGTCCTCTAATGGTTCCATCCCATCCACTCGATTTTACGTTGGGTTCAAAATTTGCCCGCTCAAATACAATCTCACCCCAACGATTGAATATCCTGAAGTTTTTCACTGATTTAATGCCCTGTCCGCGTACCATCAACACATCGTTTACGCCATCACCATCGGGTGTAAACAAATTAGGAATGTATACCTGTGACTGCTCGCAGAATACTTTGAACTTAATGGTATCGGATGCTTCGCAACCAAAGTTGTTGGTTACTCTTACCGAGTAGGCTATATCGTTCTTGATGTGTGCAATCGGCTGCGGGCAGTTGGTACAACTTACGTTTTGACCGGATGTCCAAACCCACTTTACAATAGGTCCGTTGGTAACAGTTGTAACCAGTGGATACAATGTACCTGCTGCCACTACCCTGTCGGCACCCAGGCTTACGGTAGGCACTTTACCAACGGTAAGAATAACAAGTGATGTATCGGTAAAGCAGTTGGCTGAATCGTATCCCACAACGCGATAAACCGTTCTAACCGTTGGCGTGGCTATAGGGTTAGGTATGTCGTTACGATTAAGCGTTGCTGACGGTGCCCACCTGTAATAATCTGCACCTTCGGCCAAAAGTTCCATGCTTTCGCCTACGCATACGGTATCGTTTGGTGAAGCCCTTATTTTAAATGGTTGTGCAACTACTACTTGTGTGGTGTCGCGTGAAATACAACCGAAGGCATTGCTTCCACTCACCTCGTATGTGGTAGTAACCGGCGTTAAGGCAATTGGATTAGGACAGTTGTTGCAACTAAGCGTTGAAGTGTTACTCCAGCTATAGCTGCTCGCACCGGTTGCTGACAACAATACCGGCTGACCTTTACAAATCATTCTTCCACCATTTGCTCTTACCACCGGCGATGGATTAACCGTTAACGTGCGGAGTGTAGTGTCCCGACAGCCGTTGATGGTACTCACAACTAGTCTCGCCGTTTGCGCACCTGCACTTGAAAAGCTAGTAAAGGCTGATGGCCCACTGAAAGTGGTATTGTTACTAAAACTCCAGAGATACATACTGATGCTGTCTTGCGAAACAACTGACGACTGGAAGTTTATGGGCATGTTTGCACAAACAATAGAGTCGCTTATAATACGTGCCTGCGGATTGTTATTCACCGGAACATCCAAAACGAGGTTAGCCGTATCTAAACAACCCACCGCACTCCTGGTAATGAGTTGTACCGGCCAGTTGTTAGCAGATGTATACACATGCAGCGGGTTGCGTACGTTAGAAGTGCTACCATCTCCAAAATTCCATGACCATTGTTGCACACCAAAGAAAGAGCGGGTGGTGTCTGTAAACTGCACTTTGGTCTGGCCGCACTCTCTTAACAGCGCTGCTGTAAAGCCTGCATTCAGGCGTTCTACTTTTATCGTATCGATGCCAGGCAACAGCCTGCGACAAGTACCACCATTGCCTGTTATTAAAGTGGCCGACGGTACGTAGTTGCCTGGATTGGTATAGGTATGAAAAATAACATTAGAAGTGGTGATCAAAGATGTACCATCTCCAAAGTTCCATTTTACTGAGTCGGTTCCTGAAGAGATCGTTTCAAAACGGATCGGTCTTAATCCGCAGATTACACCGCTTTCATAGTTCATGCTTCCCGCCGGACCAGTTACGGTGATGTCCTTTATCGCTGCATACTTGCAACCACCGGGTGCTTGCGCATTCATCGTTACTGCAAACGTGCCTACTTCGGTAAACGTATGCGAAACAATGTTGCCTGTATCTCTTCCACCATCACCAAAGTTCCAGGTGGTAAGGGCAGATGGAAGTACCTGGTTGGTAAACGTAACAGTGAAAGGAACACAACGACTCACACTATCACTTACAGTAAACAATCCAGGCCTGCTATCAATTACACGTACCTGTTTGCGTGCACTATCCAAACAGGTGTTTCCACTGGCATACAATCGTGAGCCGATAAGTGTAATGGTATAAAGTCCGGCCGCATTGTAAGCATGTACGGCATTGGTAAGTGATGAAGTAGCGCCATCGCCAAAATTCCACCACGATCCTGTCAGTGTATCGCTACGGTTTAAGAAGGTTACATTTTCACCCACGCAAACCTCTGCAGGTGTAGCGGTAAAGTCTACAATTGGTCTTCCATGTACGGTAATTGTTTTTGTGGTAACGGCTTCAGAACAGGAGTTGATACCTCTAATTTGTATGGTATAAACGCCTGGTTGATTGTACACATGCACCACCGTATCCATGCTGAGTGCGGTGGTTAGCGTATTGCCATCACCAAAATTCCAAACATAACTGGAGCCACCAAATGAGTTGTTGTAGAAGCGGACAGCATGAGGATTACATCCTGCGTTATCCGTTCCGTTTATCGTTACAAAAAGACCGATTGCATTTGGCGATACAATCACTGAGAATCTTGATGTATCGGCTCCACACTGGTTACGGGCTATCAGCTTTACCACAAATGTATCGCGTACCGTAGTGGTGAAAGTATGCTGCATACTACTAGTAGAAGAGGTATTAATCACCGTACCATCATCAAAATCCCAGGTGTAGCTGGTGCCACCTGTAGAAAGGTTGGCAAAGTTGACAGTGAACGGCGAACAGCCAAAAGTTGTATCCGGGCTAAAGGATGAACGTGGCCGTGCCTTCACCCTAATGCTCTGCCATATAATTACTGAATCACATTCAGAAAACACGGTAAGTGAAACATAGTAGACCGTATCGGCTCTAGTAGGGTTTGGCATGAACACCACATTACCTGGATTGTATGCATTGCTTACCTGCCCGTTGCCAAAATTCCACTGGAATTGATAGAAGGCCGGATTAGGTGTGTTGTTGGTAAACAACACGGTTAGCGGACCACAACCAACAGAATCGCTCACCGTTAAAGATGGAGTCGGTTTCATTTTAGCATAGAAAGTATGCTCCATGGTATCGCTCAAACATCCGAAGGCACTTACTGCAACAAGCCTGATTACCACGTTGTCTCCGCTGTTTATAATGCTATATCCGGGGAATGTTTGCGATGTACCAAGCAATGAATTATTCGCGTACCACAAATACCCGCCGTTGGCCAACGAATGATTGTTGGTGATGATAGAAGTATCTAACACAAACACCGGACAACTGGTATCCTTACTGAAGCTAAAGCTTGCCTGGGCGTTCGGATTTATTTTTACAAAAACACTATCGCTGTAATTACTTGCTGACGCCACACACTGGCCGGACGAAACATTCCTGCGATAATGGGTATTCACATTCAGAATGCCCGGTTGATAGTTCTGTCCATTAGCACCGGGTATATTGAACCAGGTACGTCCGCTATCGGTACTCTCCTGCCACTGATAATTATAGAGGCCGGTAGCACCAGTAGGCACTGAACCAGTAATAAGTGCCGCAGCTGTATTGATACAAATATTCTGATTGCTCGCTATCACGTTATTCGCCACCGGAGGTTGAACCAAGATATACGTGGTTAGACTGATTGATTGGCATGGACCCGAGATAACTATTCTTCTTACATAAATACTACCGGTAGGAATAAACGACAACGATTGATTGGTTTGCCCGGATATATTCACCCAACTGCTTGCGTTGGTACTTAACTGCCATTGGTAGGTGTAAGTTCCATTTCCCCCTGTTGGCTGTTGACCACTTACCATTACACTCTGGCCAAAACAAATGGTACGGCTAGCCGTGTCTGTAATGTTTACAAGTGGCTGGTAGTTGATGACTACAACGGTATCGCGACGCGGAGGACATACGCCGTTGGCGATAGTCCAAACAAAAGTATACGTGCCGGGAAGCAAATTTGAAACGGTAACAGTTGGAATATTATTAGCCGAAAACACAATAGGCGCTCCGCCTACTTGACTCCACAAACCTGTTTCGCCCAATGCAACAGCATTTGCTGAAAGCACTGTTTGTGTTGAATTACAAAGTAATATATCTGCTCCGGCATTTGGTTGAGTAATCGTGTCAACTACGGTAATAATCGTGATGCTGGAAGGTACCACACCACAGTTCGCACTTTCAATTAATGCACGGAACCAGGTGGTAGCTGTAAGATTAGCATATTGTAAAGTATTGCTTGTGTTGGCTACCGAAACCCAACTGTTACCACTGGTCGTAGATGTTTGCCATCCTACTATATTTCCAACATTACCGGAAAGGGTTATAATGCCTCCATTCAATCCGCTACATATTGTATCATTTGCCGCAGTGGTTCCAGGAATGGTAGAAGGCGCAACTCTTATTACCAAAACATTGCTGGTATCGGCACTGTTACAACCCATAGCACTACCACCAGACACTACAATTACCCGAACCGCCATTGTATCCTGTACGTTTAGGAAACTAATAACCGGGTTCGTCACCAGTGTATCAATCCAAATATTGTCGTTGACCGGCGCAGGATTGTATTGCCATTTCTTGATTACTCCAATATAACTGTTGAGCGTTACCACCACATCGCTGCCAGCACAAATCTGTGTGTTTGCAGTAATAGGTCCGGCGACCGGCTTATCAAAAACATTGATCACAAGGGTATCCCTAGTTGGCGCACAACCTGCATCATTAGAGATGGTGTATTGCAACATATAAGTACCCGCTACATTGTAGCTGAAAATGGCCTGTGGATCAGTAATGGAACTAAAAGTAGCTACAGCATTTGGCGGCTGACTGATGATGCTCCAGTTGCTATACTCGAATGGACGTGCTGGGTTATTGTTTCCCTGCAACGTAATGAAACTGCTACTTACAAAATCACAAATCACTACATCCGGACCTGCAGATGCCGAAGTAGTTGCAGGTCGCATGTTTACAAGCACGGTATCTCTTGTTGCAGGACAGCCGCCATTGCTAAGCGTCCATACAAACTGGTAGGTGCCGGGTACAAGACCTGAAACAGTTATAGAGGCGGAAGTAGAGGAAGACAATGTAGCGGTTGTAGGGCCGCCCACTTGTGTCCATGCACCATTTTCTGAAGGTGCCGCGGCGTTCGCCTGTAAGGCTACGTTGTTGGCACAAGTAGTTTGGTCAGGTCCAGCGTTGGCAATGGTTACAGCAGGTACCACTGTGATAACGGTGGTAGTCGATCTAACCTGGCCACAAGTAGCACTTTCTACCACAGCGCGGTACCATGTAGTGACCGTAAGATTTGTATAATTAAGAACTGAAGTAGTATTGTTAATGGGCGACCATACTCCGCCGTTGTTAGTTGAAAATTCCCAACGCGTTACAGCACCTATATGCCCGGTTAAATTTACCACACCACTATTGTTTCCAGAACAAACGGTTGCATTTGGACCTGTTGAACCGGGTACTGAACCCGGTGCTACATTTATCAAGAGCACATTACTTGTATCAGTAGAATTACAACCGAAGGCAACACCGTCGGATTCTACAATGACACGTATCGCAAGGCTGTCGTTGAGACCATAAAGTGCAATTGAGCCGGAGGACATGATGGTATCTATCCAGATGTTGTCACTGATTGGCGCAGTATTATACTGCCACTTTTTAATAACACCTGTCCAGCTGCTCATGGTAACGATTACATCTGATCCTGCACACAGGTTTGTGTTGCCTGAGATCGGACCGGCTACGGGTTTTCTGAACGCATAAACAACTAACGTATCATTCGTAGATGGACAGCCGGCATCGTTTGTAATGGTCCATACTAACTTGTAAGTTCCAGGTCTGTTAAGTGTGAAAGAAGAAGTAGCATTATTGATGTTGCCAAAGGTTGGGGTACTCCCCGTTGGCTGACTAACCAGTGTCCATGTTCCAGTTTCAAACGGACGAGCGGGATTGGCGTTAGCAGCTAAAGTAATAGTAGCAGTGTTTACAAGGTCGCAAACTACAATATCGTTTCCTGCATTAGCGGTGGTTATCGGTGGACGAACTACAACAACTACCGTGTCTGCACTTGCAGGACAGGCAATGTTGGAAAGTGTCCAAACAAACTGGTATGTTCCTCCGATCAATCCTGATGCAGTAATCGTTGTACCAATGGTGGAAGAAAGCGTTGCCGTATTCGGTCCACTTAATTGCGACCATGTACCGGTTTCACCTGCAACAGGAGCGTTTGATTGTAAAGTAGTGGTAGTGCCGCAGATCAACTGGTCGTTTCCGGCTAATGCCTGCTGCACTTTAGGCACTACTGTGATGATCGTAGTGTCGGAAATGGCCATATTACACAACCCACTTTGAACGATAGCTCTATACCATGTAGTAGTTGTAAGATTTAAATAATTGTTGGTGTTCGTTGTATTGTTAATGGTTACCCAGCTTGCACCACTGTTGGTAGAATACTCCCAACGAAGCACTGCGCCAACATTACCGGTTAGGGCAATTGCAGCGCCATTAGCACCCGAACAAACGGTTGCGCTTGTAGCTGTTTTACCGGGTACGGTCGGCGGATCAACATTTATCACCAATACATTGCTGGTATCCGCTATTGTACATCCAAAGGCAAAGCCGGTTGATCGAACGATCACTCTTACTGCAAAAGAATCCTGTACGTTTAAAAAATTGATTGAATTGGTGTTAACCAGGGTATCAATCCAAACATTATCATTTACCGGCGCAGGGTTGTACTGCCATTTAGCAATTACACCCGTCCATGTATTCATCGTCACATTGATATTGGCACCGGCACACACATTGGTCACACCAGTAATCGGTCCTGCTTTAGGTTTTTCAAACACGTATACTACAACTGTATCAATAAAAGGCGTACAGCCTGCATCATTGGAAATTCTCCACGCAAGTGTATAAGTACCCACCGCGTTAAAACTAAAAGTTGAAAGTGGGTTAGTGATGTCAGAAAAAGTTCCGTTGCCAGTTGTAGGCTGGCTAATAATACTCCAGGCACCACTTTCAAAAGGACGTGTAGGGTTGTTATTTGCAGCCAACGTGATCATAGCTGTTGTTTCAAATTCACACACCACTACGTCTGTACCTGCATTCGCAATAGTTACCGGTGGACGTACCACAACAACTACCGTATCACTCTCTGAAGGACAAACACTGTTTGATAAAGTCCAGACAAATCGATAGGTGCCTGCAAGCAGGCTACTCACATTGGTAGTAGCGGTTGTAGCTGATGATATTACTGCCGTGTTAGGACCACTTACCTGTATCCATAATCCTGTTTCGTCAGCCGCAGGTGCATTACCATTTAAGATGGTTGTTGTTCCGCAAATCAATTGATCAATTCCTGCACTGGCAGGAGACACCAATGGCCTTACTGTAATGATGGTTGTATCAGAAATAGCAGGACCGCACGTTCCGTTTTGTACGATAGCCCTGTACCAGGTAGTGGTTGTAAGATTTGAATAAGTGAGCGTAGTAGTGGTGTTATTAATCGCTACCCAGCTAATGCCATTATTCACAGAAGACTCCCAGCGAACCACAGCACCCCTGTGATTAGTAAGTAAAATATTCGCTCCATTGTTTCCGCTACAAACGGTGCTGTCGCTATTCGTATTTCCACCAATAGAAGGAGGCGTTACATTGATCAATGCCAGTTCGCTTGTGTCAGTAGAAGTACATCCAAAAGTAAATCCACTTGACCGAACAATTGCCCGTACAAGCATCGTGTCTTGTATGTTATTGAATGAAATAGTGGAGGTAGTAATGAGTGTATCAACCCAAATGTTGTCACTGAATGGCGCAGTGTTATACTGCCATTTTACGATGTTACCTGTTACAGGGCCAACTGCAAGATTCACATCCTCGCCGCGACAAATAGTAGACAATGGCGGAGTGATAACACCTGCATTAGGAGCCTGAAAAACACGAACAACTACGGTGTCAGTTGTAGGCGGACATCCCGCATCATTACTCATACTCCAAACCAAAGTATAATTGCCATAAGTGCTAAAAGTGAAAGATGACAAAGGATCATTTGGATTCGCAATCACTGGGTTTCCTCCTGCCGGAAATGGTGCAATGATTGTCCAAACGCCGGTTTCAAAAGCATGAGAAGTCGCGTTTGCGGCCAGATTTACCGAAGCTGTTCCAGTGGTGAAATCACACGAAACAATATCAATACCTGCGTTCGCAACTGTAACCAGTGGGCGGTTTACAATTACCATTGTATCACTCGTTGCAGCACATGGAGCTATCCCGGTAATGGTCCATACAAACTTGTAGGTGTTATTACCTGTCAATCCATTGATGGCAGTGTTGTACAAGTTTGGTGAAGCGATGGTTACGGCCGGCCCGGCTGTTTGTACCCACGTTCCAATACCTACTGTTGGTTGGTTACCTGCCAGTATTGCGGTGGTAGCGTTACATAGTAATTGATCTGCACCAGCATTGGCAATCGTAGCAGTCGGATATATCACAACTGTAATGGTCTTTATTTGCCCCGGGCATTGTACGCCCGAAGTAAATACACTGACAGTGTATTGTAAAACTGCAGGCACTGTACCATTGTTGATGAGTACCTGGTTAATTAGGTTATTGGTAGAGGGTGTACTTTGATTTGACCAACCGCTTACTGCGCCAGATAACACAGTTGCCGTATAAGTGTATAAAGCACCTGTATAACTGCTCGATAAATTAATGTTGGTGGTTCCACCGGTACAAAGTGTATCTGTAGCAGGCGTAATGGTTAAGGTTGGTACTGGTTGAACCGTTACTGTAAACTGAAAAACATTACCGGTACAATTCGGGTCCGATGGAGTGATGTAATAAGTAACCACACCAACGACAGAGTTGGATGGGTTTACAAGGGTATGGTTAATGGGACCTGAACCTGAAGCACTATTGCCAGTTACACTTCCTGAAGTAACGGAGGATGTCCAGGTAAATACAGTTGATGGTGTATTAGATGTGGGGGTATAGCTCAGGTTTGCTCCACTGCAAATGGTGGTATCCGGCCTCGAGGTAACGGCATTGTCCGGGCGAATGGTAATCACTACTGTGGCGGTATCATTTCCACATGCAGAGCCTGTAGTACTATACACAATATACCTAAGTCTTACGGTGCCTGCTATTTTATCGGCCGTACTAAAGGTGTATACAGGGTTGGGTATAGATGCATTTGAGAAACTGCCCGTACCATTTACGATGCTCCAACCTGCACTTACCAATGGACCCGATGCAGTTGAGTTAAGCTGTAAACTATTTACGCTATAACATAGGGTTGTATCATTACTTGCTGTGGCGTCTACTGCAGCATCAAACACGATGGTTTGAGTAGCTGATTGTGTACCGCAGGGGTTATTGAAGTCCACGCCCACAGTGTAAGTACCAATGGTATTGAATTGAATGACCGGGTACTTAGAACTTGCATTTGTTCCATTCCTAAAAGAGAAACTGCCCCCTGTAATTGTCCAGTTGAATGTTTCATTTCCACCATTGCTGCTAAACAATGGCCGATGTGGCGGTAGGCTAAAGTCAATGGTACGCAATCCACAATATTTAACGAGTGGAGTTGGAAACGTAACATTGGCCACATCAGTGATCGTGACAGGAAGATCTTTAGAAAAGTTTCCGCATGAATTCAAAACCGTTAATCGTATGTAGTAGTCACCAGGAAGAAGAAATATAAAGCTTGGATTAGTCGCAGTATTGTCGGGTGAAATAGTATAATCTACACCTTCAACTGCCGGTGTCATACCAGGGCGCCTTAGTACCGTCCATAACCACGGCAACGGACGACAGGGATTAGATCCGATGACCGTTTTGTTATCTATATCAACTTGCAAAGGAGCACATCCCGCAATGCTATCAGCACCATTGATGTTGAAGTTGGGCGAAATGGGTTGCTCAATACAAATCACCTTCTCTTCTTCATCACTACAAGGATCGTTTACGGCTATCAGTTTAATTGTATGATACCCAGGTGTGGTAAAAGTATAGGTTAGGTCTCTGGGGGCATTGAACTGCAGAACGCCGTCAACATACCATTCGTACACGGCTACGTCAATACAATTAACAACATTGTTATAGCCAGACAAACCAGCTTGCGAAGTATTCTGAAAAGTGACTGGCACATTAATACACCAGAATAAAGGGTTTATAAAATCGGCGATTGGCTTCTGCCAAACTTTTGCATACGTAGTGATTGACGTAAAGCTATTTGGGCAAAACACGTTATTGGCCAACACGTTTACACGAAACGCATTGTACTGCGTGGGGCTTAAATCTGTAATCGGTGGCTGTCCGCATGATGTATTTATATAATCATGCTTCATTTCACCTTTGCGGGCAATCATCTCACAATGCGTGTAGGTATCAGTTGCGCCATCGCCCCATGTAATAGAATATTTCGTACCAGGATAATTGGTGCGGATACCACCATTACCTACTACGTTCACCGTGTAGGTTTTTGTATCGGGTAAGCAGGCATCGCTGGCACCAGAAGTTTGAAGACTTAAGTTATTATTTGAAACGTAGATTAGGAAAGATTTAGTAGAGATTGAATTATCAAGTGTGTTCTGTATTTGAATTTTTAAATAATAATAATTACCCGGAACCATGGTAAACTGTATCTGCGTTGCCGTAACGGTAGCTGCAACCGGGTTGCCTAAGCTGTCTCTTACCTGCGCACTCATGGTGTGGCCGGCCGGTACAGTTGACAGCAGGTTTAAAACCTGGTTGCCGAAAATCAGGCACCGGCCAAACGTGCTGTCATTTATCACATTGCTCGGCGACGTAACCAGGTTGGCAACCGGACTTGCCGCCGTTGCTGCGATTGGAAATGCTACCGTCTCAACAGACACAGCGGGTGCTGTAGAAGTAATCCTGATTTTATAATTGGCCCCGGGGGCAGTACCAGTAGGTATTATGCCATTTACAAACGGCGTAAAAAATCCATTGTAACTACCGATCAACTGCGGTGAAGCAAAACTGCCCGTAGCATCAGACAAGTACATGTTGAATTTGTTGGTTAGTCCGAAACAACCAGTCAACCCCACGGGAACGCTGATGCTTGCGCCATTACCGTATGCTGCTGTTGAAAAATTCTGCACTGTTATTTGTTGGCCGAAACCAAGTACAGTGCAAAACAGGAGGACTAACCCAACAACCAGTTTTTTCCAAATCATTATTCCAAGATTTGGTGGTATAACGGCTGTGTTGTTTTATTATTTTAACAATAATTGAGGGGGAAAGGCGTAGTTCAAGCTGCGTGCAGCCTTTCAATATACATATGTCTTATGGGGGTACTCATAAGCATTTTATAATCACCGTAAAATTACTGGATAGTATTTACTGCGATGAATAATAAGATGGAAGAAAGAACTAATTGAAGTTGCCAAACACACTGATAAAACATATTTAACGGTAAAGCTTTTTGCGCTGGCGTATTTAATTGAGGGAGAATTTTGAAACAATTTTTAGAGGGAAATGCACCCAACTATACTTAGGCTAATTAGCAAAATACCGATTACCAATTTGTTTGATAAAAGGGACTGCAGACTTTCACTCGGCTTACAACACAAAAATTTTTACATAAAAAAAGCGGCTCATTTGGAGCCGCTATTCCTATGTATAAAAAATCTAGAAAATCGTTTTGGCAGATTTTAACTGGGCAAGATTTGGATCCATTCGGATGGCCATTTCGCAAAGCGTAATTCCTTTTTGCTTATCTCCTTTCTTTTGGTAAGCCACCCCACTCATGTATAAAGCGCGGCTGTTGTTTGGATCATTTTCGTAAATCTTTGTGTAGGTACTTGCCGCTTCAGTAAACTTCTCCACTTTGTAATAGGCTTGGGCAACCTGGAACAAAATCTCCGAACTATTCGGCTTCATTTCAAGAACCTTCTCCAAAGTTTTTACACCTTTATCAAGGTCAAAACTCAATTGTGCCAGGCCAAGGTTTTCGTAGTAATCCAGATCAGCTTTGTAGCCTTTTGCTACGGCTACTTCAAAATACTTTGCCGCCTCTCTTTCGTTATTCATGGCGTAGTATAGCAAACCGAGTTCGTAGGTAAGCTGGCTATTGTTTGGATCTAGTTCAAGCGACTTGTTATAAACCGCAATAGCTTGTTTGTAATTGCTCAATTCTATAAGCACTTTACCCAACAAGGTTACTGACTCGGTATGTTTTGGGTCTTCTGTGAATGCATCGGTTAAGAAACGTTGCGCCTTGCCAAAATTCTCAAGCTCGAAATAACTCTTACCCACCATAAACAAAACCTTTGGACCGCCACCGGTTTGCACCAGTTTATTGCCATATAAAATCACATCGTTCCAGCGCCTTAGCTGAAAACTTAGATCTGTCATTTTTTGAAGTGCAATGGTATTATTGAGGTTCTTTTCGAGCACCTTTCCCACCTGCTCTACAGCTGGAAATAATTTACGATTGTTCGTTAAGTAATCTGCGTATGCAAGTCGAATGTCGTCGCTGGCAGGATTAAAAACGAGCGCCTTTTGAAAATTCTTATCCGCCTCTAATACTTTTCGGGCAATCGACAGCTCTTTTGCTTTATTGAAATAGAAGCTTGCACTATCGACAGAGGTATAAAAGGCAAAAGAAGAAAGTGTAGTGCCGGTCAGAAGTACTAAAAGTGAAAACTGCTTCATTCAATTGATTCTTAAGTTATTAATAATACCAATTTGCTTTCGAAAGGGAACCCAAGTTGTCGAAAAGTACTGTCATTTCAAAATAATTCCAGACAAAGGCGGCAAATTTATTGTCAACTTGTAATTCTTTTCTTGCTTACTGATAGGTTCTGTCTTAATGTTAGCATTGGTAACGTCGCCAGTTCCCCAATATTTTGCAGCATCACTATTAAATATCTCCTTCCACAGCTTTTTGCCTTTTAAGGTTACCTCAAAGTCGTATCGGGGCTGTGGGGTCATGTTCAGTATAACCAATATGTCCTCTTTTGGTTTTAGACCGATACGTTTAAAAACCATAATACTTTCAGCACGATGACTAAGGTCAATCCATTCAAAACCTGCATGCTCAAATTGCTTTTCGTAAAGAGCCGGCTGTCCACGATAAAGCTTATTAAGATCGGCCACGCATGTCTGTAGTTTTTGATGGGGATCGAACTGCAACAGCTCCCATTGCAATTCTGATTTATAGTTCCACTCGAGGGTCTGCCCAAATTCGTTGCCCATAAATAAAAGTTTGGCTCCGGGGTGGGTAAACATATAAGTATACAACAAGCGCAGGTTAGCAAACTTTTGCCATTCATCGCCGGGCATTTTGTACAGCATTGGGCTTTTACCGTGCACTACCTCATCGTGGCTGAGCGGAAGCATAAAGTTTTCATCATAATAGTACATCATGCTAAACGTGAACTTGTCCTGGTGAAACTGCCGAAAAAACGGATCCATTTTGAAGTAATCCAATGTGTCATGCATCCAACCCATCATCCATTTCATTCCAAAGCCTAAACCACCCTGAAAAGTTGGCCGGCTAATATTCGGCCAATCGGTTGCTTCTTCTGCGATTGTTTGTACATCAGGAAAATCGCGATAAATGGTTTCATTTAAATCAGTAATGAAAGCGATTGCTTCTATGTTTCCATTGCCACCAAACTCATTTGGCTCCCACTCACCTTCTTTGCGGCTGTAGTCGAGGCGCAACATAGAAGACACCGCATCTACCCGAATGCCGTCAATATGAAATTTATCGAACCAAAACCTTGCGCTGCTGATTAAAAAAGATTTTACTTCTCCCCTTTTGTAATTAAAAATATAAGAGTTCCAATCTGGATGAAATCCCTTGCGCATGTCGGCATACTCGTAGGTGTGTGTGCCATCAAACATAAATAAGCCATGTGCATCGTAGGGAAAATGCGAGGGCACCCAATCGAGAATGACTCCGATACCGGCCGCATGAAACCCATCCACCATTGCAGCAAAATCCTGTGGTGTGCCAAACCTGCTGGTCGGCGCAAAAAAACCAGTACCCTGGTACCCCCAGCTTCCGTCAAATGGATGCTCCATCACTGGCATAAACTCCACATGGGTGAAACCCATTTTTTGCACATACGGCACCATCCGCTCCGTTATTTGCGCATACGTGTTATAGCTTTCTTCATCATCTTTTACCGGTCGCATCCAACTGGCAAGATGCACTTCGTACACAGAGTAAGGAGACGTAAGTGCATTGTGCTTTTTGCGTTTTTGCATCCAGCTATCATCATTCCATTTATACGCTACATCCCATACAATAGATGCGGTGTGTGGTCGCTTCTCCCAAAAGTGTGCGTATGGATCGCCTTTGTCGAGCGCGGCCTCTCCAAAACCAATAATGTGGTATTTATAGGCATCGCCTTGCAGAACATTTGGAATAAACCCTTCCCAAATTCCTGACTTATCAAGCCGAACAAATAAAGGATTTGCCGTTTTATTCCATTTATTAAAATGGCCTACAACACAAACGCTGGTTGCGTTGGGCGCCCATACTGCGAAGTAAGTGCCCTTTTGATTCAGCACCTCCAACGGTGTATTACCGAATAAACTGTACAGGTTGTAATGGGTACCCTGCTGAAAGTTTTGAATATCAACCTCGGTAAACAACGAGTAATTCCAAACAGGTTTGGTTGTGTCTACAAAATGAACTGTTTCGTATGGCTGAGCAGCCAAAGGCTCGGTGGCTGGCTGGCCAAGATCAGGCGCTGTCTTTAGAGGATTTGTAACTGGAGTTGTTTCTCTTTTTGCAGGTTTTTTCGGTTTCTTGTCAGCCATGCTTCGCTATTTTGATAAAGATAAGGAAGCTGCCACTGCATCAATAACATTTGGAGATACTGCCTTTATTACCACCTTTTAACCATCCTTCATGATTTAACATTTTGACTATTTTATCTACCCTTTCTTTGATCCACCGCTAACTATAAAATGCTTTAAGTGAGAAAATTTTTCCTTCTTACCCTAATTGTACATCTTACCTGTCTGAATTTACTTGAAGCGCAAAATGCTTCGGTAAAAGGGGTGATTACTGATACCATTAACCGACAGCAATTACACAATACCTCCATTTCGCTATTGCAGGTAAAAGATTCGGTTTTAGTAACCTTTACGCGTAGCGGAAAGAATGGAGACTTTGAAACTGAACGTGTAAAACCAGGAAGTTATCTATTGATGATAACCATGCCGACCTATGCAGATTATTACGATAAAATTGATGTAGCCGAAAGTAAGTCGACCAATCTCGGCAGTATTTCATTGACTCTTAAATCAAGGTTGTTGGCGGAGGTTTTTGTAAAACAAACCATCGCAGCAATACGCTTGAAAGGCGATACCGTAGAATTTAAAGCTGACAGTTTTAAGGTAAGGCAAGGAGCTTCGGTGGAAGAAATGCTGCGCAAACTACCGGGCCTGCAAGTAGACAAGGATGGAAACATTACTGCACAAGGAACCAAGGTGGAAAAAATTTTAGTAGATGGTGAAGAATTTTTTGGCGATGACCCAACCATGGCCACCAAAAATTTACAAGCAGATGCTATAGACAAAGTACAAGTGTTTGATAAAAAAAGTGATCAGGCTGCATTTTCAGGGATTGATGATGGAACCAAAATAAAAACCATTAACCTGACGATGAAGGACGATAAAAAGAAAGGTTACTTCGGCAAGGTTGAACTTGCCGGCGGACCGGATAACCGTTGGAATAATAACCTGATGCTTAATTCTTTCCGAGCAAAAAGAAAATTATCAGGCTATGGCATTATGAGTAGCACTGGAAAAACAGGTTTGAATTGGGATGAAAGAGAAAAATTTGGTGCGTCCAGCAACATGCAATACGACGCAGACGGAGGCTATTTTTATTCATCTGGTGGCGGCGATGAGTTTGATTCGTACGGATCATTTTACGGCGAAGGATTACCCACAAGTTGGAGCGCAGGCTTACAGTATTCTAACAAGTTTAATACTGATAAGCAAAATGTAAATGGCAGTTACCGGTATAACAAACTGAATACAGAAGGTGGAGGCAGCACATTAGCTCAAAGCATTTTACCTGACCGTCAATTATTTAACAGAGAGCAAAGGGAATCTTTTACCACCAAACAACGCCACTCTGCCAATGGAACTTATGAATGGAACATTGATAGTTTTACTTCAATAAAAATAGTAGCGAACGGCTATGTAGGCGACAACCGGACCTTCAGTTCGTTTACCAGTGAGGCACTAAACGGCAAAGGGAATTTGATAAATAATAGCAATCGTTTTACATCGTCTGATGGCACTAACAGTAGCTTCAATAGCAACCTGCTTTTCAGGAAGCGATTTAAAAAAGCGGGCAGAACTATTTCACTCACCATCGATCAGCAGCAAAGGCTTACAAATAACAATGGAAAACTGTTTGCAGTGAATAGTTTTCTATCTGAATCAAGTTCGTTTATCGCGATCGATACCACCGACCAATTGAAGAACAACGCAATAAGCAACCATGGATATTTTTCCAGGATATCTTATACCGAACCGGTGCTTAAAAACCTCTTTGTAGAGTTAGGTGCAGGCATAAGGGTAAGCAATAGTGATGCCCGCAGGCTATCCTTCGATCGTGGTTTCAATGGTAAATATGATGTGCTAAACGACACCTTTAGCAACCACTACGATTTTAATGTAGTAACCAGCAGCAGCGGCATGACATGGAGGTACAATGGCAAAAAACTCATTATTTCCGGTGGAGGTGACATTGCCTTTTCAGACTTCAAACAAAAAGATGAACTGAATGGAACCGTGCTCAACTATCGTTTTAAAAATCTTTTTCCGCGCAGCAACCTTACTTATAAGTTTAATTCGAACAGCAGGTTTTCTGTTGGCTACAATGGAAACACGCGGCAGCCAACTATTGAGCAAATTCAACCCATACGCGATAATACCAACCCGCTCAATATTGCAGTGGGTAATCCCAACCTGAAGCAGGAGTTTAGGCATTCCTTCAACGCCAACTTCAACCGATACCGGGTTTTGCAGCAACGTGGGTTTTATTTGTTCAGCAATTACGGTTTTGTATCGAATGCCATATCGTACAGCGAGCAAACAGCAACAGCCGGCGACTCAATTGGAAAAAGAACTTTCCAATTTATAAACCTAAATGGCAACTACAATGGAAATGTTGGAGGCGATTACAACATGAAAATAAAAAAGCTGGATATAAATGTTGGTGTAGGTTTTAGTTTGAATATAAATCACAACAACAGCATTGTAAACGGCAGGCCAAACGTTACAGACAATAACGCGTATGGCATCAATTTCAACTTGTATAAATACAAAGAGAATAAATATGATTTTCATTATTCTAGTAATATCCGCTACAACACATCTAGCTCTTCAATTAACCGGCTGGTGGAGACAAAGTATTTTACACAGATGCACAATTTTGGCTTAAACGTTACACTGCCTCATAGGTTCGAGATCAACTCGGAAGTAAATGCTGAACTGCGCCAAAAGACCAGCACTTTCGACCAAAACAACAATGTATTTTTATGGAATGGTTTTGTGGGTCGTAAAATTTTTAAGAACGACAAAGGTTCGATCCGTTTACAAGCCTACGATATCCTTGACCAAAACAGGGGCTACAACCGAATCATTAATAGCAATACGATCAGAGAAAATACGTACCAGAGCCTGCGCCGTTATTTCATGCTCAGCTTTGTTTGGAACTTTAGTAAAACGCCCGGTGCAATGCCAGGCCAATAACCTACTACATGAAAAAAATAATCATCACTGGCTACTGTTGTTTGCTTTTAACCGCTGCAATCGCTCAACCACAATTCATAGCCAAGGGAAAAATAGAATTTGAGAAGCGTGTTAATCTTCATAAAATCCTGGACATGGATGATGACGGCACATGGAAAGAAATGATGAAAAGATCGATGCCACCGGTTAACGTTAGTTACTTCGATTTGCTGTTTGACGAAAGCAAAACTTTGTATAAACCGGGACGCGAAATAGTGGTAACGCAAAAAGTGCCGGAATGGATGAATGGTCCTGCAACGGATAATATTGTTTTTACGAACCTTGCGGAAAAAACTTTTAGTAGTCAAAAAACTGTGTTTGAATCCACATTTAATGTTAGCGATACGATACGAAAACTTGACTGGAAAATAACACAAGACACGAGGACAATCGCGGGTTTCGAATGCAGAAAAGCAACCGCTATCCTCATGGATTCTGTATTTGTTTTTGCTTTTTATACTGACCAGATTGTAACGCACGGTGGTCCGGAATCGTTCCAGGGTTTACCCGGAATGATTTTGGGAATAGCCATACCACGGTTGCACGCCACGTGGTTTGCTACCAAGCTTGAGCTGGCCGAGATAAAAGAAAACATACTCGTCGCACCAAAAAAAGGAAAGAAAACTACTGTTTCAGATTTGCACCAAACTTTGAAGGAAGTAATGAAAAACTGGGGCAGACGAAGAGATCAAAACATGTGGCAGGTTTTTATTTAAAAGAAGAATGCAATTGATTTTAGTTCACCTTTCTATTGGCCCACAATCTTCATTTTCTCTTGATAAATTTTCCTGCCTAAATTGATCATAGCCGCTACAATCAGGCTGCTGCATATAAAAATGGCCCAGCAAAAAATGCCGAGCCATTTTACATGATTATTTAAACCAACCATTATTTCAATTCAAGCACCCACATTTGGCGTGCACCAATGGGCATGGTAGATTTTAAAGAAAACTCCTGGTCGCTAGTTACGGACTGTGCTTTGGTAAAGCTTTTATAAGGCTCGGAGAATTTGTTGAAGTCAACATTTACTTCATTATCATTCCCGTTCATTATGCACATCACGGTTTGCTTATCGTCGTGTCTAAAGTAAACGTACAAGCCATCCTGTGGAAGATATTGTAGCATCTTTCCTGTTTTTATAGCCGATGAACGCTTTCTAAAATTTGCCAGTTTCCTTGTCCATTCAAAAATCTCGTTCTCTTCTTTATTCCTTCCTTCCGGAGTAAACTTGTTTTCTTTATCACCCTTCCAGCCACCTATAAAATCGAGCCTAACCCAGCCATCCGGATTGCTGATTCCTTTCATACCGATCTCCGTTCCGTAATACAATTGAGGTATACCGCGGCACGTCATCAACCAGGCGAGCCCTGTTTTTAGTTTGTTGATGTCTCCGTTTACCGAGGAGTAAAAACGCGTCATGTCATGGTTGTCTAAAATAAGTACGTTGGTCATTGGATCTTTATAAACCAGGTCCTGGCTAAGCGTGCTGTATAGCTTGTTTACCCCGTTCGACCAACCTACTTTTTCATTCATTGCTGGTGCAATGCCGTCGAATAATGTCTGGAAATCTACTGCACCCGTTAAGTTGCTTTTCCATGGCACATCTAAATTATTTTGGGTGAAATAGGCTTGTGCAATCACACCGCCAACCCAGGCCTCGCCAAACACAGTCATCTTTGGATATTCGGCCACAATAGCGGTGTTGCAGACGTTCATAAATTCAAGGTCATTATACTTATAAGTATCAACTCTAAACCCATCCACTCCAAATTCTTCTACACTGAAAATACAGTGCTGAATAATAAAGTTTGCAACAAAAGGATTGCGTTGATTTAGATCGGGCATCTTAGGTTGGAACCAGCCGTTCAGCAGTACCTTCTTATCGTACATGGTTGCATGCGGGTCAAAAATAGGCTGCTCGCGGTGATTGGCTGTTGTAAACTCGGGCCATTGATTTACCCAATCTTTCATTGGCATGTCCAGCACAGTGAAATGATGACTGCCTAAATGATTGTAAACAACATCTTGAATCAATTTCATCTTCCGTGCATGTAGTGCATCGCTTAATTCATAGAGTGCTTTTTCACCGCCAAATCTTGGTTCTATTTTGTAATGATTGGTAGCTGCATAGCCATGCTCACTACGCACTGGTACGTCATTTTCTATCAGTGGCGTTGGCCACAATGCAGTAACGCCCAAGGCTTCTAAATAGGCGAGATTTTTTGTTATCCCCTGCATGTCGCCCCCATGGCGATAAAAAATGGAATCGCGATTCAGTGATTGATCCCTCATGCCTGCAATACGATCATTGCTTTCGTCGCCATTGGCAAACCGATCCGGCATTAGCATGTAAATCATATCTGCCGACGTAACTCCTTGCGCGTATACTTTGCCATTTCCCTGGCGGCGCTTTTTTATTTCAAAGTCAATTACAACCGTTTTGTCACCCGTTCCAAAGCGAAGTGGTCTTTTACCAGGCTTAGCAGCTTTGTCAATGACCAAATCGATGAAAACATAGTTTGGATTCTCTACACGATTAATTTGTTTCAACACAATGCCGTCTGCTATTTTTGTTCCGGCTGCGCCAATCTTAAACATCGGTAAGCGCTCACCTATTTTCTCCGAGTGAACCATTAGCTGAACCTTTGGATTTTTCATACCGGCCCACCAATGCATGGGGTAAACATTCATCTCTTGCGCATTCGTAAGCAAGCATAGGCAGGCAAATATTCCTGCAACAAAACTCTTCTTCATACAATTTATATTTTGTCTTCTGTGTCTTTTACAAGAAGGTTAAGCAAACCAGCAATTACCATTGATACGCCACCTACCACCAAAGCATAAATGCTCTCGTTGTTGAAAAGTATGCGTACAAAAAAGCCGAGGATTGCAGCCGCTAGTATTTGCGGTATCACAATAAAAAAATTAAAGACGCCCATATAGAAACCCATCTTATTAGCGGGAAGAGCACCTGCAAGAATAGCATAGGGCATGGTAAGTGTACTTGCCCACGCAAGGCCAATACCAACCATTGGAACGAGCAGTAGTTTCGGGTCGGTGATGTATAACATGGAGATCAATCCAACGCCACCAATAATCAGGCAAATCATGTGTGTAAACCGACGACCGATTTTTGCAGCCAACATAGGTAATAAAAAAGCGGTAATGGCAGAAACACCATTGTACACAGTAAACATTACACCTACCCAATCGCCAGCATCCTGGAAGGCTTTGGTGGTGGTATCCGTAGTGCCGTATGCGTTTTGAGCAATGCCTGATGTAGTGTAGATCCACATGGCAAAGAAAGCGAGCCAGGTAAAAAACTGGACAATGGCTAACTGCAACATGGTCTTTGGCATGGTGAAAATTCCACGCGTTATTTCTGTAAATCCTTTTACGAGTCCTTGCGTTTCTTGCTTTTCCTGCTCCCAGGCTGCCAGGTCATCCGGTGGATACTCGCGGGTAGATAATACTGTCCAAAGTACAGTTGCAAAAAAAACAGCTGCCCCAATGTAGAAGGAGTACTTCACAGAATCGGGAATCACTCCTTCGTCGGCAGTGTTGGGTATTTTTAAAACGTTGGTAAAAAAGTAAGGCAATAAAGATGCAACCACGGCGCCAACGCCAATAAAAAATGTTTGCATGGCAAAGCCCGTTGTACGCTGGCTAGCGGGAAGTTTATCGCCTACAAAGGCACGAAACGGCTCCATGGAAATATTGATGGAAGCATCCAATACCCACAGCATGATTGCCGCCATCCAGAGCATGGTACTATTCGGCATCATCAATAAAGCTATTGCCGACAGCACCGCACCTAAAAAGAAAAAGGGTCTTCTGCGTCCCCACCATGGGTGCCAGGTACGATCACTTACATACCCAATAACCGGTTGCACCAATAAGCCTGTCAGTGGTGCTGCAATCCACAGAATGGGTATCTCTTCAACCTTAGCACCAAGAGTTTGAAAGATGCGGCTTACGTTAGCATTTTGCAGGGCAAATCCAAATTGAATACCGAGAAAACCAAAGCTCATATTGAAGATTTGCATCAGCGAAAGCTTCTGCCGTTTGCCTACAATGGTAGGCGTGTTTGGGTCGATGTGTACTAGGGCCATAGCAATCGTTAGGAGTTATTATGTAAAATTTACACAAACTAAAAGTAGTATAAAAAAACATCCGCAAACGGGATGTTCTTTAAAAATTATCCGATAACAAAACCATCTGGTATAATGGCATTCTTCTTAATAACAACAATGTCGTTTTTAATGGTGTATAGTTCATGTTCTACATCTGGTGAACCGGTACCTCCTCTAATCGTTACATCGTTGCCAATGCGGCAGTTTTTATCTACAATGGCTCTTTCTATATAACAACGCTCGCCAATACCTACCGGAGGAATCCCTTTACGCATGTTCTTTTCCATTTGCTCTATGGTTTCAAAATAATCATTGCCCATAATGTAGGTTGATACGATACGGGTGCCGTGACCAATTCGCGAACGAATGCCGATTACCGCGTGACTGATGCTTTCGGCATGAAGAATGGACCCATCCGCCAGCACCGTTTTTTGCATGGTTGTTCCGCTGATTTTTGCAGGAGGAAGCATGCGCGCTCTTGAATAAATAATATTGTCGTTGTCAAACAAATTGAATGGCGGCAGGTCGTCGGTCAGGAGTAGGTTCGCATCGAAGAAGGAAGATATCTGCCCGATGTCTTCCCAATATCCTTCGTATTGATAACTGTAAACCTTTTGTTGGTCGATAGATTTCGGAATGATGTCTTTACCAAAATCTTTATCGTCGGGGTAATTCGTGAGTAGCAAATCTTCCAACAATTGACGGTTGAAAATATAAATTCCCATGGAAGCAAGGTGCTCTTTGCCCAGGCTGCGCATTTGTCCGCTGGTCTCACTTGTCCAATCGGCAAGTAATTCCTGCTTTGGTTTTTCAATAAATGAAGTGATAAGGCCCGCTTCATTGGCTTTCAATATTCCAAAGTCAGAAGCGTCCTTCGCACTTACCGGGATAGTTGCCAGTGTAATGTCAGCACCAGTTGCAGCATGAGCCTTCACCATTGCATCAAAATCCATTTGATACAATTGGTCACCACTTAATATCAGTACATACTCGCACTCAAAGGTAAATATGTGTTTTAGAGATTGGCGAACGGCATCGGCAGTTCCCTGGAACCAACTTGAACTGTCGGGCGTTTGTTCTGCGGCAAGAATATCGACAAAGCCAGTACTGAAGTTGCTAAAGTGATAGGTGTTTTTAATGTGCCTGTTGAGCGAAGCAGAATTGTACTGTGTAAGCACAAACATGCGGTTGATGTTGCTATTGATACAGTTACTAATCGGAATATCTACCAACCGGTATTTACCCGCAATAGGTACGGCTGGCTTACTCCTCGATTGGGTTAATGGATGCAACCGGGTACCGGCACCTCCCCCTAATATGACAGCTACAACGGACTTTGAAACATTGAGCATAAAGTTAGTTTTTAAAGGTTTTTATTCTGTGTCTTTTTATAAAATTTTGATTGGTACGATCCGTTCGCCTGGTCTTTTATCGTCTTTTTTATTTTAATGCCGATAAGTTAAAACCATCATTTAGTTTTCGAACCTACCGCATATATACGTCAATATATTGCTGCGCACTTTTATCCCAACTATTATCTACCTGCATCATCAGCTTACGCATTGCCGTCATGCGCTTTTTGTCCGCAAAGACTGACACTGCTCTTTCCATACTGTATTGCACATCCTCTACTGTGGCGTTATTAAAACGTATTCCATAACCGCCTGCATCACCCATATCAATCACGGTGTCGCGCAGTCCACCTGTACTTCTTACTACGGGCACGGTGCCATAACGCATCGCATACATTTGGTTCAATCCGCAAGGCTCCACCCTGCTGGGCATTAGCAAAAAGTCTGCACCGGCATACATTTGGTGACTTAACTTCTCATTGTATCCAATCACCACATTATACCTGTCTCGGAACCGTTCTGTGAGCGTAGACAATTGCCATTCTACTTCAGGGTCGCCGCTGCCAAGTATTAGAAAACAAACGTTTCCCTGCAGACCATACAAGGATGCCATGATGCTTTCGGGTAAAATATCGGCGGCCTTCTCGCCTACCAATCTTCCAATAAAAACAACCAATGGTAAGGAGCTATTTAATCCAAACTCTTCGCATAAAATTTTCTTATTCGCTTGCTTCCCTTTGGTGATATTTTTTGCCGAAAATTGATTGGTAATGTACGTATCGGTGGCAGGATCCCACACGTCTGCATCAATTCCATTTAAAATTCCCACACACTTGCCGCGTTCATATTCAAATAAATTTTCTAGGCCATTTGCTGACCAGCGCAATTCTTCCAGGTAACTCCAGCTTACGGTGGTTACTTTATCTGCACACTTAATGGCACTGGCCAATGGATTAATCATGTCATTCCAATCAAGCATACCCCACTTCCATGCATCCCACGATGGTATTAGCAATCGTTTGCTCCAATCCATCCAACCCTGGTATTGCGCATTGTGAATAGTAACAATGGATCGAATAGAAGCAAGCCTTTGAAAATCGAAACAATGTTTCATCATGAAAGGAACCAAACCCGCATGGTAGTCGTGGCAATGCACTACATCTGGTTGATGGTGCCAGGTGGTCATCCAACTAAGCACAGCGATTTGAAAACTGATGAAGCGTTCGGCATCGTCATCATACCCGTAAATTTTTTCGCGATCAAGCAAACCATTGATATCAACGAGGTAAAGGTCAAAGCCCAGTTTATTGGTGGCTTCTTTTATGATGGTATACTCAAAGCGCTGCCCGGCTAGTTCGGCGCTTCCTTTAGAATCTACTACCCATTCATTGTTGTACAAAAATTTGGTACGATACATTGGCATAACCACTTTAGCCAAATGCCCCAGTTTGTTTTGATATTTTGGTAAGGAACCAACTACATCCCCCAAGCCGCCAGCTTTTGCTACCGGGTAACATTCCGCGCTAATATGTATTATTTCCATTTTCAACGAGTTCTACTAATGATACGAACGCTGTCAAGTTATGAAGGTTTTGATTTACTTAATCATGTGTTCGCAGAAAAATTACACATCCCTTTATTTGGCGGCTATTTGCAATAATTAATTTGTGGGCGAACCGAAAAAAACAAATTACTTTGGAACTCATTTACTAACCCATAGCAGCATGAACAACAAAACCAACTGGTCACAATTTTCAATTCTTATTTCGGTGTTTTTCTTCTGGGGTTTTGTAGCCGCCAGCAATGACATTTTGATACCTGTTTTTAAAGAAAGTCTCAATTTGGAGCAATGGCAATCGCAGATGATCTCTTTTGCTTTTTATGTGGCTTACACCGTTGGATCCATTATTTACTATACCATTTCAAGAGCAAGCGGTGGAGATATTCTGAATAAACTGGGCTATAAAAACGGAATCGCATTGGGCCTGTTTATTTCGGCTTTAGGTACTTTATTATTTTACCCTGCAGCCGAAACTTCTTCGTTTATGCTCATGATCACGGGTCTTTTTATTGTTGGCCTGGGCTTCTCATTGCAGCAAACAGCCGCTAACCCATTAGCAATTGTTATGGGTAATCCTGCCAAAGGATCGCAAAGACTTAGCATGGCTGGCGGTGTAAATAATTTTGGCACCACCATAGGTCCTTTGATTGTAAGTTTTGCAATCTTCGGTTCAGTTGCCACAGGCGGCGTTGCAAATGTTGCCGATTTATCATCGGTTAAAACGCCCTACCTGATATTGGGTGCAGCCTTTATAATTGTAGCAATCATTTTCAAGTTCTCATCTATACCCAACAAAATACATTTGGATGAAGAAGAACCTGCTGCATTGGGCAGTGCTCCTGTTGTTGCGTCCGATAAAAAAAGCGCTTTAAACTATACACAGCTTGTAATGGGTATGGTTGGAATATTTGTGTACGTTGGGGTAGAAGTTTCTACCGCGAGCAACCTGCCTGAGTTTATGAAGCAGCACGTTTTGGTGGATGGCAAACCTTTTCCAACAGAAAGCATTGCGCCTTACATTTCTTTGTATTGGGCTAGTTTAATGATTGGCCGTTGGACTGCATCAGTAGGTGCTTTTGGGGTAAAGAAATCAATTCAACAGATATTGAATTTCGTGATGCCTTACCTGGCATTTGGTGTTTTTTTACTGGTAAATAAAATAGCCAATCACGATCTTACGCCGTTTTACGTTTACGCCATTGTAATTGTAGCAATGATTGTTGGTGACATTTTAAGCAAAGGAAACCCAGCAAGGCAATTGTTGATTTTCTCTTTGATGGGAATTACTGCACTAATCATCGGAATGACAATGGAAGGAATGGTGAGTGTATATGCATTTATCAGTGTTGGCCTTTTCTGCTCCACCCTATGGCCTTGTATTTTCACGTTGGCTATCGCTGGCCTGGGCAAGCACACAAACGAAGGATCAAGCTTGTTGATCATGATGATTATGGGTGGCGGTGTGATCAGTCTATTGCAAGGATACCTATCCAGCGAGGATTTATTGGGCATCCAGTTTTCATACATCATAGGTGTGGTATGTTTTGCTTACCTGGCATTCTATGCCGTTAAAGCAAAATCTATTCTGAAGAATCAAGGCATCGATTATGATGTGCCTGTTTCTGCACATTAAAACTTAAATGGTAATGACGAGTATGCAACAAATAGCAATCGGTATCGACATAGGCGGTACCGGAACAAAAATAGGAATGGTGGATGCGCGTGGTAATATTTTATCGCGTGGCGACCTTTCAACTGCGGATTACGAAGACGTGAATGACTTTATTGATGCGCTGTACGATGTGCTTCAACCCATGATTGAAAGTGTAGGCGGAATGGAAAACATTCGTGGGATTGGTGTAGGCGCTCCTAACGGAAACTACTACAAAGGAACCATTGAGTATGCCCCCAATCTAAAGTGGAGAGGCGTTATACAATTTGCAGATCTCATCACTGCAAAGTTCAATTTACCCGCCGCGTTGACCAATGACGCGAATGCTGCTGCCGTGGGCGAAATGACCTACGGTGCTGCAAAAGGAATGAGGGATTTTATAGTGATAACCTTAGGCACCGGTGTTGGTAGCGGCATTGTTGCAAATGGACAACTGATTTATGGACATGATGGCTTTGCCGGCGAATTAGGCCACACGATTATCATTCCTGAGGGAAGATTGCATTGGGGAACAGGCATGAAGGGTTCTTTAGAAACCTACGCTTCTGCTACCGGTGTAAGATTAACCGCGATAGAGTTACTCGACAAGAATCATGACAGCCCATGCCTGCTACGAGATTTTCGGTACGATGAAATAGACAGCCGGATCGTATTTGAATGTGCCGAGCAAGGTGATGAAATTGCGTTAGAAGTATTTCGTTATACAGGCGAAGTACTGGGAAAAGCCCTCGCTAATTTTGTAATGTTCTCCTCGCCTGAAGCCATCATTTTATTTGGTGGCCTTACCAAGGCAGGCGATCTTTTACTGGAGCCTACAAAGAAATATATGGAAGGCAATTTGCTTCCCATCTTTCAAAACAAAGTAAAACTGATATTGAGTGAACTGAATGAAGCAGACGCGGCCATACTGGGGGCAAGTGCTTTGGTTTGGGAACTAAAGAGGTAGAAAGTATTTATGATAAGAAAAAGGATGGTGTTGAGCCATCCTTTTTCTATTTACCTATTTCAGCTTCAAGACGGGTTTCAGCTGATAGGTTCCGTTGCCGGTTTGATGAATAGACAGGTTTGCATCAAAGTCGAGCAAAATATCTTCGATACTTAGGTTTAGCTTTTTGCTTAGCTTAATCTTCAAGCCACTTTCTGCACCACTCGGAATTGCAAGCGGAGAAATGATACTGTCAATCATGATGGAATTGTTCGTTCCCAATATCATCCTGATTTCTTTAATCGTGCTGTTGGTCGGTATTGATCCGGAAGCAATCAACGTGTCCAAGCCGTTTTGATACTGCAACAGGTTATAAATTCCTGGCGTGGTAGTCAATGTTGTCCACGTACTATCCTCGCGATACCGGATACGTACTTCCCGCAAATCAACATTTACCTGTTGGGCATTGTAGGGGGCATCTGTCATGCGTATTTTCACTTCAGATGTGCCAGTTTCTGTAGATTTCTGACAAGCATACATTCCAAAAACGGAAGTAGCAATTAGCAAAAGGACGAGTTTGTTTTTCATAATAGATTTTAAAATGGTGAAGGAAAACTGTTTGCCACTTGTGCAGCAACCTGTCGTTCATAGACCTTCGACCGCAATTCAAGTTTAAAGTCCTTTCACATTTAATGAAAGCTAATACCTGCAATTATTGTTGTGTAGGAATAAAACATTGGATGCCCACCACCCTACACGTGTTTAACCTGTAATTTCGCCGCTCTCATTATTTTTAAAAGAATGCCTGATGATTCGCCTGGAAAATTTTACGAAAGACGACTTTCAACAATTGATAGAATGGGTGAACTCAGATTACCTCATGACCAATTGGGCGGGTTCATTATTTAGTTTTCCTCTTACGAACGATAGTTTACAATGGTATATTAAAGAGACCAATGATCCGGGCAAATCGGACGCACTGGTGTACAAAGCAGTCGACACATCAACAGGTATTACGGTTGGCCACATTTCGTTGGGATCGATCAGCCGAAAAAACCGGTCGGCGCGTATCAGCCGTGTATTGGTTGGCAGTACTGCACACCGGGGAAAAGGCATTTGTTGTAAGATGATCGAACAAATTCTAAAAATTGCGTTTGAGGATTTGAAGTTGCACCGGGTTGGTTTAGGAGTTTACGACTTCAACAAAGCCGCCATTGCTTGCTACACGAAATCAGGATTTTCCACCGAAGGTGTAATGCGTGATGTTTTGCTGTATGACAATGAATTTTGGAGCCTGGTAGAAATGAGCATACTGGAGGACGAATGGTTTAAAATGCATCCTGCCCACTAAACAAATAAAAGAGAAATAATAAAGTCTGATACTAATTTCCCAATCTAAGAGCTAAAATCAATAAGGCTTTTTTTCATCTACATTAACTTTGCAGCATGACGAAGCTGAGTGTAAACATCAACAAATTTGCAACGATTAGAAACAGTCGCGGGGGCAATAACCCCGATGTAGTGAAGGCTGCTTTAGATGCCGAGCGCTTTGGTGCCAATGGAGTAACCGTACATCCCCGACCGGATGAACGACACATTCGCTACGCAGATGTGCGGGCAATCAAGCCCTTATTAAAAACGGAATTCAACATTGAGGGAAATCCACGTGAGCAAAAGTTTGTGGATCTTGTTTTAGAAGTGAAACCTGCGCAGGTCACGTTGGTTCCGGATGCAGAAGGCCAGCTTACTTCTAATCATGGTTGGGATACGATTGCTCATAAAGATTACTTGCACGAAATCATTCAAACCTTTAAATGCGCCGGCATTCGTACATCCATTTTTGTAGATGCCGATGAGCGAATGGTGGAAGGTGCAGCCAACACAGGTACCGATAGAATTGAACTGTACACCGAAAGCTACGCGACCAATTATGCAACCGATAAAGAAGCGGCAATTGAACCTTACATCAAAGCTGCTACGCTGGCCAATTCTCTTGGCTTAGGCATCAATGCTGGTCACGACTTAGATCTGCGAAACCTGCAATATTTCGCTAAAAATATTCCTGGCTTATTGGAAGTATCTATCGGACATGCATTGGTGTGTGATGCTATTTACCTTGGTTACGAAAACGCCGTGCAGATGTACCAACGCTGTCTGAAAACATTTTAGGACTGCAACACCGTATAATAAAAAAGTAGCAGGGGTTTATTCCTGCTACAAAAAGCTACCAACTCGTAAGCCGGATTTTGTTTCTACACTATCATTTATCTGCGATCGCAATTGCTTGCAACCTGTTTCTGCCTACCCTGGGTTGCGTAGCAGTAAACTGCTAACGAGAACGAGCAGCCCTCAATCAACCCTATACATGGCATTTCAGCACTTAAGGTTTACCCGCTGCTATGGTTGCCCATAGTAGCCGTGGGCTCTTACCCCACGTTTTCACCCTTATTCCGCAAAGCGAAACGGTTATTTTCTGTGGCACTGTCTCTTATCCGTGTTAACGGATAGCCCTGATATTCTCAGGATAAGTTGCTCTGTGCTGTCCGGACTTTCCTCCCCGCTAATTACAAGGCGATAGTTCGATTGGTAGCAATGCAAGTTAATTATTTGGAGTAGCGAACGCACTTATTTGTTGATGCGAGATGCAGATCAATTAGTATTGAAAGAAGATTTCCGTTGCTCCATAGCCAAACCTTGGATCATATTGGTTAATGAAACTCCTCACATCTTTTTTAGTCTTCAAAATGGCGTGAATTTCTTCCTTCAGTTTTCCTTTGCCCACTCCATGAATAACCACGAAAGAAGGCATTCGATGCGACACCGCAAGATCATACCATTTCTCAAATTCTTTCAATTGAACAGTCACAATTTCAAAATTGGTGAGGTTCTTCCAGCTGTCTATTATTTTCTCAATGTGCAGGTCCACCACACTTCTCGCAGGCTCTAAATGTTGCCGGACTTTTTTTGCATCATAAATCTTAAACCCGCTTGCTGCCAGCTTGTTCAGGTCAAGCCCTGTGTCCTCATAGGCTTTATCGGGGTAGCGTTCTATTAATTTGTGGTTGAGCGATGGCAGGTTTTGTTGCTTCAGTTCTTCAATTTTTTTGAATAATTGCTTCGGCTTAATCTTATAATGTGCTTCGCAGAAATCAGCTTTGTATTTGTCAGGTTTCAGCAACGAAAATTCAAAGTCGAAAGAAGGATTGTCGTTCAAATCTTCAAACGCCACATCATGTAAATAGAAATCTTTGAAAGGCTGAATTTCGCTGGTGATTTCAAAATCTACCCTTCCCACGTAGTTCAACTTATAATTAAAATCGTACGGCAACTCCGTACGGTTGATGAGGTATATCTTAAACACCTCCACCATGTCGTCGCCAAAAATATCAGTAGAAAATTTGGGGAAGAGCGCAATCCAAATACCGTCTTCCACCTTCACTTCATCGCGTCGTTTTTCTTTCTGCAGCTGGTCAACATATACCTTCGGCTTCTTCACTTCGGGAAAAAGTTTCTTCTCAGTAAAACGTTTGAAATAAGGAAAATCGATCTGATCCATGTAGGCAGGAAACTTAACCCCTTTCACCTCAATCACCACCATTTTATCATTGATGATTTCAATCACCTTGCCTTCATCATTACTGAGCACCACCACAATTTCGTCGCCTACCTCGTACTTCATCCTGTTTTCAAAATTAGTTTGCGAAGGTACTGAATACACGAGGCTGGCTACAATCAATTAGAAACCAATTCCGCAAGTTCATTGTTAATGTTTTCTCTTGCCTGCGCTTCGTATTGTTGCCTAAAAGTGTCAGTGTAAAACAAGTAGTCTTTTTCAAGGAGCTGAATCATTGCCTGTCTACGCCCCTCTTTGTACACGTGTGTTCTGCACTGCAGGTACTCCTGTCTAATATTTCTACGATAGTGTTCATATGCGTCGGCCTGTAAGCCAAGTACGGCTAAATCAAAATCAAGAAAATACGCCAGGTCGTTTTTATTGTCAATTTCTTCTGGTATCACATGGTCTTTCGTAGCCAAAATAAATTCTTCTACCTCTACAATAAAAGAGCGCTTCAGCGCCAACGATTTTAAATCTTTCCGCGCCTTTTCTGCACTCATCTCTTCATTATCCCTCCGTTCAGTATTGTAAACAATGTCATGGTATAGAATGGAAAAACCCACTACAATCGGGTTTTGCAGGTGAACAAGATTTGCCTCAAACATTTCGAGCAAAGTGGCTACATGATATAGGTTATGATACCTTCTGCCGGGAGCTGAATAAGCTTCTTTTAATTGCCGGAGTAAATTATTTTTCTGTTCTGTATTGTTGGTAAAAGATGTCAGTTGTCTCCACTTATCGTCTATAATCTTCATAAACTCCCCTTCCTCAAATACTATTCCGCAAGCTTACTTTTAGCCCTTCCGTAAATAAAATAAATAATCAAGCCTACACCCATCCAAACAAAAAACCAAAACCAACTAACGGCTGGAATCTCAATCATGAGGTAAGAGCAACATAATGCACCTGCAACTGGTATAAAAGATAATTTTCTGAGGAAAGAAAATACAGCTGAAACATAGAGTATAGCTACAAAAACGATAAATAGAACTTCCTGGTAACTCTCGCTGCCAATGTTGGTGAACGCATCCAACAGGCGTTGGTAAAACAACACAGTAAATCCTATTGCTAATAAAGGAATGATGAACTGCCCATTAATATAGGGCAACTGAAATTTACCCGTTCCTTTAGCAATGCGTGGCAGCAACAATACACCAGCACAAACCAATACAAACGCGAAGAGTGTACCGATACTGGTAAGATCCGTAACAATACTGCTTGGAATAAATAGCGCAGGCACTGCTACCAGGAACCCCGTTACAATGGTAGCAAAAGAAGGTGTTTGGTATTTAGGGTGAACCTTCGCAAACTTTTTTGGCAACAGGCCATCACGGCTCATGCTCATCCAAATACGCGGCTGCCCCAATTGAAAAACCAGCAACACACTGGTGGTGGCCACCACGGCACTTACCGATATAATGTAGCTGATCCAACGCATGTCCAACCGCTCAAATACATAGGCCAGCGGATCATCTACTTTAAGCTCTGTGTACTTTACCATTCCGGTTAACACAAGAGCAATCAGGATATACAACACCGTGCAAATGATCAATGAATAGATCATTCCACGCGGTAGATCGCGCTGGGGATTTTTACATTCCTCGGCAGTAGTGCTAATGGCATCAAAACCGATGTACGCATAAAAAACAGCAGATACTCCTGCCAAAACGCCACCAAATCCGTTCGGAAGAAAGGGATCCCAATTATCAATATCAACAAAAAAAGCACCGATGATAATGATAGCGATGATGATGAATATTTTGAACATCACCATAAAGTTGGTGGTCTTCTTACTTTCTTTTATACCAATATAGGCCAGCATGGTTACCAGCACCACGATGATAAAGGCGGGCAAATTGATGATGAACCGAAACCCGCCAATCAAAGGAGCATGTATGTAAGCATCATAACCCTGGCGGATAGGCTTGGTTAGCGATTCTAAAGTTGCACCTGCAGCCATAGAGGTGTTTGCTTCTGCAAATGCATTACCCGCAGTAGTGGGGTTTGTTGCCAACCACGAGGGTAAGTTGATATTGAATGCTTCCAGTAAATTATTGAAGTAACCGCTCCAGCTAATGGCTACAACGATGTTTCCGATGGCATATTCAAGTATCAATGCCCAGCCAATAATCCATGCTACTATTTCGCCGAAGGATACATACGCGTAGGTATAGGCACTACCTGCAATGGGAACCCTGCTGGCAAACTCTGCATAACATAGTGCGCTAAACCCGCAGGTAACAGCAGTAATGACAAACAAGAAAGCGATACCCGGACCACCATTAAATGCAGCGGTTCCAATGGTTGAAAAGATTCCGGCGCCTATCACGGCCGCAATACCCATGAAGGTAAGGTCGCGTACACCCAACACTTTATTCAATCCACGATTGGTACCGTTTGCTTCGCTGGCTTCAGCATCGGCTACTATTTTACTGATCGACTTCTTGCGCCATAAACTCATGTACAGGAATTTTAAGTTTGGGCGTCAAAGTACCGAATAATATTGATTAGAATTTTTATGGTGAACAGGTAATGATACATCTCGCTACCGAACACAAAAAAGCCGCTCCAAAAATTGAAGCGGCTTCATGTATTGTAGTCTTTAATTCTTTACAAAACGAAGTGTTTTGATGTAGCCTTCCACATTGGTACCGGTAAGTTGGTAAACACCATTTGCAAGTTTGGTTACATCGATCGTATGCAAGGATGATCCTGCGGAAATTGTCTTGCCCATTTGCGCTACTACTCTACCATTCAAATCAGTAATGCTGATGTTTAGCGTTGTGTTCTTTGTAGAAGTTACATTGAGGTAGGTTAGCCCATTATCCACTAAAGAAGGATTCAACCCAACAATTTCAAAACCAGTATTCTTATTGATGAGTGCAACTACTACTGAGAAAGTAGATCGGCCATCCGGATTGCTCATTTTAAGCCGATAGTAATTGATGCCTTCTGCAGGACGCCTATCGGTAAAGTTGAACGGGTTTGCACAATCAGCAGGAGTGGCAAATACAGAACCTATACTGCTAAAGTTTCTGCCATCGGTACTTCTTTCGATTGTGAAAGTTGTTGTAACGGAACAGCTGGCTTTCCACGTAAGTAGGTGTTCATTTGCCTGGCGCTTACCCGCAAAATAAGATACAGCAACCGGCAAACTTACCAGTGCTTCATCTGCCCCCATATATGGCGATACTCCATTACGCGGATCATTATCGTAGTCAATCGGCACACTTGGCAGCGGCGTACCTGCCAGGTTCACATTACCGATAGAAGCTCCTGCAAGATGCAGGTTGGTGGGTGAAACAAATATTGGCAGTACACTTACCGAGTTTGCATCACCAGAGGAAGCAGTTTTCCAATTAGCTAAATTGTAACCAGCATTGTTCCAATAGCCTATTGCTGCTACATCTGGGTTATACAGGTCGTTAAAGTTCGACGCCCAATTTGAACCCGCAAAAGGCCCTTTACTAGCGATGGCATAATTCGTAGCACCACCACCGCTACGTGTCATAGAGATGATGTTGTTCTTCAAATCCATGGTTTGAATAGGGGTCGTCGTAGTATCCTCGCCCCTCACAAACCCATAGGAGGGAATACTGCCGGCACCCGTTCCTGAAACAAGTATTGAGTTGTGGTAGTATGCAGACTGATTGCCACTTGCGCTCACACCGACTATCATTACTCCTGCAAATTGGGTATTGGTTGTTTCAGTACTTCCAAGTGAAATCATGTTGTTTACAAAAGTACCTGTGCCAATAAAACGGGAATATATTCCAACTGCCAATGGTGGTTGTCCCGCAGTGGTACCGGTTCCTTTGTTCTTAATATCGCTAATCCTGTTCTGCGAAAATTCTCCGGTAAAATTGGTCAGGAACACCCCTGCAGCCATATTGTAGGTAGACAGCGCTGTGGTATTTTCAGCACTTATATTTTCAATTACATTTCCTTTTATGGTCGAGGTATAAAAGGTTGCTCCGGGCCAATTGCTTATTCCAACTGCTACCTGGTTACCGGCCGCTATACCCGTAACTGCACCTGAGCAGGCAAGGTTGGTAATCGTATTGCCAGAAATGATTACATCATTTACCCCGCTGGTATGGTAGATACCTCTTACCCGTGCCGTAGTTCCAACGTTTGTATTACTAATGTTTGTAATCGTATTACCCAGTATACTAGCTACACCACCCGTCAGCAAAATTCCTGTTACAGTTACGTTGCCCGTATTCGTCCACGTTCCTGTTCCGTTCGCTGCCGTTCCTCCAATGGTGTTATTACTTATGAGCACAGTGGTGCTGGTAGTTGAAGCGATCGAGATACCAGTTTGCGTAGAAGCTGGTGCCTGGTTGTTATACATCTGGTTACCTAGGATGTTCCATATAGCGCCATTACCCGTTGCTGTCAGGGTAACACCGCCGGACGTAAAATTGCGCAATTGATTTCCTTCGATGGTGTTGTTCGTATTCAGTGCTGTTGATGTTCCGCTTGAATATACGCCCACCGCATAGGAAGTAAAAGAACCATCGGTTCGCTCAGTCAGCATGTTATTCCTGATTGCATTGTTACTGTTGCCGAGTGTTCCCGTGGAGGTGCCAAAAACAATTAAGCCGCTTGCGGTTGAGGTATTACCACCCTCAATAGTACAGTTACGAATGGTGTCCGTTGTGGCATCATTTAAAAACCTGATTACTGCTCCTGAAGCTCCTGCATTACGTATCACCAGGCTGTTTCCGCCAGCGTTCAATCCGTCAATGGTTACTCTGTCGGCTCCATCCAGGGCAATCAGCGAAGTAGTGTTTGTTCCGGACACAACCCTTGTTGCACCTCCTGTAGGCCTTATGGTTAATGTGTAGTTTCCTGCACCGGTTTCCGTCCATGGGGTTAGCGTATTCGTGCCATCTTCTATCGAAATATCGCCGGTGATATTTGCAGTGATATTGCCATTGACCTCCCCAATTTTTAATGCTGCAAACAAGCCGTTTGCTGCGGTTAACGAGGTAAACGATTGACCTGGCCCTACATTGTAGTTGCCTGCAAACACCACAGAGATAACATAAGAATTGATTGTACCTGCAATGGGGAAAGCAGCAGCTGAGAGGTTAACACTTGATGGCTGACTAGCAAAGGTTCCAGAATTGATGCTCACATTTGGTGCAGGTGCCAAATCCTGCGCTACTACAAAATACTGAACTACCGTATTGGCCGAAACCCCGGTTCCCCCGGTAAGTCTGTTGTAGTCAATGGTGAAATCAAAAGGTGAAGAGGCATTATTTGATTCTACGAATTTCCAACCTGCGGTTGTATTATCGTTTGTTGCTCCCAAACTATTCGCATCTGTAGATCGCTTGTAATATAACCTCGGCCTTGTTCCTGCGGTGGTATTAACTCCGCTGACATCTGTAACGGTAGCAAAGTTGATGGTTGTTCTATTAGCCGTGCTGCTGGTGTTGGTTAAAAGCGTGTATGTAATTACAGGTCCTGCCGCATCCAATGCAAGTTCGTATGCTCCAATCGTTGGAGGCGTTCCGCGTGTAATGTCTACAAAGTCTGTTGTGAAACCCGGTATCGCAATCCCTGCTCCAACCACCGGCGAGCCACTTTGCGGCTGAAGTATTGTGGTACTATTAAACATTGGATCAACAGAAATGGAAGTTCCCGGAGCATCCAATGCTGTCTCAGCAAACCAATCAGCCAACGTGGCCCTCTCAACTCCGTTAGATGGCCCGGTGAGACTACCCGTTCTTGCCAAAACTGCCTGCGCACCTGACACAAAAAGATCGTTGTTTCTAGAAGTCAGACTTCCGTAAGCACCAGCAAAATGAGTTCCAATTGCATGACTTTTGCCTGTGGCACTTGTAGATGTTTGCGTGTTGAATAATATATTGTTCTGGATGTCGACAGTGGGTAAATTACTGGTTCCTCCAATTGCAAGCGCGAACGAAAACGATGAAGCTGTACCCGGTCGGGCACCTGTCATAGATACTGAATTGAAGTAAACCTTGGTAGTGTTGGTCGCACTCGTTGAAGCAATGTAAATACCCGCGGTTAGATCTGTTGTAGTATTGCCCCCGATCACACCTGATATCACGTTGTTGTCTATCACATTTACACCTGTTGTTCCGCCAAAAGAGTAAATACCAACGGAAGATAACCCTGTTGTGCAAACTACACTTCCTACGTTGTTCTTGGATACTATTGCATTTGTTACATCGTTTCCAGTTGAAGTAGTAGAGATGGTTATACCTCCTAATGTAATACCGGCTACATCCCCCGAGGCAGAAATTCCACTGACGGTGTTCCTGGTAATTTCTACCCGATCTTCAAACCCAACTAACACCCCAACTCTACCTAATCCGGTTGCACCGGTACCTACCATTACGTTTCCCCTAATTTTGTTATTGGAGTTCTTGGCGGAAGTGCTTGCCCCCTGGCTATAAATTCCGTATTGCACCGAGTTAATGGTGTTGTTCTCTACTAGGTTATCATTGTTGGAAGCGCCCAAACTAGTTGCGCTAATTGCCAAACCTCCAAAACCTATTCCTATTAAAGTAGTAGTAGCCGCATTGCCTTTTACAAAACAGTTTCTTACCACGTTATTGCTGGCACCGGCACCTGCGCCTGCACTAGCAAACCATAACACCGCATTTGTCGCTAGGCTCGCAGAATTTTCCAACGTCATGCTTGCTCCACCAGTTCTGAGGCCGTCAAAAATGATATTGCTGCCTGCATTAACGGTAATTGTTGCTGTACCCGTAGCAGAAGAATTGGTAATGGTTACACTATTACCAGCAGCTGGTCTAAGGGTGATGGTATTTGTAGTTGAACTACCAGGAATTGCATTGATGGTAAGTTGCTCATTGTACGTTCCACTACTAATCTCAAATACTACAGGGCCACTTATACCGCAGCCGGCGGCACCCAGTGCTGAGCCAATTGTTTGAAAGTTGGTTAGAGAAGCAGCAGCTCCGGGGTTAATTGTATACGTGCCCGAAAGTGGTACTGCAACAAGTACTTCCACGGGTGTTGATAACACCGAATTTCCGCTACAGGTAACTTCTGCCCTATACCAGGTGGTAGTGGCAGGGCTAACATTAAGGGTGCTAAAAGAGTTACTCGTACTAATGTAAGTGTAGGTTCCTAATTGTGTGCTTGAACTAAGCCACCGGTAGGTTTGACCAGATCCGGCTGAGTTTCCGGTGAGTGACAATGCCCTCGAAGTACCGGGGCAAGTTGAACCGGAAGGTGTGACAACCGCCTGGCCTGGAGTTGGGGTGGTATTGCAAGGACTACCAGCAAAAGCTACCGGCAAGCCAGGTGAATAATTATAAGCCTGGTCTCTCATATAAACAACATAGGTATAGGGACCAGCAATCGCCGTAGGATCATTAAAACTAGTGGTGCTGCTGTTATTAATGTTCGCCATTACAGTCCAATTAACAGAACCGTCAGTGAAAGAACCCACGCCTGCTGCTCCCGTCACCGGGTTGTACATTGCCTGGTCATTCAATGTAGGTGCAGGCAAGCCTGCTCCATCCGCTCTAAGAATAACTACCCCGCCAATACCTGAGGCTGGCGAACCGTTGTCGGTTCCATTTGTCCAATTGATAGTAGTACCTGAAATGGAACCGGCAGTGGCGGCACTTGGTGCAGAAAGGTCAGCTACACTAGAGGCGCTCGAGTACATAATAACATCATCTACATAGATGATGGTGGAAGGCGAAGTGGCACTTCTAAAAGCGCGTAACGATACTCCATAGCTACCCGCTGCAAGTGTACCCGATGCAGACACTGAAACAATCCTGCTCCAGCTTACATCATTCAAATTGGCTGCCTGGCCGGCGGTAGTGGTGGTTGGGTTTAGCGTATTGGTAGTGCCCGATCGGTAGCCCAGGTAATACAAACCATTAGATGGCGTAGACGCCTTACCCCAACCTATAGTAATAAGAAACCCGGGCGCTGTCGTGGTTAGAACAGGATTTGAAGTTCCTATAGTTGTACCACTAGTAGCAGGATCAAGGATGGACATGGATTGTGTACCAGTCCTAACAAAGCCAGCAGTGGTGCTGGTCAGCCAGGTTCCAGTTACGGCTGTCCAGTTGGCCGGTGGTGTTGCCGAAGGTGCTTCAAAGCCTAGATTTTGGCCACGAGAAGCGACTACTAACAACCCAAACAAAATGAAAAGAAATGAACGGAGCCGGAAAGCGTAAAATTTATGCATGGTATTAGTTTTTGTATTGGTACGATTACACGTTTCTAAGAAATAAATGGAGATAGATTAAAGGAAGGGAGGTCGTGGAATGCACATCCAAACGTTCAGTACAACGAACCCAATTAATCTTTCCATATGAATTGTTCTACAGCAGCAAGGTACCAGTTTTTAGAATGAGCCTTCCTTAAAATCTGTAACGCAAAAGGAAAGAAACTGCACACCAAAACTAATGAATGCTATCATGACCTGGGGCCGCCGGAAGACAAGTATTTACCTGGGTGGCTATGCCATTTGCATAAATATTTGATCCGGGCATTTCGTTGATGAAAAGTGTTTTTTAATAGGAAACAAAAGCCTGAAGACACGGCCTGTCTTTTTCGCAGCTCAAAATTTTTTATACCGTTTCCTTCGTGTGATATTCAACCGGCTGAGTATTACATCACCCGCTTCTTGCAATCAATATTCTCTCTTCACCAACACACCTGCAAGTTCCATCATAGGTTGTTTGCGTTTGGAGACCACTGCTATTTCTTCCAGGTGGTGGAGAGCGTTACTGATGTATTCTTCCTGTAAGCTTCTCGCCCACTCATCTACACCGCAGCTTTTGAAAATGCCGATCACTTGGTCAACTTTGCCCGGCGAAGAGGTGGTTAGTAAATGTTCAAGCTCCTTTTGCTGATCACCCGTACAGGTTTTCAATGCCTGTATTAATAAAAAAGTTTTTTTATTGGCCATGATGTCACCCCCTACTTGCTTCCCAAACTTTTCGGGATCGCCAAATGCATCCAGGTAGTCATCTTGAATTTGAAACGCGATGCCGAGGTTAAGCCCAAAGTCGTACAAATGATTCGCATTGCCTTCGCCGGCGCCACCCAGTATGGCACCCATCTTCAGGCTGGCAGCTATCAGTACCGAAGTTTTCAGCCCGATCATGTGTATGTATTCGTCAAGTCCAACATAGGTAGCTTTTTCAAAATCCATATCTAACTGCTGCCCTTCGCATACTTGACGGGCCGTTTTATTAAATAGGTAAAGCACTTTCTGCAAGTGCGATGACTTCATCTTATTCAAGTGTTCGTATGCTTGTATCAACATCACATCGCCACCGAGCAGCGCGGTACTTTCCCCATATTTTGAATGAACCGTTTCCATTCCACGACGCAGCGGCGCCTTATCCATTATGTCATCATGAATAAGGGTGAAGTTGTGAAACAACTCAATTGCTGTAGCCACTTCATACGCATCGGGAATGATTTCGTCGAAGAGCTCGTTACCCATCAGGCACATAACAGGGCGTATTCTTTTTCCACCTAATCCAAGAAAATACTCGCATGGTTCGTATAAAGTACCCGGAGTAAATGGAAAGTGACGAACATTGAATAGCTCGTTGAATTGTTGGGATAACGACTTAAATGATTGCATACAATTTTCTTACGCGACAAATATAATGGCATCAAAAACAAGAGCCAGTTTTTCATTGAGTGTAGATGCCATTGGTAGTGGTTACTCATTCAACTCAGCTATTTATTCATTCCATTTCGCATCAAAATAAAAGAGCGCCTACTTTGGGCGCTCTTACATAAAATTTCTTTTGCCGGCTTATTGTTTAGCAACGTTAGAAGTCTTTACAATCATATCAGAAACAACCTTCGTTGCTTCACCAATGTAAAGGTCTGTACGCAAAGTCTTCAACCAGTTTTTATAACGATCACCTTTGTCTTTATCTACGTTGTTGTATTTAGCGTTATCCGCTTTCAAGCCTTCAAACGGCATCTCGGTGGTAAGTTTTGTTAGCTGCTCATTCTGCTTTACGGTAGCTCGAATAGCTTGCTGCTCCGACTTGTATTTTTCCAGGTTGAGGCTGTACACTTTATCGTTCTGTTCCGCCAGCCATTTCGAATTTTTTTCCAATATGCCTAAGTTCACATTGCTTTTTATCCGGGTTTGACTTGCACTAGCAACCTCCTGCAAATTGATGGGTGCTTCCCACTTTTTGAAAGAAGCTTTAGAAATCTGATCCCACGGTAATGAGTTGGTATTATCCTTTTCCCGCATTTTCAAGAATTCGTATTCATCCGGAATAACTACATCTGGCACCACGCCTTTCAATTGCGTAGAACCACCATTGATACGATAGAACTTTTGCAGTGTAAGTTTCACCGCACCATATTCTGTACGACCACTAAAGAAATCTAAAGGTTTACCGAAAGGAATGTTACGCTGCACCGTTCCTTTACCATAACTGGATGAACTACCGATGATGATACCGCGACCATAATCCTGTATGGCCGCTGCAAATATTTCTGACGCTGATGCACTAAACTCATTAATCATAACCGCTAATGGCCCACTATATAAAACGTTCTTTTCATTTACCGAAAGAATGGTTGGTTTTCCTTCCCTATCCTTCACTTGAACCACCGGCCCTTCAGGAATAAACAAGCCTACCATTTGCACCACCTCAGATAAATAACCACCACCATTGCTACGCAGATCGATAATAATACCATCCACATTTTCAGACTTCAGTTTAATGATTTCACGTGCTACATCGGCTGCACAACGTGCACCATTTGGCTTTTCATAATTTGCATAAAAGTCAGGCAGGTATATGTAACCAATCTTTTCTTTACCATTCATGATGGCACTACGTACATACACTTCATCTTGTACTATTTCATCTCTGACCAGCGATACAATTTTAATGGTTCCATCTTGCTTGCGAAGTGTTAGCCTCACCTCTGTTCCTTTGGTACCCCGGATGATTTTCACCGCATCTTCTACTGCAAAACCGGTAAGGTCAACCGGTTCCTCTTTGCCTTGGGCTACTTTGGTTACCACATCACCTACAGTAATTTCACCGCTCTTCCAGGCCGGGCTACCTGTAAGCAAAGTCGCAATTTTAATCGTACCCTCTTCCTCGCGTAGCGAAGCACCTATACCAAAGAAGGTTCCACTCATTTGCTCATCAAACGATCTTTTCTCAATGGGGGGAAAGTAGTCTGAGTGTGGATCCTGGAAACTTGTGATCGTATTGATGAACATATTAAATCGCTCATCGTCGGTAAATTTAACCTTCAACCGATCAAAGGTCTTGTCCATTATCTTGCTCACTTTCTCTCTTGCTTCTAATTCAAGTTGCGCTTCAGTTTTCTTTACAAAATCCTTCTTGTCTTTGTTTTTTTCCTGCTGGTCTAACAAGTCCGTATAGCGTTCCAGCGCCATAAACTTCAACTTCTTTCGCCACATATCTTTACGCTCCGCATCGTTAGCAGCATTGAGCGTTTTTTCATGGTCCAATACAATTTGTTCATCTTTCTTAAAATCAAAAGGAGCCTTCAAGATTTCTTTGTACAAAACACTGACTTCAGCCAAACGCTTCGTGTATATGTCATTCACTGCAGGGATGAATTGAATTGTTGCGCCATGAATTTCATCATCGATCGTTCCTTCAAACTTTCGTAATGACTGTAGGTCGGTTTTTAATAAAATGTTCTTATCGGGATCAAGACTTTGTAAAAACCGCTTGAAAATTTCTTTTGAAAAGTTGTCGTCAATAGGCTTAGGACTGTAGTGGTTTTGCTCAATGAGAGATCCGAGCGTAGTAAGTATCTTTTGTTGATTTGTAAGTGATTTTCCATTTTCACCCTGCGACCGAAATGCCCAGAACACACCGGCAACAATCATTACCAGTACCAGAGGCAGCACTTTCCTATTTAGCATAATTTGAAATATTTTTTTCATTGGACTCAAAAATAACGTAATAACCAGGCAGTAAATCTACCGTGTAATTATCTTAACAAAAGGTTTTTAAGCAACTGTTTTATTCAATAAACGTAATTTCCATGCCGTAATTTCATCCCGACAAAAATTGACCTAAACGTTTACTAAAGATGAAACATCTATTGCCTTTAATAGTTCTGTTGTTTGCCTGTTTTAGTGGAGCTACTCAAAACAATCCCCGCCCCACGAAAAGCCGCTTTTGGAACAGCAAGTACTCCACCTTTGCCATTAAAGCCGGCGATGTGCTGATTTATTCTTTTGAGCAAGACGGACGACCAGCAGAACTGAAAGTGCAGGTAAAAAAGTTTGGACCTGATGTTTCGTTCGACTACGTGTTACCCACTGGCAAAGCGTCCACCAGCGTATATATACCCGCTGTTGCGTTAAACGAAGCAGCCGAATATAATAATAGCTTTAGCAAAGCATCGGTTAGATTAAAAGACGAAACTATGCTTTGGTTAAGCAAACAATCCTATCGTGATTTAGCCGCTGATGGCAAAACAGAAATCGATTTTGGAGAAGGCCCAAAGATTTTTAATCGGGGCAATACCACCACAATGAAAATAAAATACAAAGGCAAAGAGAAAATCATCACCTTATTCAACATCAGCAACCAGGACGGTGCAATCAAACGCTTCTCGCTTTTAACCGATGAAAACAATCCATTAATTGTAGTGATGGACAGGCCGTCAATGACCCTAACAGAGGTGAGATAATTTGCGATTAAAAAACATTTTCCCCTATTTTTGCGGCCAGAATTTTAGAAATGGAGGTCGTAGCTCAGTAGGTTAGAGCGTCAGTTTGTGGCACTGAAGGTCGGGGGTTCGAGACCCCTCGGTCTCCCCAAAAAATTACACCTTGTTGCTTTTGTAACAAGGTTTTTTATTGCAAAAAATTAGGAACATGAATTCGTGGCTTATTCTTATCCCATTTATTTCGGCTTTCATTGGTTGGTTCACCAATTGGATCGCAATTAAAATGCTGTTTCATCCACGTGAGCCTAAACGTATACTTGGGATAACCTTTCACGGGATCTTTCCAAAACGCCAGCAGCAGTTTGCAGAAAAACTAGGCAAACTGGTTAGCACAGAGTTGCTTTCGTTTTCCGACATTGAATCCAAAGTGACTAACCCGGAAAATCTACAGAAAATAATGCCCATGGTGGAGAACCATGTTGACCATTTTTTAAAGGTCAAGTTGCCCGAACAAATGCCTATGATTGGTATGCTGGTGGGCGAAAAGACGCTGAACCTTATGAAGGAAATTTTCTTAAAAGAACTGGAAGAACTTTTCCCGGTACTGATGAATGGTTATATGACCCAACTGCAATCTGACTTAGACCTTGAAAAAATTGTAATTGATAAAGTAAGTAGGTTTTCAGGCGATAAACTAGAGTCTATCCTCAACCAAATCATGAGCAAAGAGTTTCGCTTCGTTGAAATAATTGGAGCGGTTCTCGGTTTTTTAATTGGTATCATTCAGGTATTGATTACGCTTTCCACGCAATAATTGAACAAACGGGCAACATGTTTTGTTCTTTACCCGATTAGGTTTTCAATTTACCGTTTATCCTGAAAAAAGTCTTTTGGTGTAAAAATCATCTACACCTTTGCCCCGCAAAATGCATTCACATGAGAAAATTATTACTGGTATTTTTTGTTTTCAGCACAATTGTTTCTATGGCACAGATGCCTGGCGGTCGGCCAATGGGTGTGGCGGGACAGAATATGAACGTAGGACATCTTTACGGAAAAGTAATTCATGGCAAGACTAATAAAGGAGTTGACGGCGCATCGATCCAGTTGATCGGAAATAAATTCGATTCTGCAACCAGGAAAATGGTTCCCAAAACTATTAAAGCCCTGATTACGGAGACCAATGGAGATTTTAGCCTGGACAATATTCCGGTAATGGGTTCATTCACCTTGAAAGTATCATCTATTGGTTATAAGCCATACGAACAGAAAGTTTCCTTTAACCTGAAAATGGGCCAGGGTGGTGGAATGGAGCAAATGATGAATATGGTTGATAAAGACCTGGGCAATATTAAACTGGAGGAAGACGCTTCTGACTTGGGCAATGTGACAGTGACCGCAACTTCACGCCTTTTTGAGATGGGTATTGACCGTAAAATATTTAACGTTGACAAAAACCTGACGAGTGCAGGTCAAACTGCCACAGAGGTGATGCGCAGTATCCCTTCTATTAGTGTAGATATTGATGGTAATGTAACACTTCGCAACGCGGCGCCACAGCTTTTTGTTGACGGCAGACCTACTACCCTTACGCTGGATCAAATACCTGCTGATATTATAGATAAGGTGGAATTAATCACTAACCCGTCTGCTAAGTTTGATGCATCAGGTGGTAATGCAGGTATTTTAAATATTGTATTAAAAAAGAACCGTAAGACTGGTTATAATGGTGGCATAAGAGCAGGCGTTGACAGCCGTGGGATGCTAAACGGTGGTGGTGATATCAACTTTCGTCAGAACAAAATTAACTTCTTTGCCAGCGGCTTATTAAACCAGCGAAAGTCACTATCATGGACGACGAACGATCGTACAAACCTGACCAATCCCGTTCGCATTTTGCAGGATGGTACAGGCGTAAACAAAGGATACTTCGGTTTTTTTAGAGGCGGCTTCGATTATTTTGTAGACAACAGAAATACGATAACCTTGAACGGAAGTTATACGCGGGGCAATTTCAAAAATGAAACTGATCAACGTATTGACTCTATAGTAAACGCTGTTTACAAATCATACAACCTCGTAGATCAAAGCAGCGACGGAAACTTTAGGAACATAGGCTCGCAGCTAAGCTTTAAACACAACTTTGCAAAGCCGGGACATGAATGGACCGCAGATGCCAACTACAACAGCAGCATAAATGATAACACCAATTTGATTCAAACAAGAACTATCACAAATGGTGGAAGCAGGAACGTGTTGCAACAGTCTATAGGTGGCGGTAACAGTACCAACTACATTATGCAAACGGATTATTCAAATCCATTAAAGGAAAATCAAAAAATTGAATTCGGAGCAAGGGTTGCGATCAGGGACTTTGAGAATGACCTAAATCAATCATTCTTCAATTATTCAACCGGTAAATACGAAATATCTCCACGCATCACCAATCGGTACAAGTTTACTGATAAAGTGTATGCTGCCTATTCTACGTATAGTTTCAAAGTAAAAAAATGGAGCTACCAATTGGGTTTACGAGCTGAAAGTTCCGACTACGATGGCACACTCAAATTGAAGTCGAAGGCTGGTGTAGACAGTAACCTGAGCTTCCTTGTTAAGTTTCCGTTGTCGCTATTCCCTAGTGCATTCATCACTTACAAGTTGTCTGACAACGAAGACATCCAGGTTAACTATTCCAGGAGAATTAACCGCCCTAACTTTTTCCAGCTAATGCCTTTTGTTGACTTCTCGGATCCGCAAAATATCTCTGTTGGTAATGCAGGTTTAAAGCCTGAGTTCACTAATTCTCTCGAGCTGTCGTACAATAACTCTTATAAGAAAGGCGCTAACTTTTTAGTGAGTACTTTCTTTAAACATAATACCAACCTGATTACACGCTTTCAGTATTCCGGTGTAAATCCAGATACTGCTGGCTACTATAGCACGAGCGACAGTTTGCCTTACAACACCTACATCAATGCCCAAACCGGTTTCACCTATGGTATTGAATTGACCAACAGAATTCCGGTTACCAAATTTTGGGATAACACAATCAATTTCAACCTGTTTAATTCAAGGATTAACCTGGTGGATGCTTCACAAGGCGAGTTAAATAATCAGCGCACCAGTTGGTTTGTAAAAGTGAACAACAACTTCAAATTACCTAAGAGTTATTCAATACAGTTTAGCGGCGATTATTATGCACGTACAGTATTGCCGCAGGAAGGTGGACGTGGTGGTGGACGCGGCGGTGGTGGTGGCGGAATGATGTGGGGCGGCGGAAACGTAGGTACTGCCCAGGGATATGTAAACCCACGCTATAGTTTTGATATGGCCATCCGTAAAGACTGGACATGGAAAGGTGGCAATAGTGCATCACTTACTTTGAGCATGAACGATATTTTCAGAACACAAATTTCAAGCACCTACTCAGCATCTCCCATACTTGTACAGACCAACGACAGAAGAAGAGACCCACAAGTAGCTCGTCTTAACTTCAATTACCGCTTTGGTAAGTTTGATGTGAACTTGCTAAAGAGAAAGAATAATAAAGCTGACCAGGGTGGTGGCGATATGATGATCATGCAATAAGCATTTTATTCGATATTGAAAAAGCCTTTGCAGTTTTTGCAAAGGCTTTTTCGTGTGTGTTGATGAATTATTTCCTGCAGATGAATTGAATGAAAAAAAAGGGTTTCGTTTAATACCGGTCAGACAAGGGGGATTTAAAACGCCTGTTTGGAATCACCACTTTGAAGGTTGTTCCCTCTCCCTGTTTTGAATTCACCGTAATCTCTCCCCCGATACGACTGAGCGCCTCCTTTACAATGTATAAACCGATGCCTAAACCATTCACGGTTGAATTACTTCTGAAAAACATTTTGAAAATATTATTCACATGGTCCTCCAATATTCCAAGTCCATTATCGCTGATAACGATTTCGGCCATTTCAGCTGTCACGTTCACTTTTAAACTTACCTCAGGATTCGGTTCATCCGGGCGTTGATATTTTACTGCGTTTGATATCAGGTTGTTCAGGATCACCGAAAGCCGGAAGCCATCTACATTAAAATCCACCGGTTGATGTACATCAACATTGAAGTTGATGGCCGAATTCTGCATTCTGCACATATCAATACTTTCGTTAATCAGGCTAAGAAAGTCTACTGGTTGATTTACTTCTTCTACTCTAATGCTTTTATAATATTCAATCACTTTTAAAATAAAGAAGTCCATTCGCTTTACACAGCTTTCAATCATGCCCATGTAATTGTTTGGATCAATTACAGACTTCTCCATTTTAGCCAGGTTCAACACACCCATTACCGATGCCAGCGGCGAGCGCAAATCGTGCGATGTGCTATAAACAAAACGGTTCAGTTCATCATTGGTGCGCTCTAATTCAGCCACCTTTTCTTTTAATTGTTTTCGTGTATTGTACACTTCGAATGCATTCTGAATTGCGGTTTGCAATTCCAATTCATCCCATGGCTTTTTGATGTACCTGAAAATTTGCCCTTTGTTGATGGAGTCAATGATAGCTTCTACATCGGTGTAGCCGGTCAATAATATTCTCACAGGGTGAGGATGCGCGACACGAACCACATCAAAAAACTCTATACCGGTCGTCTGCGGCATGCGTTGATCTGCTATGATTACATGAACCTTATTTTCCTGCAAAAGCAACAAACCCTCAGCGGCAGATATGGCCGTAAATACATCGTACTTCCTTCTAAAGGAAGCTTTAAAAGCAATCAGGTTATTTTCCTCATCGTCAATATATAAAACCTTGACTTTCTCGTTAAAGTTGTTCATGTTATTGGCAATTATATACAGGGCCTTTCCGGAACGATGTGATGCAACGTGATAATGAATTCTGCACCTTCACCTTCAGCAGAAACCACTTCAATTTTACCGGAATGTTCCTGTACTATTTTAAAAACGATGGCAAGGCCTAAGCCTGTGCCTTCTCCTACATCTTTGGTTGTAAAAAACGGGTCAAATATTTTTTGCTTTACCTCTGCAGACATACCTGGACCGCTATCTCTGATCCTAATTTCTACCTCTGCATCACCCACATCACGTGTACTTATCAAAATACTCTCCGGCTGCTTTACCCCTTTGGACTTTATTGCCTGAATCGCATTGTTGATAATATTCATAAACACCTGGTTCAGTTTGCCGGGGAAACATTCAATATTACCATTTGCCTTTAGGTCTAAAGAGATTTTTACATGATCCGGACTACTATTGCGCAACAGAACAAGTGTAGACTCAATACCGTCGTGGATGTTTACCGTTTTAATCTGGCTTTCGTCCAACCGGCTGAAGGTGCGTAAACCCCTCACAATTTCAGCCGTACGCTCCGCTCCTTCCTTTATACCAAACATCAAGCTGGAAATTTCTGTCTTTACAAAATCGAGGTCAATGCTTTTCTTAAGCTGATCGATAGATGCCAATTTTGCCGCCATGTGTTCAGGGCGGATGGTGTGCAATTTTTCATATTCTTCAATCACCTCCACCAGGTCTTTGAAATCTAATTGCAACGGTTTGATGTTGGACTTTACAAAGTTGATCGGGTTGTTTATTTCATGCGCAATACCCGCTGTCAGTTGCCCAAGCGACGCCATTTTTTCTGCTTCTACCAATTGAATTTGTGCATCCTTCAATTCCCCGAAAGCATCTGTTAACTGTTGATTGGTTTGCTGCAATTCTTCTGTTCTTTCGGCTACTCTTTTTTCTAAAACTACGTTTTGTTCTCTCACTAATTGTTCGTTTTCTAACGATGCATGCAGTGCTGCTGCCTGCGAAGCTTCCTTTTCTCTGCGTAGTGTATTTATCTTATCCGCCAAGGCAATAGACAACAACGCTACCTCGAAACCAGAACCGATAAAGAATATATATGCAGTGAAGTTATTGTAGGGTAAAAAGTTCAAGTTGCGCAAAACCAGTATGATAAATGATGACAACAATGCCACCCATGCTATGAGGTAAAAATATGCAGCCCTAAAACCTTTTCTCGCTATAAGTATAGAAGAGGTAAGCACCACGATTACCAGCAGCAAACTATTATAGTTCAGAATGAAATAACCTACCGTAATCCAACCAAATAAAGATGCAAAAATGCCTATGAGATATATACCGGCCAACGCCAACATTAATTTATGCGCCTGCGGCAAGTACACTCTGGTTTGCAGAAAAAACATAGCGAAAACCGCGCCTGCCAGCGCCGACAGCGAGGACGTAACAATTACAGCGTATTGATTTAGTTCAACCCAATTAGGCCACAAAAATTTAGCTGCATAGCCTGTTGCCGTTACCTGTGCCAAGGCCAATAATAAAATGTACGTGGTGTACACCACGTAATTATTATCCTTTGTAGCAAAATAAAGAAACAGGTTATACAAAAACATGATGAGCAGGATGCCCATGTACACACTTAAAACAATGGTTTGAATAGTGAGTGAATTATTTAATCCGTGGGATGTAGAAACAAAAGCCGGGAGTAAAATGGGATGCTTACTGTCTACATGCAGATAGTATGTCTTCTGCTCACCACTGGCCAGCAACAACCTAAAATTAATGTTGGGAGTAATGGAATAATGTTGGGTAAATGGAACGGCATTCCCTTGCTTTCCGACCAATACAAATGTTCCGTCTGCTTTTGCTTCGTACAACGAAACTACCGAGAGGTTTGAGTAAGGTATGTTAAGGTAAAGTGCCGGGTCATCGGTAGCATTTTTCACCTGGAAGCGAAGCCATACACTCTGCATCCCCGGTGGATAGATTCGTGTTTTACCATTAGTAGCAAGAAAGACAAAGTCTGTTTGGGGAATGTCATCTGCCTGTGCAGCCGTTACTGAACCATGCTCACCTTTTACAATGTACTCGGTCAGGAACGATGAAAGTGGAATAGATGCGTGCTGATTGGAAACAACTAATGGTGAGGCCTTAGCCGTAAACCAGCCACACAGCATAACAATCAGTATGCATGCCTTTGCAAGTTTCAAAAGAAATAGATATGGTTTATAATACAGAATACGGAACATTCAAATGGCATTACCAAACAAACGGAATTATACGCTTGGTAGTATGTTTATACACTTTATAACGGTTTCCAAAGTGTGCCGATAATTCTGCTTCTTCTATAGAAATTCTTACATAGTAAGCAATAATCATGGCGAGGCAAGCTATGGTAAATCCCAGCCAGCTTTCTAACAATACAGCACCGCCTATGATGGATAGGAATGCGCCGGTGTAACTTGGATGACGAACGATGCTGTAAGGGCCCGCTGTAATTAGTTGATGTGTCTGTTTAATCTGTACAGTGGGTGTAAAAAATTCGCCCAATGTTTTTACCGCCCATGCTCTAAACAACAGCCCTGTCACAATCATAGCAATGCCCATTACCGAAAACCAGGTGAACGCGTTGTGTTCCTGCATAAAATAGCTCCAATGTACTACAGGCGAAATAACACTAACGAACGACATAGCAAGTATGAGCAATACAGAGAACTTGTCGCTATCTCTTTTATCGTTGGTGTCTTCCTTGGTAAAAGCCGGTTGAGTAAACCACATAAAAATGCTACCGGAAATAATAATGAGAATTTTATAATTCAACATTAGCATAGGTTTGCCAGCTAATGGCAATAATATCATCAACGCGTTGCTTACAAGCGCCAGCATCATTTTCCGCATTTCCTTAGTTTTTTTCTAGAATTTCAATGTTTGCCTTCCCCTTCTTTGCCAGTTTGAACTCACTTTGATTTGCCGAGGCAATGCTCAATTGATAGTGAACATTTACCATCTGGTTTTTGAAGGGTGATTTTTCTTCAGCAACATGATTTGGATTTTCTCTTAAATAAAAAATTTTCTCTCGCTCTCTTGCATGCGCCAGTGGCAGGTTAATCGCATCTACTGTATAGAGTGCGGTAGCTATAAGATCAAGTTTAGGGTAATAGAAGGTTCCTTTATTTCCAATTTCTTCCAGTAGCGCTCCGCCTATCCAGTCTTTAAACCGAACAGTGGTAGGCGAACATAGTGTGAACAATACCTGTACACCAATTTGCGAACAAATAGCCACCGCTACGCGGGAAGGAAACAAACTGCCAATACCAAATCCTGCTACCTCTTTCGAGTTCCAAAGCCCGGATAATTCAGCTGCACCAAATTGCGAGTAATGGTCAACAATGTCATAAATCTTTGCATCCATTTCGCCGGTGGCTTCTTCAATTGGCAATGGATGAATGCCATCGGCCACTTGCACACGAGCCCCGCCATACAGCTTTTCGCCGTCCAGCGTTTCTACTACAATGCAAAAAATGGAAGGGTTGTGCACCCATTCATCAGTGTTGGTGGTAATATTTTCTATACCATAAATCGAAAGCACCTTTCGATGTCCTGCAATAAATTTTGCGCAGGTTTCAGGGTCATCAATAGCCCTGAAAGCTCTAATCCTTATTTCTGTAATCATGGGGGTCATGCAAAGTTGCCGGAATAAAAGTGAATTACGAACACAATATTAAATTGATAACACAGTTGCTGCCAGAGAGAACCGCGTTGTGTTAGCAGATACATTAGTTTTGACGCGATAATCCTAAATTCTAAACGTAAATCCTACAATCTTCATTATGGAAGATCAAACAATTAATGTTCTATACATTGATGACGAAGCACATAATCTCATCTCTTTCAAAGCATCCTTTAGAAGAAGCTTCAATGTTTTCACTGCTGAATCAGCAGAGGAAGGCGGGCAGATATTACAAAAAGAGGACATTCATATCATCATGAGTGATCAACGTATGCCCAAGATGACGGGTATAGAATTCTTTGAATCGATCAAAGAAACGCATCCTGATCCCATCCGAATATTGATCACCGGTTATACGGATGTTAATGCTGTAATTGACGCCATCAATCGTGGGCAGGTGTATAAATATTTAACCAAGCCGTGGAATGAAGAAGATGTTAAAAACTTTGTAGAAAAAGCTTACGAGGTTTTCAGGTTGCGCAGAGAAAATGTGATTCTTACCAATAAACTATTGGATGCCAATAAGAAACTAGAATTTCTTGCCCGGCAAAACCTTTTGTCCTAATACTTATGCCTAAGTGTCATTGGCTGTCCGACAAACCGATAATAACAACGGGTTAATAAGTCAATAAAGCATGTTGTTTTGAATGGCTGTAAATTTGTTCTTTCCTAAACTCCTGAAAAAGGAGAAAACAAATTCAAACATTTAAATTATACAACATGGCTTTAGAATTCACGGACTCCAATTTTCAAACTACGGTTTTAGACAGCGATAAATTAACGGTGATCGACTTTTGGGCAGAATGGTGTGGACCTTGCCGTGCCATCGGACCGGTAGTTGAAGAATTAGCGAAAGAATACGATGGTAAAGTAAACATAGGTAAAGTGAACGTTGATCAAAATCCAACACTAAGCGTAAACTATGGCATCACTTCTATTCCTGCAATCCTTTTTATAAAAGGCGGACAAGTAGTTGACAAACAGATTGGGGCAGTCCCAAAATCTGTTCTTGACAAAAAAATTCAGTCTCATTTGTAGATTGGGATTAGCTGTTTTAAATTAAAATGCAGGCGGTCAAACGCCTGCATTTTCTTTGTATAGATTATTAGCTACCCAAGTTTACTGCCCCACTAAGAAAACTGCGTTGGCAAACATCAGTTTACCATTCTCCCAAAATTGGCGGAACAGCGGGTCGTCTACAAAATAAACCACCGATCCTCGCCCCATGTTTTGAACTGCCATATTCAATCCGTCTACCAGTTTAGTGCGCACATTTTTTCCTGCAAATCCGGTTACATAATTGTCTTTTTTAAAGTGACCCACATTCCAGGCGTTTTTCATAAACTCATACACTTCCGGATCCAGTTTTAAAGTATAATAGGTCTTATCATACCCAAAAACCAACGGATGCGTTTCATCCAAATGTACCCTGTAAATGGCGCCAGGAATGTTATCACTGATTCCTTCTCGTTCGCGGTTTGCATATGTTTTAAGATCGGCGTAACCCGTCTTTTCGTCTTTCTTTTCTTCACGAAGCTTCAAACCCCAATCGTTTTCAGCCATTTGTTTCACGGCACTTCCCATCGCAATGATTTTACCGCCACTTCGCACAAATTCCTGCATCTTTTCGTTCGTATTCTTCTCGCTGAAAGCTTTGTAATTACCATCAGGAAAAATGACCACATTGAATTGCTGAAGGTTCGTTCTTCCAAGGTCGCTAGCATTGATGAGCGTTACAGGGAAGTCAATATTCTGCTCAAAAAAATGCCAAACTTCTCCGGCCGACAATGATGATGTTTGCTCACCGGTTACCATGGCCACCTTTGGTGTATTGATATACCTGAAATAGGGCGAACCCACGTCAGGACCTTTATCCATAAACCCGGTGGAGACCGGCACAATTTCTACTACATTGTTTTTGCTAAGTTGATTTAGTCGCTGCGTAAGGTCAGGAGCGTTTCCTTGTAAAAGCACGATCATTGTTCCGCGGTCGTATACTTTTCCTGCGTAGGTAAATGGTTCTTCAGTGTAGCGAATGCGAATGCCTTGCTTCAACATTTCACTCATCATCCGCAAGCTTGCAACGCTGTTATACTTCACAATGTACCCGTATGATGATGGCTGCACTTCTTTACTGGTCGCCCACACGGGTGATTGATCAATTGATAAGGCTTCTTTAACAGCATAGGCATCCACGCCATGAGCATAGGGTAACGCCCACGCTGTAATATCGTAGGTATTTGAGTCAGGCACAATAGTGTTGGGATCGAGTAAAACTTTTGCGAGTACCGACCGCGGCTGCGCTGTACTTACTGCAATGTGATACTGCTTCAACTTACCGGGTTCTTCCTTGTTATTATTGTAATTAATGCCTCTGAATGAACTGGAGCGAAGGGTTCCATAGCTGATACCATTTAGGGAAAGGACTTCACTTAGCTTACGCAACTTTTCTGCATTGTCGCTGGTAAGCACATATGTTTTTACCGGGTTGCCTTTTCCTGCGCGGCTATCATCAAAAAACTTTTTAAACTCAGAAACAAGGCGGGCAGCATTGGATGAGGCTGCTTCCACGGTAGATAGTGATGAAGTAAAATGGTGCCTTGCCCGATCTGCGAGCGTAAGCGTATCACCTGCATCGGTGGCCACTGCAAGACCTCCCCTCGGACCGCCACCTTGTTCGTAGGTCATACCGATAGAACCACTGTAGGTTGGATAGGTATCGCCATAAGATGGATACAGCAAATCAAACCTCTCCTTGGTGAAATACAACCACCCCTGCTGGTCGAAATACCTTGCATTATTCTTACCGATCGTTGTTTGAAACTCACGCTGCCATGGCGTAATCACTTCATGAAAAGGCTCGGCAGCTGGTGCAAAGTAATAGGGATTGTTGTAGTGCTGTTCGTGAAAGTCCACATGTATTTGCGGCATCCACTGGTTGTATTTGACCAGTCTCTGACGCGTTTCTATTTGCGTTTGCCAGGCCCAGTCACGGTTCAGATCAAAATTGTAGTGATTGCTTCTGCCTCCGGGCCATGGCTCCATGTGCTCGCGGGATTGTGGATTCGCATTTGCGTTTTTTTCTGCTACTGAGTTAAACCAGTTTACATATCGGTCTCTTCCATCCGGATTCAAGCATGGGTCTATGATGACTACCGCATTGCTAAGATATTGCCGCGTTTGTGCATTCGCTGGATCAACCATCGCATACAATGTAAGCATGGCCGCTTCCGACGACGACGTTTCGTTGCCGTGAACATTGTAGCTCAGCCATACAATGGCAGGAGCATTTGCTGTAGTAGCGTTGCCTTGTTGCATACCCGTTAACTGCAGGTTGTTGGTGCGGATAGCCTCCAGCTTTTGTAAATTTTCCGGGCTGGCGATGTAAGCCAGCAGTAACTCCCGGCCTTCGTAGGTCTCACCATATTTTTCCACTTTTACCATAGAGGGTACAGCCTGTGCTACTGCACGCACATACGTTACAATTTTGTGGTGCGGTGTATAACGGCTACCTATTTTGTAGCCTAAGAACTGCTCAGGACTTTGGAGTGATTGGCTGTTTGCTGTAAAAAAAATGACAAGAGATAAAATGAACGATGCTGTTTTTTTCATGGCTGATAAATAGGGAGTGAATGTACGTTATTCGTGTCTTCAACATTGCTTCAAACGACAGGTAATATCGTTTCTAAATGAAGTTTTTTAAGCAAGCTGATCCGCATGATTGCTCAGTCGTGTCTGTTGATTATGTAGGATTGGAGAGGCCGATCGTATCTCAGCACTATTGATGGTTACCAAATATTTTTTTTAACACGTGAAATAATTCCGGGTGCTTTTCTTCTAATTGATCGGGTTGCTCGAAAAAATATTCCGACGCTACGGCAAAAAACTCAGCCTGGTTGGTTGCTCCGTAAGGGTTGATATCAGATTCAGCGTTCCTGATCTTTTCAATGTTTTCCTGCATGAGCGTGAGCCATGGAATTACATAAGGTTGGGCAATCAACGCTTCCGGCAATCCATCGACTGCGCCGTCAGATTTGTCAATCAGGTGAACAAATTCATGAATGGCCGTATTGCTTTTACTATCGCGATTCATAAACCCGTAGCGCAGATCGTGCCTGCTCAAGATCATCATGTTTTGGTAAGGACCATCACCTACCATTCCGGCAATTGTTCGTTCTTCTCCCTCCTGGTTAAATGCATGATCGAAGGGCGCCGGGTATAGTAAAATCTCATGCAGGTTAATATATCTCCACCACGGAAAATGAAAGATGGGAATGATGGCGCTGGCAGCAATCAGCAGTTCATCCATACGCTCCACTTCTATATTTATACCTGTAATGGTAGTGGTAGATAAAAAATCAAGCATCCGGTATTCAAAAGCAATCTTTTCCTTCTCAGTCAGCTTGGTGTAAAACAATACGTAGTTTTCAAGAACCTCCCTATCCTGCAATTGAATTGGGTGAATAGGAATGTTCCTTCTTCGCCGCCTGATTACCCGAATAGACCACACCAGCATGCACGCTCCTGCAAAAGCAGCCAGCAGGTACACAATTTCTCTCATAAGGGTGAAATTAAGTAAGATGCACCGGATAGCTTACAAACAGGAAAGCTTGGTACAACAGCTATGTTCTGAATTGTTGAAAGCATTCATTGGTAAAATGTGTCATGTGCGGATCAAGGTAATTCTTTGCTGGCCAGTGTTTTGGCGTAGCACATTTATGCAAAACACTTTTCGATCTTGAACCAACATTACCTGGCGGTTTCAAAAATGTTTCATCGTTTATAAATGAGGAGGAAGAAAATAAGTTAATGGAGAATATTTCGACACGATCATTACACCCTTTCGAGTTTCATGGTTATGCCGCTACCCGGAAAGTGACGAGCTTTAAATATGATTACAGCTTTGATTATGGTGCTTAAACGAAGGGAGTAGGCATCCCATCTTCCTTCAATTTGCTTGGCTGTAAAGTAGCGGCATACCTCTACTTTACAGCCAAAGATTTTGCCGAATTACTCATGATAGAATACCCGATTGGATCAGTCATTAACTGTCACCGTGATGCACCACCATTTGAAATGATTGTCGGTTATATCAATGCTTGCAGACTGCACCTTTAAATTTCGACCTCACGAAAAAGAGAAACAAGGAAGCGGGTCAATTTTATGGGTGCCGATTGCCAGCAGATCATTGTATGTGATGGATGGAGAGTCTCGTTCACACTGGCAGCACGGCACTGCGCCGGCAAAGCAAAAGCGTTATTCAATCACTTTGCGAACATTGCGCCGGTAAAGTTCTTAGAAGTTGGTTCCGAATTTCGGACAAGGGACGTCGCCATTGCGTCCGGCGCCTATTTTATTATTTCGGTAAGTGAGTGTAAATTCAAATCCGCCCCTGTTTTGTGAGGCTGTTTTTAGTTTTGAAGTATTCACATCGTAACTAAGGCCAACACTATAGTTCTGAAAGTCGAGTTTCACCACTGGTATAAAGGCATCGTTCCAGCGGTAAGCTCCACCAAAGTGAATACTTGTTTTATTCTGATCATCGTAGTACTCGTCAGCCAACGCTACGGTATACATCGCTCCAATCATATTCATTCTATGTCCGCCTTGAAAGAAGGCGTCGGTATAAAAAGTAAATGCATCGCGTGCACCGGTAGGCACGGTTAACCCTCCGTTCAATCCATATTTCCTGTCCAGGCGATCATCATTATTCGGATCGAAAGACACCCGCGGACGCGTAATATGAAACATGCTTGCACCCAAATACAAGTTGCCCATTTCGCCCAATGGCCGGGTAAATGCAAGACCGGTTGCCAGTTCCAAATAATTTCTGTTTGTATTTCTTATTACCTGCGACGTAGGGTTGTTGGCCGAAAACGAACCGTTGACAAACTGGTCGTTCCACGTAAGTTTAGACGCATCAAACTGGCTGCTGACGGGGCCTGCCATCATGCCCAACGACAGATAATTTTCATCTGCTATTTGCAGGTGAAAGGTGTAAACAGGTAACACTTGCACGCGGCTAAGTTTACTATCGCCAGCAACATCATACGTTACCTGTAGCGCCATGTTGTGCCAGTTGCCTCCTCCTGCATGAAACTTCATTTCGGTGCTTAAGCCTGTTGTGCGGTACGGTGTAGTTACACTTTGCCACTGGTTGCGGTAAACTGCCTTTGCTCTAAAATTACCATCAAAAATGCCTGCCAACGCTGGGTTGCGCAGTAAGGGTAATTCGTAAAACTGTGAGAAATTATAATCCTGTGCATGCGTTGTTGCAATACAGCAAACAAAGAGCACGAGGGGTAAAATTCTTTTCATTTCTTGATCAGTATTTTTTTAAAAAATCGCTTTAGTTATCTGAATCGCTTTACACTTCAACCTTCTACTTTAACTCGTGATAAAAACTATCGCACAAGCGTTACATTTCCTTTCCTGATAAATGTATCGCCAGCTGCACAATTCACTTCTGCCGTATACACATACACATCGGGGTTGGCCGGTACACCATTCACCTTTCCATCCCAACCACTTCGCGGATCATTCGCCGGAAAATTGCTGCGCTCAAAAATCATTTGTCCCCAACGATTGAAAATCCTGAAATACTTTACAGATGCCAATCCTTTACCCCTGATCATGAACACATCATTCAATCCATCACCATCGGGGCTAAATGCGTTTGGAATAAATACCTGCAGCCCTTCTTCGCATCTCACTTTATAATTAACCGTGTCACTAGCGGTACACCCATAAATATTCTCGACCTGTAATTTATACGTAATCGGTTTATTGATAACAGCAACCGGCCTAGGACAGGTAGTGCAACTCAAATCATCTGCCGGGGTCCATGTATAAGAGCGTATCGGTCCATTCGTGATCACTGAATTTAAAATGAGCGTTGCTCCCACCAATACGGTACCTCCACCCGTTAGTTTTACCACCGGATAAGGACCCACCACTACCCGCACATAACCTGTGTCAGCAAAACAATTGTAGGGATCACTACCAATTACCGTATAGTTGGTCGTAGAAGTAGGCGTGGCAATTGGATTGGCTACGCTTCCACTGCTAAGGCCATACACAGGGTTCCACAGGTAACGACTCGCTCCGTTTGCAAAAAGCTGCGTACTCTCCCCAATACAAATGGTATCGTTTGCCGAAACCGTTACGCGGAATGGCTGTACCACATTCAAAACAATGGTGTCCGTATTAATACAGCCCAAACCCGATTTACCGGTTACGACGTATTGAGTTGACATCAATGGATTTGCTACAGGGTTAAAACAAGTAACGCAACTAAGACCTTGTATCGGGCTCCACGTGTAAGACGTTGCACCAAATACAGACATCTGGGTAGACTGTCCGCGGCAGATTTGTTTATCAGGACCGGCATTCACCAACGGTGTTGCATCCACCCTGATTGTTTTAAGGGCTGTATCAGCGCAACCGTACATCGTTGTAGTAACTAACCGTACCTGGTACACACCGGGCACGTTGTAAATAGCAAATACATTGGTGCCGATGCCAGCCGTGTTGTTGCCGAAGTTCCAGGCCACGTTAGCCACACTATCCTGTGATTGAATTAGAGCAGAGAAATTCATTTGAACGCCGGTACATGCAATGGTATCGCTACCAATATTTCCAACCGGTGCTCTTCTAATACTTACATTAATCGGAACCCTTATCGTATCCAAACATCCACTATTACCATTCACCAACAATTGCACATAATAGGTGCCATCGCTGGTATACTGCTTCGCAGGATTTTTACTTGGCGAAACGGTACCATCACCAAAATCCCACTGCCAGCCTGCTACGCCGTAATACGCGGTAGAAGTATCTGTAAACTGGAAGGTGGTAATGCCACAGGTACGTACAAACGAGCTACGAAAACCAGCTACTATCTTATCTACCTTGATGGTATCGCCTACACTAATTCGAATGCGGCAGGTGCCATCGATTAGGTAAGCGTAAGGCACATATCTACCTGGCCGCGTATACTTATGAAAGATGATGGTACTACTGCTGGTAAGCGAATCGCCATCACCAAAAATAAAACGGTATAGGGATGCATTGCCGTTGCGCACTTCAAAACGCACATTCTCATTAATACATGCATAACCGCCGTTATACATCAACGTTCCGGTAGGTGCATTTACTTTTATGACTTTTGAATCTGCAAACGTACAGCCGCCAATATTGCGGGTAGTCATGCGCACCGTATACGTCCCAACTGTTGTATAAGTGTGTACTACACTGTCGCCTGAGGCGGTAAATCCATTACCAAAGTTCCAAACTGTATTTGCCGAAGGACCACTCTGGTTTACAAATGATACGGTGAACGGAATACAACTGCTGACAGAATCACTCACTCTAAACGAACCCGGCATAGTATCGCGGATCACGATGTCCACAAATGCACTGTCGTTACAGCTGGAGCTGGTTACGTTATTCCAGGTGCCGTATAATTTTACGCGGTAGGTGCCGGCTGAATAGTAAACCTTTACTGGATTACGGCTATACGATGTTGTTCCATCGCCAAAACGCCAGAAGCTTTCGGTTCCTGCATCGCTTAAATTGGTAAAGCGAATGGTGTCGCCAAGGCAAGCCAACATTGGCGTAGCGGTAAAGCGAATGACTGGTTTCACCTTTACATTCACCCTGGTATAAACAGTAGTATCGTTACAATTACCAATGGCTTTGAGACTGATATTATAAATGCCCGGAGCAGTATACGTATGGTACACGGTATCTCTTGGATTGGTTGTAGTAAGCAACACTCCATCACCAAAATCCCAGCGGAAATTACTTGCGCCACTGGTACTATTTATAAAACGGGCAATATGCGGTGCACAACCTACTGAGTCCCCCGCCAGCGTTCTAAGATCCACCAATATTGCATTGGGCGTAACTATAATTGGGTTGATGAATGAATCGGTACCACAATCATTTGTACCCACCAATTTCACCTGGAAAACCGTACGAACATTGGCTGTGTATGTGTGCTGGATCGTGTTTGCGTTGGATGCAACAGCAGGCGAACCATCCCCGAAATTCCAGGTATAGTTTGCGTTGCTGGCACGGCTTAGGTTGGTAAACGTTACGGTGAAAGGGCTACAGCCTTCTCCCCTGTTGGGAAGGAAATTTACTTTGGGCTTACCACGAACGACTACTCTCCGTATGACTGTGATGGTGTCGCAAGCCGTAAAGGCACTCATGCTTACTGTATACACTGTATCGCCGCCAGCAATGGCTACAGGAAAATTGATTGGCCCTGGCTGTACAAGATTGCTGGTTTGTCCGTTACCAAAACTCCAGAAGTAATTATAGCGGGGTGCATTGGGCGTGGTGTTCGTAAACCTAACGGTTAACGGTCCGCAACCCATAGAATCACTTTGCGTGAAAGATGGAGACGGTGCATCTGCAGAGGTAAAGCCATGTTGTGTGCTATCATTTAAACAACCAAAACGACTGATGGCCACCAGCTTGATGGTGATGCTATCGTTACTATTTGTCATGATGTAACCAGGAAAACTCTGACCACTGCCTATATAGTTTCCGTTTACATACCATTTGTATTCGATGATATTACTGGATGGAACAAGGTTGATAATGGTTGGTGTAATGTTGAATGGTACACAGCCTGCCGTAATAGTAGGATTAAAAATTGCCTTCGCATCCGGATTGATGGTCACTTTTACCGGGATGCTTATACTAGACTGAAGCCCGTTACAAATTGAGGTGGATGCAATCCTTCTATACCATGTATTGCGGGAAACTATTCCCGGGTTATAATCTTTACCAGTAGCACCAACTATGGTAGTCCACGTAACGCCATCAATACTTGATTCCCACTGGTATATTGGAGCGGTAGTTCCACCCGTAATAACCTGGCCTGACAAAACACTCGCAGCGGTATTGATACAGATGGTCTGGTTCCCGGAAATCAGGTTATTTATTATGCCATCGCTTACGGTTACCAGCATTGTATCGCGACCGATACAAGTACCCGACCCATATGTATACACCAACTGTTGAACGCCCACGGTTGAAGGAGTAAATACACCCGCTACAGTTATAAAATTTCCGCTCCATCTTCCACCGGCAGGTGAGCCAATCAACTGAACAGGAAAGCTTAGATGACAAATGATTGTATCCACACCTGCGTTTACAGAAGGCGTTCCCGAAGCATAGAACTTATGCTCTAGTGTGTCATTTTTACAACCAAAGCTTGAAACTGCAATCAACCTGATCGTTACGCTATCCTGGTTGTTTACAATTGTATACCCAGGGAATGTTTGCCCGGTTCCAATTTGAACACCGTTAGCATACCACCTATATTCTATGTTACCTGCGCTAAACGGAGTTAGGTTTATAATAGATGGGGTGATTACAAAAGGAGGACAACTGGAGGTTAACAATGGCTCAAACTGCGCCTTTGCATTCGGATTAACGGTAACCTTTACTGCAAGGCTAAGATTAGATTGTGCGCCGGAACAAACGGAGGTTGTTGCTTCGCGCCTGAACCACGTTGTTTGATTCAATACTCCGGGTGCATAATCTTGCGACGTAGCACCGGGAATGTTAGACCAGTTTACATTATTGGTGCTCATCTGCCATTGGTACAGAACAATGCCTGAGCCGCCCGTAACAGGTTGCCCGGTCAATGTGCTTGCTAAGGTGCCGATACAAATTTGCTGGGTGCCGCTAATGAGGTTGTTGGTTACGCCACCGGTTACGTTTACAACCATCGTATCCGAACCAATACAAGCACCACTACCATAACTATACACAAGAGTATAAGTACCGGCTACTGAGGGATTGAACAGCCCATTGATAGAAACAAACGGGCTACCCGACCAGCGACCACCCACAGGTGTTCCTGCCAATTGAATAGGTGCTGCACCCGAACAAGTGGTTGTATCTGGTCCGGCATTTACAGCAGGTGTACCTGAAGCATAAAACGTATGTTGGGAAGTGTCGTTGGCGCATCCAAAAGAACTAATGAGCACCAACATGATCCTGACACTATCGTTGTTGTTTGTGATGGTATAGCCCGGAAATACAGAACCAGAACCTAATAAATTTCCATTGGCATACCAATAATAGTTGCTTACCGCAGCATTATTTGGTGTAAGATTGATGATAGAAGGCGTTATGGTAAATGGTGGACAACCGCTAAAGACCGTTGGGCTAAAGTTTGCCTGTGCATCGGGTGTAACCGTAATCTTAACGATGTTACTGGTATTTGCCTGCAGGCCCGAGCACATACTCGTATTAGCGATGCGTCTAAACCATCGGGTGGCATTCATTATTCCCGGAGCATAATTCAATCCATTAGCACCAGGTATGTCGGTCCACGTAATGTTATTGGTAGAGGATTGCCACTGGTATAACGGCGAACCCAAACCACCGGTAATAGCTTGACCATTTAGCTGGGCTGCAGTTGTACCAAGGCAAATAGTTTGGCTATCCACAATGATGTTTCCCGTAATACCGGGTGCTACAGTTACAACCATTGTATCTGTAGCAATACATGCACCGCTACCAACTGTGTACACCAGGCTATAATTACCTGCGGTAGACGGGTTGAATAAACCATTGACAGTAACAAACACACTTCCACTCCACCTGCCACCGGCGGGCCTTCCAACCAACTGAACCGGAAGGCCTCCATTGCAAAAGGTAGTGTCTACACCCGCATTTACCTGTGGACTTCCCGCGGCTATAAAGCCGTGCTGAAGCGTATCACTCTTACAACCAAATGCACTTACCGCAATCAGCATTACGGTAGCGCTATCGTTATTATTGGTAAGTGTGTAACCCGGGAAGTTTACACCTGTGCCCAGGAAATTTCCATTTACATACCACTGGTACTCGCTAACCGAGTTGAAGGTTGTAAGGTTGATAATAGCGGGTGTAATCGTAAATGGCGGACACCCGGAATTTACAGACGGATTGAATAACGCAACGGCAGCAGGGTTCATGCTTATCTTAATAGCTGCACTAATGTTGCTCGCACATCCACCATTTGAGGCAATGCGCCTGAACCAGGTAGATTGTGTAAGTACACCGGGCGAATGATCCTTCCCTGTTGCCCCGGCAATATCTGCCCAGTTAACATTGTTGGTTGATGATTGCCATTGGTAAGCTGGCAGCCCGCCGCCACCAGCAATAGCTTGCCCGATGAGTGGAGCAGGAACAATTCCAGGACAAAGTGTTTGTGGGCTTCCAATAGTGTTATTGGTAATGCCAGGTGTAACTGTAATCTGCATTGTATCGGTTCCAATGCACGCACCACTTCCAAAAGTGTAGACCAGGGTATAGGTGCCGGTGGCAGAAGGATTGAATAAGCCATTTAGCGCTACTAATGCGCTGCCGCTCCAACGGCCGCCAATAGGTGATCCCACTAACTGGAATGGTGCGCCGCCTGCACATGTAGTAGTGTCAGGACCTGCATTCACCGAAGGCGTGCCTGCGGCAACAAATACGTGTTTGGTCGTATCGCTTTTACAGCCGAAGGCGCTTACACCTATTAGCATGATGGTTACGCTATCATTATTATTTACGACGGTATAGCCTGGAAACACTGCACCGCTACCAAGGAAAATTCCATTTGCATACCACTGGTAATCACTTACGGTAGTTGATGGAATAAGGTTAATGATGGAGGGCGTTAATACAAATGGCGGACACCCTGAAGTAAGGTTGGGGCTAAACTGCGCAACTGCATTCGGATTCACAGTGATCTTAACAGCAGGACTTGTATTGCCAGCACATAGATTACTGCTGGCAATACGACGGTACCACGTGGTTTGGGTAAGTGCTGGCGGTGTATAGTTTTTACCGGTAGCGCCTGCAATGTTTACCCATGTAATGTTGTTAACAGACGACTGCCATTGATAAGATGGCGCCCCGTTACCACCCGTCACATCCAAGCCAATCAGCGTAGACGGGATAGAGCCCGTACAAATGGTTTGATCGGCGGTGATAGTGTTATTGGAAAGGCCCGCACTTACCGTTAAGGTCATTGTATCGGTTCCAATGCATGAGCCGCTTCCGAAAGTATAAACAAGGGTATAAACGCCCGGTGTAAATGGATTGAATAAACCATTTAACGCAACAAATGGACTACCCGTCCAGCGTCCACCGGCAGGCGATCCAACTAATTGCAATGGCACGCTGCCGGCGCAAAGCGTTGTATCAGGACCTGCATTCACATTGGGTGTACCCGCAGCTTTAAATCCATGACGCAGTGTATCGTTTTTGCAACCGTATGCACTAACTGCCACCAACATGATGGTCACGCTATCATTATTATTCACCACGGTATAGCCAGGGAAAACCGGGCCTGAACCAATTAAAACATTATTTGCATACCACTGGTAATCACTTACGGTAGTTGATGGAATAAGGTTAATGATGGAGGGCGTTAATACAAATGGCGGACACCCTGAAGTAAGGTTGGGGCTAAACATAGCCACGGCATTCGGATTCGCAGTGATCTTGACAGCAGTACTTGTATTGCCTGCACATAAATTACTGCTGGCAATACGGCGGTACCACGTTGTTTGGGTAAGTGCTGGCGGTGCATAGTTTTTACCGGTAGCACCTGAAATATTTACCCATGTAATGTTGTTAATAGATGACTGCCATTGATAAGATGGCGCCCCGTTACCGCCCGTTACATCCAGGCCTATTAATGTAGAGGGGATCGAGCCCGTACAAATGGTTTGATCGGCGGTGATAGTGTTATTGGAAAGGCCCGCACTTACCGTTAAGGTCATGGTATCTGTTCCAATGCATGAGCCGCTTCCGAACGTATAAACAAGGGTATAAACGCCCGGTGTAAATGGATTGAATAAACCATTTAACGCAACAAATGGACTACCCGTCCAGCGTCCACCGGCAGGCGATCCAACTAGTTGCAATGGCACGCTTCCGGCGCAAAGCGTTGTATCAGGACCTGCATTCACATTGGGTGTACCAGCAGCTTTAAACCCATGACGCAGTGTATCGTTTTTGCAACCGTATGCACTAACCGCCACCAACATGATGGTCACGCTATCATTATTATTCACCACGGTATAGCCAGGGAAAACCGGGCCTGAACCAATTAAAACGTTGTTGGCATACCACAAGTAGTCACTAGCCGTTGCCGACGGAATAAGGTTGATGATAGATGGAGTAATCACAAACGGAGGGCAACCTGTGGTAAGGTTAGGACTAAACATTGCCACTGCATTTGGATTAACCGTGATCTTAATTGAAGCACTTGTATTACCTGCACACAAATTACTGTTGGCAATCCGGCGGTACCACGTTGTTTGGGATAAAATGCCGGGTGAATAGTTTTGGCCCGTAGCACCGGCAATATTTGTCCAGGTAAAATTGTTTGTCGAAAGTTGCCATTGGTAGGTAACACTGGCGTTCCCACCAGTTACCGGCAGACCCGTTAAGGGTGATGGAGCGGTGCCAATGCAAATCGTTTGGGGCGCATCGATGCTATTGTTTGACAGGCCGGCATTCACCAAGACAATCATTGTATCCGACCCCAAACATGCGCCGCTTCCATAGGTGTAAATGAGTGTATAAGTTCCTGCGGTAAATGGATTAAAGAGTCCTGTGAAAGAAACAAAAGGGCTGCCACTCCATCTGCCACCGGCAGGCGATCCGATCAATTGAAAAGGAGCGCTTCCCGCGCATAGTGTGGTATCAGGTCCTGCGTTCACATTGGGTGTACCAGCCGCTATAAAAGTTTGAGAAGATGTATCGTTTTTACATCCATACGCACTGATCGCTATCAACATAATCGTTGCCGACTCATTGTTATTGACGATCGTATATCCAGGAAAATTTAAGCCTGCTCCAACAAACACCCCATTTACATACCAATTGTAGGCACTATTAACTGCGCTATATGGAGTGACATTAATGATAGAAGATGTTATGGAAAAAGGTGGACAACCTGATGTAACCAGCGGGTTAAACTCGGCCTTTGCATTCGGATTTACAGTGATCTTAACAGAGGCGCTGCTGCTAGATTGTAGCCCCGAGCAAGTAATGGTTGACACCAACCTGCGCAACCAGGTGGTTGTGCTGATCGCCCCTGGCGAATAGTCCTTAAAAGTAGCGCCGGGTATGTTGTTCCAAACAAAATTGTTTGTACTGATTTGCCATTGGTATTGTGGGCTGCCGTTTCCACCTGTAACCACCTGCCCTATCAACGGACTTGGCACAGTACCGGCACAAATTGCCTGGTCGGAACCGATAAGGTTATTTCCAATTCCCGCTACCACTCTATACTCTACCGTATCTCTCCCTATACAAAGGCCACTACCATACGTATAGATGAGCACATAAGTTCCGAGTACAGAAGTATTAAACACACCATTTTGCGTAACGAACGGACTTCCTGACCAACGGCCACCTGCTGGCGTTGCCGATAATTGCACTGCAATATTATCCTGGCAAAAAGTGGAGTCGTTTCCTGCATTGACAACTGGCGTATTAATGACGGTTACAATAACAGTATCCACTCTGCTGCATCCGCCAGTGGTAACGGTGTAGGTAAGTGGGTAAACTCCGTTACCTGCTGTGGCCGGGTTAAAAAGTCCGGTTGCAGACAAATGGGGACTTCCGGCCCAAATGCCACCTTGAGGACTTGGGAAAAACTGAACCGCCGGGCTGAAACTACAGACGGTAGTATCGTTGCCGGCGAAGACGGGTGGGTTGGCTAGAATGGATACCAATACGTTTGCTGCAGCACTACAGCCATTCGCTAACGTTCCAATAACGGTATAAGTGGTGGTAGCATTTGGCGTGGCAATTACAGTTGGTCCGGTTGAAGCATTTAAACCGAGCGTTGGCGTCCACGAATAAGTATCGGCACCCCCTGCTGTAAGTGTAATCGGGGTTCCCGCACATACCGGAAGACCTGCGGGTGTTAGCGTTACAATCGGTTTCTTTTTAACGGTAATGAACACTGTATCGTTCTTTGTACAAGTGGGGCCAGCAGATGCGGTTAGCACATATCTGTAGACTGTATCTGGATTTGGACCATTATAGGTTAATGAAAGTATTGGGTTCCCGCTCAATGGATTGACAATTCCTGTGGTGGGCGTCCATTGATAATTTACACCGGCAAATGGCGTGGAGCCGATTAAAATACTATCTCCACTACACATGGCCTTGTCAGGGCCTGCGTCTGCAGCCGGAGTAGTGGTAATGATTGCATTTGTTGTAACGGTGGTCGTTCCGCATTCGTTTTTAACCTCCAGCGTGATTGGATGTGTTCCTAATCCAGCATAGGTAATTACACCAGGTATAAGTTGGTTGGACGATGCAGGGGTACCGTTAGTAAACGACCAAAGGAGAGATAACGGTGAAGTACTGTAACAGTTGTCTACCTGTGCTGTAGGTGATATCGGGATGCCAAGGCAAACTGCTGCTATTGGATTGATTACAACCTTTGGCTTTGCTTTCACTCTAATCGTATCTGTAGTAAACGCAGCACATCCGTTTGACCCGTTTGCCGTTACATACAACTTAACGATGTATACACCAGGGTTTAGGAATTGGATAACTGGGTTAGCGCTTCCAGAATTAGAACCGTTGATGAAGCTATAATTCGCACTTCCACCACAACCGGATGGATCAATATAAGTTACCTCCCAGTAATACGCTTCACCAAGACACCCGTTGTTCTGCGGACTGGTGTTGGTAAAACCGGAAGTAACCGTACCACAACCAGATTTTGTGTCTACTAAAAAAGAAGCGGTTGGTGCATTGCGTACACAAATGGTGCGGGTAATTTCATCATAACCGCAATCGTTGCCTACGTTCATTTTAATGGTGTACGTTCCCGGCAATGTAAACGTAACGCCGAGCGACTGGGTACCGCTTGTCCAAACAAGATAGTTGCCGGGATTGCCGTTGAAACTTCCTAACGATCCAGCCGTTAGGTTCCAGCCTGTTGATGGAGTTATGCTCCAAACCTGTCGTGTGTTATTGGTACAAAGACTATTACCCCCACCCGTTGGTGTAATGGTACCACCCATTAGGGATGAATTCAAAATTGTAGTGTTGACTCCAGTACAAACTACCACAGGTGCTGTAATCGAAGCTTTGGGTCTACCTGAAACATAAACTGGAATTACACTGGAGCTGGTAACCCCACAAGCATTCTCAATAGAAAGAGTAACCCTGAAAGAATTGGTGAACGATTGCGTTCCATTGCTGCTAAGGTTGCCGCAAGATCCGGCAGTAAACAAGTGACTGATAGCAGCAGGCAATGATGGATGAGCGTAAGTAATCGGATCGGAACCGTCATTTACGCTGAAAGTGTAAGTAGTACTGGCAGCATTGGTAGACGTACCGGTAACTGGGAAAGTGAGCGTGTTGGGTGCACAGATACTATTGTTGGGCAACGGAATCAAACCACCGGCGGGCGTTGTACCAAAAAACACATTATACTTTTTAATTCCAGTACAACCTCCGTTGTTACTGAGTGCAGTAACAGTTAGCACATATTGACCCACTGAATAATTGTGCGTAAAGATGAAGCCCGGTGGCAAACTGGGATAGTTTGACAAAGGGGATCCATCACCCCAATCAATAGAATAGCCTCCTATGCTACCTGGTGTAGTGGAGGCACCTAAAAACTGAAAAGTGTGGTTTGTTCCGTTTAGGATATCACACTTCTTAAACGTTGGAACTCCATTGAATGAACTAAACTGGACCGACGCATCCGCATTACCTATGGAAGCATCCGGCATTTTTTGAACAGTAACCGTTTTCGTAATTGAATCCTTGCACTGGAATTGATTGGTTACGATGAGGGTAACATTGTAGGTGACTGTACCCGGCGCACCCACCGCATTTAAAAACTGGTAGGTAGTTGGCTGACTTGTACTAGTCGCTCCTCCATCGTTAAAATCCCACGCGTATTGTAATCCTGTACCTGATGACGTACTATTGAAGTTGACAGGCAAATTTGCACATTGTCCATTTGGAGAAAAAGTAAAATCTGCTACAGGTTTAATATCTGCTACCCGAACCAATATAAAAGTAGAATCAACACCCAATGGAGAAGAAACGATTTGCCACGAGGTATCTATACCGGCTGTTGTGTATTGGACGGGCTGGTATCCACTAATCCCGGAATTAGGAGTACCGTTTTTAAATTTCCAACGTATTGCGGTAAAGTTCTGCGCAGTTGTTTCATGGATAACTGTACCATTAATACAAACAATTACTGTATCACCTGCATTCATCATTCGGCCATTTGCACGAATGCCTGCAATGGGCTGAGCCGAGGCAATTGCAGAGAGAAGAATAAATAATAGTGTACCAAAAATTAATTTGAAACACGTCTTTTCATATAAACGGAGCAGGAATAAACTTCCTCTCATAAGCGATAATAGTTACAGGTAAAACAACAGGCATGCGAAAGTAATGATAAGTGCCAATGTATTATTGAACTATTTCCCTATATGGGATTAAATTTCCCTGTTAGAAACGGTTTTTCGTAAATTCCCTATTTTGGAAAATAGTGAATTTACTAACACCTAATTGAAAGATTTAAAGTCTCTGTGGATTTCTTCAATAAAATGCTTTCAAACAATCATTCGGCAAGGCAAAAGTTGAATTTGGCCCCAACAGAATGTAGAATTCATTTAATCATCTTGCTAAATAAATGCAAGAACAAAAGGTAACGACAAACCTTTGAATTCGGGCGCCCAAGCCCAAGTTTGGAAAAGCCAATTAAAGATCCACGAATAAATTTTTACTTATGAATCTCGCTACTAAAATGAAACTCTATATCAGGATTGTTTTGGCGTTCAGTATTTAGAAACCACTCACTCTGAGCCAGATACACCATGTTGCCATCTTTATCTTCGGCAATGTTTGCCAATTTAAAGCGTGCAAAATCCAGCATCTTTTTTTCATCTCCTGTTAGCCAGCACGCTTTGTAGAAAGGGAGTGAATTAAACTGAACAGATGCCCCATATTCGTGAAGCAAACGATATTGTATTACTTCAAATTGCAGTTCGCCTACGCAACCAATTATCTTTTTGTTCCCGCCAAATTGGGTGAATAGCTGGGCCACCCCTTCGTCCGTAAGCTGCAATAAACCTTTTTCCAACTGCTTGGTTTTCATGGGATCTTTATTGACTACTTCTTTAAAAATTTCCGGAGAAAAAGTAGGGATACCCGTGAAATAGAATTCTTCGCCTTCAGTCAAAGTATCGCCTATCTTAAAATTGCCAGTATCAAACAGTCCTACCACATCTCCGGGAAAAGCCGCCTCTACAACTTCCTTTTCCCGCGCCAGAAAACTATAGGGTGCGTTGAAACGAACCTCTTTATCAATACGGACGTGGTGGAAGTATTTGTTTCGTTCAAACTTTCCGCTGCATACCCGCAAAAAAGCAATGCGGTCACGGTGCTTGGGGTCCAGGTTCGCATGGATCTTAAAAATGAAACCGCTAAATTTTGGTTCTCCCACACTCACCGGGCGTAGGTTCGTCTGGCGATCACGGGGAGTAGGCGCAATGCGAATAAAAGTGTCAAGAAGCTCACGTACACCGAAGTTATTAACAGCACTTCCAAAAAATACAGGCGCAACTTTCCCTTGCAGGTAATCTTCAGCATTTAATTCGCCATATACTCCATCTACCAATTCTACGTCTTCACGCAAAACATCAGCATCCCGCTCTCCCACCATCTCATCCAACACCTTGCTCGATAAATCTTCAATCTCCACTGTGTCTTCATCCAGCCCTTTGGTACTTGCTGCGAATAACACCAGCTTTTTATCGTACAGATTATATACTCCCTTAAACTCCTTTCCCTGGTTGATTGGAAGGGTCATTGGGTGAAGTGAAATCTTCAATTCTTTCTCAATTTCTTCCAACAAGTCAAAGCGATTCTTACCATCGCGGTCCATTTTGTTGATGAAAACAATAACCGGCGTATCGCGCATGCGGCAAACTTCCACCAACCTGCGGGTTTGTTCTTCTACTCCATTTACACTATCCACTACCAACACAACGCTATCCACCGCGGTTAATGTTCTGTAAGTATCCTCTGCAAAGTCCTTGTGTCCAGGTGTATCAAGCAAATTAATGAGCATGCCTTTATATTCGAAACTCATCACCGAAGTGGCCACCGAAATGCCACGCTGGCGTTCGATCTCCATGAAATCGCTGGTTGCGTGTTTTTTTATCTTGTTGCTTTTTACAGCACCAGCAGTTTGTATAGCACCACCAAATAACAAGAACTTTTCTGTCAGGGTAGTTTTTCCCGCATCAGGGTGGCTTATAATTGCGAAGGTCTTGCGACGGTTGATCTCCTTTTCGTATTTCATAATCGGGCGCAAAGGTAAGCAGTGGCAATGGTTCTTATCATCATGTGTAGGTTACGCAGGTTAACCAAGAGCTCGACAAATTTTAAGTAGACGGCAGTAGACCTTCGTATAGACATAAGAAACTGAACAAAACACAACTTTCAAAAATAAGCTAAACGCTTACACGCTAGTACTTGGCAACATATTTACATAAGCATGTGACCAAATACGATTAAAGAAAATACATATTCGTTTGAATTGATGGTGGACCACACCGAATAATTCAGGTGGGTATAATTTTCTGCAATTTGAAATCTTGCGATACATGCCTATCCAATTTTTTCCCGGACATCCGTTTCCGTTAGGTGCAACACCTGATGATAATGGTACCAACTTCGCGATCTATTCTGAAAACGCAACCCGAATAGAGCTTTGCTTTTTTGATGAAAACGACAGCGGCGAAGCTTCCAGCGTAGTTACAATTAAACAACACACCCACTATGTCTGGCACACCTATGTTCCAAATATAAAACCAGGGCAATTGTATGGTTACCGGGTGCATGGGCCATTTGAACCCCACAACGGGCATCGCTTCAACGCTGCTAAACTTCTAATTGACCCTTATGCGAAAGCCATTTCCAGCACAGTAGACTGGCACGATTCCCTGTTCGGTTATGAACTGGGAAACACTGAAGAAGACCTAAGTTTCAGCACGACGGATAGTGCGGCGTATGTACCGAAATCGGTAGTGGTTAATCCTAAGTTTGACTGGGAAGGTGATCGCAAACTGAATATCCCCTATTACAAAAGCATCATATACGAAACGCATGTAAAGGGGTTTACAAAACTGCATCCAGATATACCGGAAAACATAAGGGGAAGCTACGCAGCCATTGGCCACCCCGTTACCATTCAATATTTACAGGACCTGGGCATTACGGCAATTGAGCTAATGCCGGTACATCACTTTATTGCAGACCGGCATTTAAAAGAGAATGGAAAGACAAATTACTGGGGCTACAATTCCATCGGATTCTTTGCACCAGATGTTCGATACGCCAGTAGCGGTATCCATGGCGAACAGGTGAATGAATTTAAGCAGATGGTAAAAAACCTGCACAAGGCAGGAATTGAAGTGATACTCGATGTCGTTTATAATCATACAGGCGAAGGCAACCAAATGGGGCCTACCCTTTCATTTCGCGGCATTGACAACGCAACGTACTACCGCCTAACGGACGATAAGCGTTTTTACATGGATTATACCGGTACTGGAAATACATTGAATGCAAACCTGCCCAATGTACTGCGGCTGATAATGGACAGCCTTCGATATTGGATACTAGAGATGCATGTAGACGGATTTCGATTTGACCTTGCTGCCGCTTTGGCGAGGGAACTACATGAAGTGGACAGGCTCAGTGCATTCTTCGATATCATTCACCAGGACCCGGTGATATCGCAGGTAAAATTGATTGCCGAGCCGTGGGACATTGGCGAAGGTGGTTACCAGGTTGGAAATTTTCCACCGGGATGGGTAGAATGGAATGGTAAATACCGCGACTGCATGCGAGATTATTGGCGTGGTGCAGAAAGCATGTTGTCAGAGTTTGCTGAGCGCTTCACCGGAAGTTCAGATCTGTATCAAAACGATAACCGGCACCCAACGGCAAGCATCAATTTTATTACCGCCCACGATGGATTTACACTAAACGACCTGGTGAGTTATAATGAGAAACACAACTTAGATAATGGAGAAGATAACAACGATGGCGAAAGCCACAACCGATCTTGGAATTGCGGCGCAGAAGGTGAAACGGATGATCCTGAAATTCTGAGACTGCGCAGTTTAATGAAACGAAATTTTCTCACGACCTTGTTTTTATCGCAGGGCGTACCCATGTTGCTGGCCGGCGACGAAATAAGCCGCACACAAAAGGGAAACAACAATGCTTACTGCCAGGATAATGAATTATCATGGATCAACTGGGATAGAGCTGATACCGAACTTTTACAGTTTACCCGCAAGCTGATTGATTTGTATAAAGGACACCCTGTGTTTTCGCGGCACCGATGGTTTAAAGGACGCCCGATAAAAGGAAAAGGCGTAGAAGATATTGCTTGGTTCTCGCTCGACGGGACAGAGATGACCGAACAAAACTGGAATGAAGATTTTGCCAAATCACTCTGCGTTTATTTAAGTGGTCATAATCTCAAATACCCGGATCCGATGGGTACAGAAACATTGGATGACAGCTTTTTTATTGTCTTCAATGCACACGCTGAGGCACTACCCTTTAAACTTCCCCGCAAAAAATATGGCAAGCACTGGACGACTGTAGTTGATACTCATAGTGGTAAAATAAACGGCACGACCAAAAAATATTCGCCGGACGAGGCGCTTACCATAGAGGCACGATCCATCCTGGTTTTTCTTCAACCCGTTAGCGATAAAAAATGAGCAGTGCATTAGACATCACTAAAAGAACCATCGGGCTAAATTTTAAGAATGGAAGCGCCGTGCTGTTAGTTTGGAGTCCACTATCAAAGTCAGTAGCAATAAAAGTAAATGATGAACTCATGCCGTTGTCTTTAGCCAATGATGGATACTGGCACTTGTCTACCAATAAAATTCAGCCGGGAGATTTATACAAACTTGTTTTAGATGATGAGCAGGAGCTGCCTGATGCTGCATCACTTGCTCAGCCCAATGGTGTACATGGCCCATCTGAAGCAACAGATGTTAATTCGTTTAAATGGACCGATGAGAACTGGCAAAATATTCCCCTACACGATTTTATTTTGTATGAATTACACACCGGAACATTTTCGCCCGAAGGAACATTTGGCGGCATCCAAAAAAAACTTGATTACCTGGTTGCTCTTGGCATCAACGCCATTGAAATTATGCCGGTAGCACAATTTCCCAGCACGCGCAATTGGGGTTACGACGGAGTATTTCCCTTTGCAGTGCAATGCAGCTATGGCGGGGTGCAAGGTTTACAGCAATTGGTAAATGCCTGCCATCAAAAAGGCATTGCAGTAGTGCTGGATGTGGTGTACAATCATATGGGCCCCGAAGGAAATTACTTGGGCGCATTCGGACCCTACTTCACCGATAAATATGATACGCCGTGGGGCAATGCGATCAACTTTGATGATGCTTATTGCGATGGCGTTCGCCGGTTTTTTGTAGAAAATGTGTTGATGTGGTTTCGCGATTTTCACATTGATGCATTACGACTGGATGCAGTTCATGCCATTAAAGACTTTAGCGCGATGCACTTGCTGCGCGAAATAAAACTGCATGTAAACGAACTGATGAAGACAACAGGGCGACCCCATCACCTTATTGTAGAACTAGATCTGAACGACACACGTTTCATCAATCCGCTGGAACGCGAAGGGTTTGGTATGGATGCGCAATGGATTGATGAGTTTCATCATGCACTGCGCATTGCTTCGGGTGGTGATAAAACCGGTTACTACATTGACTTCAATGGTGTAAAACATTTAGCTAAATCGTACCAGGATGCGTATGTATACGATGGACAATACTCAGAACATCGAAAGCGGAAGTTTGGGATTAAAGCAACCGATAACCCGGGTCAACAATTTATTGTGTTTTCGCAAAACCACGACCAGGTAGGCAACCGCATGTTAGGTGAACGAACGAGTAAATTAGCAAGCTTCAGCATGCAAAAGCTTCTCGCTGCTGCAGTAATGGTTAGTCCTTATCTGCCCATGTTATTTATGGGTGAAGAATACAGCGAAACCAATCCTTTCCTGTACTTCGTTAGTCATACAGATCCTGAGCTGGCCGAAGCAGTTTGCGAAGGTAGAAAAGCAGAGTTTGCGGACTTTCATGCAAAAGGAGAAGCACCTGACCCGATGGATGAAGCAACCTTTGATCACTCAAAACTGCAGTGGCACTTGCTATATGAAGAGAAACACTTGGTGATGTTTACCTACTACCAGGCATTAATACAATGCAGAAAACAAAAAGCCGCCCTGCGAAATCTAAATAGAACAAATGTTTCAGCAGAAGCTAATGAGACAAATAACACCCTGCTACTTCACCGGTGGCACCAGGAAGAGCAAGTGGTTTGTGCCATGAACTTTTCAACACAAGTACAAACATTAACCGCACCTGCAGGCAAACATGGTTGGAAGAAATTACTTGCATCACAAGACCTGCAATGGGATGGCCCGCTTGATGCACCGGAACGAACAGAAGCCCAACAATCCATTATACTGCAACCGGAATCGATGGTAATTTTCAGCAACGATTTTTAGCTTGCTGCTAACAAAAAGAAATCATGAACAATCCAATTGCAACTTATCGGGTCCAGTTTCACAAAGGATTTACGCTGGCTGATTTAGACCAAACCATTCCATACTTACAAAAGTTGGGTATTAGTACCATTTATGCATCGCCCGTGTTCGAAGCAACACCGGGTAGCACGCATGGTTATGATAGCCTGGACTCTCACCGCATTAACCCTGAGATTGGAACAGAGGAACAATTGATCGCTTTAGCTAAGAAACTAAAAACGCTCGGCATAAAATGGCTGCAGGATATTGTTCCGAATCATATGGCATTTGATACCCGTAACCCATGGATCATGCACCTGCTCGAAAAAGGCGAACGATCTGTTTACGCGCATTATTTCGACATCGATTGGAACAGTCCGTTGCATGATGGAAAGCTCATGGTTCCCTTTCTTGGAAATACGTTGGAGCAGGCTGTAGACAACTCAGAGCTTCAACTGACACTGAAGGATGGCCGGCTTACTTTCAATTATTTCGAAGCCTTTTACCCTTTACAACTTCAATCTTATTTATCTGTTTTTGCCAATAGTGAAAATGCTGCCATAAAGCGTTTACTGAAAGAGTTGAAGAACATAGAAAGTGAAGCAGATGATGCTAAGTATAGAGAAAGATTCCACAGCTTTCATCTTAAATTTCAAAAGGCAATCAACAAAAAAACCGTGGCGGCGGAGTTGAAAAAAATGTTGGCCGCAGCTAACAACAATAAAGCTCACTTAAAAGAATTGGCAGGCACTCAACACTACCGCTTATGTCATTGGCAAGAAACAGATGAACGCATCAATTTCCGTCGGTTCTTTACGGTCAATGGGCTTATCTGTCTAAACATTCAGCACCCTGATGTACTTGCTAACCATCATTCACTCATCCGTTCAATGGTGGAGCAGCGCATCTGGCAGGGACTGCGCATTGATCATATTGATGGCCTGTACGATCCTACAGCCTACCTGCAGCAATTGAGACAGATAACTGGTGGCGACACATACATCGTAGTAGAAAAGATTTTAGAAGAAGGTGAGAAAATGCCGTCGTACTGGGACATACAGGGAAGCAGCGGTTACGATTTTTTGTCGCTGATCAATAATCTATTTACCTACTCATCAGCAGAAAAAACCTTTACTACATTTTACAACGAATTAATTCAGGATGAAGCCACAGCCCATCAACAAATCAACCCGAAGAAGTCACACATTTTGTATGAACACATGCAGGGTGAGCTGGATAACTTGTACCAGCTTTTGTTGCAGTTGAATTTGCTGAACGACGAAGTCAGTATTGATAAAGCGTTGATGAAAAAAGCCATTGGAGGGTTCCTTATCCACTGCCCCGTGTACCGTTATTATGCTAGTCTTTTTCCATTGGTAAACGAAGAAGAAAAAGCAATCAGAAACATATTGCAGGGAATAAAAAAATCGGAGCCAGCTTTGGAGGAAGGAGTTCTATTGCTGCAAGAAATCTTTCTTGAAAAACCGCTTACAGGAGACGAAGATTATAAAGGTCGTGCACTTCAGTTTTACATGCGGTGCATGCAATTTACTGGTCCGTTGATGGCAAAGGGTGTAGAGGATACATTGATGTATACCTACAACCGCTTTATTGGCCACAACGAAGTGGGTGATTCTCCCGAAGCATTCGGCATCTCCATGGAAGCATTTCATGCGGCTATGGTAGATAGGCAAAGCAGGTGGCCGCTGTCGCTAAATGGTACTTCCACCCACGATACCAAACGAGGTGAAGATGTGCGGGCAAGGCTAAATGTGCTAACTGAAATGGGTGATGAATGGATAGCGGCTGTAACTACCTGGAGGAAGATGAATGAGCCACTAACACTGCAGCAAGCATCTAATGTAAACGACGAATACTTTATTTACCAGACCCTAATTGGCGCATACCCAATGCCCGGAATGGATGAAGATAATTTCACCAGCCGCATCCAGGAATACATCCAGAAATCTATGCGCGAAGCGAAAACACACACAAACTGGACAACACCAAATGAAACCTATGAAAATGCTACGAACGGTTTTGCCGTTGGTTTGCTCAACCAATCCAACCCTTTTTGGAAACACTTTAAAGAACTGCATGAAACGGTAGCGGATTTTGGGATCATCAATAGCCTGGCACAAGTGCTGTTGAAATTTACTTGCCCCGGTACGCCTGATGTGTACCAAGGCGCAGAACTATGGGATTTAAGCTTGGTTGATCCTGATAATCGCCGAGCGGTAGACTACAAGAAACGGCAACAAACTTTGCTTGAGATTGACAATACAGAAACGAGCCCTGCCATGCTGCAGGAGTTGTGGCAAAAACGCTTCACCGGCGAAATAAAGCTTTGGCTTACTGCTACACTTTTTAATGAACGCAGGCGAAGGGCTGATGTATTTGCAAAAGGAAATTACATCCCACTTGCAGTTGAAGGCAAACACAAACAACACGTCTTTGCTTTTGCACGACATCATCATAACTACATGTATGTGGTGGCAGTGCCGATACATCTATACACCTTAAGCCGGCAACAAAATGCAGAATGGAACCAGGTAGATTGGGAAGATACCCACATCGTTTTACCGACAGGTGCGCCCGGAGACTGGCACAATATACTGCTGCATACAAAAGGTAAAACGCATGAGCATTTGCCCGTACAAAATCTCTTCTCACCACTTCCATTTGCAATCATTCATTTACATCAACCAAACGAACGAGGAGCCGGTGTGTTGTTGCATATCAGTTCGCTTGCTTCGCCATTCGCCATTGGAGATCTTGGTCCTGAAGCAAAAAACTATGCGGATTTTCTTACACGCAGCAGTCAAAAGTATTGGCAACTATTGCCGCTGAATCCAACGGAGCAAGGGCAGGGTCATTCGCCTTACAGTGCGCTGTGCAGCATGGCTGGAAATCCTCTTTTAATAAGTCCTGAAATGCTCGTGTGGGACGGACTGTTGTCAATGGAATTTTTGCATCAATATATACAACCGCAAGAAGGCAAGACAATGTATGCTGTGGCAGAAGCAATAAAAACTGAAATTTTTGAACAGGCTTACCAAAACTACAGGGAGCAAAAGCCAACGCATTTACAAAATGAATTCGACGACTTCTGTCATGTAGAAGCCAACTGGTTGGACGATTTTGCACTTTACATGGTATTGAAAAAACACCACCAGGGCAAGCCATGGTACCAGTGGGATGCACCATATAAACAAAGGAACGCAGACGCCCTGGAGCGCATCATGAACTATGAATATTACGAATATTCGAAAGTAAAATGGCTGCAGTTTATTTTTTTCAGGCAATGGAGAAAGCTGAAAAAATATTGCAACAAGCGTGACATAAATTTTATTGGCGATATGCCATTTTACATCAGTTACGATTCGTCGGATGTATGGAGCAATCGTGCACTCTTTGCAATAGATGAGGAGGGAACTATGACCGGTATGGCCGGCGTACCGCCGGATGCTTTTAGCGATGATGGACAGCTTTGGGGTATGCCCGTTTTTAACTGGAATGTAATAAAAGAAACCAATTACAAGTGGTGGATAGAAAGGCTGCGAAAAAATGTAGAGATGTGTGATATAGTTCGGTTAGATCACTTTAGAGCTTTTGCAGATTACTGGGAAGTGCCGGCAGGTGAAACCACTGCCAAAAACGGAACATGGAAGCAAGGACCGGGAGCAGATTTCTTTACTGCGGTCAAAAAAGCCTTCGGCGACTTACCCTTTGTGGCCGAAGATCTTGGCGATATCAATGATGCAGTGCTTCAATTAAGAGACGACTTTAATCTGCCGGGAATGAAGATCCTTCAATTCGCATTTAGTGAGAATATGCCAAAGAGCGATCACATTCCCCACCAATACGTTCAGAACTTTATTGCTTACACTGGTACGCACGATAATAATACGATCCGCGGTTGGTATAGAGAATTGGATGCCGCGGGCAAGGAACGCCTCAATCAATATACCGGAAGAAACCTGCAGGAAGATGATGTGCCATGGGTGATGGCGAGAATGGCCTACGGTTCGGTAGCTCGTATTGTTATTCTACCGGTACAGGATGTTTTAGGTTTGGATGAAATAGCCCGAATGAACCTGCCCGGCTCGGCAGAAAATAATTGGGGCTGGCGACTTCTGCCTGCCCAAATCAACGATGATGCGGAACAGCAGTTGAAAGATTGGACTTGGTTATTTGATAGGGAGTAGACATCTGTACGTTCTGCGGCAAATAAAAATTTGGTATTTTACGAAGCTGTTTGCAGCACGTCTATCGAAAAAGTGTTGCCAATGGTGTGGGAACAGCGTTCTGTCCGCCGGGTAGTGATGATGAATAAAGATGCCAGAGCAAAAGTTAAAGAATCGAAAGACCAAAAGCGTTAAGTCCGTTGGAGCTAAACCCAAATAGCCAACTTGCTGCCGATTGCTTCAACACTAAGCCCCACTATTGGCAATACGCTTGTTGTACGTTCGTTTTAATTGAGTTCAGATATGCCATGCAGTTTAGTTTAAGTCGATAAAATGGTTGGTGTAAAGTTGATGGTAATGTTAGTTCATAATTGTCATTGTTATTAAAAATACACCGAGTAGCATGGCACTAACTGTAAAACACCAAATTTCCTTCTTTAAAAATATCCAAATTGGTTGGTTGTTGATGTATCTATAAATACTTATAACAAAAAGCATTAGTAAGCCAGGAACTTGAACGTATAGCAAACCCATCATTGGGATATAAAAAGCAAAGGGAAATGGTTCACCTATGAAAAGTTCAATTGGAATGAATATGATGTATAGTATTGTGACTATTATAAACGTTATTCTAATAATTATTTTTATAATAGTCAAATTTTTGTCAATTACTGGAACGGTAAAATTCAATTTTTGAATGATTTTAAGGGTTGAATAAATGACCTACATCACGAAATCTTCTTATAATCTTACCCTACTTTCTCCTTAAATAAAACAACGAAATCATTGAGCCAATAAAAGGTATGAGCGCCATCAAAAAATATAAGTTGTGCTTGGTTCTTTTTGAGATATCAGCCCTGAACACCACATAGAAGGAAATGACAATGTACCCAAATATTAAAGCGAGACTTAGTATTGGCATACGGTTAGCTTTTATGAATATTAAAGTTAAATAGATTAACCAACATGAATGATCGATAAAGCCTACACTTTTTCACCATTGCGAATTAACGATGCATGCTACGTTTTATGATTAATCGACTGCACAATAACTATACACACAAAAGAAGGCAGCCCAATTTAGGCTGCCTTCTAAGCTATTCTTCTGATCGACAGATTTTAGTTCGCGGTTCCAGTTTACTTAATAATAATTACTACCCTCCTGTTTTGCGCTCTGCCAACGGCTGTTTTGTTGGTAGCAATCGGGCGGGAAAAGCCAAAACCTGTAGTGGTTAACCTGTCCGCACTAACGCCTTTAGAAACAAGGTAAGTTTTTACTGCAGCTGCACGGGCTTCGCTCAATTTTTGATTGAGTTGCTGGCTACCTGTGTTGTCAGTGTGACCTTCTATTTCTACATCCAAAGTTGCATCGCTGTTGATGGTATTGGCAATATCGTTCAGCGCATCGTAGGATGAAGTAGTTAATTTGGAACTACCCGTTATAAATAGAATGTACTTGGCCTTTACATCAACCTCTTTCTGAATTACTTCCTTGGCAGGCTTATCCGGACAACCGCTGTTGGCAATATTACCGGGGACCGTTGGACACTGATCGTATTCATCGTTCACTCCATCGCCGTCTGAATCAGGTACCGGGCAACCATCATACTTGGCAACGCCAAACACGTTAGGGCATTTGTCTTTCGAATCTTCTATACCATCACCATCCGTATCAGGGCAACCCTGGAAATTCTTAATTCCAACTACATCAGGGCACTTGTCGTCTTTATCGGCAACACCGTCGCCATCGCGGTCAGGGCATCCTTGTAAACTAGACGGACCAGCTGCATCCGGACAAGCATCTTTAGAGTCAGGAACACCATCACCATCACGATCAGCAGGAGGGATTGGCTTAGCAACTACTACCGGTGCTACTGGCACCTCTTTCATTTTCTTGGTTGCTTTCAGGTTAGTAAGATCAAAGTTTAGGTTGGTATAGTAATATCCACCATTAAACCCAAACTGTGTAGCATTACGGCTATATACAAAACGGCCTTCACCATTATTTGCCGCATTGCGGATGGGATCAGGGTACACATCGGCAATGTTGTTGGCACCTAATGTAATACCCATCCAATAAGTTGGACGAACTGTTATACTCGCATCCGTAATAACCTTAGCGCTGTAGGTCTCATCTCGTCTTCTGTCAGTACCGTTAAATACTGTTGCTACTTCGCCAAAGCGTGTGTTGCGCAACATGAAACTTACACGACCAATGCGGTAATTCAAATTGAGCATAAACTTATTTCGTGGCTGACCTCTTTCAATGATTGCGCGTTGTTCTATGTTAAACAGTGTATTTGAATTCAAAGAGTCAGCAGGAAGTTTAGCAGACGTTTTTACATTTCCGATCACTTTTGTTTCGTTGATGTTACCTGCTAAGGTCACATCTAAAATGCCCTTACCTACAGTGAAGCTTCCATTTGCCACTACATCTAATCCACGTGTACGAGTATCAATTGCATTTGCAAAAAAGCGTGCTACCGTTACATTTGGAAACGGCTGTAATAAAGTATTTACCGTCGCATTACTTCTCCTGTCGAAATCACCACTTAATACAATCCTGTCTTTTATTTCTACCTGGTATGCATCAACAGTGATGTTTACTTTTTTAAACAAACGAGATGTAACTCCAAGGCTAAGGTTTGTGGACGATTCAGCTTTCAGTGTAGGAATGCCAAATGCCCTGGCTATGTCACTCTGATTTTTGAAAGTGGCCGTTTGCGAAGCAACCAATCCACCTGGTGTATTAATGAACAAAGTGGCTACGTTATTGAAGTGACGCTGGTGTAATGATGGAGCGCGGAAACCATTGCTGGCTGTTCCTCTTAAAGTAAACGCGTCTGCAAGACGGTAACGTGCAGAAACCTTTCCGGCAAAGTTGCCACCGAAGTCGCTGTAGTTTTCATAACGACCTGCAACATTCACCAGTAATTTATCGGTAAGATCTGTTTCCACATCAGCATAGCCGGCAGTGATGTAACGTTTTGCATCTACTGCATTACCGGGTGTAAAGCCAGGAAAAACCTGCGCACCTACTGCCCTTCCACTTCCTGGTGCATAATCACCATAGCTACCAAATTCACCTTCCAATATTTGATAGTTATCTATTCTTCCTTCCCCACCTACTGCTACGTTAAAAGTCTTTAGTCCTAGCTTGGAACCAAAGTCTTTGCTAAGATTAAGTGTGGTGGTGCTTTGAGCAAACCTCAATTTACCTGCGTAGAATTCTGTTTGTGCATTAGCACCTGCGGCAAATTGGGAAGCGTTATTTGTGTTGCTGATGTCGAACAAAAATGAGTTTGCTCCCCATTGTGTTCCAAAATCCCAACGAATGTTTCCTTTGGTTATACCATCCAATGATGCTGCAAAGTTGTTATCGCGGATTACAGAATTAATGTTTGGAAGAAATCCATCAGGATACAATTCAGCAATTACTTGTGTTGTTTGTTTTGGGAAGCGATAGAAACCTGCCGCATTTCCCTGGCGGAAATTTGTTCCGGCATTCAGGCTGAAGTTTACGCGTTCTGCAACCGGGAAACCTGTGTTGATCATCAATCCGTAGTTGTCAACTTTAGAATTACCCACTACCATGGTATTCTGGCGTGTTTGTCCGCGGCGAGCAATCACAGCGTTATCTAACCGAATGATACTGTCTCTTACATTTTGCGAAGCGCCTCCGGGAATGTTGTAGTACCACGTTCCGTTAAATTCTCCGGCCCGGTTGGTTGGTTCTCTAAAACGAGCATCTGCAAATACATCAAAAAAGCCTTTTTTACCCAAACGGAAGCCATGGTTTAACGAGGCGCCGAGTGTTCTGCCATCGCCTGCATATTGTTGGCCAGCGTGTAAATTGATGTTTGTTTTCTTCACATCTTTCTTCAAGACTACGTTTACCACACCTGCAATCGCATCCGAACCATACTGCGAAGCAGCACCATCACGTAGTACTTCTATCCTTTCAATAGCCGAAGCAGGAATACTATTTAAGTCAGTACCTACTGAACCGCGGCCAATGGTTCCGTTTACATTTAACAAAGCAGTATTGTGCCTGCGGCGACCGTTCAATAATACCAGCACCTGGTCTGGACCTAAGCCACGCAAAGTTGCCGGGTCAATATGGTCTGTTCCATCCGCAACCGTTTGGCGAGACGAGTTAAAAGAAGGCGCCACAAAATTGATCATTTGAGTTGGCTCAATCTGACCCGTTTGCTGAAGTTCCTTTGAACTAAATACGTCTACCGGGGTAGCCGTTTGTATATTCGTTCTTGGCGTAACAGAGCGTGATCCCACAACTGTTACATCCTGGGTACCTTTTTCTTTTTGCAGAATTACATCTACCGTTACCGATTGACTGGCACCAACGGTAACTGGTTTCCTTTGTGTTACATAACCCACATAGCTTATAACAATCGTATAAGATCCGGGACGAACTTTAAGGTCGTAATTACCAGTAGTGTTGGAGCGTGTGCCAACGTTTTGTCCTTCTAAAATAATGGAGGCTCCTTCTAAAGGTTGGGTTGCGTCCTTTACAGATCCCCGAATAACTGATTGCGCCATGGCAACAGTACCGAGTAGAAGAGCAAAAGCAAGCATACCAATAGAACGAAAGGTTGCGGAGAATTTTCTCATTGTCAGTTTATTTAATTAAGTGTAATACCAAGATAAAAGACCTGGCATTAACAATAGATTTGCAATAATACAGAAGGCAACTGACATTGCACTACATATGGAGTACACGACGGAAAAAATGTTCAATCGATGGTGGATTTATTTTAAAACAACTTGCTCTATGCGGTCAAACATAATAGAAAAACAACAGCTCGCCAGTTTGAAACATTTTTGTTTCTTCAAACTCCAATAAGCAGGCATAAATTTTCTATGCATATGTGACCAGAAAAATGGGTTGGTAAAGGCGCATACCGGCTACAAACTCTATTTTAGCGCGCCGACTATTTACAAAAAATCCTATCCCATGCGTCTAGCTATTGTTGCCCTCAGTTCCCTGGTAATTTTTTCATGCAAAACAGTTCCTGTTTCAGTTGTTGGATCGGGTAAATCAATTGACCCCTTTCAATATTCGTCGGTTAAGACTAATACTTACCAAAAAGGAGCGGTGGTATCTGCACATCCCCTGGCAAGTATGGTGGGTGCACAAATATTGAGACAAGGAGGTAATGCAATAGATGCATCCATTGCAACACAATTGGCGTTGGCAGTCGTATACCCCGGCGCGGGAAATATTGGTGGCGGCGGTTTCCTTGTAGCCAATATGAATAATGGGAAACGCTTCACCCTGGATTACAGAGAGACAGCACCTGCCAAAGCAAGTCGCAATATGTACATAGACGCCCAAGGAAATGCGCAAACCGGGCTGTCGCAAAAAGGTCAATTATCTGCAGGCATACCGGGCACGGTTGCTGGCCTGTTTGAACTTATGAAACATGCTACGCTTCCGTTCAGTAAGCTCATTCAACCCGCCATCGACCTGGCGGAAGGTGGGTTTGTGATTACTCAGTTAGAAGCCACCAAAATGAATGATAACACAACCTTGATCAAACAAAACAATACTGTTCCAAATGTTTTTTACAAGGGAACCTGGAAGGTGGGTGATACGCTAATTCAAAAAGACCTTGCGGAAACACTCAAGCGCATAAGGGATAAAGGACGCGATGGATTCTACAGGGGGAAAACAGCAGATTTAATTGTGGCAGAAATGAACCGAGGCAAAGGGATCATTACCCACGCTGATCTTGAAAGCTATCATCCGAAAGAAAGGCAGCCGCTTGTTTTTGATTACAAAGGATACCAGGTAATATCGATGCCGCCGCCGAGCAGCGGAGGAATATTACTGCTGCAGATGCTTAAAATGGTTGAAAAAAGACCGCTGCCGAATTATGGTTTTCAAAGCACCAAAGCGGTACAGCTAATGACCGAAGTGGAGCGTCGGGCCTATGCTGATAGGGCTGCGCACTTAGGCGATCCGGATTTTTATAAAGTCCCTATTCAAACTTTAGGAAGTGAATCCTATTTACAACAACGAATGGCTGACTACGATAGTACCCGTGCTGGCAAAAGCAGTGTCATAAAAGCAGGGGCTATCGAGGGAATGCAAACAACGCATATCAGCATCGTTGACCAATGGAACAATGCTGTATCTGTTACCACTACGCTCAACCTTACGTTTGGCAGCAAAACAGTTGTTGGTGGTGCCGGCTTTTTTCTGAATGATGAAATGGATGATTTTAGCGTGAAGCCTGGCGTACCGAATGCATACGGTGCTGTTGGTGGTGAAGCTAATGCCATTGAGCCCGGAAAAAGAATGCTCAGCTCAATGGCGCCAACAATTGTGCTGAAAGATGGCAAGCCCTTTATGGTGGTTGGTTCACCCGGCGGGCCGGCAATACCAACCAGCGTGTTCCAGGTAATTGTGAATGCAATTGATTTTAAAATGACGCCGCTTGCAAATGTGAACGCGCCACGTTTTCACCACCAATGGTTGCCAGATGAGTTGCAGATCGAAAAGGATTTTCCAAAGCAGGTAGCCGAGGATTTAATTAAGATGGGATATAGCATAAAAAATTATGGCATTCCCGGGTATTCCACCACACTTGGACGGGTAGAGTTGATTGTAATTGGGAATGGAAAAGTAACCGCCGTAGGCGATAAGCGCGGAGATGACTCTGTCGCTGGCCATTGAGGTCTTTGACGAGTGACCCGTGATTAGTTGATTAGAGATTAGGTTTGGTGAACGGGGCAACTTACCGCTGGTCTCTGGTCTCTGGTCACTGGGCACTGGGCACTGGGCACTGGGCACTGGGTACTAATCTCTGCTCTACGGTCTCAAACATTATACATTCTCTAAATCACTGCCCTGACTGACTTTCTTTTTTCTCACAAGATCATTATACCGTACTTTGCTAATCATTTTAGTAAAAGAATAATGTATGTCAACATTGATGATTAGCTGCCCGAGCTGCCAATATAAGTTTGAACCCGGCGATGCCTTTATGAAGGATTTTGAGACACAGGCCAGGCAAAAGATGGCAGGTGAATGGCAAAAGATGAAGGCAGAAGTTGAAAAAGACAAGCAAGCCATTCAGCAGCAAAAAGAATTGCTGGCAAAACAACAGGATCAGCAAGAGGCAGAGGTTCAGCAGCGCCTGCAACTTGAAAAACAAAAGCTACAGAAAGAACTGCAGGAGTCTATTCGAAAGTCAGTAGCATCTGATTATGAAAACCAAATGAAGATGCTGCAGGATTCGTGCCGCGACAACGAGGAGAAGCTGAAACTAGCGCGCAAAAAAGAACTGGAGTTTTTGCAGAAAGAGCAAGTATTGAAAACGAAGCAGGAAGAAATGGAGCTCGATATGCAAAAACGCCTGTTGTTGGAAAGAGAGCGACTATCAAGCGAAATAAGAGAAGTTGAAAAAATGAAGGTGCAGCAAATAGAAGCTGATTTTCAACTCAGGCTGGCAGAAAAAGACAAGCAGCTGGAAGATCAAAAAAAGCTAGCGGAAGAGATGCGGCGCAAGGCTGAGCAAGGTAGTATGCAATTGCAAGGCGAAGTGCAGGAATTAATGTTAGAAGATATTCTCCGTACTGGATTTCCTTTTGATAAAATAATACCGGTTGGGAAAGGAGTTCGCGGTGCAGATTGCATGCAGGTAGTGTGCAACCCGTTTGGAAATGAATGCGGTAAAATAATTTATGAAAGCAAGCGCACGAAAGATTTCAGCCACGACTGGATCGATAAGTTAAAGGCAGATATGCGATCGCAGGGAGCAGATATAGCGGTGATTGTTACTCAAACTTTACCGAAAGATATGGAGCGATTTGGCGAAAAAGAGGGCGTGTACATTTGTTCTTTTGGAGAAGTCAGAAGCCTGTCTACCGTGTTGCGCACCAGTATTTTAAAAGTGTTTGCACTAACTAAAACCCAGGAAAACAAAGGGGACAAAATGCATATGCTGTACGACTACCTTACCAGCAATGAATTTGCAGAACAATGGAACGCCATTCGTGAAGGTTTTATGAGTATGCGCCTCAGCATACAAAAAGAACGCGATGCGATGGAGCGGCTATGGAAATCTAGGGAAAAACAGTTGGAAAAGGTCTTGTTGAATGCAGCACACATCCGCGGGTCTATAGAGGGAATTGCCGGGGCCGACGCCGTAAACTTAAATTTGCTAGAGGATACAGATCAACTATTGATTGACTAATTGAAGGTTTTTGTTTTAGCTAAAGGAAAGAAAATCTACTGAAATGTTAATCCGAAGTAGACAAACTTGAAAACGTAACTTGTTTTATAATCCAACTGCTAATCAACAAGAGTCAATGCATCAATTCGTTGAAAATGCTTTTTATTCAATGTAGCAAGTGGCATGTTATGGGCCACCGCAGAAGCAGCAATAAACAAGTCTGCAAGATCAATTTGCTTTCGATTTCTTTTTAAGGTGTTATTTAAAGAAACAGCTTTGTCAACGCAGGCTTCATCTAATGGAACAACGGCAATTACCTTCAAAATATTTTCCCAAAATGCCAATTGGCTGGCAGCTGCCCCGGAATAAATTTCATACTTTGTAATGGTTGAGATCGCAAAAGAATACCCTTCTCACACGAGCTTAATCCAGGAAGATTTTTCTTTATCAGTTTTGCGGTAATAGTCAATAAGGACGGAGGTGTCAACCATGATTATTTTGTCCGCCATTGGTTGATAGCTTTTCGATTATTTGCAATGGTTTCAAGCTCATTTTGAGTTGCAATTGGACCGTTCAAAAGCAATGCTTCCAGGTCTTTCGCTATGTCTTCTTTCGATTCCTTTTCAATTTCCGCTTTAAGTTGACTCAACTGCCCAGAAGGTAATCTTCTAACAATCTTTAATAACTGATCAAAGCCTATATCAACTTGTATTTGCATAACTCAAATTTATGAAGTTTTATCAATCATCTGATTGCCTAGAAAAGATCACGTATTAAATTTAAAGGATGGGCCATCCATCATTTTTTTGGTCCAAATTCCTTTGTTTTTGCGAATTCTGTTTAGCAAACTCTCTTAACAAAAAAATGCCCCGGTAAACCGGGGCATAGAGTACAAAGACATTAATATATTAATACCTGTTGTTGTAACCACCGCCACCACCATTGTTACCTTGGTAGTTGCTGCGTGCAGGCTTGTCTTCTCTTGGCTTAGCTTCCATCACACGGATAGTTCTACCTTCTACAGTAGCACCATCTAATTCAGAAATTGCTTTCTGAGCAGCTGTGTCATCAGACATTTCAACAAAACCGAATCCACGAGATTGCTGAGTCATTCTGTCAGTAATGATCTTGGCAGAAGATACTTCGCCATAATCAGTAAAAAATTCTTTTAAGTCTTCGTCTTGTACGTTGAAGCTTAAGTTTGAAACGAAAATGTTCATTCTTTTTCTTTTGAAAAAATTAATAAAAAATCGAGGTAAGCAAAAAATTGAAGGAAATAAACTAGCAGAAAATAAACTGAATAGGTCTTTAACTAAAACTAAATGCGGTGCTCTTAATTGAGATGCAAACATAACTGAATTAACCCACACTCGTGCAAAGGTTATGGTAAAGAAAAATTTATTTTCTGTAGACAAGAAGTAAAGCGTTCGTTATAAAAGGAAGAAAAATATTTGAACCGCTTTCAATGTACGTACAAAAATAATATTTTTACCGTACAAGTAGTTAAAAAATGGATACCAAAATAACATTACGGTTTAATGCTGCTGTAATAGAGCAGGCAAAAGTATTTGCAGAAAGTAATAACATGAGCTTATCACGCCTTACCGAATACTTGTATAAAAGCATTACGAGCAAAAATTACCAGTCTTTAGAAGATCTGCCACTAGCAGATTGGGTAAACGAATTGGCCGAAGGGAATGCTGAGTATATAACTAAACGAAAAAGCAGGAAAGAAGTGAAAGAAGAATTTTACAAAAGCAAAAAGAAATGAAAGCCTTTGTAGATGCCAATGTAATCATTGCTGTACTTAATAAAGAATACCCTGTGTTTACGCATGCTGCTAAAGTTTTAAGTCTTGCAGACAGCCGTAAGTTTCACCTATATACCACTCCATTGTGTTTTGCAATCGCTTTCTATTTTTCTTGTAAGAAGAATGGTGCCGTGGTGGCGCAAGAGAAAATGAAAATACTAGCTACCAAACTAAAAATAGCTGAGATAAAACCACTGGATGTTTGGAACGCCGCCAATAACAAAAAGATAGATGACCTTGAAGATGGAATGCAGTTTTATGCCGCTAAGAATACAGGATGCGCGGTCATCATCACTGAAAATGTAAGCGATTTTTACTTTTCAGACATAGAGGTTTTGAGTGCAGAGGATTTTTTAGTGAAGCATGTTATCTAAGGATGCAGCAATAATCATCTCCAAATTTCATTTATCACCGATTGTATAAGCGAGGCATAGTTGATCGAATACTTTATAACGAACGAGCAGTTGCTCTTGCAAATTTTCTTTGATTATACCAGCATGTATTGTTCCCTCCGTTGCAAGTTGAAAAGGAAAAGTTCGCAGCATTTCACTAAAATCTACATCGCCGAAAGAATACCATTTAAACATGGCTTCTTTGGCACTCCACAGTAGCGTTAGAATTTGTAATTGCAATGCGGGTGGCTGTGCATTTACAAAACGCATTTCTTCAGGGTGTAAAAATTTGTGCTTTATGTTTTGCACCCGTGGTGAAATCATCTCTACGTCTACTCCTACTCTATCCTTTGTGCTAACAATGGCTGCAGCATAATCGCTGCAATGGGAGATTGAAAAGTGATACTGCTCACTGGGCAAAAATGGTTTGCGCGTATCCGCTATAGTTATTTCACTGTAAGGAAAACCAGGGAAGAGGTGCGCTAATAAATACCGTCCTGCGAGGTGCTGGAGGCGTTTATGCGGATGCTTGACACTAGACTGCAACGGAACGAAAGCAAGAAAGAAATCCTCCGATTCTTCAATCTTCCAAATGGCAAGTTTGGTGTGCTGGTTGATATCTTGTTGATAAAAGAGTGGCAATTGTAGTTTTACAAATCTAGATTGCAGATGTACGATTTATTTGTAGAACGTAGCTTACTTGATTTACGAAAAGATGCGGTGCATTGATGATAAAGTGTACTCGCTTAAATGATCAATAGAAAAAATACAGATGAATGGTGCGACGCAACGGATGCCTCAACAGCGTTATAAAGCTGGCCCCATAAAAAACAACACATGATACTAACCGATACCCGCATTTTAGAAGAGATGGAAAAAGGAACCATCAAAATTGCACCTTACGACAGAGAAGCACTGGGAAGCAACAGCTATGATGTGCACCTTGGTAAATGGCTGGCAACTTATAAAGAGCATATTTTGGATGCGAAGAAGCACAACCAGATTGAATACTTTGAGATACCTGAGGAAGGCTTTGTTTTATACCCGCACATTTTTTACCTGGGCGTAACGCTGGAGTATACTGAAACGCATGCGCATGTTCCTTTTTTAGAAGGCAAGTCGAGCACAGGCAGGCTGGGCATAGACATTCATGCAACGGCAGGTAAAGGCGATGTAGGTTTTTGCGGTAACTGGACGCTTGAAATATCTGTAAAACAACCCGTGAAGGTGTATAAAGAAATGCCCATCGGACAGCTGATTTATTTTCCGGTGGATGGAGAAATTGAAGTGAAATACAACCAAAAGAAAAATGCGAAATACAGCATGCAGCCTGATAAACCAATCGAGAGCATGATGTGGAAGAATGTGTTTTAGACGTTTATCTCTTTGATCGACGTTTACTTTACCTCAATTGAAAATTCACTTTCAGACAAGCTTGCTATAGGCTGTTTAGCTGTGGCATTGAAACCATGAAGCTCTAATTGTACGCGATCAAATCTGGATGTATACATCCCTTCCTTTTTACTGAAAATGATAGCATTGCCAGATGGATTATAAGTAATGGTCCGTCTGTAAAATCCATTCTTTTCATAATCGTAGGTCTCCCCATCATCTTCATAATACACAAATGCAGTGGGCGTTGTCCCTTTCCAAATGTGCAAGCGTAAAATGCCATCGCCTTTCTCTTTGGTGTGCTGAATAACAGATTGCATGGGCACGATTGCACCTTCTTTTACAAACACCGGCAGATTAGATAAAGGTGCAGCAACAAAGCGGGATGACCCACCTTCAAACACTTCATCGTTGCTGAGGCGATACCATTTGGTGCTGCCGGGAAAATAAACTTCAACGGTTTGTTTGTTGCTTTCTACCGGAGCTACCAATATGTTTTCGCCAAAAAGAAATTGATTTTCAACTTTAGAATTGTACACTTTTTCATCGTAGGTATAATGAATGGGCAGCATTCTATTTACCGGTAAACCTGTAGTGTGCGACTGATAGAAACTACTATACAAGTAAGGAAGCATTTGGTAACGTTGCTCCAAAATGCGGCGGATCGTATAGGTGTTGGTTTCACCGAAAAGCCATGGCTCCCTGTAGTTATAACCAATGTGTGTATGATTTCTAAACAACGGAGAATAGACGCCAAGCGACATCCAGCGAATAAACAAATCAGGTGACGGGTTGCCTATAAATCCGCCGATGTCCATACCTACATAAGGCACCCCGCTAACCCCCATACTATTCAGCAAACGAAAGCCAAGCATCATGTGCTCATCGCTGCTTACATTGTCGCCGGTCCACTGCGCGCTATATTTTTGAATACCTGCATAAGCGGCACGTGTAAGCACAAACGGACGCTGACCGTTCATGAGTGCTTTGGTTCCTTCGTAGGTTGCCTTACTCATCAGCAAACCATAGGCATTTTTCACTTTATATAGCGTTGCTTTGTCTTTGCCTTCTCCAAATTCTATCAGGTTTGGAAACTCTCGTCCCCAGGCTGCGGGTTCATTCATATCGTTCCAAAAACCACGCACACCATTGTCTACATAACTTGATTTAAAACTTTGTCCCCACCAGCGCTGCGTAGCAGGTTTTACAAAGTCAGGAAAGTGACAACGGCCCGGCCATACATGCCCTACATACGTGCGTCCATCTGGGTATTTTGCAAATAAGTTTTTGGCTACTCCTTCTTCGTAGGCGGTGTAGCCCTTTTCTATTTTTATACCGGGATCAATAATGGTGACCATATCGAACCCCATACCCTTCATTTGTGTGTTCATCGCCTTCACGTTCTGAAAGTTTGTTGGGTTCCAGGTAAACACTTTATAGTTATCCATGTAATTGATGTCGCTCACGATTACATCCGCAGGCATTTTCTTTTCACGAAAAGTTTTTGCAATCGTGAGCAATTGTTCCTGGCTATCGTAGCCCCAGCGTGATTGTTGAAAACCTAAACTCCACAATGGAGGCATAGGCGTTCGGCCGGTCAAAGCGGTGTAATCTTTAAGTATTGACTCAACCGTGCTACCGCCAAAAAAGTAGTAATTCATGTCACCATCATCTGCACCAAAATGAAACAACTCTTCATCGGCGCCGCCGCCAAAATTGAAGTAAGATTTATAGGTGTTGTCGAAGAAAATTCCATAGACCCTTTTGCTATGAATGCCGATGAAAAAAGGAATGGTGGAATAAAGCGGATCGGCGTTTGAAGCATAGGCTGGCACATCACTATTCCAGTTTACAAAATAATTACCCCGCCTGTTGATGCCACCTGTTTTCTCTCCGAGGCCGATGAACTTTTCATCAGCCTGTAGCTTTTTATAATTGCTAACCTGGTTGCCGTACCAGCTTACGCCAAGTGCCTCTTCGTCTGTATTTAAAAGTTGTTTGGCTTTGTTGTAAAATGCTACCCGAAAAGGGGATTTACGAATGATGACGATTAAACTATCTGTAAATAATCTAAGCTCTGCCTTGTCTTCTTCCTTTGAGATAAACTTGCCCGTAGCTGCCAGGTTGTCGATAGCGTACGACTGGTCGCCGGTAAACTTAGTCTTGCTTACACGCACTCGTATAGTGGTTGCATTGTAAGGAACTATTTGCGCGTAAGCATTGCTCAGCTCCAAAGCATACAGGTTGTTTTCCTGCTTTACTGACTTCACTGTTCCTGCCTGTTCGCTTAACCTGTTCATTTGTGTATGGGCTGTATGTACAAGAGTAATGATAGAAAGGAACGTTGCAATCAATCTCATAGCGCAAGTTTTTGAAGACCGAATGTATAAAATTAAAAAAGGAGAAAGCCATTGCTCTCCCCTCTGGTTTCTTAATACATGTTGTTAGGCTACCTAAGCCCAAAGATTGTTTGGGTATTCACCAGACTGAACAAGTTTATCGATGCTCGCCTGTACCGATGGAGCATCCTCTTTATAGGTTACTCCAAACCATTGCGCCTGTGTTGGTATCACTTTTATTTCGCCCATGCCTTCTTTAGAAAATTTATCCGCAACTATCGGAATGAAAAACTCTGACTTCGGATTGTGCATGTTCTCATCTAAAAATTCATGAAACAACTTTTCCGTTACGCCAAATACATTTGGAGAAAAACCCCAGAAGTTCATGCTTACACTGCTGTCTTCACTTACTTCGTGCAGGCCACTTTCATCTTCGTAAGTAATCTTACTTTCTTCGTTTCTGTAGATCTTAGTTCTTTCGTTGATCGAAACAAGATTGCTTTGTTCATCAACCTCACATACACCGCGACTTACACTACCGTTCTCGCTCAGTGTTCTTTTTAATTCATAGCCAATGATGCACCATGTTTTATCGTCGCATTGGCCAGTTAAAAAATCATACGCTTTTTGGAAAGCTTGTCTGCCGTAATAATCGTCTGCGTTAATGACTGCGAAATTTTCTTTTACCACATCCTTACAACACAATACTGCATGCGCTGTTCCCCATGGCTTGGTTCGATCTGCCGGCACCTGCCTGTCGCCAATGAATGATTCCATTTTCTGGTAAACATAATCGGTAGCTATTTTTCCTTGTAGCTTCGGTTCAAATGTTGCCTTAAAGTTTTCAGCAAAATCTTCGCGAATGATGAACACTACTTTTCCGAAGCCGGCGCGTATGGCATCATAAATGGAGTAGTCCATAATGGTTTCGCCTGACGGTCCAAAAGATTGAGTTTGTTTCATACTTCCGTAACGGCTGGCCATTCCCGCTGCTAAAATCACAAGTGTTGGTTGCATATATATTTTTTAAACTTTGCGAAAATAATTGTTACTGCGCATGGCGCAAATAAAAAGTTCAGGATTACAAAAATGATACCGCTAGACCCACAAGCTGCCTTTGTGCAACGACTGCAAGCAACCTGGCTTGAGGCTAATAACCTAACGCTCGACGTGTTGCGGCTGGACAAAGTTCACCCAATCGTCAGTGGCAACAAATGGTTTAAACTAAAGTATCATTTGCAGGAAGTCCAGCTACAACAATGCAATACCATTGCAACGTTTGGTGGTGCGTGGTCAAACCATATTGCTGCCACTGCGTATACTTGTAAGCTCGCCGGGTTACGTAGCATCGGCATCATCCGTGGCGAAAAGCCACAAAACCTTTCGTTGACTTTACAGCAAGCGGAAGAAAATGGCATGGAACTATTGTTTGTTTCCCGCGATGAATACCGTGATAAAAAAGATATACAACAGCGCTTCGGCAATACTACTTGGTACTGGATAGATGAGGGTGGATTTGGCAAAACAGGAGAAAAAGGTGCCAGGGAAATCTTAGACTTGGCTTCCCATAAAAATTCGTACACAACCATTGTTGCTGCAGTAGGTACAGGAACCATGCTTGCCGGGCTGATTAATGCAGCAGGATCCAACCAACAAGTCCTTGGCATTAGCAGCATGAAGGGCAATTCAGACCTGCAGGAAAATGTTTCTCAGCTAACCCAACAGGCTACGGCTACATGGAGTATCCATCACGAATATCACTTTGGCGGTTACGCAAAACACCCTGCTACACTCCTTCAGTTTATGAATGAAGTTTACCTGGAACACCAACTTCCGTTAGATATTATTTACACCGCCAAAACCCTCTATGCCATCAAAGACTTAGTGATCAGCAGTGCCTTTCTAACAGGCAGTAAGTTGCTGATGATACACAGTGGCGGGCTACAGGGAAATGCCAGTCTGCCCCCTCAACTCTTAGCATTTTAAAATATTTTCACCCTTTATCTTTGCCCGCATAATAAGACCGACCTTGAAAAGACTCATCAGCCTGTATACATTATTTACCCTGCTTTGTATAGGAATGGCAAAGGGGCAGGAAACGCTTCCAAACTTTAGCGTAGTAGAACGTGGCGAAAAAGTAACCGTAAGCTGGATTAATCCTTTTCCAAATGTTATACAGCTGAATGTGCAGCGGTCATTCGATAGCCTGAGGCACTTTACTACAGTGTATTCAGCCACTTCGCCCCAACTTCCGCAGAATGGATTTACCGAGCCAAAGATGCCTACCAACCGAATATTCTATCGCATATTTTACGTATTGGATGGCGGCACTTATTTCTTTACTCCGGCAAAGCGTGTAGGAGTAAACAGCACTTTTTCAACTGCAGCCCGCGACATAAACAGGACACAGTTAAACAACGTTAGCCCATTCGATAAAAGGCTGGTTACTGTAAAGCTGAGGGACACCATTTACAGGCAAATACCTGCAAACAATTTCAAGCAGTTTAGAGATAGTGTATTACGCCAAACCAAGGACACGCTTTTTGCCGTAAACGACTCGTTGGTTATTGTAAAACCGTTTTTAGCGAAAGAAGTCTGGCGTCCATCATTGTACATCTACTCCAGTAAAGATGGTCTCATCAATATTTCACTTCCGCAGTTTCGCGAACGCAAATACCGGATCAAGTTTTTTGAAGATGACGGAAGGTTCCTGTTTGACATTCACCCTATAAAAGAATCGCCGGTTGTGCTCGATAAGGCAAACTTTATTCACGCAGGTTGGTTTAAGTTTGAACTGTATGAAGACGAACGATTGAAGGAAAGAAACAAATTCTATTTACCTAAAGATTTTTAAAAACTTAGTAGTAATCAATAATACAAATGCACCCTCGACAGGTGCATTTCTGTTTTAGATAAACAGTGGCATTTAAGCTGCGACTGTGCAGTAGAACCGCTGCAATTGCCCGTCTATTGCCCTTTTTCTTTACCGAGCTTATCGATGGTTACTTCCTTGCCATTCTTGTTAACACTGGCAATGCCTTCGCTAAATGGTTCAGCATAGGAATACTTAAACCCGATTACCTGGTTCCCGTTTTTATCTACATAACCCCACAGTTGTTTATCGTTGCAAACAGCCACCAGCCCATCTGAAAATCTGCCGGCTTGCGAAAAAGTGAGCGGTATCACTTCCTTTCCTGACTTATCAATGAAACCAAATTTTGCATTCCTGGCAACTTTAGCCAACCCGTCATTAAAAGAAAATGCATCATCGTACTTCAACGGAATAACTAGTTTTCCCGCATCACCTACAAAACCCCAGGTGTTGCCCAATCTAACCGCTGCTACTCCCTCAGAAAATGGAAAAGCTTCATTGTAAATTACCTGCACTATGATAGTGCCTTTAGCATCTACAAATCCTACCTTTTTATTTTTCTCCACCTTAGCCAGGCCTTCATGAAACTCATCTACATAATCGAAATTTTTTGTCCATGACTGCGCGATAGAAGTGTTTAATATGAACGCCGCTATCATTAATAAGTAAGTTTTCATAACATAATATTTTAAAGAATGAACGATTATTCTCCTGTTAAGCTAGCTACAATAAATGCCGGCAACAATGACGAGCAACAGCGCTAAATATGACAAGAAGCACTCCTTAAAAATTGAACAAAAAATGAGGGACAGGGCACGAAAAGTCATCGATCATCTTGTGAATAGTTGGCTATCACTTACCTCCATCTCAACCTGCCCATATTCAGTGGAATGATTTTTTCCGCTCATAACCCTCTGCACTTAACTCACATTATGAAAAAGACTAAAAGCATCTATGTTATACTCTTGTGCCTGGTTGCAGCTTGCAACAATTCGGCTGAGCCTACCTACCTCGATCTTAAAACTGAACTGCCGAAACAAGCAAAAGAAATTTCGGGTTTAGTAGCCGTCGGCCAAAACCTGTTTGCCATTTCAGATAACCCGCGCCAGCCCATTTTTAAGATGGATAAAAAAGGAAACATTCTGCAGGAAATAAAATTGGACGGCGTAAAGTTTGAAGACTTGGAGACCATTACAGCCGACGACAAATATTTGTACGTGGGCGATACCGGTGACAACGACGGGAAGCGGGAAACACGCCAGGTGTATAGAATAGCGCAATCGGCCATTGGTGAAAAAAACAAGGAGACAGTAACCGGCGACACCATCGTTTTCTCCTTTCCGGGCGAGACGACGGTTGATAAAAAGAAACAAAACGAACACGACTGCGAGGCCATGGTGTATTACAAAGGCTTCTTGTATTTTTTTACCAAGCGGCGCACAGACAAGGATAGCGAGGTGTTTACCATACCTGCCGAACCGGGCAAACATGTGGCCACCTCTGTTGGCTTTATTGAAACAAATGGAATGGTAACCGGGGCCAGTTTAAATACTGCTCAAACAGAATTAGCCATCATCGGCTACCATAAAAATCACCTGTATCCCTTCATCATGTTGCTCGCCAATTTCGATGGAAAAACGTTTGGTAAAGGTAAAATGGAGCGCATAGAACTAGCCGACAAAAAATGGGATTGGCAACTGGAAAGCATTGCCATCGACTCCGCAGACATGATCTACTTTGCCTGTGAAGAAACAAAAGAAGTAACCGCAACCATCTATGGCATTCACCGGAGCAAAATTAGTAAGCTGAACAAGACGCGTTAATGCAGTTGGGTTTTTGGTACAAGCAGCAGTAACTCCGATGGCTCATCGTTGCGTCGCATTTCGTTCAGCGATAGAATAGGAACATAGCTTTTTTTGCTTGATTATTTTATGTCTCTAATTGCCGCTGTAGTGCCTGTTTCATTAACATCTCGTGTTCCTCGCCTATCCAGAAGCTACCTTTTCTAATTATTGTAGGTTCTCTTAAGAATTGCTCAAATCAATTGCTTACCAATTGGCCAATATTCTTAAATGAAAAAGATTATCAACAAACTTAATTTTGTTTTTCCCTTTCCAGTATTTAAGTACTATTCCAAAGCCTTGTGAAATGTGTAGTGGAAATGTTCTTATTTGTTAAATAATTTTGTTAGGCTTTTTAATTTTCAATACGAGGCCATTTCGAAGCATAACGGATAATTAGACAAAGAAGAACGACTTCTACAGCTGCAGCAAAATACATATGCACCCAAGCCTCTCCTACTAAATTAAACAACATATAAGGAATAAATACTGCAGCCACGATTATGTTTGTCCGACGATTTACTTTAGCAGGCAAGGCAACAGAAAGGAAGATCATCAAAGTTGGGACAGCTACAAAAATCATTGCTATCAGTAAAAAGACATACGAAATGTCAAACACAAATACTCTACCAGCCAAAATATCTTTTAGGGAACCTGGCATAAATAAATGAAAATAATCAACGTAGATATAGAAAAACATAAAACTAGCCCATAGCATAGCAAGCTTCAACTTCAAACTGACTTTGTTTTCTTCTAGTGTACTTTGTGGTGCATTTTGTGAATTCATCAATTAAAAATTTAAAAATTAAACCCAATATGCATACCTGGCTCAGGCGTGTATTTTGGCCACTTGTCATCTTTTTGTTTAAATCCATCAGGCATTTCAGTGTAAAAAGCACGGCCAGCAATACCAAGTGATGGTTCTATAAAAAACCTATCCCTAAAAAGTTTGAAGTGGTAGCCAATTCGATTAGTGTTGAATAAAATGAAACCATTACCCACCCTATCACCGTTTTCATTCTTAAATGTTTGCCACATAGGCGTTGCATGTACTGCTCCGTAAAGACCTTTCAAAAAATACCTTTGATAAGCTAAGCCAATTCCGTACTCTCTTATATGACCAGGGAATTTCTCTTCAGGTTTTCCGTATGCCTTATTGTAAAATGGATTAATACCAAGGGGCCAGGCATGTTTCCAGGTTATTAGTTCCACTGAAATAACATCTTTTCTTGAAATCCGATAGCCTACATTGAGTTGGACGAAGCCGGGGGGATTTGTGGTTGCTAAATTACCCAATAAAAATAAAGTGCTACCAACAAAACACTTTTTATAAGTACTATCTGTTTTATCATATTGTCCTTTGAGTTGGAGCGTACTTGCTATTATCAAGACAAAACCAATGTATAAAATTTTCTTTTGCATTTCTTTTCTTTTATTTTAAATGATAACGCAAAACTAGATTGGCGAGATACCATAACTCGTTCACTTAAGTTAAGAAATACACTATAGCTTTTATTCAAGTATCCGTGTTCCAAGCCTGCCTAATGCTTGAGGTTTGAAACCTAAAAGTGGTCTGGTATAATACAGTTGCGGGTGCTATTGTGATTCGCACATTCTTCGCAATACATTACCATTTTTTCTTCCTATTTCTACATACCAATGTGCTTCTACTATCTTCCCCATTGAGAAAATCTTGTCTATTCCTGCCTTACACTCTCCTTTTAAAAACAGCTCTTTTAACAGTTTAAGCTAGTGTAGTGTTTCTAAAATACATTCAGTCCTCCGTATTCTGTATAAACGATGGTGGTCATCTTTTGCATTCCAGTCTATTCAAGTCAAGTGGTACCTAATAAGCCCGGAACAGTCAATTCTACAAATATGCACTGCCAATTTCTTTGAACTTACCTCGTAAATTCAACTACCTGGGCACTCACAGTTATAGTTCTTCTGACAAAGAAAGGGGCAAAACCACTGAGGTGTTCCTCTGTCATCACGTTGATGATTGCTTTGGAACCATTCAGCAAGTTGGCTTTCTTCATCATCGTTGAATACGCATTTTCATACAATTGCCTTTTGTTCATTCCGCCAATTGCCATTACAAAAGATGTCTCTGAACTTGAGCTTACTTGGTCAATTACTTTGAAGTTGTTTCCACTTAAGTGTACCTCAGTGGCGTTTTGATTGTGGTTGGTAACAAGGGCGGTGCCGATGCCGCATGAATTAAGAAATGCCGTAAGCAATAACATCAAGGAGTAAATTCCGATCTTTTTCATTGTACTATTTATTTATCTATTGTTATACATGTTAAAACTTAAATCCGAAATGCAGTCCCGGCTCGACTATAAAATACTCTTGCCGCTTGTTGACTTGTGCTTTAAAACTTTCCAGCATGTTGGTACTCACAGTGGAGAAAGCGGCCGAAATAGAAGGCTCTAAAAAAAACAATTTTTGAACAAGGGAAGCTGTTAGGAGTATAATTAAGTTGAAAGGTATCAAGTTAATTTCCAGATAGGGATGCTAAAAGTTAAACCCAAAATTAAGCCCAGGTTGAATAAAGTAGTTAGGCCACTTACGCTCCACTGCTTTAAAAGATTCAGGAACATTAGTTCTTACAGGCCAATAACTACATCCAATGGCTGGCTCAAAAAAGAAACGGTTCTTAAAAAACTTAAGCTGGTAACCCAAATGGAAGTTGAGGTATAACGTGTATCCGTTTCCAATTTTTTTATCATCCTCATCTAAATACTTTTCAAAAGCATTTAATGCATGAACAGATGCGAAGGCACCTTTCCATAAAAAACGCTGATAGCCTATTGTCGGGGCAAGTATGCGTCCACGTCCGGGATAATCTTCTCCTGGTTTATCAAATGATGGAGATCCAAAAGGGAGACCTATGGGGAAATTATAAACGGATCTTTTAAAATCAAGGGAAAGAACATCTTTAGGTGTTATCCTATAACCAAAATTTAATTGTACATACTCAGGGCTATTTTTTGTGTCAAAATTTCCCAACATAAACAATGAACTCCCAACAAACCACTTTTTATAGGTGCTGTCTTTTTTGGCATTCTGTGCATTCACGTGTAAACTACTTGCCACCACTAAGGCAAGTCCAATCCATAAAATTTTCTTTTGCATATCTTTTTTTAATTCTAAAATGATGCTGCAAAAGTAGATTGGCAATAAACTTAAGATCGTTCACTTAAGTTAAGAATTACGTTTTAGCGCTGTTTTTCAAGAATTCTAGCTCGTAATCTGCTTAATGATTGAGGTTTGATACCTAAATAGCTCGCTAATTGGTGTTGTGGTACACGCTGAATAAGGTCTGGTCTATTTTGTAGTAAGTTCAGATATCGTTGTTCAGGTGATGAAGTCTTAAACTCGTCAAAATTGATTTGTTGTTTTGCCAACAATTCCTCTGACAACATTCTGCACATGATATCAAACTTTGGAAATTTACTATTAATTTCTACTGACATATCGCTATTTGAAACTAGAATTATAGAGTCTTCTATACAACTTATATAATATTCAGACGGAGTTTTGTTTATTACACAAGGGGGGGTCAATGCATCCAGTTCGGTGTAGAAAGCAGTAGTTCTTTCTTCACCTTCTAAAACATAATAGGTACGGATACAGCCATTTAGAACAAAGTAACTTTCCTTCGAAAACTTTCCTTCTTTGAGTAAAGTAGCTCCTTTCTTTACCGAGCGAAACAGGTCTAAAGAAACGAGTGCGTTCTTCTCATCTTCTGTTAAAGAAATGTATTTTGATATAAATTCAAATAGTTTGTCCTGCATTGTTTTTATATATTGTTATGTTATTCTCCTAATCTAACCCTGAAATCGATTGACCATTTTTATGGCTAAAGAAATAGTTTTTTTTAGTTCTTTTCTCCCTAAAAATGAGGTTTAATTCAATTGTAAAATAACGAACAAAGACTGGTTTTCAACGCATTATTTGCTATTTTTTTCTGCAGGGTCATATAACTCTGAAAGCCGCTTCTGAATTAGATTTCCTGAATTTTTAGTCAACCAATTTTAGGACGAGACAATAAAATGACCATTGCTCCAATGTCCAGCCAGCCTTGCAGCAAACCCAATGTCAGCGGTTCGTTCTTTTGTTTGTCTTGTCTTTGTTAATAGAAATTTGTATTTGGTCTACCCCAAAAATTTTCGTTAGCATTTGAAATGTGTTCCAATTGCTTCTCAAATTTTTCTCCGTCCTGCCCAACAATGTCAACAGTCAATTTAATTTTGTCTGCCTGTTTACGAAAGTTGAAATTGTAGGTATGAGGTTTGGGAATTCCGTCGTAAAAGTCATTTGGGATGAAGTGTCTAACTATTGTATAATATTCATTATCATAGGTAACATAAAAATCATTTTCACCACAAATTGTTTCAAAACCATCGCTTGGGATCTTTAAAAATACAACTTTGTCAAGCCCGATTTTTACAAGGTTCTGGTCTGAACCCGAATTAATTGAGTAAAACCCTTTTTCAATTTTGACTTTCTCAATCGATAGTGAATTGTCAACTGTCACGCTAATTTTATTTGAACCCTTTTGTTGTGTCCCAAAATAAAAATAGATAAGTATAGCCGTCAAAGCAATTACTATTACAGAAATTAAAATTGATTTCCTACTCAATGATTAAAAATGTTGTGGTCAGAACGGATAGTGATTTAGAATGACCGCATCGATTTATGTTATTAGTCTCCAACTCCGCTGAAAATACAGATTAGTATTCAATAACTTAATCCTATACATTTTGTATTGTAGTGGCGCAAATACAACTTCCCAATCCCTTAATTTATTGTCGCTTCGGGCTTCCTGTATTCGTCTGATGAAATACCTAAAAGCCGTTTCAATGTATTCGTATTCCGGGTTGGCGTGCTTGCATGCTAACACATTAGACCCAACGTTGAATGCCATGTTCCCTTTACCATCACACAAGGTTTTGCAAAAAAAACCCCGCACAACATGCAAAGTGCAAACACCCGGCAACACTTGGGGGTTGAGTATTGTTATTCCGGGGTTTACACTAAAGCCTCTATTCGCCTGTTTCGGATGAATACAATCTTTGCGTACTGAACCTTGCTGCTTCAAACCTACCCGACACAATGGGCAAACTAGTTAGCTACTTTGCTGCCCGCCATCCACATCGGTCCAACATCCTTTGCTGATAAATGGGTGTATTTGCGGCCTTTTAATTGTTCCTGCAAACTGGGTTGTATCCAGTTTGCTCCAACTTGGTTAAAGCCCGTTACGCTGCTTTTATTGGTGCAGGAGGCCAGCATTTTTCCTTTGCCGTCTTTTATATATGCGTAGCCCTGGCGTGTTGCTCCTTTAAAGCTAACCGTCAAAAATCCTTTCCCTGTTGCACGCAGTTGTTTGGCCACGATCGTGTTGTTTTCAATATTCACATTGTTGCAGGGAAGCACTTCTTCATACACCTCGCCATTGTTACCTGCATCATTATAAAAAAGATTGTCTTTAATCAGTACGGTATCAGGAGAAAGTGTGGCACCATCGCGTTTTGGCGTAGCGCCTAACCGGATGTTTGGCGCAGCACAGTTCACGAAAATATTATGGGCCACCACCGCACGCCGCACCTCGAAGTAACCATTGATGGGTGTATTGACCACGCCCGTTACCAAAGTAACCGGGGCACGAAAATTCTGTTTAGCGGCTGCATTTAAATTCACAAAATAATTGTTGATGGCCATGTGTCCTTCGCCAATAAAACGCACCCCATAGGCCAGCGGCTTGCCACCTCCATTAAAGAAATTTCCATCCACCAAACAGTTATTACCATGGCGCAGCGTAAGCCCTCCATCGCTGTTAACAAAAGAATTGTGCAGGTAGGAATTATAGCATGATTTGTTGGAGATAATCTCAATCTCGCCATTGCATTCTTCAAATAAATTTAACGCTACTACGCAGTGTGCATTTTCAAATGAAGTCTTACTATCCCCAATGCGAATGCTCTCCAGGCCATTGTCCTGGTTGGGACCGTTGTGCCTTCCGTAAAAATAATTGTAGCTGATAGTATGGTGCGCCTCCTTGCCAGGGATGAGCCAAACAGTAAGTGTTGCCCCGAGGTTGCGTTTGTCTTTAAACAAACAGTGCGTAACCGTATTGTATACTCCATGTAGGCCCACCCATTTATTATCGATGCTACTATCGCTATTGTAATTGATGATGGCACAATTACTCAGCGTTGAGTAATTGGCCAGTTTATCTGCAGCCGTCCTGCCATCAATAACGGTTCGATTGCCAAGGCTATCGCCCCCATTGCGCCATGTAAAGCCATCCACCCTAATATAATTGCCTGAAAAAGCAAGGGTAGAGTTGCCCTCAAAAAATACCTGTCCTGGCGTTTGTGCAGCAAAAGTTACCTGCTGATCTTTTGTACCATTGGTATTATGAAAGCGGATGACCGCATTGCGGTAGATGCCATTTTTCAAGATAACTCTATCGCCTGCAGGGGCGTCTTTTAAAAGCTTGTTTGCTTCGTTAATGGAAGTAACGAGGTGATCCGCTGCGAGAAGATTGCTCGCCAGCAATAAAAGGATAATAGAAAAGAATGGTTTCATCATTGAAAATTTATTTTATGAGGTTTTTCATAGAAAGGTTTTATCGGTTTTCTCAAGGCATCTAAGTTTTTAATGTTCTTCACCACCGCCGCACCAATGCTCTATTGAAAAACCTCGCCGGGAATGGGCTGTTATCATTCCCGACTGCCTTTTTTTGGTTACTTTTTTGGGCAAGCAAAAAAGTGACAAACAACAGGTTTGATACTGTGAAGCTGTTTGAAATTGATGCTGTGAAATAGCTTCAAACAAAGCATGCCTAATTCTTGTGCAAGCACTTAATTCTTTCAAATGGATTCAAACAACTACAATCCTAAAAACACTTTTAACTCAAGCCGTATGGCTTCGTTATTGCGCCAGGACTGCAATAACTGTTGTCAGGAGCGAATAAAAATCTGCGCAGGGCAAGATTTATTTTTCTTTTGGGAAGCATAGTGATCAGTGTATAAATTGTTTTGTTTGCGCATAAACCTTAATCTGCTCAATTAATGTATCAGAGTTCCACTGTCCTTCACCACAGTAGCACCGAAGCTTAATTGAAGAACCCCGCCGGGAATGGGCTGTTTTCATTCCCGGCTGCCCTTTTTTGGTTACTTTTTTGGGCAAGCAAAAAAGTGACAAACAACAGTTTTGATACTATCAAGCTGTTTGAAATTGATGCTGTGAAATAGCTTCAAACAAAGCATGTCCATTTCTTATGCAAGCACTTTATTCTTTTAACTATTAACTAATTCAATATCACTTCTATCCTGAAAATGCCTTTAACTCAAGCCGTATGGCTTCGTTATTGCGCCAGGACTCCACCCGCTTCTTTTGAAAACTGCTACGCATGTTTTCAAATGTCTTCGCTCCGCTCGACACCGAACCGGCTGAGGTCCTTCTGCAATAACTGTTGTCAGGTGCGAATAAAAATCTGTGCAGGGCAAGATTTATTTTTCTTTTGGGAAGCATAGTGATCAGTGTATAAATTGTTTTGTTTGCGCATAAACCTTAAGCTGCTCAATCAATGCATCAGAGTTCCACTGCCCTTCACCACAGTAGCACCGGAGCTCAATTGAAAAACCCCGCCGGGAATGGGCTGTTATCATTCCCGGCTGCCCTTTTTTGGTTACTTTTTTGGGCAAGCAAAAAAGTGACAAACTACAGGTTTGATACTGTGAAGCTGTTTGAAATTGATGCTGTGAAATAGCTTCAAACAAAGCATGCCTAATTCTTATGCAAGCACTTTATTCTTTCAACTGTATTCAAACAACTTCAATCCTGAAAACGCATTTAACTCAAGCCGTATGGCTTCGTTATTGCGCCAGGACTCCACCCGCTTCTTTTGAAAACTACTGCGCATGTTTTCAAATGTCTTCGCTCCGCTAGACACCGAACCGGCTGAGGTCCTTCTGCAATAACTGTTGTCAGGAGCGAAAGGGGCAGGCTCAATATTCATCGGAATTAATCAACATTGTTCTAAATAGAATACTTACTATGAAAAATAAGTCCCCCCGTTTATGTCAATATTCGCACCAGTGATAAACGATGATTCATCACTTCCTAAATAACACACCAGGTCAGCAATTTCTGAAGCTTGCCCTTCTCTGCGCAAGGGCGCACTACCGGCCACCATGGTGCGCACTTCGAGTTTGGTAAACGTGTCGTGAAAAGTAGTTGCGATCATGCCGGGGTTAATGGCGTTTACGCGAATGCCTTTGGGCCCAAGTTCTTTGGCCATGCTTCGCGTAAATGTTGCCACCGCACCTTTGCCTGTGGCATAAGCAGATGCACCCGGACCACCACCATCACGTGCTGCCTGCGAAGCAAAGTTTACAATAGAAGCACCTTTAGACATTAGTGGTGAAACGTGTTTGATGGCAAGGAAAACGGGCTTTAGATTTACCCCAATTACAAAGTCGAAAAAAGCTTCGTCCATTTCTGCAATCGTTTTGCGACCAACCAAACCGCCCACTACATTTACCAGCAGGTGAACTTCAGTGCCGTATGCCTGCTGTGCCTGGGCTACCAGGTTTAGCACCTCTTCACTTTTGGTCATATCACCTTGTACAGCTATTGCCTCCCATCCTGCCGCTTTTATCAGCGCCAATGTTTCTTCGGCCTTTTCAGGCGAATCATAATAACCGATGACTACTTTGGCACCTTCTGATGCGAGTTTTATAGAGATAGCTCTTCCGATATCTCTGGCTCCGCCTAATACAAGGGCAACTTTGTTTTGCAGTTTCATATAGAGTTAGTTTTTGTGTGTAGCTAATTTTTTATCTGAAAAAAGAATGAGGGATAGATAGGATAGCGGTACCAGCACCGCAGCCAATACAAAGAAGGAAACATAACTGGTTTGTGTAAGCCAGGGTACGGAAAGCGTTGTAACCAAGGTGCCTAACACGGCTGAGGTTCCACCCATACCAGCTACCACGCCAACATTTTTACCATTAAAATAATCGCTGGGTAATGTTTGCAGGTTGTTGATGAGGAACTGAAATCCAAAAAGCGTGGTACTGATTAAAGCAATGGCAATGGCCGGTTGAGTACTCAAATCCTGCAGGATAACTACGATGGCAATTAACGAAGCAAGCATAATTACGGCGCCAATTAAGATGGCAGATTTTCTTGCTGATGCTGCATTTTTTCCCCTGCGGATGAGCCATGAGGAATAAAAGCCACCCAGCAATCCGCCGAGTGCTGCAAACAAATACGGCACCCATGCAAAAGCACCAACTTGTTTGATGTCGAATGAAAATTGCTCTTTTAAAAAGGTAGGCAACCAGGTAACAAATAACCACCAAACAGGATCAATGAATAACCGTGACAAGATGATGCTCCATGTTCTTTTAAACCGCAGTAATTCTTTCCATTTATACACCTTGATTTCGGCGGTAACTTCCTCTCCTTTATTGGTTTGATCGGATAGAATATGTGCCTGTTCTTCTTTTGTAATCCATGGGTGTTTATCTGGCGTAGCCTTGTTGACCCACAGCCATGGAATAACCCAAATAAAACCAAGTACTGCTATGCCGGCGAAAGTAGCCTGCCAGCCAAAGGAAAGGTATAAACCGGCAATGAAAGGTGCTGCCACTACGGAACCCAACGAAGCACCTGCGCCAAAAATCCCTTGTGCAATGGCCCGCTCTTTTGCCGGAAACCATTCAGCATTCGACTTGGTAGCACCAGGCCAGTTGCCAGCTTCGAAAAATCCAAGAAAGAACCGGAAAATGCTAAAAGATAAAAGCGCCTTTGCCAATGCATGCAGTGCAATAGAAACGCTCCATCCAATAATTGAAACAACAAAGCCAAGTCGCGTGCCAATGGCATCCATCAACTTGCCTGTAAAGGTTTGACCGAGCGCATAGGCAATCATAAAAAATGTGGTGATGTAGGCGAGTGATTGCTTTGCTTCGGATTCAGGTATACCAAAATCTTTATGGATGTAAGGCCACATGATGTTGATGGCACTTCGATCGATGTAGTTGATGATAGTAGCCACCCCAATAAGCGAAATAATGTACCAGCGTAAGCCTCTTACATTTTTCATAAATGCGTGTTAGTTTGATAGGGGAATGTTCGAAATGCCGGAAGCAGCACCGTTCGCTTTGTTACTTACAAAAACTTTATTTCCTACTGCGGTACCACTACTGCTTGTAAGCCTCACGTTAATTCCATATCCTGCAGCATTCACATTGCAGGTATTGTTTTTAAACTCGTTGTAATTCCCCCAGCCGGCAAAGGCTACATTCACCTGGTATCCATCAACCAGTGCAGAAGGCAGTGAGTTAAACCCGGTGTTGTTTTCGATGAGGTAGTAGTTTCCTTTTACATCCATCCAGCTATCGGCACTATTGGCGCCTTGTATGCCTTTTGCATCAAAGGTGTTCCCGCTAATCAATCCACCCGTAGTTCCTTCTTTTATATCGATACACTCGGCCGCTACAAAAGGACCAATCTTATTGTTGAGCACTTTATTAGAATCGCATTTGTCTATTGCGCCATTGGTTACGGAAGCCCAATTCGACTTCGCTGTTCCAATGTAAATGCCTTCACCATAATCGGGCGTGAGTACGCCGATGTTTGTGATCTCGGTACGCTGCACCGTATTCTGAGAAGAAAACTTGCGCAGGTGAATGGCCTCTTCGCCTATGTTTTCAACCTTTACACTATCTATCAAAACATAGCGCACGCTGTCGGCCATAATACCTTTCTTCCCATTGCGCAGCGTAAAACCTTTGATGTCCCAATAACTACCCTGTGCGTATAATACATACCCCGTACTGGTGCTGCCTCCATCCATAATGGCATTCCGACTGCCACGCAAGATAATCCGCCTTGTAGGTGTTCCATCCACACCAGGATTGATGACAAATCTTCCACTGTACACGCCATCAGCCATTACTATTTCATCGCCGGGCTTTGCATTCAGCAGGGCTTCCTTCAATGTAGTAGCATTGCTCACGTTTACAATCCGGTTTTGTACAATGGTTTCAGGTGTGGCCGAGATGGATTTTTTACTACAACTAATGAAAATAAATGCCCCTATCACAATGATCAGAGGCACGTATTTTATTTTGTATTGCATGTTAGAATTGCTCATTGACTTAATGTTTTAAAATCTTACTTAGCAGTTTGCTTTATAGCTGTTAGTGTATCCTTAAACTCTTTAAGAAATCCATGATGTCTTTATTGATTTCCGAATTTTTCTCTTTTGTAAATTTTCCATGTAATCCACCTTCTACGGTTACAAACTTTGATTGTACACCCAGCTCTTGCAGCTTCTTAAATAATTCTACTGATTGCTGGTAGGGAACGGTGGGATCTGCATTGCCATGCACGATGTAAATGGGTGGACTGTTTTTACTGAGGTAACTAAGTGGCGAAACAGTAGCAGCAAAAGCAGCGTCCTGCGCCTTATCGCCCAACCAACGCATGGCACTTTTACTAGTCAAATTTTTTCCATAACCCCAATCCCATACATCGGTAATTCCATACTTATCTATGATGGCTGCTACCTTCATATTTTTTACTCCTTTGCAGTTGGCATCAAAACGATTGTCGTTGCCGAGAAGCCCTGCCATCAACGCCAGGTGGCCGCCTGCACTGCCACCCATGATCACGATTTTATTTACGTCTACGTTCAAACTTTTTGCATTGCGAACAATGTAGGCAAGGGCACAGCGTACATCTTCTACTGCTGCCGGTGCGGTTGCCTGCCCGGTCAATCTATATTCAACATTGGCCACAGCATAACCCGCTTTAAAAAAACTATTGAAACCTGTCTGCGACTCTTTCACGCCCTTGTTCCATCCACCACCGTGTATGTTGATTACAATAGGCGTGGGCGTAGCAGATTGAGTTGCTATGTACAAATCCATTCGTCCATCCCAACCGTTTACTTTGGCATACACCACATCTATCTGCGCCGTATAACCTGTGGGAAAGTCTACCGGCTTGTATACAGTATCTGATTGTGCCAAAACCGACAAGGAACTCAGCAGGAACAGCAGGAAAAAAATATTCTTCAGCATGATAAATTGATAAGCTTGTTTCAAAAATTGACATGTGTTGTGCGACGGCACTAGCAGTTTTCATCAGTCCTTTTTTCTGCTTTAGGCAATTACTATGAAGCAAGAAAATCTTCACGATGCGGACTGAAAACATCGATCAACAACCCCGCTTCACGGCATACACAGCCATGTAACGCATGCGGCGGAACATAGAAGCCATCACCTGTCCTGAGTACTTTCTTTTCATCACCCACCGTCATTTCAAACACGCCACTTTCTACATAAGTGACCTGCGAATGATGATGCTGATGCATACTGCCTACCGCATCCTTTTCAAACTTTGCTTTTACCAACATGATCTTGTCGTCATAGCCAAATACCTGCCGGGTTATACCGGGTGCCGGGTTCTCCCATGGTGTCTCGTCACTTACCTGGAAGATGTTGCTTTGCAGTGTTGTTGTGCTCATATTTATTGAATTGAAATGAATGATTGTTGATTGCGGTAACGGATCGTTACAGTATAGGTTTTTCCTTTAGATGCAAATGAAAAAGCGGTTTCTTCCTCCGTATCACGCAACAGTTTTACCTGGCTAATACTTCCGCGAAAACCAGCGGTGGTTTCTGCTATCGGGTTGGCTTTTCCATGTGATTCAATCAAAGAAATGAACGTGTGGTTCTTTGCTTCCGGCTTTGAAATAATGAAGGCCTTTTCGGTTCTTAGGTTAAAGTTGGGATCATTTGCACCCAGTGTTACAAATTGAATTTTTGTATTTCCATCCGCCAAAAAAGTAGTGGTATAAAATCTGCGGTTGTTTAAAAAAGTGACTGCTGCATTTCCATTTTCAGAAGTGCCCGTGGCATTCAACCAAAGGTGTTGATACCCGTTTCTGGCACCCAATGGCTCCAGCTTTGTGTTGTTCGATTTTACGTTGAAAGGTGTATGGGTAATTTGCCCCTGGTACCAATAAGGCAAATCGTAGCTGTGGGTATTTTCTGATTGTACTTTAAATACATCTATCAACAAAGGTTTATCAAAACCATCCATCTCAGCAAGAGCTAGCGTACGCAACATGGTCACACCTTCATTGGCCTTTGTCTCACGGGCGCACACCACTTGCAACTTCTTGTTATCGCTGAAGTAAACCAACTCAGGTGAGGTCAGTTCAGCTTTGTCTACATCGGCATCAAAGTGTGAGGTGCGATCTACCGTTACAGTGTTGTGTGCAATGGTTTGCTTTGCCCACGATTTATTTTCTGGAAGGTAATCACCACCACTTTTCGTTTCAATGTTTACAAATCGTGCAGAGCCATAATCAGAAAAAACCTCTGCTCCATTATCGTAGTACAAAATGTTGAGCCGATCAAAATGACCGTGCCCCATGCCTTGTGCTGCAGCTTTAAATACCAGCGCTTGTTGATCTTTATTGTTGCCCTTTCTAAATATTCCTACGCCACCTTTCTCTCCATTGTTTCCATCTTTAATCCACATGGGTTTGTAGGCAAATGGTCTTGTTTTTCCGTCGGCTATATCCTTTGCGACCTTCATTCCCGCATCGCTTACAATCACGCGATTTTGTTGTTGTGCTACATCTAGTAAATCAGCTGCAGGCTGTATATCGGCATAGGAAATATTTACACCATACACCAGCTCCTCTGTTTCAAAAGTCTTATCCTTGATGGCATCATTAAATGGAAAGAACGAGCCATTGGTGTAAGTTAATTGCAAACAAGTGTGAATGGCTTTCGTCAGCACATTATTGCGATACTGATAAATTTTTAGCGAGGGTTGGTAATTATTAATCGCCTTAGCAAAAACAATAAATGGCAGCAATGCATACCGATGGTAATAGGGCCCTTCTGTGTAGTAACCATCCGGAGAAAAGAGTAGGTTTAGCTGTGCGAGGTATCCCGTTTTGTCGTCTTTGCCAGAGCCATGCAAAGCCCGTTCAGTCCAGTCTTTATTATCCGTTACATAACCCGTCATTCCTACTGCCGCAATAGCCCATGTACCATGATTGTGAATCTTATTAAACGTAGCTGTATTGTCTTCACTGATGAACTTTACAATGGGCGCAAACAATTTTTGCTCGATCGTCTTGCGGTCGTTTGGAAGCAGGTAATCGTATACCAAATCATAGGCCTGGCTTACATACACCTGCCACACACAGTCGTTTAAATTTTGCCAGAATATTTTGCCCGGCGGATGATTTTCTTTCCGCTTTGGATGTAGCGGCCATTGCTCATATTGTGCAGCATAGTTCAGTAAAATTTTCTTTACGTATTCGGCATACTTTTTCTCTTTTGTAAGCTGGTAAACGGTGGCTGTTGCTAATATGTTTTGATAATTACGTTTGTGCTGTTCGTGGGTAATACCCCCTCCTCCATCCTTGGGCACCGGCACATCTATAGGGGTTGCAATCGCATAGTCTGCCACCTGCTTCACCTCTGCAAACGATGACTTCAGCAGCGGGTATTTTTGGATGCCTTGTTGCACAGCAGGCACTTTGTTTTTGGTAAGCATAATAGAAGGATGCTTACCAGCCTGTGCATTGCTGTAAACGGAACAACCCATGCTGGCTATAAAAAATATAATTGTTGAAATTTGCATTATAGTAGTCCCGCAGGTTTACCGTTGCTCGTTTTAATCAAAGGAGAAGTGGCTTTTAATTTAAAATTGAAAGTGGATGGATCGATAAATAGCGGATCTAGTTTCAGGTTGTTTTTACCCGCAGCCTTGCCGTAAAAAGATTGTAATCTACCCGATTGATAAAAATTATTTTGGTTCACCTGTAGCTTATCCCAGCTATTTTCTTCAAACCAAATGCTACGGCCGCCCTGGCCGCTTTTATAAAAAATACTATTGGTAATCGAAGCCTCTTGTACACCCAACAGTTTCACTACTGAGCCCTGCTCCATATTGTTTACTTCATTAAATACACAATGATCAATCAACACTGATGGACCGGTGGTACTCTCATCATTCCCCCCGCGGTACACTACAATGGCAGTACCCAAAATATTAGTGAACACACTGTTCTTTATTTCAATTTTTTCAACATTATAAATGCCTTTGTCCTCCTTCTCTGCAGCAAAGTCAATGGCTGTACCCGATAGGTTTCTGAACAAACAATTTTGTACCAACACCCTGTCGGCCATTGTGCTTTTGCTTGCCTTGATTCCGCTTTGCGAACCTTCGTTATAGTTACAAAACTCGCTATTGCTTACGCTAAGTGAATAGTGCTGGTTCATGGGCTTTTTAGTAGTCGTGATTCCAGCGTCCACGTCACCATAACTTTTGTACGCGCCATTGAATTTTATACCTGACACTACCAGGTCTCCCCCGTTTTCAATCACAATAAAGGCAGGCAAATTCTTCTCATTCACATTTACGAATTCTACTTTTTTTACGCTGTCACTACTTCTGATAGTTATCTTTTTATTGATGATTAGTTCCCTGTCGAGCTGGTAAGGTTCATCTGAAGATTCTAAAATAATCAAATCCCCATCGCCTGCTTTGCTGATGATGGATGGCAGCGTTTTACTTTCGGAAAACTTCACCAGTCGTGCAGTTGCATTTCTCTTTTCGGCAACCGGTACGGTATACCATGATGCGCCTGTGTTCTGTGCGTTCATGCGCACAAGGCTTGCGAGGTTCGCTCCATTTTTACTTGTGGGCGCAGGAATATTGAGGCCGTTCCAGTTTACGATGTTTGTTTTTTCTACTTTAAAACCCGGTGCTGCATTGAGTATGTTTCCTTTGTATCCATTATCATTGAAGCGAATACCGCCATCTTTATTTGCATCTTCAAAAAGCTTTGATTGCAGTGTACTAATAAAGTTGTTGGCAAACGTTACACGTGCAGGGGCAAGTGTTCTTTCTGCATCCTTTCCTGCTCCGAATAAAATCTTGTTGCAATTAATAAAACTATTGTGATGGATGGCAGCATCCGTCACCTGGTAATACCGGTTAATGAGCGAGTTCGGTACGCCATTCAATACCCCAAATGCCGAGCGGAAACGTTCGCCAGCACATTCTACCAAAAGATTATTAAAAATTTTATGACCGGGATTGATAACCCGAATGCCCCCGGTAAATGGTTTATTGTTGCCGATGAATACGTTTGACTCAAGAATGTTTTTGCTGCCGTGGCGCAGTACCACCCCACCTTCGCATTCGTAAAAAGTGTTGCGGAAAACATGGTTGTCGCCTGACTTGATGGAAATGATTTCAACCTCGCCATTTACTCTTTCAAAATAATTGTAAGCAATGGAAGTATTGGAAGCGGTAAGTGAATAGCGCGAAACGCCCACCCGTATTTCCTCTCCTCCATTAGAGCCAAGACGCTGCCGGCCTGCAAAGAAGTTACTGTCTATCGAATGAAAATTTTGCTGGCTGCGTTCATCATCCAGGTTAACGATCAGGGTTGTTCCACCATTCAGTTTATCACCAATGGTGCAGTGGTCCATGCGGTTGCGCTTACCCCAAAATACAATCCAGCTATCGGTTTGAAAACGATCCGGCTTGCTAAAATTATCTATCACACAATTGGTAACGCGGCAGTTGTTGGCAAGGTTGTCGTTAGCTTTTCTAAACTCTATTACAGGCTCTGCTCTGGTAAAGCCATCGGTAAAATGAAAACCGCTTACATCAAGATACTCGCCTCCTATTTTTAAAAAAGAATTGCCGGTGAACGTAACACCACCCGGCGTTTCAGCTTTTATAACGATTGGCTTCCCGGCTGCTCCTTTACCTACCAGCACCAATTGAGCATTGGCATAAGTTCCATTGGGTACAATGATCGTTTCACCGGGTTTAGCACTCTTTACCTTAGCAGCCAAAGTCACGATTGCATCTTGCGCCTGTAACAGGTAACCGGCAAATAGAAGCAGCAAAACAGTAAAGCATTTTTTCATTATGGAAAATTCAATCGTTAATTCTATCCTGGAACAATTCAACCGAAAACCAGTGGCGGCTATTGTATGATGGAACGGGCAAAATTCATAACTCCTTCGAGATGCTCTTTCATTGTAACTGTAGCAAGTTCTTTATCCCTGTTTTTTATAGCAGTAAGCAGTTTTTTATGTTCGTTCAGCGCCTTGTCAGTCACGGTGTCACAAACGCTAAAAACTGAGTAGTTCGATAAAATATCCGGAACAATAATGAGCAGCAGCGATTTTAAGACTTTGTTTTTACTGAGGTCGGCAATGGTGAGATGAAACATCAGGTCTTCTTCAACGGCACGAATACCACGCTCTGCCTTTTCCAGGTATTTATCCAACGATGCTTCAAGTTGAATAATGTCGTGCTCGGAATGCCGGTCGCAGGCAAGGCTTACACTGGTAGTTTCCAGCATTACTCTGGTTTCCACCAATGATAAAAACGAGTAAGCGTCTATACTCAACACATCCGAGATTAAAGTATCAAGTGCAGATATGCCGATGCTGGCTACAAACGTTCCACTCTGCGGCCTCGTTTTTACAATGCCGTAAAACTCCAACTTACGAATGGCATCGCGTACGTGGGTACGGCCGACGCCAAATTTTTCAGATAGTTTTCTTTCGGGGGGCAGCTTATCGCCTGGTTTCAGTTGTCCTGTTGAGAGTAATTCCTTCACCTGTCGGATGATTACATCGACCGGCTTATCGAACTTAACTTCTTTCAAATTGCTCAGTATATTCTCCATGATAGCGTAAGTTGCTGTAGCATTTTTCTCGTACTTAAAGAAAGGAATAAAGAATTGGTCGACCAAAATATTTTTTCAATTTTTACTTTTTTAACTTACTAAGTCATTCATTTTCAACATAAATTGTTTACATAAAAAGTTTTTTTTCAAAAAAAATGAAATAATCAGATTCTGGTCAACCAAAAATTATACTTTTAAAACTTCAATTCTCACTTACCATCATTTCAAAAATTGCCATCATGAAAATGAAGAGATCTTTACTTCTGTGGATTCTTCTTTTAACCATTGCTACTTCAGCTTTTGCACAAACCAAACAAATCACCGGAAAGATTACGGATAACAATGGAGCTCCGCTGAGCGGAGTTAGTATTTTAACGGATAAAAAAGCACGCTCTTCCATTTCAAAACCGGATGGCACCTACGTTTTAAACGTTGATAATAGCACGACGCTACTAGTGATTTCCTATGTTGGATACGTAACCCAAACAATACCGATTGGCGGAAGAAGTTCAATCGATGTATCGCTTGTCCCCTCCGACAAGGCTTTGGACGACGTGGTTGTAATTGGTTATGGTACGCAGCGCAAATCTCACCTGACGGGTGCAATCGCCAAGTACTCGAACGAAAAGCTCGATGAGATTCCGGTTACAAGACTTGACCAGGCGCTGCAAGGAAAAATTGCCGGCGTATCTGTTCAAAACTTAACACCTGAAGCAGGTGGCGAGCCACGCATTAGAGTGAGAGGTTTGAATTCTATTAACGCCGGAGCCGATCCGTTAGTAGTGGTAGACGGCCACCCGGTACCAGATGGATTAGCGTTTGTAAACATGGCTGATGTGCAATCGGTAGAGGTCTTAAAAGATGCAGCATCTGCAGCAATCTATGGTTCGCGTGGAGCAAGTGGCGTTATCCTTGTAACCACCCGTAGCGGTAAGTCAGAGAAAACAAAGTACACAGTAAAATTATCATCAGGTATTCGCTCTCCTTACAAAACTCAAGACATGATGACTGTGTCTGACTATGTACGGCTTTTGTTTGCTGAGGCTGCGCAAAGGCAGGACGACCCCAGCGTACCAGCCGCACAATGGAATAGAATTACGAATGTAGAGAGAGCACAATTTGTGATTGAAGATTCTATCATGAAAGGTGTGCCTTTTGACTGGCAAAAAGAAGGCGTAAGGAATAATGCAAAATTGCAGAATGTGCAGTTGAATGTTTCCGGCGGCCGAAAAGAAGCGAAGTATTATTTCTCGGGCGCCTACCAAAAGGAAGAGGGAATGATGTACAAGAGTAATTATGAAAAAATCAGCATTCGCGGTAAGTTCGAAAATCAACTGGGTAAAAGAGTGAAATTGAATATCAACCTAAACCCTACTTTCAGTACACGTGAAAGGCCTGCCAATAATTACATAGATTTTGTTCGCTTTCCTTCCTACATGGCGGCCCGCCACACAGAGGCGAGCGCTGCTTTTGTAAACCAGGTAGCACAGTGGGCTAGTATTCGTCCAGGCGATTGGGCTCAGCCTAACCATTTTAATTCCAGAGTATATTCAGGTTTAATGCCGGATGGCAGCAGGTGGACAACTACTTCTGCTTCCAATCCATTCTCTTCTTCTAACAACAATCCAAAATCTGTAATGGACACCCGCGACATCAATACCAATGAGTATAGAATGTTAAGTACCGGCGACCTTACCGTAAACATCCTAAAGGGACTTGACTTTAAAACAACGGCAAGTGCGTACGTTACGTACAGTGAAGGTTTAGATTTTGCGCAGACAAACAATAACCGCCAGGGCGACGTGAACAGGGGCATCTTTACCAGCCGTTTATTTGTAGATATTCTAAACGAGAATACGCTGAATTATTCTACCACCATTCGCGACCATGAAATAACTGCAGTAGCAGGTTTCACCAGCCAGAGAACAAGTATAAAAAGAGCAAGAACAGAAGCCACTCAATTTCCGAGCGAATTTATCAGAAGCCTGAACACTGCATTGCAGGTGGTAGCACCAACTACGGATGCAGATGGCAATCCCGATGGATCATACACTTTTGATAATAAGATCGGTCTCCTTTCCTATCTCGGTCGCGCAACCTATGCCTTCAAAGACAAATACCTGGCATCAGCAAGTCTTAGGGCCGATGGAAGTTCTTATTTCGCACCGGGTAAAAAGTGGGGCTACTTCCCGTCTGCTTCAGTAGGTTGGGTTGTAAGCAAAGAGGCCTTTATGAATGATATTCGTTTTATAAGCAACCTGAAATTGAGAGGTAGCTATGGTGTTTCGGGTAACAATAGAATTGTTGATTTTGCTTTTGTTGACCTATTGTTTCCAAGTGCCTATGCCTTCGGAAATTTACAGGGCTCTGTTGTAGCAGGTCAATCACCCAACAGCACGATTACCGCTAACCCCAATATTACCTGGGAACGTACATTTCAATACAACATTGGTGCAGACATCAGCTTGTTTAAAAATGCGGTAAGCATGTCGATTGAAGCTTACAAATCTAAAAGCGATCAATTGCTGCTTAGGCAAGCGTCTTTAGCCATTACCGGTGCGCCTCAGTACTGGAACAACATTGGCAAGGTTCAAAACACAGGCGTTGAATTGGAAGTGAGCACCAACAATTTCCGTCGTAAAGATTTCAAGTGGACTACCTCTTTAAACTTCTCGACTAATAGGAATCAGCTGTTGGATTTTGGTGGTTCTAATTTTGTTGTATCACCCGGCGGCGAAGGCGATGAAAGATACCTTGCCCAGGTGGGTGGCCCGGCTATCCAGTTTTTTGGGTTAAGAACAAACGGCGTTTGGATTAGCCAGGAAGAAGCAGATGCAGCATTATCCAAAGAAACAACACAGTGGGGCAGCAATGGAAGTATCGCAGGATACTATGTGGCCGGGGGGTTAAAATATGTCGATATCAATGGAGATGGTAAAATAACCTTCGACGATCGGACAGTTATCGGAAATCCATTTCCGGATTTTACATGGGGCATCAATAACAACTTAAGCTATAAGGCTTTTGATTTAACCTTTCTTGTACAGGGTGTACAAGGTGTAGATGTTTTAAACGGCGATGGCCGATACAACGAATCACGCAGGTACAATCGTAAGTATGTTGACAATCGTTGGGTGAGTCCTAAATATCCTGGCGACGGAAAAACACCTTATTTCACCACAGGTATAGCCAATGCGTGGACCGTATCAGACTACTCAGTTGAAGACGGTTCTTACTTCGCAGTTAGAGAAATTGTAGTTGGCTACAGGCTACCTGCCAAAGTAGCTTCACTCGCTAAAATGAGCAGCCTGCGTATTTATGGCTCGGTACAAAATGCTTACGTGCATTGGGCAAAAAGTTACAGGGGCATCAATCCCGAAGCACGAACCATTAGCGGTTTTTATAGTTCACCTTTAGTAGATGGATACCAGAGAGGTGCTTATCCAATGCCACGTACTTTCATGTTAGGTCTCGATATCAACTTCTAAAATCCTTCAATCAAATTCCAGATGAAATCGAAATATTTTATAGCCATAATAGCAGCAGGTTTGCTTGTTAGTTGCAAAAAAACAATTGACCTGTACCCTATTTCAAACTTAAATACAGGTACATTTTACTCAAACCTAGATGAGGTAAAGGCAGGCCTTGCAGGCGTGTACAAAGGGATGCAGGCGCCATTGCTGGATGAGTGGGCACTGACGGAGGTGCGCTCCGATAATACCAAACAAGGACAAGCAAATAGTAGTAGTCCAACCAACCAGTCGTTGAATCAATTGGATATGTTTACGACTACTTCGTACGAAACAAGGGTGTATGACTACTGGAGAAATTCCTATGCAAACATTCGTAATGCTAACATCATTATTCAAAAGCTAGGTGCTACCTACGATGCTGGTGCAGGTGTTGTTTCTTTAAGCCCGGTAGCCATACCCATCACCGATGCTGACCGCAAACAATTGTTGGGCGAAGCATTGATCATAAGAGCTTACCATTATTTCAACCTGGTGCGTTTGTACGGTGGTGTATTCCTGGTTCACACGCCATTGAGCCCCGATGATGCCAAGCTGATGGACAGAGCGAGTGTGGCTGATACATACAAATTAATCCAGGCAGATTTGAAGACCGCTGCGGACATTATGAACACGGTTAAATTTCCACAGATACAGGTAACTGAGCGAGGTCGCGCTACGGGGTGGACTGCAAAAGCTTTGTTGGGAAAAGTATACCTGACATTGAATAAAAAAACAGATGCACTAACCGTACTGAATGACGTAAGAAATAATAGTGGATATGCATTAGTAATCGCAGCTGGCACCCCGGCCAATGCTTATAGCAACGTATTCAATACCGGCAATGAAGTGAACGAAGAAATATTGTTCACTGTTCGCTACAAAGCAGGCGGTGTAGGTTTGGGCAATACTTTTATGAACCTATTTGCGCCACTTAATTCGGGTGTTGCAGTGGTACCCGGCAGTGGATTTGGATTAAACCATCCAACGGCAGACCTTGACTCTAGCCTACGACCTACAGATAGAAGAAGGGCCGTATCGATTGCTTACTATACTGTCAGTACCACCAACGTGCCGTACACGCGAAAATACATCTCCACCACCGGTACTGTTCTTTCATCGGATGGTGAAAGTGATTGGCCGGTTTTGCGTTTTGCAGATGTTCTCTTGATGATTGCTGAAGCAGAAGGAAACACAGCCAATTCACTGAGCTTAATAAACCAGGTAAGAACAAGAGCAGGAATTGCAAATGTATTACCTGCTGCCGTTGCTTCTATCCAGCAGTTCGAAGACACGTTGCAAAAAGAAAGAAGGTTAGAATTTGCGTTTGAAAATCAGCGTTGGTTTGATCTGTTACGTTTTAATACCACCATGCAGACGGTAACCATTGAAGCTGTTTTAAAGGCACACTTTGCCAGGGAACATCCAGTGCATTACGTGCAATATCCTGTACCTGCGCCAACCATTGGACAATTGCAGGCAAGAGTAGAACAGCGTTGGTTTCTACTACCCATACCGCAAAGAGAAATTGACACCAACCCGAGATTGCAGAGTCAGCAGAACTCGGGGTATTAAGCATAAAATTAGCTGCTGCAAGCTGAGTGTTTGCAGCAGCATTTTTCTAGCCGCTTTAATAATTACATTCAGATCTTTCACAACAAACAATGCATATGAAAAAAGGAATTTTTACTTTATTGCTTTTAATAGCTGTGCAGCTTGGCTTTTCGCAAACTACTTATTATTGGGTAGGTGGCACTACAGCTACAAGTTTTACATCAGCAGCCAATTGGAACTCTCAGCTTGGTGGTGGAGGCACACCCCTTGCGGCAAGTATTACCGGTACTAACTCAACCGGTTTCACTTTTATTTTTAATGGAAGTAACCTTGGCGCAGCAGCCACAGGTCCGGTTGACATAGCCTTTACCGGGACCATTAACATTGGTCAACTTATTTTAGAGAATGGTGCAGAAGTTACTCTTTCAAGATCCGGATCGTCAGGCACGGTGCAAATAACTATTTACGGCTTGGCCGGCACAGACTTACTGCTCCAGCCTTTTACCAAGCTTAGCCTGGGTGGTACAATTGGCAATATGTTCGTTGTATTAGGAAATGGAAATGGTACCGATGTAACCGCAGAAATTTTTGGCGCCATGGTGTTGAAAGAAGGCACTTCATCGCCCAACAACAACCGTTTCACTTCAAGAACAACAAATGCCTGGTTGTTTAAAAACGGTTCATCGCTAACAACGGAAGCAGCCTATAATACCTATCCATTTGGCACGACGGGTTCAAGTGTTTTACCTGCTAACTACGGTGTAGTATTCGAATCAGGTTCCCGCTTCTTTTACAATGGTGGTCTAAGCCCATTTGGTTCCAACACAATCAGCACCCTGGTAAGGTTTCTTCCGGGAAGTAAAATGCACTTCAGGGCTGCAAATGCAACCAATATGTTTTCTGCAAAAGTTTATGGTGACGTGATTGTTGAAAACAATGCCACTGTAACCGCCAACGGAAGCTTATACCGAATGGATAGCCTGAGAATAGAAAATGGCGCTACTTACATAGCAGACAGTGCAGGCGTAACACCCATTGCAGGTAACATGCTGGTGAACGGCACCTACCAATTAATTGCTACCAACCCTAGCCGTTACCATCGCGTAGTTATGATTGGTTCAGGTCAACAAAACATTAGCGGCAGCGGTACCATTACCCTGGGTCGATTCATTGTGGGAAACATTTCAAACACCGTTTTAAACAAGTCGATTCAAGTAGATACATCAACCACCGTTTTCGGTACCTTAAACCGAAATGGAAATAGTTTAACCGGGCCAGGTACATTGACGATAAAGGCACCTGCTTCGGTAAATGTAACCGGCACCCTGGATACGTTTGTTGTGCGCAGCGTTGCTGATATGACCGGAATAGAAATTGGCATGAGTGTTTCAGGTGCAGGTATACAACCTAATACAGTTGTAACAAACGTATCTACTGCCAACGGAACTTTCAATATTTCCTTAGCTTCTACCGCATTTACGGCAGGCACAGCGTTAACCGTTTTCAACGGTCAGGCAACTGTACTACCCATCAAATTTGGAAACATTACCGCTTCATTGGTCAACGGCGAAACAAAAATTAACTGGAACATTTTACTGGAAGAAAACATTTCACGCTACATTATTGAGCGGTCAGCCAACGCAGTTCAGTTCACTGAAGTTGGATCTGTAACTGCCACCCGTAGTGCTGCCTATCAGTTTACTGACTTTTATACGGCTGCAGGTGTAAACTATTATAGAATTAAAGCAGTAGGAATTGATGGTGAAGCAAAGTATAGCTCTGTGCTGAAAGTAAACAACAGCAAAGGTGCAACTGAACTTTCCGTTTACCCTAACCCTGTAAAAGGCAATACGCTAAATGTACAGTTGACGAATGCACCAAAGGGAACTTATTCACTCAACCTATTTAACGAAGCGGGTCAAAGAGTATATACCACCCAAATGACTATAGCAGGTGGATCAATCAATCAAACCATTGCGCTGCCTGCAAGGGTAAAGGCGGGTTCCTATAGTCTGACCGTTACAGGAGATGCCAGCACGCTACAACAACGAATTGTAGTACAATAATTTCATTTCAAGTTTTAGTAAGATGCCAGCCCAACGTGGTTGGCATTTTACTACATAGACATTAAATATCGCTACATGAAAAAGCTTTTGATTTTGTTTGCTGTTTGTTTTTCGATCACAGCAAATGCGCAACAACCCCGTGTGTTCTTAATGGATGCCCAGGAACTGGTTTACTTGCAATCAGCTGCTGCAAAAGATGCAGCCTTGCAACCATTACTCGCTAATCTGCGCAGGCAAGCGGACAAGTTTTTACAAATGAAACCTGTGTCGGTGATGGAGAAGTCGTTTACTCCGGCTAGCGGGAATAAGCATGATTACATGAGCCAGGCGCCTTATTTCTGGTATGATAGCAGCAAACCAAACGGCCTGCCCTACCTGCGCAGAGATGGTGAGCGCAACCCGGAAATCCTGAAAATTACTGACCGTAAAAATTTAGGTGATCTTGAAAAAGCTACCACTACCCTTGCGCTAACATACTACCTGACCAACGATGAAAAATATGCACGCAAAGCCGTTGAGCTATTAGATACCTGGTTTCTAAATAATGACACAAAGATGAACCCGCACCTGGACTATGGCCAGGCTGTACCGGGTGTAAATACAGGCAGGGGAATTGGCATTATTGAAACTAACGCGCTTACCAGTATTGCCGATGCAGTTGGGCTACTCGCCAACGCATCTTCGTGGACAAAAGAAAAAGACGCGCAGCTGAAACAATGGTATGCCGCATACCTTGAATGGTTGCTGAAAAGTAAAAATGGTAAGGATGAGATGGCTGCGAAAAACAACCACGGAACTTTTTACGCCATGCAGGTGATCGATTATGCCCTGTTTACCGGCAACAAATTAGTAGCAAAGGAAACCGCAGAAGCAGCTAAAAAACGAATGGATAACCAAATGGAGCGTGATGGATCTATGCCGCTGGAGTTAGAAAGAACTACGGCCAAGGGCTATGCTACTTTCAACCTGGAGGCATGGTTTAAGGTAGCCAAGCTTGCTTCCTTCACCGGCGTTGATTTATGGAACTATCAAACAACAAAAGGTGCATCCATAAAAAAAGCATTGGATTGGCTTACACCTTACTTTGTTGAAAACAAACCTTGGCCCTATCAACAAATTCATGAGTATAAACTGGACAAAATCTATATCCTGTTTAAGTCGGCAGCAAAACAATTTAAAGCGCCGCAGTATACAATGAGTGCACAGCTGCTAAATTATACACTTACGGATCCGGTTGAGGCAATTTTATACAGGTAGTTTTGGTTTACAAAAGGATCGCATGATACAATAAAAAAGCTTCTTTGACACATCAAAGAAGCTTTTTGATAAATGCCTTGTTGGTTTTTTATACTCCGCCGTACACTGAAAAACCTCCATCCACACACACCATTGAACCGGTTACAAATTTAGATGCATCACTTAACAACCATACAATAGCACCCTTTAATTCATCTGGTTGGCCAAATCTTTTATAAGGCGTTTGGTTAATTACAAGCTGACCTCTTTCCGTGTATCCACCTTCGGGTTTCGCAAGTAATTTTCGATTTTGCTCAGTGATAAAAAACCCCGGTGCAATAGCATTCATCCTTAATTTATCGCCGTAACGGTTGGCCATTTCTACAGCAAACCATTGGTTGTAGCAATCTACTGCAGCCTTACCCATATTGTAGCCCAGCAACCTTGATATGGCGCGTTTAGAGTTCATAGAAGAGATGTTGATAATGCTGCCCCCACCCGATTCTGCGATCGCTTTACCAAAAATCTGTGTTGGAATAATGGTTCCCCAAAGGTTCAGATCCATGACCTTTTTCATGCCGGCAATATTCATATCGAAAACATCATCCGTAGGCATTAAAACGCCTTCTGGTTGATTACCGCCGGCGCCATTAATCAAGCCATCGATTTTTCCATAAAGCCTGAGTAATTCATCGCGTGCTACCATTAATTGTTGTTCATCCATTACGTCGGCTACCAGTGCTACGGCTTCTCCCCCCTTTGCCTTTATTGCGGCCGCCCTTTCCTCTGCCACGGCTTTATTTCTACCTAAAATACCGGCAATACCGCCAGCATCTATAATGGCTTCTATAAAGGCATTGCCTAAAATACCTGTACCACCAGTTACTGCTATTACTTTTCCTTTTAGCGAAAACATATCCATAACTGTACTATTATTTCAGCGTTTATAATTTGAAAATTCAGCAGGCGAATATAACCACGATCTACTGCTTATACTGTATTGATCTTACACTTAAAAAATAAGACATCACTTATTTCATGCAATGGCTGCATCGGTCACACCACTAAGATGCAACTTCCTGTAGCATTTCACATCTATTGAATAGCACCTCTTAATCCGTAACCTTTTGCCAATGATTAAATTCTCGTACCTCATGGTAGGGATGCTGCTCTATGCATGCAGCCTTAACGCACAGTCTACCGCAGCAACATACGGCAGTGTCTCCGTCAATATTATTTCTCCTGTTGGATCTATCATTGCTTCAGGAATGAATTTTGGGAAATTTTCGAGCACCGGACGTCCCGGTGAAATAATTCTAACCCCTTCCAGTGACCGATTTTCAACAGGCGGAATAAAAATTCCTGCAAACGACAAAGCTGCGGAGGCTGCAACTTTCATTATCCAGGGTGCTGACAATCACTATGCGCTTGGTATGCCAAATGAATGTTTGATCATGCGTAAAGACGGCAATGAAACCATGCGGATTTGTTACTTCGATTACCACATCACTAGAATGTCGAACAATGCAGAAACGATTTCTATTGGTGCTACGCTAAATGTGCATGCTAACCAGGCTGCCGGTATATACAAGCCGGTTAATCCATTTGATATCGTCATCTACTACAACTGATGGAAAGGGAATATTTAAGTTTATACGTAAGCTTGATTTGAAAAATGCTTTCTAAATGACCAGCAATGGTGATTGCTTATTTCAACTTCTTTTGAAAAATTAGCGGTCTTGCTGTTTTCCTTTTTGCGTGCCAATGCGTTTTTTCTGCTCCCTGTTTTGCTGCTGCATATTCAGCAGGTTTTCATCCGCTTTACTCAGGTTAATGGGTGTAATACCTTCTTTTAAGGGTTGGCTATTGGAGAAGCTTGGAGTGCTCGTGCTATTCAATAATTTGAGCGCTTGCATGGCCCGCTGACGCATCGCTTCTTTTTGCTGACTGGCTGTTTGCGGAGCATTCTTTCCACTTAGCGACGAGGTAGTGGTTTTATTATTAGCATTGAGTGCAGTATAAGGCAACAACGTGTTTCCAGCCTTTTGATCTACCTGTGCTTGCCTGTTGTTTGCACCATTACCTTTCTCTTGCTTTTGATTTACTGCTGATTGATTGCCTGTATTTATGTAACCTGACGTGTACGCATCAGTTGATTGCACAGGTTTGTTACGGTTATTCGTGACACTATACCTACCATCTTTTTTCTTACTTCCTAACCTGTTCGTTCCCTCATTGTTGTTGCTGTTTGACGCATTAGGTGTGGTAGCGTTGTTGCTTTTATTGGTAGATGTATAAGCACTGCTATAACCATCATTGCCTGAGGCACCCTGCGATTGAGTTGGCTGCTGAACACCTTGTTGCTTCTTGGCTGAAGTTATTGTATTAGATGCCTGCGTTTGATTATGAGTAGCGTTTGCTTTATTGCTACCATTCAAACGTCCATCCTGTTGATTATCTGTTGCTCTGTTAGTGGTACTATTTAATTGCCTCCTCGGCGAGTTATCATTGGTTGGTACAGGCCTATTACCGCTTAATGCTCCTCCGATCAAATCAATTACCTGTCGGGCACGGCGCTGTAATTCACTTGCCTGGTTGTTTTGAATAAGCCGATTTTGCTGCTGGTTGGTCGCTGTTGTATTACGCTGCTGGATTCCACTATTAAGCGCGCCATTGTTTGAACTGCTATTTTTTGCTGATGTGGTTGAAGGTTTGCTTTCCTTGCTACTACCATATTGGTTTGAACTACCTGCAACATCTTGATTTCTGCGGCGTGCAGCTTCATTTTGTACAGGCGACTGTCCTGCATTTGTACCTGCTGCATTTTGCTTGTTAGCACTCGTCACATTTTTGAAGCTGCGCCCGTTTTCACTATTTACATTTGCGCGTATTGCCGATGTTCCCCTGATTAATTCAATTGCTTGCATAGCCCTGCGTCTTCTCTGCAACTCCAGGTCGCGTGACGTGCTACTATTTTGTTTACGCTGCTCAGCTTGCTGCATTGATTCACCTTTTCCATTCACCGTATTGGTAGACTGGTTTGTTACTCCACCAATATTTTTGACTGTCGTGTTGAACCCTGTGTTAGATAACTTCCTTGATCTACTACTATTATTACCAACGATATTGCCATTGATGGTCGACTTATTCAAACTCTCTCCGTTCACACGTTTAGTGCGAACAGATTCACCGTCTTTTTTACCTGTTTGTTTAGGAGGCAAATATCCAAGTACTACATAATTCGGTGCCTTCACTTTCTTCACAGGTTCGCTGGCAACGGTATCTGCTTTCTGCACAGGTGGTGTATATACAAACACAACCGGAGGAATTGTATCGTCTGAAGTGATCACAAAGGATAATCCATCTACTACATCACCATCAAACGAACTCTTAATACTAAACGAACGATTTTCCTGGCAGCAGAAATTCAGCTTGGCCATTTGTGCAGTATCAATCGAAGCAGTATAATCACCGGGCAATAAACCAAGATAACTGAAGTAGCCATCTGGTTCGGTAAGTGTTTTGGCGACTAGTGTTGTATCGTTTTTGTAAATGTTTACGTACATCCTTCCTATACCAGCCCGTCCATTTCTTTTTTTATCTAGAATAACAGTACCAGAAACTTCACCCATTACAGATACCGGTACTTCTACTAATCTAAAGTGATTGGGCTCAACCGTTACTTTAATATTTGCCTTTGTTATCTGCCACGAAATGTTGTCGAAACTGCTTTTGTTCAATTCGATCATATAGTCATTGAAAGCTTCCAAACCTGAAATGCGAATGGTCGTATCCTTATCGTCCTGCTCCATTCTTCCGCCTCTGATGAATAGCTTTAGACCCTCTGCAGCAGGTTCACCTTTCTCCCTTTTTCCATTGTTATTGATGTCAATAAACGGGGCTACTACAATACCGCCACGGCCAACATTCACCTGGTCATTGAATTTTGCTTTTTGATTGTGGGCATCATACGTAATGCTACCACGTGCAAACTCGGTGGTGGCGGTACCAAACCTGCTTTGATTGACTGACACACCAACATTAGCGACCGAAAAATTATACCGCAAGCCTAAAAGGTAAACAGGTGCTACATCGAAAAAATTCCGCTGATAAGAAAAGTTAACCACAGCAAGTTTGGAAATTCTTTTTTCTACATCACCCCCAAAGAAATTTACTTTCCTGGCCAGGTAATCATAGCGTAGTTGTGGTGTCAAGCGTATGCCGGCAGGCAATCTAAATGCCATTGTAAGATTGCTTAGTAAAACAGCATTGGAACTATTCACAATATTGGCGGTAGTAGTCAGGTTGGTACTAACAGGTCCCAGCATAGCGGAAACAGTAAATTCACCCAATAACAAATTGTATTTAGGTAGAATTAATTGGTTCACCGACAACTTGGAAAATCCACCCAATTTCCCTTTTCTAAAAAAGTAGGAAAGCATTGCTTTCCGCTCCTCAGCAAAGTTTATGAGGATAGCGGTTTGGCCTTTTTCATACTTCACATAATTCATCTCCAATTGAAGATTAGACGGAAGCCGTACACTCATAAATGCTTTCGACCGTACACCCGCAATGTGATCTGCATTTACTAAAACCCGTGAGCCTAAGCGTAAAGATGCATTGACAAAGGGCATCACCTTTGCGGGTAGTGCAGTAGATAAATACTCTACGCCAGCTCCTATCGTAAGCCGCTTCATCAAACCGTAATTTACGTTTGCCCTCGAGAATTTTGTCTTCACATCATCTTCTACCACCCCCGCCGACAAGGTGTATTCAAATGTGTTGACCGGTAAAAAATTAAATGGAATACTAAATGCTTCTTCACGCACACGCTCTTCGCCAAATGGACCGTATGCACGCAGTGTAAGCACCGTGTTGCCATACACCAGCGGAACATTAAACGTAAAAAAACCACTAGCATCTGCTTTGGTATAATCAATTAAAACATTGTTTAAATACAGCTCGACTGTCCAGCCAGGTTCTGTCTTATTCGTATATCGGTACGAACCAAACGATCTTCTTTGATTGGTTGGTGTATTAGATATTGTTACGCCGGTTAAGGGACCAAAGATGGTTGAAGTAGCTTGAGGAGCGATCCGGCCAACCGTAATTTGTTTGAATAGGTTGCTTTTATTATTAACCATTCTCCACCTAAATGACTGCTGCCTTGTGGTAAAGGGTGTACTAGTGTTATGTTGTAAGCTCAGGTTAGCTTCACCGCCGGCAAAACGGGTACCAATGTCAAGATTCAAGCGGGTGTTGCCACGGGCGTTCGATTGTTGTTCAGAAACTACTGCCCAGTCTACCATACCCACGTTAAAAAGTCCTTTGCTGCGGGCTAATGTAGTATCGGCCACTTTTTCATTTTTTAATGCAGCCAGGTTTTGCCGCATTAATTCCTGCTGCATTTTTTTAATGGCTGGCAACTCCACTTTAGTATCCAGGTTTACTGACAAACTTCTAAAATTGAAGTCCATAAATAAACCAAATATTTCCCCGAAATAATCAGATTTTAAATACAGTCCGGTTTCAATTTTTAAAAGATCATTCTTTTTTAAATTGTACACAATGCCTTCGTAAACAATGTAATTATTTACACGATCGATTAGATAGGTTGAAAGTGGATGAATAAAGAAACCAGATACAGAGTCAAATTGAGATGAATTGATATTCTTAATTTCTAAATAATCAAAAACATCTGTAACGGATAGGTATAAAATATTTCCCTGTACGATACCCGGTATTTCTTTTAAACCCATACGAGGTACGTTTAAGCCTATAGAAACTTCCTCGGAACCAAACTTATCTATAAACTGGGATTGTGCTGCTACGGGAAATATAAAAAGACAAATAATGACCATTGCCTTGCAAAGGGCGCAAAGCAACCTACCATTGGTAAATGCAGTAGAAAAATGATATGGTAGAAACGGTTTCATTAGAACGTTCAGGAAAAAATGTATTTAAAATGGGAAGTATTAAACTTCTATTGATACACCTATTACCTATAGTCCTTAACGTTATTTTACTTGTATTTCGTTTTGTGCAATGATTGAATTTTTACCTGACTGATCTACATAATTTATTTTCAGTTTTCCACTGGTGAAATCTGCACCGGCTCTCCTGTCCAGTTTGATGCGCATTATTCTTTTGCTATTCGGATTATATACCGCTACGCCTTTCATATTGGCAACCCTGGTTGCTTTACCGTAAGGAGAAATATGGTCTATATTGATGTCTCCATAAGCCGACATATTTCCCGAACGAATAAAACTGAAGGTTACAACCGGAACTGTATCGGAGTTCAAATCCAACGACACGTTAGCAATGTCAACTTTTACATTCGGCTCTCCTATGCGAATAATTGCCGGAATAGAAATACCAAAAATTGGAATGATCTTCACAGAAAAAGAACTGTCTTTTTTTTTGGGGTCGTTCTCACCTAAAGGCATTTCTTTTGGCACCGCCCGGAAATATATATTCGACCTATATTCCCCATTTGCTAAATCACCTGTTTTTGATACCTGCACTTTTACCACCTGCGATTCTTTAGGCCCCAACGTAACCATGCGCGGAAAAATCCGCAGGTTCTTATCTGCGAAAGGCTGACCCACTTCAGGTTCAGTGATATTTTCTATCGTACCATCTTCATTCATTTTTACATGAACAAAAGAAATGACGTAGGTAGCTGTATCGTTGCCAATATTGGCAAGATTTAAATTTTCTGATCTTTTGCCGCCTTCAAGTACTATTCTTTTTGGCATAATTAAAAGATCACCTTGTGCTTGCGCTTTGCCAGTTGGTACGCCTGTGAATGCTGCAACCAGGCAAATAAAAAAAGTACGCTTTGAAGCGAACTGCTGATAAGTGAAAAGTTTCATGGAGGTAGGATTGGGAATAAAAACGATCGGAAAAAAAAGGAGGCTGACAGAGCAATTCAAACAGCCTCCAAAAAAGTTAGTTATACGTAACAGTCACATTGTATGTGCCTGAATAAACGCCTGGAGCCTGGTTGGCACCAACCACTAGTGTAGCACCTACACCAAAAACGTAACTACCACTGGCGAGCAAATTCGCATTGGTTGCATTGGTTCTAAATGTACCAAGTGACATCGTGTTTGAAGACGGATTAGTTAGTGTACTTGCACTACCTGGAAGGGTTACATTAAAGGTGTAACCTGTTGTACCTGTTACAGTAAATACACCGGATGCCGGAGTTGCTGTACCAAGGGTAGTTAATGTAACACCACTTGCGGTACGTGCGTTACCAACGCTGTCTAATTTTACAGTACCACCTGCAACAGACGCAATGATAGAACCGAAGTTCATTGGCGTCGTATTTACGATGGTAATGGGTGCAACAATCGTTGCAGAAGCAGTTGCAGTCACCGTTGCTGTGTTTTGTGCATTAGATGATGCAGCAAAAGCAAGTACAAGGGCAGCTGAAGCGAGAATTCTTTTTAAACTTTTCATGTTGGGTACGGGATTTTTGGGTTTTGTTTTTTACTGTTCTTTAAACGCGATTAAAAGATTCCTATTGTGTTATCGATGAGTGTTTTGTCTGTTTTTTTTAAATTTTTACGTGGGTGATTTGCAATTTAATATGGTAGCTTCTTCCTTTTTACCACACCGTTATTAGTTATAAATAATGTTGATAGAAATAAAAAAAGGGAGGCTGATCAGTAATTCTGATCAGCCTCCCTTTAATGATAATTAGTTATAAGTAACCGTTACATCGTAGGTTCCGGAATATAGACCCGGAGCCTGGTTAGCGCCCACTACAAGTGTACCACCTACACCAAACACATAACTACCACTAGCGAGTAAATTCGCATTGGTGGCGTTGGTCGTAAATGTACCAAGCGACATTGTGTTTGAAGAGGGGTTAGTTAGTGTGCTTGCACTACCTGGCAGGGTTACATTAAAGGTATAACCAGTTGTACCGGTAACAGTAAATACTCCAGAAGCCGGAGTGGCTGTACCAAGGGTAGTTAACGTAACACCACTTGCGGTACGTGCGTTACCAACGCTGTCTAATTTTACAGTACCACCTGCAACAGACGCAATGATAGAACCGAAGTTCATAGGCGTCGTATTTACGATGGTAATGGGTGCAACGATCGTTGCAGAAGCAGTTGCAGTTACCGTTGCTGAGTTCTGTGCATTAGATGATGCAGCAAAAGCAAGTACAAGTGCAGCCGAAGCGAGAATTTTTTTCAGGTTTTTCATTTTTGGATCTGAGTTTTTGTTCTTGGATAAAATTTTACATTCCTTAAACGCAACCGAAAGCCTCATATTGTATTAAATCATAGCGTTTTATCAAAATTTGAAAAAAATCCTTGGTAGATAATTGCTATTTATCAATTGTTTAGCTGCTGGATCAATGAAATCGGCCGTGCATTCAACAATCATTTTTTCCTTAATGAAAGGGCTGTGCGCAATGAGAAAAATAGAGGGGAGCTAATTTACTCCTGTGTGAAGGTGACAAAGAAAGAACCGGTGTAATTACCCGGTGGATTGGCAGCTGCCGAACCCACGGCAAGCGTTCCTCCAATCTTTACAATCGTTCGAATTGGCTGTTGGACCGTAGTAACAAAATAGGAACCTGTAGACGCAGATCCAAGTGTGAGGAGCATAGATCCCCCATTACTGCCCGTCAGGTTTACGCTGCTTCCATTCATGATAGAAATGATAGAGCCAACGGGTGCATCAATTTCATATATGGCGGCAAAGTAAGGCAGGCTATTAATGGGCATAATTGTACCGGTGGAAGATCGAACATCAGCGTTCGAAATAGTAATGTTGCCACCGGTAGCCCCGCAGGTAAACGCACCAAAGGCAAGATTTTGCGTCTTGGTTACAGTTATTCCACCAGGGTCACCCGGTAAAGTATCTGTTGGCGATTGTGCACTAGCTGCAAAAAAGGAACACAGTAACCCCAGCATTAAAACTACGTGTATAAACCATTCCTTTTTTTTCATTTTACAATGTGTTGCAATGCCTATGCATGGTTTTTCAGGTTTGGCATTTGTAAACGCTCAAAGTGTACTTTCTATTATCTAAACACAGTTTAAAAATGAAAAGTTTACCACATTGGGAATTTCGTTTGTAACCATTGCCGTATCCAAACTTTAATCAATTAAGACCGATTGCACATGGGTTTCATTGTTGTAGAAAATGCGCAGGTAATATAATCCTGCTGGAATTTTATTTTTAAAACTGATCAGCTTTTCACTTGTACCACCCTGGTGCTCTAATATGCGCGTGAATACAGGGTGCCCGGTCGAGTTAATGATGATGCAGGTAAATGTTCCTTTTTCTATATTCTTAAACTGTACATTCAATTGTTGATCTTTTACAGGGTTAGGATAAACCTGTATTTTTTGCGCTTGTATTGAACCCTCATTTTTTACCAACAGCACTTTACTAAACACGGTATTTCCACTAGTTTGTATTGCTGATATACGATAGTAGTTAGCGCCTGTTGCCGGTGTATTGTCTATCCATTGGTAAGTATTCTGTCCACTACTTGGCCGTAGGGCTACCTCGCCTGCTTTCTGAAAGTTTATGCCATCTGCAGATCTCATCACTTCGTACCTGCGTGTACCTGTTTCTGTATGTACGGTCCAGTCTACCTGGTTGGCATTACCTTTTGCTACCGCCGACACATTTACAAACGATACCGGCAATGTAGTCATTGGTTGAAACACGATTCGAAACCTGCCTGCTGCGGAAGAAGCTGCATCCCCTGCAATCACATTAAAGTTGATCATGTTGGTATCGGCCACCTGCAATGGAATACTCAGGTTTAAATATGTATCCAGCAAGATGGGTTGCAGGTTGTTACCGGAAAGGTTGTTCGTAAATATCTGTAAGGTGTATTGGGGCTTGGTCATGCGCAGCGTGTTCAAGTACAGCGTATCGTTTTGTGTTGGCAACTCACGTGCTTCTATGCTTAAGGTTTTACCGCTATTTAAAAACGAAACCGATTCGGTTGATGTCGTGATTTCCATCTTTGTAGCATCTGTTTCACTTACGCGATTTGAATAAGAAGAATCAAAAGTTGCTACCGCGCCATCGGCTAGTGCAAAACTACCGGCTGATGAAAATAATAGGTTTACGGATAATAGCTTTGGCTCGACGGCACCAGAACGAAAAATCTGGTTATTGAGATTTGTTCTGTTCACCAGTTTATGGGTTTCTCTAAAGGTAAGTTGCGGGTTAGTAGCCGATGCCAATACAAAAAATCCCTGGCCCGGTTGTATATATCTGCCTACCTGAACCAGGCCTGAATTGGGCGAAACGATTACTCCACCACCGGTTGAAGTTACCGTGACATATCCACCCGTTCCGCCAAGGTTTGGATCCCAACCCCACATGCTTGCAGATACATTGGTACGCTCTACCGCATCCCAATCTACAATTGCTACATATGGATTTCCGATTAAGGTATACCGACCCGCAGAATCGTTTAAAGGAATGGTAGAGTTACGTGTGTACGTCTGTGTACCTGTAAGCAACGTGCCCGTGGAGCTTAAAACAGTTGGACGTGGCGCCGAAGCTGAAGCACTATTTTGACGATCGCCATAAACGAACATGTAATATGCTACACCTGCCTTAAGTGGTGTGTAGTTCGTATTCTTTCCATTGGCAGAGCTATGGCTTACGTATCGCCTTGCTATGTGGTCATAATTAAACAATGAACTTCCGGTTGATATTTGATCGAAGCCGTTGGCCAATGTACCTCCGGTAATGCTGGTACCTATATTTTGTGTGGCGGTGCTTCCGGATGATTGCCAGTTACCCCAGATTGACCTGGCCTCCTGCCCTGCTGACAATACACTGCTGGCACTGGTGGTAACGCTGCTGGTGATTAACCGGTACTTGCGCCTTCCTGGAATGTATCTTTCTACCGTCACATCACCTACAATTGGAGTAGCTGCTGCCGAGGTAATCGGGGCAACCTGAGCGGTACCTGCCACCGATGATTTCAATATTAAAAAATTGCCGGTAGTAAGCACGCCACGCGATACCGTAAGCAGTTCTGAAATATTCAATGTTCCCCCAAGCGTAACGCCTACACTATTGTTTATTGTAAGTTCCTTGATGGTATTGGTCGCAAAAGTATTTGCCGGTATTGTTTGAGCAGAGGTGCCTTTCATGGTGATGGTACCTGCGCTCGCCGTAAAGGTTCCTGCATTGGCAATGGATCCAAAAATTTCTAATGACGCATTACTGACAACTAGCGACCCTCCCGATTGAAGGGTTAGGTTTTTAACCGCCGCAGTTGAACTGATGATCGGGTAACGGGATGACCCACTGTTGATGCTTACATCGATGGATGAGTCGGGCACAACAGAACATGACCAGTTATCTGCAACTGACCATGTGGTGCTCGATGATCCCGTCCAAATACCGCGGCTGCATTTATTTTCTGCGACAACAAAATCACCAAAGGAAGTTACACCGGTAGTTTGAATAGAAAGTCCTGAAGGATTGGCAACAGTTGGTCTTGTCCAGCTGCCATTGTATAAACCAACTTGCAAACTCGAATTGGTTACGCCTGCATCAAGGGACGCTGCATTCCAGTTAAAAGTGAGTGTTGCATTGGTAAAAGTTACTCCGCCATTCGCGATGGTCCAGTACTGGTTTACACTTCTAGTTACTTCAAGAGGCGAATTATTTATATCAGGATGATCTGAAATTGTGGCGCCAACGGTAAGCGGATTGGCAAGAGATACACTAGCCATTAACACAGTAGCCGGTGAATAAAAAGAAGTAGTACCCACCTGGTAAGTATTGGTAACGTTAGTACCGCTTGCTACGTTTTTTTGAAGATTACCTGCAACCCATCCGGTGGTTTGTGCTGCACCGGAAACTGTTCCGTTTGCTATTACTTTAAATGCATTTGTGCGAATGTTTCCCAACGTAAATGTAAGCGTACCTGCCACGGTGATGTTGCTCAACAAGTCGACTACACCGCCGCTTTTATTCACTACAACATTTAGAAAACTACCGGTTGAACTAACAGATTGGTTGGCCGATCCATTGAAATTTATAGTAGAGCCTGTGTTGGTAAAAACGCCACTGCTCATCGTCCAGGCACCACTAATATTATGGGTAAATGAACCCGCGACAAAGGTGCCGTTTGCCAGTGAAAAGTTATTTTGAATTGTAAGCGCAGCTGCTGCAGTCTTTGTGCCGGCAGTTGATATGGTTAGATTTCCGTACGGGGCTACTGCTGTTATGGTTTGGGTTACACCTGCAAATTCCACGGTACTCAAACTATCAAATATGTAGGAGGTAAATGTGGGAATACTATTATTTCCCGCAACAGAAAAAGTAGCGCCATCACGGACTGATAATAAATTGTCAGCATCTACTGCTCCATCCTGGGTAATGGTAAAAGTGGACGCTTCAAAGGTGCCACTAAGTACATCAATTGCAGTTACGCTACTTATATTTTTATTTAGGGTCACAGCTATGCCATTACTCTTGGCCACGTGTATTTGCGCCAGGTTAAAGGGAACCGCCGTACCAGTTATAATGCTGGGCAGCGAACCGGTGAAGGTGGGCACACCGTTGGTAGCGTCAAAGGCATTATTGTTTGTAAAATTTCTTGCTACATTAAAATCTGCACTGGCTGCTATTACACCAGATATTACCAGGTCGTAAAAAGTAGTTCCATCACTGCCACTAATTAGCCCGTTTGGCGATGAAAGGGTAAATGTAGAAGTGCCCCCATTAAAAGTACCACTGCTTGCAAAATCGCCTCCTACTGTATAACTAAAGCTGCCTGCATTAAAAATACCATTGTTATTAACGGTGAAATCGCCGCCCATTGTCCAGCCGGCAGGTGGCGAAACGCCAGCCGTGTTGCTAATGGTTACATTGGTTAATGTGGTAGGATTGCCTGTAAAAGTAATGGCACCAGTACCGGCAAAAATTACAGTACCGTTACTGGAAAAATTAGTTCCCGCAAGTTTATAAATTCTTGCTATTGATGTAGAAAAATTTAATATCCCATCACTTACTACTGAACCGTTATTGGTAAATGATCCATAGAAATTGTGTTGCGATTCGCCTCCGTTAAATGTAGCACCTGTGGCCACATTCATGGCCACAAATACATTCCAGCCAACACTTGGAAACACGCCGCCGGTGTTATTGATGTTCAAGGTGGCAAACGATGGCGTAGAATTGGAATTGAGTACAGGCGAAACTGTTCCATTAAAGTTTACAATACCTGAAGAAGAAGATAGCAATGCACCAACCAAACGGATTGTTTGCAATGTTGTTCCACTAAATGTAGTAATACCTGTGCTTGTTACAGTACCACTATTCGTAAAGTCGCCGTTCAAGGTAGCTGTTCCGCTACCAGCTGCCAGGGTACCTGTTGGACTTACATAAAGCAAATCGTTGCAGGTTATATTGGTTCCGGTTACAGTATAATTTCCATTTACAGTTAAACGGTTAAAGATGGTATTCCCTGTAATTGTTTTGCCCAAGCCATTTAAAATTACATCACCTGTAGATGGTGTGAAAGTGCCACTATTGGTCCAGTTGCCATTTAAGTTTATCGAATACATACCAGCATTTAGGGTTGCGCCGCTATTAATGGTAAGATCGCGATACAAAGTAATGGTACCGGCCAGGGATTTTGCATTGATAGCTTCATTAGAAAAAATCAAACTTCCATAAGTAATGCCATTTACTGTTTGCGCTACCGAGCCGTTATAGGTAACGGTACTGGTACTATCAAGCGTATTGGTTACATAATTAGAAGGAAAATTATTGGCGCCTCCAACCAGTAATCCTGTATTGGCGCCCAATGTAAAAGTACCACCCAGCGATGTGCGGTTGGTTGTGAATGTACCCAATGAAAAGTTTCCTCCAATAATAGAAAAATCGCCATAGATATCTATGTTTCCTGTAAGGCTGGCAGTACCAACTGGTTTATTAATTATAAGGTTGTAAAAAGTAGCAAGCGATACAGACTGATTGGCCGACCCAGTAAAAATAATGGTACCACTACCGGGTATAAATGTGCCTCCATTGTTCAGGTCTCCATACATGGTAAGGGTAATAGATGATAACCTGATTTTTGCTCCGGCCGATACATTCAGGTTCCCATATACTGTCGTATTGGCAAATACAGACACTTCACCTGCAGTAATGGCCATAATATTATTTACCGAAAGTGGTTGAGTAATAGATGCAATACCAGTTGTTTTACTGGTGGTGAGATTATAGTAGGTTACTCCTGCCAGCGACTGGGCTACAGTACCATTGTAGTTAACAGTACTGGTTCCTGGTGTAAAGTTTCCACTAACATAGGTATAATTTCCACCTATATTTAAATTGGCTGCACCGGTAAAGGAAATATTGGCGCCACCTGATTGTACTAAATTTCCGGCTACACTTATATTGGCTGTTGTAGCATTAATATTAATTGCATTACCAGCTGCTCCATCGCTTAAAACGATGTTGCCCGTTACTGTAAGTGTTTGTGCATTTACGTTTATGTTATGAACCCGCGCAGCACTCCAGCTACCAGATATATTACCACTTACAGTAAGCGAGCCACCTGCATTTAAAGTCAGTGAGGCAGCAGCAACACTTCCAAAATCAATATTTTTTGCGGTAGCTGCTGTAGTAATTACAGGCTGGTTAGTAATTGCCTGCTGCCCGATTTGGACAATGTCTTGCGCAGTTGGTATAGAACCTGGTGTACCTTCTATCAAAGTCCAGTTGGCAGGAGTATTCCAGGCATTGCTAACCGAGCCATTCCACCTAAGCACATTGGGAAGGTTAGCCATACAATACTTGCGACTAAGGTTAGTGATGCCACTTTGTTCTACATAATTGGTAGTGGCATTATTCCCCAATTTGCCAATAGTGCTCCATGTAGATGCAACATAATTGTACATCACCATGGTCGATTCAGTACTGCCATTTAATTCTACTTCTTCATAATGTAATCGTAATGTAGCATTGTAGGTACCAGATGGAATATTGATATCGTATAACCTGTTGACTGCGCTTCCATAAGGGAAGTCGGCAATAGTAGTTGGGGTAACAGCAACTGTAATAGTACTAACCCCTGAAACACTGGCAAAGATGATGCTGTTTTCAGGGCTTTCAAAAGCATAAGCCACACCAGCGGTAAATGTATGGGTGCGATTAATGTTTCCCCAAATAATACCATTGCCCGAACGGGTGGTGGTAATCGTAATCGTATTAGCTGCAGTATTAATAAAACCTGAAGTCATAGCCACGGTGGCAGCAGAAACATTGCTGGCAAGTGTAATGCCATTAACTGAAGTAGTTTTATTAATCGTGATAGTATTAAATGTAGTTGCACCGGTAATGGTATTATCGGTAACGCCTGCAAAAGTCATATTGCTCGTACCAGCTGTAAACGTTCCACTATTTACAAAATTACTATTAACCGTATGCGTAAAAGTAGCTGCATTGAATGTAGTAGCAGCTCCTATTGTAAAGGTTCCATTGGTAGTGATTGCACCACTTGCGGTTTTAGTATTGCCGTTAGTTAGTAGTAACCGGTGATAAGATATTCCCGGAATGGTTTGTGAGCCTGATCCGTTGAACTGTACTGTATTGGGTATAGCTGCCGTTACGTTTAAAGTGCCGGCCGTAACGGTAAAAGCATTTGCAACGCCTAATATAGAATTGGTTGATAAAATAAGGGTGGTGCCATTCAGATTTACATCGAATAAATTGGCGGTTCCATTAAGCGTAGCAGTAGAAGTAAAGGTAACTGTACCTGCAGAAGCTGAAAAACTTCCACTTACATCCAATGCATTTGATATGGAAAAGCTCTTTGCACTTGTAACCGATCCGGGAATTATTAATGCATACAACCCGATGCTGCCAACACCACTGATTGTTTTAGCGGCTCCCTGCATTTTCACACTTCCTGCACTCGCAGTCAGGCTTCCTGCAACACTTATATTTCCATTTACAACCAGCGTACTGGTAGTGGTTACCGATCCGCTTACAGTTAAATTATCAACTATAAAACCTAATCCACTCACTGTTTTTGTAGTTCCTGTCAGCAACAAGGTACCGCCAATATTGTGGGTAAATGTGCCGGAGCCGGTAGTGCTTAAATTGCCTGCTACTGTAATGTTTACCGAGGATGCGGTGATATTGGAACCGGTGATAGTAAGGTTATTAAAATTCTGGGCACCTGCCCCTGAAATAATACTGCCTGAGCCTTTTAATAGGATGGTACTGGTATTGCCATTCAGGGTGCCCTCGTTTATAAAATTTCCGGCAAGCGTGTGAGTAAATGTACCTGCATTGAATATGCAGGAAGTACCAATAGTTGTAATCCCGTTAACAGTAATATTAGCCGAGGGAGTAAAAGTAACTCCTGAGCCGGCTCCAATGGATGTGGTAAGGTTGCCATCTATAATAAATGATGTAGCCGAAGTAGTTTTAGTGACCGCTCCCGAAGAACTGGTTAGCAAAAGATTTCCGTAGGTAAAGGATGTTATGGTTTGTGCTGTTCCATAATATTCAACCGTACTGACAAGGCTGAGCGATTTGGTAACATAGTTGGTGGGGAAAGTATTTGTACCTCCAATTCTTAGTAGCGCATTGTTGCTTACACTAATAACTCCCCCATTGTTATTGCTTCGGTTGGCGGTAAATGTTTTTAAATCGAATGTTGCAGATTTTACATAAATGTTGCCAGTAGTGGCATTGTCAGATTTTAAAGCCGGCAAATTTGCACTCAGCGATTTTACCCCGCTTCCACTAATGATAAGCGTGTAGTAGGTATAGGTACTACTAACCGTTTGATCAATAAGGGTAGCACTATAATTTACGGTACTGCCGGCACCAACAGTTATTGCACTTGTATTATAGTTACCTGCTATGGTTGCAGCCGTTACATGTAATACTCCTCCGGAATTTAATTTAATATTTTTATTTCCCGCAACCTGATACACAGGATTTTCTCCGGGATTGAAAGTTCCTGTTACATTTAAGCTGTTTGTGGTAGTTATGTTATTGGCGAGAGTAACGGTGGCTCCGGCATTAATGATAATTTTACTAAAAATTGAAGCATTACCTCCTATCGTTTGAGAGGATCCTGAAAAACTGGCAATGGCAGTTCCACTTATAAGATAGGAACCGAAATTAGTCCAGTTTCCTTTAATGGTGATGGTTACACCTCGGTGATCAAGTATTCCATTATTATTAATTAAAAGATTGCCGGAGATGGTGAGGTTTTTCTTTAAAATAACACGTGCAGCTACTGCTCCACCAATGGTTAACGATTTACAGAAAGCGACATCTCCAACAGTTGGTATTCGTGTAGTTGTATAGTTGGCATCACCAATAACTACATCAACTCCTGCTGAGGGCACGCCATTTGTCCAGTTGGTCGCAATTTTCCAATCGGTACTGGTTGCACCTGTCCAACTGGTAGACTGCGCACTGGTAGTGTAAGCGCCGAACAATGCACACAAAAAGATTAATGTAACGATGCGCAATTTTTTCAATCTCAGTGTGACGGTTGAGGCTACAAACATTCTCTGGTAATAATTTTTTTAAACATCTTAAAAACAAACCGGGCACGAGTACGATCATTTGTTTACACAAACGCGTACGCGCCAGCCCGTACGAATATTTGCTTGGAAAGATTAAACGTTTTGATGTAGACTTTATTTCGCTTAAGCCATAAAATGTTCCAGTAAAACAAGGCTCGTTTGGCAAAGTCATCAGCGTTAATTTTTTACGCATTTTTGATATGTGCAAATGATAGGGATTGTCCCAACCAATTAGGTACTTGTTATACTCGCAGGCTCCAAGGTGATCTTTCTGGTTGAGCCCAATAACCCTTCACAAAACATTAATATTTGAAGTGCAGCGGATTTTATATTTTTATTTTCTTAACAGTTCCAAATCTTAAAACCGGCTGATTATGAAAAAAATTCTTTCTGCCTTTTTAACACTCATTAGCTGTTCTACAATTGCTTCACCAATTGGTATTGAAGAAAATAATATACGGAAGGCCCCCAACGAAAAGATAAATATATGCGGTAAGGTAACGGGCAGCAAAGGTCCGGGAAGCAATGTGTCAAAATCCACTATAATATCGGTATCAGATGCTGAGAATACGTCAACAATAAATGTGGTCATCCGCCAGGAGGACAGAAAAAACTTCAGCTATAAGCCTGAAGAGTTTTTGTACAATAAAAATGTATGTGTTACAGGAATTTTTGCCGATTTTAATGGCAGAACTGATTTGTTTATTCGTCGGCCAGAAGAGATAAAAGTGGATGAAAGTGCGGGCAATAATGAAATGCGACCTTTTGATTTGGATATATTCAACCGCTTTATGCAGGATGAAGATTAATTTTTTTACGAAATGATCAGAAGCACCTTAATGGGTGCTTTTTTTATGTACCAACTTGTCGTTTTCATTTAAAATGAAGGGTATAGTTTTACCACAAATGCATTAAAGCTATCAAAGTAATCCTACGATTCAACAACTTCTGTTTTCGTCACTTTATCGTGTAAAGGCTTTTCCCAAAGCGCAATAAAAAAGGCATCTATCAGTGTTAGCCGCAGCAAGCTGCGAAAAAATATATGGCCTACTGTAGGCCGTTTACCTTCTGTAGTTACCACACGCGTCTGCGTAAGCCATTTACCTGGTGTACGGGTAAAGACAGATTCAAAAAACAAGTAGTAAATAAATAGAAACCCGTACAGAAAATAGTAGTACGGAAAAAAAGTTTTGCCCCAGTACATTACGTAAAAAAACCACCACCGGTACAATAGATAACTGATTAAGGCAACGAGGATGGTATCCACCAAAAAATTTAAAACCCTTGTACCCACGCCAGTTTTGCGAAGTTCATGCATAAAAAAGAGGCCGGTAATTCCGGCCCCTCAAAGTTGGTGAAAATCAACTGAACAAACTAAAGCATTATCGCATCAGGTACATTTTACCATAGCCTTTATTGAAGTACTGATCGGTATTCACTTTGCTACCCGAAGCATCAAGTGGCGTATATTTTTCAAGACTGTTCCCGTTTAAATTGGTGATGACGCGATACAAGTAAATGCCATTTGCCAGCTTTTGCCCGTATTGATCCGTACCATCCCATTTGTAATCCGTAATGTTTCTGCCAATGTGTAATGGGCCTAACTCCTGCTTGGTAATTTCCTTCACTACTTTACCCGTTACGGTCAAGATTTGTATGCGTATATTCTGCGGCACTTCACTTCCAGTAACGGTAAATACAAACGCGGTAGAGGATGTAAATGGGTTAGGATAATTAAACATGTTAGAAATCATGGCCTTGTTGATCACCTGGAAGCGAACATGATAATCCAAGCTGCTGGTTGGGTTTCCGGAGCGATCCTTTCCTCTTACAATTAACTCATAAAAGTCGTTGCCACTGTCATCTATCAATGCAGGGTTAAACTCAATCATTGCCTCGTTTTTGCCCGACGACAAATCTGCCGGTATAAACCTGAGTGTGTCGGTACCGTAAGCAAATCTTTTTAAAGGCCCATTGTTCGGGTACCGCAAGAATACCGTAGCAAGCGACGTATCATTCAACGCAAGAAACTTTGCATCATCCTTTAGCTTCACCAAAATTTTTGGCTTCGCAGAAACGATGTCACCATTTAGTATGTGCACCCCATCAAAGGTTACATCCAACAGCGGGTTAAAGGCATCCTGGTTCACCACAAAATTCTTGTACATGAAGTTGTTGAAACGGAACTGTTCGGGCAATTCAAGATTAGGATTTACATCAAGGTACAGCGTGTTATTTCCACCGTACACTCTTGTGTTAATTTCTGTACGAATAACAGCTGTATCGCCCGGCTGTAAACGTTTCAGCCGCGCATATGGGATAACTGTAGCCACGTTGTTCCTATCATACAATACCATTCGCAACCGAATGCTATCGCTAAAGGGAACGTCACTTACGTTTTTAAATGCAATCGCAAAGTCCATTCTTTCGCCCACATCAAAACTATCTTTTACCGGCGCTACCAAATTTGCCGCCAGAGCTCCTTCAGGTAAGGGATCATAAATGATTCGCCAGTAGCGAAGTTGATAAGGCGTAAGATTCCTTGAGTCCTGGTTGCGCATGTGTAAACGCAGGTTAGGATACTGTGCAGGATCAATGGGGGATATGTCCAGATCCTGCTGATTAAGTCCCAACCGATAGAGCGTATCTACTATTCCTGAAGGCCGTATTCCAATTACCGAAATTCGAATTGAGTCTCCGGGTGTAGCTTCCAGGCTTACGCCGCGCCACTTCACTTCTTTCCACGTGCGGGCAGGCCCAAATGTAGGCGAGGTTACAAAGCCAAGCGTGTCAGGAGTAGGAACATTCACGCTGAGCGTAATTAATTCGAGCGCTACACTAAATTTCGATGTGGGCGCAACTGTAGCATCATTTTTCTTATAAACAAACGACCAGGTTCGTGGACGATTAAACGAATCAAGATCAGCAAAACCAGCTGTTCTAAATCGATCGTACAATGTATTGCCTACACCATAAATCGCCTGGTCCGCTTTCCATGTATTTACGTACGGGTTTAGCTCTAAAGGGCCGTCTAAAATTATTCTTGCTGTAACCACTGCACCGGAAGGCACCCAATCCATAAAGTCGCGCATGCGCCTTCTTCCAACTGTGTCCAGAAACGAGTATTCAAAATTGTATTCACGACCTGGCGCACACATCGGTCCGCTATTCATAAAACTACCTAATGCGCCGTTTCGAATGGGTGAAGGCTGTGCCTGGTTGAAATAGGGTTTTAAAGACACAGGATCGAAAACGTTGAAAATAATGGAATGCCCCACACATGCACTAATGATATTCAGGTTACCATTTACTGAAATGCTGTAGTCATTGTTATAAAATCCGCTCACTCCCGGAACGGCATTGATCAATACCATGTTGCTTAACCCTGTTCCAAACTTCCACCTACGGGTGAATGAGTCTATTGATATTCTGCTCGCATCAGATTTTAAATGTTGGTAAACATGCGACTGATTATATCCATACTGCGTGCCTGGAATGTAAGTGAACGATGCCGTTGCCCACGTAACCGGACCAGTAGTTGGGGTTGCACCCACACGCCAATAATACACAGTGCTATCCGTAAAAGAAAGTACAGGTGAAAACTCCAATAACCCACCAATCGAAGTGATAGTTCGTGAAACTTTCAGCGGTGAATTGAACAGCTCCGTCGTATCTATTTCAAATACATATTGCTGTGCCTTTGCCAATGGATTGGTGGTAGACGCAGCAAGTTTTATATCTCTTCTGTTGATGATGGCAAAGTTGTAAGGGTAAACGAGCCGGACACCATTATCCTGTATCAGGAATGTTCTTGCATTTGTGTTGTTGGCTTCGCTCATTTCATTGTAGGCATTGTCGCCATCAATGGTTACGATGATCTTATTTTCTCCCCTGTCTCTCACCGGGTCTATCTGCACTTCTACCATAACCGAATCCTGGAAGCGAACGGATCTGATCTTCTTTTGGAACAATACATTCTGGGTTCCATCAGGATATTGATGCCTTATTTGCACCAACACCGAGTCGCCTGTTGCCCTGCCAATATTCCACAAGTAGGCTTTTACATCAAACTTACCATCAGCTATCGTTACAATATTCGGTACAATTCTTATCTGGGGCTCCTCCACAACAAAGTCAGGCTTTTCGTGGGCGTTGATCTTTATAAACGGATCGCCATGCAACGTTGTTTCTTCTGCATGCAAACGGGCACCCATTACATTGGGGCCATAAGGTGAAGTGAGTAACCCATTGTTCGCCGCTATCATATTTTCTGCAACGGGCCGGTTGTAACCCGGACCTTTCAGGTTGCGATAAAAGTTTTGATTGTACCAATCCAGGTAAGAAGTCAACCCAAAATGCGTGCTGGCAATAAACCCAATAGAACCACGCTCCTTTGCCAATACAAAGCGCTCGGACAAAGTAGTTAACACGGCAAAGCGGCTGGTATCAAAAGAGAACATGTTACCGGCATTACAACCATTAACCACAAACATGGGGTACTTGCCCTGGTTGTTGTACGAGTACGGATCTTCCAGGTTATAATCTAAAGCGGTGGCTGATGAGTGTCCAAAATAGTTGAGCAAACTGATGCCAGATTCAAACATTTGTTGCATCATCTGGTTGGTGATGGGCGTAACCGGGCCAGTGGTTGTCTTACTAAAATTTACCACGTTTCCACCAAACGAAGTGTCTCGAATCAAACTGGTGTATTGATTCATGTATGCCTGTAGCAATTGCTCAATGTTTGGATCGTTTCCACCTACCACATGCACCACATTCTTCATCCACCCCTTCGCATCAATGGTTTGAACAGGGTTTTGTTGTGCCTGCTCGTATTGCCTTACCTTCTGCAAATAGTCAGCGATCTCCTGCGGGTTTACAACACTCAGTCGGCCAATGGCGGTGTTCATTACCGGATCCATATTATTGGAACCAAGCATTATATCCGATGCCGGGTAACCCCACGTCGGAATAACATTTAACCGGTCTGAAAAAGAACTGGATTGATTAATCCTGTATTCAGTATACACTACTCCTTTGCCAATTAAAAATGCATATTTAGGAGGTACTGCGTAAGTAGCCCGTGCAAAACGGAAAAAATTCTTCACGCTCAGCGGGTTCTTCTTAATGCCATATCCAAACTGATCAACCAATTGATCAATATCGGCAATGCGTGTATTGTTACTGCCGCCTGCTACTGAATTTCTATAAGTGCGATAGGCCTCTACCTGGTCTGCACCATTATACGGCTGCTGCAAGGTTGGATGAGTAATGATAATAAAATTGCCCTGGTTGGCTGTCTGCCTGTAGTCAACAAAATTCCTGGTAACGAATGAATTTACGGTTGAGATAGCAGCTGTGTTTTGCGAAACCAAAACCAGGTTTGAAGCTACCGTGGATGGCTGCATTACAATCTTAACGATGCCCGGGCTGCTAATGTCTGCTACATACCTGCGATTGTTAGAAAGATCTAACAATACCGGCGCAACACCACCCGTATTAAAATTGGTAATCTCCAGGAAACTGGCCGTTGCCGAAGCTGCAAGCGTAAAGGCAAAAGCTGTTTGGTTATTGAAGTTGAACTGCCTTGGATAGGTTAACTCTAAAAAACCGCATACAATCCTATCGGTTGGAATACCGGAACGATTCGTAACTTTTATAACAGCACTGTTTCCCGAAAGTGCTACATTATTACGCACATTTAAGCCAGCGCTAAAAGTTGAAAGTGTACTATCTACAACGATGTTGTTGTTCACCTCAATCCGATACGGACGATTGCTGGGTGCCGAACCAGCCATGGAAGCAGTCAGCGCTGCAGATGGCCCACCGGCGGCTAAAAACAGATTATCAAAAGTGAACGTACGCGGACTGGCAGGGTATATCTCATAAGTCGCCCACATCTCGCCTTCGTCATAAGCACTCGAATACACGTATTCGCTACCGGCGGGTAATGCTAAACCACGACTGATTTGTTCCATGTAAGTTTGTCGCGAAGCATGCATAAAATATGGTAGCGGCGGCAGCGTATTGCCCGCCACATTATTGGCAGTAGCAATGAATCGTAAATTATTCCCTGTTGTATTTACGGTGAGAAAATAGGCAGCGGTGTCTGAGATCAAACTCTCACGATCGTTTAATTGAAACCTTGCTTCGCGATAAAGATCCTTGTCAGAAACACCATCATTTTTCTCGCCCCAAAACTCAATGTAGCCTGAAGCTCCAAGCGGACCGGTAGCTACACTGGTAAACAAAGGAATTTGTTTGCCATTGCGCCAAAGTTGAAAGTTTTGGGCTGGTTGAGCGGCCAGGTCAAAAGCACCGATTGAAGTCCCGTTAATGCGGTATAGCCCGGTACGCCCTACTTTAAAGCGGTAATAAGTTTTGGCATAGTCAATCCATTCGTTGTAATAATTCTGCGCAAACGCCACCGAGGCAGTAAGCAGGAGCACAACAAAAAAAACAATCTTTTTCATACGTTTAAAGTGTATTGACGCGTTGGGTTTTGCCGGTTAATCATTTTTCTTTCTCAGGTCTACCCGCAACGAAAATATATGTGTATACAACGGATTAGATTGATTGGCAAGGTTGGTAAATGCATAATCGATCATCACGTTTTTAATTCTAAATCCGGCGCCGATACTCGGCTGATAAATCCAAACTTTTTTCTGGTTTAATGTATCGCTGTCGGCAAGTGCCTGTTGAAAATTAGAGATACCTGCACGCAGGAAAATGTTGTTTTGATAGGACCCTTCAATGCCAATTCTTGGATCGATGTTTACTGCACTGCTGCTTACAACCGTGTTTCTTCTGCCATCAAAAGTAAAATCAAGATTTGCTTCGGCAGCAAGCGTAAAGTTTTTATTGATGTCGAAAGAACGGGCCGCACCAAAAATTAAGCGCGGTGCGGTCATTTCTGTGGACTTCACAGGGATGTCGTTGTTGGTTAGGTAGAGCACTTCTTTTTCGCGTTCTGTAAAACTGAATGACCAGGCATTAAACGTTGTGGTTACATCGCGTGCTACAAGGCCGAACTTCCATTTATCAACCTGGTACTTTACGCCGGCATCTAAACCAAAGCCCCATGCTTTTGCAAACGAGCCCACTTTTCTGTGAATGATTTTCACGTTTCCGCCAAAGCTCAGTTTCCTGTTTTCTTCATCTTTTACCTTTTGTGCAAACGAAAGGATGAACGCATAATCTGCCGAAGAAAACGTGCGGATGTTGTTGTAGTTTACTGAACCGTCTGGCTCCACCAGGAATAATGTATTGGGAATATCGTCAACAGCAAAACGCAACACCGACAAGCCTACTACCCTTTTCTCTCCATTGAGCGGAACAGCCAGAGCAGCATAATCGTATTTACCAATTCCGGCAAAATACTCAGCATGCATTGCATGAACCGTGGGATATTTTTTGACACCCACCAGGCCAGCCGGGTTCCAATATCCTGAGGTTCCATCGTCTACCGAAGCTACTTGCGCGCCGCCCATTGCCAAACCTCGTGCACCCGCGCCAATGTTTAAAAACTCGTTGGAATACTTCCTAAACTGTGCTTTTACCGCACCGCAGGCTGCCAAAAAAACCACTAAGGCAGTCAGGATTTTCAATTTCATGAATTAGTGTTACGATGCATTTAAATAATAGGTAAATATGACCAATAATCGCCAGCTGAAAAAATAAAATGCCCCATCAGCGGAGCATTTTACCATTCAAATTCGGGCTATTGTTTTTGAAGTTTAAAGGAGTAGACATTTTTACCATCTTCTACTAAAACAAGATAACTACCAGGCGGCCAGCGCTTCACATCCAGCCATTCACTTGTGGCAAATTTCTTACGCCATATTTGCTGACCAGTCGCATTCAAAATGCGCACGCCTGGCAAATTTCCCTCCGGTTTGGTTATTACGATCTGCACTTTTTCTGTTGCAGGATTCGGGAAAATATTTACTGTAAAATGGACACTCACATTCACCATGCAAACGGCTGAATACTTTAAACCCTCACCTTTAGATACGATGCGTAGACGATAATAGTTTTTCCCTTCGGGCGCATTCCAATGGGTAAATTTGTAAGCTGTATTTGTTGATACATTGCTCGTTGCATTTACCTTACCAATTGGCAAGAAGGAGACACCATTTCTCGAATGTTCTACCACGTAATGATCCGTCGTTGATTCAGAGCTGACAAGCCACTTTGTTTGAACGTCTGATCCTTGCAGTGCAGCGGTAAAGTTTACCAGCGAGACGGGCAACACGGCATCTCTTCGCACAAAAACCTGCTTGTATAAAAAGTTGTTGAACGAATATTGCTCCGCTTGTTGCAAAGCCGGATTAAACGCTACATACAGGTTGTAATTACCTTGTAAAAACTGCACGTCCAATGTTGTGTTCAATTGGGCTGTATCGCCTGCCAACAATGGTCGGAGTTTTCTATTTACGTCGATGATAATATTGTTCGCTGAATCTCTAAGCACAACCTTCACAGCCACGCTATCAAAATTGCGCTTCGATACATTCTTAAACGCAACACCTACCGGCAGCGTGTATAGTTGTGGCGTATTGAAGCCAACCGTATCTGGAATATTGACATACAAATTGGGTGCAATCGCACCTTCTCTTACCGGCGTAAATAACACCCGCCAATTCGTTAATTGGTAAGGTGTAGCCGTAATGGTATCGGTATTTTTCAACCGCAATTGCAGGTAAGGGTAAACCGATGCATCAACAGAAGATATATCGAAATCCTGTTGTGAAAGATTGAGCGTAAACAACTGGACCTGCTGGTTGGCAGCGGTGGTTCCAATCACTTCTACCATAGGCAAATCATTGTTGGCTTCTTCCATGGTACCGCTCCATTGCACTTTACTCCAATTGGTTGCCGGGCCAAATTTTGGCGAGGTAATATCACCATGTATTTGCGGAGTGGTAGCATTTTTTGAAAGGATCATCTTATCATAAAGCCCTTCGGAAAACTCGGACACTGCACCAAATGATGGTTGATCTTTTTGATAAATGAATGACCATGTACGCGGATAATAAAACGAATCGAGATTGTTAAAGCCCTGTTGCTTCAGCGTGTGATAAAGCGAAATACCACTGCCGTTCAAACTGGTATCTGCCTGCCAATCAGAAGCATACAGGTTATAGGGCGGATCAAGAATAAGCCTAACCGCTACGAATGCACCGGAAGGAATAGAGTTGAGAAAATCCATTGCATTCTTTCGGGATGCAGGGGTACGATAAGAAAATTCAAAATTGTACTCACGACCAGCGTTACAAGTAGCCGCTGCACCAAAGGGCTGCGTCAAATTTTTCCATGGCAAGAAGGTCAGTGAATCAAATACGTTCACGATGACGGAACTTCCTATACAAGCACTTCTAATCATTGCCGAACCATCTACCGATATACTAAAATGTGCATCTTCCGTTCCGCTGGTTGGGTAAATGGCATTGGTGACAAACAGGTTATGATTTTGGTTTAGAAATTTATACTTACGGGTTGTACTGTCCAGCGAAATATCTGTATACTTCGATTGCAGCAATTGATGCAGGTGCCCTTGCTCCGCTCCTTCCAATCCTGGCTTGTACACAAATGAAAACTGTCTCCAATTCGGCTCTGGTAAACCAGCCGGCGAAACCCTCCAGTAATACACGCGGTCGCTTACATATGTGAAGCCCGGAGCAAATTCCAATACGCCGCCACCAGATGTTTTTATCGCCGAAACCTTTGATGGAGAATTGAACAATGCGGTGGTGTCAATTTCCATTAAGTAATCTCTAACTGTATTTAAAGGGTTTACCGTAGAGGCTATTAATGTTGCATTTGGCTGACTAATGATGGCATAGTTATATGGATAGACCGGCTTCAATTCATCTTCCGAAATGTTGACCTGCTTAAAAGCGGTATTATTCGCAAAGCTGATCTCATTTAACTGGTTACCTACATTTACCACTGCAGTAAAGGTGTTTAATCCCTTGTCTGCATTGCCCGCAACCGGCACTGCTATAGTTAATGAATCTGCAAATTCTATTGCGCCTAACCTCCGTGTTGCGATGATTTTTTCAGAGCCGTCGGGCCACTGTCGCTTCAACTGGAAGTTTACTGAATCATTGGTGGCTTTTCCAATATTGTGTAATCTCACCTTTACAAAAAGGCTTGTGTCTGCTACCGAAATGAAAGATGGAGTGATGGTAATCTCGGGTTCCTCAACCACATAATCTGGCAACGTAAATGAATTGAATTTTATGGCCGGATCGCCATGCCATGCATAGGTTTCGGCATGTACCCTGCTGTAATAATCTGATGTACCCGTGGTAACCAGTGCACTTGCAATCGCGTCTTTTACAATTTCGCCTACTGTTTTATTGTATTGCGTTTGTCCAATTGACTTATAAAACTTCTGCATGTAAATATCCAGGTAGTTTACTACGCCGTAATGCGTGCTGGCCAGGTAGCCAATTGCACCTTTACCGGGGGCAAGTACAAATTTTTCAGAGATCGTGCTTTTAGCCGAAAACCGATTTTGCTCAAACGAAAAGTTATTGCCTGCACTACAGCCGTTCGCAAAAAAGATGGGGTACTTCTTCTCATTGTTATAGTTCTCCGGATCATCCAGGTTAAAATCTAAACTGGTGGATGAAGAGTGACCAAAGTAAGTGATGACAGAAGCACCTTTTTCGTACATGTTCTTAAAAGAAACAATTGCATCGGTGTAGCCTGCAGGGTTAGCAGTTTTACTAAAGTTGGTGACGTTGGCTCCAAATGATGTATCGGAGATAAGACCCTTATAGGATTGCAAATAAGTATCTATCTGTGCGCCGATAGATACATCGTTAGCGCCTGCAATCTGCAAAACATTTTTCATCCACTGCTTGTCGTCAATGGATTGCAGGTTGTTTGCCTGGGCGGAGTCGTACTGCTTTACTTTAGATAAATAATCACCCACTTCCTGCGAGGTTACTGCTGAAAGCCGACCAATAGGTGTGGACGGCACTGCTTTAAAATCGTTTGATGACAGCAGGTTGTCGGAAGCCGGGTAACCCCATGTTGGCACCAAATTAAGTCGTTCAATCAAAGGATTGTTTTCGTTCTGCCGATAGGCATTATACGTTACTCCTTTACCAATAATGAAGGCATGCTTTGGTGCCGTAACAAATATATTTCGCGCAAAGCGCAAAAAATTCTTAACCGATAATGGATGCTTTTTAATACCGTAAGCAAACTGATCTACCAATTGGTCTATGTCTACCAACTTGGCGTTATAGGCACCTCCGGCAGATGACGAACGGTATTGTCTGTATTGCTCAACATAGTTGGTTTGGCCTGAACCATAAAGTAACGGATTGCTGATGATCAGGTAATCGCCCTGGTTAGCTGCCTGCGCATAATTTACAAAGGCACGCGGCTGAAAAGTGGTGATGTCTTTGTAGTAAGTGCCAGCTTGCGTAGTTAGCACCAACTGGTATGGAATAGTAGAAGCGGGTAATACCACTTGCACAAAAGACGGATCCGAAATGTCGGCAACGTATCGCTTGCCATTGGCGATATCGTATAGAACCGGGGCAGTAGCGCTATAATTAAAGTTGGAAAATTTCAGGTATCGCCCGGTGGCGGAGGCTGGAAGTGAGAGTTCGAACACGGAGGCTCCACTTAAATTAAACTGTCGCGGATAAGTAAGTTCAATCATGGATACGCGCATTTCATCACATGGGTTCGGGCTCATATTAACGATGGCAAAACTGGCATCGCCCGAACTAATCTTACTCACAGGAACCAACTCTTCTACCTTTTCGTAGTTCAGGTAATCCATCTGAAAAATGTTGACTTCTTCTTCGTTCAACAACACTTTTGCCACGCGGCTATTTTGGGCATTACCAACAGCGTTCACCTTCATAGTCATAGAAGGACCAGCCAGGAACGGCTGCAAATCGTAAAAATATTGAGGCAGCGTTGTACTACTGTTGCACGCTACGGGTCGAACATTACGGCTCAACCATCCTTCGCCTTTATCGTAGGTTGAAGAAAAAAGATTTTGTCCGAAGCTGGCGTAAAAGCCATTGGCAATATTACCGGCACGAAAATAACGACCCACCGTATGCATGAAGTAAGAAGTTGGAACAAGCGTAGTGCCGGCAACATTGTTAGCCTGGTTAACCAAACGTTTGTTTGCCGTAGCGGAATTTACCGTAAGGAAATAGGAGGCTGTATCTGTTTGTAAACTCCACTTGTTGGAGAGTTGGAAGTCAGGATCGCTGTACAGTTTTGCATCCAGCTTCCCGTTGTTGATCTCGCCCCAAAACTCTATGTAATCCGCTGCCGACAACGTTGGTCCGCCGGAGATGTAAACCGGTACTTCCTGCCCATCGCGCCACAGTTGAAAATGAGCAGACGGCACATTGGCCAAACCAGCAGCATCCAGCGAGACATAGGGAATGCGCACCATCCCTTTGGTAATGGGTGCACCGGCGGCATCTGATCCGAAACCAAAAACTTTAAACTTGTAATAGAGCTTGTTGTAATCAATCCATTCGTTGTTATACGACTGGCAAAACGCAGTGGATGATACCAGCAAGAGTAGTAAAGCGAAGCGGAATTTTAAACTCATAAAAAGAATTTCTATACAACAGTGCCTTTTACAACGTTTAAAAACGTGAAATATTTCAATTGCGCTTCAGCCTCGTCAGGCAGAAATACACTTCGCATACTTTGCTTAAGCCAGTGGCACATTTGATAACAGGCCATTCTAATTCTGTTTTACATTTGCCGCACAGTAATAAAGATGATATGAACCTGATTGAAGCGTTACAATGGCGGGGAATGATACAGGACATTATGCCCGGTACGGAAGAGCAACTAACCAAAGAAATGACCACTGCTTACATAGGCTTCGATCCTACCGCCGAAAGCCTGCACATCGGCAGTCTTGTACCAATCCTGCTTTTGGTTCATTTACAAAAAGCGGGGCATAAACCCATTGCATTGGTAGGTGGCGCTACCGGTATGGTGGGCGACCCAAGTGGTAAAAGTGAAGAAAGAAATTTGCTGAGCGAAGACGTACTTGCAAGGAATGTAGCTGGTGTAAAAAGACAATTGGAGAAGTTTCTTGACTTTGATGCTACCAAACCGAATGCAGCTGAAATGGCCAACAACTACGATTGGTTTAAGGAGATTTCGTTCCTGCATTTTATTCGGGATGTAGGCAAGCACATTTCAGTAAACTACATGATGGCAAAAGATAGTGTGAAGAAAAGGCTGGATGGAGATGCAGGGATGAGCTTCACTGAATTTACTTATCAATTGATACAAGGGTACGATTTCTATTACCTGTACACGCAGAAAAATTGCAAGTTGCAAATGGGTGGTAGTGACCAATGGGGCAACATAGTAACGGGTACTGAGTTGGTGCGTAGAAAAGCTGGTGGCGAAGCGTTTGCATTTACGTGTCCACTTATAACCAAAGCAGATGGAAGCAAGTTTGGCAAGAGTGAAAAAGGAAATGTTTGGCTGGATGAAAACCTGACCTCTCCTTATGAGTTTTACCAGTTTTGGCTGAATACTTCTGATGCGGATGCAGCACGTTACATCAAGATCTTTACCTTTCTGCAGCAGCCCGAAATAGAACAAATACTGGCCGAGCATACGGGCAACGAGTACCAACGTAAACTGCAGAAAAAGTTAGCCGAAGAAGTGACGGCATTCGTTCATGGAAAAGAACATTTGCAACGTGCCATCCAGGCGACTGCATTACTGTTTAGCAAAGAAACCATGCAAATTGTGGAGACGCTTTCAGTGGAGGCATTAGACAATACTTTGCGCGGCGTACCGGCAGTTAGTATCAATAAACACCAGCTGCTTACTTCCACACCCGACATCATTACTTTTTTAGCTGACGCGTCAATATTTACGAGCAAGGGTGAAGCCCGCAAAATGTTACAAGGTGGTGGCGTGAGTTTTAACAAGCAAAAAATAACGGATGTAAATACTACCGTTAGTGCCGACAACTTCATCAACGAAAAATATCTTTTTGTACAAAAAGGAAAGACGAATTATTATTTGGTGAAGTTGGAAGGGTAAAGTTTCGAGTTTGAGGTTTGAAGTTTGGGGTTCGAGGTTAGCTAACTCACGCCTCACGTATTAACGCCTAAAACAAGGTAAACCATACTAAGACATTAACAATTGACAACAACTCACAACCCACAACTCACAATTCACAACTCACAACTCACAACTCACCTCCACCTCACGCACACATTCAATTTGAAAAAAGTCTATTTCATACCGGGACTGGGCGCGGACAGCAGATCGTTTAATTTTTTAGACCTGTCTTTTTGCGAACCGCAGTTTGTGCAATGGCTTAGACCCAATGCAAATGAAACTTTGGAGACGTATGCATTGCGTTTATTTGAATCAATTAATGATGAAACGGCCACCATTGTGGGCTTATCGTTTGGCGGAATGCTCGCCACCGAAATCGCAAAAATTCATCCGCAGACGAAAGTAATTTTAATCTCCAGCGCCAAAACTTACAAAGAAATACCCGGTTACCTGCGATTTTGGAGACACGTACCCGTGTACAAATTCGTAACGAAGAATTCGATGCGTATGGGTAAACTGGTATTGACGATTTTAGGTGCGAAAGGAAAGGAACAAAAGCTGCTGCAACTACAAATTCTGCAAAGTTCTAATCCAACATTTACCCGCTGGGCGATGGACGCCATTGTAAACTGGCGAAATGAAACAGTACCTGAAAATGTAATTCATATTCATGGTACAAACGATAAATTATTGCCTTTCCGAAATGTGAAAGCCCACCACGTTATTGAAAAAGGAGAACATGTTTTGGTAATGGATCGTGCGGAAGAATTGTCTTCGGTGCTGAAGCATTTAATCACTAGATAAAATGCTTTAGCACTTTCCAAATCTCTTCGGCTACCAACCTGTTGCCTGCCGCATTTAAGTGAACCCCATCTGTAGTCAGTACCCCTTCATCTAAATGACCGGTGTTGTTAATTTCATAATAGTTTTTGAATGCTGCGTGCAGATCAACCACGGGAATATCATAATGAGCTGAAACATCTTTTATCCCCTTTCCATAAGCTTCCAGTTCATCCCACTCCTCCTTGTTTTCCATCCCGTTTTCACCTATAACAGCTGGTGTGCAGGCAACCACTTTTATATTGGCGTTGTGCATCTTTTGTACAATCGATTCAAAGCATTGAACGAATAAATCGAGGCTTGTACCAGTGCCATGCTTTTGCTTATGCCAGATGTCGTTTACACCAACAAATAGCACTACCACCTGCGGCTCTCGTAACAATACATCTTGTGCCAATCTTCTTTCAATGTCAGTCACTTTGTTACCGCTGATTCCACTCCCAACGAGTTCTACTTTTTCTGACGCATCAGCATCCCGAACAAAGTCAGAAACCACAGTGACATACCCACCGGGACGCACACCCAGTTCAGTGATAGAATCACCCAGGAAAATGATCTTCTTCTTTTTCTTCCTCAGGTTAGATCCCATGATGATCATACACGCAACGAATACCAGCAAAAACAACAGCTTTAAACTTAAACTCATAGCTTAATTTAATAAGTGAGGGCGCTCACGGTATACTTTCCAGATAAACTCTCCAAAAAGTGTATTAGCCCAGGCAAACCACTTGCGTGTAAAATTAGTCGCATCATCTTTATGGAAGGCTTCATGCATAAAACCGGTGCCCGCATGGGATTGTTGCAACAAGCTGATACAAGTTTTAATCTCAGCGTCGCTGGTTGAGGTAAGTCCACGCATGATGATGCTCAGCGGCCAGATATAATTTTCGCCCACATGCGGTCCGCCTGTGCCCTCGCCTGCTTTCCCTTTGTAGAAAAAAGGATTTTCTGGTGACAATACATAACGGCGGGTAGCCTGGTAAATCGGGTCACTCGGTGGTACGCAACCAAGGTAGGGTAGGGACAATAAAGAAGGAATATTTGCATCATCCATCAGGTTGACACTGCCATAACCATTTATTTCAAAAGCATAAATCTGGGACTTATTTTTTTGGGTAATGATTGCATTTGCTTTCAGTGCATTTTTGATTTGCAAAGACAAATTGATCGCATCCGTTTTCAACTTTCCTTGCACCATTTCTGACAAACTGCTAAGCGCAGTAGCCGCAAAGAAATTGGATGGTACCAGGTAAGGATAGATAGTGGCATCGTCGCTGGGCCTAAACATAGAATGAATGAGTCCATTCGGCTTGGCAGGGTATCCATAACCAGCCATCGGAACGCCGTCGGTTGCCCATGCGGTTCTTCGCTGAAAACTATACGGACCCTTGTCATGAAATCGCTGTTGCGCCTTAAATGTTTTGATGATTAACTCCATGGCTGCTGTCCATTGCGCATCAAAAATGGTGGTATCGCCGGTAGCTTTCCAGTAGCCATGGCTAAGCCGAATGGGATAACACAAACTATCTATCTCCCACTTTCTTTCATGAATGCCCGGCTTCATTTTTGTCAGGTCATCCTTCCATTCGCTTACCTTCTGTTCATCTTTAAAAAAAGCATTCGCATAAGGGTCAAGCAGAATACATTTTATCTGCCTGTTAATCACACCGGCAATTAGCTCTTGTAATGATTTATCTTTTTTGCAAAGGGGTAAATAGGGCCACACCTGCGCAGTACTATCGCGCAGCCACATGGCATCAATATCACCGGTTATTACGTACGTGTCTGGCTTGTTATTAATTCTTTCAAACTCTACTGTTGTATCCAATGTGTTCGGAAAACAGTTACCGAACAACCAGGCAATTTCCTTGTTGCCGATGGTGCGATCGATTTCGGCTATCAACGCCTCCACGGCCTTACTGGTAAAATTTCTTTTTGCCGGCGCTACACGCACCAATGGAAAACTGTTGGTACCTGCAAACGAGTTAGCAGTTGAACACACAACGGCCGCCGTAGCCAAGGAAGTTTGAACGAGGAAAGTGCGCCTTTTCATAGCGGTCAAGTTAGGATAAAGGCAGTAAATATTGGTTGTGATTTGGTTTATGCCAAGAATGGTAATTTATCAAACCGGAGCTTACAGCCGCATGAAACGATCCGAAAAAAGAGCATAAAATGTACAGTAGAAACCATTCAGCTCTCTAGTAAAATGTATTGAAAAAATCAGGGATAAGATGTCCCGTTTAGGCAAAAAAGTTAGCCTGCTAAAAATAAACGTTGACGGAATGGTTTAGTACACATCCTGCATGTGCGGTGTTGTAATGGACCCCATCTTCTCCACAAACTTGCGTTCATCCATAATGTAACCATTTCCTTTGGCGCAAATATGCACCACCAGGTTTTCTACACTCATCGGATTTCCTACGGGTATGTCGGCAATGTTGCTGTGCAAAATATCGTGACCATCAATGATGATGACCATGCCGCTACCAATTGCTTCCATCCTATTTCCGTGGGTAATCAACATGCCGGTATCCTCGCCTAAGCCAATACCAATCGCCGAAGGGTTACCGCCTACCGCTTGCGAAAGACGGCCAAAGCGGCCGCGTTTTTCAAAGTGCGAGTCGAAAATAACATCATCCATAAAGCCAAGGCCGGTAGTAATTTTTACCTCACCTTTTAGGTGCGCCCTGCTGGCATCGCCTTCATAAATCATGGTATTACTCATCGCCATAGCTCCAGCTGACGTTCCTGCAACGATGAAGTTGTCGTTATTATATCGTTCATGGATTAGCTTCAGCAAACGTGTTCCCCCAAATGTAGCAGACAAACGAAGTTGATTACCCCCGCTGAACATCACGGCATCACATTCCTTTAGGCGATCAAAATACTCGGGCTTGTTGGCATCTTCGCGGTTGCGTATATGCATGACGCCTATGCGGGTACAACCAATACGGCCAAAAGCTTCCATATAGTTGTTGCCCACTTCAAAAGGAATCATGGAGGCGGTAGTAATCACCTCGATACGCGCCATTAATCCACCCGCCTCTTCTACGATGCGGCGCAGTATTCCCAATTCAAAAAAGTTGAGGTTATTGCGGCTGATTTGTCCTTTCTCCAGGTCTGTTCCTTTGTCTTCAGCACCGCCGATTGCTATCAGTTTTCCCTTGGGGTAATTCATTTATACTTATATAACTATGCGCAAATGTAGCCGTTTATGAAATAGATGTTTCTACACAGTGTACGTAAGCGCACTTTTTAATTGATCCGAAACATTAATAACGATCTCAACAAGGCAATCATTGTACCATTCAATAAAAACAACGGAGAACATAAATCAATGCGAGGTCCAATTTTATTATCTTCATCGGGTACGGCAAAAAAGTTGCTACCATCCTGTCCATTATGCACAAACAAATACACTCAAATCTTAATCGGCTCAAATGAAAATTGTTGAAATTAAAGTTTTACGTGGTCCTAATTACTGGAGCATCCGTCGGGGTAAACTAATCCAAATGAGGCTTGACCTGGAAGAACTGGAACAACGCCCAACCAATACCATTGATGGCTTTCTTGACCGTTTGAAAAACTTATTTCCCACGATGTATTCACATCGTTGCAGCGAGGGTGTGCCAGGTGGATTTTTTGCAAGAGTTGAAGAAGGAACATGGATGGGCCACGTAATAGAACACATGGCATTGGAGCTACAAACCCTGGCAGGAATGGATACGGGTTTTGGCCGAACACGCAGTACCGGCACTGCCGGAGAATACCACGTGGTGTTTAGTTACATGGAAGAAGATGCCGGTGTATACGCTGCAAAAGCTTGTGTACGCATTTGCCAGGCACTGGTTGATGATCAGCCATATGATCTGGAATATGACGTACAAATGCTACGCGAAATAAGAGAAGACACCAGGCTTGGACCATCTACCGGAAGCATTGTGGATGAAGCGGAAAAAAGAGGAATCCCTTTCATCCGATTGAATAAACACAGCCTGGTACAGTTGGGATATGGCGTTCATCAGCGAAGGATTAGAGCCACCATCGCCAGCACCACCTCCAACATAGCGGTCGACATTGCCTGCGATAAAGAAGAAACCAAGAACCTATTAGACGGCGCACAGATACCCGTGCCAAAAGGGTTAATCATAAGAACGGTTGATGAATTACAGCATGCGATTGATACGGTTGGTTATCCTATTGTGCTTAAACCAATTGATGGCAACCACGGCAAAGGTGCCACTACCAATATAGTAGCGTGGGATCATGCGGTGAAGGCTTTAGAAGCAGCACAGGTGTATTCAAGAAGTGTGATTGTAGAGAAGTTTATTACCGGTTACGACTTCAGAATACTGGTGATCAACCATAAGTTTATTTGCGCTGCTTTGCGCACTCCTGCAAGTGTACGAGGCGATGGCGAACACAGTATTCAATGGCTGGTAGATGATGTAAACAAAGATCCCCGCAGAGGCTATGGTCACGAGAAGGTGCTCACCCAAATTAAGATTGATCATTACACGCATAAAATGCTGGAAGATCTTGGCTATACCCTTGAATCAGTGCCTGCCAAAGGTGAATTGGTTATGCTAAAACCAACTGCGAACCTGAGTACCGGGGGCACGAGCTGCGATGTAACGGATGAGGTTCATCCTGCAAACGTGTTCATGGCTGAACGCATTTCTAAAATTATTGGTTTGGACATTTGCGGCATCGATGTGATGGCCCCCGATCTACGCGAACCAATTACCCAAAACGGTGGCGCTGTGTTGGAGGTAAACGCTGCTCCTGGTTTTAGAATGCATGTAGAACCTGCAGAAGGCTTAGCACGTAATGCAGCAGAGCCAGTTATCGATATGCTTTTCCCAAAGGGAAGCAATGGCCGGATCCCCATCATCGGTATCACGGGCACCAATGGAAAAACAACTACCACACGACTGACTGCGCACATTTGCAAGCATGCCGGCTATAAAGTGGGCTTTACTACGTCGGATGGGGTGTATATACAAAATCAGTTGATGATGACGGGCGATTGTACCGGCCCGGTAAGCGCTCAATTTGTATTGAAAGATCCGACAGTTGACCTTGCGGTATTAGAGTGTGCTCGGGGAGGTATTGTGAGAAGCGGACTGGCTTTTAGAAACTGTGAAGTAGCTATTGTGACGAATGTTAGCGCCGATCATATTGGGCTTGGTGGAATAGATACGCTGGAACAAATGGCCACCGTGAAAGCAGTACTGCCGGAAACTGTTTTCCCGCATGGGTATGCCATCCTAAATGCGGATGATGACCTGGTGTACAAAATGCGCAAAGGCCTTGACTGTAACGTTGCTCTATTCAGCATGGACGAAAATAATCCACGCATACAGGAGCATTGTAAAGCCGGCGGGTTGGCAACCGTATTTGAGAACAATTTTATTTCGATACTGAAAGGAACCTGGAAGATACGCGTGTTGAAAGTGACCGAAATACCGCTGACTTATGGGGGCAAAGCGGTGCATAATATTATGAACACTTTGCCGGCAGTAATGGCCACTTATCTATATCGCAATATAAAAATTGAAGACATAAGGTTAGCATTGCAAACCTTTGTACCATCAGCGGTTCAGACACCTGGCAGGCTAAACCTATTCCAATTCAAGAACTTTCAGTTCCTGGTAGATTACGCACACAATCCCGCAGGCTTAACGCTGCTGGGCGATTTTGTGAACAGGTTGGATAGCACTTATAAATTGGGTATTATTTCCGGCACGGGTGACAGAAGAGATGAGGATATATTGGAGATGGGTAAACTTGCTGCTCAGTATTTTGATGAGATTATTATACGCCAGGATAGAAGGTTACGGGGCCGGTCGGCGGAGGAGATCAACGATATTTTGATAAAGGGCATCAACGAAAGCAAAACCAAAGATTTACCGGTAAGGGTAATTCTTGCAGAAAAGGAAGCCATCACCTATGCATATGAACATGCGAAAAAAGGCTCCATCATTACAGTTATGGCAGACGATATTACAGCGGCATTGCACCAGATACAGGAATTGAAAGAAAACGAAGAACAGATGTAAAATTTACAGCGTTAACAAACCATTTTAAAGTTGTAAAATGGCTTATTACAGAGGAAAATGAAAGTTGATTCGATGTAAGATTCATCACCCGGTTTTACGCATACCAACGACATGTGCAGCATGCAATTTTTTTAAAAAGAAAACTTGGGTGCAATATACTCAACCCTTATTTTTGCACTCCCAATTCAGAAATGATACGGGCACAAGGATGGCCTATAGTATAGTGGTAGTACGACAGATTTTGGTTCTGTTTGCCGAGGTTCGAATCCTCGTAGGCCAACAGGGAAAGCTTCACAACAAACGTTGTGGAGCTTTTTTGTTTTGAGATGAATATGATTGCAATCTGATTGATAACGAGCGGCTTTACATGTTGCCAAATTAAGAGAGCTCACCGTTTGAACAGTGAGCTCTCTTAATTTATCTGATCCAATAAGCTTTTACAACTTAGGCATTTCTATTAATGCAGTTCAAATCTTCAAAAGCTACTTCCAAACGCTTACTGAAATTCTCTTCGCCTTTTCTCAGCCATACTCTAGGGTCGTAGTGCTTTTTGTTTGGCTTATCTGCACCATCGGGATTTCCGAGCTGGCCTTGCAGGTAAGCTTCACTCGCTTTATAATTATTCAACACGCCTTCCCAAAATGACCATTGAAGATCTGTATCAATATTCATTTTAATAGCACCATAGCTGATCGCTTCCCTAATTTGATGTTGTGGAGACCCGCTTCCTCCATGAAATACAAAGAAGACCGGCTTCTCTCCCGTTCCAACATGTTGCTGAATGTAGTCCTGGCTATGCTTCAAAATTTCTGGCCGTAGTTCCACATTGCCCGGGCTATACACACCATGCACATTACCGAAGGCAGCGGCTATGGTAAACAAGTCTCCTACCTTACGTAAATGCTCAAATGCATAGGCTACATCCTTTGGCTGCGTATATAGTTTTTCGTTTTCTACATCACTATTATCTACGCCATCTTCCTCACCACCGGTAACGCCAAGTTCTATCTCAATACCCATTCCCAATGGCTGCATGCGCTGGTAAAAGGCCACGGATGTTTCGATGTTTTCTTCCACTGTTTCCTCTGACAGGTCCAGCATGTGAGAACTAAATAAAGGTTGGCCTTTCTCTTTGAAATGTTGTTCGCCGGCGTCAATTAAACCACTAATCCATGGCAACCATTTTTTAGATGCATGATCGGTATGAAGCACCACCGGTACCCCGTAATATTTTGCCACATTATGGACATGTAAAGCGCCGGAAATAGCACCGGCAATATTTGCTTGCAATTTATCATTTGGCATTCCTTTGCCGGCAATAAATTGTGCTCCACTGTTAGAAAACTGGATGATAACAGGTGAGTTCACTTTTGCAGCAGTCTCTAAAGTTGCATTGATGGTATTGGTACCAATTGTGTTTACCGCCGGCAATGCAAATTGATTATCCTTTGCAGATTGCAGCAGTTCCAAAAGTTCTTGTCCGAACAATACACCAGCTTTGTATTTAGCCATAGTAGGTTTTTGATTATGAATGAATGTTGATAAAACTAGCGATTTATTGATAACCACAACATGACAAGCGTTTGGGCATGACGTCTGCCTGAAAGGACCGAAATCTAATACTTCGCTTTAGCACTTCTACACCAGGAAAAGCTTGCTTACTGAAACGGCTAACCAGCAAGATTAACTAAAAATTTATGTTAGGTTGGCGAAGATGTACCCCCAGCTGTACTGGTAAAATGGTGTTGTGACAAAGGAAGGATAATGGTGAATTCAGAACCTTCACCTTGCACCCCGGTCGCGAAAATGATTCCATGGTGTTTGTCCACAATCTTCTTGCATATGGATAAGCCAATACCGGTTCCTTCATAGGCAGATTTACCATGCAACCGTTGAAAAATAACAAAGATCTTTTCTGCATACGCAGGATCAAAACCTATCCCGTTGTCTTTTACTTTTATCTCTAAAAACTTTTCATTATCCCAAAATCTTGGATTGGTAATATGCCTAAAATTGCGCTGATTGGCACTGCTAAAAAGTTGGCTCACGGAGGCTCCTTTTTTCACGCTACCATTTACTTCAATCACCGGTTTTACTTCAGCCTTTCTAAATTTAATTGCATTGGTTAGCAGGTTTTGAAACAGCTGCCTGATTTGTGTAGGGTTTCCTTCCATCTCCGGCAGCTTGCTTACTTTAATGGTTGCACCGGAGGATTCAATCGTAAGCTCTAGGTCATTTAACACTTCTTCCAGGATTACATCCAAATGCACAGAAGTATTGAGGTTGTCCTCCGTATTGAATTTTGAGATGTATAAAATATCATCAATTAGCTTCTGCATACGACTGGATGAATTGATCACCTTACCCATGTATTCTTTGGCTTTCTCATCCATCGCACCCAGATATGTTTTTTCTAGAATGCCCGTGAAGGTTATAATTTTTCTTAGCGGCTCTTGTAAATCGTGGGATGCGATATAGGCAAATTGTTGCAGCTCGAGATTGCTTGCCTCCAGTTCTTGTGTCTTCAGCAGCAACTCCCGTTCGGCCTGTTTCATTTCAGTTACATCTTGGCCAGTGCCAATCATCTTTTCTACTTCATGCTGATCATTCAGTAGAACTTCACCCTTGGCATGCAGCGTTTTTACAGTACCATCTGGCAAAAGCACACGGTGATAGTATTCGCTGAACTTCTTTTTTGCCAGCGCTTCTTTAATGTTGTTATCAACATATCCCCGATCATCCGGATGAACAGATTGCAGAAACTGTTCGTAAGTAACCTTATAATTCGGGGTTATTTTCAACCCATAAATTTGAAATAAACTGTGGCTCCATTCTACTTCGTTGCTGGCAATATCCCATTGCCAGTAACCAATGCGTGCAATCTCTTGTGCTTCGTTTAGCATGTCATTTTTTACTTTCAACGCTGCTTCGGCCTTCTTTCGCTGTTCGATCTCTTTCTCTAATTCCTCAGACGTTTTCAGCGAAAAAGCCGTAGGCAAGATTCTGATAAGATGAAAAACGGTCATCCAACTTACGATGCCGGTAATCGCCCGTACCAATGCACTTAGCCGATAAGCCGGAAACCAAAAGATAACTGCATCTAAAAAATGCGTAGATCCACAGGCAAGAATGAAACCTGCAAATAAAAAATAGATTTTGTAAAAACGAACATCCTTTCTGCGGCGGATGAAATTTAGTATGATGAGTGGAATAGCAAAATAGGCTGACCAGATCATCAGGTCGCTGATAATGTATAACCAACCATGAAAGTCGCTCCATTTACCGCAGTGCCAACGTGGGGGCCAGTCTGCAGTATCCAGCAACTTGCTAAAAAACTCAACTACCTGATCCATGTAAAATTTTTCTTAGTCTCGCTTACGCGAAAATTAAGTTAAGGATTTGTTTAAGCATATAGGGTCAATCAACAGATAAATTCCAGCAAGAGAAATTAATCATTGTTCACACCAACACCGAAAATTATGAAGGGAGGTTACTGGAACTTTCTAAATAGATGAGATCCAAATAATTAGTTTTGATGCGCACCATTAAAACCTCTTCAACTTTCAATCAATACTACTAAAGACTATTGAAAAAACTGCATCAAACTTTCGCGCCACGCTGGAATCTGCAATGAAAAGTCTGCAATAATTTTTGATTTGTCGAGAACGGAATACGCTGGCCTACGTGCAGGTGTTGGGTAAGCCGTAGTAGGAATTGCCGATACGTTACATTCTTTACCAGCAATTTCTTTGATCGCTACCGCGAAATCATACCAGCTAATCACCCCTTCATTTGAATAGTGATATACTCCACCAGCCTTAGTTGGATCCTTTACAAAAACTTCGATCATAGACAGCAGTGCCTTTGCAAGATCATACGCATAAGTAGGTGAACCAACCTGGTCGCTTACCACATTTAGACTGTCCTTTTCTCCCATCAGGCGAAGCATCGTCTTCACGAAATTGTTTCCAAACTTACTATACACCCAACTGGTTCTCACCACCACATTGAGCGGATATTTCAACGCTGCCATCTCTCCTTTCAATTTCGTTTCACCATAAAAATTCACGGGGCTCACCGGGTGATCTTCGCTATAGGGTTCTGACGCAGTACCGTCGAAAACATAATCGGTTGAAACGTGAAGAAGACGGGCACCAAAATGTGCACACGCGTTTGAAAGATTTGCTACTGCCTGCTGGTTCACCAGCAAAGCAGCTTCTTTTTCTGACTCAGCTTTGTCTACGGCAGTGTATGCGGCGGCGTTAATGCAGTAATCGATTTTTTTCATTTGAAAAAAAAGGTTTACGGCTGTTTCATCAGTAATATCGAGTGATGTACGATCGGTAAAAATAAACATGAAAAAAGGAAATGAAGCCGCTAGTTGCTGGAGTTCATTTCCTAATTGTCCGTTTTTACCTGTAACGAGAATAACAGGTTTCATACTATAAACTCCAGTATTTTCTACTGGTTATTTTGTTGCGATAAATACCCTTCAGATCGGCGATCAGCGCATTCGGTTTTGTAATAGAAGCGAAATATGCATCGTCAAACTTTAAGTAGGGCTCGTGGGGTACACTTATAATGATTGCATCGTAATCGCTATCCAATTCATTGGTCACTTTGCAATTGTATTCGTGCTCAAGATCGTCACTGTCAGCATACGGATCGGATACAACCACATTCAAGTGATAGCCACGCAGGGTTTCAATCACATCCATTACTTTAGAATTCCGAATGTCGCTCACGTTTTCTTTAAACGTAGCACCCATAAACAAGATCTTTGCCGTCTTTACATTTTCGCTGTGCGCTATTACGTGTTGTAGTATTTTCTTTGAAACATAGTTACCCATGTTATCGTTGATGTATCTGCCCGACAAAATTACCCGTGAATTAAAACCTAACTCCGCCGCTTTGTAAGTGAGGTAGTAAGGATCTACTCCGATGCAATGTCCACCCACGAGCCCGGGATAAAATTTAAGAAAGTTCCACTTCGTTCCTGCAGCCTCCAACACTTCATAGGTGTTGATACCCATCCTGTCGAAGATGATGGAAAGCTCATTCATTAAAGCTATGTTCAGATCTCGTTGTGTGTTCTCAATAATCTTTGCTGCCTCTGCTACTTTTATGGAAGATGCCCGATGCACACCGGCTTTTACAACCAGTTCATACACCTGTGCAATTTCTTCCAACGATTCGCTATCGCAGCCCGAAACTACTTTTACAATACTGGCAAGGGTGTGGTTTTTATCGCCCGGGTTAATTCTCTCCGGCGAATAGCCAATTTTAAAATCTTTACCCATCTTCAGCCCGCTTAGTTGCTCAATAATCGGCAAGCAATCTTCTTCAGTGCAGCCCGGGTAAACCGTCGATTCAAAAACAATGTAGTCTCCCTGCTTCACTACTTTTCCAATGGTAGTAGAGGCGGATTGTACCGGAATTAAGTCAGGCACGTTGTGTGGATCAACAGGAGTAGGAACTGCAACGATGTAAAAGCTGGCTTCCTTTAAATCTTCTATGCTGCTGGTAAACTGAATGTCACACCCAGCAAATTCTTCCTTATCCAGTTCGCCACTTGGGTCAATGCTTTGGCGCATCATTTCTACACGCTTATCGTTTATATCGAACCCGATAACAGAAACCTTGCGCGCAAATTCTAATGCAATGGGTAGCCCAACATAACCCAAACCAATCACGGCAAGTTTAACTTCCTTATTTATAAGAGCTGAATACATTAATGAGATTTGAATTCTTTGGGAAGTTTATACAATTCCTCTTTCGGAAGTGACTTGAAATATTCGTAGGTAATTTTCAACCCTTCTTCGCGGGAAACTTTCGGTTCCCAACCAAGTATTTCTTTTGCCTTGGTAATGTTTGGCTGACGTTGTTTTGGATCATCAACCGGTAAGGGCTTGTACACGATTTGCGTACTTGTACCAGTAAGTTTTTGCACTTCTTCAGCAAACTCTTTCAGTGTTATTTCTACGGGGTTACCCACGTTTACCGGGCTGCTATAATCGCTCATCAGCAACCTGTAAATGCCTTCTATCAAATCATCTACATAACAAAATGAACGGGTTTGAGAACCATCACCAAATACGGTAAGATCTTCTCCACGTAACGCTTGCCCGATGAATGCAGGTAATGCACGTCCATCATTCAATCGCATTCGCGGACCATATGTATTGAATATCCTGATGATCCTTGTTTCAACTCCATGAAAAGTATGGTAAGCCATCGTAATAGCTTCCTGAAAACGCTTTGCTTCGTCGTACACTCCACGCGGACCAACAGGATTTACATTGCCCCAATATTCTTCATCCTGCGGGTGAACCAACGGATCGCCATATACTTCACTGGTAGATGCTACCAGGATTCTGGCTTTTTTTTCTCTTGCCAATCCAAGGCAATTGTGTGTTCCAAGCGAACCCACTTTCAAGGTTTGAATGGGAATTTTCAGGTAATCTATCGGGCTTGCGGGTGAAGCAAAATGTAGGATATAATCGAGGTTACCCGGTACGTGAATGAACTTAGAAACATCGTGATGATAGAATTCAAAGTCTTCGCGGCTAAATAAATGTTCGATGTTTTTTAGGTCACCCGTAATCAGGTTATCCATTGCCAGCACGTGAAAGCCTTCTTTCAAAAAACGATCGCATAAATGCGACCCGAGAAAGCCTGCTGCTCCTGTTATAAGTACGCGTTTTTTTGACATTTGTGCTTAGCGGTTAGTTACAGCTGCTTTGCCGTTTTTAGAAAAAGAATAGTTGTTTGTAACAGTGCGACGACCGATACTCTTGTAGTGGTAGCCCAGTTGTTCCATCTTTTCCAGTTCAAATACATTTCTGCCGTCAAATATAGTTTTAGATTTCAAGCGGCTTTCCATCTTCTCAAAATCAGGTGTGCGGAACTCAGCCCATTCTGTAGCAATAATCAATGCATCTGCTCCTTCGAGTGCTTCGTACTGACCTTCGGCAAAAATAATTTTGTCGCCATATATCTCTTTCACATTCCTCATTGCTTCCGGATCAAACACTTTGATGGTACAACCATCTTTCAACATTTCATCAATCATACATAAAGCCGGCGCTTCGCGAATATCATCTGTATTAGGTTTAAATGCAAGACCCCAAATGGCAATGGTCTTTCCTTCAAGCGAACCAAGGTATTCTTTAATGTATGGCATCAGGTAAAGCTTCTGCTCTTCATTCACTTCTTCAACAGCCTTCAAAATTTTAAAATCATAATCAACCAGCGACGAAGATTTCACCAATGCTTTTACATCTTTAGGAAAACAACTACCACCATAACCTATACCCGGAAACAAGAAACGTTTTCCAATTCTTTCGTCGCTCCCTATTCCTTTTCTTACAAGATCAACATCGGCGCCTACTAATTCGCACAGGCGTGCTATCTCGTTCATGAAAGTAATCTTAGCGGCAAGAAATGCGTTGGCTGCATACTTGGTTAACTCGGCAGAAGCTTCATCCATAAAAATTACCGGGTTGCCCTGGCGAACAAACGGAGCATACAATTCGCTCAAGATCTTTTTCGCTCTATCAGAAGAAGTTCCAATTACCACACGATCAGGTTTCATGAAATCATCTACCGCTACGCCTTCGCGTAAAAACTCGGGGTTACTAACCACGTCGTATTCTACAGTAGCATTGGCAGCAATGGCTTTATTAACTCTTTCGGAAGTTCCAACAGGAACGGTGCTTTTATCGACAATAACTTTGTAGTCCTTCATTAAATGACCCAGGTCATCTGCTACTTTCAAGATGTATTTTAAATCTGCACTTCCATCTTCGCCGGGAGGGGTTGGCAATGCAAGAAAAATAACTTCAGCACCTTCAATTCCTTCTGCAAGGTTAGTCGTGAACTTTAGACGCTCTTCTTTCAAATTGCGGTGGAATAATTTCTCCAGGCCCGGTTCAAATATGGTTATTTGTCCACTGCTCAGTTTTTCAATTTTGCTTTTGTCTATGTCGACGCAGCAAACATAGTTTCCGGTTTCAGCAAAACAAGTACCGGTAACCAATCCTACGTACCCGGTTCCAACAACTGCAATTTTCATAATCTGTTTTTAAGCGTTAATAAAGGTCAACACGTGATGCGCAATAAATTTAAGCTGCGCCTCATCTAACTCTGTATGTATTGGTAAAGAAATAACTCTTTCGGTTAGCCAGTCTGTTATCGGCAGTTCCACGTCTGCTGATCCAAATGCCGCAAACATTTTTTGCCTGTGTGCGGGCACGGGATAATAAATCATAGACGGGATTTTTTGCTGCGCTAAATATGCGTTCAAGCCATCTCTGTCTACACCATTTAAAATAAGCGTGTATTGGTGGTACACGTGGTTGGTATAATGCGGCACATAAGGCACAGTAATCTTATCATTTCCGGCAAACGCTTCGTTATAAAAAGCAGCAGCTTTTTGACGAGCGGCACTATATTCGTCCAGCTTTTTTAGCTTCACATTTAAGACAGCAGCTTGGATAGAATCCAACCTTGAATTGCAACCAACAATCTCATGATAATACCTCACCTTCTGTCCATGGTTGGCAATCATCTTTAATTTTTCTGCCAGCGCATCATCATTGGTAAAGATTGCTCCTCCATCGCCGTAAGCGCCTAAGTTCTTAGAAGGATAAAAGGAGGTACATCCAATATGTCCAATAGCACCCGTCTTTTTCCGAGAACCATCTGTGAACGTATAATCGCAACCAATGGCCTGCGCGTTATCTTCTATCACGGGAATATTGTGCTTTGTGGCAATCTGCATAATCGCTTCCATATTTGCAGCCTGGCCATACAAATGCACCGGAACAATTGCTTTCGTTTTTGGCGTAATGGCCCTTTCAATGGCGGATGGACTAATGCAAAAAGTATCTTCATCCACCTCCACAAAAACTGGTGTGAGTCTGAGTAAAGCAACTACTTCCGTGGTTGCTATATAAGTATAAGAAGGCGTAATTACTTCATCGCCGGGTTGAAGATCGAGTGCCATTAAGGCAATCTGTAAAGCATCTGTTCCGTTTGCACAGGTAATCGTATGCTTTACATTCAGGTATTCTGATAAGTTGGTGGCGAAGTCTTGAACCGGTTTTCCATTGATGTATGCCGCACTGTCCAACACCTCCTGAATACCTGCATCTATCTCGTCTTTTATATGTAAATACTGTGTTTTAGTATCCACCATTTGGATTGGCCTCATATTACTTTTTTTCGATGGCGGCAAAACTACGCTAATTGCATTTTACTGAAAAGGCAGAATTTACTTGCGGCGTTATCGGCTACTTTTGTTGGTAAATAATTACTCAGTGAGTGTTCTTGTTTACCGGATTTTTATTCAACTCTATCTCTTCACTATTTCTCTCGTTGCGCCTTTTAATGCAAAAGCGCGGTTATGGCTACAAGGACGAACGAACCTGCTCGAAAGGATGCAACAGGATATTGAACCTCGCAGCAAACTCATCTGGTTCCACTGTGCATCGCTTGGCGAATTTGAACAGGGCCGCCCGGTACTCGAACAATTAAAAGCACGATACCCGTCTTACAAAATCTTATTGACCTTTTTCTCTCCTTCGGGTTACGAGGTTAGAAAAAACTATCCGTTGGCAGATTATATCTACTATCTCCCTGCCGATACCCCATCAAACGCTAAGGCATTCTTTAATATTGCAAATCCGGCCTTGGTCCTTTTCATTAAGTATGAGTTTTGGTTTTTTTACCTGCAGGAAGCGAACCGCAGGAACATTCCCCTGCTCCTGGTTTCAGGAATTTTCAGAGGGAACCAACCATTCTTTAAATGGTATGGTAAACTGCACCGGCAAATGCTACAGTTTTTTACAGTGCTGATGGTTCAAAACAAATCATCCAAAGATCTGCTAGCTACCATTAATATTTCTGCAAATGTGGTGGTAACCGGCGATACAAGATTTGATCGTGTTGCCAGCATTGCCAACGATTTTAAACCATTTGAAGCGATTGAGCATTTCTGCAGAAACGCTGAAGTAATCGTGGCCGGCAGCACCTGGACAGAGGATGATAAGGAACTTCATCATTATGCCAACACGCACCCGGAAATAAAATTTATCATTGCGCCGCACAACATCAATGCGCTGCGGCTAAAGGAATGCAGGAAATATTATGATCGCTCGATGATGTTGTCTCAATATGTACACAGCGAAACGGACGATTCCATCAATACGTTGATTATTGACAATGTGGGTATGCTGAGCAGCTTGTATAAATACGCAACCGTTTGTTATGTAGGAGGGGCATTTGGTGCAGATGGTGTACACAATGTTTTAGAAGCGGCGGTGTACGGTTTGCCCGTAGTGTTTGGCCCTGAATACCACGATTATGCAGAAGCAATTGAATTGGTAGAAAATGGTGGTGGTGTTACAGTAGATACAGCATTGGCATTAGAGGAAACCTTGCATACACTCATGAAAAAAGGCCCTGAACACCACAAAGCATCAAAGGCCGCGTACGAGTTTGTTCAACAGAAAAGAGGTGCGACGGAAGCGACCTTGCAAGTCATTCAGGAGAAACGCCTTCTCACCAATTGATCAAAAGTTTTTACCAGTTCCAGCGTTACGTTCCAACCCAACTTTACTTTTAGTTCACGCTGTATCCAATACTCTGCTTCCGCAAAAATGGTGAAACCATTGATGGTTTTGATGCTGCGTTCGTACATGGTTTCATCGCCACGAAAAAGCTCATGAATAAACCGATGACGATCGTTGATGCTGATGGCTTTCTTTAAATCGCGTATGGGTGTGTCTTGCAGCATACTCACCATTTCAGCTTTCTGCTCTTTCAACTTATCGTTCAGTGAATGCTCCTCACTACCCATGGAGTCATTCAATTCATAAAATATTTTTTCCTGGTGCGCCAGTGTTGGAATTTCCATTACGGCATCCATCTTCCAGTTTTTTGCTTCAGCTGCTATATTAAAAATCTCTTCCCATGGCCGGCCCTCCAAAAAGTGCGGAATGGGTTCTGGCTCTGGTTTAGGAGTAGGTGCAGGTTCAGGAATGTTGGCCGGCGTTTCAGGCTCGGGCATTGGCTCTGGTATAGGTTCCTGTTCGCTTTCAGGCTTCAATACAGGCTTATACATTTCATGCGTATCCTCCACCAACACCGCAGTTTTTTGAATTGGTGCAGCCGCCATATTGGTAACCACCACCGAAACTTTTGAGGGAGAATTGGAGACGGATTTAGGCTGTTGCAGCAGTTCTGTTTGCAACATTTGCGCCGTCACCAGCATGTTTTCTATGCTGGCTTTTTGCAATAGCTGGTCTTGCAATTTGTTTATTAAAACACCCACTCTTTCCATGGGATAATATACTTTTGAGGGTTAAGTAAGTAAGTGGTTAAAATTACTGACTCTTTTCTTTACAACACCAAGTAATAATCATAATGTTTATTGAACCTAATATCTCGGGTGAACGCCGGGGCTGGATAGAAGTGATTTGCGGGAGTATGTTTAGCGGAAAAACTGAGGAGCTGATCAGGAGATTGAAGCGTGCAAAAATTGCCAATTTAAAAGTTGAGATTTTTAAACCAGCCATCGATGTTCGGTACGATGAAAACAATGTTGTCAGTCACGATTCAAACTCCATTCATTCTACGCCAATCGATAATTCACAATCCATTCTTTTTTTGGCAAACGGAGTAGACATCGTTGGTATTGATGAAGCTCAATTTTTTGATGATGAGATTATTCACGTATGCGAAACACTCGCCTTTAACGGAACACGGGTGATCGTTGCAGGGTTGGATATGGATTATCTCGGACGGCCATTTGGGCAAATGCCGAAGCTGCTGGCCATTGCCGATTTCATTACAAAACTGCATGCCATTTGTGTGCGTTGTGGCAATCTTGCTTGTATATCGTACCGAAAAACGGCCAGCGCCAGCCAGGTTTTGCTTGGTGAGAAAGACGTGTATGAGCCACGGTGCAGAAAATGCTACCAGCAGAAGTTTGAAGATGAAGTATCTACTGCTGTTGCCAGCAACAAACCGGAATTATTTTAGATCGTTGACGATCATATAATGTACAAGAGTGCGACGCAACGATGTTTAATAGTAGCACTCAGGCGGGCTCCAAAATGATTTTATAATAATGATGCACTCAAGAAACACAACTTTCAATCACTATTGTAGGTATGCCAAGCACCATCATTAGCCTATTTAAAAAAGATTTGCTGCTGGAAACGCGCCAGCAACATAGTTTGTATGGTGTATTGCTGTATGTTATCTCAACCATCTTTGTTTTATTCCTTGCAATGGGCCGCCCCGAAGACCAGGTTTGGAATGGCCTGTTTTGGATGATCCAATTATTTGTGTGTGTGAATGCGGTTGCCAAAAGTTTCCTGCAAGAAAGCAGGGGCAGAATGTTGTACTTCTACTCCATTGCCGGACCACGGGATTACGTGTTGTCCAAGCTTCTTTTTAATGCATTGCTGATGATCGTAATGAGCTTACTGAGCCTGGCTCTGTTTTTATTACTGATGGGCAACCCATTACGTAACCCGTTTCAATTTGTTGGCCTTGCCGTTTTAGGTGGAATAAGTCTCAGCCTCGTTTTTACTTTTTTAGCCGCCATCGCAGCCAAAGCGCAGCAGCAGGCTGCACTCATGGCCATCCTCGGATTTCCTATTATCATCCCACAAATATTGTTGTTGATGAAAATTTCATCTATCACATTTTCATCAGTTATTCAGGCAGGGCTCGGCCAAATGGTTTTACTGCTTTGTGGTTTGGATGTAATGATTGTAATACTCTCCGTTATTCTTTTTCCCTTCTTATGGAAAGATTAGTAGTGCATCTGCCTCAGTAATCGCATTTCTCATTTCCTATTTTCGATTTTTACTTTTGACTTTTGACTTCTCCACCCCCTCCATGAAATTTTATTAAATACTCTTTTCATCCTACCCTTTCCCCTATTTTTGCTCCCAAAATTTATGAAGCTTGAAGCGAGGTTGCTTGCCCCATCCCCATTCAATCGTCAAAAACAACAACCATGATTAGACAATCCTGGTGGAAAGTACTCGCCGTAATTCTACTGCTCTATACATTCATTGCAGGCTTCACTATTAAGGTTCCTTTAATAGGAAACTTGTATGCTACCATTCGCAACCTGTTCTTCCATGTACCCATGTGGTTTGGGATGATGATCGTGCTGATGACCTCTGTGACTTACGCCGTTATTTACCTCGTAAAACCATCCATCAAAACAGATATTTATTCTGCAGCCTATGCAAAAACCGGAATCGTGTTTGGCATACTGGGTATGATTACCGGAGCCATTTGGGCCAATTTTACCTGGGGCGAACCATGGAGCAATGATCCAAAACAAATAGGCGCTGCCATTGCGTTATTAATTTATGCCGCTTACTTCGTACTGCGCAATTCAATTCCCGATATGGACAAGCGTGCAAAGATTGCCGCGGTTTACAACATATTTGCCTGCGCTATACTCTTTCCCACCATATGGATTATTCCACGCATGGTGGAAAGCCTGCATCCCGGCGGACAAGGTGTAGACGGTAACCCCGGCATGAACGGAAAAGATCTTGATCCTGTGATGCGTATGGTATTTTGGCCCGCCGTATTTGGGTGGACATTACTGGGTGTTTGGATCACGACGCTAAAAATCAGGTACGAACTCTTAAAAGAAAAACAACTGGCGAATGCTTAACCTAAAGAATATATTACTGGTTTTATTTAGCTCAATAATTTGCCTGGCAGGTATGGCGCAGTCAACTGCACAAGCTGTCGCAAAGGAAGATGCCGGCTGGATTAGAAGTGAGGCTAAAGTGTATGTGGTGGGCCTGGTGGTGACAACTATATTATTGGGTTTGATTATTTATGTAATTAGGCTGGATAGGAAGATTTCGAAGCTGGAGAAGTGAGGTGTGAGTGGTGAGTAGTCAGTGATTAGTAGTTAGTGATCGGTGTCACGTCCTGGTTCTGGTTGACATATTGAAGAAAATCAAATCAAATCAATATGTCAGTAAAAGCGGAGAGAACAACTGTTCGGTATAGTAATAGCTTCAAGCTAATGATTGTTCGAGAGATAGAAGAAGGTCATACA
>JANPIM010000031.1:0-116103 GCA_031425015.1 Segetibacter sp. | reverse complement strand
CGCCCGTACAATGGCTCTCGTTCCCATTTCTACTTTGTACTTATTTTCTTTGAATGGTTTTGCGTCAATCATTTCCAGTTTGGCCGCCGCTTCAAAATTTTCCTGCGTGGGCTTTTTGCCGGCAAGAAAAGCTTCCGCTTTTATAAGCTTCCACGGCTTGTGTGCTACACCACCCATGGCCAATCCTGCTTTGCTGATGACACCATTATTTAACTGCAGCCCAGCTGCAACGGAAAGCAAAGCAAACGCATAGCTGGAGCGTTCACGGATTTTTAGATAATAATAATGATCAGCAAATATTGATTTTGGAAGATGGATAGCACTGATCAATTCTCCCGGTTGAAGGTTGGTATCTTTCTCCGGCATGTCTCCGGGCAATCGGTGGAAATCAGTAAAAGGAATCATGCGTGATCCACTGCCAGGTTGTTGCACTTCTACACTTGCCTCCATTGCGGCCAATGCCACACACATATCCGACGGGTGCACTGCAATACACTTTTCACTATATCCAAAAATAGCATGCACAGCGTTCATACCATCTTTTGCGCCACAGCCGCTACCCGGCTCCCTTTTATTGCAGGGCATTGATACCTCAAAAAAATAAGGGCAGCGGGTACGTTGTAATAAATTACCACCGTTGCTGGCCATGTTCCTTATTTGGGCAGTGGCCGCAGAAAGCATAGCCATGGAAAGTAGGGGATAGTTTTTGCGCACTTCGGGGTGGTTGGCTGTTGCTGCATTGCTCAGCATTGCGCCAAGGGTGAGCCCACCACTTGCATTCGTTGTTATTTTATTATACTCCAGCCCACTGACGTAAATTAATTGTTCGGGGCGCTCCACATCTTCTTTCATCAGATCTACCAGATTAGTTCCGCCGGCGAGGTATTTTGAGTTTCCCTTTACGGCACCGAGGGCCTGTAATGTATTTTCTGCACTTGTAAAAGTGAATGGTCTCATGTGTATTAATTTATAATGTAAATTCTAACAGTCCGTAAATGTGTCTATGCCTTCTTTGCTCTTTGCATTTGTTCGGGTGTAGCAAACTCCCAGGTAGGCATTTTATCATCGCCTGAATGCACTTCTTTAAAAGCCTGCACGATATTGTTGTATGCACCGCAACGGCAAATATTGCCCGACATTCTTTCCCTGATCTCTTCTTCAGAAAGTTTCAGGTTCTTTTTTATGTTCTTGAAATTTTCTGTTACATAGCTGGCATCGCCATTCTTAGCCTCTTCTAAAAGTGCTACGGAAGAACAGATCTGCCCCGGTGTACAATAGCCACATTGAAAACCATCGTGTTTTATAAATGCCTGCTGCATCGGGTGCATTTTGGCGCCTTTGGCCAGCCCTTCTATTGTGGTGATGGCTTTGTCTCCACAGGTTGCTGCAAGCGTAAGGCAGGAAAGTTGCCTTTTCCCATCTATCATTACCGTGCAGGCACCACACTGCCCATGATCACAACCTTTTTTAGACCCTGTGAGCGCCAGCCGCTCCCGAAGCGCATCCAATAAAGTAACCCTGGAATCAATCGTCAGGGATTTCATCATCTCATTCACCCGGAGGTTCACAGTAATTTCATTCATAAAAACATTGGCGTTAGCAGGCAAATCGTTCATAGCGCCTGCATATGCTTCGGAAATAAGATAAGTGGAGGCCCAGATGCTGAGGCTTGCCACAGAAGCCTGCTTTAAAAATTTTCTGCGGGAACTTCCGGTCAATCCCATCTGGCTGAGAATGCTTTCTTCGTCCTCGCTTAACTTATCTGTGTCAATCCTGTCATTCCATTTTTCAAGCTCTTCCATATTTAATATTTTGAGGGAGATATAAAATTTTACTATTAGAGATTTGGAAACTGTTATTGATCGGAATACTATTTTCAGAATCGCTTACACTATTTGTTGCTACGTGAATATTCCGGGATAAAGTTGGAGATCAAGAATTATACCTCCGGGGCATTAAAAAATCCCATTCCCCTTATTCCCCTTAATGAATAGTATTATATGTGGATTGATAGATGATTGCGACCAAATGCATTTCCACACTTTGTACAGCCCACGGGCTTTTATTTTCCACAAATGGTTTCTTTATCGGTTGTCCCGGCAGGTTCTCCTTCATAGCCCTTTTGATTGGCCAAGGGAACCTGCCGTTCGTTAGGATAGCTCTTCACAATGTACCGGAACAAACCTATCTCTGCTTAGTTCCATTCTAGTAGTTGGCGTGTCCCGAAGGCCAGGTTCCCTGCTACGCTGCGAGGCGTTTAGTAGGAAAACTTGTCCCGACAAAAAGGTGATATAGTATATTGAAGTCTGTGTGCTATGGCGTGTTTTAGTGGGCATGGAGTGTACGACTGATATACAAAAGGAGCTTAGTGTATAAGCTACCAACTGGCGTGTCCCAAAGGGCAGGTTCCCTGCTATGCTTCCAGGCTATGAGGAGGAGAACCTGCCCGGACAAAAATGGTACGCCGCATGTAGGGTACTGAGCTGCCTTCAGGTTAACCGGGAAAAGTTCTTCTAAGGGCATTTGCCTTTTTGCAAAGGCATGAGGTCATTGACCTCCATTTTGCCCGTGCAGGTATATGTAGACGCGCCGTAGCAGGTGTTGTCACCTGCTAAATGTGGGTGGCAGTTAAACATTCATTTTGTAGCTCATCTTGGCTGCGCGCTACAGTTGCAGGTCACAAGACCATGCAACGGCGCGGCTGCAGAGAAGACCAACAAGGGCAAAAACTTATTACACTGTTAGTTTTCATATTTTTGTTGGTAGAGGTAAACTTTTTATGTTGTCATTTATTACAGGCAGTCAGCCTACGCACCTGTGGCAGGTGACAACACCTGCCACGGCGCTGCTGCAAGACCAACGCGGGCAAAAATAATTAGAATTAAGTAATTAAAGCTTATTCAAGAAGCTGAATAGTTTTTTTGGGTAGACCTTTGAATTTTTTTCTATTTTTGGCACAGAACATAACCTGATATGAACCAAGATACCAACATGATCATTAATAGCATTGAAGAGGGCAACACTTTAGTGCATTCTTCCAGCCCGATTAGTGTTGATGCTAAAAAATTACCCAATGCCCTTTTGCAGAGGTTAATTGAAGAAGTGAAATACGATAGCCAAAATAATATTTCCGCTTACAACCGCACCCATAGCCGTCATAATCGTGGCCGTTAACTACACAATAAATTCTGATCTTGATACTGTACTTATAAAAGTTGCTAGTAGATGCAATATTAATTGTAAGTATTGCTATGTATATAACATGGGAGATGATAATTGGTCTCACATGGAAAAGCTAATGTCAAAGGATACAATAGATGCTGTATGTGATTCTCTGAGTGCCTTGGTGAAACATCAAAAAAAGTATTTTAGTGTTGTTCTGCATGGAGGTGAACCATTCTTGTTAGGGACTTTCAGGCTTCATTATCTATTGAATAAACTTCGTGAAGCATTACCTCATAATTATCCAATTAGTATTCAATCAAACGGCATTTTAATTACAACAGAAATCTTGGATGTCTGTTCAACTTTCCAGGTAAGTGTTGCAGTAAGTTTAGATGGACCAGAGGAGGTTCATAATAAATATAGAATAAACCATCAGGGCTATGGTACTTATAAAGATGTATTACGAGGGATAGAAAAATTAAAATCTCATGCTGATTCTGCTTTTTTAAATGCTGGGCTTTTGGCTGTAATTGATCCAGTATCTAATCCTATTGAGGTTTATAATTTTTTTAAATCGCTAGCTCCGCCAAGTATTGATTTTCTTTATAAAGATGGTAATCATTCCAGATTGCCGCTTAACAAATCTTCGATTAATTCAACTGAGTACGGCAATTGGATGGTTGGATTACTAGATGTTTATATGAATGACTCAAATCCATTACCCATTCGTGTTTTGGATGATATGCTGAAAGTCCTTTTAGGTGGTATAGTTTCAAAAGAAGGTCTGGGAATAACAGATTTTGGAATTATTATTATTGATACCGATGGGACCATTATGAAAAATGATACTTTAAAAAGTTCTTACAATGGTGCAGATAAATTTGAGAAGCCTTTAAATATACAAGGAAGAGACTTGCTTGAATTTTTAAGTTCTGTAGAATTTCGCAAGTATCGTGAAATGCAAAGACCGACTCACATAAAATGTTTGAACTGTTCCGAATTGAATATTTGCGGAGGCGGCATGATTCTCCATCGCTGGCATAAAGAAAGTGATTTCAATAACCCGTCAGTATTTTGCGCAGATCAATTACATTTAATTAGAAACATGCGCAAAAAGCTGGCTCAATTTGATCTAGCACATGCTTAATAATAATTGTATTGATCTGTCTTCATTGTCAGTGGAAGATCAACCATTCCCACACTTTTGTTCAACTTGTGCATTGCAACATAATCTTGATAGGGAGTTATATATCTGGCTGGAAAATACAGACCTTTGGAAATTAATTGAGACGGATTTTTACGAGCAGCATGAATTCAGCCTCTTAAATATTCAGCTACCAAAATATTTAGAATGTTTAATCAGTAAAGAAACAATTTCATTTGTAGAGGCTAAAATGAAACTAGCTTTCAAGATTGAAAGCCTCGATCTGGTTGGAGTAGTAGTGCATAAATTAGTTAATGAACAGCATATTGGGATCCACAATGACTTTATAGGTGGGTATGAGACGCATAGACTAGTAATTCATATTAATCCTGATTGGAATGAAGAAAATGGGGGCTTCCTTTTATTATTTAATTCGTCGAATGCCGAAGACATATCAACGGTTATCAGTCCAATTAATAATTCTGCTTTCGGCTTCGAAATTTCGAATGTGTCGCATCATGCTGTGTCCAAGATTTATGACTTTTCAAGGTATACTGTTGTTTATACTTTTAAGAAACGATAGAATATGCTTTTAATCGACAGAGTTAAAAAATATATAACACAGCCATTTCCATTGTGGGAAGGTGAAGTGACTGAAGCGTTAGTTCAGAATAAATGGCTGGAGCTACGAAATCAAGGGTTGAAAAATCAATACGAATATAGCACTACTCGATTTGTGAATGATTTTAGTGTTCCATTAGAAACTAAAGTTCAAATTACTGAGGGCAATCATGATAAAGCTATTTTTTTAGAGACTATATCACTTGACAGCTTCCAAAATTTCTATGAAGAACATGGACTTGTTCCATTGTCAAACCTTGAGATAGAAACAACAGATGCATTGCGGAAAATCCAATGCGCAATGGGATTTATAGATTTAGTGAGCCCAGCACATTTCAGCATTATTAATCTCGTTCGAGCTATACAAGTTTTAAAGCAAGAGAGCGAAGAATTTGACTTGAGTTATAGTCATCCACATATTCCTTTTACAATATTCGTTTCAGTATGCAAAGATGATTCTGCAATATCAAATTTACGGGTTGCCGAATCTATATTGCATGAAGCAATGCATTTAAAATTAACCCTCATTGAAGAAGTTGTTCCACTAACTTTTGTTGATTCTGAGATTTTATTTTATTCCCCATGGAGAGATCAACAAAGACCGGTAAAAGGTGTTATTCACGGATTGTTTGTTTTTAAAGCTATTGAGGAATTTTATATAACACTTCTTAAGAATCCCATGCTATTTGAATCAAAAGAATACTTAAGTGAAAGGGTTACGCAAATACAAAATGAGATTAAATTAATTGAAGGCTTTGAGGCGAGTCCAGGTTTAACTGTAGCGGGGGCCAATCTTGTAATAAGTCTATTGCCATAGAACTGAATTCAGCTTTAGGTTGCATAGCTTCCTTCAGTGCTTCGATGTGAGGTGCTAAAATTTCACTATCCATACTTATTCCAACAGCCAAGCCAATTTCAACTGTACTTTTACTAAGCAGTATCGCAATGAATTTGTCGCTTCTGTCATCAACAAATGAAGTGTCTCTTAGGCCCAAAACTTTAATATTAAATAGACCGCGCCCCTCTTTATCAAAGCCTTTTGGTTCATCCCTTTCAAATCGAATAAATTTCCGAGGATCTTCAACTGACGGATCTATAAAAATACTTTTCTCAATAAATGTATCATGATGACTTCTATTCCTTTCATCCTCATTATAAAGCGGAAAAAAATTTGCTTTGTATGTTGTATTGATTACTGCTTTACAATAAAATAAATTTGACCATTCAAACGCTAACCAATAATATCCAGGAAAAACTTTTTCTTTTTTTCCATGAATATCCACTCTTCCTTTAGGGCGAAAATGTTCTATATCAGGATATTCACCTGTAAATTTAGCTTCACTAAAACAACACTTGTTATATTGTCTAGATTTTAATGCGGATTTGACAGCGATTAAGCCGTAACCCTTTATTTCGAATGCCTTATCCCCATCTAAATAATCTTGCGGAGAATTATCAAAATCATCGCAAAGAGCTTTTTTTAGTTGAGCTCCTTTTGTCAATAATTCTTCTGGTGGTTCTCCCTTTTCTATCTTAATCATTTTAATTTACCTTCTTTTTTAAGTAATTCAGCTGTTATAAGTATTTGGTCTAAAAGTTTTTGGGTTTCTTTATTTTCTGTAGAAGGCAATTTTGATAGTTCTTTATTTAACTCCTCTAATCTTGTAATATCAGATGGTGTTTGTTCAGGTTTATCAAGAATTTCTCTTCTTTCGTCTCGCAATCTCTCTATTTCAAAACTTGTTTCAGGTACCCCAAATAAATCACTCTTAATGATTTGTCCTATTCGCCAACCCTTCACTATTGTAGGATCATTATCTATTTTTACTTCACTCACTATAGGTGTAAGTTTCATTTCATGCAGCACGCATAAGTTTTCATCCTCTGAAGCCTGCGCCATAAAAGGACTATGAGCAGTACAGATAAATTGTGTAGCTGTAAAATTATTAGTAAGATACTCCTTAAGGGTTCTTTGCCATTTAGGATGCAGGTGTAAATCAATTTCATCCACAATTACTACCGCAGGTTCTTCTAAAGGGTTATCTGTATCCGGATTCTGCCAAAACATTCTAATAGCTAAATCAACAACCCACGCTAACATTGTTTGATAACCTAAACTTAAATCATAGAGTCCTACTTTACCAAATGGTGTAATTATCTCAACAATCTTAGTATTGGAGAACCCTTCTTTTTTATTAGTAGGGTTGATTATTATGCAATCAGGATTTTCAATATGAGGCAATAGCTTTGTCAAAATCTCCTTTACTTTTTGTAGATATTCTGTAGCCTTTTTTTCAGATTTCGTATTTACATTTTCTCTTTGATCTTCATTTGTTTTCTCTTCTGTAGAGTCATTTTTTAATCGATCATTTTCTATTTTTAAAAGTAGATTTTGTTCTATTACTGACTCGTTGTATAATTCCAAAAGCACTTCTTCTGCATCATATAAATCCCCAGAAGCAGAAAATAAATTGAAAGTTGGATCTTTTTCTAATGTTTCAAAGTTTTCGTGAGCCATATGCCTAGCAGCGCTGTACGCAAATAAATTGGGAGCATTAAATTCGTCAACTTTTGAAGTTATAAGATGGTCTGTATTAATGATATCTTCTATTTCATCTAGCTTTTCATCATCTTTTCTAGCAATACTAATACCTATTGTCATCAAATCCTTTTCATCGGGAATAGTGTTTAATTGAACATTATTTGTAAATTTTGCTTCAATGTTCATTCTAACACCTTTACCAACCCTGATTATTGCATTAATGTCGTCTTCATTAATACTATCCAGTAGGGGGGTCATACGCTTAATTTCTTCAACGTTCGGATCCTCGTTAGAAATTATTTCCCATTCTCTATCGCTAATTTGCGTAACTTCTTTTATCCACTTTTCATCAAGGTGTTTGGCCATCAGCTTTTTTGCCAATTGAAATCTTTCAGGTTCAGCAAACTTAACAGGAACCATCCAGGCCAGACATTTTAACAAAGTAGTTTTACCGACGCCATTGTCACCAAGTATGAGGGTCCAGGGTGATAATACCCCTGAATTATCTCTTAAATTTAAGGTTTGTGTTGTCCCAAAACTTTTTACATTCTCAACTTCTAAAGAAGCAAAATACATTGGGCTCGGCTTTTTCTTATCTTCTATATTTATCAATTGCTTTCTTTCATATTTGTGAATAATTATTCTAACCTTATCTGCTTACTTACTTAATTCATAAGTGCAAAAGCTTGCCGAAAATAAACATTGTTTGTTGCACATTTATCTAATTTTTTTTCTACTTACATACGGTCTGGTGTCGGACCTTTTATTGTTATTGCGCACATTTTCGTGAGGATTGTTACCAACCTACGCAACCCTCTCCGCATACAACAACCCCTGAAACTCCACAAACCTCCGCTTAATATTCTCCACTCCACCAAGCGCATCAGCAGCATCGCTCAGCGCATTATACTTTAGCTGTAGCAGCTCCGGCAGTTTCTCCTGGTCCAATTCTTCAACGCCGCTTTCTATGTATTTGGCTAGAACAAACTCCACGAAATCTCTTTCTTCTTTGTTTAGTAAGGCTACAATGTTTGTTCTCGCATTGGCTACCCGTTGTTCTCTGGTGATTGGGTTAATGGAATAGGATACATACTCCAATACATCAAACAAGTCGCTCTTCTCCGCGTTGATTAGTTGCTGCATGTTGGCCAGTTCATCTTTACCAAAGCCTGCATCTGCTAAACGTTCTAAAAGGCTTTTGCGGGTCATAGGGTTCGACCAAATGGTTCTTAATTCTGCTTCACTACTAAAGTATTCTGGCAACTTGCCAAACAAGCTTTGCATAAATTCTTCTGCTGATATAGGGCGTCCATCTGCGCTCCAGTAAGAGGTAGAGGCCATGTGCTGAATGGCACGTTCCTTCCCATCACTCAACCTGATCTTTAACTTATCTGGATTCGGACAAGTACAGGGAAGGTTGCCACAAACATTGCAAGGTTCTTTCGGTGGCTTCTCACATATACATGGTAATTGCTCACAGGTGGCACATGCATAGGTGCCACTTGGCTCACACACGCAAGGCAGTTCATTGCAGCCATCACATGCTTCGGGTTCGGGGTCCCCATCCCATTCAGGATCGGCAAAATGCTTGTAAGCATCTACGTAGTCATATATTGTAAAAAAGTTCTTGCCATCAAACGTGCGGGTACCACGCCCCACTATTTGTTTAAACTCTATCATGTTTTCTACAGGGCGTAGTAACACGATGTTTCTTACATTCTTTGCGTCTACACCGGTAGATAGCTTTTGAGAACTGGTTAATATAGTGGGAATGGTAAGGTCATTGTTTCTAAAGTCTTTTAGGTAGGTTTCCCCTAGCTCTCCGTCGTTAGCGGTTACGCGAACACAGTACAACGGATCAGGATTAGTCTTCTGTTGATTGATCATATCGCGTATGAGCGCTGCATGCGGCTGGTTGGCGCAGAACACAATTGCTTTGTCGCGCTGATTGGCTTCATTTATATACAAAGCAACACGCTTCCTTTCTCTTGCCTGTATCTCTATGATCCTGTTGAAATCATTGTCTTTATAAATCTTTCCCTCTTCTACTTCACCCATCAATATGGTATCATCAGAGGTATAGATGTAATCATCCATTGTTGTTTTTATACGGCGCACCTTAAACGGTGTTAGGAAACCATCATTGATACCTTCTTTAAGCGAGTAGGTATAAACTGGCTTTCCGAAGTAATGGTAGGTATCGGCATTTTCTTTTCGCCTGGGTGTAGCTGTAAGGCCAAGTTGTACTGCCGGTGAAAAGTATTCCAATATACCTCTCCAATTGCCTTCGTCGTTGGCACCACCACGGTGACACTCATCTATAATAATAAAGTCGAAATAATCTTTTGGGTACTGACCAAAGTATGGCGCAGGTTTACCCTCCTTATCCTTACCGCTCATAAACGTTTGGAAGATGGTAAAGAAGATGCTGCCATTTGTAGGCACTCTTCCATCTTTCTTTACTTCACCGGGGCTAATGCGCACGAATGCATCTTCTTTAAAAGCAGCGTAAGCTGTAAACTCGCTTAAGGCCTGGTTGGCTAAGGTGTTCCTGTCTGCAAGAAACAATATGCGTGGACGGCGGCTGCCATCTCTTTGCAGATTCCACCGGGTTTGAAATAACTTCCATGCTATGTGAAAGGCAATAGTTGTTTTACCGGTACCAGTAGCCAATGTTAATAATATGCGTTGGTCATTCCTTGCGACAGCATCCAACACGTCGTTTACTGCATTCTCCTGGTAATACCTTTGGGGCTTTGTTCCGCCCATGGTTTCATAAGGCACATCGTTAAATCGATTCTGCCATGCGTTCTCCACAGCAAATGTTGCGTCCCATAATTCCTGAGGCGACGGAAATGCATTTACCAATTGTTCCGCACCTGTCCGCATGCAGATGCGGTATATCTCCAACCCATTGGCTGCATAAGTAGTTGCCAACTCTAATCGTAATGCATAATCTTTTGCCTGTGCTACGCCTTCCCCTACCCCCTGTTCATTACTCTTAGCTTCTATGGCTGCCAGCTTTCTGCCTCTATAACTTAGAATGTAATCAGCTTTCAACAATTTAGCCCGGCCACCACCTGCCTGTATTTTACCAGGCGCAATAATATGCTCACGGTAAACTTTAGCATCTGCAGTGCTTGCCCACCCTGCTGCTGCAAGTTGTGGGTCTATTAGCTCGGCTCTTGTTTCGGCTTCGTTCATCAGGTAGTAGTTAGGTTGGTGTTTTATATTTTTACTTTTCTGGGACTTTGGCGACTTTGGCGACGAGTCCCACAAGTCGTAATTGTCCCAGAGAAATACCAGTTTAATTTATTCTTTATTTTTTTTCCTTTGATCTATTCTGGCTTTGGTCATTCTTTCTCTTAAGCCGCCTTCATTTAAAAAAGTTGTTTCCAGTGTTTTTATTTGACGGGCCAGTAAGTAAGAAGTTATCCTAATTAATGTAATCATAGTATTGGCGCATATTTCTGGTTGCTCGTGTTCTATGGCTTTTTTGAAAGTATCGTAATTGGCATTTTCTTCTTTATTGATTTCACGTAGACGGTTTACCAGTTTATGTTCCTTTGGCCACACAGGTAATTTACTGGTGCGTAAAAAATCTTCGTAGTCTATCAACAATTCTTCTAAGCTGGCACGGGCTACGTTGGTTAGTTTTATTTCTGTTTCTTTTGAGGTGCCCGATGCCATGCTTGCTTCTGCAATGTTCTGTTTGCCAGATCGGGCTGCCTGTACCATTTGATCGATGGTGCGGTTGAACTTAGTAAAAAAGCGGTTGCAGAAATACACCGTACCATCGTAAATGATTTCTGATTTTTGGTAAGTAATTAAGTTGCGGTACCCGCCATGCAAGGGTATAAAGCCGTCAAGGTTTTGGGTAGGCATGGTGGGTTAGTTTTGGTTGTTGGTTTATCCTCTTTTTATCACTCTTTGGGACTTTGGCGACCTGGTCGACACTAGTCTCAAGAGTCATACTAGTGCCAAAAAATAAAACAAAAGATAATAAAACTGCAACGCATATAATTGGTTTTTAGGTTAATTCTCCGGAAAAGGCTTTTTGTAAAATTGATTTTCTTAACTCTTCCATGTTGTCGATTTTTTGCTGATATATCCTCTCTAATTTTTGAGAGTTTTCAAATATTTCTTCAACGCTTACAATAATTTCTTTTTGATATTTTAGAGGTGGAATGATATGGTAAAACTCTCTTTGTTTAGTTATAGGCACTTGATTTCGCGTTGACTGACGCATAATAATTTCATACTGCTGTTTAAATTCCTTAGAACGCATATAATTCGCTAAATATTCAGGAAGAATATGTTTGACATTGCAACGATAGTAAGTTAATGATGTCCCTAATATAACTTTATCTTCATTTGTTTTCAATAATGCAACTGGACCTACAGTTGCATTATGTGCAAATAATACATCATTGTTTATTGCAACCCCTTTACGAAATGTTGCCGCTTTTTCAAGGGACAAATGTTTTGCTAACGAAAAATCTATGTTAGTTCCTTTGATACAGTTTGCAGAAATATATGGCACTCCTTTACTTATAAATTCTTCTTTTTTCGGATAATCGCCCCCGTGATTACCGTCGAGGTGGCTTATTATCCAACCATTAGTAATTAAATTTTCCAATGTATCTGTTATCCAACCCTCACCCTTTTCCTCAAAAACATTATGCAAATACCCCTCAAACAACTCTCTCGCATTTTCCAAGTTCTTTTCTGCATTTGCTTTTGCCTTGTCTATAGCTGCAAAAGCTTCATCTAAAATGGAGACAATGCGTTTTTGTTCTTTGAAGGAAGGAATGGGAATTTTAACCGTACCTAATTTCGACCCAGATAATTCTTTGAATGTTGCACCTGAACCTAACTCATTTAATAAGTCAACAGACTTCGATAGAAAATAATATAAGTATAAAGTTAAAACATTCTTTTTTGGAACAAGTCCTTTACAACCTTGGTTTGTTGAGATAGGTTTTCTATTAATTGCTAAATGTCCAATCGGTGCTCTTGATGAAAGAATGATTGAATCAATTGGAAGAATTTTGGCAGAGGAGTTTTTTAATCCTTCATCAGTGATTTTTCTCAAAGTATCTTCTACATAAATACTTTCCATTTTACCCATATCCTTTGGCGTAATCCAAAGATTGTCACCATCCCAAAATTTTGGGATAGTTGTATCGGGCGTTCCGCCATTCAATATTTCACATACATCACCCAGCGTTTTCATTTCCCAATCCTTCCTCATATCATTCCCATTATGCTGTTCAAAATATCGGCACTCTCTTTATCCAATGCTTTCATTTCTTTTATAATCTCTTTTGGTTCTCGCAAGGCTTTTTCTTCTTTCTTAGTTGGGTTTTTTACACTAAGGTCGCATGTGTCGGCTTCTGGGGACTTTTGGGACTTTGGGGACGTGGCTGTGAGTGCACTTACATCTACGCTCCAGGAGTTGGGGCTGTCGCCCTTCGACAAACTCAGGGTGACAAACTCAGCAAGATCTGCTTCGTTTAATGAATTTGTTTTACCCAGGTTGCGGCTAAGGTTTAACTGGTAGTACCAAATGCTTTTGGTGCGTTCTCCCTTATCAAAAAACAACACAACTGTTTTTACACCTGCACCGGTAAATGTGCCACCGGGTAAGTCTAAAATAGTATGCAGGTTACATTCGGTCAATAGCTTTTTGCGCAATGCAACAGATGCATTATCGGTATTGCTTAAAAAGGTGTTCTTAATAACAATACCAGCCTTGCCACCTGCACGTAATATTTTTATAAAATGCTGTAGAAAAAGAAAAGCAGTTTCACCTGTCTTTATAGGAAAGTTCTGTTGCACTTCTATTCTTTCCTTACCGCCAAAAGGCGGGTTGGCCAGTACAATATCGTAGCGGTCTTTCTCCTGTATATCGTCTATGTTTTCGCTTAGGGTATTGGTGTGTATTATATTGGGTGCTTCCACGCCATGCAATATCATGTTCATGGTACCAATTATGTATGCAAGCGATTTCTTTTCCTTACCATAAAAGGTATTCTTCTGCAGTGTTTGAACATCTTTTGTACTTATGTTCTTGCTGCTTCTTAAGTAATCAAAAGCCTCTACCAAAAATCCTGCACTACCTGCCGCACCATCGTATATTTTATCACCAATTATTGGCGCTACTACTTTTATAATGCTACGTATCAAAGGGCGTGGCGTGTAGTACTCACCGCCATTACGCCCTGCATTGCCCATGTTCTTAATCTTGTCTTCGTACAAGTGGCTCATCTCATGCTTTTCAGCATGGGTACGAAAACGCAGTTCATCTATACGGTTAATTACCTCCCGCAGGTTGTAACCACTCTGCAGCCTGTTCTTTAGTTCGCTGAATATCTCACCAATTTTGTATTCCAATGTATTGGCACTTTCAGCATCCGTTCTAAACTTCTTCAGGTAAGGAAACAACTTATGATCTACAAAGTCTTTCAAGTCATCCCCAGTTAAGGCTTTGTGATGGTCGAGCTTACCATCTTTTAATTTCGGCGCAGCCCATTTATCCCATTTATATTCAGGCGCAATTAATGGCTTATATACTTTACCAGATAAAGAAGCGGCAGCCTCTTTATCCTTTTCCAAATCATTCAGGTATTTAAGAAAGAGTATCCACGAAGTTTGCTCTACATAATCCAACTCACTGCCGCAACCGGCATCTTTATGTAGTATGTCGTCGATGTTTTTAAAGGTTTGTTCGAACATGTTTATTTATTATAATTCTTCTTCTACCACTTCAACATCTGCAGTATTCAGCAACTGCTTCATTGCTGGCAAATACACTTTTGTTGCGGCTTCTAATTTGTTTATGTTTTCTATTAAAAATGATATCACAGTTGGCCACTCCTCTTTTACGAAATAGTTTACTCCTGCAAGCGAATAGGATAATCGAGAACTTTTTCTATCGTCCATTCGTTCCCAATTCAATTCTGCACCGAACTTAGCTTCTATCTCGTCTTTTTTTGTCTTCAGCCAATCAAACAGCATTTTATTTTCTTCCTTCACCGATCTGCCAAAGTTAATCAGCACAGTAGCATTGGTCATTGTAATTACAAACTGGTATGACAACCCACTTATATTCGCTCCCCCCGCCACGAGCCAATGATCTTTAGTGGGATTAGAACTTTGAAAAAGCGGGGATTTTCCCTTTATTTCATGTAGCAGTTGTTCCCAAAACTCCAGTCTAACCTTATGCCTGTTTTGTAATTCCTCTACTGTATTTTGTTCTTCCTGAACTTTATTGGTAATGGATATAATATAGTCCTGTGCATCTTTAGTGGGAATGATTTGTTCGACAGTAAGAAAGTTATTTTCGGCCAATTGATATGGCGTCACCTTAAAACAATGCACCTGGATATTGAAGTTTCGAAGCCACATCACAGTTGAAGTAACTTCTTTCCTGAAAAAAGCTGCTACTAAGAATATCCGCTGCGTTAGTCCTTGATTTAATACCAGATCATTGTAGGCTTTACCTTCAAAAAAATCTTCTAACTCTGCTACTGCATTTTTTTCAGAATGCGAAGCGTCTAGGTGAGATTGAAAAATAGTTCTGATCTGTTCTTTTGTAAGCGTACTGGAATAAGAAGCATATTTGAGAGCCTGCCACATTACGTCTTTACCAGAGTCATCGAGCTTATTCTCTATGACGACAATATTACCTTTTCTATCCAATGCAAGGAGATCTAACCGTTCGAAAGTATCAGAAAAGCCGTTGAACTCTTTTTGAATAATTAGAAGCTTTTCTCCTAATGCGTCTGGATGGTTTGCAAGCCATTCCTGTAGGTCATTGCGTTCTGAATAGCCTAATTCAGAAAATTTTCTTTTCAGGAGCGGCGTTAATGATTTAACGGCATTATTAATAAGGAACATAATCCAGATTTATAATATAATAATTAATGAACGAGTATACGAATGGTAAAACTCGCTGATTAAGAAGGTAAGTAGCCACGGGTTAAGGTTTTGCTGTTCGGTAAATATCATTCAACTCCCCCAACCCACCAAGGGGACTGACGAAGCTCATGTTTTACGAATGCTACATGCGGGGATGTGTGCGGCAACGTGGCGGCAATATAAGGAGACAATTTGAAAATGTGGGAATTTGAGAATTTGAAAATGAAAAATCAATTTGGCAATTTGGCAATTCGACAATTTGAAAATGTGCTAAATTGAAAATTTGAATGACCTACTGACTTACTAACCACTCACTATTTACTTCCTCCAAATCATAATTCTTAATTCATCATTCATTATTCCCTCGTTCTACGTTGGAATGATTGCATTCTTTTCAGTGTGCTTATGCACTTCATCAAAACGGTCAACTTACAGGTGTACATGCTTGCATGCTGATACGGAATGCTTATACCCTGATACGGAATGATCGTACGCTAAGTCGGAACGCTTGTTTTCTGAATCGGAATGCTTGAATTCCAGGTTGGAATGCTTGAATTCTGAGTCGGAATGCTTGTATTCCGAGACAGATTGCTTGAACTACGAGTCGGAATGCTTGAACTACGAGACGGAATGCTCGAATTCCGAGACGGAATGCTTGAATTCCGAGTCGGAACGCTTGAATTCCGAGTCGGAACGCTTGAACTCTGAGTCGGAATGCTTGAACTCTGAGTCGGAATGCTCGAATTCCGCATCGGAAATCTTATTAAAAAAATTTTAAAATATGCGGTTACCTGGTGTATTGTCACCATTGCTTAACGAGACAAAGGGAGAAACAGATAAGTGTTTGCAGCATTTTATAATAGCATGTTTTATAGTTGATTACATTAAATTTTACTTAAACCAGGTCAGCCTTTTAAAAAGACATAATAAAAAATGCATAAGCGAGTTGTTTAAAAAGGGACAGATATATTTATTCATTTAAAAATTAAAAAAATGAAAAATCAAGTCACGAATGGGTTCGACAAAATGACCCCAAGCAACCTGCTGATGAAAGCAAGATTTATCATCAGCGAGATGACAATCAATTCCTCCTATTTTAAAACGCCCGACCCTTCATTGGCTGATGTACAAACAGCTGTGAATGAATTTGAGGCGGCAACTATGGCGGCAGAAAACCGCGATAGGTCGGCCATTGCTTACCGTAATGAGAAAGGCAATGTGCTGATAAAGATGCTGCGCAAACTTGGTGTATACGTAAACCTGATGTCTGATGGCAACCGTGCCATAGCGAAAGCCTCGGGTTTTGATGTAGCCAGGGAGCCGCAGCCATCGCCAGCAATTACCTCGGTAGAACCACCGGTACTATCGCAGGGTGTTAGCTTTGGCGAAATAAAGTCGAAGAGCAAACGGGTACCAGGTGCCCGTATCTACCAATTTCTGATCACTCCTACCGAAGGATTACCACTATCGCAGTGGAGCCAACACTCTACCACGCAATCCAATTTCTATTTCAAGAACCTGGATTCGGGTAAGCGCTATTTTGTACGGTTATGTGTGGTTGGCACTAACAATCAAATTGTGTACAGCGAGGCTAGCTCGTTTGTAACGCAATAGTTTTTCTTTAATCCTATCTGTTCCTATTTTTCAGCCCGCTTTTGTGCGGGCTTTTTTTATAAATCGATTATGCTATAGGTTTTGGGGGAAATTCAAAAGTAAAAAGAGGAAGTCATACATCGGAATGATTTGCAAGGCGGAGCAAATCATACATCCAACATCGGACAATCGTTTCAGCTCTCTTCTGTATTCTCTGTGTTTTCCTTCTTTGTGGACTCTGCGGTTAGGTAAAAGAGCATGCTTTAATGGAAGACTTAAACAGTCAAAAGGTCTATGACCAAAACTGTCGTCGATGCTGTTATTTGTCACTTTTTTGCTTGCCCAAAAAAGTAACCAAAAAAAGGCAGCCGGGAATGATAACAGCCCATTCCCGGCGGGGATTTCCAATTAGGCTTTTTTAGTACTGTGGTGAACGACGGTAGAACTCTGATGGATGAGTCCTCTGGTAGGTGTTTTAGGCATAGAAGCATTTTAATCACCCATCAGACTCCAGAAACGCGGAGCAAATCATACATCTCAAAATCAGAAATCAAACATCAATTCGTCTTTGCTGTTTGCTCTGCGTTTCCTTCTTTGTGGACTTTGCGGTTAGCAAAAAGAGCATGCTTTAATGGAAGACTTAAACGATCAAAAGGTCTATGACCAAAACTGTCGTCGATGCTGTTGTTTGTCACTTTTTTGCTTGCCCAAAAAAGTAACCAAAAAAGGGCAGCCGGGAATGATAACAGCCCATTCCCGGCAGGGATTTTCAATTTAGCTTTTTTAGTACTGTGGTGAAGGTCAGTGGAACCCTGATGGGTATTATGGTGTCGACTGCAGAAAGAGTTATTTACTTTTTATAAAGAAGAAATACTGGGACTAGTTGAATATTTTGTTTGGAGGAACACAGTCTGTGAAATCTTCTTTCACACATTGGCCCATTTCAGTAAATTCGTCAAATGAAAACTTTGACCGTACAAATACCGGATAACGTAGATGAACAAGAAGCAAAAATGCTTCTTGCTGCTAAGTTGTATGAAAAAGGTTCTTTATCTCTCGGACAAGCTTCTGACTTAGCTGGCTACTCTAAACGAACTTTTATGGAGCTACTGGGACATTATGGTGTCTCGATCTTCGATTATTCTGAAGCGGAATTAGAAACAGATATCCAAAATGCTCAAAACTATCATCTCTGACACCAGTTGCATCATTTTACTTGATAAGATTGGTGAACTTGAAATATTAAATAAATTATTCGGAACAATAATTACAACACAAGAAGTAGCCGAAGAATTTGGACAGCAACTTCCTTCATGGTTCGAAATCCAGAAACCAAGGGATAAAAATTACCAATCAATAATTGAGGCTTCAGTTGATAAAGGTGAAGCAAGCGCAATTGCATTAGCGTTTGAGTTAGAGAATTGCTTGCTTATTATTGATGACCGCAAGGGAAGAAAATTTGCCTATGAATTGGGGCTGACCATAATAGGAACTGCCGGAGTTATTGTGGACGCAAAACTTGCAGGTATCATTCCATCAGTAAAACCCATACTTGCGAAAATTAGGACAACAAACTTCAGACTTTCGGAGAAATTAGAGCTTTTGATTTTAAAAAAAGCAGGTGAGTAATCTTAAAATGAATACATCGCCAAAACCAAGGCGTTCTAATCCTGATCCACTTACTTCAAAAGAGGAATAGTCAGCAAGTGTTGCGGACTTCCATCATTGGCGCTTACTTCATAGAGTACGATCTGTAGCGGTGCTTTATGGTATTGGTATTTAACGGTAACGACAAAAGCAAAATTTCCCCATGCCGGTGCGCCTGCATCGGTAGTCTCATTTCCTGTTTGTACTTCTTTACCGCCTTGTAGCAGGCGCCAGCTAAAGTTGGTTTCCCACACCTGTGCCTTTCCACGAACGAGGTATTTGTTGGCAGCCATCTTCCTGATGGTCACCTCTTTAAAGCGTTTGTTCTCATATTTTTTGACTGCAGGCTTTGCCGCTGTCTGCGTGGCAGGGGCGGCTTTAGGTTTTTCACTCTGAAAGGTGTCTGCTGTATTTTCTACGATCACCCCATCCTGAACGACTGAGGTGTCCGTAGGCGGAAGGGCGTCATTTTGCGCAGTAGGCTCGCTTGTTACAGTGCTATCTTTTTGTACCGTGGTATCGGCATTTGCAACAGGCGATGATTCGCTGGAAACGCACGACGTAAAAGCAACCAGGAGGATCAGGAGAATTGATTTCATACCTAAATGTAGCAAGAACAAAGGAGAGGTTTTGTTGAATGATTATAAAGCTGCAGTGCATTTCATTTGTACCGGGAATGCGTTATTATTTTTGTCGCCGTTTCACCCTCAACGCTAACATTCCCCTCAGCCTTTTCGCTTATTTTTACCTGATCTTGCCAATCAAACAACCTTAAAGATGAATACAAAAATTGTAGTTGCCACTACCCTTGCAATTGCCTTATCAAACAATACTATGAATGCTCAACCATACCAGTGGCCCGAAGTAAAGCCACCCGTAGCTGACAAGAAGCCTTTTGTCCGCGACCTGCACAACGATAAGGTGACGGACAACTATTACTGGATGATCGACTACTTTAAAAAAGGACCAGATAGCACTAATGTGGTAGCCTATTTGGAAGCAGAGAATAACTACCTGAAGACAATGATGGCGGGCACCGAAGGATTGCAGGCTAAGTTGTACACGGAAATGAAGGCGCGCATTAAAGAGAAAGATGAATCAGTGCCGGTGTTTAAAAACGGTTACTACTATTACACCCGCACCGAAGACGGACAACAGTACTTTAAATATTGCCGCAAAAAAGGAAGCCTGCAGGCTAAGGAAGAGATATTGCTGGACATAGATAAACTGGCGGTGGGACATGCCTACTACAACGCCACCGGCTTCGAAGTGAGTGAGGATAATAAGCTTTTAGCTTATGGCGAAGACACCGTTTCGCGCAGGCAGTATGTCATTAAAATAAAGGACCTTACTACGGGCAGAACGTATAAAGAGACCATCCCATCAACCAATGGAAATCTCACATGGGCAAACGATAATAAAACCATTTTTTATACGGCCAATAACCCGGTAACCTTATTAAGCGAAAAGATTAAGCGGCATACGCTGGGCACAGATGCAGCGAAAGATAAAACAGTGTACGAGGAGAAGGATAATTCCAACTACATTGGCGTGGGCAAATCAAAGAACCGCAAACATATCCTCATCATGTCGGGCGGCACGCTATCGTCTGAAACAAGGATGATTGATGCATCGAAACCAAATAGTGCGTTTACTGTATTTCAACCACGCATGAAAGAAGTGTTGTATGATGTGATCGCATTGGATGATAAATTTCTGGTATTAACCAATTGGAACGCTACCAACTTCCGGTTGATGGAAACGCCACTTACCAAGCCGGGAAATGATAACTGGAAAGAGGTTATTCCGCACCGTACAGATGTATTGTTGTCTGGAGTAGAAGAGTTTAAAAACTTCATTGTCATCAGTGAGCGCAAGAATGGTTTGGTGCAATTGCGGGTAAGGAACCTTACTGCGAAAGGAGAACATTATTTAGACTTTGGTGAGCCGGCTTATACGGCCAATGTTAGCGGTAATCCTGAATACAATACTACTAACCTTCGCTACAACTATAGCTCTATGACAACGCCGTCATCGGTGTACGATTACAACCTGGTCACGAAGGCCAAAAAACTCATGAAGCGCCAGGAAGTGTTGGGGGGATATGATCCTGCAAAGTACACTACGGAAAGGTTGTATGCAACGGCAAAGGATGGCACTAAGGTTCCTTTGTCTATCGTGTACAAGAATGGCTTTAAAAAAGATGGCAGCCATCCTATGTTGTTGTATGCGTATGGCTCGTATGGTATTAATATGGATGCATCGTTTAGCGGTACGCGTCTTTCGCTGCTGGATAGAGGATTTGTATTTGCCATTGCACACATTCGCGGCGGACAGGATATGGGCAGGCTGTGGTACGAGAACGGTAAGATGATGAAGAAGAAAAACACCTTTACCGACTTTATTGATTGCGGTGAGTTCTTAATCAATCAACAATATACCAGCAAGGGACATTTGTATGCACAGGGCGGAAGCGCTGGTGGTTTGCTAATGGGCGCTGTTGTAAACATGGCACCATCGCTGTGGAATGGAATAATTGCACAGGTGCCTTTTGTAGATGTGATCAATACCATGCTGGATGAAAGCATTCCACTTACCACCAATGAATTTGATGAGTGGGGTAATCCAAAAAATGCAGATGCCTATGCATACATGAAAAGCTATTCTCCCTATGAAAATGTAGAGAAAAAGCAATACCCTAACATCCTGGTGACAACAGGCTTGCACGATAGCCAGGTGCAATACTTTGAACCGGCTAAATGGGTGGCCAAGTTGCGCGACATGAAGACGGATAAGAATGTGTTGCTCTTGCAAACCAATATGAAGTTTGGTCATGGTGGTGCATCCGGCAGGTTCGATTACCTGAAAGACATTGCTTTAAACTACGCCTTCCTGTTTGCGCTGGAGGGAATAAAAGAATAGATGGGAAACGACTATTTCAAGTTCAAACGCTTCACCATCCACCAACATAAAACCGCCATGAAGGTATGCACTGATGCATGCCTTTTTGGTGCTTATGCCGGTGAGCAAATTCAAAAGTATTCCCGTCATTGCGAGGAACGAAGCAATCCAAGTCAAAAGGAAGAAGGGGAAAATCAAAAAGTAAAAATTATAAATCAAAAAGGTATTCGTCATTGCGAGGAACGAAGCAATCCAACTCATAAGGAAGAAGGGGAAAATCAAAAAGTAAAAATTATAAATCAAAAAGGTATTCGTCATTGCGAGGAACGAAGCAATCCAATTCATAAGGAAGAAGGGGAAAATCAAAAAGTAAAAATTATAAATCAAAAAGGTATTCGTCATTGCGAGGAACGAAGCAATCCAAGTCATAAGGAAGAAGGGGAAAATCAAAATACTGAGCGAATAGAAAGTAACACTTCCTCGCAAACAGTTGCACTCACCGAAGACCAAACGCCAACATCAAACCTCAAACTTCAAACCTCAAACATCCTCGACATCGGCACCGGCACAGGCTTGCTGACTTTAATGCTGGCGCAAAAAATAGATGCAATAATTGATGCAGTAGAAATGGATGCGCAGGCCGCTGAACAGGCCACTGAGAATATTGCCGCGTCGCCCTGGGCGGAAAGGATTAAGATACATCACACAACGATACAGGCATTTGCGCAGCAACATTTGCAGCAGCGTCAGGCTGGAATGATGCAAAACAAAGCGCCTGGCGGCTACGATTACATCATCAGCAATCCGCCTTTCTTCAACCACTCACTGCGCAGCAATAATGAGCAGAAGAATGTAGCAAAACACACGTCTTCGCTTTCTTTTGATGAGTTGGCTGCTGCAATCAACCAACTTCTGGCACCGGATGGACAAGCGTTCATCATGCTGCCCTATGCAGAGATGCAGGTTTTTACAAAGGAGATGGAAGTTCATTCTCTTCATCCTGAAAATGTGTTGAACGTTCGGCAAACACCATCGCACGAGTTTTTCAGAAGCATCTCAATTTTCAGTAGAACCAAAACAGATACTGTTTTAACAGGTGAACTCATTTTCAAAGACAACGAACAGTATACCACCGCTTTTGTCAGCTTGCTTAAAGCGTATTACCTCAATCTATGAACTTTCCATGCGCCTTCCTGCTGCATAATCGCGCAGGTAATCGTACGGAGCAGTCAGGACACCATCCTTCAAAATAGTAGCACGTTCTATTACTTGCGAAGTTCCCTTCAACATGTCCTCTAAAATATAGTTGATCAGTTGTTGCCCGAAATACCGGCTGGCATCGCGGGGCAATTCGTTGGGAAGATTGCCAACCGCCATTACATCTACTCCACCCTTTTGGTATGGATCGATTGCCTGCCGGCTAATGGTATCCACACCATACACCGGGTTCTCAATCGTAGAGTCACCCAGGTTACAAGGAATGCTGCCATCTTTATCGTCGGTAATATCTACAATGGTTTGAATGCGGAAGTCGTGCGCCAGCATATCACTCCATTCAAACAAGCGTGGTATATTCTTATCCCAGTAAACGCCATTCATCAATATATCTGTTTGTGATAAATAGGGTTTGAATTTGCACCGGTAATGCTGCGGGTTTTGGTGAAAATCTTCGCGGCTGTATTTACGTGTTTGCTTGTGTTCGTATAAATCAGCGCCTTTCAATTGTGTAAATGCCGGGTACTCAAATTCTCTTGAGAGGAACTCATCTGGTTCAACTTCAATCACACCCATTAATGCCATTATCTCCAGCACGCCACTGGCTACACGGCCGCTGCCTGTGATGGCTATTTTAATGTTGGGCAGCTTCAATCCAAAATATTTATTCAGTAGTTGTTTGTAGGTTTTACATTCGGCAACCCTGTTCAAATTAAAAGCACCCGTGCGCTTACCATAGGCATACATGCCATTGTGCGCACCTACAATACCGGCAAAAAATCCAAAACCAATGATGCGTTGCCCGTCGCTATGCTCCAAACATTCATAGTCAATAAGGGTGATCTTCTTTTCAACCATTGCCTGCATCAACCGCTGGTTGTGAGGCTGCAGTTTTTTGGTGTGCGAAAAGAACATGTAACGTTTGCCCTCTATTAAATGCGCGACCGGAACTTCCTTTATACCCAACAGTAGATTACATGCTGACACATCTTCCTGTACACTCACACCTGCCGCACGGTACTCGTCGTCCGAAAAGCAACGGTGGTTACATGGCTGAGCAATGACCTTTAAACCAGGCACATTTTTTTGCAGCAGCCTGCATTGTGCAGGTATCAACGCTACACGATTATCTGGTGGCGTTTTACCTTCTTTAATTAAACCTATTACAAGCATTCGGTTAGTAACTTTGGGGCTAAGATAAGGAAGTTGAATTTTGAAGGTCTTGTATGGCCTGCTTTGTTGTACAACATTGCAAAGAAACCAGTCGACAGGAATTCCTTTCTGTCTGGCTTTCATATAATTCACAACAATTTTATTTGCAGACCTGGCATTTTCCATGGTCGATTACATCAATACACATGAACTACTTTCAACTATTTAATATACCTACGAGTTTCGTTACTGATGCTTCCGTACTCAGGCAAAAGTTTTATGAACTAAGCCGTAAATATCACCCTGACTTCTTTACACAGGAAACAGAAGGGGAGCAATTGGACGCGCTGGAAATGTCGTCGCAGGTAAATAAGGCCTACAAGGTGTTGCAAAACAGGGAGGCAACTATTCAGTATTTGCTACAGCAAAAGGATGTACTGGAAGAAGATGAAAAATACCAGTTGCCGCCTGACTTCTTAATGGATATGATGGAACTGAATGAGCAACTGCAAGATGCTAAACATGAAGGCAATGAAGTGAAGCTAGCGGAAACAAAACAAGACATCGCTGCACTACAAGAGGAGATTTATACACCCGTGCAACAGATCATCGAAACCTACGATGACAACGAGACTCCGGTAGAGTCGTTGCAGCCTGTGAAAGAATATTATTTCAAGAAAAAATACATCGACCGTATTTTGGCTACAATACAATCATGACTTAATATTGCAGCCCAATTAGAGGGAAGTTTGAAGTTTGAAGTTGGAATGACTTCATTGACTGAAGAACTTACAGATGAATTAAGAGATTGCCCGGGTGGCGGAATTGGTAGACGCAGCAGACTCAAAATCTGCCGCCTTCACGGGTGTATCGGTTCGATTCCGATCCCGGGCACAGGGTAAAAGGGTTTCCATAACGGAAGCCCTTTTTTTATGAAACTATGTATACAGTCTACGCTATAAAAAGCCTGAACTGAAACTACACCTACGTGGGGATGACTAATGATTTGATGCGGAGATTTCATCAACACCAATCGGGGCAAAGTAAAACAACGAAACCATACCTGCCGTTCAAACTAATCAATCAGGAAATATTGCCAACAAGAAAGGAAGCGAGGCTAAAAGAAAAGTATTTCAAATCGGGGGTTGGAAAAGAATTTCTACGATCACTTTTATAGCACAGATGCAGCAAACTCAAAACCTGAAGGTCTGCCCCCTTCACGGGTGTATCAGTTCGATTCCGACCTGCCTGACGGTAGGCAGGTAAAGGGCACAGGCATTGAAAGCTCCAGATTTTTGGGGCTTTTTTTACAGATTTACGCACAACCCTTGTCGCTGTTCATATCAGAGAAGACTTTACCTTACAAATTTTGCTTTAGGACATGGTATGATTAAATGGAAAATTTCAAATGCATACCATCCTTCAACACATCAATTCATCGCCTGCAATTACAAAGGCAATAGCAATTGGCCCTTCTCCATATGCTATGTTCTTCATTTATCTAACGCTCACTGTACGATTTATCGTTCAGTTAAGCAGTCTCATATTAGTTGATTGCTAATCAAATAAAGGAAAGCGCTAAGCTTTAAAGGATTTCTAGCCTACACTTTCACATATTTATGTGATGATGCTGCAACTGCCTTTTATTTAGGTTTACCATTCAGCATTACATTTTAAAAGAAGCTTGATCACGTAAATTTTGCAACCGCCTCTTATTTTTCCTAATGAGTAAATGAACATGCTTATAAAAAAACATATCCTTTGTCTTTTATTCACCATTTTATTACTTATTGCAAAAGGACAGGAATGGACTGTTTACAATAATTTGAATTCCGCTTTACCCAATAATCAAATCCACTCAATTGCAATTCAAAAAAACGGCATTAAGTGGATTGGAACTGAAAGTGGCCTTGCCCGGTTTGATGCCATTACCTGGACAATCTTTAACTCCTCTAATTCGGCTTTGCCATCATCATATATTACAGCAATAGTATTAGGCAAATCGAATGACATATGGATTGGCACGGATAAAGGATTGGTACAATACAATGGGGTAAGCTGGAAAATTTACACTACACAGAATAGTGCTTTAAACAGAAATACTATTTCAAAGCTTTATTGGGATGCACGGAACGAGACTTTATGGATTGCCACTGAAATAGGTTTGGTCAAATATGATGGCACGAACTGGGCAAATATGGAAACATCTAATCCAAATTTTGCAGAGGAATTAATTTGTTCAATTGAAACAGACAACGCTGGTAATTTGTGGATAGGAAGTTTTGACCATTTCCAATTCCAGGGACGTTTATGGCAATATGACGGCGCCAGTTGGAAGCGCTATAAACTGGAGGATTACGGCTTAAGCTCCAGCTTTCCAACTTCGATTGTTGCGGAAGTCCCGAATTCTTTATGGGTGACCACTAAAGGAACAATGGGCGGATTTTTAGTGCAGGTGAAAAACGGCAACTGGAATATTATAAACAATCTTTCTTTGAATTGCCTGGAGGCTGGCGTCAACTCTATTTCATTTGAGGCGAACAAAAAATGGCTTGCTACTGGTGCTGGCCTTGTGAGGTATACTGATACAAATTGCATCAGCTATACAACACGTAATTCCGGTTTGCCTGATAATTATCTATCGTGTATTGTAATTGATAATAACGGAGATAAATGGATCGGAACCATCAACGGCGGTGTTGCGATATTTAAAGACTCAACTCTAACTGAACGGCCGATCACAAACGACTTTAGCATTTACCCAAACCCGGTTACAACATCGGCAACCTTCTCTCTTGAGTTGCTTGCTGCAACTCACGTTACCATTCAGTTATTCAATGAAAGCGGTCAATTGGTTGAGACTTTCTTCAATCAAAACTTAGCAAAAGGAAAACACTCCTTTATCCGACGTTTTTTGAAACACGCTAAGGGTATTTATTATTGTTCACTATTGTATGATAAAATAAAAGTAATCACTAAAAGTATTTTTATTAATTAACCGCTTTCAGCAAGGTTCCGTGTAATCTTTTTCAAATTAAATAACCAACTCATTCCAACCGTTTCAAACACTTCATCAAATCAACGCCCTTGCCCAATACCGGTTTGAATAAATCACCTACTTTTTGAAGGCGCTCTTCAATGTTGAAGATGGTGAAGTCTCGCGGTGTTAATCCCGGCTTTACTTCGCTCCAATCCAACGGAGTGGAAACAGTAGCGCCGGGTTTGGGACGTAAGCTATACACCGAAGCAATGGTCTGCGCCTTCCTGTTCTGCAGGTAATCCATATAAATCTGGTCTTTCCTTCTTTTACTTAGACTTCTTTCCAGTGTAGTACATTCTGGTATCTCGTGTGTTGCCAACATACAAACTAACCAGGCAAAATCTTTTACCTGTTCATAGGTATACTTTTTACCCATGGGTACGTAAATATGCAAGCCGGATGAGCCTGAAGTTTTACAAATACTCAATGCGCCAGCCTTGTCCAATATTCCTTTCACCACCAGTGCAGCTTGTATTACCTGCTCAAATGTGTTGTTATCCGATGGATCAATATCTATGATCATGTAATCAGGATTGTCGAGCGATTTTTCCCGGGAGTGCCACGGATTAATTTCGATGCAACCAAGATTGGCGAGGTACAAAAGCGTAGCCTTATTGTTGCACAATATGTATTCGATGTGCTTCTTGGTTGAGTCGGAATAAAGTGAAATACTATTCACGAATTTCGGCGCTTCATCACCCGCATCTTTATGAAAAAATCCCTTCGCATTAATTCCGTTAGGCGTTCTGAATAATGACTCTGGGCGATCTTTTAAATACGGTAGAATATAATCTGCCATCCGATCATAATAGTTAATCACTTGCCCTTTCGTTATGCCACTTTCCGGAAAGAAAATTTTGTTTCGATTGGTGGTTTTAACTTCAACTGTTCCAATGATAAAAGTCTTTTCATTTTCATTCTCAATTACATCTTCAGTGCTGCTTTTTGCTGATGATTTGCTCGCCGTCTTTGCTTTTGTAACAGTCGGCGCTGTCTTTCGCCTGGTGTCGGGCTTGTCCATTATTTCCTTCGCCACCACTACAGGTTTTGCAACTTTCTTTGCCACCGATTTTTTCACCGCTTGTTTTACACTATTCCTTTTAGCAGTTGGCTGATCTTCCTTTTCGGTCCTTTCGGTTTTACTGGTAGTATTTGCCATCTTTCGTTTGTTGATGTATTCAGTATTTACCTGGGAAGGTTTTTTGTCGGGTCGCATGCGTAAAAAAATTGGATGACGCAATTTTCCATCACTTGTCCACTCGGTAAACTTTAGTTCGCATACAAGTTCCGGCTTTACCCATGTAACCGGCATATTTGTTTTTACGCGTTCATTAAAAGGAGATTTCTCAATGATTAATGATTGTAATTGGGCAGAAACCTCCTTCAACAATGTGGCATGAAAACCCGATCCTGTATGCCCAATGTATTTAAACTTCCCATCATCTTCATAGACACCTAATACTAATGCACCAAAATATTTTCTGCCGCCACGAGGCTCAGTAAACCCGGCAATGATGGCATCATCTGATTTATGATGTTTGATTTTCAGCCAATCGGCAGAGCGTCTACCTGGGTAATAAAGGCTATCCTTTCGCTTAGCCATTATTCCCTCCATGTTGCGATCAGATATAGCCTTGAAAAAACTTTCTCCATCTGTATCTATGTGGTCGCTGTATTTGATGCTGGCATTACCTGACAACAGCTTTTGAAGTTTCGCTTTTCGTTGCAGCAAAGGAATTTCGTATAACTTTTTACCATTTAGCTCCAGCAGATCGAAAGCACAAAATTGTAAGGGCAAGTGCCGGTTGGCATCATAGTGTTGCAGCTTCTGAAAATCCGGTTCACCCTGTTCATTCAGCACTACTATTTCGCCGTCTATAACTGCGTTGATGGAAAGCGCTTTCAGTTCATTGGTGATCAGCGGATAAATGTCGTTGAATGAATTGCCATTGCGCGAATAGAGCTTTACTACTCCATTATTTACTTCGGCGATGGCCCTGTATCCATCCCATTTAATTTCATAAATCCAATTTTCATCAGAGAAAGCCTCTTTCTTTTCCTTCGCCAGCATGGCTGGAATATATTCTTCTAATTTTCTCCCAGTTTTGCGGCTCACAGACTGCTCTTTTTTTTTGAAGGTGCGCTGGATGTAAGCGCTGCCAGCCACTTATTAATCTTCGAAGTTTTAGGGGTATGTTCTTCACTATTGTAAGCCTCATCCACCGCATATTTATCGCGATGCTTTATTAATAGCCAACTGTTGTCTTCCCCCTTTTTCAATTTTACCAACGCAAATTCACCCTTCAATTTTTTGCCTTTAAGCAACACCTTTAAGTTTCCAGCGCGCAATCCTTCTAACAATATTTTTTCCTCCGTGCCTGCATCTACTTTTTCTATCGTGGTAAACGTTCCCTTATCCCAAATTTCTACGATGCCTGCACCATAATTTCCCTCGGGTATTTCTCCTTCAAAATCTTTGTAATCGTATGGATGATCTTCTACCATCATGGCAAGACGCTTATCAGTGGGGTTCAGGCTAGGTCCCTTCGGCACTGCCCAACTTTTTAAAACGCCTTCCATTTCTAACCTAAAATCATAATGTAGTCGCGAGGCTTTATGTCGCTGAATGACGAAGGAAAGTTCTTTCTTTTTCTCTTTCAAAGCCTTTCCTTCCGGCTCTGCCGTTTCCTTGAAATTGCGCTTTTTGTTATACTGCGTCAGGCTCATACAGGGCAAGGTTTGAAGTTTGACGTTTGAGGTTACGATGCCTTCTTCTTTTTAGTTGGCGTGGCACTGAGGCTTGCTTTCAATTGGCTCATCAAATCGGCGGTTGAACTGTGTACGACCGTCATCTTAGGTGCCGCTGGCTTCTTACCTTTTGCCTTTGCTTCAATCATACTCATGAGTTGCTCAGAATAGGTGTCTTTGAATGCAGTAATATCAAACTTTTTGGTGAGCTGATCGATCAGGTTGATAGCCATATCCAGCTCCGCCTTTTTAATCTCGGCAGCATCAGGCAAATGCAATTCCGAAGAGTCGCGAACCTCTTCGGCAAAACGTATTCTATTGAGCACAATCGCATTTTGAGACGGACGTAACACTGCCAGCCCTTCTTTACTCCGCATTACAAAAGTGGCAATGCCTACCTTCTTCGTTTTTTCAAGGGCTGCACGCAACAAGGCATAAGCTCTAACACCACTTTTATCCGGCTCCAGGTAATACGGCGTTTCGTAGTACATGCTGTCAATTTCATCTTCTTGAACAAAGTCAGTTATTTCTATTGTCTTTGTTTTTTTTGCATTGGCTGCCTCAAAATCTTTGTCGTCGAGTATCACATATTCATCGCCATACTTGTACCCTTTTACAATGTTGTCCCACTCTACGGGCTTACCCGATGTTTCATTGATGCGCTGGTATTTTATTCGTGAATGATCTTTCTTATCAAGCATGTCTAAACTCAGCTCGCTTCGTTGTGCAGCACTGTATAATTTAACCGGGATGTTTACCAAACCAAAGCCAATAGCACCTGTCCAAATAGATCTCATAAAAAAATTTTAACCATTAATAATTTCACCGCCGTTAGGGTGCAATACCTGGCCAGTGATGTAAGAAGAATCGCTGCTTGCAAGAAACAGGTAAGAAGGTGCAACTTCTGTCGGTTCTCCTGCCCGTTTCATCGGCACGTCGCTGCCATGTTTCGCCACTTTATCTTTATCGAAACTGGAGGCAATCAAAGGTGTCCATATAGGCCCGGGAGCAACCGCATTCACCCTAATCCCTCTCTCCACCAAGGCTTGAGAAAGACTGCGCGTAAACGAAACGATGGCTCCTTTTGTGCTGGCGTAATCTATTAGCGAACCGCTGCCGCGATACGCAGTTACTGAAGTTGAATTAATAATTGCGCTGCCGTTTTTCATATTTGGAAGCGCAGCTTTTGTTAGCCAGAAATAAGAAAAGAAATTCGTGTTGAACGTCAGGAGTAATTGTTCGGTAGTGATGTCTTCCAGTTTGGTCGCTTCAAAATGTATGGCCGCATTGTTCACCAAAATATCTATGTGTCCAAACTTTGCAACCGTCTTTTTTACTGCGGCAATACTGGTCTTCTCTTTTGAAATATCCCCCGGCAAAAGCAAACATTTTCTTCCGAAGCTTTCAACGCCGTTACGTACATCTTCAGCATCTTCATCCTCGTTGAGGTACATGATGGCAATGTCTGCACCCTCTTTTGCAAAAAGCAGCGCTACCGCTTTGCCAATGCCGCTATCACCTCCTGAGATCAACGCAATCTTTCCTTCGAGTTTGTTACTTGACTGCTCGCGTGGTGCTGCATCAGGCTCGGGTTGCATTTTGGATTCCAGTCCTGGCCTGGACTGGGATTGGGGCTTCCGCAAAGGCTTTTTCTTGTTCGACTTTTGCATACGGCTTTTCGTTTTTTATGTATAAGTTTCGTGCCTTGAAGCAGGACAGTTTATACGACGCCCTCATGAATTACGCAGGAATTTGCGAGGAAAATAGTCTACAGATAAAGGCCTGCTACGGTTTCATTTACAGGTGCTTAAGGGTGCTACTTTAGTAGTATAAATTTAATTTTGATCGGCTTGGAGTTTGTCTCAAAAAATATATTTTTGACTTTTAAATGGCATGGTTTTATAACTATATTCACACACGCTTTGTACATTCACCTTTTAAATTATCGATGATGATCACGCCTTTCAGCAAAGAAGATATGGAGTTTGCACCGAGAGAATCAGGGTCAAACTTTTATAGCACAACACGACATTCTATTACCAATTCGGCGTTAGATGATGACGACGAAGATGAAGATGACGACCTGGATTTAGATGACGATGAACTGGATGAAGTAGAGGAAGTTGAGATAGAAGAAACACCGGATGATGCAGTGGTGGAAGATGTTGACTTGGATGACGACATTGACCTTGACGAAGATGAAGATGATGATGACGACGATGATCTTATTTAATTTGTTTATACAAAAAAAGACTGGACTACAACCCAGTCTTTTTTTTGTTGTTGGCGGCTGCATATCCTATTATCTCCACCTAACGGCTGGTATTTATAGTTAACCTGTCTAGCTTTTACCCAACCAGGCATTTACCAACTTTGTCCATTGAGGATTAGAAAATCCAGCCAAAGCAGAAGTACCAACAATTGCATTGCGGGCCTTATCAATTAATTTGTCTGCTTTAATGTTTGGCAGTTCATTTCTACCATGTACACCGGCTGTTACCCGGGTGGCGTTGCGTATCAAGGTGAAATTACTGGTAGCCTCCTCCGAAAAGAAATGCGCAATGTCTCCATCCTTTTTACAAGGATTTTCTGCAGGGCGAACCGTCATAATAATCGACTCTGAATCGGTAAACTCATCCTTTTTATTCTCAATGTTTTCAACCTGCACCCAATCGTACCCTTTACCCTTACTTGTACCGGGTCCTGGAATATCAATTTTGAAGTAGTCATTCACCTTTGCCTGCCTGTTAGCTGCACCTCCCTTTTCGTCTACCAAAGCAAATCCAGCACTCAGTGAGCCGCACAGTTCATGCCATGCGTTTACATTTAGCAGCTTAGATTTTGCTGCATTGTATAGTTGTTGTGCTTCATTGGTATTATCAAATTGTTCCACTACTTCAATATCTGTTTTTGCACCTACCTCCTGTTGTGGAAGCTCTGGTGTCACATCATGTTGTTCCATTAATATTGATTTTTGAAATCCGCCTAAATAAAAAAGCCGGACAAGTACCCGGCTTATATCGAATGATGATGACCTTTGTCGCTTTACGATTATGCCTCTTTTTCTCCGTCAGTGCCGCTTCCTTCACCTTCGTTTTGCGCAGCCTGCTGGTTGATGTTATTTTCAGCCAACTGACTCAATAACTCATCGGCTTGTTTTTCTTCCTGCAATGTTTGACCCAGCAATTCTTTTATTTGTTGATTACCCATTGTAGCAGCAAGTGTTGCCATACTACCATACGATGCAATTTCGTAATGCTCTACTTTTTGTGCAGCCATAATTAACGCTACATCACGGGTCATCGTACCTTTTTGAGTGCTGGCAATCATCTCTTCAGATTCTTTAATCAGACCTTCAATGGCTTCACATTTTTTACCCTGTGCCCTTTTGCCTAATGCTTCAAAAACCTGCTCAAGCCTTTGAACCTGTTGTTGTGTCACAGTTGTATGCGCTTCAAAAGCTTGCTGTAGTTGCTGCGAAGTAGCGGCCTTACGCATCTTCGGTAACGTCTTTAGCAAGGCTTTCTCTGCATAATAAATGTCTTTCAGAGAATCTAAAAACAATTCCTGGAACATACTGGTTTCGTTAATGGGTGCTGCGTTTGCACGTGAACCCCGCCCCGATGATGCAGCTGCTTTTTTAGGCGAAGCCTTTTTGGGATCTGAGCTAGCAGTGGCAGATTTCTTAGGAGCCGCTGCTTTAGCACCTTGGCGAGATCCGCCAGATGTATTTGAACCGCCTCTTGAATTGCTACCAGTTGATCCACGTCCTGGTGAAGAGACTCCCTTAGTTGCCCCTTTCTTGTTTGTAGTTTTTGCCATGATTTTTTATTTTCTGGTTTATAGGTTTATTTACTAAAAACCAGTGCCAATACCATAGAATCTTAATTGCAGTTACATGCTGAAAATTTTCTACATGAACTTGCACTAACTTTTTGCGCTTTGAAGTTGATGTGTTACGACTACGTTATGCAGGTAAAATTGTAGTCTTTCTTTTTAGTAATAATGTGCTTGTGCTTGGGGGCCTGCAATGATTTATACAGACATTGTTCCTTTTGATATTCGTCATTCCAGCACTTTTCTTTTGCTGTTGATCTACCTAATTATAAGTAATAGAAAAGGCCGGTAAACCGGCCAAATACTTTTAAGTGCAAGTGCTTATCAGCTATCAGAAGTTATGGGATCGAGGAACACAACCTGGGTTACAGCTTCTAAATTTAATGGTCCAAAAATATGCGGGTAGTCGCTATTGTATGTTTCGTTGTGTTCATACTTCAGTTTTTGTGTAACCCTGCTCGGATCTATTACCAGTTTGATTAAATTTTCGTGTTGCTGAAAGTGTCGCTTCATTACCTCATCCAGTTGTTCTTCGGTGCAGCAATGAATAAACCCTTCCTGCTGAAAAGAAGGAGGATCGTACATTCCCTTGTCTTGGGCTATCTCCCATTCGGGTAGCGTTGTCAGGTGATAGATTACAGTTGCATCCATAACGTGTAGTTTTTAGTGGTTAAAGAATTCGATTGATTTTTTGTTCAAGCATCATACAGTCTGCAAGTACAATGGCGGTTACTGCCTCTAGTACTACAGGCACTCTTAATGCAATACACAAGTCATGCCTTCCCTTTACCGACAGCGTGTCTTGCTCTCCTGTTTCCCAATTTAGGGTTTGTTGCTCTTTGGCGGTAGAAGAGGTTGGTTTTACCGCTACACGGAAAATAAAATCGTTGCTATTGGTGATCCCTCCCACTACTCCGCCTGCATGATTGGTACGGGTAGTTCCCTCCAAATTTTCAATAGCATCGTTGTGTTGGGAGCCAAACATTTTTGCTGCTTGAAAACCCGTTCCGAATTCAATTCCACGAATAGCGGGAATAGCAAAGACAGCGTGACTAATAACCGATTCGATTGAGTCGAAAAAAGGTTCGCCTAATCCAATGGGCAAACCTGATACAGAGCATTCCACTATGCCGCCCACACTATCCTTTGCATCAATTGCTTTTTGCAGTCCGGCTTCGATGTTAGTTTCGCCACCAATCTCCTGCAAAGTAGCAACCACGCTAATTTGAGCTAGCAACTTTTTGGCAATTACACCTGCTGCAACTAGTGCTACCGTTAACCTTCCGCTGAAATGGCCACCGCCTCTAAAATCTTCGTTGCCACCATACTTTCGGTTCGCTACAAAATCTGCATGACCCGGCCGCGGCATGGCTCGCTGCTTTTGATAATCGCTGCTGCGCGTATTGTTATTTTCAATTTGAATATTGATGGGAGCGCCGGTTGTTTTATTATTAAAAATACCAGACTTAAAAATTGGCAAGTCGTCCTCTTTCCGCGGTGTTGTTCCTTTAGTGCCACCTTTCCTACGCTCAATATCAGTTGTAAAATCGTTCGCCGTTACCTGTAAACCAGCAGGGCAACCATCAATTAAAATGCCTACACTTTCTCCATGTGATTCGCCATAAATGTGTACGCGAAATATTCGTCCGAAACTATTCAATGCTAATGTTTTACTTCAAGTAAAGTTAATCAACCGCTATAGCAGCACCTAAACTTTTAAGGTGATTATAGACAGCTTTATAAGATTTATTTACAGCTTCCGCTCCTTCTATTTCTACTGAACCGGTAGCGCCGAGGGCAGCTACGGCACATGCCATTGCAATACGATGATCGTGGTGTGAATGCACGTTGGCACCATTGATTGCCGCGCCACCTTTTACCAGCATAACATCACCGCTCAGTTCAATATCTACACCCATTTTGGCAAACTCTGTTTGCAGTGTAAGTGCCCTGTTACTCTCTTTATGCGTTAAACGGTGTGTACCCTTTATTACCGTTGTGCCCTTGCAAAATGCAGCTAACGCTACCAAAGGTGGAAAAAGATCCGGGCAATCTGTTGCATCAAATTCAAAGGCTTTAAGTGCACCAGTGCCTACCGTTATTTGAGAATCGGAAACAGTAAGTTCGCAACCACATTTCTCCAATGCAAAAAGGATGGCTTTGTCTGCTTGCGCCGAATTAATATTCAAACCCGTTACAATGATAGGGCCCGCAATTGCCCCAGCCACCAAAAGGAAAGCGGCTCCGCTCCAATCGCCTTCCACCGTATAAACCTGCGGCGAATAATTAACCGCTTGTGGCGCGAAATAAAAGTGCTCGTAATTGTCGTGTGTAACGGTCCTTCCAAAACTCTGCATCACCTGCAGGGTTAAATCGATATATGGTTTGCTATTCAGGTTGTTTACATGTATAGTGACCGGTTCTTTTGCCGCTGCGCCAAATGCCATCAACAGGCCCGTTAGAAACTGCGAGCTCATTGAACCATCTACCTCTATTTCGGCAGGCGCTAATGGCCCATGGATGGTTAAGGGTAATTTGCCATCAGACGATGAAATACGCACACCCAACTGAGGCAGTACTTCTTCAAAAAAAGTCATGGGCCTTGTAACCAGGCTCCCTTCACCCGTAATGATTACTTCTTCGCTGCTTAATGCGGCAATAGGTGTAAACATGCGCGAAGAAAGTCCACTCTCCCCGCAGTTGATAACGTTTTCTGCCACTTGAACACCAATGCTGTGAATGGTGATTGAACCATCCTGGTTGTATACCACCCGTGCGCCTAATTTCTGTATGATGTCAAGCGCCGCGCAGTCATCATTGCTAAAAGTAGGGTTAAGAATAGTGGATGCACCTTCTGCGAGCAATGCTGCTGCACATGCACGCTGCATACAGCTTTTGCTGCCCGGTGCCTGTACCGTACCCGTTAACCTTGATGGGGAGACAACTACCTTCATAAACGAAAATCTTTATTAAGATGAAAACTCGGCAAGTTCAACCAAAGGAATGGGTTGAATGATAGCGCTACCAATCTTTTGTAAAAGAATAAACTGAATGGCTTCGCCATGTTTCTTTTTATCGCGAAGCATCACTTTCATGGTAGCGTCTTTGTCAAAATCAAAACTCGGTGGAAGTCCATATTGTTTTAGCACTGTTACCACGGCTTCTGTTTCTTTAAAGCCAGTTAATTGTTGTGAGATGTTACAGGCAACACCCATTCCAATGCTAATCGCGTGACCATGAGGGATGGCATATAAATTTTCGATAGCATGACCAAATGTATGTCCAAAATTGAGCAGCTTGCGATCGCCTTTTTCGAATTCATCCTGCTGCACCACCTTTACTTTGATGTCTACATTCTGGCGAATCAGTTTTGCCAATAACAGCCGTTCTTTCTTCCAGAATGATAACTTCTGACCTTGCAATGCCATGAACATTTTACGATCCTTAATACAAGCATGCTTAATAATTTCTGCAAAACCATTTATCCATTCATCGTTGGGTAAGGTGGACAGCAAATCGTAATCATACCAGATAAAGGAAGGTTGCCTTACTAAACCCGCAATGTTTTTGTACACTCCTACATCTATTCCGTTCTTTCCACCAATAGCGGCATCTACCATAGCCAATACAGTGGTGGGCACAAATCCAAAAGAAATACCCCGCATAAAAATACCGGCAACATAGCCGGTAATATCAGTAATAACACCGCCGCCAAACCCGATCAATGTTGTATTTCGATCGGCGCCAGCATCCAACAATTGTAAAATAATGTTATCTACAGTCGCTTGAATTTTATTTGCTTCTCCGGCAGGTATCACAATTACCTTCCACTGCTTCAACTGCTTTTTGTGCTTCGCAAAAACATTTTCATCGGTAAGAACAATCGCATTTGACGCATCTACTACACTACTCAGTTTTGCAAAGGCAACATCGAAATAAAAAGTAACAGCAGCCGAAGAAAATTGCACGGTTTTTTTCATACTAAATATTGCAGCTTCATCACTGCCGTGCGAAGCTAGTAGTTAACTGTTATAAATTTTTGTTTGATGGTTGATACTTTCCATGTGCAATGCATCAAAATAGCGCGTAAGAAACTCCTTACTCAATCCAAGCGTTTCAGATTTTACAAATGCTTTTTCTAATATCTCTGTCCATCGCTTCGCTTGCAAAATGGTTACGTTGTTATCCTTCTTGTAATTGCCAATATGATCTGCCAGTTTCATTCTCCTGCTCACCAGTTGTAGCAGTTCATCATCCACTTGGTCAATTTGCGACCGGAGTTTTTCCAATGCACTGGCAGCCTCAGGGGCTAATGCATCTTCAGATCGCCATAATATTCCGTCCAATAATTCTGCAAGTCGTTCTGGTGTCACTTGCTGGCTCGCATCACTCCATGCATTATCCGGGTCAATATGGCTTTCGATCATCAAACCATCAAAATCAAGATCAACTGCTTTTTGGGCTACTTGCTGCAGCATGTGCCGGTTACCGCAAATGTGGCTTGGATCGTTTATCATAAGCAAATTGGGAAAGCGGAGCTTCATATCGATGGCCAGGTGCCACATTGGAGCATTCCGGTATTCTGTGTTGCCGTAAGAAGAAAAACCGCGATGAATTAATCCTAATGTTTCAATGCCCACTTTAGCCACCCGCTCTACTGCACCGCTCCACAATTCCAGATCAGCATTAATTGGATTCTTAACCAAAACAGGAACCTTCACTCCTCTCAATGCATCTGCAACTTCCTGTACGCTGAAAGGGTTTACCGTCGTTCGGGCTCCGATCCACAAAATATCAACGCCATGTTTCAGCGCTTCTTCAACCTGCTTACCTGTAGCAACCTCAACTGCTGTTGGCAAACCAGTAAGCAATTTTGCCTGCTGCAACCAAGGCAGTCCAACAACGCCTACACCTTCAAAGCTTCCCGGGCGGGTACGTGGCTTCCAAATACCGGCGCGTAAAACATCTACCTTGCCTGTTTGTTTTAATCGAATGGCAGTAGCCACTACCTGGTCTTCTGTTTCAGCGCTACAAGGGCCCGATATGATTAACGGCTTTTTTTTCAGTAATTCGTTCACGTTCATCGTTTGCACATCTTCTTTTTCCATCAACTCTAGTGTTTGCTTCTTTATTTAGATTAGTGGCGAATAGTGCGGGTGTTTATCATCCGGCAATGCCACATTTACAACTTGCTGTAAACATACATGACGCTCGAAAAGCGCCATGTATTTCTATATATGTAACAGGTTTAACTGGAACATTATCCTCTGCTGTTCGCATCATTCATCCTAATTCTTCTGCCTTTAAATGGCTTACCATCTATAGCCTTAATCATTTTATTTGCTGAGTTCTTATCTACTTCTACCCAGCTATTCATCTCTTTCATATCAATCCTGCCTAACACATCTTTGTTTAAATCGCTCATGTCCAATATAAACTGCAGGAAGCTTGCTTTATAAAAACCATCTTTCGTTCCGAGATTAACAAACAGCCGCTGAAAATCTCCACCACCTGCAAACTCACGGCCACGAGTATCCCTGGCACCACCACGGCCCTGGTCACGGCTCTCTATACGTGGACGCATCTCCCTTGTTTGGCGACTATTTTCACGGGCGTTCAGGTCTTCGGAATTTTCATAATATTTCAAGAAACGGTCAAATTCCATTGCTGCAACACGTTTCAGAATTTCTTCTTTGGTTACGTCAGCAAACTTTTCTTCCAGCATTGGTACGTAGGTTTCATAATCTCCGTGGCTGATGTCTGTATTAAGTAACTTATCCATGAAAAAGAAGAACTGCTTACGGCAAACATCTTTTCCACTTGGTATATCCAGCTTGTGAAACGGTTGCTGTATCATTTTTTCAATCTGGCGAAGCTTAAATGTTTCGCGTGAATGAACAATAGATAAACATATTCCGTGTTTACCAGCGCGTCCTGTTCTACCACTTCTATGCGTGTAAACCTCTACATCGTCTGGCAATTCAAAGTTGATAACATGTGTAATACCTGACACATCGATTCCACGCGCAGCCACGTCTGTCGCTATCAAAAGTTGCAAAGTTCTATCACGGAATTGGCCCATCACTTTATCACGCTGGCCTTGGGTAAGATCTCCGTGCAATGAATCTATATCATATCCCTCACGGGTAAGTTTCTCTGAAATTTCCTGTGCATCTAGCTTAGTTCGTGTAAAAACGATTCCATAAATACCTGGGTTAAAGTCAATGATGCGCTTCAATGTTTCGTAACGATTTTGCGCAGAGGTAACATAGTATTGATGGTCAATATTTACGTTGCCAGTGTTGGCTTTACCCACAGTGACTTCCACTGGTGTGGTCATGTAACGTTTGCTAACCTGCCGAACCTCTGGTGGCATCGTAGCACTAAACAACCAGGTACTTTCACGCTTAGGCGTATTCTTTAAAATGAATTCAATATCATCCCTGAATCCCATATTTAGCATTTCATCCGCCTCATCCAAAACAACGTATTTGATTTGCTCCAGATCAATTGCTTTTCTTTCTATCAAATCAATCAATCGGCCGGGCGTCGCTACTACTATCTGAACACCTCTTCTTAAGTCACGAATCTGCATGGAAATGCTGGTACCACCATAAACGGCTACCACGTTCATTCCTTTTAAATATTTTTTGTATTGCTCAATGTCCTTTACGATTTGCATACAAAGCTCACGTGTAGGGCAAACAACCAACGCCTGTGGAAATTTGTGCTGTATATCGATGAGTTGTAATAATGGTAAACCAAAAGCTGCAGTCTTTCCCGTACCGGTTTGCGCTAAGCCCACAAAATCCTTTGTACCGCTAAGCAGTACAGGTATCGCTTTTTCCTGGATGGGTGTTGGGTTCACAAACCCCAACTCGGTGGTTGCCTGGATCAATTGTTCGTTAATCCCCAACCCTTCGAATGTCATCATGTATAAAAATTTTGCGCGAAGTTACAATTTATTTGTCGCGGTATTAAGTGAATGGTGTTAGTGTATTGATAAGAAAGTGATTAGTAATACCCTCTACCCGAAACTTTCATCACTAAGTATAAAGAGGCCAGCCACGCGAAAGAAAGAGGATCAACTAACTATAAAGAGTTTACTTAATATTCGTGGAAAAGGTATATAGAAAAAAAAGCCATCCTTATGAATAAGGACGGCCTCTAACGATTGCTTGCCATATGAAAATCTTACATGCTGTACTTGTTGCAAGCGAACAATAGCGTACAGCTATCAGATGCAATTCAGTTGATCCTAGTTCTTAGTTGAATCAAGAGAATCTTTCTTTACTTCTGCAGTTGAATCAATAGTATTGATTGTTGCATTAGCAGAAGAATCAATCATGTCCTTCTTTACTTCAACTGTAGAATCTTTTACTTCAGTTGCAGTGCTAGCGCTGTCATTACAAGCTACGAATGCACCAAGTGCCAATACGAAAAATAATTTTTTCATGATGTGAAATTTGAATGGTTTATTGTTAATGCCAGAGACGACATTAAGTAACCCGTCATTTTCATATATTTATAAATACAATGTATTTTTGCGACTATTGAGGGTGCTTTTCTCCCAAGTAGCCACGAAAAATGGAGGGCTATTCCATTTAAGCATAGCCCTGCGCATGGTAAATCATGTGTATCCTGATTAATTATTACCTGTACCAGTTTTACTAGATTCGGTTTCTACTTTTGCTGTATCTCTACCTGTTCCAATTGTACCCATTCGCATCATACTGGTGTCAGTTACAACCGGGGTTGTAGTGATTTGGACTACCAGTATTAGCGGTAGAATCTGCTTTAGCAATTGATTCACCAGTGTTGCAGGCCACAAACGAACCTAAAGTCAAAACTGCTAATAAATCTTCCATAGCTTGAATTTAATGTTTTGATTATTTGTTCCTAGCCTGTCGTTCCGGGTAATCCGACGTATGTAATTACTTTTAGATACTCTTTTATAATGTTCTTTGGGTTACTTTGTTTTTACAATCGTATTAAAAGAAGAACTGTGAAAGCCGAATTCAACGAACAGCAATTACTAAGCGGACTGGCAAAGAGTGATGCGAGGGCTATTGAGACCTTATATAAGAACAATTTCAGCATGGTGCAATCATTCATACTGAATAACAACGGCTCATACGATGATGCCAGGGATATTTTTCAGGAAGCAATGATTGTATTGTATGAAAATGCAAAAACGGAATCATTTGTACTAACCTGCCAGATAAAAACGTATGTCTACTCTATTTGCAGGCGTTTGTGGCTGAAAAGGTTGCAACAACTTAGCCGTTTCAGCGGTCAGGTAGAGAGCCTTGAAGAGACGGTACCGGTGGAAGAAGATTTGGAATTGCAGGAAAAGCGAAATTCGGACTTCGCAATTATGGAACGGGCATTGGGTAGCCTGGGAGAACCTTGTAAGAGCTTGTTGGAATCTTATTACCTACAGAAAAAAGGGATGACTGAGATTGCTGAATCTTTTGGATACACCAATGCAGATAATGCAAAGAACCAAAAGTATAAGTGTCTGGTACGATTAAAGAAATTGTTCTTTGCACAATATAATATAGGAGAGTAAGAGATGGAAGACACATTATTATTTGACACTATTGAGCGCTACCTGGATGGACAAATGAAAGCTGATGAAAAAGCCTGGTTTGAAAATCTGCGTAATACCAATTCTGAGATTGACCAGATGGTGGTAGAGCATAGCATGTTTGTTCACCAGATGAGTAGCTATGCTGATACCCGCGCCTTTAAGCACACTTTGCACGATGTTCATAACAAATTGGCGAATGAAGGAACGATCAAAACTTCCGGTGTTCAACAACCCGCAACACTTATCTCACTTTGGAAAAAGTACAAACGCGTAACTGCCATCGCTGCGGTTATTGCTTCAATTACAGCTTTGTTTATTAGTAGTTTATTGACATACTATGCTCCTGCCACCAACGAAAAAGAGCTACGAGAACTAACAAGGGCTGTAGATGTGCTTCACCGTAAAGTGAATGTGCAGAGCAACCAGATTAGTGAGATCAAATCGAAAGTGCCTATAGAAGAAACCGCAAAAAATGGTGGTACTAGTTTCCTAATCGATGGCAAGGGTTATTTAATTACTAATGCACACGTGGTGCGTGGTGCATCCACTATTTTAGTTCAAAACAATAAGGGCCAGCAGTTTAAGGCTACCGTTGCACACCTGGATGAAGTAAAAGATTTAGCCATTCTTAGAATTCAGGATACAGACTTTAAGCCTCTTTCTAGTTTGCCTTATGCAATACGGAACGCGAATGTTGATCTTGGAGAACAGATTTTTACGTTAGGTTTTCCTCGCGAAGAGATCGTTTACAATGAAGGGTATGCCAGTGCTAAAACTGGTTTTAATGGAGATACGATCACTTGCCAGATCGCGGTGAACGCTAATCCCGGAAATAGCGGCGGCCCGGTACTGAACAAAAACGGAGAAGTAGTTGGTGTAGTGAGTACTTCTCAAACAACTGCAGAAGGGGTTGTGTTTGCTATTAAAGCAAAGAATATTTACCAGGCCATTGAAGAAATGAAAAAGGATACCCTTTACCAAAAAGTGAACGCGCCGGTTAGCTCATCACTTAAAGGTTTAAATAGGGTACAGCAAATTAAGCAAATACAAGAGTGTGTTTACATGGTGAAGACATTCTCAAGATAACTTCCTTGAAAACTACAAAACAAAAATCCTGCTCAGTGAGCAGGATTTTTGTTTTGCAGGAAGGCTACAACTGGGTATGACGAGATCCCTCAATTCTTCTTAGCTTCTTTAGCCCACGTATCCTTTAAACTCACTGTACGGTTAAATACAAGTTTGTCGGCACTGCTATCTTTATCCAGGCAAAAATAACCTTTGCGTAAAAACTGGTAACGTTCCTCCATTTGTGCTTCGGCAAGAGCAGGTTCTATAAAGACTTCACGAATAACTTCTAAACTTTCTGTATTGATATAGTCTTTGAAATCTCCGGTTTCAGCTCCAGGATCTTCTACTTTAAACAAGCGATCGTACAACCGTACTTCAGCCCTGCGTGCATGTTCGATACTCACCCAATGAATAGTTCCTTTCACACTTATTCCGCTGGTATCTTGTCCACTTTTACTTTCAGGATAATACTGTGCCAAAACCTCGGTCACGTTGCCTGCTTCATCTTTATTGAAGCCAGTACATTTTACGATGTATGCATGTTTCAATCTTACAATGAGGCCAGGACCAAGACGAAAGAATTTTTTGGGTGGCACTTCCATGAAGTCCTCACGTTCTATCCATAATGATTTAGTAAAGGGAAGTTCCCGGCTACCACCGCCGTCTTCAGCTTCGGGATTATTCTCGGAGACTAATTGCTCTACCTGCCCGTCCGGGTAGTTGGTGATGGTAAGTTTTATTGGATCGAGTACTGCCATCCTGCGCAAGGCAATTTTATTTAACTCTTCGCGTACGCAAAATTCAAGCAAGCCAACGTCAATGATGTTCTCTCTTTTAGCTACGCCAATTTTATCGCAAAAAAGACGGATGCTTTCTGGCAGGTAACCGCGACGACGAAATGCTGCAATCGTCGGCATGCGCGGATCATCCCACCCTTCTACAAATCCCTCATTCACCAACTGCAACAAGCGTCTTTTACTCATTACCGTGTAGTTCATATTCAATCGTGCAAATTCATATTGATGACTCGCAAAAATTCCGAGGTGCTCAATAAACCAGTCGTATAATTCTCTGTGCGGAATAAATTCTAACGTACAAAGTGAATGGGTGATCTGTTCAATGCTGTCGCTTTGCCCGTGTGCAAAATCATACATCGGGTAAATACACCAATCGTTTCCTGTGCGATGATGGTGAGCGTGCCGTATGCGATAAAGTAACGGATCACGCATATGCATGTTAGGACTTGCCAGGTCAATCTTTGCACGCAGCACTCTTTCTCCGTCCTTGAATTCACCCTTGCGCATGCGCTCAAACAAGTTCAAATTTTCTTCCACAGAACGGTTGCGGAACTCATTACCAGTACCTGGCTCCGTGGGAGTGCCTTTTTGTTTTGCGATTTCATCGGGCGTGCTGTCATCTACATAAGCCAAACCTTTGTGAACTAATTGGACGGCATATTGATAAAGCGTTTCGAAATAATCAGACGCATATAATTCCTTTTCCCAATCAAAGCCAAGCCATCTTACATCTTCCTTTATGCTATCAACATATTCCTGTTCTTCCTTCACCGGGTTGGTATCATCGAATCGTAAGTTGGTGGTACCACCATACTTTTTTGCCAGCCCAAAATTCAGGCATATACTTTTTGCATGGCCAATATGCAGGTAACCATTTGGCTCGGGAGGAAACCTTGTGGTGATGCTTGTGTACTTTCCGTCGGCCAAATCTTTCTCAATAATGTCTTCAATGAAATTCGAACTTCTTTCTTCACTCATAATTTTTCTTGAGCGTCAAAAATACATTAATTGACGTGGGTTTAAATTGAACCTGCAATGAATGGCTTGTGTAAGTCCATTGAGGAAGACAAAATTGAATTGCTAAAAACTAACGTTCCAGGTAACGGACGGAATGATTGGGAACAATGAAACTTGTGTTGCTTCTACTTTTACGTTTCCAGTAGTTGGGCTACCCGTTTGATCGAAATAAATGAAATACGGGTTGAGCCTGCTATACACATTGTAAATGCTAAACACCCAGCTACCGACGTACTTGCGTTTCTTTTTTGGTTGGGGTGAATAAGTGGCTGAAAAATCGAGGCGATGATATGGTGCTAACCGGTAAGAATTGATGCGACTGTTTTCTTGGGTAAGCACATTATTAATGAAGTAAAAACGCTCCGGCACCGTGACCGCGTTACCAGTGCCGTAAATAAATACTGAAGACAATTTCCATTTTTTAGTCAGCTCATAACTACCCACAACCGACATATCATGACGCCGATCAAATTTGCTTGGATACTTCTCTCCATTGTTTAAGGAAGGAAACTTGCGCCAGGTCCAGCTGAGCGTATAACCCACCCAACCTGTAAATCTTCCTTTCACTTTGTTTACGAAAAACTCTGCACCATAGCTCCAACCGCGGCCAAATGTGAAATCCGTTTCCGGATCTGACAACGAAGGCGTATACCCTTCTTTATATTCAATTTGGTTCTGCATATCCTTGTAATAAACCTCCACAGAAGTTTCAAACATGCTATTGGAGAAATTTCTAAAATAGCCGGCAGCATATTGCCAGCTAATTTGTGGCTTCACGTTTAAAGTACTTGGCACCCATAAATCGGTGGGCAGTGTGCTGCCTGCATTACTAACGAGATGTATGTATTGCAAGTTTCTACTCACCGCAAACTTCAGGGATGACTCTTCAGATAAGGTATAACGCAAGGTAGCCCGGGGTTCCAATCCACCATATTGTTTCACCGTTTTACCACTGGCGAAATAGGTGCTGTCCAGTTTGTTACCATTCGCATCTCTCGTAAAATTCAGGTACCGCCCCACCTGCTGAAAATTACTAAACCGGAGGCCGTAGTTTAGTTTCAACTTATCTGTCAGGTCCCAGTCATCCTGAATGTATGCAGCATATTCGTTTGCATACTTCATGTTGGCATTGTTGGGTGTAAACGTGGTACTCCCCTGCTCTGCAGTTACGATGTTCGGAAAGAAAGTATGAAAGGTGTACTGAGTACCAAATTTGATCCTATGCTTAGAGGATGCGAAATAATCAAAATCAACTTTGGCATTTAAATCTCGAATGCCAGACGAAAGTTTGATCCTAAAATCTTTTTGCACCGCACCAAACGAAAATTTATAATCGTTGTACACTAAGGTTGTATTGCTAAACAGTTTACGATTGAAGACATGGTTCCAACGAAGTGTGGCGGTCGAGTTGCCCCACGGAACTTCTGTACTAAAATCGCGGCGGGAGTTATTGTAGTTAAAAACATCACGACCAAAATAACCGCTCAGGTATACCCTGTCTTTTTCGCTGATGCGGTAATTCACCTTCATATTCAGGTCGTAGAAGTAATAACCAGAGCCGCGAAAATCACTCTCTTTACCAATAAAGGGTTTGGTAAGCACATCAATGTAAGTGCGCCGCGCAGAAATAATGTACGAGGCTTTATCTTTTTTAATGGGCCCTTGGATCGCCAGGCGTGAAGCAATCAACCCTATTCCCGCATCCACCTGCGTTTTGTTCATGTTGCCTTCTTTCAGGCTAATATCAACCACAGACGACAACCTGCTGCCGTACTGGGCCGGCATGCCTCCTTTTATTAATGAAACATTCTTGATTGCATCAGAATTGAAAACGGAGAAAAACCCAAACAGGTGACCTGTATTGTACACCACGGCATCGTCTAATAAGATGAGGTTTTGATCCGGGCCTCCTCCCCTTACGTAAAAACCGGCATTGCCTTCACCGGCATTGCGCACACCGGGCAATAGTTGTAACACTTTCAATACATCCACCTCACCCAGCAAAGCAGGAACAGATTTAATCTTCTCCATACTCAGGTCTATCTTCCCCATCTGGGCGGTCTTTACATTGTCATCGCGCCTGCGCGTAGTAACCGTAACCGTCTCAAAAACCACGTTTTTAGGAACGATGTTGATGTCTAGGGTTTTGTTTGCGTCCAAAAAAATGGTAGTATCGTAAGGAGTATACCCAATGAAAGAACAGGTGAAAGTATACCTGCCTTTTGGAAGCGTTAATGAATAAAATCCATACTGGTTTGTGGTAACTCCTTTGGTTCCTCCCTGTACATTAAGCGTGGCACCAATCAGGGTTTCAGCCGTGAGTGAATCTTTTATGTAGCCATTAATGGTAAACTTCTCTTGCCCAGCTGCCACCGATACCATTAAACTGAACAATCCAACAAACAAGTACCGCATATTATCAATATTTCTGCTTCCATTACAACGCAACCCAGTCAAAAGTTCAGGAGCGACAATATCACCGTAACAAGGTTTTACTTAGATCTGAAGTCGAGTGAATCTTTCACCTCGCCGCAAGTCAGCATTTTCTTACCAAAATAGGGGTTCTTAATATCGGATGATTTACTTAACCATGCGGCACCAGCATCGTCAAACGCCATTGGGCAAAATTGATGATACACTACCTCCTGGTTGTATCGCACTGTCTGCAATAATGTATACATGCTTTCACTTATGACCTGGAAAGACTTGCGTTGTGCTTCTATATCCTTTTCACCAGCCAAACCTTTTGCTTCAGCGGAAATAGAGGATATATAGTCTTTAGCGGTGAGTACGATGGCACTATCGGCCTTCAATTCATTCAACGCCACACTATCTGCTGCACCAACCAAAGCGTTTGCCGCATCAGTAGCCTGTTGCTGGTTAGTGGCCACTAAAGCGTCTTTCAGATTGTAGTAATTATGTAGAAAATGCCCAAAGCTGGTATTGAATGCAGAATTGTTGGTGGCCTGTGTTAGAGGAACTTCTTTTTTTGCTTCGTCAGCAGGTTTATCACTTCCGCCGCAAGCGGCAAGTAGGCTGAGAGTAGCAATTAATAGGTAGTTTTTCATGCTTAAAATTTTGTGGCAAAAGTAAATCAAATTGTTACGCAATGCGATTGGTTACCAGTCATGTTTGCACCACGTTATTAGCAGCAAAATCTTAAGAATTTCTAAATCAAATTGCTTTACAAAAGCATTGCTTTACTTTTGCGCGCTAAGAAAAATTGGGGTGGAAGTTTGGGGTTTGATGTTTGAGGTTTGATGTTGGATGATTATGCAGCATAGACTGCAACTAACAACAAACAACTATTTCGCGACCTGGTTTTGTCTATGTAAAATAAAAAGTATGCTAATCGGTCTTCAGAACGTAACGTTTGAATTTGGTGCAAGGGTAATTGTAAGTGATGCTACATGGCATATTCATCCGGGCGAACGTATTGGTTTAATTGGCTATAATGGTACCGGAAAGTCTACGTTGTTAAAAGTGCTCGTTGGCGAATTTCAGCCTTCGTTGGGCACGGTTGAAAAAAGCCGTGAGACGACCATAGGTTACCTCCACCAGGACTTGTTGAGTTTCGATACAAACGAATCCATCACGGGCGTTGCTTTAGGCGCTTTTGAAAAAGTGATGCAGTTGGAAAAGGATATTGAACGCCTGGGCAAAGAACTGGAAGCAAATCACGAAGACGAAGACCTGCTGCACAAATACACTGATGCGCTGCACGAAATGGATGTGTTGGATGGATACAATGTTCACTATAAAGCAGAGGAAGTGTTGCATGGTTTGGGTTTTAGTAATGATGATTTAAGCAAACCCTACAAGCAATTTAGTGGTGGCTGGAGAATGCGTGTGCTATTGGCAAAGATGATCCTCCAGGCGCCCGATGTATTGTTGCTGGATGAACCGACGAACCACCTTGACCTTCCTTCCATCGAATGGCTTGAACGCTACCTGCTAGGATACAAAGGCAGTGTGGTGATTGTGAGCCACGATAAATTTTTCCTGAACAGGATGGTGAATAAAGTGGTTGAACTGTACCAACGCCAACTACACATTTACACCGGCAACTACGACTTTTACGAAAAGGAAAAAGAGATCCGCGTAGAAATGCAGCAACGTGCATTTGAAAACCAGCAAGATTACATACGCCAGCAGGAGCGATTTATTGAACGATTTAAAGCAAAGGCAAGTAAGGCGGCACAAGCGCAAAGTGTGCAGAAGCGGTTAGATAAATTAGATGTAATTGAAGATGTACAGATAGAACGTCCGAACATTAAAATGAACTTCCAGGTAGATAGAACGCCTGGTAAGGTGCTGGTGTCATTAAAACATCTGACTAAGCAGTTTGGAGACAATGTGATCCTGGAGAACGCTGTGGCCGAAATTGATCGTGGAGATAAGATTGCTTTAATTGGTGCAAACGGAAAAGGTAAATCAACCCTTTTAAGAATCGTGGTAGGCAATGAACCTTTTGAAGGTGACCGGATTTGGGGACATAATGTAGAGGAAAGTTTTTATGCGCAGCACCAGTTAGAAGCGCTCAATATCAACAATACTGTTTTAGATGAATTGAAGGATGCAGGCAGTAAGAAAACAGACCCGGAACTACGTGCGTTATTGGGTTGCTTTTTATTTAGCGGCGACGATGTAGATAAAAAAATACGCGTATTGAGCGGTGGAGAAAAGGCAAGGGTAGCGCTTGCAAAAACAATCATCAGTAAAGCGAATTTTCTAATGCTGGATGAGCCGACCAACCACCTTGATATGCACTCGGTAGAACTGTTGGCAGACTCACTGAGGAAATACGAAGGCACCATGATACTGGTGAGCCACGATCGTTTCTTTATTTCGAAAACGGCCAATAAAATTTGGGAGATTGTTGACCATAAAATCAAAGAGTTTAAAGGCTCTTACCAGGAGTGGGTTGAATGGAACGAACGCATGGCAAAAAAGGAACAGGAAACAGGTAAGCAGCCGGATAGCAATGCGAAAAAAGCTGAGCCAGTAAAGGATATTAAACCCGAAGCAACCCAGAAACAGACAACTGCACCGGCAGCAGATATCAACGGCAAGCAGCAACCGATCAATAAGGAAAAACAAAAAGAGTTTCAAAAGCAACAACGTCGTTTGGTAAACCTTGAAGCGGACGTAAATAAAGCCGCGCAAGAAAAACAACGACTTGAACTGGCACTGTCTGCCCCTGAGAACTATGCTGATAAAAACAAGTTTGCTTTGGTAGAAGCAGACTACAAAAAAGCACAGCAGCACCTTCAGAAACTCAACCAGGAATATGAGGTTTTATTTGAGAAGGTAATGGAAATGGAAGCTGATCAATAAAATAAAAATGGTGGTTCGTCAAAATGACAAACCACCATTTTTCTTTTCACTCCTATGCTTCAGCAGACTCGGCTCTATTTAATTGTTGAATAGAGAATCCTTCCTCCTTCGCCTTTATAAAATCTGTAACGAGGTAGCTGATTAGCTTGCCTGTTGTTTCACTCGATCTTCCGTCCGATAATTTAGAGGCGCCTTCACAAATATGAAGGTAGGCTGAGTAAGAATCGGCAGCAGCATACGATACAAACTGCCTCGCATGAATTGTGGAAATTCCGCAAGGTGTTGCTGCGCTGCTGAGCGTATTTTCAATGCAATCCAGATCCACTTCAATACCCGTGTAGGTATCCTCGGTAAAGCTGGTTGCCTGTGCAACCGCTTGTAGAAAGTTTGACTTCTCGTGAATGAAAATGTCTTCGTAACTGATGAAGTCAATGAATGGATTGTTTACCACATCCATCCATATGTTTTGATTTAGATAGTTCTCGTGTAAGCCAACAACAAAATACTTTTGCAGGTATCCATCTTCTTCCGCATAGGAAAAGCCATTGCCGCTATGCCGTCCTTCCAGCGGTCTAAAGTCTGCATGCGCATCCAGGTTGATGCAATTAATGGAAGCTAACGGGATCTTTTCATTTTTATATAAACCTTTAGCCGCACCCATAATGATTGGGTACGAATTGTTGTGACCTCCGCCAATTATTATCGGTATTTTATTGCATTGAACAACGAGCTTGATTAATGGCTCGACAGAATCATCAACGGTTCGTACTGCATGGCGGTAGGCATCAATCTTTTCCTGGTAATTGAGCGCGTTTTGTTCTATGAGATGCGTAAGCGGGCTGAAATCAAAATGCCCCAGCAATAAAATATTCGTCCCTTCCACAAAATCGTTGCTCTGAATATTGGCAAATGCATTCAGGAATGGAATCCACGCAGTATCTGTGCCGCCTAATCCCTGGTTCGCCTTCACCCCTATATCTTCCGGTATGCCAATAATTACAAAGGTAGCGCTGGACTGACGAAGCGATTGTTCCAGGTTTTGAGGATCGCTAATTACCTGTAATCGTTCACCCAATTTTGTTTCAAACTTTCTAATCTTTGTAAGCGAGAGAACGTCTTCTTTGTTGTAAAACTTGAAGTGATTCATATGCGGATTAATTTGGTATTGTAACCTGAAATTAACGGAAAAAAGCATACAGGTTCTCTGTGTGCATTAATAAAAGATATATGTACAACCCACGTGTAAATTGGCTAGCTCAAACCAGCTATTAAGTCTTACCCCAGGGCGCATTTAAATTTCTATAGAGTTGAACCAGTGCAGCAATTATAAAAACGACACCCAATATGTAGTTAAGCGTTCTATTAGTGCCGCCCATTTTTTTCAACGCCCATTTGCCTCCATAAATGTATAGGCAGATACCTGAGATGGTGCCTATGCCCGCACCAATGGTAAACCAATTATAGTTGCCATAACCCGGTAAGAGCAAACCATTATTTAGTAAAGCAATGGTCCATGTAAACCAAAAGGGAATTTGCATTGGATTGATGGCGCTGAGCGAAATTCCCAAAACAAACCGGCTAATTTTATTGTCAACCAACACACCTTTTTTATCGGCTGTTTGCTTCCGGGTAGAAAGCAGCGTGGCTATTCCTATCGCAAAGAAAAAAACAACCGTGAGCCACGTTATGATCTTGAATAACATTGCATGTTCCACTACCCAATTAATTCCTGAAAGAGCGAGCCTGAGGTAAAAAATTTCCATGATGGCGACACCTAATGCATATTGCCACGCTTTTTTAACACCTTCCTCCACGCTTATTTGTGTAGCCACAATGTTCATATTGCCGAGCGGTAATTGCCCAAGTAAACTCACACCTAAACCAACAAAAAAAAACTTGCAGTAAAGCAGTCATATGTATGTCTTCACAAGAGGTTTTAAAATCGGCAAATCAGTAATCATCTATTACCATGCGTATCGCTCAATATTGCAAATCAAATTCTTTTTTTTGACTACAAACTAAAGAGGCACAAGCCTTCCCTCCAATTGAATGTAAACAATCTGTCCTGCAATGGCGGCAATCCATTCCTTGCCTGGTTACACGCGCTTTACATGCTTTCGGTTTTTGCCCTACTTTTGACCAAAACCAATTTAGATGACGGTACCTACTATGGCGGAAATGATGGCAAGCGGAGAAACACCAGAGATTTTGTTTTGGGTTGGATGTGCCGGCAGCTACGATCAGCGTGCTCAAAAAATTACAAAAGCCTTCGCTACTATACTTCACAACGTAGGCATCAAGTATGCCATTTTGGGTAAAGAAGAAGCCTGTACCGGAGATCCGGCCCGTCGTTCCGGCAACGAATTTCTCTTTCAAATGATGGCCTATAACAACATACAGGTATTGAATGGTTACGGCATCAAAAAGATTGTAACGGCGTGCCCGCATTGTTTCAATACTTTAAAGAATGAATACCCTGAACTCGGTGGTCATTACGAAGTCATCCATCATACACAGCTGCTGCAGGAACTCATCAATGAAGGCAGAATAAAAATGCAGGAAGGTGGAAGTTTTAAAGGAAAAAAAATCACGTACCACGATAGTTGTTACCTGGGCCGCGCAAATGGTATTTACGAAGCCCCACGCAAAATACTAGAAACCCTCGACGCTGAGTTGGTGGAAATGAAACGCTGCCGCAGTAATGGTTTGTGCTGTGGCGCCGGTGGTTCTCAAATGTTTAAAGAGGAAGAAAAAGGTGACCGCTATGTAAATGTGGAGCGCAGTAACGAAGCGATTAATACAGGCGCCAGCGTTGTTGCGGCCGCCTGTCCTTTCTGCAATACCATGCTAACCGATGGCGTAAAAAACAAGGAAAAAGAGAATGAAGTGGCGGTGCTGGATGTTGCTGAAATAGTAGCATCAGCCATGAAAAAAGAGAAGGTATAACGCCCAACGTTATGATGGCTCGCAAAAAATTTCTCTACCTGTTTATTGGCATATCGGTTTGTTTAGCGGCTTACCTATACTACGTAAAAGTAGAAAGAGCTGACTCCATAGACCGCTATTTTGCCCGGCCTCAGACCGGCGACATTTATAAGATTAAATCGGATGATGAAGAGGGCGAAACATTTGTTCACTATTGGAAAGTGATGGAAGCAAGCGATCAGGGACTCGTGTTCGCACCCGGCAAATTAAAAGCATGGTCTAGTGTTGATTATTTGCAGAAACACTTCGACGAAATACTTCCTTTTAGCATAACGAAAGATGAATTATTACAGCTGAAAAATGGCAGCTGGAACAACGCCCAACATTCAAATGCTTCGATCATTGAAATTGTAAGAAAGCAATAGATGCGTTTCCAAAAACGCTGGTTTTTTTACGTGCCATCAATCACCATTAGGTTTAGCTTTGCAACCAACCAATCAATTCACAACTTACTCCATATGAACTTTGAATTTCAGCATTTAATACCGGAAGATTTTCATTCAGATTCCCGGGTTTGGGTCTATCAATCCAGTCGCCTGTTTACCTTGGGTGAGGCGTTAGAAATAGAAGATAAAATGAATGAATTTGTGGAGCAATGGAACTCGCATGGGGTAAAGGTGAAAGGGTATGCTAACCTCTTGTTTGGCCAGTTTATTATTTTGATGGCGGATGAAACGCAGGCTGGCGTGTCAGGGTGCAGTACGGATAGTTCGGTTCGGCTGATTAAATCTATTGAATCGACCTGTAATGTAGACATGTTCAACCGCCAGAACCTGGCTTTTATTGTAAAGGATAAGGTGCAGTTATTGCCACTTAGCCAATTGAATTATGCTATAGAAAACAATTTCATCAACGCTGAAACAATCTATTTTAATAATCTTGTACAAACCAAAGGTGAGCTGCTAGATAAGTGGTTGATCCCTGTGCAAGAAAGCTGGCTAGCCAAGAAAATAAAAGTTCAATCTTAACCCATGTACTATTAACGGAGGTTACCTGATCGTCTCTTTGTCCAGCACTTCAATGGTACGATGATAGAAATAGGCGGCACGTTCATGCGTAGCACCGATACATACTACCCCTAGTTTACCGTATTGCGATACCGTACTAATGAGATGAAACATCACACCTTCCTGCGAACTTCCATCATACATCAATCCATTGCACATGGCTATTTCAATAACATCGTGTGGTGTCAGTCCTTTGTAACTATCCTTCTGTACATTATCCGAACAAAGGTAAAATCGTTCCTGTCCATTAGCGGTCAAATATCTTCCCTCCAGTTCATCATACTTACCATCGGTTAAAAACTGCAGCATGAGATAGGGATGTGTGGTTCCACCTTTGCGTAGGTTTATTTCTATTGCATAATGTGTCCACTTCTCCTGCTCTTTCACTGAAATGAAATCGATGGAGAATCTACCAAGCACACCATAACTTTTCAATTCTTCTGAAACACATCTCCCCATCTCTCCTATTTCTTTGGCATACTCCTGGTCTGCCGGAAAAGTGGCTCCCAGAAATACCTGGCCACTTTCTCCACCCAACAATTGGTCATGGGTAGATAATACTTCAACCTTGCCAAGCGGATTGATTCGGCACTGAACAGAAGGCGAATGCTTCTTAAGTCCATCGACAAAAACTTCAACTATGCCACCCATTACCTTTAACTTCTCCATAAAATAATCAAAGGGCATATTGACGGCAACGATTTTCAAATTGTTTTCTAATGCACCATTCAACCACTCGCTCAGCTTGTCTGTTGTAGGCGCTCCACGAAAACTAAAAATGGCATTACCCTCACCTGAAAAACCTTCATTGATTTTCACCACCGCTTTATTCAGTCCTGGGTTAGATTCCTTAAGCTTTACCAACGCAGTTACGACATCCGAACGGGTAAACAAATCTTCAAAGCCATCGGGTACATTTAAATGAGCACCGCGAAATAATTTCCGACCGCTGCTTTTAGATCCGAGGTGCTGCAAATCGGGATCGCAGCCAAAGATGGGCAGCTTCAACTGCACGGCAAGCTTGCGTTCTGCATCGGTAACATTAAAACAAGAAAGATGCGCCAGGTGAATGTCAGGAATGTTCTTCTTAATCCGCTCTATTAAACGGGGCCGTTCCAGAATTTTCTCGGTCAACGATTTTGGCGAGGAGTCAAAACAACTTTGCAGGATGAGTCGTTGCCGTGCGTGATACCCTGTAATACCCGGCAATAGATGTAAGTAATAATCAATGATAATCGGATCGATCGGCATGCTGGTGAGGTAGATGACTCTTGCATGTGGCATACGCAACAACATTAATAAACATAGCAGGCGTTCTTCGTAATGTATAACGCCTTCTACCTTCTCCAAAATCTCCTGGTCGAGCGTAAGACTTGGAATTATTACAATCGTTTTTTCCGCCATCTTATCGGGAAAAACGTTTTCAAACTGTGCAGCAAAATTTTGTTGCAGTTCTTTAAAGAAGTCTACTTCATGCTGATTTTCGGTGGCTTTGGGTGGCGCAGTATCCACTTGCATAAACTCGCTTGTTGCAACTTCCATGTTGGTTTGTATTATGCAACAAATTATATTGACAGGGAGCAAATTATTATGACCATCGTTTCAAAAGGGAATGACAATCATCAACTATCGATCCTACCGTAGTGCCTACACTCCTTTTGTGAAGAATCAATTACCAAAACCCTGAACTATTGAACAAGCTTTTTATCCTTTAGTTTTTTCAACATGTCTTCTTTCTGCTTTTCGCTTTGTTTCTTTTGCTGCATTTTATTCAACTGGTAAGCAATGGTCAACTGAAAATTTCGGGTGTTGGTAGTCCGGAAATTCTCGAGTGAGAACCGGGTGCCGTACGTATAGCTAACGAGCTTTTGTGCTCTCAGTGGATCAATCACATTGAAGGAAACAATTAATCGCTTATTCATCAGTTTGCGTTGAACACCAAAGTTCATGGTAAGGTTGCTGCGCGACCTTCCTTGGGGATCTGCAAAACTGCTGTACCGGGCCGTTCCCTCAAACGTAAGTAAGGGCATTGGCGTATAATTATAGTTGATGCTTGTGTAAAAAGTAGCGCCATTGCGGTACTTATACAATAGCTTTTCAGTTTCTCCATATTGGTTGTACGTATAGCCTGCACTTGCATTCATACGCAACCGTTTATTGAATGTATAACCACCCCATAAGCTTGCTTCATATTCCTGCCGGTCAGCAATGTTTTGGTAGGTAACCTCGGTAATTCCATTATCAATAAGCGTACGGATGGTATTGAAAACATCCTGCACTTTATTATACCCTACAGAAGAATTGATGTAGTACTTACCCTTTGTAAAACCCAGGTTCCAATCGAAAGTATGGGCTAACGATGGCAACAGGTATGGATTGCCAAAGCGGAGATTATAAGGGTCGCTGTAATCAATGTTAGGATTTAATTCCGTGATACCCGGTCGCCGGATGGTGGCGCGGTACACCAGCGCTGTATTAAAAACTTTATTGAAGTCTTTGCGAAATGTAGCATTGGGCAACCAGTTTAGGTAACGGCTTGTTACATCAGCTACGTTTCCTTTTAAGAAAATGAAGGTGTTGTTGGTTTCTTCCGCCTGAACCCCGGCGGTAAGTCGCCATTCTTTTTTCAAACGAAAATTTAGCGCTGCGCGAATGGTATAGATGTCCTGTAAAAACCTGAAGTCATTGCTGAGCCGATCATTATTGACAAACTCTTGCGTAGCCCGTTTGAAAAATTGAGTGTTCAACACATTGTGATTGATCACCCTGCTAAAAGATGCCCCTGTTGATAGCGATATTCCTTTCCACGGCAAAGGCTTGTCGTAGTTGATTCGAAATTGCGCCGATTTACTTTTATACTCCAACGCCTGCTGTTGTAGGGAATCTAAACCGAGTGGCGAATAATTTGGATCAAGAAATTGCTGAAAGAAATCTCGATCATTATCGTTTCTGCCGAGGTTGCCGCTGGCTATCACCTGCAATCGCTCTGCTGATTTTAAACTTTTATACGTGTAGGTAAGTGACACTGCATTGGTATAACCCAACCCGTCTGAAGCATTGCTGCGCGTACTAAGGCGGTAGATATCCTGATCCTTGCTCAGGTTTTTATACTGCGTGTTGCTTTCGTTCTCAAACAGGTTGTAATTGCTTTGCAATACTGCACTGATTGCATGCTTTTTGGTAAGGTCGTAATCGGCCTGCAAACGGATACTCGGACGAAGATTTCGGTTGATGAAACTCCCGTCTGTGTGAAAATAATTGGTGGAGTCTTTATAATAATTTTCACGGCGGCTATAACTCTCCCCGGTAAAATTATTGATCGCGATTCCAGCCGTACCACTCAATACTAAATTCTGGCGCCTGTAGGATACGTTAGCGGAAAGTTTTCCTTCGCCCCGAGTGCCACCACTTAGCGTTACTCTGCCAACCACGCCTACCTTTCCCTTCTTAGTTACAATGTTTATTACCCCGCCTGGTTCAGATGCATACTGCGGTGGTGGGTTACTCATTAGTTCTATTCTTTCGATGCTGCTGCCGGGTAAGCTTTCTAAAAGATCTGCCAGTTGCTGGGCATTCAGATCAGTTGGCTTATCATCAATCAATATTTTCGGTTCTTTTCCTTTCAGTAGTATCCTTCCTTCGGGATCATTGCTCACCAGCGGCATGTTCTTCAATATTTCAGCAGTAGACGAACCTGCGCTCAAAGCACTTTCACCAACGTTGTAGGTGATCTTACCATCTTTGTTTTCGATCAAAGGCTTTTCGGCGTACACGATTACTTCTTCTAACTGTGCCGAACTTCGGGAAAGTTTTAGATCGCCTAGGTTGAAATCGTACCGCTCTTCGCGGATGTGAATACTATCAATGTTTTTAGTAGAAAAACCCATGCTGGAAATGACCAGCCGATAAAAACCAATGGGCAGGTTGTCGAACTCAAAGTTGCCATTTTTATCTGTAAGAGCTTTTTTTGCAGTGACAGAATCGCCTGAACGAAACAGTGAAAGGGTTGCGTCACCTACTGCTTTTCCTGTTTCCAGTTCAAGTACATTGCCTACAATAATTCCCACATCATTTTTGACCTGTGCCTGCAAGGCGAAGCTTGTTAGTGTGGTGAGAAAAAGTAAAAAGTATCTTGGTAATTGTCTATTCATGCTCATCTTAAAACATTTCCTGCACGCACCTAACCGGTCTGCATTCTCATGAAAAAATCCTGTTCGCGGTAAAATTAGTTAAGATAGTAGGCAGTAGAATGACATTTATCGGTAAGTGGTAACTTATCACGGTAAAAAGGCAGGGATTTACAAGGTATCGTTTTTTAGTAGCCCTGTCTATCCAAAAATTCCACGATACTACAGTCAAAAAAAATTGAGGCGAAACAAACAACAGAAAAGAATCAACTTAATTTTTTTGACCGCTTGCCTGCAATCTTCTGTCAAAATCGCTACATAAGTCTACCTTCTCTACATCATCACCGCCAACGATTACCAGGACACAATCAATTAGATGGATTTTTCCGTCCATATTCATACACCCCGATCCTTAAGCAAAAAAGGGACAAAACAAATGTAATAGGAGTGAAAATATGAGTTTCCAGGGAATTCTTTGCCAGTAGATTCCCTACAGTATTCAGTAGAAATAACCCAAACATCAACCAAATGACACCTATAATAATCTTTCGATTGATGGCCGCAATAACGACGCCACTGTACACTAAAATCACAAAAAGCATTAGCACATTTATGGCTATTGAAACTATCTCCATTGTGTAGAGTTGTTGCTTATCCGCAAGATTTCCGCCCCATACAATATTGGATGGGATGAAGCCGGCAAGTACTAATAAATGAAAAACAATAACGCAGGAAATAATAATGATAGTGCCTGTAACAGCTATGTTCAAAGAAAGAATTTTCTTCATTGTCAGTTAGATTCTGTGCAAATATATTTGAACCCGTTGTCTTTTCCTGGCGACTCTATCTTGATAATAGTCGATGGAAGATAAAATCATGCTTAAATCGATTTGCCTATCAATTTTCATCCGGTCTTGCCCATTTCATTATACGGGTTTCACTTACCTTGTTACTATAAAATAATCCCCTTTAATGAAGAAGCTACTGGTGTTCAGCATCCTATTATCAAGCCAGGTTCATGCGCAAACTTATTCAACGATACATCGCAGAGCAATAGTGGTAGATACCCACAACGATATATTGATGAAGGCAGTGGACCAAGGGATTGCGATCGACGCTGACCTTTCTACCAAGGCACACAGTGATTTGACAAGATGGAGAACAGGTGGATTAGATGTTCAGCTATTCTCAGTGTATTGCGATGGAGACATTAAGAACCCTTATGCATTTGCTAACAGGTTGATGGATACATTAGATGCAGTGGCTGGCCGCAATCCGCAACTTATTATAAGGGTTGCGAACACTAAAGAACTACGCAAAGCAGCAAAGCATCAAAAAATGGCTGCGATGTTTGGCGTAGAAGGTGGCCATATGATTGAAAATGATTTGAATAAGTTGGAGGCGCTCTACAATCGTGGTGCCCGTTATTTAACCCTAACACATAATATAGCACCACCGTGGGCAAGCAGCGCAGCTGATGAAACAACGAAGCCCAACATGCCGCATAAAGGTCTTACAGATTTTGGCCGACAAGTGGTGCAGCGCATGAACCAATTGGGAATGCTGATAGATGTGAGCCACGCCGGCGATCAAACTTTTTGGGATGTCATCAAGCTGACTACAAAACCAATCATTGCATCGCACAGCTCGGTGTACAGTTTGGTTCCGCACCGGCGTAATTTAACAGACCACCAAATAAAAGCCATTGCTAAAAATGGTGGAGTAATCCAGGTAAACTTTAATCCTGGCTTTATTGATAGCTCGTTTGATAAAAAGGAAGCAGCCTTTCTACTAAAGCACGCGGCTGAAAATGATTCACTAAAGCGAAGCGGAGTGGAAAGCTTTTATGCCCTCAATATATTGTACGATAAATACCGTGTGGAAGCCGAAGCAATCCGTCCTCCGCTAGCCTTGCTCATAGGGCACATCGAATACATCATAGAATTGGTTGGTATCGATTACGTAGGTCTCGGCTCCGATTTTGACGGCATTAACCTGACACCGCAACACCTCGACGACGTTACAACTTACCCCGTTATTACTAAGGCACTGCATGCAAAAGGTTATAGCAAGAAAGACATCACCAAAATACTAGGTGGCAATTTTTTAAGGGTATTAAAAGCGAATGAAAAGCAGTGAAAACGGCGAGCGAACAATGCTATTTTTTGTGTATGATAAATACCGTGGGCAGTAATTGAGCATTAAAATTGGTAGCGTATTCCTCAATCAAACAATGCCGTTAGAAATGGGTTTTTGCTTAGGAAGTAAAATGTAAAACGCTGACCCGCCTGTGGCTGGTGAAGTTGCCCAAATGTCGCCGTGGTGATTTTGGATAATCTTTTTACATAGCGCCAATCCTATACCTGTGCCAGCGTATTCCTGCTTACCATGCAATCGCTGAAATATGCCAAATATACTTTCAGCATATTTTTCATTAAATCCAATTCCATTGTCTGCTACTTTAATTTGGTAATAATCAACGCCAGGTAACAAACCTTTGTGTTCACCTAATTCTTCGGCACTAAGCGTTTCACTTGTAATGGTAATTACTGGATGAACACTACTGCTATTAAACTTTAACGCGTTGCTGATCAGGTTGCTGAATAATTGCTGCATTTGAAGCGGAACGGCAACAATTTTAGGTAAGGGAGAAAGGTTGATCTGCGCTTGCTTCTCCTCTACAATCAATTCAAAATCTGAAAAAATGTCTTCCACTATTTTGTTCAGATCAACGGTTATAAAAGATGCATTGCTCAGGGATAATTGCGAGAAGTCAAGAACATCCCTGATTAGCTGCGACATGCGCATAGTTGAAGCAGTAATCTTGTCAATATAACCTTTGGACTTGTCATCGAGTTCGCCAAGGTTGCGGGCCAGCATTTGTGCAAATGTGCTCACCTTTCGCAGAGGCTCTTGCAAATCGTGGGAGGCGATGTAAGCAAACTGTTCGAGTTCGCGGTTGGTTTGCTGCAAAGCATGGTTTACTTCGGCCAACTCTTTCGTGCGCAATGCTACTACTTCTTCAATTTTATGGCGGGCATTTACCTGTTCTGTTACCTCAGTTGCTATTTCTACAATACCTGAAATCTTTCCGTCACTTTCGTAATAAGCTTTGCATAGCGAGTTTACATAGATCATTTCTAGCTTACCATTGCGCATCAAATGAAGCGCAACGTCTTGCGAATTATAAGCATCACCGGTTGTATAAACACTGGTTAGTATTTTTTCAAACCCATTGGCTAAGGCTTCAGGTACGGCTTCCAATACGGGTTGGTTCATTACGTCAGCTTCCTCTTTCCCCCATAATTCAATCATTCTTTTGTTGGCCGTTTCAATGATGAACTCAGGACCTTTGTAGATACACATAGCCACAGGTGCCTGCATAATTACATTCTGTAAATTTTGCCGGCTTTCCTCAACTCTTATCCTCGCCAGGTTCAAGTCAGTTACATCTACTGCACTCACCAGTATCCCATATACCATCGATGCTGCATCAACTAAGGGAATAAAATTATAATTGTAATAGAACGACTGCATTTCACTGTTCACCAAAATATTTACCGGCTGATTTTTTCGACTGAAAGAAATACCGCTTTTAAAAACTTGCTTTACTTCAGTATTTAATCCCTGGCTACTCAACTCGGGAAGCAGTTCTAAATACTTCCGCCCAATTACATCCTTACCCTTTCCCCAGGCAGTTATCATCGATTCGTTGGCGAGTTCTATTATATATTCTTCACCTATTAAAACAGCAATCGGGTACGGAGCGCTTTGAATAACTGTACGGATTTTAAGCTCACTTTTTTCTACCCGCTTTCTGCTCAATACCTGGTCGGTCACTTCCACCGCAATTGCCATAAAGCCAGTTACTTCACCATTGCCATCCCTCATAGGCTCCCACAAAAAACTAAAGTAGCAATCGGCCAGTTGGCCATTTCTTTCAAGTGCTATCTCTAATTCATACGCCGGAAAAGATTTGCCCGTGTTGGTAATTTCTATAGCCCATGGCTCCAGCATTTCCTGAATCTCCGGTATAGATTCAAACAAAGGTTTACCGATAAAAACATCCCGTTTTCTTCCGATGAGTTCTAAATACTTATCGTTCACAATTTCAGCTATGTAATCCTTGCCTTTAAACACGGCGATAGCCACAGGTGCCTGCATGATCAGGTTCCTAAAATTGCGCTCACTTGCTTCAATTTGTTGGTTGGCCAAAACCTGGTTGGTAATGTTTTGGATAATACCGCTGATTTTCTTGGGGTCACCATTTTCGAATAAGACCTGGCCGATGGTATGCATATATTGCAACACCCCGGTTTTAGCATGGACAACACGGCAGGTCGTATTGTATCTCCCATTATTTATCTTGGCTATACTTTGCTGCAAAATGTCTGAAACTCTAGCTTGGTCATCGGGGTGAATTTTGCCCAACACCTCCGCTACGCCAACATGCTTACCTGGTAAATCAAACCACTCTACAATGTGGCTAGAGCAAAAGGATGTGTTTGATTCTATATCAATCGTAAAAACGCCCAGCGCACCTATTTCCAAAGCGAGTTCCAGGCTCTTTTCACTCGAGTCTACCAGTTGACGCGCATGCACTTTTTCAGTTACTTCTGCTGCAAAAACCAATACGCCTACAGGTGCAGTATTCCCTTCTTCGTAATACGGCTGGAATACAAAATTGAAATATCCAACCCCTATGGCACCGTGTCGCTTAAAGGTAACCGGCAATTCATAATAACTTTTCGACATCCTCGTCTCCATTACTTCACACATCAGGTCTTTGAAGCCTGCTTCCTTCAACTCTGGAAAAACCGCTAAAAACGGACGCCCAATAATGTCTGCTGTTTTACCCCAGATAGTAAGTGTTTGTTCATTTGCCACCTCTATCACCAAATCTCTACCCTTATAAATTTGGATGGCCAAAGGTGCCTGGTGCAGCATGTTGTGAGCAAAATCAGTTAGCTTCTTTTTTTCGTCAAGCTGTTGCACCTCTTTTTCTTTGGTCAAATCTTCAACAGTGACAACAATCATTGTTACCTGTCCGACCGTGCTAATTACAGGGGAAAAGTTAGTGCACCAATATTTTTCGAGAGATAGGTTTTCATGCAAGGATACTCCGCAACCAGGCGTGGGTAAATGTTGCATTTGTTTTGTAGCAATAACTTTTTTCAAAGTATCAAACACCGCATTCACTACCCTATCTTCTGCGCTGGCTGGGTACGCAGGAAGCGCATCGAAGATTCCTTTACCCACCAATTCTACTCTTGTTTTGCCTGCTATTTGCAAATAAGCTTTTGTAACTGCAAGTATGGTAAAGTGTGGTGGATCGGTTTGTAGTAATAGGTTGTTACCGGGTGTAGCCTCAAAAATCGTGAAGTCAATGGTAGGCAGTTCGGTCGATTTTGTCTGAATGTCAATCATGAGATAGAATCTACCTACATAGTGCAGTGAGCAGAAATGGAAAGGTAGAACAAAGCCCTCAGGTATGCTTGTGAATTAATGACGCTACGAATAGTGTGGCAGACAATTACATGCTGCTTTCTGCAATTTAAAATTCATCATTTCACTTTTCATCCTCCGGAACATTAGTGATTGACAACCCCAGAGAAATATTAAGCACACCGCAGCGTTTAATATAGATCTTCGACAAAAATTACTTTTTTTACCTATTAAACCTTTTGTCGACCAAACAGTTAAAGAAAAAACTACATTATGCTTAAGTCGTCATGCCTCCTGTTCATCACCTGTTTTTTATTCCTTCTCGCCTGTAAAAAAGCAACGGATACAATAGATGCGCCAAACAGTGATGTACTATACTTCCCTCCTTTAAACAGTACGGCATGGGAGACAAAAAGTGTATCATCCTTAGGATGGAGTGAAGCGGAGTTAAACAATTTATATCCGTACCTGGAAAGCAAGAACACCAAAGCCTTTATCATTTTAAAAAATGGAAGAATCGTAGCGGAGAAATATTTTGGAACATTTACGGCGGATAGTGTTTGGTATTGGGCTTCTGCGGGAAAAACGTTAACCGCTTTCTTAGTTGGAATCGCAGAGAAAGACGGGTTGATTAATCTAAATAACAAAACCTCTCAATACCTGGGCACCGGGTGGACCTCTGCGCCGTTGGCGAAAGAAAACCTGATTACCGTGCGCCACCAGTTAACCATGACTTCAGGACTAGATGATGGAGTGCCTGACAATGACTGCACACTACCTTCGTGCCTGACCTATAAAGCAGACGCCGGTACCCGCTGGGCCTACCATAATGCCAGTTATACCTTGCTGGATAAGGTAGTTGAAAATGCAAGCGGCATGAGTTACAACAATTATTTTCAGCAGAAGATAAGGGATAGAATTGGCATGAACGGGTTATGGATTAAAACGCTTAATTCCAACAATGTGTACTATAGCTCGGCTCGCAGCATGGCGCGGTTCGGTTTATTGTTGATGAATAAAGGCACCTGGGAAAATACCACATTATTGCCCGAAACCGGCTATCTAAACAGCCAGGTAAATACCTCGCAAAATCTTAACCTTAGCTATGGCTACTTAACCTGGTTGAATGGCAAATCGAGTTTTATGGCGCCGGGTCTGCAAACCGTTTTCCCCGGCAATTTAATTCCCAACGCACCTGCCGAAATGTATGCTGCACTGGGTAAAAACGATCAGAAAATATACGTTGTTCCATCCCAAAAGTTGGTTGTTATAAGAATGGGAAATTCGGCAGGAGCCGTTCAATTGGCAGCTTCTGGTTTCGACAATGAACTTTGGCTGAAATTGAAAACCATTATGAATTTGTAAAATGATACTATGGATGGCTCAGAAATTTTGCTTGTTGTTGAAGCCGTTTTAAATGTTCGTTTCAATTCATACAAATGATTTAGAACAATTCAGCTTTACTATCGGGTCAACTTGTATAATGAAAGCAACGGTACAATTGAACCAGGAAATCTATAATGGAATTGCGCATAAAAAAGCCGGATACTTTTATTAGTCTCCGGCATCTTCTTTCAAAGTCCTCAGTGAAAAGTATCTCTTACCTAATCAAAACAATCGTCCCCTTTCGCATCACAGGCCCGCAAATGGTAATGGCTTTAATGTAGTACACGTATGCGCCGCTACTCATCTTCTCTCCTTTGTAGGTGCCATCCCAACAGCGTGAAGCGTCGTTAGTGGTGAACATTGTATTGCCCCAACGATCGTACACATACATTTCAAGACCGGTTACAAAGCCCCATGCCTTTACGCCAAAACATTCGTTTTTACCATCCCCATTGGGCGTAAATGCCGAAGGCAACAAGTACCCTCCTTCTGCATCACCCTTGTTTACAACCACTATAATGCTATCTACTGATGTACACAGGCGGTTGGTTGTAACCGATACTTTGTAGGTGGTAGTAACCGATGGTGACACCACCGGGTTTTGCACCACAGGGTTCGATACATTATTGGCCGGCGACCATGCATACGTTCTTCCGCCTGTGGCGGTTAAGGTAGCGCTGCCTACAATGCAATTGATGTCGTTGCTCTTGCTGAGGGTGATGGTTGGATTTGGATTGATGGTTAAGCGGATGGTGGTAACAACGCTGTCGCAGCCAAACCTGTCTTTTATAACGTCGGTGTAATTACCTGCCGCACTTACCACACTACCCGATGGAAGCGTATAGGTTTGCCCTGCGCAAATAGAAGGGTTCGTGGTGGTTAATGTTGGCTGTTTTACCTGCAGTGCAACGGTGGTAATTAAACTGTCGCAGCCGGTTCGGTAGCGGATGCTATCTCTATAAATACCTGTTGCATTTACTACATTGCCAGAAGGCAGTACATAGCTTGCGCCTGAACAAATAGCAGCACTGGTAGCCGTTCTTGTCACCGGTTTTACCAGCAGGTTTAGTGTGGTGATCACACTATCGCAGCCTCCTGCATAACGCAAGGTATCGTTGAAGATACCGCTACTATTTACCAAAGCGCCCGATGGAAGTGTATAAGAAGTGCCTTCACAAATAACCGCAGCAACAGGCGTTCTTGTTGCGGCTTTCAATGTAATGGTGACGGTACTGATCAGGCTATCGCAGCCGGTGCGGTACCTGACCGTATCTACAAAAATGCCCGGCGTATTTACAATGGCTCCAGACGGAAGTATGTAATTATTACCCGCGCAAATAGACGCGGCTGATGCAACGCGGCTTATGCTTTGCACAGACAGGGTGACTGTATTAATTACACTATCGCAACCGGCACGGTAGCGTAGTGTATCGTTGTAAACACCGGCCGCATTTACAATAATGCCTGATGGCAAAGTGTACGTTCGACCGGCACAAATGGATGGCTGAATACTATTTCTTGCCAACAATCTTACGGTTAGATTGATGGCTGTGATAAGGCTATCGCATCCACTATTGTAGCGCAACGTATCGTTGTATGTACCCGATGTAGCCAACACTAATCCTGATGGCGTTGTAAAGGTTTGTCCTGCACAAACTATCGGGTTGGCGGCGCGGCGCACCAATGGTTTTACAGATAGATTAGTAGTCGTTATCAAACTATCACAACCTGTGTTGTAGCGAAGCGTATCTACATAATTGCCTGCAACATTTACCGCCACACCCGATGGCAATGTATACGTTTGCCCTGCACAAATGGAGGGAGTTGCGCTTACTCTTGCCACTGTTTTCACTGCTATCGTCACCGTACTTATCAAACTATCGCAGCCCATTACATACTTCATCGTATCGTTGTATACGCCTGCGGCGGAAACAATAACGCCCGATGGAAGTGTGAAGGTTTGACCCTGGCAAATAGCAGTATTGGTGCTGCGTCTCGTCAAAGTTCTTACAGATAAGTTTGTTGTTGATATTAAACTATCACATCCGGTTCGGTAACGTATCGTATCACTAAATGTTCCTGTTGTGTTCACTATAGAACCCGACGGTAGTGTGTACGTTTGGCCTGCACAAATGGTTGCGCTTCGATTGCTTCTGAACAGTGGTTTTACAGATAGATTAGTAGTCGTTATCAAACTATCACAACCTGTGTTGTAGCGAAGCGTATCTACATAATTTCCTGCAACATTTACCGCCACACCCGATGGCAATGTATACGTTTGCCCTGCACAAATGGAGGGAGTTGCGCTTACTCTTGCCACTGTTTTCACTGCTATCGTCACCGTACTGATCAAACTATCGCACCCCATTACATACTTCATCGTATCGTTGTATACGCCTGCAGCGGAAACAATCACACCCGACGGAAGCGTGAAGGTTTGACCCTGGCAAATAGCAGTATTGGTGCCGCGTCTCGTCAATGCTTTTACAGATAGGTTTGTTGTTGAGATGAGACTGTCACATCCACTTCTATACCGTATCGTATCGCTAAATGTTCCTGTTGAGTTTACAATTGTTCCAGACGGCAGCGTGTACGTTTGGCCTGCGCAAATGGTTGCGCTTCGGTTGCTTCTGAACAGTGGTTTTACAGCTAGTGTTGTCGTTGTTATCAAACTATCACAACCTGTGTTGTAACGAAGGGTATCTACATAATTACCTGCAATATTTACAACTACACCCGATGGCAATGTATACGTTTGCCCTGCACAAATGGAAGGAGTTGCGCTTACTCTTGCAACAGTCTTCACCGATAGTGTTACCGTGCTAATCAAGCTATCACAACCGCCCATTACATACTTCATCGTATCGTTGTATACGCCTGCGGCGGAAACAATAACGCCCGATGGAAGCGTGAAGGTTTGACCGGCACAAATGGTGTTTGTTGTGCTTCGTCTGATCAAAGATTTTACCTGCAGGTTTGTTGTTGAGATGAGACTATCACACCCGGTTCGGTAGCGTATCGTATCACTAAATGTTCCTGTTGTGTTTACTATAATACCCGACGGTAGTGTGTACGTTTGGCCTGCACAAATGGAAGGATTGTTTGTACTTCTAAACAAGGGTTTGATGGAAAGCGTAGTCGCCGTGATAATACTATCACAACCTGAGCGATATCGAACTGTATCGCTGTACGTACCGGGTAACGAAACAACAAGTCCGGAGGGTAAAGTATAGGTTTGACCGGCGCAAACGCTTGCACCTGTATTCATCCGTTGTACACTATCTATTCGAAGTGTAATGCTGGAAATTAAAGTATCGCAACCCCTGGCGTTACGCAGTGTATCTCTATAAATGCCTGAAGTATTTACTACCTGCCCCGATGGCAATGTATAGGTTTGACCCTGGCAAATTCTTGCGTTACGGTTCACTGTTTTAAATGAGTCGACAGCTACTACGATCGTATCGCGAAAGGTGCAGCCACCCAATGATATTTCTACCCAATACTGACCCGGCTGTGTTACCATGAAAGTTGGTGACGTAGCATTGTTTTGCCACTTGTACGAAGTAGCACCATTTACCGTGGCGTTGGCAGTGTAAGGCATATTGCGCTGGCAAATCGCAGTATCATTACCCAATGGTTTTAAGTCGGCGCTTACAACTTGAAATGAATCTCTCATAGTGCAACCATTCAGGTATAAATCTGCCCAATAAATACCCGGCTGCGAAACGTTGATAGAACCAGTGACTGCTCCGGTGTTCCACTTGTACTGTTCACCTTGACCACGATTAGCCGTAAGCGTAACTGTTGTTACGTTGCACAAAGCAGTTGTTTGCAAAGCCCGTTTCACAATTGGATTTATCCAGATGTTAATGGTATCTCTTGCCTTACATCCATTGTAGGTAACCTCTACCCACGGACTAACCATGCCGCCAATTGTAATGGTTGGTTGGGTACTTCCATTGTACCACGCGTAGGTAGATCCGGTGTGCGAAGTGGCGTTTAAAGGAACAGTAATGCCATTGGTACAATTCAATGTATCTCTGCCAAGATCAACTGCAGGACGTGCAGGGATGGTGATGGTTTGAATGGATGAATCTTTCTTATTGCAACCCGCCGTTGTATTGGTAAGCACCAGCTTCACCGTATAGGTAGCAGCGGTTGTTAACGCAGGGTAAAAATAGCTGGGCGAAACGGCTGTGCTTGTTTGATTGTTGTGCCCCAAATCCCATTGGTAAGTAATGGCTGAACCATACGTAGAAAAGTTGGTGAACAAGGCATTTTTGTCTTTGGTACAATCGAACTTGGGCGTGAAGTTGGCCACACCAATGCAGTTGTTTGCGGGGAAACAACTATCCGCATGTACTACCGCTGCAAGGTTTAGATCAATGGTGCCGGTGACTTGTGAACCATTATAAATAGTCGGGGAGAAGACCTGTATGTAATAGCTGTTACCCGGCGCAAGGCACTTGTATGTATTGCGCGTTAGGGCATCCTGAACACAGCTCTGCTCCTGCATGGCAGCACAACTGCCGGTCATCATTCTATACTTAATATCGGTGCTGGTGGCGTTGGTGTTTTCATTGATGTACACCGTTACATCTAACGTATCCGTGCCAGTGATATCTAAACGATACCAACTCGTTTTATAGTTATTCGTAACTGCATTAGCCGGGCAAGTAAGTGTAGGATTGAATTCACCATAATCGGTACCGATGGTGTGACAGTCTATTGTAACGGGAACTACTCTTGTACCCGGACCTGTTAACCCCGTAACCATTGGCGCACTACAAAAATCACCTGCTTGTGGAATGATTTCTATTTGTGGATAGACGTCTTCATCTACAGCATTGCAGCCGGGTAGAATGATATAGTAGGTGCCGGGTTCAATGCATCGCTGTGCCCAGGTACCGTTGTTGCTAAAGGTGGTTGTATAAGGCATGTACATAAGGCCAGTTGCGGATGAATCATTTGGTCTTATTTGTTTGAATAATTGTATTTGATCAAAATAATAATTGTTGGTGTTTTTAAAGAACGCAGCATACCGGATCTGACCAGTAGCTGTTGTAGTGAACTTATACCACAACGTTTTTTGGCAGGTTGTATAAGAATAAACCGGGTCAGATAAGTCTCGTGTAGCACATGTAAAATTGTCTACATCTCCTCTTTTGATGCCACTGTTTACCAAGCCAAGATCATTGGCCTGGCTGTAGTGGTCAAATTTGGGTGGTTGGGCCGTTACAGAGTCAAGTAATACTTCCACATCTATCTGGAAGTTCGGATCATCTGCATAATAAATGTCGGTGACAATATAATACCTGGCAGGCCTGAAGTTACATGGCTCGTTGTAGAAGCTGATAACATTCAAAGGCGATCTATACCAACAATAATAGTACAAGTTATTTACCTTAAAAGTAAGTCCCTGAAGTAAGGTTGAGTCTACTAACCCGTTTGTTTGCAAGGTGCTAAATGGAGTAGTGCCATCAGCATCTGAACTATAAACAGCGAAATTGGGGATGATATTCTCACTTCCCTTTCTTCCGTTGACCTTAACGCGAATGGTACCCGGCCTGCTCACGGTAAATGTGTGCCATAATGTACGCCTGTCTACATAAGGGCCAGATTGGCTGTATACCGGGTGCAATACCTGGTTGGTTCTTGCTGGATATATATACGGGTTGTATTGGGTATAACAACCTTGTCCGTTATCGGGATCTTTTAACTGCGCACCAGTAGTACAATAAAAGAAATCGTTGCTTGGAGGCCTGCCTGTGCCAAAAGGATTTACGTCACCTATCTTTCCATTATACCATGAACTATCTGGTTTAATATCGCCAAAATCATAAGCATTAGCAGCGTGGTCAAATCTTGAAGTTCCTACGGAGTCAATATAGATAGTGGGTGATACATTGTTACAAGTATAATTAGAAGGTACAAATATTACCAGTGTGTAAGTGCCCGGTTGTAAGCGGCAGAATTCTAAAAATCCTGATTTATTTGTACAAGGATGCAGGGCGGTGTCAATACCATTTTTAAGTTTTACAGAGTCGCCGGTGCGCACATCAAAAGCATACACACTACTCCAAAAACTACTAGGCACGGTCACTTTTACATATCCTTCCTGCGTAGTAGTAAATACATAAAATACCACTTTTGCATCAGTGCTACTGCACGAGTTTATTTGTTGCCTGATAAAAGTGGTATCCTGCGTGCAGTCAAAATTTTCCATGTTTAAAGTAATCGTTTTACCTAATCGCGGATATGCTGCTGTATGCCCGGTTTGTGGCGCCCATTGTACTTTATATGGCTGGCCGGTTAAGGTGTCAATAGAAGCTTTAAAAGGGCGGTTGAATTTCGGTGGTGCACAAGCCTGCCCTAAATAAATCATAAACTTATCAAGACGTCCAAGGGAGGAGTTATGATCGTTCGTTGTCGGATTCATTCCGCCTGTAGGGTTGGCAAAAGTTGGTCCTGACCCATAAGATACTACGGTATACCAGCCGGCAGGCACTGCATCACACTGACCATTACTACCCCCACTTGTAAAGCATGTCCATGCTGCGCTTACCTTCTTCAACGAATCGATCCCATCCGTAGCTTTTCCTTTAAAAAGTGTAAATACGCCATAACCATAAGGATCACTATAAACGTAATTTCTAATAGAAAGTAATGTGGGCTTACTTAAATAAAATTGTCTATAAATGAGCTTTGTTGATGGCTGTCCTTGTTGACTATTACAAGGTGCCACCCCATCAATAGTTACAGGATTATCATAACATGCGAATGTATCAAGTCCTGATTGAAACCATGTATTCACCGGAATGTAACTCCACAAATCACCCATATTCTGTGCAGTTGAAGGTGATCCATACTTACTTTTTCCAGACCTGGGTGTTATGGCAAGGTTTGAAGCATAGCTCAGCCTGTTTTCGAAACTTGCGTTTGTATACGTACCCGGTACCGCACAAGCATACGGGCTATAGCCGCTATTGTAGTATGCAAAACATTTAGATGCAGGCACCAGGCCACTAAACCTTTCAGGATAGGTGTGTTTATTTTGCGCTGTAGTGAGTGCATCTGCGTCGCCCAGGTACAACTTAGAATTATAGGTATTGTGCTGGTCAAAAAATAACATCGAGGAATCCGCCAGTACAAATTCACGATAACTTGCTTTGCCGAGGTAACCATAATAGTTCGGGTTGCATAGAGTATCTGTTGGCATTACTGTATTGGCGCAACCAAACGTATCCTTTACAGCCGTATAAGTCACATTTCTAAGCAATGGCTGCATCACACCCGCCCCATTAGCATTAATTTTTTCAAACTTGCCGGGTGAGCTCAGATCAAATTTGTTGGATGCTACTTCTGTGCGTACATAAATATTGAGGGTGTATGAACTACCTAAACCCATGTTAAAACAAAAGTTATTACTAGGATAGGTATATAGGCTACCAGAAGAATAATAATTCCTGGGCCGGGTACTATCAACTGCCATTACTTGCAAGACATAATTGCCGGGTGCCATGCAGGCGATGGGATTGCTGCCGTAAGTATTGTACCAAAAAGTTGAAATTAAGTTGGCTGTATCCAGGTCGGTGCAATTTGCAGTCAGGTCTTGCTTATATAGCCTGAGAAGTAAATAACCTGAACACGACACCGTTGAAGCATTAATATAAACTGAAGAAGTGCCGGCAAGAGTGAAGGAAACAAAACTGCTCAGATTGAATAGTACGCCATTGAATAAAATACCAGACGTAGGCATGCTCTTAGGACAACTATTTTGATTGTGCCGACTATTACAACCAAATACATCACTGACGGGTGTCATTATACCATAAGTGCTGCTATTAGCCGCCAACGTACCCATTTTGTTAGAAGTAGCAAGAGATGAAATCGGCAAGGGGCCATTGGTAGGTTTACTACCATTCCAATCTGCACCAAAGCGAACGGTATTCTTAAAGTCTTTATGAAAGAGCAATTGTACGGTGTAGGTTGTGTTGGGTAACAATACCCCGCATTTATATTGTTTTTTATCCAACGCATATATATCCGTCATTAAGCTGTCGCAACCGCCTATTTGCGTAAGACTTGCAATCGGTGTCGTAGTTCCATCTCCCTGGTAAAGTCGATAGCCAATTTTTATCGATGGCGAACTGGTTGGAGTAGTTATAGATGCAAACCAAGTATTTAAGTAATCGAAGTAGGCAGGGGTTGTAAATGTGTACCAAATGCTCTTAGTGTAATCTTTAAAACTCGTGGCCGACAAGCACACTTCGTTTGCGTCATCTATACTTTGACATTCAATATCAACATCTTTAAATACTTGTTGGTTAGGTGTAAGACTACCAAATTTATATGCAGTGGACGGTTTATCGTAGGGTGCAGGACTTCCCGGATCTATTTGTACAGCAATAAAAATCGGTCCGCTGGCTCCGATAGTACTTGATACCTGAATGTAATATTCGCCGTCAGCTACGCAGGGATGAAACGTACTTCCGAAAGTTTCAATGGGACTTAGCTTGGTGCTGATTTGCGGATCGCCGGGAAGACAACTGCTGGTTTTATATACGGCAAATCCAACGTTGCCCGCCTGGATGGAACTACCGGGTTGGGCAAGGCTGATGCGTACTGACCGTGTGGTGGGGAGAGTAAACTTATACCACACACTTTTTTTATTCAGGCCGGCAGTAATAATTGATGGTGCGAAGCTTTCCCCCGGCTGTAAAGTTGCAGAAGTGAGATCGGTTTGTGCGCTGGTAAAAGGACCTATATCAAAACCACCTCCAGTGATGTTTATAGCGATTGCTTTAGTGCAAGAGTCATTTGCAGGCTGTGCAATAACAGCATGGGATATTAATAGGAAAGCAAACAATGAGAGCACCTTTTGCGCACAGCTTTTTATCCGGTATCTATCACGGGATTTGTAAGAAATCATAAACAATTGATTCTGGTAAAATGAAGATCAAATAAAATTTTCCTTTCTGACATTAAAAAGTAAATCTGGAAAATTTATACCTCTTTGTTGGTATAAGAAATCTGTACGATCGGTCTTTTTTGAAAATCACTCACGGATGCCTCCTGTATGATTGAAAGAATAAGCTGGTTGGTTGCACCTTGTTGCCGCCACATGCAAAAGGGGATGTGAGTGACTAGCCACTCACATCCCCTTTTAAATTCTGGCTTACCATTCAGCCGTAACCTTGCAGCTTTATTTGTTGATCAGCACGGGCTCTCCAAAGCCAAGTTTGCTCAGTCGAGGTAATTGGGTTTTTGCATCACCGGCTATTAACCAAATCATTCTATCGGCATCCAAATATTGTTTTGCCAAAGCTTGTATGCGCGATACAGTCATATTTTGTACAATTTGTTCGCGTTCTTTAACATAGCTGGGCTTCCATCCGTACTTGCTAATATTTTCAAGCATACTGATTTTTGCCAGTCCTGTTTCAAACACCCTTGCATTACTTTTTACCAAAAAGCTCTTGGTGGTTTCAAGGTCAGCTTCTGAATAAGTCTGCGCAAAATTCTCCAGGATTTTTTTAACCAGCTCTGCTGATTCAAGCGTTACATTGGTTCTTACACTGCTTCCAATTACGAATGGACCAGGCGTATTGGTTCCTGAAAAGTTGGAAGTTATTCCATAGGTATAACCCTTCCCTTCGCGCAATTGCTGCGTTAACCGGCTGGCAAATCCGCCTCCACCCAATATATAATTCATCACCGTTGCGGGGTAAAAATCGGGGTGAGTTGCGGCCAATGCCGGATAACCAAACCTGATAACAGATTGTTTAGCATCGGGTACATTGTAGAAGTACACAACAGACTTCCCGGGTGCTGTTGGCGTAGCATACACGGGAATAGTAACGGGCTTACGCTTCCATGCTTTATCAAGCGAAGCCAGCGATTGTACCAGCACCGTTTTACCCAGGGCACCTACTACATGCATACGCGCTACAGATGGAGAAATGCTGCGATCATAAAACTGTTTCAGATCGTCGAGGGTAATGGCATTTATGGTTTCAATCGAACCTAGAATATTTTGTGAGCGTATGTTTTCCTTTCCATAAATCAATGCATTAAAGTTGTTCTGCGCAACGGCGTTGGGGTTGGCTTGCTGTTGGCGCAATTGGCTAATGGTACTTTGCTGAAGCAGCGCAAATTCTTTCGCATCCCATCTTGGTTGCAACAATATTTCCTGCACCAATGCTAACGTTGCGGGATAGTTTTTTGCCAATGTATTCACCCGTACCCGAATGTCTTCGGTACCAGCCAATACCATGATACTGGCGCCTAACTGCTGAATGGCTTCCTCTAACTGAACCGGTGTTTTAGTTTTGGTGCCCTGTGTCATCATGCGGGCCATCAAATTTGCTACACCTACTTTGCTGATGTTTTCTAATAGTTGTCCACCGTCCATTACGATTTCATATTGCAGCAATGGCACTTCGTTGTTTTCGATACCGTAAATGCGCAGTCCGTTGGTAAGCTTGTGCGTCCACACAGCAGGAACTTTTACCTCGGGCGTTGGGCCATAGGGCGGTTCTTTACTACGGTCAATATTTGATGGGCTGCGCGGATAACTTGCATCGGCTGTTGGGTCAACCGCATCTTCAGCACCTTGTACAATGGCTTCTTCCACCACCGCAGCCTTTGATGATCCGGCAAGAGCTAAGGCAACTTTGCCTTTGGGTAAAAAACTCGTGGCTACATAATTCTTGTTTTTGATGTACTTGTTGTACACCCTGGTTACATCCGCTACCGTTACTGACTGCATTTGCTGAATATCTTTCGCGAGGAAACCCGGATCGCCTGCAAAAATGTTATACTGCGCCAGTTGTGTTCCTTTACCCAACACACTAGACAATGAATTGTAAAACTGCGTTTCAAAGCCCGCCTTGATACGCTTCAAATCTTTTTCAGACATACCTTCTTTTTCGAACCTGTCAAAAGCAACCTGAATGGCCTGGGCTACTTCATCTAAATCTTCATCTGCAACCGCGCGAACCGACAACAACATTTGCCCCGCCAATTCAGAAGTGCGGTTGTAGATGTCTACATTCGACGTAAGCTTTTTATCTTCTACCAATACCTTATAAAACGGCGCATTCTTTCCTTCAGAAAGATATTGCGTCAACACGTCTAATGCATACGAGTCAGGATGGTATTCTTCTACCGTCACCCAAGCCATGGTTAATTCAGGAAGGCGGGCAAAATTGTCTTCATGGTACACCTTTACAATATCCTTTATAACACCGGGGCGTTTTACCTGGTTCGGAATAGCGTCACCCCTTTTAATCTCACCAAAATATTTTTGCACCCATTGCCTGGCTTGAACTTTATCAAAGTCGCCTGCTACTACCAGCGTAACATTATTCGGTACATACCATTTGCGAAAAAACTCTTTGACGTCGGCCAATGTTGCATTCTGCAAATCTTCAAGTGAGCCGATTACCTGCCAGTTATACGGATGATCTTCAGGAAATACATAGCGATCAATTACGTAAGGAGTATGTCCGTAGGGGTTGTTGTCAACGCTTTGACGCTTCTCGTTTTTCACAACCTGTTTTTCTTTGGCCAATACAGGTTCGGTTACTGTGTTGATGAACCAACCCAACTTATCTGCCTCAGCCCAGATCATTTTTTCCAACGCATCTTTCGGTACCGTTTGCAAATAATTGGTGCGATCTCTGCTGGTAGAACCATTGGCACCTGAGCCACCGATACGGGCTGTCATTTTATCGAGTCCACCTTTACCAAGGTTTTCTGATTCCAAAAACAACAAGTGCTCAAACAAATGCGCAAAACCAGTGCGCCCAACTTTTTCACGTGCTGAACCAACATGCGCCGTAAGCGACACGGCCACTACAGGATCAGAGCGGTCAATGTGAAATACAACTTCAAGGCCATTGTCGAGCTTGAACTTTTCGAAGTTGATGTTGAAAGTTGGGGCGCTTGCAGGCTTTTGAGCGATAGAATCCACAATGGCAAACAATAAAGCAAATGCAGCGAAGAAAATTCGATTATACATAATTCAGTAAATATAGGGTGATGCTTAGGTGCTAAAGTAGGAAACTAATTGTTTGAACCATCGCCGTCTTTACTACTAACCTCTTTGGTAAGTAAACACTACTGCCGCCCTATGGCAACCGTCATCGATCACCATTGGCAATGCTTTTCATGTTATTAAGTGTGGCGAACAATCATGAAATACAATGGCATGCCTATCGTAATGTTTACAGGGAAAGTTACTGCCAGCGCCATCGGCAGATACAATCCGGGGTTTGCCTGCGGCACCGAAATTTTCATTGCCGCAGGTACGGCTATATACGAAGCGCTGGCAGCAAGTATGGCAAACATAAATCGATTGGTAACATCGTGTGTCACCAACGAACTCAATAGTGCAAACACTGACCCGTTGATGAGCGGAATGACAATAGCGAAAATGAGCGGGAACCAACCAAAGGAGAAAAACGCTTTCAACTTTCTTCCGCTGGTGACACCCATATCCAAAAGAAAAATAGCCAGGAACCCTTTGAACAAATCGTTGGTAAACGGCTTTATGCCTTCGGCTTGCTTTGCATTGGCTACGAAACCAATAATCAAACTACCCAATATAAGTAGCACACTTCCGTTGGTAAACGAATGCCGGATAACGGAAGTTTTATTGATCGTAGTAGCCTGCTCTTTATTAAAAATAGAGATCAACAAAAGACCAACGATAATGGCGGGAGACTCCATTAAAGCCATGATAGCCACCATGTGACCGTGTAAGCTTAGTTGCTGCGATTCAAGATAAGAAACCGCAGTAACGAATGTGACGGCACTCACAGATCCGAAGGCAGCTGCTATGGCACCTGCATCAAATACAGTCAACCTGCTTTTTAAAATAAAAAACGTGTACAGTGGAATGAGCAATGATATGCCCACTCCAAATAACATCGACCAGCCAATTTCGCTGGTAAATGTTTCGTGCGAAAGCTCCTGTCCCCCTTTGAAGCCAATGGCAAACAGTAAGTACAGTGATATGAATTTTGAAGAGTTGGGTGGAATTTCAAGGTCACTCTTTAAATAAACTGCAACGATGCCAAGTACAAAAAAAAGGAGCGCAGGATTGGTCAGGTTATCCAGCAATAAGTCAACATTCAAAGGAAGAAGTTTTGATTGCTACCTAAAACCAACAATTTGATTGGTACCATTGGCTTTAGGTAAAAGAAATAAGATAAAATAAGATGGAAAAAAAGCATTACGCTTTTGCGGCCCTCGTTGGTTTTACAGCAGTTTTAACCTTCTCCTTCTTATCCCCATCAGCCGGCTTTTTTGTTGCCTTCTTTTTTTCTGATGCAATAATTGCAACAGGCTTCTCCTTTACCACTTTTTCTTTGGCTTTCTTAATTACAATATTCACGTCGGACGTAATGGTGAGTACGTAATGTTTTGATTCGGCTTCAGAGAATAGTTCGGCAATTTTATGAAGGCTATTTTTTAATTCAGGCATTCTTCTTACCGCTACCTCATCATCTTTTCCAAAACGTTCCTTTGAGCTAAAATTTTTACGCTGATGAAATTGAATTTTGCTTGAAAACACGTTCATCAAAACCTCTTTTGCTTCACTAGCTGTAAATGTTCCATCTATTAATCTCAGTGTTTGTTTTTTTTTCATTACGATTGTTTTGTTAGTACCCGGAAGTGATTCCTTTTAAATGTTTTTAGTGATGCAAGTTTTATTGTTTGCAAAAGTGCTTACCCGCTTTTCGCAAAACGCCATTTTAGCTTTAACCAATGTTGATGATCGCATCCATTTTTACTTTTCCCTTTTTTGCTATGATTTCATTTCTCACTTCAAAAAGTTCTTTCTGAAGTCTTTTAATTTTGCTCTCTCGGCTTTTAATATCTTCTTCATTGCTCAATCCATGAATTTTGTTTTCATGGTATTTAATTTTCACATGGACCATTTGAGTAATAATACCAATTGCGTCTTCCGGTGAAAATTGGCCGTTGATTAATTGCACGTTCATACAGTAAAATTTTTTGAATAAGTAATCGTAAATAGTACTAGTTCGAGTTTGCGTGTTGTGAATAGATTATGCAGTCTGCCAATGTGCGGAACTACATAATCTATTTTAAGTTGTAGTAGGGGCACCACTACTATTGTCCTTGCCCTAAAGAGTAACCCGCTTTACCATCAAACGAATAAAGGTTTTCGGTTTTAATGGTATCAATATTTTGGTCGATGGCCTGCTTCAATAGCCCAACAATGTTTTCCTTGTTGATTTCGGTCCCATCACTTTTCTTAAAACGACATCTCCAATGGTCGGTGCAGAAAGTCTCTTTAAAGCCATCAGGCCAAACTTTTATTCCCCTGTTGGTGATCATTGTAAGTTCAATGCCGTTACTTCCCAACTTTTTAATTTCTTCGGCTAATACATTGGGGTCAGTGCCGCTCCAGTGCACAAATACATCCACGCCAAACAGTTGTTTGTTTGCAGCAGGTCTGCGCTTGTATTTTGGAAGATTTAGTGCCGAGTCATTGGAGTACGTTACCGGTTTTAGTACCGATGGCTTCTCATTTAAATTTCCAATTACTGCCTGCGCAAATTCTTTTGTACCTACTTTCTGTTTACTCGTGCCTTCCTTATAAATGTCATACGTGTGTATGCCGTCTTCAATGGTTTTGGCCCATGCGTTTTGTACTTTCTCGGCCACATCTGCCTGCCCAATATGGTTAAGCATCATTACCGCGCCTTGTAAAAGTCCAGATGGATTGGCTGCATTTTGACCTGCCCGGCGTGGCGCAGAACCATGTATGGCTTCAAACATCGCACACTCTTCGCCAATATTTGCTGAACCTGCCAAGCCAACCGAGCCAGTAATTTGTGCGGCCACATCACTGAGCACATCTCCATACAGATTCGGCATTACGATCACATCAAACAATTCGGGTGTATCCGCCATTTTTGCTGCACCTATATCAATGATCCAATGTTCGTTTTCTATTTCCGGGTACTCTTTTGCAATCTCATCAAACACTTGGTGAAACAAACCATCCGTCTGTTTCATAATGTTATCCTTGGTAAAGCAGGTTACCTTTTTACGGTTTTGCTGCTTCGCATATTCAAAAGCATAGCGAACAATTTTCTCACAACCAGGGCGACTAATGAGTTTTAGACATTGAACTACTTCATCTGTTTGCTGGTGTTCGATACCCGCATATAAGTCTTCCTCATTTTCTCGCACAATTACAATATCCATTATCGGGTGCTTGGTACTTACAAATGGATGCAGGCTTTTGCATGGTCTTACATTTGAGTACAACCCAAGGAACTTACGCGTGGTCACATTCAAACTTTTATATCCTCCACCTTGTGGTGTGGTAATGGGAGCCTTCAAAAAAATCTTGTTTTTCCGGATGGTATCCCATGCCTCTGCAGCAATGCCTGCAGTGTTTCCAGCGAGGTAGACCTTCTCACCTACTTCAATTTCTTCAATCGTAATTTTAGCGCCTGCAGCTAAAATTATTTCTAAAGTTGCGTCCATGATTTCAGGACCTATTCCGTCGCCTTTGGCTACTGTAATCGTTGTCATTGTGTTTGGGTTAATTTTGTTTGCGTTGCAAAAGTGCACCTTTCACTACATAAGTATTTATTTATCTTTACTATAATATCCATAAAAATTATTTATGAATTACACTTTAAACCAGTTGCAGATTTTTCTAAAAATTGTGAAAACCACAAGCGTAACAAAGGCTGCTGAGGAGTTACATCTTTCGCAACCAGCTGTTTCAATTCAGCTAAAAAACTTCCAGGATCAATTTGAAATTCCACTGACAGAAGTGGTAGGGAGAAAGATTTATATCACTGATTTTGGGCGCGAGATTGCGGAAGCCGCCGAGAATATCTTAAACCAGGTTTATGCTATTAACTATAAAACATTAGCCTACAAAGGCCAACTTACCGGCAGGTTAAAATTGTCTGTCGTGTCTACCGGAAAATATGTAATGCCTTTTTTCCTGGCGGATTTCATGAGTGAACATTCAGGGATAGAATTATTGATGGACGTTACCAATAAGAACAAAGTGGTTGAAAGCCTTGAGAACAATGAGGTCGATTTTGCTTTGGTGTCCATTTTACCGACAACACTAAATATTGAGAAACTAGACTTGTTACAAAACAAATTATACTTGGTAGGTAACACTACCACGACCTTCGGCAAACGTGTAAAGACAAATGATATTTTTAAAGAGCTCCCATTAATTTTTAGAGAAAAAGGATCGGGTACCAGACAAGCCATGGAAGATTTTATAGATCGAAACAACATTTCAGTTCTAAAGAAAATGGAACTGACCTCCAATGAAGCAGTGAAGCAAGCTCTATTGGCAGGCTTAGGGTTTTCTATTATGCCATTGATTGGTATAAAAAATGAATTGCATAACAATGAACTTCAAATAATACCCATCAAAGGGCTACCCATAAAAACAACCTGGAGCCTTATTTGGCTGAAAGGAAAAAAGCATTCACCTGTAGCCGCATCGCTGCTTGACTATTTGAAAGAGCAAAAAGAAAAAATTGTATTGAGCAAGTTTAATTGGTATGAACAATATTAGCAGACGACTCTACACAATTTATTTTTACTTAAAAAAAATGTATCGAAAGAAAGCTCAACTTGCTGAATATTTCGTTGCTAAAATATACATCTGGAAAGCGCTCAACTACTTGTATAAAACTGTAAAAAACGGCTAGCAATTCAACTTACATATTCTTCACATACTAGCATAACAAAACAGCCACCCAAGGGTGGCTGCTTTGTTCTTATCAATTCCTATAAATGCTAAAATGCAGGATCAGGAGGTGTGTTGGTATTGTTATCTCTTTCTACAAATGGGTAAGGAAAAAAGCTGCGTCGACGTTCGCTAACAGGTCTGTTGAACCTGCGCATGTCTTCCAGCTTCAACCCACTCATAAACAGTTCTATTGAACGATGCCTGTAGATTTGATCCAATATTTGTGGCTGCGTTAACCCAACCAAAGGCAACAAACCAGCTCCAACACCAAATGGATCTTGTGCCGGTGTTTTAGTTACTACCTTATTCAACTCAATCAATGCATTGACCAAATCGTTTTGGCGTGCAAAAGCCTCTGCCTTTATCAACGTGATTTCACCTTGCAAATAGATTGGCCAGTTGCTCGTTGAAGTACCAGCAAATCCCCTAATGCGAAAACGAGGTGCAATGGTAGTATTGATGCTGGTGTAAAATGGAACACGCTGATCCGACAGACTTGGCTCTAATCCCGCAGGCAACCCTAAGGTAGAGTCAACCGGTTGAACCACGTTGTTGGTTGCAGTTGCTGATTCAAATATTGGATTGATATTTAAAGCATCGAAGTTTAATGTAGAACGCTTGGTTAAGTCCACAATATTGGCAGAGACAAGTGCCTGTGCATACTGATCCGTGTACAAAGAATAACGTGCCTTTAGTGCGTGCAGTGTATTTACAATATCAACGCCGGCAGGTACATTCGTAGTGAAGGCAGCAGACACCGCGTTTGCATTTACAACAGCTAAGGCGTTATCAATTGTAGTGATGGCTCTTCTAAAACCATCCTTCCTATCGATGAACGTAACATTGTTGCCGGTAGAAGCGGGCACCTTTTCCCAATACATGGATAGGTTACCAATTGCCAATGCTTTAAAAATAGATGAGTAGGCAATCAAACCACTCGCATAGTTTTTATCGGCTAAGGTTTGAGCACTTCCAATAATCTTATCTGCATCAGCAATTATTTTATTACTGGTACTCCATAAGCCTGTAAGCATACTATTAGCCCCGGTTACTGCTCCTCCACCGGTTACCAATTCAAGTTCAGGAATGTTACCCGCGTTTAACAGAATAAGTTCCCTGGTCACCAATCCGTTTGCCACTACCATATTAAAAAGCGAGCTGCCTCGCCCTGCAGTATACACGCGTTGTAAACCAATCGTGGCACCGGTCAATCCGCGTGGTGAACTAAACACCTGCTCTTCTGTAGCCGCATTTGGGTTGACGTAATCTTTAATGCAACCCTGGGTACTTACTATTGCTGCAAGTCCCACTGCGTATGTTATAGATCGAATTTTATTCAATTTCATGTTTGTAATTTTTAATCGTTAGAATTTTGCTACCAGTCCTAAACGGAAGGTTCTTGGAATAGGCACTGAACCAAAGTCAATTCCGCGGAGAATGGTGCTCTGTCCCGCCGCATTCACTTCCGGGTCATATCCTTTGTAATTATCCCATGAAATTAAGTTACGACCACTCAGGCTGAAGTTAAGGTCATTGAAAACTTTCCATTTACCCACGCGGTAGGTTAGTGCTATCTCGCGAAGTTTTACAAATGAACCATCATCTATTCTCCATTCTTCAATGGCATAGATACCGGAAATATAACCTCGAGGTAATTGTCCACGGTGCTCTTGTTCAGCCACTACGCCGTTACCTACACCCTGGCGGGTTCTAAAGTCAGCATTAAATACATCTACCCCTTGCACTGCATCCAATTGAAAACGCAAACCAAGTTTCTTATAAGTAAACTCATTGGTTAACGTGGCAGTATAGTCAGGATTGGGGTCGCCTATGATGCGACGTAACACTGTACCAGTTGCTAAGGGTAGTCCATTCTGATCTCTTTGTGGTGTAAATGCCAGAGGTCCGTTCTGAACACCTCTTTCGATAGTTGGAATTCCTGAAGTGTTCTTAATCTGGTTACCCGATCCGTCGGTGGCAAAGAAAGTCCCGTAGAAAACACCAATCGGCTGTCCTTCTAATATGGCTACAGGCGCACCAGCGTTGGTACTAAACAGCGTTAATGCTTGCCCGATACGAAGTGCTTTATTTCTATTGCGATTGAAGATGGCCGTTACATCCCAAGTGAAATCTTTATTGGTAACAGGCACTGCAGTCAACAACAATTCAAAACCCCGGTTTTCCAATTCGCCAAAGTTGTCGAGTTTACTGTTGAACCCTGTAGTGGGTGCAATCACACGGTTTAGCAACAAGTCTTTTACCTTTTTCACATACACGTTTGCAGTAAGCCCGAGCCTGTTGCGGAAGAAAGACAAGTCAGCACCAAACTCTAATTCCTGCTGGCGCTCTGGTTTTACATCAGCGTTTGCCAGTGTTGTTCTACTATTCAATCCAGTTCTTCCAATATAAGAGGAGGAAGTATACGTATTGAAACGTTCGTATGCACCAATACCGGTTAGGTTACCACTTTCACCATAGGCGACACGCACTTTCGCTAAATCCCACCATCCAGCGACGCTGGAAGACTTCCAGAAATCGCCACCAGAAATAACATAGCTCGCACTTGCTTTTGTGTACACCTGGCTACGTTGATTTTTACCAAACACCGACGAGCCATCCAGGCGAACCGCACCGGTGATAAATAACTGGTTACGGAATTTGAAGTTTTGCTGTAAAAAAGCACCGGCTATGGATTGCTCCCCACGGTCATCTACTCCGGGTATGATTGTGCTTGCACCATTTACGGTTTCTACGAACGGAGCAAGGCCACGACCTTGGAGCAGCATGTAGCGATTACGCTCATATTGGTACGAGTATCCTAACTGTGTAGTTGATCCCAAATCGCTGGTGATGTTTGCAGTGTAGGTAGCGTTGATGTCGCTATTTACCTGGAAGAAATTGTTGGTTGCAGTACTTGCATAACCATTACGGGTAGGGTCTAAAGTTGGACCACCACCAAAGAAGCCGTCGCTTACGTTGTAAGTAAATGGAGGAATGAACGTAGTGCCATTTTGAGCGTAGTTGTCAAAGCCTAAAGTATAATCGATCGAGAGGTTTTTCATCAATGAATACTTAAGACCAAGGTTCGAAATAATACGGCTGGTTTGTTGGCTTTGTTTAAAATCTTCAATAATCGAAACCGGGTTTACCCGTCCTCTTTCGCCCACAGCTTTTAAATTACCTAAGGCATCCCTTTCTGTAATGTTATGGAAATTACCAATGATGGTTACTGCGTTGGTTGGAGAGAAGAAAGACTGTCCGTCTGGCTTTTCATTACCAAAACTATTTACATAATTTAGCCCAATGTTAAACTTAAGCTTCGAAGAAAGTTCCTGGTCAAGATTTAACCTGAAACCGAAACGCTTGAAGTCAGTGTTTTTCACGATACCCTCATTGCCAAAATAAGATGCAGATGCATAATACTTTGTTTTATCTCTACCACCAGTGATAGATACATTATTGTCTGTACCTATACCAGATTGGAAAATATAATCTTGATAATCGTAACGGGTAACGGGTGTAGTGTTCGTTAACGCAGGTGTAAGAATGTCCTGTGTTTGCACATCGGGTGACCCGCCAAACTTAGTAGGTGCCTGATTTACCAGTAGCTTTTTGCGTAATTGGTTTACCTGTACACTCGTGCTAAAGGTTACAACAGGTGCACCGGAACTTCCTCTTTTTGTGAAGATCTGAATTACCCCTGCGTTCGCACGTGAACCATAAATTGCCGCTGCAGCTGCACCTGGCAACACTTCTATGCGCTCAATGTCATTTGGGTTGATGTCTACTGCCCTGTTCTGTCCAATGTTTCCAACAAAGTTGTTTCCATCGTAGTTGCCCGAGGTATTGGTAACGCGATTGGTAGCGTTGCTGATGATCACCCCATCAATAATATACAAGGGTTCGCTGCTGGAAGAAATGGTATTGATACCGCGTAATCTTACCGACATTCCACCGGCGGGATCGCCTGAGTTTTGGGTGATCTGGGCACCGGGCGTTTTACCTTGCAATGCCTGCAATACGTTGTTGGGTGCGCCTTGCGTAAGGTCTTCAGCCCTAACGGTACCGATAAAACTTCCTAATTGCCTGCGGGTAGTTCCCTGGCTGGTACCGGTTACTACTACTTCATCCAGGTTAAGGGCATCAGCAGCAAGGTCAGCGTTTACTGTATAGGTGCTAGCTGAGCCAATGGTAACATTTGCATCAAAACTTTTGAAGCCGACTGCACTAAACACCAGGGTATAACTACCTGGCTTAAGCGGTGCGGATAACACATAGTTTCCGTTTTCGTCAGCGCCTGTACCAAAGGTGGTGTTGCGTACCAATACGGTCGCGGGTACACCGGTGCCTTTGCTGGTAATACGTCCGGAAATGCGCACTTGTGCAAACAGCACAACAGCAAATAGCTGGAAGGCTAAGGCGAGTAATAATTTTCGCCGCCCTACAAAGGGGGTTCTCTTCATTTTTTTCATACTGGCAATTTTGTGGGTAGAAAATACAATCAACCAGTCTTTTGGTTTAGTTCACTAGTTGAATTGCGATGCTTAGACAAATTAAGTACTAAAAACATTGCATGATAGTTTTTTTATTTAGAGACGGGAAAGCCTGTTTTCTGAAAAGGAAAATATGTGACTCGCCCAATAGATAATTAAAAGCATGTTGCATCTTTTCGCGATTGCTTTATCAAAATCCGTGGAATTCATGTGCTGAAGACAACGTAAAAATTTTCTTTTGAACGAAAGTCTTTGATTGGACGCACTAATTTTTGGGGCTTACAAAAATTCCATGGAAGGTTACATATTATAATCAATGAAAATTTTTTATACATAAGTGGCAACATTTGCCTTTTTGTTTAAATACAGGGCTTAAATAGGGATGATTTATCTAACTACCTCTATTTGAAGGTGTAAGCAAAGGAATATTTTTCTAATCATACACTAAAGTGCCATTTAAACTCGTTTCAAAGTGACTAAAACTAATATGTACGCATATTCCAACAATGTATGTACATATGTCAATTTATGACCACGTCATTAAGATCATTTGTTTCTGTAACCCGGCCAAAGCGTTGTCATGCTGTATTTGCAGCGGTAATTTTTCTATTTCCGATAGCAGAATTGGGCGCGCAAACATGGACCGGATCAGTAAGCACCGCCTGGAATGTGACAGGAAATTGGTCAACCGGTTTGTTACCTACGGCTTCTACTACTGCTACTATACCCGCTGCTCCGATAGGTGGAAGATTTCCAACGATCAGCACGGGTACAAATCCCGTTCAGGTTTTAATCATTAACTCAGGCGCAACACTATCCCAAACTGGCGGCACTTTGCAAATTGCGGGTGACTGGCGAAACAGTGGCACATTCAACGGCACAGGGGGCACCGTACAGTTTACAGCCAATGCTGGTACCGTCGTTTTTAATGTGGGCGCTAATAACTTTTTTGATGTAATTGTAAACAGCGGTGTAGATCCGCGTTTTAGCAATGGTGCCAGTAGTGTTCTGAACATTTCCGGGAATTACACAAACAACAATACAACCTATTCAATCGGCACCAATGCTACGTTCAACTTTGTAGGTACAAGCACACAAACCTTTAACAGCGCATCCTCCAACAACGATGCGGGGAATCTAACGATCAACAAATCATCAGGCACTTTTAGTTTTGGTAGTGCGATTACCACATCGGGAAACTTTACTGTAACAAACGGCGCGGTAAATACAAGTGTTTCTAATTATGGGCTAACAGTTACGGGTTCCATTACTTTTTCGGGTGGCAGTTTTGAGATGAACCAAAGCACCATTACCACTGGTAACTGGACCAACTCAGGTGCTACCATTACTGGCGGCGCATGCACCCTTTCAACCGCTGATATGACCAGGAATTCTGGAACATTTACAGCACCGTTGGCCACAATAACCATCAGTGGAAACCTGGTGATGAATGTAACGGGCAGCATCAATGCCGCCTCCATTACATTTACTGGAACAACCAGAACAATTAGCGGACAAGCTGTTACCCTGCCTGCTATAATTATTACAACAGGTAGCGTTACAGTCAATTCAAATGTAACCTGCACCAGCTTAACATTTGCCAATAACCCTGTTGTAAATTCATTGACAGTTGGAACTGGAACGCTTCTGGTAAACAATTCAGTAACCATCAACCAGGCTTCTGCAAACGGCGTATCGCATTCCTTTATTGTTAACGCAGGAAGTGCTACGGTAAATGGTGATCTCATAATGAACGTGACAACAAATAACGGCGGTAGAACAGCAAGGGTCGCCATCACCACTGGTACCTTAACTATTGCCGGTAACGTTGTTTACAACAATACTTTGCTTTCTGCCAACAGTATTATTGACATGAGTGGTGGCGCCGGAAACTTATTGATCGGAGGTAATGTGACCGTCAATTCGCTGGGAACATTTACCCCAGGCACCACCAGCACGCTCACCCTAAATGGTACCGGATCTCAAAGCACCCCTTTCACTACTTACAACAACCTGCAAATAAACAAACCATCGGGCGTGGCAACCTTAACGACAGCGCCCATTTTATCCGGCAACTTAACCCTCACGCAAGGAACACTAAACGTTGGCAACAATAACATAGAGCTAGCAGGCAATTGGATCAATAACGGAGGTACACTCGTAGGGGGTACTGGTTATGTATCATTGACCGCTACGGGTAACATTGGCGGAACAAACAGTACAAGCTTTCCGCAATTGTTTATAAAAGAAGGTTCCGACATTACCATGTCAAATAATAACTCGTGTACTTCATTGTTGTTTGATAATGCTTCTACCTCTACTACATTTACCCATACCGGCACCGCGGCCCTAACCGTAAATGGCCCCGTCACGCTTCAGCAGCCTACTGCAGGTGCCACCTATAGCTGGCAAATCAATGGTGGTTCTGCTACCGTTTCAGGCCTTTTGTCAATGACAGGTACGGCAACAAACACCAATAGAGTTACCAGAATCGTTATTACCACAGGCACCCTGAATGCTTTTGGAGGAATTACACTGGCTGCTTCTACCAACGTTGGGAAAGTTTTTGACTTGTCTGGCGGAGCGGGTTCCATTAATCTAAAAGGAGCATTGACAGCACCCGCCAACAGCGGTACCCTGACGGCTGGCACTGCAGGTAGCATATTCAATTATGCGGATGATGTAAACCCGCAAACAGTTTCCTTTTTTCCCACGGGCATTTACCATAATCTGCATTTCAGCAATACAAGCGCCAGTGGGGTTTCGCTATCCAGCGCATTGAGCTCAGCAAATGTTTCAGGCAACATCAGGGTACTACAAGGGACAGCTAGTAATGCTGGATTCAGCGTATCCTTAGCAACCGGCAAAACATTTGAAGTTGCCAATGGCGCTACCTATAAAATGACCACCACTACTGGTATGGTTACGGGAACCTCCATTACCAAAACGTTTGGCCCTACCAGTACAGTTGATTATACCGGAACTGCGCAAACGGTAAGTGCAGAAACCTATGGCAACCTGGTGTTAAGTGGCAGCGGAACGAAGACAATGCCCGGTACTGCATTTACGGCGGCGGGCAACTTTACTACCTCGGGTACCATTAGCGCTACGGCAGCAAATGCCATCTCTATTAACGGGAATGTGACGCTTGGTACCGGCACAACTTTTAACCTCGCATCATTTACCCATAACATTGGGGGCAACTGGACAAACAATGGCGCCACCGTTTCGGCGGGTACCAGCACATTAAACTTTAATGGGGCACTTGCACAAACGGTTACTACCATTGGCGCCTGGAATAATCTTATCGTAAACAAGGCAACCACCGATGTGATTTTAGGTGCGAACCTAACCATCAACGGTAATCTCAATTTTACTTTTGGGCGCATTCAAACCGGCAGCTTTAGTGTGATTATGGGTGCCAGCGGAACTGTATCAGTAACAACCCCGGCAAATGGCTGGGTATTTGGCCAACTGCAAAAAAACATCGCGACCGGATCTAACGTTGCCAGAACTTTTGAAGTAGGAACATTAGCGCAATACAGCCCTGTCAATACCACGTTTGCCTCGGTGTCAGTGGCAGGCAATCTTACCGCGACGGCTGCTTTAAATGATCACCCAAACCTATCGACCTCCCTAATTGTGGATACAGCTTCGGTCAACAGGTATTGGACTTTCTCTAATAACACGGCTACGTTCACCACGGCATCGGTGGTTTTTAACTGGGTATCTACAGATGTGGACAATGGAGCGATACCAACAGAATTTGTGGTTGCCTCCTACAATGGTTCATGGTCCTACCCAACAGTATCCAATGCAACTGCCACCAGCATACAAGCCAGTGGAATAACTTCTTTGGCGTCCTATGCAGTAGGTAAATTTTGCGTAACGGGCAGGTGGCTTGGAACCATTAATACCAACTGGAACAGCACTGGAAACTGGCAATGTGGAATCATTCCTGACTCGTCTATCAATGTAATTGTGCCCACAGGTTTAAGCAATTACCCAACGATTGCTTCAGGCTTTGGCTATACTAAAAATATTGTTGTACAGAGTGGCGCATCGGTAACGGTATCAGGTGGCACATTGCAGATAACAGGTAACATCAACAACAGCGGAACAATTACCGCCACTTCAGGCATTATAGAAATGAAAGGAACAAGTCCTCAAACCATACCGGCAGGTTCATTTGCAACCAATACGATCCAATCGCTAAAAATTAATAATACTGCCGGCGTAACGCTAAGTGCCGCGCTAAACTTAACCGGGTTATTAACCATCACGAACGGCAGCCTGAATACAGGTGGCTTCCTTACGTTGAAATCAACCGCGTCGACACAGGCGCAGGTAGCTACCATTACTTCAGTATCCCCTACACCCATAGCAGGCAATGTGACGGTAGAAAGATATGTACCCGGCAGGCGCAAATACAGGCTGATGACAAGTAGTGTTTCTACAAGCGCTGCCAATTCTTTAATTGCCGGGCAGGAGGCATTATCTATTTGGGGAAACTGGCAGGCAGCAGGCAGCACTGCTACACAAAATATTGGAACAAGCATTACAGGTGGCACGGTGGCAGATGGCTTTGATAATCTTACACCCAACCCATCTCTTTTTACTTATGACGCTGTAAACAAAAGGTACCTTGCGCACAGTTCAACAAACGGAAAAAACACCAAACTAACACCATTAAAAGCAGCTGTCGGTTATTACATGTTTATCTATGGTGATCGCCAAAACAGCGCCTCCACATCTAGTCCGCGACCAACCGTAATAAGTGCTACAGGCACATTACTAACGGGGAACCAAACTTTTGATACGACGTCACTTGTTCCGTTGTCGCCGGTTACCAACAGGTATAGCCTTGTGGGCAATCCGTTTGCAGCGGTGGTAGATTGGACTCTTGTTCAACGCACCAATCTTTCGCCTACCATGTGGGGATGGGATCCTAATTTAAGCAGTACCGGGGGATACGTTACCGTGACGTCAACAGGTATTGTTGCGCCATCGTCACCAACAATAAAAATCAGCAGGTACATACAGCCGGGTCAAGCATTCTTTGTACAAACTGCGGCTACAAATCCAAGGCTCGTTATTCGCGAAGCTGATAAGGCGACTGCAGATGCAAATGCAGAAGACAGTGTTTTTAGAACGGGAAGAAACGGTGAGCCTGCATTACTGGCAATAAACCTGTTGAGTAACCTTAATAATACCGCCGTGCTTGCAGACGGTGTAGTCGCAGCTTTTGATTCCTCCTTTGTAAACGAAGTAGATAGTGAAGATGGAAAGAAGATGGAACTTTCATCGAACATAGAATCGGTTGCTTTAAATACCAGTGGAGTAAACCTGAGTGTGGATACAAGGAAGTTCCCTACGCTTGCTGACACGTTATTCATCAATACATCCAGGCTAACCAAGCCTCAATATAGCTGGCAGATTTTTATGAGGGAATTGACGGATTTGCAAGTTCAGCCAATGCTGGAAGATAATTTCCTTCAGACAAAAACCCCATTGTCTCTATCTGATACCAACTACATTTCTTTCGATGTTCTGGCGGGAGTACCGGCTTCATCGGCAAGCAACCGGTTTGCAATAACTTTTGCGCCTACGTCTACTTTGCCAGTATCCTTTACAACCATATCAGCCACTGCGAAGCAGAACTACATCCAGTTACAATGGCAGACGGTAGCAGATGCAGAGGTTGAACACTACGAGGTTTACCGATCTGCAAATGGAACGAACTTCAACAAAATTGGTGAGGTAGTATCGCGCAAAAGCCATGCGCAAAACCTATATGACTTTAGGGATGTAAAGCCGATAGCCGGAAACAATTATTATTACGTAAAGGCCTTACAAACAAACGGCGGTTACAAAACCACGAAAACGGTAATGGCAAAATTACAAGCGAAAGGTGAATTGATAATGCTGAGTAATCCCATACAAAACCAGCGGCTCATGTTCGAATTAAGCCAGTCAACAGCGAACCGGTTCCAGGTTGTAGTATTTGATATGGAGGGCAGAAAAGTATTTGCATCCGAAGTACTGCATAGTGGCGGTAAGAAGCTGTATGCATTTACATTGCCACCACATTTGTCGCCAGGCGTTTATTCTTTTAAGCTCTTTAGCGACACCGATGAATTTACTAATAAGCTCGTGTTGCAATAATTATTTTTCGGCACTTTACTAGTCGTGGCTGTGCAAGAATTTACATTAAGATGCTGGCTGCCTACACCGCCTGTAATTTTTGACTCCATTTGTTGTACCACGCCCTGCGATCGTCTAACCCTACGGTACCTCCGTTTATTTTCTTAGTTACATCGGTTAGGCTATCTCTATCAGCACATTCATTACAGTTTCTATCTTTCCAAAAAATAAATGCTGCTTTAAGGCCATACTTCAAATCGAGAAGCAACTCCGGATTCTTAACCAATGTATCATCGCCAAACATTTTTTGGCTGAGTGCTGTGTAGTTTGCCTTGCCTGTAATTTGGATTGGACCACGGCCCCTGTATTTATATCCATCGCCCGATGCTGCATCACCATTTCCATTACGGTTGGCGTACACATAGTTGGCAAGCTTCTGTGGGTTTTTGATATAGCCCTTTGCAAAGTCAATAGTGGGAAACCGGCGGGGCCATACTGCCTTTAAGCGCTCGGGAGTGGAATAATAAAGCGACTCTTCGCTTAAATTGAAACCATTACTCTCGTGGCAAACCTGTGCCAGGAAATGTGCCAGGCGCTTTTTTGATTGCACGTCAAATTCTGGGGAATATTCATTGGTATATTCCACCACCTTTTCAAGGCATTTGGAATTTAAATTCAAGCCTTGCAATACCTTCATATCTAGTTGCATAAATTATGATTTTGGGTTCTCTAATTTACGGTAAGCGCCCGGCTTTAGCAAGTAAATGAAAGAGCAAAAATCTTTTGTAGCAAAATCTTTTTAGCTTAATGCCAGCATACTGTTCAGCAACCAGTACGCGCAAAGAAACAATTCGGGATTAGAGGATAACATTTGAATGCAAGGCATTATCCGTGGATCTTTCGCCACTCTACGGTGCTGTCTTTTGTCAGTTTAATTACTAACGTTTTTGTACCAATTGGGAAAGTGGTATTGGGAAAGAATTGCTGATCTATCTTATAAAAAAGGTGACCATTATCTGTGCGGTCTGGCTGTCCAAGTAAGTTGAAAACTTCCACCTTTTTCAGTCCATGCAATTTGTGATTGTCAATTAAATCTTTCAACATCTTAACCCTGTACGGATAATTCATTTCTTCCTGAATGGTCCATTTGGATCTGTCAAATTGCTGCTCCGGTATTTCCGCTTTGTTTTTACAAGCAAACATAATAACCAGCAATAAAACAAAACCGTAGGTTGATTTCATCTTGGTGAAGTGAATATTTAATTGTAGGTATCGTCGTTATTCTTCTATTCTACTCAACTTAAGATTTGTAACCGGGGCTACAATCAACGGGAATTTTTCAACCTTCACATTGCTGGTATCTAAACCAAAACCCTTTTCTTCCGACATACTAATGTCTTTCAACCAAAAATGAAGTTTCATAATGATGCGCTCCCAGAAAGGCAAGTCGTTGTCCTGGCTAAGAAACTTCTCCATTACAATAAATTCAAAGTCGCCGGTAATATTATTTTTTTCCAGGCTTGCGTACCTGCTGGTAATGTTCACTTCCTTACCTGCCACTAAATCTTGTACCACTTTCCTAAACAATAAATTAATTCGGGGCTGAACTTTGAAACCCAAACGGAACTCTACCCTGATGATGTCGTTGGGCACAATGTGCTCTACTTTATACTGGGTGGTGTACGGATCATCCAATGTATCTACGTGAATGAACCAGTAAATATCTGCTCTCTTAGGCTTCCTGTTGAGGATAGAATAAATTATTTTATGCTCAATCTCTTTTGAATTGTCAGCACTGGTAAGGTACACCAGATGGGTAGCATATTTTGGAATTGTGCGGTCGTTGCTTAAATCCTGTAATTGGGATATGTAATGGTCTAATCTCACAAACTCCACGTACCGGTTTTTAATTTTTCTTGCTTTATACCAAATAAACATGACCAGAAATAATGCACCACCCACTACCACCGTTACATAACCGCCATGTGGAAACTTTTCAAGATTAGCAATCAGGAATGCAATTTCAATAGACAAGTAGGTGAAGAGGAACAGGTAGATGAGCACAGGCTTCACGCGGTACAGCACCAAAAAGTTGGCGAAGAGAAGTGTGGTTGCAATCATACACATAGTAATGGCCAAGCCGTAGGCTGCTTCCATGTTGGTTGCCTTTCTAAAATATAAAACGATACCGCAGCACCCAATAAACAAGATCATATTTATTCCCGGAACAAATAATTGCCCCCTTGCTTCAGAGGGATAGGTGATCTTCATTTTAGGCCAAAGGTTTAGCCGGATGGCTTCACTTATTAAGGTAAACGACCCGCTGATTAATGCTTGGCTAGCGATGATAGCGGCACTGGTGGCTATAATAATTCCTGCAATCAAAAACCATTGAGGCATAATGCCATAAAAAGGGTTAAAACCTTTCGTGATCATGGCTTCAGTAATTACCTGTCCTTTATAATGAGCTAACAACCATGCTGCCTGCCCCAAATAATTTAGGATAAGTGCGCTCTTTACAAAAATCCAGGATACCCTGATGTTGCCTTTGCCGCAATGGCCCAAATCTGAATAAAGTGCTTCGGCACCTGTGGTACACAAGAAGACTGCACCTAATAACCAAAAACCATCGGGGTAGGTGGTCAACAGGTTAATGGCATAGTATGGATTGAATGCTTTAAATACACTTGTATAATCGAGCAGGTGCGTGCATCCTAATATGGCGAGCATAACAAACCAGACGGACATGATGGGCCCAAACAGCTTACCAATAGATGCCGTACCAAATTGCTGCATGAAGAAAAGCAATGCTATAATCGCAAGTACAATGGTAACAATTGTATTGTCAGTAATAGACGACAAAGCGGGTATGTTCCGTAAGCCTTCCACTGCTGATGAAACAGAGATAGGTGGCGTAATCATACCATCTGCTAATAATGCAGCGCCGCCAATCATCGCAGCTAACACTAGCCATTTTCTTCTTCTTCTTACCAAAGCAAACAATGAAAAAATGCCGCCTTCACCCCGGTTATCTGCTCTCAGCGTAAGTACCACATACTTTATAGTAGTTTGAAGGGTGAGCGTCCATATAACACACGAAAGTGCGCCGAGAATAAGTTTATCGGTTACCTCCCTGTCTTTTAAAATTGCATTTAAAACGTAGAGTGGCGATGTTCCAATGTCTCCGTAAATAATGCCTAACGCTATTAATACACCTGCTGCTGATACTTTCTTTAGATCGATGTGTTTGCTCACTTTGTGAAATTATGTAACGAATATTTCATGGCGAAGATCGACAATAAACATATAGATTGAACGAGGCAAAAATCGAAGGTGGAGAACAAATTGAAGTGTGTGGAAGTAAAAGAAGTTTTGCAGATTCTCTGCGGTGGACAGTGAAGTATCTGCCCCTTAAACTAATTTACCGGCAACAAAATTTTGAACGTTGTCCCTTCCCCTAACTGGCTAACAGCAGCAATTTCACCATGGTGATTTTCTACTACTTTTCGTACAATGGCCAGCCCTACACCAGAGCCCTCGTATTCGGCTTTACCATGCAATCGTTTAAACATAAGAAAGATGCGTTCGGCATGACTTTGATTAAAACCAATCCCGTTATCGCTTACTTCAATTAAATAAAAGGACGAGTTCTCTTTGTCGGCTGGAAGGCTAAAAGTTGAGTTCTTACCTTTCACCATTGTAGAAGTGATTGAGATATGAGGCGGAATATCGTGCTTGCTATATTTTAGCGCATTTTGAATAAGGTTATGAAACAATTGCTGAAACTGCCTGCGATGGCCCTGGATGGTAGGCAAATCACCCACATCAATAACTGCCCACTTATCTTGTATGGCTACCTCAAGGTCAGTAATAACGGCCTGTAGCTTCCTGTTTAGATCGATTGTTTCTACAAGGTCCACCCCCATTCTTACTTCAGAGTAATCAAGTAAATCATCAATCAGCGAACTCATTCGCCTGGTTGCTTCATGCACTTTTGCAACCAAAAATTCCTGCTCAGGACTCAAATTGTCGAGGCTAGTTTTGAAGCGATCGAAAAACACCTGCATTTTTCTTACAGGTTCTTTTAAGTCGTGCGAGGCAGCATGTGTAAACTCTTCGAGGTTTGCATTAGAACGTTTAAGTTCTGCTATATGTTTCTCCAGTTCGATCTGTACTTTTTTTAACTCTGTATAATCCGTAAATGTAACCAGTATCTCATCACCCACTTTTGTACTCAATAAGTCAATGTAAATATCAAGCCCATCCTCATTGTAATGTACATCCCTGCGTTGTGTTTCGCCGGTTATAAAAGAAGTTTTATAAATGTCAAACACACCGCTGGTTAAATAGCCCGGAAACCACGTACTACCTAGTGCACCCTCAAGAACCTCCGGCGTTTGCCCCACGTAGGACGCAAAGTTGGCGTTAGTTATTACAAAGCGGAAGTCAATTATTTCCTGGTTTGCATCAAATACCGGTGAGAACGTAAACATGCCTGATTGAGATGCATTGAAAACAGCTGCTAATCGCTCAACCGATTTTAGCATTTCGAGCTCAGCTTTTTTAGTTGCCGTTACATCTGAGAATACATTTATCCAGCGTTCGTCATCCAGTTTTCCAACAGAAAGCTCCAGCCACTTTTGGGATGACTCTAAATAATACTGCCGCATAAAAGGCTCGCCGCTTAGCAAAGTATTTACCCCTTCAGTAAATGCGGAACTAGCAATAAAATTTGGATCGATTTGCCCGATGCTATTTTTCATTATTTGCTCAAGGGGTACTCCTAAATATTTTTCCGCTATGGTGTTGGCCACAATCGTTTTTCCGTCAGTTACCTTGCCTGAATTGTCTCTAATAACTTCCGTTACTGTAATGGCACTCGGCGAGTATTTAAGAATATTATCCAACAGGTTGCGCTGCTGTTCTATTTGTAGCGATGCCTGCTTTTGTTGGGTGATATCATGCGTGGTTACTACTAACGTCTCTGCATCTATGGGCATAATCACATAGTCGAACCATGCGCTAATGTCCCGTGCAATAAAATGTGTGACGCCCTGCTCAGGTTTTCCTGTTTGGAGGGCATTGCAAAAAACATCGAAAAAGCCATTGTCTATACTTTCCGGAAGAGTCTTAAGCATAGATGTGCCCATTAACTCATCTGCTGTTTTATTTAAAATATTCGCTACAATATTATTTGTAAAAAGGTATTCGAAATCTACAATTACACCTTCGCTATTGCGTACCGCTCTAAGCGCATAGATGCCGTTGAACGACGCGTTAAGTATACTGGCGATAAATGCTTTTTGCTCCTGCAGATCACTAGTCCGCTCCTCTACCCTCTGCAACAGATTGCTTTCATTTTCCTTCAGCTTTTTTTGCGTGAGCACCTGGTCGGTAACATTATGTCCTACACAGAAAATACTGCTAAATACACCATTGGTATTATCCTCTTGATAGGGTTTAAAAACAAGATCGAAATAGCGGGCTTGCCGTACACCATTAATTATGAGCGTGACGGGAAATGTGTTTATTGAGTAGGTTTCCCCTGTCTGCCTCACCGCATCTAATATAGATAGTAAGCCTTGTTGTTTGGCTTCCGTTAGCGACTCAGCAATCGGCTTCCCAATCATAGCATCAGTTCGTCCCAAAAGTTGAAGCATTCCCTCATTGGCCAGGTCGACAATGTAGTTTTCACCGGTAACAATACAGATGGCGACCGGCGCTTCAGTTAACAGGTGACGTAATGCTTCTTCGCGTTCAATACTTTTTCGCTTAGCAAACACTTTTTCAGTCGTTTCGGTACAGGCACAAAACACACCCCCAATACCGCCAGATTCATCAAATACCGGGCTGTAGGAATAGGTAAAATAAGTTTCTTCAACATACCCATGCCGGTTCACATATAGTAATTGATCGTCTGCCCAGGTAGAGACGCCTTCATCAAAAACAGCACGCGCCAAAGGGCCTACTACGTCCCATATTTCAGACCATACTTCGGCCCCGGGTAGGCCTAATGCTTCGGGATGTTTGTCTCCAGCAATTACGCGGTATGCATCGTTATAAATGGTAATGTGATCTTTGCCCCACCAGACGAACATGGGAAACTTAGAATTCAGCAGAATGCTGACGGAGGTCCGCAAACTTTGAGGCCATTGAGCCGCATCGCCAATAGAGGTATTGCTCCAATCCTTTGAACGAATTAACTCACTCATTTCACCTTCGCCCCGTAAAAAAGATAGTTCGCCCTCCAAAATTTTCATGAATACACATAATGGTTATGAAGTCTGCAAATAAAAATATTATGCCGTTAAAAAACAACGGGACGGAAGTTAGCGAGGGCAATTATCGCATCCGATTTTAAAAACTTCTCGCCAAACAGCACGATATGTAATCAGCAAAGTCTCAATGTTATAAACAATGGACACAAATTTGGCATTTGCAGGATTTCTGTCCGGGGGGATGATGCGTGCAGAATTAAACCGAACGCAGAAGCACAGGGCTTCCTTCTGAATTGTAAATATTGACAAAATGACCCATTGACCCATTGACTACCGACTATTCACTATTTACCTGACTTAAACTTCAAATCATAATTAAAACCAATGGTAAAAAAGAACTGCCCTTTGATGACCTCTACATTATTGCGGACAATAGTAGGGCCTATAACTGGCTTTACCGTAACACGGGTAGTATTGGGATTGATCGGCTTTGCAAATACCGGAATAAAATAGAATTCAAAATTATTGGCAGTTAAAAACACGGAGGCCATCAATTCGTAATCCAGTAATTTAAACTTATCTGCACCCAGCACTTCAGAAGTTACCGATACATTGCGTGGCGGCCGATTGGGTCCCTTTACTGACCTATTTTCTGTATAAGCGCCAAAGTAGTTTTGTGAACTTCCATTAAGGTAAGCAGCAGGTGTAATGGATAGTTTTTCTTTTATAACTTCTATTGTTCCTTCCAAACCGAGCGAAAGTGACAAATCGGTTTTCTCTGCAAACATTAGGTAAGTCGCCACAGTAGGTTTTATAAAACCAAAATCATAGCCCGATACAAGGCCCACCGTTCCCTGTATATCGGAACGAACATTATAGCTACCGGTGTTATAGAAATATTTTTCCGCAGAAATGTCGTTTTCCCATCCTTTGTATGCAAAGCTATATCCTGCTCCAATGGTAGCCTGGTCTATCCATCCTTCTTTAGCCAGGTAGCTAAAACTGCCGTAAGCATAAATGCCTTGCTTGCTGGTAAATCTAATAGTTGGTGTGAGGTACGCAACAGGAAGTGAGTCCTTCCGTCCCATGTAAACATTATCGCTCAGGTAATTCAGATCGAAGTTTAAAGAGGAAGTTTTGGGTTCAACTACCTCTTCCACCTGGGCAATGGATGAATGACAGATACAACAGATAAAAAACGACAAAAGCAGTTTGTTCATGTATGCGGGTTTGGGGGCTGAAAGGTAAAACCATTTGCTGTAAAAATTTCGTAACCTATAAATACCTGCATTAAACCTCGTTCACTGAAACTTGTCATAGCTTTCATTCCAACCCGCTAAATTGCAACATGTCAACCAAGGCAACTCCTCACCTTCCTGATTTTTTTGTGTATGTATTGGTGCCCCTAATTCAAACCGACGATTCTACTATAGCTTATTACAACGACTTTTCGCAAAGCATAGATGAATTTACAAAAGCATTCGGCACACTACAGGTAGCTTGGAAATGGCAACCTGTCACCATGCAAGACTACCGTAGCGTAATTGATGCCATCGCAGCCGACGGCATCAATAGAAAAGTGGCCATCCTCAACCTTTGCGATGGAGATGAAATAAATGGCAGTCCAGGCCTTTCGGTGATCGATCACCTTGAACAGGCCAATGTTGTGTATACGGGGGCAGATCATCATTTTTACCACATCACTACCTCAAAAATTTCGATGAAGCATGCATTTGATCGTGCAAGTGTTTCCAATGCTTCTTGGTTTGCTATATCGTCGCCTACTTACACTTTAAATGGAGAATTTCACTCGATGGCAAAACCCATCATTGTAAAGCCTGCGGTGTCTGCTGGCAGTATTGGTTTAGGCGTAAAAAACGTAGTACATACTGAAACTGAATTAACCAACCTTGTCTCCGAACTCTATAAAGATTACCATGGCTGGAACCTTGCTGCAGGCGGCTTTGTAGCCGAAGCATTTATTTCAGGAAGAGAATTTACCAGCTTTATCGTTGGCTCGGGCGGTAGCGAAAAGGTATATCCCCCCGTAGAAAGAGTATTTCACAAGGACTTACCTGACCTGGAAAAGTTCCTTTCTTTCGATCGGCTGTGGGAATTTTACGACGGAGAAAAACCCATTGGTGATTACGAAGACTTTTACAATTATCACCCTGTAGAATCGGGGCTCACCGAACAGATCAATGCGCTCAGCGTTGATGCATACCGCGCAGTTGGCGGCACAGGCTATGGCAGAATAGACATTCGCCAGGATCAGAAAACCGGTAAACTATACACGCTTGAAGTAAACGCACAGTGTGGCCTTAGTGAGGATGAAAACTATACTTCTATCGGTGCTATTTTACGATATGCAAAAGAGGCGTACCACCAGGTGGTATCCAACATTTTGCAGGATGCCATCTACAGGCACGAGCAAAAACAATTATTCAAGAACAGGCAAGAACAACAGGCATAATAAAAACCCTCATGAAGATTTGTGTACTTCAGCCCGACTATTCCACCACCATGGTCGACTATAAAGATTACGATCCACCGCGTGATCTATCATCGCTGTTACCCGGCAGCACAGTACACCATGTGTTTCTAAATAAACTAACCACCTACCGGCAACTAAAGCAATTGGCCACAGAGGGCTATGATTGTTTTGTCAACCTTTGCGAGGGTTACCTCGACTGGGAAATTCCGTCCATCGATGTGATTTATACCCTGCAACTTTTAGATCTTCCTTTTACCGGCCCCACTACGCAATTGTATGATCCACCAAAAGAAGTGATGAAATATGTAGCGTATACCGAAGATGTTTTATCGCCTGCGTATGCAAAGGTTTGTAAGGGAGAAGACGTCACTGCATTGTGCAAACATCTTACTTACCCGTTGTTTGTAAAACCAGCCCATGCGGGTGACAGCCTTGGCATTGATGAACATTCTTTGGTTAACGATACAAACGATTTGCTGGAAAAGGTTGACTCACTTTGGGCCGATTACAATGAAGTGCTGGTAGAAGAATTTATTGATGGAAAGGAGTTTACTGTATTGCTGGTTGCAGATCCTGCCAGCCCAAAATCGAGCATTGTATTTACGCCACTCGAGTATGTTTTTCCAGCAGATAGAAAGTTTAAAACGTATGCACTTAAAACAAGTGAACTTCATCCAGAGTGCAACTTCCTTGTCAAAGATGAAGCACTGGCAACTTCACTTCAACAAGCTTCGCAGCGCATCTTTAGTTCGTTTGGTGGTGTGGGTTATGGCCGTTTAGATTTTAGGATGGACAAAGAAGGACGCTTGTTTTTCCTGGAAATAAATTTTACCTGTTCGGTGTTTTATACCAACGGATATGAAGGGTCAGCTGACTACATTATAAAAAATGAGCCCATCGGCCAAAGTGGTTTTCTGCGTTTAATTATTGATGAGGGAATGGCGCGCTATCAACGAAAGAAAAAGAAATATGCATTGAGGGGAAATGCCATTGCCGGCTTTGGCATTTACGCTACCACTGCTATCACACAAGGAGAAGTGATTTTTAAAGGCGAAGCAGAAGAACATCGGTTGGTAACTGCAAGGCACGTTCACGCCCACTGGAATGAGGTGGAGAAAAAAGCTTTTGAACATTATGCATTTCCATTGAGCGAAGCGGTGTACGAAATATGGGATAAAGAGCCTTGCAACTGGGCACCGCAAAATCATTCTTGCGAACCCAATACAGGATACGACGGATTAAATGTTATTGCGCTGCGCGAAATTAAAACGCTGGAAGAACTGACGTTGGATTATGAAACCTTCCTGGATGATTCTGCAGCATCGTTTACTTGCCATTGTGGTACCGTTTCGTGCCGGGGAACCATCAAAGCAACAAAAGGAAACACCCTAACGCAGAGAGAAAATTTAAGACTGAAACTGTAAGACCATGTCCCGTTTAAGCATTCTTGCCTCTATTTTTAAAAAGCACAAGTACCAATTTGTTGTTACGAATGTACTTTTTGGAATAGAAATGCTGGGGCTTTTATTACGACCGTTTTTCCTGGGTGAGGCAGTAAACGATTTGATTGCGAACAGTTACAATGGCTTATTCTGGCTGGCCGGTTCACAACTGGCGTGGCTAATTGTAGGAACCGTGCGCCACATGTACGATACACGAACCTATACCGCAATTTATACTTCGATTGTTACCCGCATGTTGGGCAAAGTGAAGCACACAGATGTTTCAAAGCTAAGTGCGCACACCAACCTTGCAAGGGAGTTCGTCGACTTTTTGGAATACGATATTAACTATGTGATAGAAGCGGCTTATAACATTTTAGGTTCCATTATTTTGTTGTTCTTCTACGATAAAGAAGTGGTGCTGCTTTGTCTGCTGATGCTAATACCCGTTCTGCTGCTCAGTTACTTTTACGGCCACCGCATGAAAGTGCTCAACCGGCAAAAGAATGATGAATTAGAAACGCAGGTAGATGTCATTACTTCTAAAGATGAGCAGGTTATACAAAAGCATTTCTTGAACCTTAGAAAGTGGCAGATAAAAATATCTGACCAGGAAGCCTACAACTTTGGTATAATGGAACTGCTGGTGTTGGTCGTAATCACCAGCGCATTGCTAATCACTGTAAAAGAATCTACAACCGTAGTGCTGGCGGGTGACATCATTGGTATTTACAACTACATTTTAAAATTCGTCTCAGGCCTTGACACTATACCGTACATGGTGCAGCGTGTAGCAGCGCTACGCGATATTATGCAACGGGTAGAGCTAGGCGTGGAGGAAGCCGCCACCAATAAGATCAACTAAAATCAACCCCTAACATGAAACAATCCATTGATGCCATTCCATCCGCTACAAACACTATGAAAGTAAGAACCGATGCTATTACCGGTCAGCATGCCTTACACGCAACCATAGCATTTAAAAAGGGCGAAACCATTTTACCTTTTGCTGCCCGTACTACACAAAACTTTCCCACCTACCTTACTGTGCAGTTGGCTGATGACGTCCACATCACACTCAGTCCATCGTGGCTTCAGTATGTAAATCACTCCTGCAAACCCAACACTTTTTTTGATACAGATAATATGTTGTTTGTAGCGTTGGAAGACATTACTCAAGGCGAAGAGTTTACTTTCTTTTACCCTTCCACGGAATGGAAAATGGCACAGCCTTTTTTATGCCGATGCGGCCAACCCACCTGCCTGGGTGAAATAAAAGGAGCTGCTTATCTAAATGAAGTCCTAAGAAAACAGCACCGTTTTACAGGATATGTTACAGCTAAAATTCGACAGGAATTGTAGCATTCTTCGAGTCTGACAGCTTCTGTTTTTTAGTGAATAAAGATGAAAACAACTATTGATCTATTTCTCCACTTTGGAGGTATTTTGTATTTTGTTGAAACACTTCTTCGTTTATCATCGCCAAACAATTGCCATGCGTCGTTCAATTTATTTCACAATCGTTTTGACGGCTCTATTTGCAGCTGCTGCATTTAGAAAAGTACAACAGGAAAAAGCTGCTACAACTGCTGCATTCCAAACCATCAATAGTAAAAAGCTACTTAGCTTCCGGTGCTCGCCCGAATATATCCCTGAAGAAGATCACCTTATTCCACGCTTGACTGGCTGGGGTAACTACAGTTGGAAGATTACCACGTCATCCGATAGTGCGCAATTCTATTTTAACCAGGGCATCAATATGTATTACGCTTTTCACATTATTGAAGCAAGAGCTTCATTTGAAAAAGCACTTCATTTTGATAATGGCTGCGGTATGGCCTGGTGGGGTAAAGCACTTGCCTTCGGGCCCAACATCAACGACTTCGGCTATCAACGCCCGTCGCAAGCATACGACGCCGCGATCAATGCAATGGAAACATCCTCTAATTGTACACTTATTGAAAAAAGTTTGATTGAAGCCATTGCTGTACGTTATTCGCCCGACAGTACCATTGACCAGGGTGAACTGAATAAGAAATACCGTCAGGAAATGCTAAAGGTGTACAAAAACAATCGAAACAATGCAGATGTAAAGGCCCTGTACGCTGACGCACTAATGCTGTTGCACCCATGGGATTTATATGAACATGATTTTAAACCAAAGCAATGGACACCTGAAATTGTACAGGTATTACAACAAGCATTAGCGCTCAATAAAAAACATCCTGGTGCCAACCACTATTACATACATGCAGTGGAAGCGTCTGCAGAACCCGGTGCAGCCCTCCCATCAGCTTTGTATTTATCAACAGCAATGCCCGATGTATCGCACATTACCCACATGCCATCACACATCTACATCAGAACTGGATTTTACGACAAAGGCATTCAGTTAAACGACAATGCGGTGGATGGATATAAAAAATACCTGAAAGCATTTGAACCTGTAGCAGAAAACATTGCGCTGTATAGCATACATAATGTTCATATGAAACTTAGCTGCGCAATGATGGCAGGCAATTACAAAGAAGCAATGAGTGCGTCGAAAAATATGAAGGAGCAAATACCAGCCTTCTACCTTTCTATGCCTGGGGCGTTAGGAAATTTCATACAATACGTTCACGAGTCAGAGCTATTTACATTGGTTCGTTTTGGCAAGTGGAAAGAAATTTTGGAAGCGTCGGTAAACGACAGCCTGGTCTTTACTTCCTTGCTTCAGCATTTTGCCCGTGGCGTTGCTTTTGCAAAATCAAACCAATTAGCTGACGCCAAAAATGAGCTAATTATGCTGCAGCAGAGAATCGCAAATCCCCAATTAAAAGAACCATTTGTTCCTTTCAATTCAGCCTTCGATGCCGCTTTGGTTGGTGAGAAAATATTACAAGGAGTGATAGCAGAAAACGAGCAAAACTTTAAAGCTGCAATCGCTTATTATGAACAAGCAGTAACCGCCGAGGACAAGTTAATTTACAATGAACCCAAAGATTGGTTGTTGCCTGCAAGGCATTATTTGGGCAATGCTTTATTATTAGCAAAACAAAATAACGCTGCAGCTGAAGTGTTTAAAAAAGATTTGTTCATCAACCCACAAAATGGCTGGGCATTAACCGGGCTTGTGCAGTCCTTAAAAAACAAGACTGGTAGTGAAGCAATTGCTTCTGCGCAAAAAAGATTGAAAGCCGCCTGGATCATCAATGATATAAAAGTGGAACACGCTGTGTTTTAAAATAAAAGGTTGATGATCTATTGATAGATTTAAGTCATTTCTCAAATAGCTCAATACACAAAAATCTACTATTCTTTAGTCGAATAAATCTTTCCATCTTTCATCACCAACAAAATTTCTTTAGTTGCTCTTATATTGATGGATGGATCACCTTTTACTGCAATCACATCAGCCAGCAAACCTGATTTCAACCGGCCAATCAAATTTCCATAACCGAATACATCCGCGTTAATTGAAGTAGCTGACCTGAGCACATCTATTGGCTTCATTCCATATTCTACCATTAGTTCCATCTCCCGTGCATTGTCGCCGTGGGCAAATACGCCGGCATCGCCACCCATGCAGATGGTTACGCCTGCTTTCATTGCCAGCGTAAACATGTTCTTAGCATTTATAATTCTAAGCGGGTCAGCGTCTATATTTTTCTTCCATCCAACATAAGTACTCGTTGCTTCCCCCGCAGCCAACGTTGGGCATAAGGCCACGTTGCGTTCTTTCATCAGCTTAAAGATTGCTGCTGTGCCTTCAGTGCCGTGCTCAATGGTGGATGCGCCTGCCATGATTGCGCGCCGCATACCTTCCGCCGTTGAGGCATGCACCACCAACTGACGACCTCCATCTTTTGCAATTGAAGCAGCCAGTGCCATCGCTTCTATGCTAAACGTTGGCAGCGATTCATTGCGCTTACCCCACCTGTAATCAGCATACATTTTTATTACATCAGCACCCTTGGCGATTTGCGTACGCACTTCATTCTCCAGTTCTTGCATACCCGCAACTTCAGCCGCGCCTTTTGGCAGCTCCATATCTACATTTTCACTCTTTGGCCCGTACGTTCCTTTAGCCACGATGGCCCTGCTGGCAATGATCAATCTTGGGCCGGGGATCACACCTTTTTCTATCGCAGTTTTCAAACCCGCATCATCGTACATTGCCCCTTCAGTTCCTAAGTCGCGTGCAGTTGTAAAGCCTGCCAGCAAAGTAGCACGGGCATGGTTCACTGCTCTTGCGGTTCGTTCCGCTCTGCTTTCCATTAACACCTGGTCGTTCCACGATGTCTCATTGTAAGCATGTAAAAACAAATGGGTATGCCCTTCGATGAACCCCGGCATTAAGGTGGCACCGGGTAGTTCTATCACTTTGGTATTAGCAGGCACAGTTGAAATCAATCCCACCTGATCTATTTTATTTCCATTCACCAATACTGACCAGCCTGCATGCATGTTTTCGCCATCAAACACACGGTCTGCTTTCAATAAGGTGTAAGATGTAGTTTGACTAAAAAGTTGCGTGCAGGAAAATGTTAGCACTAGAAACCACAATCGCATAGTTGAGTATTAAGTACAAATGTACATGCACGTGCACATCGAAACGCAACGTAGTTTAGGCAAATTTTAGATCGAATGTTTCTGGCTTGGCACCCAATCTTTTCATCAACCTGAAATGCGAAGCCATGGCGGCAGCAAGGGTTGGATAAGCGTTGTATGGCTCATTGAATTCACAGCAGTGGTCAATCAAAATCTTATTGATGGCCGGATAATGAATATGGCTGATGCCGGGAAATAAATGATGCTCTACCTGGAAGTTTAATCCACCACAAAACCAATTTAAAAACCTGCTGTTGGTGCCAAAGTTGGCTGTAGATTTTAATTGGTGCACCGCCCATTCTGCATCTATAAATTTAGGTTCATCTCTCACGTGGTCGAACTCGGCTACCTCTACTACGTGCGCCATCTGGAAGATAATTGCCAACGTTAAACCCATTGAGAAATTGAAACACAAAAAGCCAAGTGCCCACATATTACCACCTAAAAAGTATACAGGAATGATCAGGTACACGAACACATAAAAAACTTTGCTCACCCAAAAAATAATGTGTTCCGATAGGTTCATGCGCTGTATGGTTTTGTTGTGAATTTTTTGGGTGAAGTACTTGGTGAAATCCATAATGGTGATCCATGCCAATCCGGAAATTGCATAAACCAATACTACATAAATGTGCTGATAGCGATGCATGGGTAGCCACTTTTGCGAATCACATTGACGCATCAAAGGGCTTTTGGCAATGTCGTCGTCTATTCCATCAATATTGGTATAGCTATGGTGCAGGTGATGCTTTTTCTTATATAAAAACGAATTACCACCAAGGGCATTCAGCGACAGTTCAAATACTTCGTTCACCGATCTTTTACTGGAGAAACAATTGTGAACCGAGTCGTGCATAATATTAAAACCGATGGATGCAAGTAATTGCCCCAACACTACGCACAGCAGAATAAATAATGGTAGAGACAGGTTTCCAACAAGCAAAACAACATATGCTAACGTAGTAAACAACACCAGCAGAATTGCTTTTAGGTACAGGCGCATGTCACCTGACTTTCGTAGACCATTCGTTTCAAAATACTGGTCAACTTTTTTTCTAAGCTCACTGTAAAACAGACCTTTTTTAGTAAATGTCACTTTCGTCATTATCGCATTATTGGGGGTTGGGAGTTAATTGCGGTTCTGCGCCAATCATAAATGTATGTATAAAGGCGATAACATAACTTATGCAAACCCATTACCCTATTAATCAATTATACACCTTCTGGTTTGTGAAACACTTCAATTGGTATATACGCTTAAACAATCACCAGTGCCTTGGCTTGGTTTTAGTAAGGATTGCTGATTAGATTTCAAGTTTCACTTTTAAAATCCTCATTATGAAAAAGATCGTTTTCTTATTAAGTATGGTAATGGCTTTGTTCCTTGTGTATCCAGACAACCTGTTGGCACAAACAACAACCGTAAAGCGTAAAACAAATACCAGCCACAAAGGCCGAAATGCAGCCATAGGTGCAGGCGTAGGTGCAGCAACTGGTGCAGTAGTGAGCAAAAGAAAAGGCAGAGGAGCTGTAATAGGCGGAGCGGTGGGCGCAGGAGCTGGCTACATGTATGGCAGACATCGCAACAAAAAACACCCGAAAGTGGTAACAAAAACTAAGGTGGTAACGCAGTAAGAAGTACAAAAACGTACTACTCTTTAAAGAAGGCTGTCTCAAAAGGACAGTCTTTTTTTATTAACGCAAATAGCAAAATGCTAACCTATGCACTGCCTTTACTCATTACAAATGGCATTCAGTTTGTCCCCACCAAATTGACAAGGCAAACGCTTGATTACTTCGGGCTGCTTGTGTAACCGGATAATATTGATATTATAAATTAAGTTTTCAGCTTACCTTATACCTCTAATTTAGCAGCAACTATTTTTGCGCCAATCAAGCATGACTTACCTTGAACAAATTGAACGCCTCATTCATATCAGCAAGCATAAACCCTTGCTTCCGGAGGATTTCATTCCATGGAATGTACCGGCTAAACACGATGAAGCTTATTTACCGCTACAACTGGTATCGCTGCAAGGTTTACCAGAATATGAGGCCCTAACTGACACGCAGAAACGAGAATTGGGCCGCCATGAGGTAGTACAAGTAATGTACTCTTATGCATGGAGCGAAGCACTGTTCTGCCTTTTTATGAACCGGTATATTCTTACGTTAAAAACACATTCCGTGGAATACAGGTTTTTGCTGCGTGAATTAATAGAAGAGTTCAGGCACCAGGAAATGTTTAACCAGGCGATTGAAAACTTACAAGGCGACGCGATTTTGCCAACGCGCATTCACCACTTTCTCGGCCTTGCCACCGTGCGCTTTTTTCCTCCTGATGTCGTTTTTATTTCCTGCCTTGCTGTAGAGATGATGGCAGACTTGTATGGTGATCATATACGGAAAGGGTCAAACATCTTTCCAGTGTTAAGAAAGGTTTCAGAATTGCACAACATTGAAGAAGCGCGCCATATTCTTTTCACCAAACTATTTCTTAAAAAGCATACGGCGAAAGCGGGATACCTAAAGCGCACGGTATATAGTTACATTGTGCTGATGAACATTTACTTCATGCGTTCGCTTTACGTGAAAAAAGAAATCTTTGAGCGAATTGGCTGCGCTGACAGTAACGCAGTTTACAAAAAAGCGTTCAGGAATTATAAAGAAAAATTTGGGGCAAATTGCCTGGATGACATCAAACAATTTGTAACGGAGTTCAATGGATTTAATGGTGCAACGCGCTGGGCATGGCGTTATTTTCTAAAGACGAAAGTATGAAACAACCAACCAGCGCCATTACTGCCATTGCAGGTTATGCGCCTGCGCGCATTGTATCAAACAATGAAATTGAATACAGGGTAAACAACCAGCACCATTATTTACCTGAGGGTTCGATAGAACGCCTGTTTGGCGTAAAAGAAAGGCGCTTTGCTGAAGAGGAAGAACAGGTATCTGACCTGGCCGTTTCAGCAGCAACAAAAATTCTTGCCAATTCAGACCTGGCGTCTATCGATTGCCTCATATTTGCCGCAGCCAGCAGCGATCTCATTGAACCAGCAACTGCTAATATCGTTCAATCGAAACTCGGATTGAATTGTATGTCGTTCGATGTAAAGAACGCATGCAACAGTTTCGTAACGGCGCTACACGTTGCCAATGCATTCATCGTTAGCAATCAATACAAAAAGATTTTAATTGTAACGGGCGAGAAATTAAATCATGCTATTAAATACGACCTGGACAATAAAGAAGAATTAGCAAAGCGGCTGGCAGCATATAGTTTAGGCGATGCCGGTGCAGCTGCACTGGTAGAACCAACACGAGACGGATGTGGCCTGTTCACACAAAAATTTTTATCGTTTGGGGCGTATTGGAATCTTTGTACCATACCTGGTGGCGGATCCATGCATCCACACGATAGCTCCAAAAATTATTTTGAAGGAAAAACAACTGAACTCAGAAATGTATTTCTTGAAAAAAAAGGAATGATTGCACAGGAATGTTTGGCCGAAGCTGGCTGGGAACTGGAAGACATTGATCACTTCTTTATGCACCATGTTTCTAAAAATACTTTTGAGGTAGTTGCTGCGTCGCTTAATATTTCATCTGAACGTTTTTACAACGTAATAGAAAACCATGGGAATATTGCAGCCGCCTCTATTCCATTTGCAATGAGTGTGGCGGAGGAAAAGGGCGTACTTAAAAAGGGAGATAAGATCATGATCATAGGTTTAGCCTCTGGCATAAGTATTTCAATTCAACTTTTAATTTGGTAGTATGCTTTATGCAGGCCCACTATTAAAACCCTTGTATCACTTGGTTGAAACCCAACCTTCGTTCCCTGTTCTGTATAGAAAAAACGGGAACCTTACTGCTAAAGATTTGTTGCAAAAAAGCATTAACCTGGCGGTCGCCTTAAAAAGCAAAGGTTATAAAGAGAATGATGTGGCAGTGATAGCAGCACAAACTGGTGAGGAGTTCCTTGAGATTATGTATGCGATTGTAATGCTGAAAGGAATAATAGCCATCATTGATCCGGAAATGGGCAGGCAAAATTATGAAGCTAAAATGAGGCAACTAAATCCGCAATGGATGTTTATAGATAGCAGGCTGTTGCTGTTGCAAGAACATCCATTGTTAAAAGCTGCGCTGCTGAAATTTATAAAAACACTGCCGAATATTACATTAGTAGGCGGTTGCAAACTGGTAGCTGTTGGCAAATGGCTGCCGATCATTCGAAAGCATTTATCGCTGCAGCAGCTCATCAAAAAAAATATACAGCAGGTGCAGTGGACACCTGACGATGGCAAAGCAGAGACACTAATTATTTACACATCCGGTACGTTGAGTGTACCCAAGGGCGTATTTCATACAGGTGAGAATTTGGCGCAAAGTATTAGCAGCCTCGGCAAACTCTTCACTAAAAATCCACAAGCCATTGTGGGCACTTATCTGCCACACTTTATGCTACTGGGCATAGCTGCGGGCTTGCCGGTTAAGCTAATGGAGCAAACGCTTCGCGCTGATAAAAAGATTACATGGATCAGGCAAGAAAACATTGGAGTCATCTTTGGGCCACCAAGTGATTACCTGCCGATGATTCATTTTTGCGAAACCAATAACTTGAAAATGCCTACTTGCCTTCAGCACATTATGATTGGCTCTGCTCCTGTTCATACTAAGTTTTTACAACGCCTAATTGCAGTTCTGCCTCCTACAACCCAGGTAACCTGCACCTACGGTATGACGGAAAACTTATTGGTTGCTACCATAGATGGAAGAGAAAAACTACACCTCCTCCAGGATGGTGATGTTGTAGGCAAACCAGTGCAGGATGTAGTCATCCGCATTGCAGAAGATGGTGAAATCATGGTGCGTTCACCACAATTATTTAGCCGTTACTACCACGAAGACTCAGGAAAAGAATGGCATGCATCAGGTGATCTTGGTTATCTGGATAATGCAGGCAATATTGTACTGAAAGGAAGAAAGAAGGAAATGATCATTCGTAGAAACATGAACATTTACCCTGCGTTGTATGAGAATACCATTAAAAACATAAAGGGTATAGATGAAGCGGCTATGGTGGGCATCTACGATGAAACATTGCATGATGAAAAGGTATATCTCGCACTTGAAGGCAACAACATCAACATTGCGCTGGTGCAAAAACAACTCGCCGCTGGTAAGCATAGTATTGATAAGGAAGCATTGCCTGATCACATTTTCACGATGACTATTCCACGCAAAGGCAGGCAGCATAAAATAGACCGGCAAGCCATCATTGACCACATAAAAAAGGCGGGTGTATGAAGATTTTCATTACCGGCGTTACAGGCTTTGTAGGTGGATGTGCGGCCAACTATTTTATAAAACGAGGCCACAAGGTTTCGGGCATCGGAAGAAAGAAGAATTTACCTCCACATGTTTTGCCTGCTTGCAATTATGCAATGGCAGACATTACCCAACCAATTAAAAATATTGATGCAGATGTTGTGATTCATGCAGCTGCTGTAGCATCGGATACTGCTAGCTATTTTGAAATGTATCAGGCGAATGTACAGGGCACAGAAAACGTTTTATATGCATCGGGCGCAGCCAAAAGTTTTATTCATATTTCTTCATCTTCTGTGTACCACTTTTTAGATCATCCAATGAAAGAAGATGAGGCGGGGCTGCATGTTGAGCAACTTTTCAACTACGGAAAAACCAAGAAGCAGGCAGAAGAGAAAGTATTTGCAGCGTATGGAGATTTTACCAAAATCATTTTACGGCCCCGCGCTATTTACGGACAGTTCGATCAAAACCTTTTACCTCGACTATTGAAGCTGGTTAAAGGGAACAGGCTATTGCAGCCTACACATCTTGCTAAGCAGATCTCGCTTACCCACATCGACAATCTTTTGCATGCAATTGAAATGTCAATGAACATTTATTCAAGTGATGCCCGCATTTACAATGTGGCCGATGAACTAGTGTACGACTTGTCTGATATTCTTTTGAAGCTTTTACCAGCGGTTACGGGTAAACATCTTAGACCATTTATAATTCCTCAGCGGGCTTTGAATGCTGTGTGTGCCATCAATCACCAAATGAGTTTGGGGCTGCCCTTCAATCACTTTGCCCTCTCATCTTTATGTTACAACGCGGTGCTTAATATTGAAAGGATGAAAGAAGAAATGCACTTCACTCCTCAAAAAAATTTTTACAACAGTTATAGAGACATTATTAATTGGATACATCACGAGGAAGGATGGAAATATTATTTTAAACATCAGCCAAAGCCATTGTAGCCGTGATTCATGTCAGACTTATTTGCATCCTCCTGCTGTTACACCTAACGAGTGACGCACAGCCGATTTGGAAATTGGTGAAAGAAAAAAACGGGATCAAAGTTTTCTTTTCAGATGGTGAACATACCAGTTTTAAAAAAATAAGAGTGCAAACAAATCTTGACGGGTCGTTTGCGAAGTTGACTAATATTTTGATGGACGCAGATAGCCACCACCATTGGGTGTATAAAACGAAGCAGTCGAAGCTGTTGAAAAAGTTCAGTGCTAATGAGATGATCTACTATTCAGAAACTTCGATGCCCTGGCCGGTCAGCAATCGCGATGCTGTGGTCAGGCTTACCATCAACCCAGATACAACAAAAGGCACTATGGCAATTCGCGCAGTGAGTGAACCGGCTTACCTTCAAAAGAAACAAGGATTGATACGCATCCCCTACTCTGTTGCCACGTGGCAAATAATAAAGAAAGGAAAGCAGTTAAATGTTGACTATACTTTTGACGTAGACCCCGGTGGAAGCTTGCCTGCCTGGCTTGTAAACTTGATGGCAGATAAAGGACCTTATGAGAGCTTTCTTGGTCTTTCAAGAATCATGAGAGATTGACAAGAGGTAATCATCTACACACTTTCAAATTAATTTCCTTTCTCTTTTAATTGAACAAAGGTTAGTCTTTCGAATTCATCCATCTTCCTGGAATCTTTTAGTACAGACTTCAAACGACCTTTGCCTGGCTCTTCAAACACAAACACCGAGTCCAGTTTTGTATAGTACAGTTTGATGCCCCTGCATTTATTCTCGGATCTGTATTCATATATAAAATCAGGTCGCCCTCTTTGGTTGCAATTACAATTCAGGAAATTAGACAACTCAGAGTTAGAGTGAAAGCCCATGTTATACTTTATTCTTTTATCGCCAAAATTGTCCTTATCACCTGTAACCAGGTAATAGACGTTTTGAGCTTTATCCCATGTGTAACCATGCATAAAAGAAGTACATCCGGAAGCGCTCGTTAGGAAAATTAATAAGATCAAAATATATCTCATACTTTTTAGTGTTCTTGGTTGATAATAATATAGATTCATTTACAGCCCCCTTTCCTATTTACCTACTGACCTACTGACCCAATGACTTAATGACCCAACGACCTACTGCCCTACTTCCTCTTCCCCGCCACTACCTGCACCAACAGTGGTTTCGATTTTTGGTCTACCCAACGGATCAGTTTCAAAATATTTGCTTTCGACATAGCGGTACATCCGGCTGTTCCGGTGTGGTCATTTTGCCAGACATGAATAAAAATACACGACCCATTTTCTGGCACAACGGGCGCACTGTTGTGCAGTACCCAAATGCCATATTCATAGTAATCATCCTTACGCTTCATGTACTCAAAACTATTGAAGGGTTGGCGTGCGGTATCTTTTACCACAAGTTTATTGTAGTAAACTGAAGATGGATCATCAACGCAGTAAAAATTAGAATCTACTTGTACAAACGGCAGCTTAATGCCCTTTAACGCGTGGTAACTAAATACATGATCGAGTTTGAATATGCCAGCGGGTGATTTGCCGTCGCCTTCCTTTTTATAATTGTCAGTATTGGTTTTGATGGTGGCCGTACGATCAGTAACTAAACCAGCACGCCCAACCACAATCGGGAACGAGGCCGCTTTCCTCCAGGATTGATTTATGTTTTTACGCTCATACAAAACCATCTCACCTTTCACACTGGCAGCAGTTGGTGTGGTTACAAAAAGCACCTGCCTACTGTTGGCCAGTTGTTTTGCGAAAGCTTTTAAAGGCTGCGCGTAAATAGTGCCCGTTAAAAAACTTGCTGCTAATAAAATGATGATGCGCATCGAACGTAGGTTTTACCTGAGATTGCAAAGTAGCCAAACTGCGTTGATAGTTTTGTACTGAGATAAAATTTCAGTTTGACTAACTGACTATAATTAAAAAGTTCAGCCCTAAAACGGGCTGAACTTTTACAATGCTTTCCTATTCTAATGAAACACTATCGCTGGCACCACACTTACTTCCTTTCCATTAGATATCTTGACCTGGTATAATCCTTTACCATATCTCTTTCCCAAATCCATGGAATAGGTAAAGTTGCCACCAACGTGCTTAACCGTTTGGACCATGACCGCTCTACCCGATTGATCCACTATTTGAACCTGGTAAGTTCCAGCTGGCTTGTCTGCAAACTGTATATTAAATCGCTGCTCAGTCACAGGGTTTGGATATACCGTGAAGCCGTCTTTACCAGGGTTGAGATAGGGCAGGTTTACCTTGCCAAAGACAACGCTGAAGCGCTCAGCATTTTTGGAGGCCACATCTGAGCTAACCGTGAACGCAACG
>JANPIM010000030.1:0-1507 GCA_031425015.1 Segetibacter sp. | reverse complement strand
ATCCTGGCCATTTTCCATGCCAAACGCTCGCATCCCTATTTTCATTCACTTCAAAACCAACTATGTTGACAAAGTTATAAACCGGAACGCCGTTGTCAACCACCAACATAGAGATTTGGTATATTCCATCATTCAACAGGTCTGCCGGAATGGTACAAACCGAACTTAGCAATCCTTTACCTGTTTGTTTAACATTTGAGGCGGCTACGAAAACACATTCCTCCATTATTGTATATAGCGCCATGCTTAAATTAAGAGAGGCATCTTCGACATAGTTCCAGAACTCAAACTCAATGCTTATTGCAGTTCTAACCGTTATAGGGTCTGAAACATTTTCTAACAAAGGACATACTTCAATTCTTCGGATCTTTACCTGTGTATTTCCCGGAGCACATTCTGGGGTATCGAAATATTGACGCATGGATGCATCTTTATTATTCTTTGATAGGTAGGAATTAATAATATCTTCTGTTGGTCCTGTTTCTATTACAGTGCCATTATTCATATACATTATAGTACCACAAAGGTTTTTGATAGCCTGCATATTATGGCTTACAAACAAAACAGTTCTCCCATCCCTGTTACTTACCTCTTTCATTTTACCCAATGCCTTTTTTTGAAACTCTGCATCACCCACTGCGAGCACCTCATCTACTATTAAAATTTCAGGATCTAAGTGTGCAGCCACGCCAAATGCTAGACGCACATACATACCGCTGCTATAACGCTTTACCGGTGTATCAATGTAACGCTCCACACCTGCAAAATCAACAATTTCATCAAACTTGCTTTTTATTTCCCGCTTGGTCATGCCGAGGATGGCGCCGTTTAAAAAAATATTATCACGCCCGCTTAATTCGGGATGAAAGCCCGTGCCTACTTCGAGCAAACTTGCTATGCGACCTCTAATTTTTATGCTACCGGTTGTAGGTGTTGTTGTCTTACTAAGTATTTTTAAAAGTGTACTTTTTCCGGCACCATTCCGGCCAATGATTCCTAGCACTTCTCCTTGCTGCACTTCAAAATTTATATTTTTTAATGCCCACACATAATCACTCCCTCCTTTTACCAAACGGTCATTCGTTTCACCCACCTGGAGATAAGGATTTGCTTTTCCTCTCACCTTGTGCCACCATTTGTTTACATCATGCGCAAATGCACCTGTACCCACATCGCCGAGGCGATATTGCTTTGAGATATTTTCTACTTTAATTACCGTGCCCACTTTCTTTATTTAGTGATTCTTGATGAGAAGTTATCAGTTAAAGGTGTTGTTTCTAACAAATAGTCCTTGTGTTGTAAGTTGTGAAATTATTTATTATTAAATATGATTCACCTACAGATAAGCGTGTTTTGCCTCGTACTCTCATCTATCCTGCTTCGTTCATCCTTCGTTGTTCTTTCGTTCAACTCACGTCCAAGTACCGTTTCGTTTATACACTATTTTAAATGTCAACTCCTCCCCCACCCCATCCTTCTTTTTGTACAATTCCGTTCTCCAAAAAAT
>JANPIM010000029.1:0-7436 GCA_031425015.1 Segetibacter sp. | reverse complement strand
AGAAATAACGTGGCTTGATCATACGCCAGGAACTATGCTGAAAATTGTACAACCGATAAACGGATTGCGACGCAACGATGCCGCCATAGGTACAAAAGCTGGTACCTGCATCCGTATATCACTTTAGAGAATGGCCTCCGGAACCGAAATTTAATTTGATGGCTTGTCAGTTATATTTGCAGTCCAATTTATAAAAGCAGTATTATGAAAGTGATGAAGTTTGGTGGTACCAGTGTGGGTAAGCCCGAAAGGATGTTTGGTGTTGCTGAGCTGGTTACTGCGCAAAAGGAGCCCACCATAGTAGTGCTTAGCGCATTGAGTGGCACCACCAACGCCTTAATATCCATTAGCCAAAGCCTTAGCAATAATTACCGCGACGAGGCAATGGAGCGAGTGAACCAACTGCAAAGTCATTACAAACAATTTGTGGATGAATTGGTGCAAACGGAAGATGCAAGGAAGAAAGGCTATGCGGTAATAGACGAGCATTTTGAATTCCTGCACATCATTTTTAAAATATCATATAGCGAGGCGCTGAATAAGGATATACTGGCACAGGGCGAACTGCTTAGCAGTAAATTGTTTTCTGTTTACCTGCAGGATAAAGGTATACCGCACGCATTGTTATCTGCGCTTGATTTTATGCAGGTTGACATTCAAGGTGAGCCACAAATTGGCAACATCAAAGTGAAGCTTTCACAGTTGCTGGAAGCGAATTCAAAACATACTTTATTCATCACTCAAGGTTATATCTGTCGCAATAGCAAAGGTGAAGTAGATAACCTGAAGCGCGGAGGCAGCGACTACTCGGCTTCATTAATTGCAGCCGCTTTACAAGCCAGCGTTTGCGAAATATGGACGGATATAGATGGCATGCATAACAATGATCCTCGTGTTGTAAAAAAGACGGTGCCGATTGAGCAACTTAGTTTTGATGAAGCTGCTGAACTTGCTTACTTCGGTGCAAAGATTTTGCACCCCGCTTCTATCTGGCCGGCGCAACAATTTAATGTGCCGGTAAAGTTGCTGAATACCATGGACCCAAAGGCAAAAGGTACTTTAATACAGAGTACTGCTGCAAGTGTAGGGGTGAAGGCTGTGGCAGCAAAGGATGATATCCTGGCCATCAACATTAAGAGTAGCCGAATGCTGCTTGCCTATGGATTTTTGCGTAAGGTGTTTGAGGTTTTTGAGAAGTATAAAACATCTATCGACATGATCACCACCTCTGAGGTTGCTGTATCTGTTACGATTGATAGCCGCGAAAACCTATACGATATTTTGCATGATCTGGAACCATTCGGCAGTGTGGAGGTGGACGATCATCAAAGCATTATTTCAATTGTGGGAAATGAGATTGCACAATCACCCGACATCATGAAAAAGTTGTTTGAAACCATTAGTGAAGTGCCGGTACGCATGGTGAGTTATGGTGGAAGCAGGCATAATATTTCACTGCTCGTCGCAAGTATTTACAAAGAGAAAACGCTTCAACTGTTGAACAGTGGCATCTTCGGTTTGGAAGCATAGAGCAATTCAATGGGACATACATGTGCATTTATTTTTTCTTCTCCTCTTCTTTCAATATCTGGATATGCTTAATCAATTGCGCCACTTCCAACGGTAGCGTGCCATTGTAAATGCCCCGAATGTGTTGATGCTGATCGACAAGGATGAAGTTCTCCGTGTGTAAAAATTCTGTGGTGTCTTTTTGATAACCCGCCACCTGCTCGGCAAAGTAGCCGTTGCGTGCTATATCGTAAATGGCTGCTTTACCGCCGGTGAGTAAATGCCAGTTTCCACTTATTTTTTTATCGTTCGCATACTTGTTGAGTACAGGCACAGAATCGCTGTCGGGAGTCACAGAATGGGAGAGTAGTAACACATCATTATCGTTGGCAAAAGCCTGCGCTACGGTTTGCATGTTGGTCGTCATACGTGGGCATATACCCGTGCAGCGTGTAAAGAAAAAATCGGCTACGTAAATTTTTCCTTTTACTTCTTCTGAAGTTATTTGCTTGCCATGTTGATCAACGAAACTGAACGCAGGTATGGTATGCATCTTTGCGGCGGCAGCACCAGTTACATTTATCCAAACAGGCGTAAAGTCAGGAGTGTTGAAGTAAGGCAACGCTGACTTTGGTTGCTTACAACTTGCACTTGCAAGTAATAAGATTGCTAAGAGGTACTTCATTGTTTTTCGTTTGTTCCGCCGCTGCATAATTTCTGACCGGTTAATCCAAAACGTTCGCCCTCTTTCACCACGTAGTTGGCTCGTATGCCACCGTTTTCCCACCACCATTTTTGTGGACCTTCTTCGTAGCCTGCTTTGTAATGAAACACGCGCATCTTACTGCCGTTCCGGTACCATTCAGTCAGCTCACCTTCATATTCATTGTTCGAAAAGTGGTAGACAAACTTTTGCTTCCCATTTTCCCACCATCCATTGTGTTCGCCTTCTTTCTTCCCGTTAGCAAATTGTCGTTGCTCTGCCAACTGCTTATTGCTGTACCATTTTTTAGCAAGTCCTTCTTCTTTGCCATCCTGGTAAACAGTGATGGAAGCAGTATCGCCGTTAGGGAAAAGCTGGTAACCAATGCCCGAAAAGGAGGCGCCATTGTGCAGCGTGATCGGGCCTTTTTGCTGTAGTTGACTACCATCGTCTTTGACATAAAGCAGGTTGCCACCGCCATCATTTTCCTGGTGGCAACCTGCTAAAAACAGCATGATTAAAACCAGCTTACTGGCTAACTGTACCGGGTGTTCCATAATATCCACTGCCATTAATGTAAGGATCGGTTGAAGTAATGTGGTAATGATATATACCGTTTGGAAAGTCTGTTGTAGCGTGGCTGTGACCATGGTAAACATCCAGCTGGGCATTGGTAACCAGTTGGCCGTTTTCGCGTGGGCCGTACACGGGAAAACCATCTAACAAAAATCCCATCAGCGCTTCTTTTCCCTTAGCGGCAGTTAGGAAGTAGGGCTCGGCATGATAGTGATATTGCCCTTGCTGTTGCGGGTGCCCAAAGTATTGATCGAAGGAATTGATCTCGTTAGTAAGCGGAGCATTGCCTGCTGCATATTGGTTGAACAGCGGAACACCATTTAATGCAACACCGATGGCGCCTAAAGCAGTTGCGGGATGTGTACTGCTCACCGTTGGGTTCAGCGGAATTTTAAACGTAAGGCTGAACTGTGCAATGCGGTTCGGGTTGGTTACATAAGCAGGGTTGGTGCCATTATAGGCCTCGTACAAATTGCTCCACGATGTGCCCTGGTAATACGGGCTTTTGTGATCTGGCAACGCAGTGGATTTTATGATCACAAAATTGCCATCGATGTATATGTTGGATGCTCCGTAGATTTTTTTGTAAACGTCGGGAACAATGGCAGTAGCTGTTTCAGTTGTTGACGACTTTTTGCATGCAATAGATAATGCTATGCCTGCAAGCAGACAGCTGAATAATATGGTTCGTATCAGTTTCATAAATAATAGTTGAGTGGTGTTGATATTTGTTTGGTCGGGCAGCCTAATTGTATGCCGGGCGATCGTTGCCAGGTTTTCCTCTCGGCGGTCCCAGTTCACGCTCAATGGTTTTAAATTTTTCAAAGTCAGTTGCAGATAAAACCTTCTTCACGTCAGCCCTTCTTTGATCCAATATTTTATCCATAGCTTCTTTTGGTGGCCGTGTTTCTTTGTTGTTATCGTGAAGCGCGTCCATGTCTTTGTAAAAAGAAAAGAACACGACTTTCAATTGTTGCAATTGTGCTGCAGCAGGTTTGATGGTCTCGGCAAATTTCTGGCTTTCGCGTTCCCACCTTTGTTCTGGTGGAGGTGGTTTCATTGGCCTGTGATCCTGCGCGTTACAAAACGCGGTAGCGAGCAGCATGGTAGCTGCGAGCATGAATTGTTTCATGTGTCGTTGTTTAAAAAATGAATGGTTGATTATTGCTGTGGCGGTGGAGGATCGTCGCGGTGGGGCCGCTCTCCATCTTCCGGAGGTGGTCCTTCGCCGCGTTGGTCGTTCATGTGTCTATCTGGTGGTGGCCGCCGTCCATCTCCACCAGGTCCGGGTTGCATGCCCGGTGCTTGTTGCCGCGACATCATGCGCATGACATCTTTTATAATCGTGTCGAATTTTTTCTGTTGATCAGGCGTGAGCATCTTCCGCACTTTCCTGAAGTGGTCCAGTGTTAGTTGATCTTTTTTCATTTCCACATTTCCTACCCGCTGTAGAGCTTCCTTCACTGCTGTAGAATCCAGCACATCTGCTGAAACATATTCAAACAAGCTTTCTTTGGCCTCTCTTGTTTCATCGCGCAGGTCTTTCATGCCGTTAAGGTGTTCTTGCCTGAGTAGGTCAAAATTTGCCTGCTGTTGTTGGGTGAAAGCCAGCTCTTTTGCCAGGTATTCTTTCGCTGAACCCGACGGCAATTTTTGCTTGTTGGGTGATTGTTTCCACCACAGCATTCCGAGCACTACTGAGTTGACCAGCACCAGTAGTATGACTATTATTTGGATGATTTGCTTCTTTGACATACTGCTTAAATATTATCTCCGGAATTACTAAGTCCATAATCACTTGCAAACGTTTCGATGGATGATTTGCCATTGGACGGTGTAGCATCCGATCCTATTTTTTCGTAGGTAAAAACATTTGCAGCAATAAATACGAGTAACACAACGGCCAACCTGAACATTATGTTTCCGAAGCCTTTAGCCTCTTGTTTATTCCTAATCCGCTGCTGTATGCGGGTGTAGAGAAATTCGTTTGCCACGGCCGGTTGCATGCCTTCAAGGCTCTGCATGGCTGCGTCAATTTCTTCTTCCAGGGGTAAATGTTTATTCATGATGAATAGTAATTTGATAAAGATTTTTTCAGATTTGCCTTTGCTCTCATTAATAGCGATTCAACCGCGCCTTCCTTTATTTCCATAACGGAGGCAATGTCTTTTTGATTGAGCCCTTCAACTTTCTGCAGCACAAATGCTATCTTTTGATTTTCGGGTAACAGTTCAATCGCTTTAAACAAGTGGGCTGCACGCTCTTTGTTTTCGGCCAGTACCCCGGGATGCACAAAGTCTTTTGACTGTTCCTCTATTTCGTTTCCTCCGCCAAACCAATCTGTAAAGAATGCAGCTCGTTTTTTACTTTTTTTCTTTCGTAAGAAATCCAGTGAATGGGTGACCGCTATTCGGTACATCCAGGTCGCCAGCGTTGATTCTCCTTTAAATCGGTGAATGTTTTCAAACACTTTTATGAATACGTCCTGTACTAAATCTTCTGCATCCGTCGCATTTTGAACAAGACCGATAATCGTGTTAAAGAGCCTGTCTTTATAATCTTTTACCAACACTTCAAAAGCAGTATTCTGCCCTTGCAGCAAAGCTTGTATTAGTTGAGGTTCGGTCAAAAAAGGTTAACTATTAAGGATTAGACGTGAGCATAAATATATTCCTTCGCTGTAAATAATATTTTTGCATCCTTTATCTTCATCGCATTGGTGAAAAGAAAGTTCAATCGATAAGATTGCTATCCGCACCAGTTTAGCCGACCAACAAAATGAAAGCATATAGTAGCAGCGATATCAAAAATGAGTTATCGGATCTTCCTCCAAAAAAGATCATTGAACTTTGTATGCGACTGGTTCGGTTTAAAAAAGAAAACAAAGAGCTGCTTTCTTTTCTGCTGTTTAATAGTCACGACGAGCCAGCCTATGTTGAAGCCATAAAGCAGGAAATGGATGAGGAGTTTCAATCGCTGCCTAAGCCCAACTGGTATCACACAAAGAAGGGATTGCGTAAAGTGCTGCGTGTCATCAGCAAGTACAGCAAATACACCAACAACAAAGAATCAGAAGTAGAACTGCGTCTCCACTTTTGCAGACACTTACAATCGCATCCAGGCTATTTGCGCCAGCAAGCCATTGTTACCATTTACAAACAGCAGCAAAAGAAGATTGGCGTGTTAATCGATGCCGTGCACGAGGATTTGCAATACGATTATAGGAGGCAGGTTGAGGAGTTGATGGGTTAATTGGTTGATTGGTTAATGGGTTGATCTGTGATTAGTTGATCAGTGATCAGTAGGGCAATTAAGTTAATGGTCAATAGGTGAAATGGAGTTTCAATTGCCGGGCAGTGCATAATAACTCTTTGATTTCTTCGTAACTGAGATCAATAAGATTTATGACTTAGATACTATTTACTAATCACCAATCACGGATCACCAATCACCATAGTTTCAATAACCTATTGACTTACTGACTCAACACCCTACTTCCATGAACTGCATCCGCCATTTCCTTTATCAGGCTGGCGTCTTTTTCGATAGCATTACCCACTACAATTACGTCGGCTCCGGCTTTGCAATTAAGGTAAGCTTTTTCGGGAGTGGTGATTCCGCCGCCAACTATTAATGGGGCTTCTATGTTGGAACTCACCATCTGTATCATGCTTTCGGTGATGGGGCGTTTGGCGCCGCTGCCACTATCCATGTAAATCAGTTTCATGCCTAGCATTTCGCCGGCCATTGCGGTGCAGAGCGCAATTTCATTTTTATCGCTGGGGATAGGTGTAGCATTGGAAATATAGGAGACAGTGGTGGGGGCGCCACCATCAATAACCATGTAGCCGGTAGGCATAATCTCAAGGCCACTTCCTTTTACAAAGGGAGCACTTACTACGTGCTGTCCAATCAGTAATTCAGCATTTCTACCGGAGATTAACGACAGGTACAACAATGCATCTGCATATTTGCTTACTTGTGAAGGGCTTCCCGGAAACAATATAATGGGGATATCGCACAACGCTTTAAACTGTTGTATGCATTCGTCCAGGTGATTAGATATGAGTAAGCTTCCGCCGACAAGGAAATAATCTACTTTGGAGGTAAGTGCAAGCGAAACCAATTGTTCAACTTTAGCCGCATCCACTTTATCGGGATCGACCAATACCGCGAAAGATTTATGTCCTTGCTGTTTGTTTCTTACAAAATGCTGGTAAAGCTTATTCTTCATGCAACTGGTTATCGAGGTATTGCAAAAATGCTAAAAAAATCGTTTATACGACGGTTTGATTTGATCAATTCATTCAAACATAGGATAAAACAATTAGCCATGTAGCAATTTGCAGTCATAAATGCCCCTTTCGATTGTATACTAAACTAATGCCACCGGGTAGTATGAATGGACTATGCGAAGGGAATGAAAGACAGCGGAGGGATGGGAGGTGAGTGGTAGGGTACCGATGACGCCAAAGGAAAGGCACCCGACTTTGCGGTCGCCTTGCCTTTGTAATCGCCTTGCCTTTGTTGGTCGCCTGACCAACAAATTGTAGTTTAACAAAATAATCTGCTTGATGATTTGCTTCGACTATCATACCCGCTTGTAACCGTGACCAATCTGAACTGGAATTTGCAATGATTAAATCAT
>JANPIM010000028.1:0-3122 GCA_031425015.1 Segetibacter sp. | reverse complement strand
CCCCAAACGAGTTGTCCGTGTCTGTCATACTTTGTGAGTGCTACATCTATGCCTGCACCTGCACAAACAAGATTGGTTGTGCCATTTGGATTTACATTAATGGTGTTTTGAAATAATGCAGCATTGATGTAGTTGGTGTCTGCGTCTACAGCGTTTGCTTTTCCATATTCTAATCCTGGACTGCTATAGAGGATAGCAAGGTTGTTTTGTGCTGTAGTTGGAACGGCAAAGACACATAAAATGATTGTTGTATAAATAAGTTTCTTCATTTAGTTTAGTTTTCTATTATATATAATTGCTTTATTTTTTTTCATAAAGAATTAATGATGTTGTAATCATTAATTTAATTCACACTATGATTATCCAATTTCTCTTAATAGGACGGAATTGTCAAGGCTGTATTGAGTAAATTATGTTATTGACATTATTTTCCATGAGAGAGTAATCTGTAGATTCAACATGGCCATCGCCTGTTATATCTTCACAGACATATCCCACTAAAAATGAATTCGCTGCATTTTCCATGTCGATGTAATCCTGAGAATCTATAATTCCGTCCTGAATGCCGACAGTACCAGTTGCCGCATCTGAAATATCACCACTAAAGATTCCGAAATTTCCATCCCCAAGACTTGCAAGGTTATTTCCGTATGCTTTGTTCAGCGCATTCTTAAAATTATAAGAAGTACTATAGCTCATGAATACAGCACTGGAAGACCAGGTTTCTAATCCACTTCGATGACGTATAGCGATGTAATAGGAATTTAGATTTCTTTGAGATGATAAGCTAATTGAACATGTTCCATCAACCTTTAATATTCCCTTTGCGCTTTCTATAAGGTTAAATGGAGCATTCGCTTCATGTAATTCTATGGTAATAGAATCAACATCTTGTGAATTATTACTATTTCCGGTATTAAATAAAGCAGGATACATTATTCCTGCACCGGAATAAAATCCTTGAATGTATAGCTGTAGGTTTAAAACAACTTCGGGTGCGGCATTCATCCATAGTTGTCCTGTACTTGTGTACTTAATTACAAAACAATCATTATTCCCAATACTGGAAAAATTTAGTGTGTTTGTTGATGGGTCAATGTCCGCATTACTTCCATAAAGTTGTCCGGTTATAATAGGATTATTTTCTTGGTCAACAATTAGTCCTGCACAAATATTATTGGCAGTGCTGCCAGTTCCTCCGAAATTTAAAGCCCAATAACAAGCTGAAAGATTGTTGTTATATTTTGCTAAGAACACATCTGCTGTTGTTGAGTTTGCGGTTTTTGAAATTGTTCCGAAAGTTGCAGTGCCGTTCATCCATCCTGCAATATAAACATCGTTGTTGCTGTCAAAATTTACACGGTGTCCGCCATCACCTGTGCCACTGTTCATGCCTGTTGCAAAACGCAAGTTGCCGCTTATGTCATACGATGCAATGTAGAGTGAAGAGTTGGTAACATTGGATACTCCGGCTGCCGGATTAAAGTCAACGGAATTTGTTCCGGCTACTCTGCCTGTGAAATAGGGATTCCCGTTGTTGTCGCAACGCAAAGCACCAGGCGAAACCAACTCCTGTAAATTTGTTCCAATTTGTTTTACCCAACTTAACGTTCCGTTGGATGTGCTGTATTTAGCTATAAATATATCACACAAACCATTGCTGTTTAATGTTGTTGATGTGCCGTTTGGGTTAAAATTTACATTAGTGCCTCTAAAGTTACCAGCAACAAATAAATTTCCGCTTGCATCAAAATCAATGGTTGCATACCCTTCGGTGAAAATGTCGTTGAGTTGTGCGTTTATTTGTGTTACCCATTGTAAAATACCGTTGGTGTTATATTTTGCCACGAAAAGTCCAGTTAGTGTATCGGGTAATGTAATGACGTTGGCAGTGCCTAACGGATTGAAGTTGACGCTTCCTTCAAAACCTCCTGCTACATAAGAGTTCCCGCTGGCATCTACTACTAAGTCCCAACCTCTTTCTCGTGTTTCGGCTAAAGTGTTTCCTAAACCTAAAGCCCAAATGTAATTTCCATTTTCATCATACTTGGCTAAGAAAACATCTTCACTACCCTGTGTTGTGATAGCACCACCACCTGCGGGATTGAAATCTCCACTTAAAGGTCCTGTGAAAGTGGTGCTTCCAAAAAAACCTGTGACATAAATGTTTTTTGCAGCATCGCAATCAATACCGTGTGGTGTTTCAGTGCAAGCTGCACCACCAAAGCGTTTGCCCCAAACGAGTTGTCCGTGTCTGTCATACTTTGTGAGTGCTACATCTATGCCTGCACCTGCACAAACAAGATTGGTTGTGCCATTTGGATTTACATTAATGGTGTTTTGAAATAATGCGGCATTGATGTAGTTGGTGTCGGCATCAACGGCATTTGCTTTACCGTATTCTATTCCTACACTACCGTGCAGCATGGCCAAATTGTTTTGAGCTTGTGTTTGAGGTGCAAAAGCAATCGTAATGATGATTGTAAAGATGATTTGCTTCATTTCCGTAGTATGATCAATTATTTATGCTGCAAATGTAAAGTAATAATTTAAGACAACAATACAGAAGTAAAGTAATTTATTTATCCTACATTTGTGCAGTAATTATTATAATACACAAAAATGCAAGGTAAAAAAGTAGTAGAAGTGGTAAACCTGTTTGAGGAGTTTCATAATGAAACAGGAAGTGATGATTTAAAAGCGTTTACGGTTTGGCTAAACAGAAGATTGCACGAACCTGAAAAACAAAAGGTTAAAGGCTTAACAAATATAGAGGACAATCGCTTCATAGTTTGGAATATCCACCGACTGTCAAAATATTTTCGTTGGTATGCCAAAGGTTTTTTGAATGCAAACGGGTTAAGCAGTATGGATGAATATTTCTTTTTGGTATCAATTAATAATCGTGGTACTCCTGCTAAGAATGAGGTTTACAAAGACACCATTTCTGAACTTACAACAGGCACTCAAATGATGAAGCGGCTTATTGATATTGGGATGATTAAAGAATTGGATGACAAAACAGATAAACGAATTAAGAGGGTAACACTTACTCCGAAAGGTAAACGAACCCGTGAAAATATTTTGGAGCAATCAAAACTTGATTTGCTTTTAAAAGCAGG
>JANPIM010000027.1:0-1782 GCA_031425015.1 Segetibacter sp. | reverse complement strand
CAAAGATGCATAGGAGGTTTCACGCAGAGAGGGCAGAGGAGCAGGGGACGCAGAAAAATACTATTTTACCAGATCCCCTTTCAACCGCAGCAATTCCGTTTCTGCAAGTTTTGTATTATACCGTGCAGCAATTAGCCGGTCGTAGGCAAGCTCTAAACTTTTTTGGGTTTCTCTCAGTTCGAGGTAGGTGGTTATACCCAGCCTTAATCTTTCTAAGGAGATGAAAACATTCTCTTTTGCCAATAAAATATTTTCTTCTTCCAGCGCCAGTGTTTTTTTTTGCAGTTGGTAATCTTTAAATGCATTGGTAATTCCTAAATCAATTTTTGTTTTTTGATTTTTATAGCTGATGTCGAGATAATCTATATCAAGCTGTGCCTGCTGTATCTGGCGTTTTACATTGAAGCCGTTGAAGATGGGAATGGTTACGCCAACGCCATAATTAAAACCATTGTTGCGGCTATATAGCGGTGTAAAAGGATTTACTACAGACTTGTTATCTATCTTGGAATAATTATAAGCCGAGTTTAAACTTACTACGGGATACCGGTCGGCTTTTCTTTCTTTTAAAGTAAGTTTACTAATGTCGATATTTTTTTTGATGAGTTGTAATTGCGGATTGGTTGATTCTACTGTTCCCATTACATCGCCCAGTATTATTTCTTCTTTAAAAATAATACTGTCCGACACTTCATACCGGGTATTCATCTCTACATTCATCAACTGGTTCAGTTGTTCTTTTAATTGGTCAATTAATGTTTGCTGCCTTAGCCTTGCTGCTTTTTGTGCATTCAAATCAACCTTTCCCTGCAGTACATCCGGCTTGGCGCCCAGGCCCACGCTCAGTTTTTTTTCAGCAAGCTTTACCCTTTCTTCATTAATGCTCATTTGCTCTTCAATGGCTTTTAGCAGTTGCTTTTGCCGCACAATGTTGTAATAATTATTGATGACGGTGGCAACAGAATTAATAACCTGGTTTTTTATATTGAGTTCGCCCAGCTGTACAAACTCTGCCAGTTTATCTCTTGTTGCAAACATTTTAAACCCGTCAAATACAGTCCAGTTCATTTGTACAGAGGCGGTAAGATTATTACTGCGTATACCATTTCTTTGTCTTTTGGTGCCGTCGTTGAACTTTTGTTTTTGATCATTGTTGTTAAAAACCAAACCGGTTGTAGCATTCAACCTGGGTAAAAATGCGGCACGGGCATAGGCTTTATCGAGTGCATAAGAGCTGGAATCGTTGCGAAGCAATTGTATGTCGAAATTGTTTTCGATTGTCGCATAAATGGCCTGCTCAACAGTTAATTTGTTTTGTGCAAACAGAGGCTGACTGAAAATGATAGCCAGGAAAATGGAATTCCATAATTTAAAAAAACGGTTCATCTGCTAATTTTCTATTACTTCTTACAATTAAATAATATCTTTCTCCTCCTTTCCTGTATCAATTTTCACAATCTTATCAACCTGATTGGCCGCCGCCGCTTCATCCATTTCTTCCAAAGCATTTTTCTTTTTCTTTGTCGATAAGAATGAATAAATAGCCGGTACAACAAATAACATAAGCACCAGTGAAAACAGAATGCCACCTACAATTACAATACCCAGCGGAATGCGGCTGGTGGCTGCATCACCAAGTGATAATGCAAGCGGCAAAGCACCGAGGCTCATCGCCAGGCTAGTCATTAAAATGGGCCGCAGCCTTTGCGATGCTGCAAAAATTACTGCTTCCGTTTTTTTCATTCCAGTCAGCTGGTTTTGGTTGGCAAATTCTACAATTAA
>JANPIM010000026.1:0-49374 GCA_031425015.1 Segetibacter sp. | reverse complement strand
TGACCACTGACTATTAATTTCTCAAATTTTAAAAAACTAACGTCTTGTGTTCTGTTTTATATTATCTCGCTTTTCTTACCTGTGTGTCCACTCAATCACTCGAGTGTTCACGCTGTTACTTTCCAATCTTTCAAAGAACTTTGAAGCCCAATTCGACAATTTGATAATTAGCCAATTTGACAATTAAACTCCGCTTGCAGATGATGAGGTTTTGAACCTCGCAGACCCGCTCGTCTCACCTCAATTTGTAACCGTTTGAAGAACTTTTTTTACCCGTTTTTTATTTGGGAGTGCAAAGATAACCGCGTTTAACTTCTCACCAAAACTATTTTGCTCTTTAAAGGAGTTTTTGCAAAATATTTTTTCTGTCTAATTGCTATCTTCTTCTGAAGAACTATTCGCTTTTTTACCAGCGGGGTGCAAATATAGGAGGATCACTTTACACAAACAAATACAGTCACGATTTATTAGTGGGACCTTCATTAAGGCATAACAAATATCACCACTCTTACATTTATAGTGCAAAAAGAAGACATCATTCATCTTAATTGCTGAACGGAAGAATAACGATATATGGTACAAGAGTGGGACACAAGAATGCCGAATAAAGTAGAAAAAGCTGGCGACATAAGAAGCAGATGTCAAACGACAAAAAGCCCCTCCATTACTGAAGAGGCTTCTTTGTCGGGGCGGCAAGATTCGAACTTGCGACCTCCTGCTCCCAAAGCAGGCGCGATAACCGGGCTACGCTACGCCCCGAAAAAAATCCACCGGCTGTTTAAATCTGGATGAGTGAAGAACTATTTTCAAACTCCCTTTGCGGTGAGGGAGGGATTCGAACCCTCGGTACAGTTTAACCCGTACGACGGTTTAGCAAACCGTTCCTTTCGGCCACTCAGGCACCTCACCAACCTGTTCCCTTTTTTGAAGGGGTGGCAAAAATAAGTGTAATTACAATCACTTACCAAATCGATTCTATGTTTTTTAAAATTTAAATTTTCACGCCCTGCATCAATATAGTTACACATACTTACCGAGAAATATAACGTTAGCTTCTGTTTTTTGTGGAATGATAAAAGAGTGATTGTGCAGCTTGTATTCTGTTCAGAGTTCATCAGAAAAAAAAGTACTGAACGCCAAAAATAATCCCCGCAACTGCGAGGATTATGTTTTAATCTTTTCAATCACATAGCAGCTAACTGAACTTTTTGCTGAAGCTCCATCACATTCTCTCTAAATAAGCTATCGGTGTCCATCAAGTCCTTCACAGTTTGACAACTATGGATAACGGTGGTATGATCGCGGCCGCCGAAATGTTCTCCGATTGTTTTAAGAGAATTTTTGGTGAATGCTTTGGCCAGGTACATGGTTATCTGGCGCGCCTGTACAATTTCGCGCTTACGCGTTTTTTGAAGCAGTTTATCATAAGGAACATCGAAATATTCGCACACCATCTTTTGAATGGTTTCGATCGTAATTTCTTTGCTGCTGGTTTTTACAAAATTCCGCAACACTTTCTTTGCAAGCTCCAGATCAATCTCTCTTTTGTTCAACGAAGATTGTGCAAGTAGTGAAATAAGTGCGCCTTCCAACTCACGAATGTTGCTATTGATGTTATACGAAACATACTTCACCACTTCGCGTGGCATATCAAGTCCATCGTTCTTCATTTTACGATCCAGGATTTCGATACGGGTATCGTAATCCGGCATTTGCAGATCCGCACTCAACCCCCACCGAAAGCGACTTAATAAACGCTCCTGTAAACCATCTAAATCTTTGGGAGGCTTGTCTGACGAAAGCACCAATTGCTTTCCGCTCTGATGCAGATGATTGAATATGGCGAAGAATGCATCCTGGCTTTTTTCTGCCCTATTAAAAAACTGAACGTCATCTATAATGAGTACATCTATTAACTGATAAAAATGAATAAAGTCGTTGATGGCATTGTTACGGCTGTGATCCTGAAACTGGTTGATAAACTTTTCAGAGCTAACATACAATACCACCTTGTTGGGATGAAGTCTTTTTACTTCGTTGCCAATTGCTTGCGCCAGATGGGTTTTACCTAAGCCAACACCACCATACACTACCAGTGGATTGAACGAATTTGCTCCTGGCTTTTCCGCCACTGTTTTACCAGCGCGGCGTGCTACCCTGTTACAATCACCTTCTATATATGATTCGAAAGTATAGATAGGATTCAGCTGTGGATCAATCTGCATTTTCTTAAGTCCTGGAATGACAAAAGGATTTTTAACGGGGTTGTTGATCACCAGCGGAAAATCCATTTCATTATTGCTGTAGGTCTTTAAATTATTAGCAGGAACATCCATTGTAAGTGGCTTGTTGGTATTGTTGCCACTATCAACCATAATACGATATTCTAAGCGGGCATCTTTACCTAGTTCGCGTTTCAAGGTCTTGGCTAATAGGTTTACATAATGCTCTTCAAGGTATTCGTAAAAAAACTGGCTTGGCACCTGTATCAGCAACACATTACCCTTTAATTCCACTGGCTTGATTGGTTCAAACCACGTTTTGTAATGCTGCCATTCTACTATGTCTTTAATAATTTTTAAACAATTACTCCAGACAATATCAGCAGTTTTGGCCATGTTAATCACTACAATTTTTTTATATAAGTTATGAATGTCAGTACTGGATTAGCTGCCTCGTTAGTTCTTCACACCTGTGAACAAAAAAATTTGGCGGGAGGGCGAATATCAAACTTTATTACTTAAAAAAAAATTTTTTAAATCCTTGATTCTTCCACCTTACTGACAGTATAAAGGTTGCCATAATTAAAATAATTTAATCTACCAGCATATTCTTTGAAACCCTTATTACCACAGCGTTTCATGCCACGATGACGTACCTTTTATTACATCATAATGATTCCGATAATATTAAACTTGCTTCCTACATTTTTTATCGTTATCTCATCTAAAAAATAGGCTCAAAAAGGAGTATCAAAGCAGTCAAACACCAAGCCATACTTATCAACATTTTCAACTTTGCTCCCTTGTTTTCAAAAATTTATCTGCCTGGAACCAAACATCTTCTACTTCTTTGTCTAACCCTGCTTCATCATCATGCCCTAAGTAGTAACACTCACCACAACAAGCATCCAGGTCATGAAAGCCAATCACTAAAAAGATCCACTGCTCAAACTCATGCATACACTTGTAAAGTGATCTGTGTTATAATGTGGTACTAAAATTCCCTACAAAATGAGTGGCATGGGGAAGTATTTTTTAACTGATTCTGCAAGACGAAAACAATACTTTTGCGGCAAATACATCAACAATGTCTTATGAAATAACAGGCAAACTAGTTGCCAAATTCGATACCGTACAACGCAGCGAAAGCTTCAAAACAAGGGAGTTTGTTATCGAAAAATCAGATGATAACAATGGCAGAACTTTCACCAGTTTTATAAAGTTTCAGTGCGTTCAGGACAAGACCACCATGCCCGACCGTTTTAATATGGGCGACGAAGTAAAAGTGCAATTCAACATAAAAGGAAGCAAGTGGGAAAAAGATGGCCGTACCAACTACATTACTAACCTCGATGCATGGAGAATGGAGAGCGTGAAGCTTGGGCAAGACAACGGCACCTCCGATAACTTTGCCGATATTCCACCTGCAGATGTTGTGGATGATTTGCCTTTCTAGATTTACTGAATACCTGAGACGAGGAGAATGGTGAAGTTTGTTTTTAGCTCTGGCATTTGAACATATTCGATCATCGTTGCGTCGCAGTCCGTTCATCTTTATAACCTCTATTTGTCTTCAGTCTCAATTTTATTTCGTTATAAATAATCTTACATTTTTTTAAGCAACCGTTTTTAGGATAAATACCTAACACCATGCAAAAACAAATAACCCTAAAGCTTCTTCCTTCCGAAGCGGCAGATATTGGAGCCATTAAAACCAGCATTGCAAAAAATATAAGTCAGCCTGTAGAATCTATCTCAGGATATCACCTTTTAAAACGCAGCATCGATGCCCGCAGCAGGCAGGCGTGGATCAATCTCACGGTTCATGCTTTCATCAACGAGCCGCTTTTACTAAGGCAACATTCAATTGAACATTTTGAAGATGTAAGCAATGCGGCCAACAAGGTTATCATAATTGGTGCAGGGCCTGCCGGACTTTTTGCTGCGCTCCGATTCATTCAACTCGGCATTAAACCTATTGTACTCGAAAGAGGAAAAGATGTGAGAGCCCGCAGAAGAGATCTTGCTACGCTGAATAAAGAAGGAGTGGTGAACCCAGAAAGCAACTACTGTTTTGGCGAAGGTGGCGCAGGCACTTACAGCGATGGTAAGCTATATACCAGGAGTAACAAACGCGGCGACATCAACCGCATCCTCAATTTATTTGTGCAGTTTGGAGCAGATGAAAATATACTGGTAGAAGCCCATCCGCACATCGGTACAAACAAGCTACCCACCATTATCACTGCAATGCGCCAACAAATACTTGATAGCGGTGGTGGGTTTTTGTTCGACAAAAAAGTAGTTGACTTTCAGCTGACCAACAATCGTATAACTGGCGTAACCACCGCAGATGGTGACACGATTGTTGCCGACTCAGTTGTACTGGCCACCGGACATTCTGCACGAGACATCTTTACGCTGCTTCACAAGAAAGAAATACTTATTCAATCAAAGCCATTTGCTTTAGGTGTAAGGGTGGAACATCCGCAAGCCATTATTGATACCATTCAATATCACTGTACAAGCCGCGGCGAATATCTTCCACCTGCTTCTTACAGCCTTGTACAACAAGTTGAAGGTCGTGGTGTGTTTAGCTTTTGCATGTGCCCCGGAGGAATCATTGCCCCGGCAGCAACCAATCCTAATGAAATTGTCGTAAATGGCTGGAGCCCGAGTAAACGAAACAACCCTTACGCCAATAGCGGAATGGTGGTGAGCATTGAACAAAAAGACCTTGATGGTTCCAGGCAATTTCAGAAGTATTTAAAGGAAAAAGGTGTTGATGAAAATTCACCCTTGGCAATGATGTATTTCCAGGAAATGGTGGAACGTGCCTGCTATACTGCAGGTGGGGAAAAGTTTATAGCGCCAGCTCAGCGACTGGTGGATTTCTGCAGCAATAAAATTTCAGACTCACTTCCGGATTGTAGTTATTTACCCGGAATACACTCAAGTGATTTAAAAGAACCACTACCGCCGTTTGTACATAAAAGCTTGCAAGAAGGCTTTAAAGCATTTGGAAAAAAAATGAGAGGCTACTATACCAACGATGCTATTGTAGTTGCCACTGAGAGTCGCACCTCCTCACCTGTACGGGTACCACGAGATAACAACACCTTGCAACACCCACAGATAAAAAACTTGTACCCCTGCGGAGAAGGTGCAGGTTATGCAGGTGGAATAGTAAGCGCAGCAATGGATGGAGTACGGGTTGCCAATGCTATCACCCAGGCTATCAGCAATAAAGCGTGATGTTCAAACTTATTTTTGGATGGTGGCCTCGCCAGGAATCGAACCTGGATCTGGAGCTTCGGAAACTCTTATACTATCCATTGTACTACGAGGCCAATATTGCTGCTAATAGTTATGTCGTACAAGTGAGTGACACAACGATGTAGATTTGAAACGATGCAGCCGATTACCAAAAGAACTATAAAATCTAGTGGCGCAAATGTAGTGGTTACCTGCCAAAATCACCTATGTTCATGGTGAATATCTTTAGTTGTCTGATATGCGTCGGCATGATTGACTTTCGTTCGTCGATTATAGCCATGACTACACCAAACGAAAGGTTTTTTCCTGCCATTCATGCTACAGTTTTTATGCATTGATCTACAAACAAAAACATCCCTGCGACGGGATGATTTTGTCAAACTAAATATTTAATTACCAGCTAAAGGTCACACCCCCATTCACCAGTAGCGGAATGGAATTGTATCCCCTGATATCGAAAAACTTTCTATTGGTTAGATTTTGCGCATCAACAAATACTTTCCAATTTTCTTTGTACTTGTATTCGGCGTATGCACCCAGCAGCAAATAATCTTGTAATAAAATGTCGTTGGTTTTGTAACCTCCTGCATCAAATCGTTTACCCGTATACCTGGCTGAAGTACTTACATACAATCCATTAGTAAACTGGTAACCAGCTGTTAGGTTTACTACATGTTGCGGCCTTCGTAGCAGATGCGAATAGGTAGTGTCTTTAAACGAATAGCGGCTCTGTGATGTTTCTTCAGGATGGATGTACGTGTAATTTGCCGTAATGGTAAATTGCGTGGTAGGAACCAACCGTGTTTCAAACTCTAGTCCACTTACTTGCTGGCGAATGAAATTGTAGTATTTGAACGTCGAATTATTGAAGTCAATTCCGTCCTTGATTTCGCGATTAAAATACACCACGCGGCTGTTGACGAATTTGTATTGATGCTGCATACCCAACTCATAATTCGTAGAACGTTCCGGCTTCAAATCCCTTCTGCCATAGCTTGAATACAACTGGTACAACGTAGGTGCTTTAAAGCCAGTAGCAACGCTTCCAAACACCCTTAGTTGGTTGTTAATTTTATAAGAAGGATTGAAGGTGTAAGTCTGGTTGCTGCCATAGCTAGAATGCACATTCAATCTTCCGCCAAGTTCAACATGTAGTTTGTCACGATCATCGCGCAATAACAATGAAGCGTACAATGATGACTGGCTTTGCGATGTATCTTTAAAGGAGCTTGCAAAAGGCCCAAATGATGATACTGAATAGAACTTGCTATTCATATTATTAAAACGATAATCGGCACCTTGCAGCAGCGTTATATTTTTGCTGAATTCAATGCTGCTATAGATTTCCAGAAACTGTGAGCGGCCTTCATAATCATCTGTTGACAGTTTGGTAAAGCCAGCCACATCCATACTATCGTTGAAATAATTTCTTTTGTTTTCGCTGTATTGATAATTACCGGTAATGCTTACGATGCTTTTTTTGTAATGAAATCCAGCGCCGGTCATGAAGATGTTACTTTTAGAAGTGTAGTCCTTTTCATCTTTAAATAAGCCATTGTCCAGATCTGTTTTATAACTGCTATGCTGTACAAACGACCGTAGCGAAAGATGTTCTGTTGCCTGGTACTGAAGCGACCCACTGAGTACATCGCCGTTGTAACCATCGTTGTCGAAATTGCCTTTACCGGTGCTATCATAAGCCGATGAAAAACCTTTGGTGCTCAGTTTGGCATAGCGGGTGGAATAAGTAAACTTGTTTGCTTTACCATACAGTTGAACATTACCCCTGAACGTACCATAGTTACCTGCGCTTAGCGTGGCTTTTACATTAATCGGCTTGCTGATGTCTTTTTTAATGGTGATAATGTTGATGACACCTGCGATGGCATCGGAACCATACACGGTTGACTGTGCGCCGCGTGAAATTTCTACCCGCTCTACATTGTTGAGGCTGATAAGGTTTAGGTCGAAGTCGTTGTTGATGTAAGATGGATCGCTTACCGGGATACCATCAATTAAAAACAATGTGCGACCAGATGAAGCGCCCCGCATATACAGCGTTTGGTTGTTGCCAATGGAATTGAAAGCGCCGTTGATGGTAATGCCAGCTTGTTCATTTAGCAACTGTGGCAAAGTTCGCCCACTGCTTTTTTCAATCATGTCTTTGGTAATGACACTTACAACCTTACCAGTAGAACTTTGCTTTTGCGGTAGTTTGTTTGCTGTTACAATTACTTCATCCAGTACAGCAGTTTTAGATGAGTCGGAAGTTTGTGCCTGCAGCGACAGGGCTGATGCGGCAAGAATTGTGAAGAGAAGCGTTTGTTTGCTCATAGCATTTTTTTTGACTATGAGCCTTCGGAAATAAACAGAAATGAAGCCGTCTTTGTGCACAAGACACTTGCATCCCTGGCCTTTCACCCGAAAGCCCGATGATAAAATAGTGGTATGGCAGGTCTTCTGACTTGGTAGATTTTAATCCCTTCCCATTCATTATGAACAGTGGTTTTGATTAAAACTCCCTTCACCCTTTAGGGGCTGGGGCTTACCTTACAGCTACGGGGATAGTGCCGGACTTACACCGGCTTCCCTTTTAATTCCGCAAATGCGGAAACCAAACCGCTGCAAATGTAGCCGAGTAGTTGAATCAAAAAAATAAATCTTTAGCAGGCTTCTGTGATCTAAACGTACCAACCGATGCACAAAAAAAAGCCGCTCTGTAAGCGGCCCTTGTTTTTAGTAAATCGGTATACGAATCATATATCGCTTCTTCAAACCATAACCTAAGTCAACTTCATACTCGCGTTGTGCTTCCACTGTTCCCTGTCCGCTATTCAAATTGTACCCTATCTTTTCTTCAACTATTGTTGGCTTTTCTGCTTTTGCTGCACTTGAAGCAGAAGATTGTTGGTTGGCAGCTAATATTTTTTTCAATTCCATCGAGAAGGCATCTTCCAATCTTCCTTTGTCGGCATTTGTAGCGGCTGCTTTTACACCGGTTTTCTTGCCTGGCATTGGCGCCATTGTACTTTCCTTCCTGCGCTTCACATCCACCACCTGCTTGGTTGAGTCGAACACATTCGTCACTTTTCCATCGTTGTCAATCACCACTCTTACAATACCATTTCCCGCATTGATAGAAGGTAAACCATTGATGACCTGCCTGTATTGAACGATCGTTTCAACAATTGCAGGATTGCCAATTTTGCCAGATCCTTTGGTATTACCCTCGCAAGAATAACCATGCACCACTTTTTCCAATTCAAGGTTTGCAACCTGGTCGATATTGCAGGCAGCAATCACTGCTTTAGAAAGTTCAACTGCTTTTACCTGGTCGTAAGCATCGGTGTTTTTAAAGTTGAACTCACCTGTGTGAATGTTGATGTGACCATCGTTGGATATCGTTGCCTTCTTATTCTTATCCTGGAAGTAGGCCGCACCATAACGATCGTACAATAATTGGTTGGTAGATTTTTTGGAAAGACCCAACGCATTGGCCACCGTTGCGGCTCTGGCAGCCTGGTCGTTTTCATTACTGAACAACGCCACCATTGGCGGTGCCTGTAAATCGTAGTTCATAGCATTAATACCTGCCTGGACCATACTGGCTGCATTGTACCATCTCCAATGGTAATAGTTTCTTGATCCTGCTGCACCAAAAAAGTTTCTTTCATTAAACAATCTTGCCTGGGCTTCAGCTGGTGAAATGCCCGTCGCTACAACCGTGGGCACCTGGTTGTGCGATATCCTCCAACTTGCATCCATCCATGCTGTGCTAAAGGATTTGCCTTTGTTCCATTCTTCCCAGAAGAACTTACCATAATTAGGATTGTCAACACTGGTCGTTTCGAAGCCAAACAACATACGGAAGCCCTGGTTTACATTGTGCCAGGTGCGTATCGGGTTATGTACGCCAAACACACGAAGCGAAAAACAAGTGGACCAAAACAGGTAGCGCACCGTTTCATTTCCCAGGCTCATCCGGTTAGAAAAAGCCCAGTCGCGGTTATCCCACTTGCTACCCAACGGTGCCTGGAAAACGCCATTTCCATCCATTGCGCCATGACCCGAATGGTAAAATGCCACCACAGCGTCAGAGCCATAGGTGTCTTGCCAGTTATCATACGCTTCTTCATACATCCATACCTGCACGCCGGAATCTTTATACCAAAAATTTCCTGGTGTAAACCTGGTAACATAATCAATCCAACCCTGGGCATCTTCATGTGTTAGTGATAGCGGACTAGCGGAACTAAAGTTTTCGATACTGCAGGCCCCATACATATCTGCCGAGCCACTGATGACCGCAGACGCTAATCCTTTTTTAGATGGGGCAATGGGCGATTCATTTTCAATAAACAGTTTTTTCATAATTGTTGATTTATTGGTTTGGTAAAAAAACGCTGTAGCCGTCAAGGGTCCATCGCACCATTACTCCATAACCCATAACCGGGTATCCAGATTTTTAGTGCGCGAAAAAAAAGGGGGTATGGGTTATTTTACTTGTAGCAAATCGGACTTTGCCCTGCTAAACAATTTGAATTTTGATGCAGGTAACTCCAGGCTAGTAAACTTTAAAACAACAGTGCAGAAGAATTAATCCAGGCAGAACAAACGTACAATAACCTTTATTCAATTCATAGCGTATTGGTGCTAAACTTTCTGTCGCTTTACTTTTTCATTAAACCTTACGACATGGTATAGGATTTATACAGCATTTGAAAACGGAATATGAATGTTGTAGACATGGTATTGTTGATTGTGGTAGTACTGGCTATTATTGGCGGATTTACCCGTGGCTTTATACTTGGAAGTATAGACCTGGCAACCTGGATTTTAGGCTTGCTGGCTGCGTTCTGGGGTTATCCTTTTGTTGCCCAGTTTCTTGAATATATGTTCCCCAACCTTGGGTTTTGGATTCGTCCATTATCATTTTTTATTGCCTTGATTATTGCGCGCATCATACTTGGGTTTATTGCCAATCAATTATTGGCCTCAACGCCGCAAGGGGTACATACCAACCTGTTGAATAAACTGCTTGGCATCGTACCCGGCTTTATCAATGGTGTTTTGTATGCAGCCATCATTTCTGCCTTGTTGATGTCTTTTCCCATTTCGGATGAATTAGCAGAAAATACACGTCAGAGCCAATTGGCGGGCAGGCTTGCCTTAAAGGTTGATTGGCTGGAAGATAAACTATCGCCGGTGTTTGATGAGGCCATCAGCAAGACAATGAACAAGCTGACCGTTGAGCCAGAATCCACCTCAGCATATGATCTAAAGTTTACCGTTGACAATCCAAAAATCAGGGAAGACCTGGAAGAACAAATGTTGATCTTGGTAAATGAGGAACGCGCAAAGGTGGGGCTACCCGCATTGGAAGCAGATCCTGAAATAAGAGTTGTTGCGCGGGCACATTCAAGGGATATGTTTGCCAAAGGATACTTTGCACATACCAATAAAGAAAACCTGACGCCTGCACAGCGGGTGATGAATGCCGGTATAAAATTTACCATTGCCGGGGAGAACTTAGCACTCGGCCCCACACTCAAAATCTGCCACCAGGGATTGATGAATTCGCCCGGCCATCGTGCAAATATTTTGCAGAAAAGATATGGCCGGGTTGGAATTGGCATTTTAGAAGGAGGCCGGCACGGGTTGATGGTGACACAGAATTTTAGAAACTAAAACCGATTTCCCGAAGCCATGCAACAGGCAAAAAAGATTGAAGCATAAAAAAGATCGCTATTTATTTAGTTCTAATTCCCTTCAAAGCCGTTCCCCATAATATTACCTGGTTGAGCATTGCATTTACTTTGGCCATGTGCATTTCTGCTGGGGCAAATTCACTGAAATTTTTGAAGTCTGTAAACAAAGAAAGCGCTACCTGCTCGCGTACATCTGCCACCTGAAGTTCCCCCATAATCAATCGTAGGTGCTCTACTGCACGTGTACCACCGGTGCTGCCATAACTTACAAAGCCTGCAGATTTGTTATTCCATTCGGTATATAAAAAGTCAATAGCGTTTTTTAGCGCACCTGACGTGCTATGGTTGTATTCAGGCGTCACAAAAATGTACGCATCAAAAGACTCGATTTTTGCTGACCACACTTTGGTATGCTCCTTAGCATACTTATGCATTGAAGCAGGCACCGGCTCATCCAAAAGAGGCAAGTTGAAATCTTGCAAATCCACCAATTCAAATTCGGCATCGGATCTTTTTGTTGCCAGGTCAAACACCCATTTTCCTACTGCTTCACCATTTCGGTTTGGCCGTGTGCTGCCAATAATGATTGCTACTCTAATCATATTTGTTTGTTGATTGTTGATTAAATATTTACTGCATCGCCAATTATTCTTTTATAACGCCACCAAAACACAAGTACTTCATTTCCATGAAATAATCCATCCCATATTTTGAACCTTCACGCCCAAAACCACTTTCCTTGATGCCTCCAAAAGGCGCTACTTCAGTTGAGATCAAACCTTCGTTGATGCCAACCATGCCATACTCCAGCGCTTCGGATACGCGCCAACATCTGTTCACATCTTTGCTATAGAAATACGAGGCTAAACCATATTGGGTATCGTTTGCCATTTGTATGGCTTCTGCTTCTGTTTGAAAACGGAAAATTGGCGCCACGGGTCCAAACACTTCTTCATGTGCAATCATCATGTCTTGCGTTGCTTCGGCCAATACGGTTGGCTGAAAAAACAATCCACCATTTGCTTGTCCCCCAGTGGTGATGCATGCTCCTTTCGCCACTGCGTCAGCAATGTGTTCCTGTACTTTCTTCAAACCATCTTCATTGATCAACGGACCTACCTGCACCTCTTTGTCTAATACATCGCCAGTCTTCAATTCTGCGACGGCTTTAGTGAATTTTTCTACAAACACATCGTATACTTTGTCCTGCACCAATATGCGATTGACGCATACACACGTCTGCCCATTATGTCGGAACTTTGACACCAAAGCACCTTTCACCGCTTCATCTATATCAGCATCATCAAAAACGATAAAAGGTGCATTGCCGCCAAGTTCAAGCGATAATTTTTTTAAGGTAACCGAACATTGACTCATTAATGTTTTTCCAACAGAAGTGGAGCCCGTAAAAGATAACTTTCGCACAGCCGGATGTTCGCAAAGCTCCTTCCCCGTTTCGCTGCTGTTAGCAGATGTAATGGTGTTGTAAACCCCTGGCGGGAAGCCGGCCTCTGCTGCCAATTGCGAGATGTACAAAGCAGTAAGGGGTGTTTGAGACGGTGGCTTAATCACCACCGGGCATCCCGCAGCCAATGCGGGTGCTACTTTTCGAGTAATCATAGCCAACGGAAAATTCCATGGAGTAATTGCGGCTACTACGCCAATGGATTGCTTGATGACTAATAGTCTTTTGTCCTTTGCATGTGGTGGAATAACATCGCCATAGGTGCGCTTGGCTTCCTCTGCAAACCATTCTATAAACGAAGCGCCGTAGCTTACCTCTCCTAAACTTTCCGTTAATACCTTACCGCTTTCAATGGTCATTATGTGTGCGATGTTTTCTTTGTGCTCAATGATCAAATCAAACCAGCGCCGCAATATTGCCGAGCGTTCTCTGGCAGTCATTTCGCGGAACGAATACCATGCAGCAGCAGCCGCTTCAATGGCCAACTTCACATCAGTACGGTCCATATCAGGCACTGAAGCAATTGCTTTTTGCGTTGCAGGATTAAACACCTCAAAAGTTTTTCCGCTGGCGGCCCTTACCCATTTTCCGTTCACGTAAGCCTCGGTTTTTATAATATCTGCTATGTTCATTAGAAAAAAATTATGGAAGTAAAAAGTAACACCAATGAATTTAAATATAATGGAATGGTAGCTGCTGTTTACCGGTTTTGATATTGCACTTACAGGTGTATAAAACATGTGCCGCCTGTAATTGTTGCTCAGATTTGTATTTGCCAACAGACATAAAAACCAGTTACGCGGCACGGCCTTTTGTATATTGCGCAGCAATTTATTATTCTATGAAAAGTATCTTCTCCACAAGTTTCAACGCGGCGCAGGCAAACTTTTGGCTGCTAATTATTCGAGTATCTGTTTGCGGTTTTATGCTTACACATGGTCTACCCAAGTTCATGAAACTAATAGGTGGCGGCCCCATAAAATTTCCAGACCCCATTGGCATTGGGCAAACTCCCTCTTTCCTGTTAATCGTTTTTGCAGAAGTATTGTGTTCTATCTTTTTATTGATGGGATTTGCTACAAGGCTGGCCGCATTGGTATTGTTTATTGCAATGGCAGTGGCCGCTTTCATTACCCATGCAAATGATGTGTTTGCTAAACAAGAAATGGCCCTGCTATACCTTTTGATTTACCTGGTGTTGATGGTGTTTGGTGCGGGCAGATTTTCAGTTGATCAACTGATAGCGGGTGGAAGTAAAAAGAGACGATAATGGGTTGCGTAGTAAAATAACGAGGGTGAGCTAAAAAAAAACGGCGACCATCGCCGCCGCTTTTTTTGTAAATATTATTAGTTGATATCCTTACCCGCTTCCAGGTTTTTGATAGAAGTATTAAGGAAGTTTGTATTTGCCGCATTGGGCGAAAGTGGCAGCGCCATCTTAGCAAATTTGAGGGCATTCTTATAATCGCCTGCAGCGGAATAACCGCGCATCAAACCAATCATCGGAGTAAACTCCCCCGGGTTTTTATCGAAGTTCATCTTGAATATTTCGAGAGCTTCCTTCGGCTTTTTTTGCTGCACCAGTTGACGGGCATACTGGTGTAATTCGTTCATGTTGGCAAAGGGCATTGCTTTCTTCAAAGCCAAATCGGCCTCAGCGCTACGGCCAAGTTTGGTAAACAACTGTGCCCTTGTAGACCACGTTTGAAATTGTGAGTTTCCACCAAATGTTCGGCTGACTGCGGTGTCACTCCAAACCAATGCTTCATCCAAGGCTATGTTGCGCTGCAGCGCCCATTGCACTGCCTGGTTCCACGACATCCAGGTAAAACCTTTCTGGCTTCTTAATTCTTTTCTAAACGAGGCCAGCTGGTCATTTACATAGTCCACTTCAACCTTAAACGGCACCTTTACTTTTTCCCATTGCAGGGCAATCACCGCACTGTTTTCTGTTTCATCTGAAAACTCATACTTCAGCCATTCCGTGCTGGTGTTTGTACGAACAGTATTCACTTTTACGCGAAGCGCATCCTCTTTTTCACTGTAATAATAACTACCCCAAGAATCAGCATTTCTTGAAAAAATAATGGTTGGCTGAAGGCTATCGTACGCGATAAAGAGACCGTACTTGCCAGCCTTTAACGGTTGTCCTTCAATCTTTACATCAGTAGAAAATTCGATGGTGGTATTTTCATTTGCACCGGCGCGCCACGGTGCTGCCTTACTGCTTCCAAAACCCTGGTCAACAAATCCGGAGTGCACCAACTGGCCCCAGATCTTTCCTTCTCGTCCTTTTACACCTGGGCGACTGTAGTGTATGTTGATGTCGGTTAGCCCTACTTGTTCGCCGACCCATGCAGTTTTATTTCCACCACTTGGCAATCCGGTTAGTTCGCCTTGTGCAAAAACTTGTAATGCAAAAAGAGCACAAATCACTGTGCTGCTCATGCGAAAAATTTTCTTTGTCATAGCAATTAGTTTATTGCCTTAAACTACAGTATTTCGATATGACTTAAAAGAAGTTTAATGAGAATGGAAATTCGACAATTCAGGAAAATTAAAGCATGATGCTACACCTTTACCATGGCAGGTGTTACCGCTGCAACTGCCTTTCTTTCACCTATTTGCTGCCTCCACATAGCATAATACAGTCCTTTTTCGTCGAGCAGCTCTTTGTGGTTACCGGTTTCTGCAACCTTCCCCTTTTCCAATACATAAATTCTATCAGCGTGCATAATCGTACTTAAGCGGTGCGCAATGAGTACGGTTATTTGCTCTTTTTCGGTTGAAATGTTCTTGATGGTAGAGGTTATCTCTTCCTCGGTGATGCTATCGAGTGAAGAAGTAGCCTCATCGAAAATGAGCAAATGTGGATGCCGCAACAAAGCTCGTGCAATGGACAAACGCTGGCGCTCACCTCCACTCAATTTTAAACCGCCCTCGCCTATCAGAGTATCTAAACCCTTTTCTGCTCTCGACAATAAGTAAGTGCAGCTAGCCTTACGCAATACTTCAACCAGGTCATCGTCTGTAGCGTTTGGATTTACAAACAACAGGTTCTCTTTAATGGTGCCGGCAAACAATTGTGTGTCTTGCGTTACAAATCCAATCTGTTCGCGCAGCTCGTCAAAGCTGATCTCGTGGCTGCTTACACCGTTGTAAAAAATATCACCCTGTTGGGGACGATACAATCCAACCAGCAACTTTACCAACGTACTTTTTCCTGCGCCTGATGGTCCTACAAACGCAATGGTCTCACCCTTCTTTACATCGAAGCTGATGCCATCTAAAGCTTTGTATTGAGCGGTTTGGTGTTTGAAAGCTATATCGCGAAACTCCAATTCTTCTATTGCGCCTACATTGGTTGGGTTGAGTGGCTTTTGCTCAACCGGTTTCTCCATCACATTGTGAAAGTTCTGCAAACTGGCCTGTGCTTCGCGATAGCTGATAATGATGTTACCCATTTCCTGCATTGGCCCAAAAATGAAGAAGCCATAAAACTGAAGTGCAAGGAACTGACCCGGCGTAAGTACATCGCGAAAGATGAGATAGAGCAATGTGAAGCTGATGACCTGTTGAAGAAAGTTCACCAAAGTACCCTGTATGAAACTTAGGGTACGTATGCTTTTCACCTTCCTAAGTTCGAGACCAAGTATTTTGTAGGTGTTGTTGTTCAGCCTTTTTACTTCCTGCTCTGTTAAGCCAAGGCTTTTTACTAATTCAATGTTACGTAAACTCTCGGTGGTAGTTCCGGCCAATACCGTAGTTTCTTTTACAATATTTTTTTGAATGTGCTTGATGCGTTTGCTTAAAATGCTGGTAACAAAACCAAGGATCACCATACCAACCACATAGGACGGAACAATGCTCCAATGCAGGCTGGCAGCATACACCGAAACAAAAACGACACTTACAAGAATTCCAAAAAAGATGTTGATGAAGAACCCGATAAAGCGCTCCGTATCGGCTCTTACTTTGGTTAAAATAGAAAGTGTTTCGCCGCTGCGCTGATCTTCAAATTCCTGGTAAGGCAGGCGCATACTATGGCGTAAACCATCCGTAAAAATTTTTGCGCCAAATTTTTGAATGATAACATTAACGGTATAATCCTGGAAAGCTTTTGCGATCCTGCTCACCATTGCGGTGCCAACCAACAGTCCTAAAAAATAAAGAACACCCATAATGTATTGGTGTTCGGTACGCGGATTTCCCAGTCTATCTACATGCGGCCGGGTTGCCAGTTGATCCATTACCTGCCCAATAATCATTGGGCTAAATAAAGAGAAAACCTGGTTGATGGCGGCGAGAATAAGTGCGAGTCCGATAAGCCCTTTGTAGGGTTTCAGGTATTGAAGAAGCAGCTTCATAAATGGTGTGTAATAATTAAAACTACAGAATTAAAGTATGCCGCTGCAGTGCAATAATCGTGTCATCTGTTGAGTTGTGCCAAAGTGGCGGCGTGCCGGGGGTGCACTGCAAAATCTATTGATCAAACAATTCGAAAGTCAAAATTCAAAATTAAAAAAAAGAAATGGGATTGTTACTCGCCTACGTATTGTTCTCGAGTGCGTTTGTCAAGTAATTGGCTGGCGTTCAGAAACACTTTTGGATAGCTTACGTAACCATCTATTAACTGGTTAGCGCAGGCATAGGCAAGAAGGTTATCAGACTGGCAACAGATAGGCGTTTGCATAGCAACCAGCTTGCGTGCACCTTCACTTGTGATTGCATAAGCACTGGCTAACTCGTGATAACCTGACCTGTATAAGTGTGGCTTAAATTTTCGTGCATGCGCGTTGCTGATCATTTTGTGCGACCACTTTAGTTTACCGACAAGTCGCAATAAATGCAAGCTTTGCCGTGAAAACCATGAGCCAAAATTTCGACGCAGATTCTTATGATAATCAAGGTACCAGAGTTCCCAATTTTGCGGAAGTTCTGTAATCATCTCTTGCAATTTGCTTAACCCTTCTCTATTGGGTACGGTATCATCTTCCAGTATCAGGATGCGCTGGTAGTTATTTTGCAGCATGTCTTCATACACCAACCGGTGGCTCCATGCCGAACTGATTTGAGCAGTGTTCATTGGTTTACCCATGCGATGCAGTTGCTTGGTCTTTTCTTCATCGTACACACCTGCGGCTATCAATTCATCAATAGAAAAGTCTTTCTTATACGCACCAATAAAAAAGGTAAACTTCAAACCCTCAAGGTGCTCGGTCATTTTAGCCTGGCGATCTGTAGCACTTTCTACAGTAATCACATAGATGTGATCAAAAAAAGATTGGAGCGGTGAAAAATCCATATCAAATGCATATCGCAAAAATGAGGCCCTGCACTTTTCCACAATAAATTGGCAGAAACATGGTGAAATGCCAACTAGTAAGCGATTGCAGGAGATTATGATTTATTTACAAAATGAATTGTCAGACTATAATTGAATACTTGTAAAATACCTAAGATGTCTATGTATTGCCATCTTAGGTATATTGCGGTATGAAGCAGAATAGCCAGTTATTCAAAGGGTCACTTTCTACGATTGTGCTGAAGCTATTAAGTGAACAGGACAAAATGTATGGGTACGAAATAACGCGGAAAGTGAAAGAATTAACAGCTGGCGAAGTAAACATAACAGAAGGTGCGCTTTATCCTGCGTTACACAAATTAGAAGCCGAAGGCCTACTTACCGTTTCGATTGAAAGCATGGGAAACCGGCCAAGGAAATATTATAAACTAACGAGAGAGGGAAAGAAAGAAGCGAAAAACAAATTGGCCGAACTACGCGATTTTTTCCTGCAAATGCAATTGGTATTGGACCTTCAACTACAACTTAAATAGCATGCCACTAACCGAACAGCAGATTGAAGAACTTTTCACTTTCACCCGGAAAAAGTATGTTCATTATTATGACTTGCAGCAAGAGCTGGTGGACCATTTGGCGTGCAGTATAGAAGAAGAGATGGCTTCAGACCAACGATTGAGTTTTGAAAATGCACTACAAAAAGTGTACAGTCGTTTCGGAATTTTTGGCTTTGCTAAAGTGGTTCAGGAAAAATCTGCAGCATTGCATAAAAACAACTGGCGTATATGGCGGAGCGCTGTAAAGGAATTTTTTACCCTTCCTAAAGTGGCTTTCACTGCTACTATTTACTTTGCTGCGTTGTTTATTGGAAAAAACCTCAACGCCGATTTTAAAGCCAGTTTAAGTGCTGCATTATGGTTGATCTACATGATCTACTCTGTATATGAACTAAAAAGTAGCAGAAAAAAAACGTACAAAAAATTATTGCTGACCCAACCCACTTCCTTCTCGAGTTCTTTTGGTTTTATTTGGCCACAATTTTTCATAGGCAGCAATTGGGACGCTTTCCATAACAATTACTATTTCGCCACTGTTTTTGCGCTGATCATAATATTAGAGAGCGCCATATTAAAAGTTAATAAAACAATCAGAAAAAAAGCAGTGGATTTGTACCCCGAAGCATTTGTAGCTGATTAATCAATGGTCGCTTCTTTGAGGTTGAAGCACTCGTGTCTAGTCAACCTATATAAAAAAGCTCCCTTGGCGGTTGTATTCCTTGCGAAAAATAGGGACTGTCAAAAATGTAGTGGAGCAGCGCCTCCAACCTTGGAGCGTCTCCACATTTTTTAAAAAAGTAGGTGGCCCCAAACTCGAAGGCAAGGTCAACATTTACTGAAGGGTCCGACTTTGAAAACAGGATTACCGGTACATGGGTAAACTGCTTCATCTCACGTAGTTCATGCAGGGTAGCAAGGCCATCTTTGTAGGGCATATTCATATTTAGAAAAATGGCGTAGGGCACAATTGCAGTTTGTAACATGTTTAATAAACTGTAGCCGTGGTCAACACGCATTACCTGCAAATTTTGCTGCATGTGGTTAACTGCTCGCATAAATTGAATGTACTCATCGTTGTTATCTTCTGCCAATAATACCAGCCTGGTCGTCTGCTCCATAATTGTCAAGGGGTTATCAAAATTCTGCTGAAATGGTGGTAAATGTATTGCCTGAGAAACAACTAAAAAACCGTACTAATACTATGGAGTATTACTAATAAACCAGGACAGTATTGCATGAAATAGCATCCAAAATTTGCTGGTAAATACTCGATTTTATACATCGCATCTTCTAGGATATCCACGTGCAGATTAATTATGATGCTAATGGAATAAAGGCTTTATAAAACAAGCGAATTTGGTATTCGTTACTTTTGGCCAATGAAGATTACGTTTTTTTCTACCCAGCAATACGACAAGGAGTTTTTTACGCTACACAATGCAGAACATCACTACGAACTGGAATTCCTGGAGGTTCCGTTGAATGCATTGACCGCAGAGCTCACCAAAGGCAGTGATGCTGTCTGCGTTTTTGTAAACGATACTGTTGACAAAACTGTTATTAGTAAGTTGGTGGCAAACGGGGTAAAAATAATTGCACTCAGGTGTGCAGGATTCAACAACGTCGATATCGAGGCTGCTAAAAAAATGAATATACACGTGTGCCGTGTACCAGCTTATTCTCCCCAGGCAGTAGCCGAGCATGCAGTGGCCATGATTTTAACCCTGAATAGAAAAACACATAAAGCTTACAACCGCGTACGGGAGCAGAATTTTGCACTGAATGGTTTACTCGGTTTCGATCTTTATGGTAAAACCATCGGCGTAATCGGCACCGGACATATTGGCCAATGCTTCAGTAAAATAATGCTTGGGTTTGGGTGCAGGGTGCTGGCCTTTGATATTATAGCCAACAAAAACCTGGAAAGTGCTGGAGTGGAATACCTGCCGTTGGTTGACTTGCTGCCCCAGTGTGATATTGTTTCACTTCATTGCCCTTTAAACGATCAGACCCGCCACCTTGTAAACAGCGACACGATTAAACTGATGAAAAAAGGCAGTATGCTGATCAATACCAGTCGTGGAGGATTGGTTGATACAACGGCCATTATTGCTGGATTAAAAAATGGGCAGTTGGCTTACGTTGGCATTGATGTATATGAACAGGAAGAAAAACTTTTCTTCCGCGATCTATCCGGTTCGGTCATTAAGGACGATGTCATTCAAAGACTGATGAGTTTTCAAAACGTATTGATTACTGCACACCAGGGATTTTTTACAAGGGAAGCATTGGACCAAATTGCGCAAACCACATTTAACAGCATCAACCAGTTAACACAATCTCACGTTGTAAAAAATAGTCCGTCGATATTGGTTTAACATTAAAGTAAAAGGCCATTTTTATTAATATAGTTGGGCAGCGTACAGTGTTTAATTAAAATCATAACCTGTAAGATTTGTATCATTAAAAAAGTTTTTCTTTGTTTTATGAAAGCAGTAAAATATCTAGTAGCAATTGTAGCAGGCGTCTTCTTTCTTATCGCTTGCCAAAAAGAGTTAAGTGTTGAAAGCGGACTAACAGGAGGATTGGCAACTGGCACCTTGAAAGATTCGCTTGGTGCCTGTATGCCCGTGAGTGTAAACGGTAGGTATTTTGCTGACAGCACTTTAAAGGATAGCAACTTTGTTTATATAACGATTACAGTTGCCACGCCTGGCGTTTATCGGATTGGCACCGATATTCAAAATGGTTTTTCTTTTAGGGACTCCGGCTATTTTTCAACTGCGGGTCCACAAATCATAAAACTAAAAGGTACAGGTAGACCAATCCTTTCTATTCCAACCACATTCACTGTTTCGTTTGGAACTAGCCAATGCTTCTTTATTGTACCGGTTACTACGGCATCGGGAGGAGGAACCGGTACGACTGCAGCTTTTTCATTCGATAACTCTACAGGCGTTTGCGCAAGCCCAGTATTCCAGGGCACTTACGCAGCAGGTACACCGCTTACGGCGGCAAATACTGTCAGGCTAAATATAACCGTGACTACGCCCGGTACTTACTCTATTACTACACCGCTTAACAATGGCTTCAGGTTTAGTGGAACAGGAACACTCACTACAGCTGGACCTGCCACTATTTTACTAACCGGAACCGGAACTCCAACCGCGGGTGGATCAACGGCATTTATCATTAATAATGCTACTTCAGGATGTGGGTTTTCAGTAACTGTTACCTCATCAACGCCTTCAGCCACCTATTCTTTAGTTGGCTCGCCTGGTAACTGTACAGGCGGAACCGTTCAGGGCACCTACACTGCGGGTACTGCATTAACTGCTGCCAATACGATTACCGTGAGTGTGAATGTAACCGTAGCCGGAGCCTATAACATTAGTACGGCCCCGCTGAACGGTATGACCTTTAGTAAGGCCGGAACTTTTGCCACCACAGGGGTTCAATCAGTTGTATTGCAAGGAACCGGCACACCTACAACATCCGGTACAACTACAGTACCCGTATTAGCTCCTACCTCAGGGTGTGGATTGGCTATCACGGTTGGAGGCACGGGTGGAACGCCTACGGCCGCTGACTCGGCCTGGTCATTTAACCAGGGCACACGTTTCTTTTACGGACCTATTGATTCTGCCGTATACAGCCAACCCGACTCACTATTGAGTATTGCTGGAAAGCCTTATGGCGCCAGTGACACAGCATTGTTTATTGATGTCTTTTTCTCAACCGGCATTATAACTCCGGGAACGTACAGCACAGCAACAACTGCGGCGTTTAACTTCTCATCTTTTACTGGCGATATTTATACTTCTGATCCTACAACAACGGGCGCAGTAATGAGCATCGTAATTACTAGTTATAATCCGATTACCAGGATCGTAGTTGGTACTTATAGTGGCAATGCTGAAACATCTTCCGGATCTATTGTACCTATTACAAATGGTAAGTTTAGAGCAATGGTGCGCTAATAAAACCTTGCTAATAATTTAAAATAGCTACCTGGGAAGGTGGCTATTTTTTTGTGGTTGTGGTAGATGATGAAGGCATTATAAGCAGGAGCCGTCGTAAAGAAACATGGATAAGTAACACGCCTAGAAAATGAATTTTTTAGATGAACACACTTCTGATTCTTTAGTGAACTAAACCAGAGGGAACACAATTTTCAAGAAGCAAATAGGACTGGGTTTCATTAACAGTAGCGAACATAAAAAATCACCGCGAGCGGTGATGAACATATTGCCTTTAATAAGTGCAACCTACGAGACCTGGACATTGTCATCCACTTCGGCATTTGTTTCAACGGTAGATTTACGCGCCTCTTCTTCTTTCTTAAAAAAGCGGTTTTGAAAAATTAGGATTGCAATTACGCCAGTTGAAATAGATGCATCAGCAATGTTAAACACCGGCCTAAAAAATTGAAATTCTTCTCCACCCCAAACCGGAAACCATGAAGGAAAATGAGCATTTTCAATGATGGGGAAATATAGCATATCCACTACTTTTCCGTGCAATAAACCAGCATAACCTCCTTCCTTCGGAAACATTTGTGCTACGTTCTGCATATAAGGATCGCTCCCGCTAAAAATCATCCCGTAAAAAATACTATCGATGAGGTTCCCTAAGGCGCCGGCAAAAATGAGCGCTGCGCAATAAATAAAGCCTGCATGATATTTCTTCTCAATAAAACCACGGATAATAAAAACACCGGCGATTACGGCTACCAATCTAAATAAGGTTAGAGCTACTTTCCCCCATTCACCTCCCATTTTCCAGCCCCACGCCATACCCTCATTTTCTACAAAATGAACTCGGAACCAGTTCATGCCTAACACTTTTACTTCATGGCCGATGTAAAAATTCGTTTTTATGTACACCTTTAAAACCTGGTCAACAATCAAAACAAACAAGATTAAGAAGATAATATTCCTTGACTTCACCTATAAATTTTTTAGCGCTCAAAGATAGGGAAACAGGTTTCATAGCGGTTTGAATTATGCCAGATGTAACATTTGCAGCGTAGACGCCAAAAGACAGGTAAATAATCTTCTCAACAGAGCAGAAGACGTGAATCAAAATACAGACTTTACTCTTCGAAATAAATGCGTTTTACACGCAAACTAATTCCGGTCATTATTTCATACGGAATTGTATCGGACCATTTAGCCAAGTGTTCGAGCGAAAGGTTAGGGCCAAAAACTTCGACTGTATCACCCTCGTTTACACCTTCCAATCCTGTAATGTCTACCATCGTCATATCCATACATACATTGCCGACAACAAATGCTTTTTGGCTATTTACCAAAACGTAGCCTTTGCCATTACCTAGTCTGCGACTAAAACCATCAGCATAACCGATGCGAATGGTTGCAATCATGCTATCTCTTTCCAATAAACCGCGCCGGCTATAGCCAACACTATCACCGGCCTTCACGTTCCTTATTTGTGCAATGGTTGTGCGTAGTGTAGCCACAGGCTGCAATTGTAATTGCTTGTGGTCGCTGGTATCTATTCCATATAAACCAATGCCTAGCCTAACCATGTTGTATTGCAAAGCAGGGTGGCGAAATATTGCAGCCGTATTGCTGATGTGTTTAAGAAAAGAATAACCAATTTTTTGCTGAATGATGGAACTGGTATCGTCGAACAGTTGCATTTGTTGCATCGTAAATGCATCATGCTCCTCAGCATCACTTCCGACAAGATGTGTAAATACAGATTTAATGATGAGTGATTTATGCTGCACCAGGTGTTCAACCACTTGGTCTATTTCGTTTGGATTGAAACCTAACCGGTGCATACCAGTGTCGAGCTTCAAGTGCACACCAACCTGCTCTACACCCTCAGCTGTAATAAAATTGGTGAACTGGCGTAGCAGGTTAAGGGAATATAACTCCGGCTCAAGATTATACTGTAGTAAAAGTGGAAACGTAACGTCTTCAGGATTCATCACCATAATAGGCATGTGTATACCTGCCTTACGTAGTTCCACTCCTTCATCAGCATACGCTACTGCCAGGTAATCTACTTTGTGGTATTGCAGCACACTGGCTACTTCTGCGCTTCCACTACCATAGCTAAAAGCCTTTACCATGACCATTACCTTTGTGGTTGGTTGCAAAAAGTCATGGAATGTTTTCAGGTTATGAATCATTGCGGACAAGTTCACCTCCATCACCGTCTGGTGTACTTTCTGTTCAAACAGATTTCCTATTTTCTCAAATTCGAAAACACGCGCCCCTTTTAATAAAATCACTTCATCCCTAAATGTAATCAGTGGCATTTGCTGACTGAACTCTTCCACCGATCTAAAGAAATATTTAACGGGTAATTGGTTGAAAAAAGACTGGTAAGTAAACAGATCCGGCCCAATGCCAATAAACTTTCCAATTTGATAACGCAATAATGCAGCGGCCACCCTAGCATATTGTTGTGGTGCGTTCGATGCTTCCCCTAAGTCGGATAATATAACCGTAGCTCCCTGTTTGCCTGCTTGTTGTTGTAAAAAATCCAGTGCTATGTTTAGGCTACTCAGGTCGTTGCTGTAGCTATCGTTTATAATCGAACATTGATTGATGGCCTTCTTCAACTGCAAACGCATCTCCACAGGTTGAAGCATTTGCATACGATTGCTAATTACGGCCGCATCCTTTCCCAACAACAACAAAACACACCAACAGGCAATGGCATTTTCTATTGAAGCATTGTCTGAAAAAGGTATGGTGATCGATGACTGCCGGCCTTTATGCAAAGCATTAATACTGGTGCTGTGCGGATGTCTTTCGATAGAGGTAATAGAAAGATCACGCCCGTTATCGCCCCATAAAAACAATTTTTCCGCCGGAATATTTTCAACAAAAGAGCGGATGATTGGATTATCCGTATTGCATACAACAACGGATGCTGAATCAAACAACTTGAACTTTTGATGCAGCTTTTCTTCTTTAGTATTGAACCCTGAATTGTGCGCTTCGCCAATGTTGGTTAGCACACCTATTGTGGGTTGAATGATGTTGGCAAGCGCGGCCATTTCTCCCGTTTGAGAAATGCCTGCTTCGAAAATGCCGAGTGAATGCTGGTCGTTTATTTGCCAAACACTTAGTGGCACACCAACCTGCGAGTTATAACTTTTCGGGCTACGAACAATTCGTTCATCCGTCATCAGTAATTGATACAACCATTCCTTCACTACCGTTTTACCGTTGCTGCCGGTTATGCCTATCACCGGGATAGCAAATTGCTTTCGATGAAAGACGACCAAGGTTTGCAACGAACCTAAAACATCATTTGCAAAAATGAAATTACCGCCTGGAAAAGATGAATGGTCAAACCCTTGCTTTACTACAAAGTTGCGCACCCCTGATGTATATAGCTCTGGCACATACTCGCTCCCATCACGCCTGGAAGTTTGAATAGCAAAAAACAGGGTAGCTGCTGAGACCACTAATCGCCTGCTGTCCGTAAGTAAATGCTCAATATAAGTACCGGGTTCAACAAGCGAACGTTCGGCATCCATTACATCAGCAATTTGCGATACGGAATACATGAGGGTAATATTTAGATAGATCCATCTTGTACCTCTGGCGGCACACCTTTGCGTGTTTTATAAACGGAAAATAAAATAGCCGAACCCAGGCAAAATACAATGACCATAAGGGAGATGTAGATAGATATGTGAATATCGAAGAATTCGATTAGCATTTTTACGCCAATAAAAATGAGGACGATTGCAATGCCTTGTTGCAGGTAATCGAACTTATTAACTGCGCCACGCAACAGAAAAAACAGGCTGCGTAATCCAAGCACCGCAAAAATGTTGGAGGAGTAGATAACCAACTTGTCATCAGCAGAGAAGGGAATATTAGCTTTATCACGCACCAGCGAAACTACTGTTGGTATACTATCTAAAGCAAATACAATATCGATAGCCGCCAGCATTAGTACTACAATTGAAAGTGTTGTAAAGTAAATTTTACCCTTACTTTTTATCATGTACCTGCCATTAGGCTCTACATGGCTTATCCTGAAAAGTTTACTTGTCCATTGATAAACTAAACTGTTTGCCGGGTTAAACTCTTCTTCATCCTTCTTAATGAAAAGTTTGAAACCCGTGTATAGCAGGAATACCCCGAAGACATATAGCAACCAATGAAATCTTTCGATCAACTCTATGCCCAACCAAATAAAAATAACCCTAAAAATGATGGCCAATACTATACCAACGAACAGCGCCCTGGCCGCATCTGTTTCCTTCACTTTAAAAAAGGAGAAGATGAGAATAAACACAAAAATGTTATCAATGCTCAAGCTCTTTTCCATGAGGTAAGCAGTCAAAAATTTCATCCCAACTATTCCACCTAACTCGTACCACACAAAGCCGCAAAATGCAATAGAAACAGCTACCCAAAATATAGACTGATAAAAAGCCTTGCGTATGGTAATTACAGAGTTGGATTTGGTGAGAAAAGCCAGGTCGAGAACCATTGCAAGCACCAGCACGATGCCAAAAATCAAGTACGTTACTTCGTTGTCCGTCATTATTTTTAAAAATTGAGCACAAAGGTATTATTTGAATCTTCCATTTCTGTAAGTATATCATGCTACCAAACTAGGCTGCAAATTGCCTTTTGCGAAGTACCTGGTAAATCCATCCGAATAATAAAACAAGGAGTATAGGCAGGATAAGGTTAATCATTTGCCACTTTGTTTTTTCGGCTGCAATTTTTTGCTTGTCAAGCAAGCGCAGGGTGATGTCTTTGGATCGGGTTTCTAATATTCCACTTTGACTTACCATATAATCAACCGTATTGAGTAGAAAATCTTTGTTAGCAAATGCGTAGTTCTCAAATTGCTGGGTACCCATGGCTATGGGGCCTTCGCTTTGTGTAACTACATTAGTAACAATGTCCGCATCACTAACCACTACTTGCTTACTTTCTTTTGTAGCAGTTCCAACAAAGGGTTTGGCGGAGTAAGCCGCAAGAGTATCACGCAATGCGTTCGTTAACCTGTTTGCGTAGAGTGAAGGAAATTTACCTTCCAGTAAAACTGCTACGGTCACAAAGCTTTTGTTGAAAGTGCGCAGGTCATCTTCTGTTTTAATAGATTGAAGGGTCACAATTGCCGGGGTACTAACGCTACGACTCATGGTATCAGTTGCCAGCAAAATTGTTTTCTTAATTCCGAGTGCCTGTACGGTATCTATTGAAGATGGAAAGATGCTCAAGACATCATCCAGGTTTTTAGAAACCGGGTGCGAGCCGGGTGAGGATAACAGCGGGTAGTAAGGAAATGGCACTCGTGAAAACTGTGGCTGCCCATCGGCTCTCTGCCCCACAATCATAGGTTGCTTTGCGCATTTTAAATCCTGCAATAAATCACCATTAATGCGTACGCCATATTTAAATAGCAGGTCATCAAGGTTCAGGTTTTTGTCGTAAGCCACAAAGTCAGCATTTGATTTATACAAACTATCCAATTCTGCATACAGCTTATCAATAAACCAGATTACATTCCCGCCATGCATTACGTACTGATCAATTTTTATTTTTTCTCCATCGGTAAATGCAGATGATGGTTTCACTACAATTAATGCATTGATTTTATCAGGATCGAGATGACCGGAGTTCAGATCTAGCACGCCTAATGCATAGTTGTTGCGCAATACATCAAACAGGTCGCGAACCGTTGGGTTAAGTGGTTCGCCATTGCCGGCCGCATAGGCGATGAATGGTACCTGCCTGCGTGTTAATTTTTCTATTGCATTCGCAAACTTAAACTCCAGCAATGCCTCGCTATAATTTAAGCTTGACTCTTCATCCATTCCAGCTTTGCCACTCATTAAATCTATACCGGTACTGCGGCCGTTGTAGGTAACAATTGCACCGGGAAAGATCAGCCGCTCAGAAGTTTCCTCACCTTGTTTGGCGGTAACCTGGTTGTTGAAAGGACGAACGCCTATTTTCACAAGGCTATCGTATACCTGTACCCGTAAACTATCCGGCAGCCCCTCGCCTGGTCTAAAAAATCGGTACTGGATATTTGAACCACCGTATTCTTTAAATTCGGTCAACAACTCCTCACTTGCAAGGCTGAGCTTTTTAAAACCCGCACTTAACTCCCCTGTAAGAAATACGTCTACCAGCACGGGTTCATCCAATGCTTTAAGCATGTTTACCGTTGATGAACTCAGCGAAAACCTTTTCTCCTTGGTCAGATCGATTCGGTATTTGCCCAAAGATGCGAGGTACACCACAAGCACAACGATGATCGTAAGCCACAGCCACCAAAGCCTATTTCCTAGTACCTTATCAACTATGTTCATTTAATTTCTCCTGTTAAATACTGTTCCATTTTTAAATCGACAGTTAATAACTGTATTTATATGCAGCATTACATTGTCATGTTTTACTTCTATCTTTTTGAAAGATTTCGTTGCGTAATCAGCATAAATAAAATGATGAGGGCCACAAAATAGATCACATCTCTCGTATCGATCACTCCCCTGCTTATGCTTTTATAGTGAAAGTCTATTCCGAGCATTTCGATATAATAATCTGCGCCAGCTTTAAACACCGGAAGACTGCTGATGGCACTAAATCCACTATACAAAAAGAAGCAAACAAATGCAGCCATAATAAAGGCTACAACGGTATTGGCAGTAAAACTGCTGGTACAAATCCCAACTGCGGTGTATACTGCACCTAACATTACCAAACCAATATAACTACCAATCGTAGCACCAATATCAATACCTTCTTTTGTACTTAATTGTTGAATACTGATAGCGTAAATAATGGTTGGAAGCAATGCAATGGCTACCACCAGTAAACAACCAAAGTATTTACCCCAAACAACCCGTGCAGGGCTAATGGGCAATGTTTTCAAAAGCTCAAAAGTGCCACTTTTGTATTCATCTGCAATGCTTCGCATGGTAATGGTAGGAATAAGAAATAACATAACAAATGGCGCCAGCGAAAAAAAATTATCGAGCGTAGCATACCCAAAGTCTAGTAAACTAGACGCGGGAAACACAAACAGAAACAACCCCATCAACAGTAAAAAAACCACCACCGCTATATACCCTGTAAGGCTGCTAAAAAATTGCCGCCATTCTTTTTTGCAGATCGTCCACATAAAATCAAAACTAAGGTGATTGACAAATAAAGTTTAGAATAATTTAATCAGGCAATACCTGCCATGCGAAGAGGCTAATCATCCTCTTTGAAGTTTCAATCACAGGCCTTGGTTAATAATTTCACCTAATCGTGCAGCGATTAGAATTCGACCCCTGTCTTCTAAATGGTTTGTTTATAGTTTAGTTTACGTTTTGAAGATTTATGCAGGAGCGAAAGCTCGCGATCGAAACACACCTGCAAAGCCCTGCCTACCAGCAGGGTTTTTTTATGGAAACATTTCAGTCTTGTGTCTATAAAACAAACCAACTTAATTATGAACACAAAACATTTTGTACTTTCTGTAGTAACAATCTGCTTGTTGGGTGCCCCAATGGTAGAAGCGCAAAGCAGCAAGCATTTAAAACAACAAACGAGCAAGCCAGCTCCGCCGCCACCACCGCCTGCACCCGCACCACCAAAACAAATTGCACCTGCCGTACCTATAGAAATTAAGGCACCGCCACCACCGGCTCCACCAAGGTTGACCGAGCCTAAAAAACCGAAAACACCACCTGCTCCGGATACGCCGCCAATTGAGGAAGTGAAAGCATAGGACCCACCGGCGGCGGAATAAGAATAAAAACAGAAACGCCTCTGTATTGCTACAAAGGCGTTTCATTTCTATTTACTTTATTCTAAACGGCGAAGCTTTCACCACACCCGCAACTGCGACTTGCATTGGGATTGCTAAAATAAAATCCTTTCCCGTTCAAGCCATCGGAGAAATCGAGCGTTGTGTTTACGAGGTATAGAAAGCTTTTTAGATCAGTTACCACCTTTACTCCATTATCCTCAAATTCCTGGTCCATCGGCTTTTTCTCGTTATCAAAGTCGAGCTTATAACTTAATCCACTACAGCCGCCACCCACCACAGATACGCGAAGGAAATAATCATCTCCCTTTATTCTGGCTTCTTTTACCAGGTTATCCACTTTAGCTGCAGCCTTGTCACTTACGTAAATCATACTTCTCTTTTTCAGTTATCTGATAGCATACGGCATTAGCGCGACTAGTGTACCACGCTTTCTTCAAACTTCAATTCTTCTAAACCATTTTTTACCCTGTAATCGTTAATGGCCGCTTTAATTGCGTCTTCAGCCAAAACGGAGCAATGAATTTTTACAGGTGGGAGATTTAGTTCTTCCACAATCTCCATATTATCTATGGTTAATGCCTGGTCTACTGTTTTACCTTTCAACCATTCTGTAGCCAAAGAGGAAGATGCAATAGCAGAACCGCATCCAAAAGTTTTGAACTTAGCATCTGAAATCAAACCAGTTGATTCATCTACTTCGATTTGCAGGCGCATTACGTCACCGCACTCAGGTGCTCCCACCAGTCCCGTACCTACGTTTTTTCTTCCTTTATCTAACGTTCCTACGTTTTTAGGGTTTTGATAGTGATCGATCACTTTTTCTGAGTAAGCCATATTGTGTAATTTGAAAATTAATTAATTAGTTTAATTTGAATGCGATTAGTGATGCGCCCATTCAATTTTATCCAGGTCAACACCCTCTTTATACATTTCCCACAAAGGACTCATTTCGCGCAGCTTTAATACCGTTTTGCTCACTTGCTCAATGGTATAATCAATTTGGTCTTCCTGCGTAAACCTGCCTAAGCCAAAACGCAAAGAACTATGTGCAAGGTCGTCTCCTAATCCAAGTGCTTTCAATACATAACTTGGTTCGAGAGAAGCCGAGGTACAGGCTGAACCTGAACTCAGGGCAATATTCTTATTGAAACCCATCAACAGACCTTCACCCTCCACATGCTTGAATGAGATATTAGTTACATGCGGCAACCGGTGTTCACGGTTTCCGTTCACATAAGCTTCTTCTATTTGCATTAATTGGGACTCTAACTTATCACGAAGCACACTTAAACGCTTTGCGTCTTGTTCCATTTCAAGACGAGCCAATTCGGCGGCCTTGCCAAATCCAACAATACCTGGAACATTCAACGTACCACTTCGCATTCCTCTTTCGTGACCGCCGCCATCCATTTGCGCTGTAACCTTTACACGTGGATTTTTACGGCGAACATACAAAGCGCCAATTCCCTTAGGACCATACATTTTATGTGCAGTAAAGGCCATCAGGTCAATTCCATCTTTATTTACATCTACCGGAATTTTGCCCACTGCCTGAACAGCGTCAGAAAACACCAACACACCATTCTTCTTTGCAATTGCACTAATCTCACGCATCGGTTGAATTACCCCAATTTCGTTATTAGCATACATAATCGCAATCAATATTGTGGTAGGGCGAATGGCAGCTTCTAATTCTTTCAAATCAATCAAACCATCGGCCTGCACTTGCAGGTAGGTAACTTCCCCACCTAACTTTTCAATATGCTTGCAAGTGTCTAAAACAGCTTTGTGTTCGGTAGTAGCAGTAATGATGTGATTTCCTTTGCTGGAATACATTTCAAAAACCCCTTTTATGGCAAGATTGTCACCCTCGGTTGCTCCACTTGTGAAAATAATTTCCTTAGGATCTGCTCCAATAAGTTGAGCAACTTGCTCGCGTGCATAGTCTACCGCTTCTTCAGCAGCCCACCCAAAAGGATGATTACGGCTCGCCGCGTTTCCAAAACTCTCAGTAAAATATGGTACCATCGCATCTACCACTCTTGGATCACATGGTGTGGTAGCATTATTATCGAGGTACACTGGTAATTTCAACATAGTAATCAATATTTTATCTTCTATAGCCTAATAACACAAAAGTATACTAATAGGTTCTATAAATTTGTTACACACAGAGGGCTCTAATCAAAATTCCTGATTTCGTAAGATGGGATGGATGGAGCCCATAAATCTTTAACGCTGCATTGATGAATAACATAGAGCACCTGGGGATTGCGGTGAAAAGTCTGGAAATCTCTATCCCTCTTTTTGAGAAGATATTGAATACGCCCTGTTATAAAACTGAGGTTGTAGAGTCGGAGCGAGTGAATACGGCATTTTTCCAAATTAGGGAATCAAAAGTAGAATTATTGGAAAGTTTAGACCCGGAAGGGGTAGTTGCAAGGTTCATAGAAAAGAAAGGCGAGGGCATTCATCATATAGCCTTTGAGGTTAAAAATATTGAACAAGAGATGCAGCGATTGCAAGATGAAGGGTTCATATTATTGCAGGAAAAACCAAAGAAAGGTGCCGATAATAAGATGGTCTGCTTTCTTCATCCCAAGGGTACAAATGGTGTTTTGATCGAGTTGTGCCAATCAATAACCCCCTAGCTATCAAACGTTTGACAGGTAAATTAAGAGGCCGAGGCAAGTGGAGCAAATCATAAATAAGCTTCCTTTCGCCTTTTATTTTTAAGCTGAGTTTACTGGCGTTTGTTTTGAAACCGCTTCGTGCTCAATTCAGACACAAAATTCCATCCCCTTTTTCTTCAAATATTGGAAACTGCACCACGAAAGACCCGATTTTTTCTTTTGGCACATGGCTTGCCTTTTAGCTGGCACAACCGAAGTAAAAATCGAAACAATGACAAAGCTTAAAACCAACCGTTTCTTCTTCACAGTTCTTGCAGTTATCTTCTCTATTGTATCTGCATCAGCCCAAACGGAAGTGAGTGCTACACCAAAAAGCAGGCTTGCAGTGGTGGCATTAGAAGCTAAGACGAATATTTGGGTGAGCGATTTTCCAAAAAGCACTTCAGTTGTTTTGTTTGATGAGGACGACATCCTGATCACCATTCTTTCTACGAATGAATTTGGTGCTGCGTACGTTTCGTTACCTACATCTATCTCTACTACAATTTTTGCCAAAACACTGAACGGAGAAATAAGTGTATCCAACAGGGCAAAGGTTGCAAATAAAGTAGAGCAGAATGTTGCGGTAAAACAAGTTAGCGGCGATACAAAAGCGTAACAATCAGTTTCAAATACAAACAGCGAAGCCTTCCACCGGAAGGCTTTTTCATTGTAGTATAAAAAAAATTGAAACGAATATCACCTTAAAAATGGAAGCAAGAACGTCAACTACAAGCCTAACTTAGTAATAGCTAGCTGTGCGGCAATCTGGCTCGCATCTTTTTTATTGTAGGCTCTCCCTTCTGCTACGGGTTCACCATCTATTACGGCAGCTATGGTAAACACGCGGCGACTGTTCTCCAGTTTTTCATCCAGGGTTTGAAAGGAAAGCACCTTACCATTCTTACTGGCCCACCCAATCAATTTGTTTTTCAAATTGATATCAATATTTTCTAAATCATCTACATAGAGATGTGGGATGATCATATGTTTTTCAACCCACTTCTGCGTACGTTTATAGCCTTTGTCAAGGTAAACTGCACCCACCAGCGCTTCCAAAGTGTTGCCAAAAATCTGGCTGCCTTTAAGCGAACCGTCAAATTTATTATAGAGTGTTATTTTCTTCAGCCCAATTTTAATCGCCAGATCGTTGAGCTGTTGGCGGTTCACCATCTTGCTGCGCATTTCCGTCAAAAAACCCTCTCCTTTGTAAGGATATTTTTTGAAGAGATAATCAGCTACGATGGCACTTAGAATGGCGTCGCCCAAATATTCAAGGCGTTCATTATTTTCATCTGCGCCTTCTTTTACCGAGCGGTGACTGAGTGCAGTGGTGTATAAAAAAATGTTGCCGGGTTTAATGCCCAGCACATTTTGCAATTGCTTTACTAACGCTATTTTTCCCTGTCTTTTACGTAAAAATTTGTCGAGGAATTCCACAATGTTAAGCTACATATTTTTTCACTATGACAGCAGCATTATGACCTCCAAAACCGAACGTATTGCTTAACGCTGCGTTCACGGTGCGCTTCTGCGCTTTGTTGAAAGTGAAATTTAATTTTCCATCTAACTCGGGGTCGTCGTTGAAATGGTTGATAGTGGGCGGAATGATATCATGAACCACAGCTTGTATACAGGCAATTGCCTCAATAACGCCGGCAGCTCCCAGGCAATGTCCGGTCATACTCTTGGTAGCGCTAATGTTTAACCGATAAGCATGCTCGCCGAAAACGTCTGTGATTGCTTTTACTTCGGCCCCATCTCCCAATGGTGTAGATGTACCATGCGTATTAATGTAATCTATGTCTTCCGGCCTAAGTCCTGCATCTGCCAGTGCAGCCAGCATTACATTTTTTGCACCCAATCCTTCAGGATGTGGAGCAGTAATATGATGGGCATCTGCTGTTGCACCACCTCCAACTACCTCGCAGTAAATTTTAGCACCGCGGGCCTTGGCATGTTCAAGATCTTCTAATATCAATACTCCTGCACCCTCGCCCATTACAAAACCATCGCGGTCTCTGTCGTAAGGACGGCTTGCAGATTCGAACTCATCGTTTCTTTCACTCAAAGCTTTCATGGCATTAAACCCACCAATACCAGCTTCGCTTATTACACTTTCACTTCCGCCTGTAACAATGATGTCGGCTTTATTCCACTTAATGTAATTGAAGGCATCGATAATAGCGTTGGTTGAAGATGCGCAAGCACTCACCACTGCGAAGTTTGGGCCGCGAAAACCATGGCGCATACTAATCTGTCCAGCAGCTATGTCGAGGATCATTTTAGGTATGAAGAAAGGATTGAAGCGTGGAGTTCCATCACCCTTGCCAAACTCAATCACCTCTTGTTGAAACGTGATTAAGCCACCAATACCGCTACCGAAGATCACACCAACCCTGTCTGGGTCAACGTTGTCTTTGTTGATATTGGCATCTTTCATAGCCTGGTCGCTTGCTACGAGGGCTGTTTGGGTAAAGCGGTCAATTTTTCTTGCCTCTTTACGATCCATGAAATTTGTGGGTTCAAAATTCTTCAGTTCACATGCAAATCTCGTTTTGAATTTTGAAGCGTCGAACTGGGTAATCATATTTGCACCTGAAACTCCGTTGATAAGACCTTGCCAGAAATCTTCCAAATTATTTCCCAATGGGGTTAGTGCACCTATGCCTGTAACAACAACTCTTTTCAATTGCATAAATTACCTGTCATTTTTAAGTGATTAATCCGCCTACAGAAGCGAATTGCTTTGTGAGGCGGATTAATAAATTATTGCCAAGAAAGCCACCTGACCGAAACGGTCAAGGGATGCCAAATTATTTAGCGTGCTCTTCCAGGTAGGCAACTGCCTGGCCTACAGTGGTAATGGTTTCAGCCTGCTCGTCAGGGATAGAGATATTAAACTCCTTTTCAAATTCCATAATCAATTCCACGGTGTCCAGAGAGTCGGCACCTAAGTCGTTGGTAAAGGAAGCTTCATTCGTTACTTCTGCTTCATCCACTCCTAATTTGTCAACAATGATTTTTTTAACTCTTGTTGCGATGTCTGACATTGTTATAAAGTTTAGTTACGGTTGCAAAAATATAGTTTTTGGTAAATAAGCAAGGAAATAGCTGATTTTTATTTCCGCCTCAGAATACTTTGCAATTCATGGGGTTATTAAAGAACTTTCGCGAAGTAAATAACAAAATAATACCAGCCCCATATTTCCCAACTGAGGTAAACTAAAACATAGTGCAAGCAAACACTCTTTGCCGGAAAAAACAGACACCGGATAAGCTGCGAAAGCAACCCGCGTACATCATCCTGATTTTTACAGAAGCGACACCTTCACCCATATTGAGTAACCATTCATTTTCTTCAGTCAACACCTGGTTACTGCAATGTATCTTTTAGTTCACCATGATCAGCTTTGGCCATTCAGTAATAAGATCAACAAAATGAATCTAGTTGGTACTTTAAGTGTTGGGATTCTTTATTTTTATAAACTTTAATATAAAACGCGGATAAGCTTATGCCATTAAAAATAATAGACCACGGAACAGAAGATTACAAAAAGATGGTTGAACTGCGTTATAATATTTTACGCAAACCACTTGGGCTAGACTTTACAGAAGAAGAACTGGAAAAAGAGAAAAGTGAGATGCTAATTGGCGCCTACGAGGATGAAGAAATGCTTGGTTGCTGTATGCTTACCAAAGTGGGGCCCCAAACTGTTCGCCTTAGGCAAATGGCTGTAAAGCCAGGGCTACAAGGCAAAGGCATTGGAAGAGTATTGATGCAGTTTGCTGAAAACCTAGCACGTGACAGAGGCAATACCGTAGTGACCATGCATGCGAGAAAGACGGCTACTGGTTTTTACGAAAAACAAGGTTACAAAGTGGTGGGGCAAGAATTTGACGAGGTTACTATCCCACACTATATAATGGAGAAGCAATTATAGCGACTTTTGCTTTTCAATTTTTTCTTTAAACAGGCTGCGCAATTGTTCCTGTTCAACTTCGTCTTCAAAGGCGGCTTTTGGCACTAAGAAAAAAGAGCGGCTATCAAAATAAAGATGAAAGAAGTGTGGGCTTTCTACGAAGTGGGAAAAGTTTTTCCAAGCCCATTCCATGTGGCCACGTACATTCTCCAATAGCACATGGTGCTCTTTAAAAGTCATTTTGAACGTGTCTTTAAACGTAGAGGCACGCTTGTAAACAGTGTTGGGCAGAATGAACCAAAATGCAATCATAAGGATGATCCATAACAGTGAACTTAGCAGGAAAGCAACGGGCGAAACTTTCTTCATGAAGAACAAAGCAGCTGAAGCAATGGCGAATACGTTTACTACAATCAGCAAAATTTTTATTTCGGGCCTGCCAATGAAATGATACCGCAAAGCCTGTATCACATGGTTTTTATCGTAAGAAAAGTAGATCTCCATTCAATATTTTTACAGTCACAAAAGTAGCTAAAGTGTTACCCTGCAAACATGCTATTTGAAAATGCTTTAGCCCGATCAACCGACAAACTGGTCTTTTTTTACTTTGAAATTTCACTCAATTGCACACCCCACTCTGTAAGTTGCTCTCCTTTCTTATTCAAAAATTTAACTGTCATTTTGCGCGAAAGCCCCCTGCCCGTAAATGAAATTTTTGAGTAGGTATTTGCATCATCTACACGTACTAAAAGGTTTGGGCTGTCTAACTCCCCAGGTGCTCTACGCGATAGGCCTGCAGTAAGCGAAGATGCAGTGATGTCGTAGAGTGGATAGTTGTTTTCCCGGCTTTTTTTCACCACGGATGCAAGGTGCCTATCACCTGTAAGGAATACTATACCGTTTATTGGGTTGTCATCTAAGAACTGCATCATTTCGTTAAACTCCGTTTGATAATGAGCGAAACAATCTTTCGTTGAAAATTCACTTAACACCTGGCTTCCTGTAGCTATGATCCTGAATTTGATGGTAGTGTTTGAGGCGCTCTGCAACATTGCGTTCTTTAGCCATTCCATTTGCATTTCGCCAAACATTCGTTTGCCTGCATTTGGCTTACCACCAATGGAATCCTTTTCATCATCGTTGCTTCGAAACCAACGATCATCCAGCATAAACACCTCCACATCGTTGAAGGTTAGCTTAGTAAATATGCCCTGTCCATTTTGCCCATAAGAAGGATTGCTCCAGTACTTCATAAATACATTACGACTCACATCTTTTAGAATAAAACTTTTATCAGCGTCGTTCGGACCGTAATCATGATCATCCCAAATGGCGTAGTGTGGCATAGATTGTAGAAACGGCTGCAATATCGCGGTGCTTCTATCTTTTGATGGACGATAATGTAAACCCGACTCACTATAATAGTCTACTTCACGCGTGTACCAATTATCACCCAGCCACAGCATAAAAGAAGCATCCTTTTCCTCAGCCATGGATTCAAAAATGGAACTGTCTTTTCCATAAGGTGTGCCTGGCCGATCGAACCGCGGCTCATTAAAGTAAGCGCAACTACCAGTTAAGAAAGTGAAATCAGGTGGATCGGTGCGGTGTTGCCAAAGACTTTGTGTGGTGAAGTGTCCAGCACCAATTACCCTGGATTCTTTCCCCACCACGATTTGGTATTGATAAGTTGCGCCCGGGTCCAAAGCCGGAACCTCCCACTTAAAAATATTCGGAAAGGCCGCACTATTCTTTTTCAGAACCAATTTTTTCGCACCAGCTTTGCTTTGAACTTTGGGCCAATATACCAACGTTGCTTCTTCAAAACCTGGCTTCAATTCTATCCAGATATTGGTGCTTCTTAATTCAGTATGGCCAAGCATTGGTCCGCTTACAACCTCAGCAGGTTTTTGGGCTTGTGCAATGGAAGAAAGTGTAAAAAGAAACAAGACCAGCAAAAATTTCATAGTGCAAAATTGGCTGCAATTTAAGGCATTGAAAGTGTTTGGGAATGTAAGGCCAATGCTGATAAATGTGCTACAAGTACAAGAGAGTGACACAACGATGATGATCCATGATCTACTGCTTGTACAAGAATATTTATAAACTAACAAAGCCACCTGGAAAAGGTGGCTTTGTTTAATTCGAAAAACTAAAAAAACTTAACTGCAACCCATGCTATTACCGCAGTTCATACACTTGTAGCAAGTACCGCTACGGATAGTGATATGACCGCACGTATTACATGCTGGTGCATCGCTTTGCATATTTTTATTTGCAGCATTCATGGCTTCCAGTCCATTGCTTACCGAAACATTTGCTTTCGCATGTACCTTTTCTGCTCTTGGTGCACTCGGTGACGGAGCGGTTATACGCACACTGCTTAATTCTGGTTTAAACTCTTCCAAATCATCCCCAAGGTTTAAAATCTCAGGCTTATCCAAAACATGAACAAGGTCGGTACGATTTAAATACTCGTATGCAAGACAGCGGAAAACAAAATCAACCAAAGAAGTTGTTGTTTTAATGTTTGGATGATCCACCATTCCCGCAGGCTCAAACTTGGTGAAGACGAACTTCTCAACAAACTCTTCGAGCGGAACACCGTATTGCAAGCCTACTGAAACTGCGATGGCAAAACAGTTCATCATGCTGCGCAGGGTCGATCCTTCTTTGGCAAGGTCAATGAAGATTTCCCCTAACGTATCATCATTAAACTCGCCTGTACGTAAGAAGATTACCTGGCCATTAATCTTTGCTTTTTGCGTAAAGCCGCGACGTTTTGCTGGCAAAGATTTACGTTGTACAATATCGCTCAGCTTGCGCTTCAGCTTTGTATCTGGCGAAGCATGCATACGCTTGGTTACTTCTTCCAATAACTCTTCAACGGTCAATTTACTTAGATCAACAATGTTAGATTCGGCAGTTTCGTGTTTGAAGTTTGAAGTCTGAGGTTGCTCTTCGGTAGCCTGTTGTGCCTCATCTGTTGTCTCTTCTTTTTTCTTCTTGTCACTCTTGGTGCTTAATGGCTGGCTCAGTTTAGAACCATCACGGTATAAAGCATTTGCTTTAAGACCTAACTGCCAGCTCAGTAAATAACAATCTGCTATTTCTTCCACTTCGGCTTCGTTTGGAAGGTTGATGGTTTTTGAAATGGCACCACTGATAAACGGCTGCGTTGCACCCATCATACGAATGTGGCCATGCGCATGAATGTATCGCTCACCTTTCTTACCATTCTTGTTAGCACAGTCAAATACAGGGAGGTGTGCATCTTTTAATAATGGTGCTCCTTCTACGGTCATGGTTCCGCAAACGTAATCGTTGGCTGCGTCTATTTGTTCGTCGGTAAAACCTAGTGCTTCCAGCAGGTTAAAGTTCCAATCGTTGTATTGCGCCGCGGTAAAACCTAAGCGCTCTAAACACGCTTCGCCCAATGCAAAACGATTGAACACAAAGCCTATTTCAAAGGCAGCCTTTACTGCTTCATTTAGTTTCTTTATTTCTTCTCCAATAAAACCTTTCTCACTCAATGTTTGTGGGTTGATGAAAGGAGCACCTTCAAACGTTCCGGATCCCACTGCATATTTTACGATTGCGTCAGCTTCTTTCTCGCTGTAGCCAAGGTTTTTTAGTGCTAAAGGAACAGATTGGTTGATGATCTTAAAATAACCACCACCACTTAACTTTTTAAACTTCACCAAAGCGAAGTCTGGTTCAACACCGGTAGTATCGCAATCCATAACCAAACCAATGGTACCAGTTGGTGCGATTACCGTGGTTTGCGCATTTCGATAGCCGTACTTCTCTCCTAACTCTACCGCGTTATCCCATGCCTTGCAAGCTGCAGTAAGCAAATAATCAGGACAATCGTTTGCTTTTATACCCTGTGGTTTGATGCTCAGTTTTTCGTAAGAGTCTGCATCATATGCTGCCACGCGATGATTGCGCATCACACGCTTCATATCTTCAGCGTTCTCTTCATATTTTGTAAAAGCACCAAGGAAACTTGCCATCTCTGCACTAACCGCATAGGCAGTACCCGTCATGATTGCAGTAATAGATCCTGCAATGGCTCTTGCCTGCTCACTATCATAAGGTATACCGCTTACCATGAGCATGCTACCAAGGTTGGCAAAACCCAAACCTAAGGTGCGGTATTCGTAGGACAATTGTGCTACTTCTTTACTTGGGAACTGTGCCATCAATACAGATACTTCCAGAACGACTGTCCAAAGGCGACAAGTATATTCAAACCCTTCTACATCAAATTCGTTGGTATCATCGTTGTGAAATCTTCTAAGATTAACTGAAGCGAGATTACAAGCAGTATTGTCGAGGAACATATATTCAGAGCAAGGGTTAGAAGCCCTGATCTCTCCGCCCTGAGGGCAAGTATGCCATTCGTTGATGGTGCTGTTGTATTGCAAACCCGGATCAGCACAACGCCATGCAGCGTACGCTATTTTATTCCATAGTTCGCGGCTTGGAACTTTCTTCATTGTTCTGCCATCTGTACGAGCCTTTAGTTCCCAATCTTCCCCATTTTCCAATTTTTCAAAAAACTCATTGGGAATACGAACCGAGTTATTGGAGTTCTGACCTGAAACAGTTTTATATGCCTCCCCTTCATAATCGCTTGCATAACCTGCAGCAATCAAAGCACCTACTTTCTTTTCTTCTTCTACTTTCCAATCTATGAAATCCATTATTTCAGGATGATCCAAATCAAGGCAAACCATTTTGGCTGCACGACGTGTAGTGCCACCACTCTTGATAGCGCCAGCTGCGCGATCACCTATTTTTAAAAAGCTCATCAACCCACTAGACGTTCCACCACCGCTTAACTTTTCACCTTCGCCACGAATATTACTGAAGTTGGTTCCTACACCTGAGCCGTATTTAAATATTCTTGCTTCGCGCACCCACAAATCCATTATTCCACCATCACCTACCAAATCATCGTCTACACTTAATATGAAACAAGCATGCGGCTGAGGTCTTTCGTAAGCCGAGGTTGATTTTTTCAGTTTGCCATCTTTGTGATCTACAAAGTAGTGGCCCTGGGGTTTGCCTGTGATGCCATAGCTTTCGTACAAACCTGTATTAAACCATTGCGGACTGTTGGGTACACATGCCTGGTTTAAAATACTGTACACCAACTCTTCGTAGAAAACAACTGCGTCGGTTTCCGTAGAAAAATAGCTATTCCTTTCGCCCCATACGCGCCAGCAGTTGGCCATACGGTGGGCTACTTGCTTCGCAGAAGTTTCCCTGCCTAAAGTACCATCGGGCTGAGGTACGCCGGCTTTACGAAAATATTTTTGCGCGATGATGTCCGTTGCAATCTGGCTCCATCCTTTGGGAACCTCGCAATTGGTCATTTCAAAAACGATTTCACCCGATGGATTACGGATGACGCTGGTACGATAGTCGTACTCAAACATGTCGAAGGGCGAAACGCCCTCTTTAGTAAAACGTCGCTTGAATTGCAGTCCTTTTTTGGTAGCTGGTGTAGGCATGTAAAGAAATTTTATATTGATTGATGGAAAGTCAAAACCGTCTTATTATTTGGAGGCGGGTAACGAAAATATCTTTCCTGTTTCACTTAAACCAATTGTAAATATGCACAGTTGTGGACAAGAAATGTGGGAAAATCGAAACATCAAACTGGCAGCGCATTAGGTGGAATATGCACACGATGTAGATAAATATTGATGGTGTCTCGGTTTTTTTGTGTAAGGCTAAATAAGTACTTGTAACTATAGTTGCACTATACTTGAAAATGCTGGAAGAGAACCTAGAAGCTTACGTTTTCTCCTTTGCAACAAGTGAAAACAAAAGGAACCTGCAACCGCGATAAAATGACTTAGGTCAATTTATCGCGGTCAAATAGGGGTCATCTTGCACTTGTGATCAGCCATACGTTCTGCACCAAAATTACAAGGGTGAAGAATACCTGTAAAACCTCACAAAAGCCAACCATGAAAAACTTATTACTATTCGTCTTCATTTGTCTTCTTTGCGTAAGCATTTTATTCTCCGGTAAAGTGTCAGCACAAGATTCATTAAAAACAGATAACGACAAGTATTACCGTGTATCGTGGGGTGCAGGAATAGGCTCTGGGTTTCCACTTCAGGAAAACGACATGGGTTTCGGCGGTGCTTTAGAATTTGCGGTGCAGCAAAAAAATTCTGCCTACGCTGTAGGCGGAAGAATCGTGAGTGAATTCGTACTATTTGACAACTCCAATGTTACTAATTCAATATGGAGCGTGGATCTTACCTATGGCAGAGCCTGGAAAACAAAATTTTTTTATGGAAGTATCAGCACTGGTGTAGGGTTGGTAACTACCGAAGAGGAAGGCAAACTACTTGATTACTCAGGCGGCTGGTTCTTTGGTCAATACACTTATGAGCGGGTAATTCATCACACCGTAGGGCTCCCAATTTCAGGAAAATTCGTTTGGGTTCCTACGCGCTTTTACGGCGTCGGAATAGAATTGTTTGCAAACATCAACAGCCGGAGTACTTTCTATGGTGTCAACACCTTTCATCAAATTGGCAAGCTGCGTCCACGCATTTATCCTGTAGCAAACAAAAAGATTATTTAAGAAATGCTGTTTATTTAAAAGATGAAAATTTGATGAACCATCATAGCAAAACCAATGCCTTCTGCCGTTGCTTGTCGCCTGACCAACAACAATCCCATACAGCTTCTTCTCTCCCTGGCGAATTAATCAGCGGGCATCGCGGCATACACTAGCAAAACCATCTGTTACAACTACGATAGAAAGATGAACTTACCCAACATTCATCCTGCACCCACTGCCGGTGGCATTGGTTTAGTATACAATCGAAAGGGGCATTTACCATTGTAAATAGCTTTCTAGGAGGCTGTTTTATAGTATGTTTCAACGAATTGATCAAATCAAAGCGTCGTATAAACGATTTTTTTAGCATTTCCGCCTTTGTTGGTTGCCTGACTGTCAGGCGAACTACGGCCATTTAATGCGGGTTCTTTAAAATAAAAAGACCGCCCCTTTACGAGAGGCGGTTTATAATAACATTATTAATTTAGACTATTCTACAATTAATTGTTTCGCATTTATGAATTTGCCTTTGGTTACTTTGATAACATATTTTCCTTTCTTAATTCCTTCAAGGTTAAGCCTGTGTTCATTGGTTTCATTTTTCACCTTCCATGTTTTGATTAACTGTCTTGTAAGAAAATCGTACAGTTCAATAGTGATGATCTCGTGTTTGCCTATTTGTTTTACTTCAGCACTTTCATTCACAGTTGCTACCCTTACTTCTTCTTGTACTGGGTTTGGTGAAGTTGATATCATAAATCCAAAACCACAATTTTCTTCCACTACTATTTCTTTAAGGATGCCACTGCTATTACCACATATACTATTTGATCGGACAAAAACTGTATAATTTCCTGGAAACCAAAACACCGCGTCGTAGTACGAATTTACTTCTGAATGAATGGGGTTATTAATATTTCCAGTATAGGTGTCGTAGTACCCCCAACGAAGCATGCCACCGCTGGTGCCCGGATCAGTAAAGTTGAATATAAAAGTATAATACTGGCCTGAGCGGAAACAAGTTTGTGTAGGATCATACAATGTATTGATCGTTCCAACGGGTGATGGTTGTACACCTACAAAAACACCACGGGTAATGGAGAAATTACCACAGATAGAATTTACTGTTGCGGTTATTATAATTTCTCCATTTGCTACGCGGGTTACCGCACCTGTTGATGGATTAATAGTAGCTATAGAAAAATCATCAACAGCCCAGGTAACAGTAGCGCCAGTGGGTAAATTGTTTACTCCATAGGTCGTAGTATTACAAATTGGCTCACTGCCAGATATTGGTTGAATAGGAAATGCTTGATTGTAATTTACAGGTGGCACCAGTGGCGTTCCAGCTAACTCATTAAACATCCAGTTCACTCCTCCTAAGGATAAAAACACATGATTTTCACTATTACTAACGGGTGCATAATAATTGTCAAAAGGAATTTCGTTTGAACAGGATAAGTTTCTATTAGTAATGTTTTCACACCAATTAATAAAATTGAAGTTTCCTAAAGCACTCTTTGTAGGAATAAAACAATTATCATTTATTACAGCCAACACTTTTAAACCTATTACTGTTCCGCTTTCAGTTTCAGTTGTGGGGGGGATTTGAAGAGCAATATCCTGTTGTGTTGGATACTTTCCTCCTGGTGCATTATCTAAGCTACAACTACCAGAAGGTGTAGATGCTACTTTGGTGTAATAATTTGAATTTGTAAATGGCTTGAATTTGTAGCCATAAAAACAACGTTTAGCTAAAGTACTATTACTAGTAAAGTATGATTCATTTCCAATTACTCGTTGCCTTCCCATGTGAAAGTAAAACACAAGCAATTGCCCGCCAAAATTCTTGGGTTTCCCTTCAACCTCAAATGATTTAGCTTCAGGTAAATGAGTTAATGCCCCGTTCAATGTACCATTAGCTAAACTAACCCTTCGTAGACCAGGAGCTTGAGGCCATCCAAGAGCTTCGATAGCTGTATTAAATCTGTTTCTAAAATCAGGTGCGCCAGCCTGGGCCACACTATTTGCTAAATAGTGGTGGATTATAAACTGTTTTGCAGCAGGAGCATTTAACCTTTGATCTCTTGACCTAATAGCGCCTTCATTTTTGCCATAAGTAGCATAAAAATCGATAGTATATTGACTACCTATAGGAATGTTTGCTCCTCTATGTGGTGCATCAAAACTTATCCAAAGTCGTGTATTATGAGCAAGGTTGTTCAACTCCATCCATCTAAGTGCAAACCTTGTTACCAAACCACCCATACTTGGGCCAATTACAACCAATTGCTCATTAATATTTTGAGCAGCTAACTCATTATTTGCCCATTGCAAAATATCTACCATCACCATTGCATTTCGCTCAACATAATCAGCACCCGGCTGGTCGAATAATGGCCTATTAGGTAACAAAACTGCTGCATCTGTAACAGCATCATAATCAACTAAAATAACATCATACCCTTGTAGATTCAGTTGATCAATTAGTGATGTTTGGGTATTGTTTTGATTAAAATATTGAAGATATTCAACGTTAAATTCTCGAAATCTTACACGTTGAGTAAAATCAACTCCATCCGAAATAATGATAGGACGCTGCATTCTTTTTACTGTTCCTATTGTTTGATCTGCATAATATATCCCAATATTTGCTTGCGCAAATCTCATGATAGTTTCATCGTATCCTGTAAATCCCCTGGTTGCTAAAAAGGAAATTTCCTCATCAGGGTTCAGAACACCTATTCTGTTAGCTTGTCCGGCATTGGTAATATTCAAAGAAAAATAATTTGTACTTGAGGATCCATCAGAAAGGTATATAATGGCTTTGCAGTATACCATACCATCTGTTGTATATAATGGCGTATATGTAGCATTATTATTAAAACTAACAAATCCGTTACCATCGTTGAAATCAATATTGATGTAGTTTATTAAAAGGCCAGTATTGGTATTGTAAAAAACCTCATCTAATTTAAAAGTGAAGGGCCCTGCAGAATAATCTAAAGTGCTTATTATTGGTGATACCAAATTAGTTCTTCTTAATATGAATGGGCTATTGATTCTGTTTGGCGAATCATATAAGGCACTATCCACAGACCCAAAGTAAACCTGGTTATTTATTAAAGAATTTGTATCAATAAAATTATAGTTGTAACTAAATGCGCCAATTTTTACCACACGTGAAAGTTTGGATTTCTTTTCAGCATTATAGAACGAATCTGAGACTGGTGGCAAAGAAGGATTATTTCCATAAGCTGCTCTTCTAATTTCGCTACATGCTTGCAAATAAAATGGGAAATCGATAGTGTCCGGCAAACTTTGTGTAATATTAAAAAATGGAAGGTTTGTAAAAGGATATACTCTATCGTATAAAATTCCAGTAGAAATAGGTGATTTGTCAATATGAGTTAAAAAAGAATCTATGTCACGGGTAAAAGTAGAAAACTGTGGGTTAGTCTGGCTAATGCCTCGTACTATAATAAAAAGAAAAATAATAGAAAATAAAATCTGCTTCATATAATTTAGTTTGGTTGATTGATAAGTTAGCTGTACCTGAATGAGAAGAAAAAATTCGACAATTTTGTTTCTTACACATATTGAAGAATACAACCACGTTGGCCATAGCTTCTTAAAAAAAATGTTAAGTTGAGAAATTAAAAATATTTTTATTACATTTTACTATCAAAACGACCATTAGAAATCACAACGGAATCTGCTGTAGCATTTATATTTTGAGCTTTAAAAGAGAAGGTACCTGAAACAATTCTCAGTACCTCATTATAGGTCGTTATTGTAACCTCCCCTTTATAAGTTACATTAGTAACATATTCCATTCTAGTATTTAATTCTGAAAAATTAAAGTGGTTTTTTAATACTCCTGTCGTACCAGGAAATCCAATTAAACTTGATGTTGAATCCATGATATATGTTCCAACTCCCACAAAATTCTTTATAAAAATTCTTACAGCTTGATTATCTGGGTCACGCTGTCTATAAAATCGACAATAAAGTTGAGTAGGTGTTTGCCATAGTGATACAGAAATAGGCATTAACCTTGGCATGCTTCCATTATCACGGGTGTCAGGTAGCCATGGCTTACCATTTATTAGGCACCCCATGGTATTAGCGCCTGTTTGTGTGGCAGGGGGTAGTTGGCATATTGGGTCGGTGCATTCCTTTTTACAGCTACCAGCGCTTAGTATAGTAAAAAGAGTAAGGAGTAAAATATGGGTAATTGAGTTTTTCATAAGTCAGTTAGTTGATGTAATGTAGCTTTATATTTTATGTTTGAATGTTATTCAATTATTACACTTCTTATATAAAAAATCAATTTTTTTCCCAGTATCGATTTTTGATATTTGTAGTGCATTAGTATTAAGAGGTAATCGCTTCTGTCAATGTAAGTCGCCTGACCAACAAACCAATTTCAACCTTTATAATAAAAGTATATTAATTTTTATTGCAATAATTGATACTCACGCGACTAACAATGGCAGTAAACAAACCAATCAAACGCATCTCCGCTGAGGTTAATACCCTTATTTACATCCGAAGATTCCAAACCAACATGTAAACATTAAACGATAGATGCTGAACAACATACACCCCAATCATTCGTTTTAGCTGGCACTACTTTAGTGTTTCCTATTGCCGTTGTTGGTTGCCTGATCAACAACAATGATTAAATCATTCCAAATTCCAGTTCAGATTGGTCACGGTTACAAGCGGGCATGATGGTCGAGGCAAATCATCAAGCAGATTATGTTGTCAAACTACAATTTGTTGGTCAGGCGACCAACAAAGGCAAGGTCTGAAATTTTTATATCATAGCATTGTGAAGAATACAACCTCATGGGCCATAACTTCTGGAAAAAATTGGGTCAAGGTGAGGAATTAAAAAAAGGGTTTTACTCCATTTTACTATCAAAGCGACCATTAGAAATTACAACGGTATCTCCTGTTCCATTTAAATTTTGCGCTTTAAAAGAGAAGGTGCCTGAAACTATTCTTTGAATTTCATCAAACCGAGAAATTGTGACATTGCCTTGATAAATTTCATTTGTTAGGTATTCTTTTCTTAAATTATTCTCAGAAAAGTTGAAGTGATTTCTTAATACTCCGGTGGTTCCTGGTCCTCCAATAATATTGGATGTTGAATCCATGATGTAAATACCAACGCCAACAAAATTCTTAATAAATATTCTCACAGCTTGATTATCTCCCTTATACTGTCTGTAAAACTCACCGTATAATTGTGTTTTTATATTATAAGTTCCAATGTAAATAGGCATTAATTGTGGCATACTTCCATTGTCTCGGGTATCAGGTAGCCACGGCTTACCATTTATCAGGCACCCCATGGTATTAGCGCCTGTTTGTGTGGCAGGGGGTAGTTGGCATATTGGGTCGGTGCATTCTTTTTTACAGCTACCAGCGGTTAGCATAGTAAAAAGAGTAAGGAGTAAAATATGGGTAATTGAGTTTTTCATAAATCAGTTAGTTGATGTAATGTAGCTTTATATTTTAAGTTTGAATGTTATTCAATTATTACACTTTGTATATAAAAAATCAATTGTTTTCCCAATATTGGTTTTTGATATTTGTACTGCATTAGTATTAAGAGGTAATCGCTTCTGTCAATGTAAGTCGCCTGACCAACAAACCTATTTCAACCTTTATAATGAAAGCTAATTAATTTTTATTGCAATAGTTGATAGTCATGCGACTAACAATGGCAGTAAACTAACCAATCAAACGCATCTCCGCTGAGGTTAATACCCTTATTTACATCCGAAGATTCCAAACCAACATGTAAACATTAAACGATAGATGCTGAACAACATACACCCCAACCATTCGTTTTAGCTGGCAC
>JANPIM010000025.1:0-362756 GCA_031425015.1 Segetibacter sp. | reverse complement strand
TACTTTGGTAATTTTTTCATATTTACTGGCAGGCAAGCAATGAGGGCACAGCATTAGTTGTGCTCTTTTTTTTATTAAATCCAATTTGTGTATTCTTTGCCGCGTTTTACATCGCGATCGTAACTAGCAAGAGCATTTTTATCTATTTCCAATTCCCCTTCTTTTACGGTAAGTAAGCTTTGCAAAAAATCAAAAAACTGTGTATCGTTTTTATTGGATAATGTAGGGAAAGACGAAATTTTTACTTTTTCTTTTAGGATAGTCAAAACCTCGTAAACAGCTTGAGCTTGATCGCTACTAATAAAATCAGAAAACTTTGCTTTTATCGATTGTAACCTGTTTTCAGTTACTACAAATTTGTGGTGTGAGTCTAATTGGAAAAATGCTGAAAGTTGTGAGATACCTACAGGTAGGTCTAGCTTAATATCTCTCTTGATTGCGTAATCATGAAAAGGTTTTCGTTCTGTGGTTAAAAGTAAAACAAGCTTCTCAATCATTGTTTCCAACTGAGCTACTTCAGCAGGCAACGCTAAGATCTCCCTGGCTTTCTCTTCACTGATTTTTATTCCGGCTATAGAAAGTTCTTTACCATTGGTTTTTTGCTGAAAAATATATTCCCTGGCGTTAGTTAGCAACTGCACTACCTGTTCTAGTCTAGTAATTTTTTCGATGTCCGAAAAGTGGCTATTGAAAAAATCTATAACTGCTGAAAGATGGCTACCGATTGCTTCCAGTTGCCGGACATTTGAATTATAGTGTTGTTCATGAAAAGCGATTAGAATGGGTTCCTTTGTCATAACTATATTTTATGGGTTTAACGAGATGTAATTTTTTCAGCCTGCTTTCAACCAAGTGCTTCGATGCCGCCGCTGAATCTTCTATGGCTGCACCCATACCAGCAAATGATACCGATTCCGTTGTTGGCTGCAGATCCGCAAGCTGCTGAGATAGCTCAATGATTTGTTCCAGGTACTGCTTAGCGCGGTGTAGATTGTGAGACATGGTTTTACTATGCCGCTAGAGCAGCAAGATTTTTCAAGTCCATTAAAAAAAGGTTGGAAAGGTTCGAGAACTGTACCAGCGGGATCACTTTAGAAAAATGAAAGCCGTTACAATAAAATGTGACGGCTTTTTCATGTGCCATTCTCTACATTCAGCGGGCCTTCTTACTCCAAGTCCAATTAGTTCCCTGATCAACACGACGGCATTAGACTTTTGCTTTATGCCAGTCAAAGTGAAGTTTTTTACTGGCCAAAATCCCTTCGATACTACTTGCTCATGTTTTATATTTAACAAGTTGGGCATACACTTGTTTTGCAATACAAATCAGATGCTTTGCACAGATTTGGACATTAGAGGAATAATTTTTTATGCAAAAAGAAACATCATTGTCACTCATGAAGATTTCATTTTTACTGCTGACAGCTCTTTTCTTTTTTACCTCAGTTTTTGGACAGGAAATAAAAGACACGATCCAATCTTCTAATACCTACAGCGTAACCGTTAGGGCATTTGAACAGAACCGCTTACTAGTTGAGGTACCTGCAGCAATTAATTTTATAAGCCGAAATGATTTGAACCGATTTAATAACAATAGTATTGTTCCAGCCCTGAATGCTACGGCGGGTGTAAGAATGGAAGAACGTTCGCCTGGTAGTTATCGTTTAAATATTCGAGGTAGCTCGCTTCGTTCGCCCTTTGGTGTTAGAAACGTGAAAGTGTATTACAACAATATTCCTTTTACAGATCCGGGCGGAAATACGTATTTAAATCAACTTGGCTTTTATAACATTCAATCTGTAGAAGTAATTAAAGGACCAGGGAGTAGCATATATGGTTCCGGCACCGGAGGTGTTTTGCTGATAAACAACAATGCCGCAAGCCGAATGCAGGGTGTGGTTTTGGACCAGGTAATTGGCAGTTTCGGCACGCGCAACACCAATGTGAATATCAATATCGGCAACGACATGCGCCGAACCATGGTCAACTACCAACATCAGCAAAGCGATGGCTATCGGCAACATGCTGCAATGCGGCGTGATGTTTTTTCCTCTGAGTCGGTATTTGCATTGTCTGCTAAAGACAAATTGACCACCAGTTTTTTTTATGGTGATTTGTTTTATCAAACACCCGGTGCACTTACCCTAGCAGAGTACGAAAAAGATCCAACCATGGCGCGACCAGCAGTAGGATTTGTTCCGGGTGCAGTAATGATGCAGGCCTCTATTTCACAAAAAACTTTTTTGGCGGGTGCCAATTACCAGCACCAGTTTAACGATCGATGGTCAACTGCAACGTCTTTGTATGGCGCATTTACGCGGCTTGATAATCCATCCATTCGAAACTATGGGCGGAGCAATGAACCGCATGTAGGAGGGAGGTCTGTGTGGACATTTAATCAGACATTTGGTAAAGCTGCGCTTCAATGGCTGGCCGGCGGCGAACTACAGCAAGGCTTCACTACCGTTCGTATTTATGACAACAGGCGCGGCACTCCTGACACCTTGCGCTCCGACGACGAGATTAGCAACACTACCTGGTTTGCTTTTACGCAGGCTAGTATCGAATACCAAAGATTGAATTTGACGGCCGGTGTAAGTTATAATAGGCAGCATTTGGGCATCACACATCTAACACCATTGCCTTATAAAGCAAGCGAAGTTACATTCAACAATAAGCTGGCTCCACGTATTGCTTTGTTGTATAAAGTAAAAAACAATCTATCTATTTACAGTTCAGTTGCCCGCGGGTTTTCTCCTCCCACAACAGCAGAATTATACCCTACAGGCAGTGTTGCCAACCCGAACCTGTCAGCAGAAGACGGCTGGAATTATGATGTAGGTGTAAAAGGAAATGTATTGGTGCCGAAGTTGTTTGTAGATGTGAACGCTTTTTATTTCCGTCTGCAAAATACTATTGTGCAAAGACGAGACATTGCTGGAGGAGACTATTTTACTAACGCAGGAAGTACGCGACAGAGAGGAATTGAAACGCAATTAAATTATCAATTGTTCGAAGCAAATAAGACATTCAATCTTTCGAAACTTTGGGTTAACTATACACGATACCACTTTCGTTACAAAGAATTTAAACAAGTGACTAATGACTTTTCAGGGAACAGGCTTCCGGGTGTGGCGCCTGATGCAGTTGGAGCTGGCCTGGATTTAAATTTTAGAGCTGGACTTTATACTAATCTTACTTACCAGTTTGTAGGCAAGATCCCTTTAAACGATGCAAACACATCGTTTGCCGGTTCTTATCATTTGGCGATGGCGCGCATAGGGTTTCGCAAATTATTTAGTAACAAGATTAACCTGGATATTTTCGCCGGAGGCGATAACCTGCTTAATGAAAAATACAGTTTGGGAAATGATATTAACGGCTTTGGTGGACGTTTTTACAACGCAGCAGCAGCGCGTAATTTCTTTATAGGCGTATCGTTAGGATATTTAAAATAAGGTTGGAATGGTGTACACTGATGGCTACGTTATATTCCGTGCATTTATTTCCCCAACATTTCATCGTTGCTAAAATCCTGGTCCAAAGAAAATTGCCCAGGATTTTTTCCGGTAAATTTTTTATAGAAGTCCATGATGGTACGCATGTCTGTTTCATAGTTCGTGGGGTAAAATATCCCACCGATGCCGGTAGTCTTGGTTTTATAGTCGCAAAAACCTAAGGCAATCGGAACTTTTGCCTGTAAAGCAATATGGTAAAAACCGGTTTTCCATTTTTCGACTCTTGTTCTTGTTCCCTCGGGAGTAATTACAATTACGAGTTCTTTGTTGGTGTCAAACAATTCTACCATTACTTCAATAAAACTTCGCCTCGGGTCGCCAGCATTGCGGGGCCGGCGATCAATTGCTATACCTCCAAGTGATTTGGTAATTAAGCTAAATGGAAATTTCATCCATTCCCTTTTGATCGTGAAACGGCTCTTAATTTCCAGGATGGATAAGAATGCCATTGCATAGAAAAAATCCCAGTTACTAGTATGTGGCGCAGCTATGATGATACATTTTTTAACATCAGGGGGTAGCTTGTTTTCAACTTTCCACCCTGCCATGTCTAGCAAAAGCTGGTAAATTCTTCTCATGTGGTGAAGGTAGTACTTGAAGTTTTAAGGAGTAGAAAAGAAGTAAGCAACGGATCGTGCATACGTCCGCGGGGAATGCTACAGACAGATTTAGGTCGTGAGATTAAGATTTAAAACTCTCCACCATATCACCACAAATATTTGAGGTGACCATTTTTTCTGCCAAAGCAATCATATTCGAAAACGCTTTGCCGTTGCTGATACCATGACCGATAATCACTGGTTTATTAACCCCTAAAACAGGGGTACCGCCATAATTTTCGTAATGAAAACGACTCATGTAAGCGTCTTCATGAAGGTTTCTTTCTTTCGCAATATCGTAGATACTCTCGGCGAGTTTCAAAATAATGTTGCCTGTAAATCCTTCGCAGACCACTACATCAGCTTTGTCGAAAAACAAATCGCGACCCTCAATGTTTCCAATAAAATTAATCCGGGTATTTTCCTTAAGGAGTGGGTACGTGGCTTGTGCAAGCATGTTTCCTTTGCCTTCTTCTTCGCCTACATTTAGTAAGCTTACCGTTGGGTTTTGTATGCCCATAATATCTTTTGCGTAAAGGCTTCCCAGGGTTGCAAATTGGTTAAGGTGTTCAGGTTTGCAATCAGCATTTAGGCCAACATCCAATAACAGGCCGGTGCTACCATTTAGTTTAGGAACAACCGTAGCAATCGTGGGTCGCTGTACCCCGTCAATCGGTTTAATGCTATACATGGCTCCAACTAGCATTGCACCTGTATTGCCCGCACTAATGAATGCATCTATTTTACCCGTAGCTAGTAAGTGAAATCCGATAGCTATAGATGACTGTTGTTTTTCTTTAAGTGCTTTGGTGGGGTGTTCGTTCATCTCAATAACCTGCGCCGCATGCACGGTAACTACAGTAGGCTGATGGATAGAATGCAGTGCAAGTAAAGGCTTAACCTGTTGTTCGTCGCCTATGCAAAATACATTAGCAGGGGTACCGGTTGCACCCAGGTATTGCTGTAAACCAACAACAGCTTCAAGAGGAGCGAAGTCCCCTCCCATCATGTCCAGACCAATATTCATAAGTAGCAAGCTAGTATATTAACTGACCTTGTTCCAACTTTTGAACCAAGCGATTTTTACAACCGGGTATAAATAAAAAATTATTCATCCCTTTCAGGTATGAATAATCTTCTATACAATTATACTGGATTACATGGCTCTCAGCGGTGCTTTCTCGGCTACCAACTTTCCTTTGTAAAACAATTTTCCTTCGCTAACATGTGCACGGTGACGAACATGCAGTTCGCCTGTAGCAGAATCTTTGCTTAAGGTAATACCCTGTGCTTTGTAATGTGTTCTTCTCTTTGCACTGCGTTGCTGCGAGTGTCTCCTTTTCGGATTAGGCATAACTCAAATTTTAAATATCAAAAAACGTTATTGTAAATTCTTAAACTGGTCGAGGCCCTTCCAGATAGCATTGGTGTCCACCTTTGCTTCCTCTTCCATCTTTTTTAGTTTCTCCAGCACTTCATTATTACACTTCGGTCCACCAATTTCATCTTCCTTACACATCTTTTGCATGGGTATGCTCAGGTTAATGAATTCGTAAATCCAGTCTGCCACATCAATGTGGCTTTCGGTCTTACTTATATAATACACATCCGGATCTTCTTCCCGTTCGTTCATCATCCCCGGATCTTCTACCATTTTCACGATGACATTGAATTCATCCCACAGTTGCATTGGTAGATTATTTCCACAACGGTCACAAACTACTTCCACTTTTCCATCTACATCAAATTTCAACATCATAAAGCCATTGTTCTTCTCTAACCTTAATTTCACTACTGTTTTGCAGTTGGTAAAATCCTGTTGTTGAAGTGACTCAAAGAATTTGTCGTTAATTTCATAGACGAACTGATGCTCCCCAGGCTTCAATCCAACAAACGCAATCTCGTATTCTCGCCTATGATTCATACTGAAATTTTAGGGGTGGCAAAAGTAAGAGAATATAGTGAAAAACGAACTTCTTAAGTAAAGTTTAAATCCTACTAAAGGCGAAATTAGGGCCTTGGTACAACAATTATTGTTTAAAAGATGTCTTAAACTTCACCATTAATACAATTGCATTGGTTGAAAAGATTATGCTGGATAGGGCTAAAAAGAACAGAAAGAATTTGGTAGTCGGAACCGTTTTGTTCATACTCATCATTCTAATTAAGATTGCTTCCTACTACCCTGCCTGGATTGAAAAGGTGTACAGCACCGGCTGGTATCCATATGTTGCTAAAATTTACCGGTATGTTTTTGGGTGGTTCCCCATGAGTATTGGGGATTTGCTGTACTTGGCAGCGATCGTTTATTTATCCGTTAAAGTTTACCGGCTCGCTGTCATTCTTCGCCATCGGCGGTGGGATCTTCTTAAGGTCAAGACAGGGTATACCCGACCTTTATATATCCTTGCATCAACCTATATTTTATTTAATTTATCATGGGGATTGAATTACAATCGCCTGGGAGTTGCTCACCAACTGCAGTTGAAGCCTGTTGAACATCGCATCCAGGATTTGAAAGCAGTAACTGCCCTCTTGCTTGAAAAGTTGAACACCTGTAGGCAGCAAATTGGTCGGGGCAGATTCAAATATTCATCCTACGAATCTATTTTCGAGCGATCTCAGGAGGCATATGCTACTACCTCGGCCGTTTATCCCTTTTTGCAATATGAGCCAAGGTCGGTTAAACGTTCTATTTATGGCAGGGCCGGTATTTACCTTGGATTTCTTGGATATTACAATCCATTTACCGGTGAATCTCAATTGAATTTAACCCAGCCGGGGTTTCTCTTACCTTTTGTAACCTGCCACGAAATAGCCCACCAGCTTGGCTATGCAAGCGAAAGCGAAGCAAATTTCGTTGGCTTTCTCGTTGCGAAGAATTCTACTGATCCGCTGTTTCAATATTCTGCTTACTTTGATGTATTTAATTATGCCAACAACGAATTAAGAAAGATAGATAGCACGGTTGCGCGTCAAAATGTTTTACAACTAACCCCCGATGTACGAGCAGATATGCAGGAGGTAAAGAACTACTTTAAGAAAAGTGACAACTATCTTGAGCCTATTATAAAAACGTTTTACGATCAATACCTCAAAGCCAATCAACAAGTTGAAGGCGTTCAAAGCTATGATGAGGTAGTTGGCTGGCTCGTGGCCTACTATAAAAAAACGGGCAACATTTAGCCTAAGCGTGTATATATTCTTTTTCAGTCTCAATTCTTACAACTTTCCTTGTAGTGATGGTTGTATTGCTCTTTCCCCGCATTTTTTACCTAATGGCAAGGTTTTTAAACTATTAGCAGCAATACAGATGTATATATGAACTTAAGAAAAATGCTACTGGGCTTTGCCTGCCTTTTAATTACGCAACAAATATGTTTTTCGCAACTGCGAATAAATTCTAAAATTTCAGGGCGAGATACGATGGTAAGTGCAGGCAGTGCGTACAATACTTCCGGCCTTCATCGTTTTTTTTGGGGTCAGAATTATCGAAACGATTGGGCCGTACCTGTGCGGGTGCCTGTTGTGTATTTAGATAAAATATACGGGGGATTAAAACCTGTGAAAGCAGGTGGTGGTAACCAAACAAAATCGCTGCAGTTGGAAGCCAGCAATGGCGAGATTTATACGATGCGCACAGTGAACAAAACGCTGGGTAAGGTGGTGCCTAAGGAATTTCATGGAACTTTTATCGAGGACCTGGTAAACGACAAAGTCTCTATGTCGCATCCATACGGAGCTATTGTAGTACCGGGTTTGGCCACCAGCGCAAGGGTGTTTCATACCAGCCCTCAATATGTTTATGTACCACAACAAAAAGTACTTGACACCTTCAATGCAAAGTTTGGTAACGCATTATACCTGCTTGAACAGAAAGTAGATGGCAATTGGAAGTCAGACGTCAATCTCGGCAACTTCTCAAAATACATTGGCACCGAAAAACTTTTGGAGAAGCTGAAGGAAGACAATGACAATCGTGTTGATCAGCGTTCATTCATTCGGGCAAGGCTGCTTGATATGTTTATCAATGATTGGGACAGGCATGAGGATCAGTGGGAGTGGGGTGAGAGAAAAACCGATAGTCAAACCGTTTATACTGCTGTTCCGCAAGATCGCGACCAGGCGTTGTATATTAACAATGGTGTGCTCCTTCGTTTTTTAATTAGCGCGTCAGGGTTAAGTTATTTCCAACCGTTTGATGATGATTTAAAAGATGTAAATAAGTTCAACTACGAACAGCGCAATCTCGATCGAACCTTTGCCAACCAAATGTCGTTTGAAGATTGGAAGCAAGTAGCCAGTGAACTACAAGCAAGTCTAACAGATGAGGTAATTGACCAGGCAGTAAAACAAATGCCTTCTGAGAGTTACGCCGTTTCAGGTGAAAAGATTGCAAAAACATTAAAAAATCGTCGGAGCCATATTAGCGAATGGGCCGATACGTATTACCATTTTATAGCACAAGAGGTAGATATTATTGGTAGCGAAAAGCATGAGCATTTCGATATAAAGCGCATTAATGATGAACAGACGCAAGTCAATATTTATAAGTTGAATAAAGAGGGAAAGTCGAAAAATCAACTCCTGTATACCCGCACTTTTAATAAAGATGAAACCAGCGAAATAAGATTGTATGGCCTTAAAGGCAACGATGTTTTTACTGTAGATGGAGAAACTAAAGGCGGAATAAAACTTAGGCTGATTGGGGGGATAGAAAAGGACTCTATAACGATCAACAGTGCCAACATTCATGTGTACGATAACCTCGGCAACGCTATCAATACCACGGGAAACACAAAGCTGCATATATCGGAAGACACAGCTATAAACGGGTATCGTTATGCAAGTTTTTTGTACAGTAAAAAAGGACTTAGACCAACCGTCTTCTTTACCAACGAGGATCGCTTTTTTGTAGGATTGACCTATGCAATGCTTACTCAAAGATGGAGGTCGAAACCCTTTGCTTCGATGCAGGCCATACAGGCAAACTATTCTATTTCGCAGAAGGCATTTAGCGGTATTTACACTGGTTTGTTTCCAGGTGCTGTTGGTAAAGCAGACCTTGCCCTTCGTGCGATGTACGACCAGGTTCGCTGGACGAATTTCTTTGGGTTTGGCAACGAGACAAATTTTGAAATAAAGGACATTGATTTTTACCGCGCAAGAAGTGAAGATTGGGATGGCTCCATCGGATTGATTAAAAGATTTACCAACCATTCTTTTCGGGTAAGCGGAACTTACCGGCAGGTGCGGGTATTAAAAGATATTGAACGGTATGTAGGTAAAATAGCCAACAACCCAAATGATGATTTTTACAAGAGTAAAAAGTTTGCCGGTGCCTTGCTTGCTTACAATTTTAAAAAGGTGAATGATGCTATTGTACCAACCAAAGGTGTAGAAATTTTCAGTAGTGCTTCGTTTGCACAAAATATCAATGATGGCTCGCGGAGGGTGGCAAATTTCTCTGGTGATTTGTATTTGTACATTCCACTGTTGAAAAACTTATCAATGGCATTGAGGGCGGGTGGAAGTACAGTGACCGGAAGTCCGGAGTTTTACCAATATGCTTCGTTGGGTGGTGGGCAGCAATTGCGTGCTTTCAGGGCCGGGCGATATTGGGGCGAATCCGCAGTGTACAACAGCAACGAACTACGCTACATTGGTGATGTAAAGAGCTACCTGTACAATGGTAAAGCAGGGCTGTTACTTTTTTACGATAATGGACGTGTTTGGATGCCCGGTGAAAAATCTAACGTTTGGCACGACGGTTACGGCTTCGGCATTTTCGTGGCTCCTTTCAATAAAATTGCAATTGACGTTACCTACGGATTTTCAAGAGACGATCGTTTAATCCAGCTTCGATTAGCAAGGAATTTTTAGGAGATATATCAGCATATAAAAAAAAACGGTAGCCGAAAAGCTGCCGTTTTTTTGTAGGAATGGGTGAATAGTTTAGGTAATTGTTGCTGCGTCGATACCAGAGTGTACCGGGAAGTGATCTTCTTTTATTTCCTCTTGTGCTGCCTTGTACCCAATGTCAAACAGCTCGAAACGGCTGGCGGCATTGCTCATTTCTACCAGGTCATCAATTTGCTTTTGCGTGTAAGTTTTTTCCATTAACGGGTTTAAACTTTCAGCATCAAGCCAGCGATTATAGCGGAGGTACGAAATCAATCCCTTACTGCTGGTATCTACTACCAACAAATCATTTTCCATATTGCCTATTTCGGTGTCTATCTCCCACCGCGTAGGCGAGGTTGAAAGCCATTGTAAAATAATCTGGTTGTTCCAGGTGGCATCCTGCATCAGCATGTCAGGAATTTCCTGTGCCCACTTCAGTAAGTTATTTTTAGTGATTTCATTTGGCAATTTGGTTAGGCGCCCCATACCGGTACCTACCGAAGTAATGGAAAGGTGATCGGCTCCCAATTTCCATCTGAAGGGGAAACCCTTTAGTGTAGCAACCAACAGTAACTGGAAAGCAGGATTATTTGCCATACTTACACCACCATCAATAAAGGCTGCTGAAGGCATGCCGCCGCCAACATCAATTACCTGCGGCATAAAGTAAGTAGGTGCGGCCGCACTGGCACGTACCGCTTTCCAAAGTAAAATGTCTTTATTATTTCCTATCGAAGAATTGAAAAATTTCCCTTCGGGATGATTGATCAACGGCCATACACTATTGGTATCTGCACGTTTTGCCACGATGCATAAGCCGGTGCGAATGGCATCACTGCCAAGGGTAATGTCTTTAAAAACCTTTTGTAATTCTTCTTCAAGTGGCTGCGCATTATACTTTGCCTTAATCAAATCATCTAGTTGAAAAACATTCCACCACTTATACTTTTTGCCGAAGATTCTACCACCCAATTCAAAGTACATGTTCTTAATATCTTCCACCTTCATGCCAATAGCCAGGGCTGAAGCAATGATGGATCCGGTACTGGTACCGCCAATCATGTCGTAATAGTCACAAAGCCTGAAGCGATCATCGCCGCCATTTTGGGTACGCAATATTTCTTCCATCCTTTGCAGGTAGCCAAGTGTCAATGCACCCCTAATTCCGCCACCATCCAGCGAAAGAATTCGTTTAGGTAAATCAGATTGGAAACGTTTTAGCAGAGACATACGGTAGTTTTTGAAATGAATAATATGGTTTAGAAAGAAAGGAATTAATATTTACATATGAAAGAAACTCACGGACTTTCTACGGGTAGCAAGAATTATAAAGACAGGTTTTCTATGAAAGAGAAGGGTATATTTTTCCCATTTTGCGTGGACCTACGAACCAACTTTTTGCCGGTTTCCGATGATGAAGTATATTTAAAGTGTGTCGAACCATTGATGTGCCTTTAATTGCCTCAATAACTAAATGGTGCTAAAAACCAAACTAAAACCCCCATCATGCGATCCTATCTAACTTTTACTTTTTTGCTGGTAACATTTTTTACAGCCTGCCAAAGCCAGAAAGAAAAATCAGCTAAAGCTTATGAAGAAGGTCTAAAGCTTTCTAAGGAAGCGCACACCGCCTACGAAAAGGGCGATGCCAAAACTGCGAATGACCTGCACAGTAAAGCGATTGCCCAATATAAAGAGGCCTTACAGTTCGATTCAACCAATAAGCAAATACGAGGTGAAATGGCTGCCAGCTACTACGAGAGTAGTAATTATAAAGACGCACTGGATTGGTATACAAAAGCTACTGCCCAAGATGGAGAGAAAGCGGCTTACTACAGAAACATGGGTATCATTAAAGTGAAAACCGGCGAACTGGAACCAGGAAAAGATTTGCTGGAGAAATCAGTTTCATTAGATCATTCTGCGGAGAACAGGGATGCGGTGGTGAAGGCATTAACAGAGGCAGGGAAGCGGCAATTTGAAGAAGGAAAAGCAACAAAAGTAAAAGGCAATATGGAGCTGGCTAAGAAGCAACAGAATGATGCGATGAGTGTACTAATGATGGCCTATTATTACGATAATACCCGCAAAGACGTAGCAGCCATCATTGCACAATATGCTGATGAAATAGGAGACAATACGGTGAAAGTTCAGTATACTAAGTTGAGCCAGCAATAGGTTTAAGAAACATCAAGCAAAGGAGATGATTGAGAACAGATCATCTCCTTTTTTATTTCGCCCATTTGGCGCTACCGAAAGAATTTTACAGGTTAATACTTTTGTCTTGCGATTATTTCATTTGCAACTGAACGTGAGCTCTTATTCGCACCAACAAACTTTTACTCATGAAATCTATTTTGATCTCACTTTTTTGTTCGCTTTCATTTACATATCTGGATGCACAGGAAAAGCCTATTCATAAAAGCATTGATACCGTGCTTACAGAAATGCAGGCATTTGATAAGAATATTTGGAAACGAGACAGCAGTAGTGGTAAACCGCTAGGTTCAAATGTTGAGAATGACTTTATCATCAAACATAACTTCTACAGGGGAATACATGATCAATTACGGACGATAGATGGGAGCAAACTTTCGTTTGATGATCAAATTACTTTGGAACTTTTACAGCATGAGGTATTGGACGAACTCGCGAGTTTTCAATACAAGATGTACCTGAATCCAATTTTGTCAGACGAAGGATTTCACACTGCATTAGCCCGAAGAGGTAACACATCCTTCAATGCAAAGAAAGATGCGGAGCGATACATAAAGCTTTTGCAAGATGTGCCCCGGTACGTTGACGAACAATTACAGTTGATGCGCCGCGGAATTGCGCAGGGTATTAGCCAGCCAAAGGCAATTCTCAATGGTTACTCCTCCACCTACACACAACATATTGTTGACTCTGCGGAACAATCTGTTTTTTGGAAGCCCTTTACACGCAAGCCGATTTCAATTACTGACCAGGACTGGAAAACGCTGCAAGCGCAAGCCAAAGCAGTTATTTTAAAGGATGTGGTGACCAGTTATCAGAAAATTAAAGGTTTCTTCGATGTTGAATACCTGCCAAAAACACGCAATACATTAGGTGCTTCCCACTTTCCCAATGGCAAGGCTTTTTACGAAGACAGGGTGCGCCATTATACCACCACTACCTTTACTTCTGATGACGTGTATAAAATTGGATTAAGCGAAGTAGCAAGGATAAAAGCGGCAATGGACAGCGTGATTATTACGGTAAAATTTAAAGGCAGATTCAAAGAATTTATTACCTATTTGAGGACAGATCCAAAGTTTTTTCCGAAGACAGGAGAAGACCTTTTGAAAGAAGCGTCTTTCATTGCAAAGAGGGTTGATGGTAAGTTGCCTTCGTTGTTTGGAAAACTCCCGAGGCAGCCTTACACCGTGGCGCCGGTGCCCGATTATTTGGCACCAACCTATACAACGGGACGTTATTCGGGTGCGCCTATCAGCAGTAAGCGATCAGGCGAATATTGGGTAAACACCTACGATCTTAAAAGCCGGACACTCTATACACTTGAAGCGCTTACGCTGCACGAAGCGGTTCCGGGTCATCACCTGCAAACTGCCTTAACGCAGGAACTTGATTCATTGCCGGTATTCAGAAGAAATTTATACATCAACGCTTTTGGTGAAGGGTGGGGATTGTACAGTGAATACCTGGGCCATGAAATGGGTTTTTATAAAGATCCATACAGTTTGTTTGGCCGCCTTACTTACGAGATGTGGCGTGCCTGCAGGTTGGTATTAGATGTAGGTATTCATACAAAAGAATGGACAAGAGAGCAGGCCGTAAATTACCTGGCAGACAATACAGCCCTGTCGCTGCACGAAGTAAACACCGAAGTCAATCGCTACATTTCGTGGCCGGGTCAGGCGCTTGCATATAAAATTGGTGAGATCAAAATAAAAGAAATGCGGCGTAAAGCTGAAGATGTGCTAAAAGGTGAGTTTGATGTTCGAGCCTTTCATGATATGGTACTTTCTAATGGCTCGGTCACATTATCTATTCTTGAAAAAATGACCGACCGTTTTATTCAACAGCAGCTTGCTAAAAATAAAAAGTAATGAATTGGAATTTATAAAATGAAAGTAGATGGATACAACTGAGATAGCGGTTCAGTTATTTGATAAGCATGCATTGAGTTACCAGCAGCGGTTTATGGATGTAAGCTTGTATCATGATACATTCAACACTTTTCTTCACAGCATTAAAGATGCCGATGCAACTGTGCTGGAACTAACCTGCGGCCCGGGAAACGTTACAAAATATCTATTGGATCATAAGCCAACGCTGCAGATTTTGGCAACAGACTTATCTCCCGCAATGGTTGCACTTGCCCGAGCGAACAACCCAGCTGCAAGGGTAGACATAATGGATTGCCGTAACGTTAGCTCAATTCAACAAACCTTTGATGCAGTCATGTTTGGATTTGGTTTGCCTTATTTGTGTAAAGAGGATGCTTCAAAATTAATAGCAGATGTTGGTAGCTTATTAATTACCGGTGGCGTGTTTTACCTGAGTACAATGGAAGATGAATACAATAAATCTGGTATCCAAACATCCAGTCAGGGCGATCAGTGTTACATGTATTTCTACGAGGAAAATTTTTTGGTGGATGCGCTACTCGTCAATCGTTTTTCCATAATCGACGTTCAGCGAAAGAATACACTCAACAATAATCAAACTACCACAACTGACCTCGTAATCATTTCCCGGAAATTGTAGTTGCTTTTTAATAAACACAGTAGGTTAAGAAAATAAAAAAAGCCCCTGGAACAGGAGCTTATGGTAAATAGGCACCCTATAGAATTAATAAAAATCAAATTTGGTTGTCAGGGTCCAGGAGTTTATTTCCAATAGTTTGTCGCTTGCACCAGGCGCGCTAACTGCTGCTTCTTTTTTAGAAAGCAAACATTGACTAACTGAGCATGAATTCGTTTGAACGCCAGCCATTATCAATATTATTAGTAAAGAAGAAAATTTTAAAAAGCTTTTCATAAACAGTAGTTGTAAATCAAAAGTAGCCACGAACCGTGTGAGCGACAATCACATAAATGGGTGAAATTATTCCGGTTACAATTATTTAATATTTTGAATTTACCATTACGCTTGGTAGTGCTTGGATTAATGTGGTAATAAAAAAGGTTCCGGATAGAAATCCAGAACCGGAATTGTACACTTATAGATGAATGTAAACCAAGAGACTTTTTTTGCAACTTTTATCCGGAGCACATTACGCGCCAATTCTTCCTTGCTCTTCGGTGGCGCTTCCTGCAGATCGCTTTTTGTTGTTGATTGTTTTTCCAAACTTATAGGTGAATGAAAGCGTAACAACCCTGTTGTCCCAATTGCTTTGTAAACTGGCATCAACCGTACCGTATCTACTTACATCGCGATAACGTTGGAGCGCAAATGGATCACGAATATTTAAGGTCACTTTCCCTTTGTTTTCCAAAACCTGTTTTGATGCAGCCATTGAAAACATGCCCATTGCACTTACCTGAGAAAGGCCATTTAAATTGCGGGTGTTGTAAAAGCCATTTATTTCAGCGTCCCATCCTTTTTTTATTTTCATTTGTAAGGTGGCAAAAAAGTTACCGACAAAAGCTGCCACCTTTACGGTAGTGTCTGTCAGCCGACCTTGGAAACGATTATGAAAAAGCGAGTTGTTTAGAGATAAGGTCAGCCATTTATTGATGGGTTTATAAACGTTTACGCTAAGTGTTAACTGGTTAAGCGAGGCGATGTTTCGTTTAATTAGTCGTGCCTCTTTTGTTCCGCTTGTATTTTCTATGTTTTCGGCAATTACATTATTTACCTTGGCATAAGACAGCGAAGTGGTAACGGTATTTTTGAAACTGTGGCTCATTTCTATATTATGGCTAAACTGTGGCTGCAAGTAGGGATTGCCTTCTTGCGATGTATACTGGTCTATGATGAATATAAAAGGATTTAAATCCCGGTACTGCGGACGTGTAATTCTACGGCCATAATTCAGGTTGAAATTATTTTTCTCGTTCGCAGTATAGGAGAAGTAGACGGTAGGAAACAGTTGTCCGTATTGGTTGGTAAATGTTGTATTACGAGTAATGGAGTGGCCGCGTCCATCGGTATACTCATACCGTAACCCTGCCTGTACTGAGAGCTTTTTAGTAAGTGGAGAATTGAAGTTGAGATAAGCCGCGTAAACATTTTCTTTATAGATGAAATGATTGGTGCGTTTCACATCCAACACGCGTAGCGAATTGATTATACTGTCAAATCGTACATTATTATCGCTGGTTACATAGCTAGCCTTTGCCCCCATTTCAAATTTGGAGGACTTATTATTTAGGGGCTTACTAAAATCTATTTTTGCCGCATAGACTTTAAAACCTGAGGGAAGATTTCCCAAAACAGTGTCGCCATTTCCGATTCTGTTGCGATTATTATCAAAAAAGTTATTGTAGAAATATTGTTTGTGCTTGTCGGTATAATCAATGTAGTCGGCATTAAAAACTAACTCCGTGCCTGTTGTGTCAAGTTTGTGTGCCAGGTTTACATTGCTACCCAGGTTTGTTACGTTAGGAGTCATGTAGGTTCTGCCCTCGTTAATGGTTTGAAGGTCGCCAGTGTGATCAAAAATCTTGTTTTGTGAATTAGCATCAAAAGTCATTTTGGTGTTGAATGCATTCAACGAAATAGAAGCCGACGTTCTTTCATCGAAGTCATAATCGAGGCCAATCTTTCCGGTGGCCGACTTCCTGGTATCAGGCATGTAAGACTGTTGCCTAAAGACAAACGAAACAGCGTTCGTGTTCCGGTTGAGCACGTTTCTATTTACTTCAAATTTTTGAAATCCACCACGGTAAGCGTAATTAAACGAACTGAAAACATTTAGTTTATTTTTTCTGTAATTGGCCGTGAAGCCTGAATTTGCTTTCGGGTATACGCCCTGTCCATAACTTGCATTTACACTACCATTCAGCCCTACCATTTTACTCTTCTTGGTTTTAATGTTGATAATGCCAGTGTTGCCTGCCGCATCGTATTTAGCAGGGGGATTAGTCATTACTTCTAATTGATCTAATTGCGACGCGCTCATTCCTCTTAACATATTTGCCAGGTCTGAACCGGTAACATAACTCGGTTTGCCATCAATGTACACTTGCACACCTTGCCTTCCTTTCAGCAAAATATTTCCGTCTTTATCAACTGTTACGCCGGGGGCTTTTTCAAGTACTTCTAAAGCGGTACTGCCTGCATTGGCCGGAGATGCGTCCACATTCACTACTATTTTGTCGGCCTTCATTTCAATGTAAGATTTGCGGGCTGTAACGATTACATCTGTAAGCCTCTTGCTTGTTGGCTGCAAATCAATCACGGCTATCGTTACATCTTTATCTACCAAAAATGATGGAGAGTAAGCCGTGTGGTAGGCTATTCCTGTCAGACTGATAATGTATGTACCACCGGGTATATTAGCGAAAACATAAGCACCCTGTTTGTTCGTTTGCTCAGTTTTTACCAATGAAGAGTCAGATGCCTTTAGTAGCGTTACAGAAATGTTTTCTGTTGCAATGCCCTCAACAGTACCTGCACCCTGAACTTTGAAAGTGCCTGGTTGTGCATATGAATACTGTCTGTTTAAAATCATTAACATCACGAGAGTAATCGATAGAAACCTTTTCATAAGTGTGTTGCCTTTTAGGTGCGATGTAAAAATGCTTATTGCCTACATGCTACTCAATAGCATAAGTATGTGAGAAGGGATGTATGGCTTTAAGCGTGTGTAAAAGGCTGTAGAAGATGATTGGAGATTCGCATCATGCAAAGTCAATTAGCGATACAACATCCAATAAGATAACAGGCTTTCGAATTTTTTTGAGGCTGTGTGTACGCAAGTACTTTTCCTTTCTGTAACATTTTCATTGCGATATTGCCATAAAAAAAAAGGACCGCACCTTGGCGATCCTATTTATTTTAAAGCGACGCATGTCTACACTATTTTGTCTTTGAAAGCTTTTGCTACTGCTTCACTTTTACTATTTACATGTAGCTTCTCATAAATCTTTTTTATATGGCTTCTTACGGTATCTATCGCAATGTACATTTCTGCGGCAATCATTTTATAACTATACCCATCAACCAACAATTGCAATACTTGTTTCTCTCTATCAGAAAGATTATAATCTTCACCTTTCTCATTATTCATGGATGAAAACATTTTCAAGACCTGTGTGGCAATTGACGCCGTCATTGGCGCTCCTCCGGTTTGTGCCTCACTGATGTATTCAAGCAAACGCGAGGGAGGTGTTTTCTTCAGAATGTATCCATTCGCACCGTTGCTAATTGCGTCGAACACATTTTTATTATCATCAAAAACTGTCAGCATTAAAATCTTCACGTTCGTATCAACCACTCTTATACGCTTCAATCCTTCAATACCATTTACACCCGGCATGTCAATATCCATTAAAATCACATCAGGCTTAAAAGCTTCTACTTCTGCTACCACATTCTCGCAGTTCTTGAAACTGGCCAGTACTTCAAATCCATCCGAACCATTGATTAGCATGGTAAGTCCTTCTCTTAATTGAGGGTTATCCTCGTACAGAATTACTTTGATCATCGGTGTAATATTTAAACGAAAGTAAGACGATGTGGTTTTGCTAGCAATCACATAATCATGTGCTTATTTGTAATTATTTTATTAGTCATGCCAAAACTAAAGAAGAGTAATTGTTCTTTCCGTGCTGGTAGTATTACATCGTTTATGGCAAATCTTGCACTATTTCTAGCTCAATATATTTAGGCTGGAGCTCACTTAAGAATGCCGTTAGCAAAACCCGCGTCCCGCTTTTTAAAGTAAATGTTGCTTCCAGGCTTTCTGCATCATCGTCCCGATCAGGCGTTATGTTCAGGCAGGTCTGCAGTAGGTCAACAAGCGAAATGAAATGGCGCTCCATTGTGTCCCTGTCGGGACTGCTTTTTTTATAAAGAGCGGTATAAGCAATGTCTGACCCAAAGTCTTGCTCAATTCTCTCTTCCTTAAAATCTTTGAACCGTACCCTTCCCCTGTGCGTGCTTGTCTCGCTATCTTTCTCCAGCAATTTAGCTTGTAGGAGATCGTATCTTTTTGCATTAAAAGCATTATCGATGTACAAAACGCCTTCACATATCGAGCGTTCCGGCATTTCAGCAAAACTCATTAAGAGAATGATAACAGCAAACGCCAGCAGGCTGCAGAACTTTGTAAACATTGTTTTTTGTAGAGTAGAATTGATAATAAAAATAGCCTTCTTTCCGCTTTCAGCTAAATCTGCGTGGTATGAAAAATGAAACAGTTCTGAAAATTAATTATGGAAGTCATGCACGCAGAGAGTGATATTACGCTTGAACATTCTACGATTGTTGAAAAAAATATTCAACAGAACATCAATCACTATTATAACGATCAGCAATCGATTGAAAAAAGGCTGCAAGGACTTGACGAGGAGTGGGATGTGGAGCGAATGCTGGCTTTAACGGCTTCTACGCTTTCGCTGACGGGGCTTGTGTTGGCTAGATTGCGCCACAAAAAATGGGTAATCCTTACCGGCGTGGTTTCGGGATTTCTTATGAACCATGCAGTTTCCGGCTGGTGTCCGCCGGTACCCTTGCTCCGGTCACTGGGGTACAGAAATCGGGCAGAAATAGAAAAGGAGAAGTTTGCACTAAAGGCATTGCGCGGCGATTTTAGTGATCTGATAGAAGTGCCCAATGCAGTTTGGAACGCCGTGAACAAGTAAGGGACTTCACATAGAGCTTTCAATTTTACGAATCTCATTTGTTGTCAGGTGTTATTTGTACCTGTCTATTTATGTAGAAACTGCGGGGCACGGTTCTTTTGTTAAACAACTGGTAAGACTAAATCGTTTTATCCATCAAAAAAAGAAGAACTATGACTAGAAATTTTCTCGCATTAGCCATTTGCTTATGGTTATTTCTGCCTGCCACCGTTATTGCAGCATCTTCAAGTAGTAGTAAAGAGGAAGCAGCTAAGAAGGTTTCTGCAGAGCCAGCTATAGGTACGCTACAAAGTGCAATGAAAGATTTTAATAATCTTTCACGCCACGATCGGAAAGACAAGATTAGGGAAGCAAAAGCACAGATCAAGCAATTTAAATCAGAACAGAACGCCGGTGCTGCTCCTTCTACCAACACACTGTTGTTAGTAATCCTAGCTATTTTGTTACCACCATTAGCGGTTTACCTGCACGAAGGTGCACTGAACACGAAATTCTGGATCTCATTATTGTTGACCTTACTATTCTTTTTACCCGGTATTATCTATGCTTTGATAGTAGTACTAGGAGACTAATCATGCCATTATGCATAAAAAAAACCCTCAGATTGAGGGTTTTTTTTATGGTGTAAACTTTCTTTTTTTGAGGTATTGCTTAGCGCAAAACACAAAGATCTCATAGTGACGATGTGATTATAGTAAGTCTAAAGCTTTAGCAAAAAATGTAACTACCAGCGGCAGGAATATCCAAAAATATTGCGGCATAAAAATCAGCATTAAGATCATTGCCGAGAGTGATACAAAGAAATACAACCAATATTTGCCCGTTGACTTAGTAGTTTCCATTTTATTAATTTCCGCAAAAATAGGCCAAGCGTTTTTCCATCCAAATAAATTGTTTTTAGATGTGTATCAAATACACAAATGCTCCCTTTTTGCCTAATTTCGCTACACAAAATTTACAGCTTTGATGACTACTAAAGGATACTTGCCAGGTGACGAAAACAACAGCACAGAGGATCAGACGATCGCTAACAGGTCTCAAGAAATGAACAAACAGAAGGATGAATTGACGATTGGTGAGGGTGATGCTTTTAGCCATCCAAAAACTTCTCTGATTCTAAATGATGCTGAAACTGAGGAGATAAAAAGCAAAGCGGATCTTATAACTGCAAGTGCAAACGGAATGAGCGAGGCTGATGTACATGAGGTAAAACCGATTGTGGAAAAAGCAATACTGAAGAAGAAAACTGGGCAAAATGCCTCGAAAAAGCAGGCTGCAAAATCTATTGACACACAACGTTCTAACAAAAAATCTACCGCGAAGATCGCAGAAGTAAAAGAAGCGCTTCCGCTTAAAGTGAAAAAGATTAAGTCGAAAGCCATAAAAGTCGAAGTTGAAAAGCCAACGCTTCCGGCTAGCTCAAATTTGCGCACCGATCGTTCGAAAGAACCCGTAGCAGTAAAGGCCAAAAAGGGAACAGATAAAAAATTAAAGGTTGCAGACGTAAAGCAAACAGCAAAGGAAGTAAAGAAGAAGGGTGCAGCATCCATTTCGAATAATATTGAAGCGACCCCTGTATTAGCAGCCGTAGATCAACAAAATGCTTTGCGTAGGGTGGTCTTTCAGCTTCGTTTTTTCACCCACCACGGACAATCATTGTCGGTATCAGGCAACCATCCGTTACTTGGTAACAACAACCCTGAACAGGCCTTTCCTTTGCAGTTTTTAGATCGCGACAATTGGTATGGCGTTTTAGAGTTGCCTGCCGGCGAAGTGCTGGATGCTCCCATTCAATACCATTACAATTTGCACGACCAGTTTAGGGAAACTGTTTTGGAATGGGGCAACGACAAAGTGATCGACCCTGCACATTACCAGTCAGAAGAAATTCTACTTATTGACAGCTGGAACGATTCTTCTTTTGCTGAGAATAGCTTTTTTACGGAGCCCTTCAGAAATGTTTTATTGGCTGAAAATTTTACACCATTAACTATTGAAACGCCTGCAGACTACACCCACATTTTTAGGGTGAAAGCTCCGCTGCTAAAGCATGGTGAAGTAATGTGCCTTTTAGGTTCTGAGCCAGGATTAAAAGAATGGAATACAGCCGACCCTATACTATTGAGCCGCAGCGAAGATGAACTCTATTATTCTGTCAAGCTTAACCTCTCAACCATTTCTTTTCCGATCGTGTACAAGTATGGGGTGTACAATGTGCATACCAATACGTTTGTAGGTTTTGAGCAGGGCAACAATCGTTTCATCTTTGACAGCATTGCAGCTAACAAACGCACCGTTGTTTCTGATGGTTTTGCTGTTTTGCCAAACAATACTTTCCGGGGCACCGGCGTAGCTATCCCGGTTTTTAGCCTCCGCAGTAAATATGGATATGGTGTAGGAGAATTCAATGATTTGAAACTGTTGGTGGATTGGGCTAAGCAGGTAGGTATGAAGTTGATACAAATTTTACCGGTTAACGATACAACTGCTACACACACTACTGCTGATAGTTATCCTTACGCAGCCATTTCTGCTTTTGCTCTGCATCCAATGTATTTGCACATTCCTGCTATTATTCGCAATGGCAACACAGCCGTATTACAGGACGTTGAGGAGCAAAAGCAGGCTTTGCAACTTCAGGCGCAAGTAGATTATAAAGGGGTGATGGATCTAAAGTGGAAGTTGCTTCGGCAAATTTTTCCCGCCGAAAAGGAAGAAACTTTTTCAAGCGATAACTTCAATTCGTTCTTCGAAGAAAATAAACATTGGCTTGTGCCGTATGCAGCCTTCAGTTATTTCAGGGATGAGAATAACACGGCAGATTTCAGCCGATGGTCATCGCACCAGCAGTTTAATGCATCGGAGGTAAATGAACTGGCAGGCGATCCATTGTCCGCCAGTGACGACATAGCGATCCATTTTTTCATTCAATACCATTTGCACCTACAGCTACAGGCAGCCACAGCTTATGCACATGCCAATGGCATTATTGTAAAAGGCGACATTCCCATTGGTATTTATCGCAATAGTTGCGATGCCTGGCAGCAGCCGGATTTATACAATATGGAAATGCAGGCAGGAGCTCCGCCAGACGACTTTGCCATTAAGGGACAAAACTGGGGTTTTCCAACCTACAACTGGAGGAAGATGCAACAGGACGGCTTTGAATGGTGGAAGTTGCGGTTTGCACAAATGCGCTACTATTTTGATGCTTTTAGAATAGATCACATCCTTGGCTTTTTCCGCATCTGGAGCATACCCATGCATGCAGTTGAAGGGATCATGGGACACTTTGTTCCTGCTTTGCCGGTGCACCTCAGCGAGTTTTTGCAACGCGGAATTCAGTTTGACAAGAGCCGTTTCACGGAGCCTTACATTACCGACGAAATTGTGTATGACGTCTTTGGTAAGGATCATGAAAACATAAAAACCGATTTTCTTGATGCGATCGGCAATGGACAATATACCCTGAAAGATGCCTTTAAAACGCAGCGCAATGTAGAAGCACATTTTGCTGCAATCGAAACCAATCAGCGCAACGATCGTGTTAAGCAAGGCTTGTTTGATTTAATCTCGAACGTGCTATTGTTTGAAGCTGATGGATCGAACGGACAGCAGTATCATTTTAGGATCGCAGTAGAGAGCACAAGCTCATTTATTAACCTTGATTATGGTACGCAGCAACAGCTGAAAGAACTTTATGTAAACTACTTCTTCCGCAGGCAAGATGATTATTGGGAGCGTGAAGCGTTGCATAAATTGCCTGAGTTGAAGCGAAGCACCAATATGCTGATCTGTGGCGAAGACCTCGGCATGGTGCCAGATTGCGTACCCGGCGTAATGAAACGTTTAAGCATCTTAAGCCTGGAAATTCAGCGGATGCCGAAGGATCCTACCACAACCTTTTTTCATCCCAACGATGCGCCTTACCTGAGTGTAGTTACACCTTCTACACACGATATGAGTACTATACGCGGTTGGTGGGAAGAAGACCCAATCCGCACGCAACAATTCTACAATCATGAACTTGGCCAGGCTGGTGGTGCGCCATATTTCTGCGAGCCATGGATTAACAAAGCAATTGTGTTGCAGCACTTGTATTCTCCTGCAATGTGGAGCATTTTTCAATTGCAGGATTTAATGGGAATCAATGATAAGATCAGGCGCGAAAATCCGAATGATGAACGCATCAATATTCCTGCAGATCCAAAACATTACTGGCGGTATCGCATACACATACCGTTAGAAGAGTTGATCGAGAAAGATGCCTTTAACAATGAACTGAAAGGAAGTATACAAATGAGCGGTCGTTTATAGCTCCTAAAAATTTCACCAGACTTACCCGGTGTTCACAACTAGCCAGCCTATTTGATGTACACCGGGTTTTTTATTGTACATCGGCGATGATTATGGTCAATTTGCAAAGCATTTCAACCTGCGCTGTGCACCATTTTTCAGTGGTTAAATAATGTGTTAAAGAGCCAACTGAATGTAAACTCTGTACAATCGTTGAAGTCTATAACTCCATACAAAACAAAAAGCAAAACCATGAAAACATTTATACTTTCAATCTCCATAGCAGCATTTTTTGCAGCGTGTAGCAATCCGCAATCAGTAGAAACAAAAGAAGCGAACAAGCTTGTGCCCGATACGGCCGGGTTAGCTGCTTTCAACAATTGGAAAGAACAACAATCTGCCTTCAGTATGGAAGGTGTAAACGAACAACCGGCTCAGCCTGTAGCGCAACCAGCAGTGGTGGCAGCACAACCAAAGCAAGTGGTTGTTTACAGGGAAGCGCCAGTAAGGCGTGTTGCCCCGGTTCAGAAAAAATCTGTAGCGAAAGAACCTGCTCGTGTAAGTAGCACTGGCACTCGGGAGGCTACCAGCAGGGATAATACCACTGCAACCGGTACACCCACTAATACTGGAAGTACCGCCGGTACCGGAACAGGAGTGGGCACTGGTGAAACAGGTACTACTGGAGATGTAGCTACTGAACCGGCTCCAAAGAAAGAAGGTTGGAGTAAAGCAGCAAAGGGAACTGCGATCGGTGGAGCGTCAGGAGCAGTTGTAGGGGCAGTGATCAGTAAAAACAAAACTGCCGGAGCTGTAATTGGTGGTGTAGTAGGTGCAGCAGGAGGTTATATACTGGGTAGAAAACAAGACAAGAAAGACGGGCGATATTAAAAGTGAAGAACCCCCGGATGAACAAAGGGCATGGACTAATATCCATGCCCTTTTCCTTTTTTTACAATGGGCTATTTTGAAGATGATGGAATGAACTGGAAAGTCATCTGGCTTATTTAAACATGCCTTTTGGCCTAAGAAGCCATGGTGCTTGAAGCGGTAATTATAACCGAACAACGCTATACATTTAAGTTACTTTCGTCCATTATATTTTATTTAATGGCTTTGTTATTCGATTTGTATAAGCAAGCTTACAGGGGTTTGAGTAAGCAGACGTGGTACTTGTCGCTGGTTATATTAATCAACCGCAGCGGTACAATGGTGTTGCCTTTTATGACCATGTATGCTACGCAACGTCTCGGCTTTTCGATTACACAAGCGGGGTTTATAATGGCTGCCTTTGGTGCGGGTGCAATCGTTGGGGCATTCATCGGTGGGAAAGTAACAGATGCCATCGGTTTTTATAAGGTGCAGTTGTTTGCATTGTTTGGAGGAGGCCTTATGTTTATCGCCATTGGCTATCTCACCACTTTTTCATCGCTGCTGGCAGGTACATTTTTGCTGAGTGTAATCAATGAAAGTTTTCGCCCGGCTAATTCAACTGCAATAGCCGCGTATAGCGTACCCGCCAATCGTACACGCTCTTATTCTTTAAACCGGTTAGCCATCAATCTGGGTTGGGCATTTGGTGGTGCCATTGGTGGTTTTCTTGCAGCTACCAATTACCATTTATTGTTTTGGGTAGATGGACTTACAAATATATCTGCAGGCATTTTGCTTTTGCTGGTGCTGCTAGCACCCACCGGGATGAAGCAGGCGCTGAAAGACAACAAGCAGAAAAAGCTATCCGCAATGCCTGCTTACAAAGACAAGCGCTACATGGTATTTATTTTACTTACGGTAATGTTTGCTTTTTGTTTCTTTCAAATGTTTACCATGCTACCGCTTTACCTAAAAAGAGAGTTGCTGCTGAATGAAAAGTTGATCGGAACTTTAATGGCGATAAACGGTCTGTTGATTGCTTTTGTAGAAATGGTGTTGGTGTATAGAATTGAAAAGTCAGCAAAGCCATTGAGCTTTATAAAATATGGCGTATGGCTGGTAGGCGCCTCTTACGGAATCTATAATGTATTACAGGGCCATTTTGCACTCGCACTGTTTTCTGTGCTTGTTATTACGATTGGCGAAATGTTGTCCATGCCCTTTATGAATACCTATTGGATCAGCCGCAGCAGCGATTACAACCGCGGCCAATATGCAGCATTATATACGATGGCGTGGGGCTCTGCACAAATTGCCGCTCCTTCTATTGGCGGGTATGTTGCCGACAACTATAGCTTCAATTTATTATGGTGGATTGTATTTGCGGTTAGCATTGCTACAGGAATTGGATATCACCTTCTTACCAAAGGCGTTCACAAGTCTGAACTCTGACAAATTCCAGGGCGAAACAAAATCTAAGTCTTGAACAAAATCTAAAAGGGATCTGCATTGTTCCGCAAATCCCTTCAAGTAGGTTTTGTTTTTACGCTTGTGAAATCTACTCACCTCTCCATTATAAATGGGTTGTAAGGTTATTTGCGGTTACTGAATACCGAGCAACTCTACATCAAAAATGAGCGTGCTGTGTGGCTGAATGGATGCCCCTGCGCTGCGATCGCCATAGGCTAATGTTGGGTGAAGAAAGAACCGGTAGGTATCACCTACACTCATGAGCTGCAAGCCTTCAGTCCATCCTTTTATCACCATATTCAATGGAAAGGTTGCTGGTTGATTTCTTACTTTAGAACTATCGAAAACGGTACCATTGATGAGCGTACCATGGTAGTGGCATTTTACCGTGCTGGTCGCTTTTGGTTTTTCAGTTCCGCCTGTTTCATGTATTATTTCATATTGTAAACCACTGGCCGTGGTAATTACTCCCGGGCGTTCTTTATTTTCTTTTAGAAAATCTTCGCCGGCTTGTAAGTTAGAGGCTGCTTTTTCTTCTTTCATTTTTGCAAGTTTTTCTGCTACGGACATAATTAATAATTGATGACTCCGCAAAAATATGGAGCCTGCACTTACTTCCTCAATATCTTTCTTGGCAGGAAGTTTCTAGCTTTAAAACGACCGCTACATTTGCCTTTAGCAAAGCGGGCAACTAAGTGATTTCTAAATCTCTCTTCAACTACAAAAAATATTATAATGGATTCGTTTGTACAATCAGTAGAAATTAGGTGGAGCGACCTGGATCCGAATTTTCACATCAGGCATTCCGTTTATTATGATTTTGGTGCGTACTGCCGAATGTCTTTCTTCACTACCCATGGCCTAAACGAACCTACTTTGATCGAGCATCATCTGGGTCCCATTTTATTCAGAGAAGAGTGTTTATTCAAGAGAGAAATTCATTTTGGTGAACAGGTTACCATCAACCTTAAGTTGAGTAAAGCGAGTGCCACCTACAGCCGGTGGAGTATTCAACACGAGATAATGAAAGACGGTGACACACTTGCGGCCATCATCAATGTAGATGGTGCGTGGATGGATACCATTCGTAGAAAGCTTACGATACCAACCGAAGTAGTGGCGCCTACGTTCGACGCCATGCCTAAGACTGACAATTTTATTTTGTTATAGCCTGATGAGACTGGTATAGGCGGATATTCTGCATCGATATTTAAGCTTTGTTTGCAAGCTGATACCCAATAATTCCAACCCATTCTTTTATCAGGTATCTCCAGTCATCAAGTGTTTTGATGTTGGGGAAAAATATTTCGGAGGCATTCGCATCCTTGTCAATAGCCAGGTAGTTTGCCGGGTACATAATGGCTTGAACACCGGCCTTGTCAAACACTCGTTTAGAGCGATTGATATGGATGGCTGATGTAATCACTACATAGGGTGGTTGTAGGTTTTTACTCAACAACAATGCTTTACTATAAGCCGCATTCTCAAATGTATTGGTGGCTTTTGTTTCAGCGTAGATATCCTCTGGCCGTACACCCGCTTTAATAAATTCGGGAACAAGATAAGTTCCTTCTTCCGGCAAGTCTTTTTGCAAAGTGGCCCCGGTAATTACAATGGTACGAATGACCTTACGGTGATATAACTGAACCGCTTGTATAAACCGGTCGGAAGCTTCCGTAAAGTACCCATGCCCATTTCTATCAACCTGCGACATGCCACCGAGAACAATGCCCGCACTGTAATTAGCTGAATCTTTTAAATCAATCCTGACCGGTTGCCAGGCTTTTACAGCCACATCAAACAAAGCCTTGTTGCTGAATAAAATAAAGACTGCAACCGCTGCTATGTGCAGTCCTTTTTTTAATGAGCGTCGTTTTACAAAAAAAGCGATCAATAGAAGAATGATGATCCAATTAGCTGGTGCAAGAAAAACATTGATAATTTTAGAAACGATGTAAAACAAACTCATTGCTTAAACCTTAAGGGGTTGAATTTGCAATATACCCCAAATCAGTAGCGGGGAATAAATTACTCACTAGCTGTCCTTTAAATTGTAGTGAATAAAACAAATTCAGATTGGTAAGGTGGCGCGTTTAAGCCACCAACCAATGCTCAATTTTCCTTTTCTTCTCCTGCTTCTTGTGGTACCAGGATATGCAACTGGCCCGATAAAATTTGTGCAGATACCGATTTTACTTTGCCCAGGTATTCGCCATCAACCTGGAAGTGTACGCGGTGAGAAGTTTCTATATTGACGGCTTCAGCTTTGATTACTTCTATATTTTCCGGGTCAAAAGGCTGTGGTCTGAAGTAAATTTTAAACAACTCGCTCAAAGGAAGTTTGCGTATAATAATCACTTCAAAAAGTCCGTCGTATAAATCACCATCTGGATTTATAACTGCTCCTGTACCATATTTGCTGGCATTCGCCAGTACAACCATAAAGGCATTGCGTTTTATTTCCTTCCCCTTTGTTTCTATGGCTACCTGTATGTTTTGTCTGCGCCATAATGCCTTCAAAGCTACCTTGGCGTACCCTAGTTTACCACGTGTAGTTCCCTGGTCAAAATACTTAATCATGCGCGCATTTAAGCCTATATCGCTCAGGTGCAGGCACACCTGGTCGTTAATGTTGATTACATCAGCTGCTTTTACTATACCGTTCTCAATAATTTTCAAAGCCTCATTTATATCAACTGGTATGTTTAATTCTCTCGCCATTCCATTGGCAGAACCTGCAGGGATGATACCCATTTGTATGTCTGTAAAAAGCACATGTTTTGCAACAAGCGATACTGTACCATCGCCACCTACGGCAATTACTTTGTTTGGCTGCAAGCGATATATTTTTGCCCGTAATTGCTGTGCATCATTTTTGCCATCGAGTATAAAAAACTCCAGAGAGTGGGGAAGTGGTTCAAAGAAAGCTTTGATGGTAGTTTCAAATTCTCCTTTCTCCGTGCCGCCAGAGATTGGATTGATTACAAACAAATATTTTAAACTGTTTGTATGTTGCATGGGCAGTGATAATTAAGCATATGATGAATGAAGTTTCTACTCATAACGGTCTACCAACACTTACTATATGGCAAAAGTTATGGAGAAAATTTTTGTTCGTTTTTCGTTTGACGGATGCAAAAGTATCAAAAGTGTACCACGGCTATGGAACCGACAAAGAGCTGTTGCTCTTCGGACATGTATTTAGCCTTAGCCCGCTACCACGTAAGCGTTATCGAAAAAATTTTTGGACCAATACATTTGCGTTACTCCGTTCATTTATGGTGGTACCGGTAGAAAGTGCTACGGTGTCGCTGGAGGTAAATGGCAAACGCATATCATCTACTACTGCAGCGGATGGTTTTTTTAAACTGGAATGGCCAGCTGAGCAAAATATGAAAGCGGGTTTGCATACGGTGCAAATACAGCTTCGTAAAAGTGCGCACGAAGATGCACCCGTGGTTGCTACAACTCCGGGTTATGTTTTCATTCCACACACCAACCAGTTCGCCTTCATTTCCGATATTGATGACACCTTTCTCATTTCGCATTCAGCAACGGTTTGGAAGAAGTTGTATGTGTTGTTCACAAAAAATGCGCACAGTCGCAAACCATTTGAAGGAGTAGTAAAGCACTACAAGTTGTTGGCTAAAGCGCACACCGAAAGTGGTGAGCCCAATCCATTTTTTTACGTGTCGAGCAGCGAATGGAATTTGTATGATTTTATCAAAGAATTTATACGCAAAAATGAATTGCCCGAAGGGGTATTTCTATTGAGCCAGGTTAAGAAATTTCACGAGGTATTTAAAACAGGGGCAAATAAACATGCTACTAAGTTCATGCGGATTGCGCGCATCATGGAAGCTTTTCCGGAACAGCAGTTTATTTTATTGGGCGATGATTCGCAAATGGACCCTGTAATTTATGCCAGCATTGTTGAGCATTTTCCGGGGAGAGTTTTTTGTGTGTACCTGCGCCATGTGTATGAAAAAAACGTAACGAATGTGCGGGAACTGATTGTAAAGATAGAAGCAGCCGGCGTGCCCTGTTGCCATTTTGAACACAGTAGTGAAGCGATTGCACATTCCGTAAGCCTGGGCCTAATTTCAGAAGTGGAACTGACCAGTTATTTGTCTGAAAGCTGAACAAAAAAAAGGCGCCGAAGTTGGCGCCCTTTTCTATCGGGTTTTCTTTTAATCAATTAACCTAATGATCTTATCCAATGTACTATTTCATCTTTTGTCTTACCTAGCTTTTCCTGCAACCTTCCAAAAAGCTCATCATCTTTTCCCTCTTCGTAGCGTAGATCATCATCCGTTAAGTGACCATGCTCTTGTTTTATTTTACCTTTTAACTGGTTCCAGTTGCCTTTTAATTCTAGCTTGTCCATAGTTAAATGTTTTAGAATGTAAGTGCGTAAAAAATGATGCCACTGCTATTAAGAAAGTAACAAAAGGCTAATCCATTTTAAAAGCAGTAATGGTTCGCTTTCTTGAAATATATTCTTTTTCGCAATTCATTTATATAATGTTCGTGTGGCAGTAATGGTTACATATTATGGGTTTGTTGATCATCATCTTTATACTTTTTTATCAGCGCTTTGTCACTTTTGGTGGTACAGAAATTGAATACGGGGTAAGAAATCAAATTGACAAATATGAAAAACAAATTCAGCACCCTGTTGGCCGGTGCAGCACTAATGACCCTGGTAGCTTGCGACAACAATGAAACCAAAGAGTCTACCACAAGTTCGGATAGCAGCATCAATACAACTACTACAAACGCTTCTGCTGGAGAGACATCCGCCTCAGTAACTACTTCGGGTACATCTGTTACACCCGGAACCTATGTAGATCTTTATACGGGTAAGCAGGTTAGCATAGATAAGGATGCAGAAACAGGAAAGTGGGTAGATGTAAGTACCAGAACACCCGTTGAATATTATATCAGTACCGATTTGCGTGACACGTTTGATATGACGGGCCGCAACGTTAGTTTCTCTCTGGATCGCACCAATGATGGAAAATACATGGTGGATGAAACAAGGTATAAAGTGAAAATGGATGGTGATGGCGATATGAAAGCGAAGGGATCAGATGGTTCAAAAATTAAGTACGATGAAAGTAGTGATCAGTTGAAAGTTAAGAACGCTGACGGGTCAAAAGAAAAAATTTCAGATGATGGTTACAAGAAGAAGACTGACTCTACTACAATAAAAAGAAAACAATAACGCTACGCAAAATTTCTACATTATTAAAGGTTACCTGGTACTGGTAGCCTTTTTTATTGGTTCATTTCCAATTATCTTTTCTGAAATTATCAGTCATGAAACTAATTGCCATCGTAACCTTTTTTTTATTCATGTTGAGTTGTAATAATACCAGCGACAAGACTTATGAAGACTCAAAAGAAAAACTGGTAAAAAAGGAAACAAAAGATCCGCTCTCTTTTCTTACGGTAGATTATACATCGAAGCGGAATATAATTGGGCAAACAGTAGTTCGCGGTGTGGTGAAGAACAGTGCAGCAGTAAGTTCTTATAAAAATGTGCGCATTAAATTACTTTACTACAATGAATCAGGTGAACTGGTGACCAATCATGAGCAAGTGATTGGCGAAGCCGTTCCGCCAAATGGAGAGGTGAGTTTTAAAGCAAAATACCACACGCCAAAGGGAACCGACAGCGTAAATGTTTCCATCATGAAAGCGGAGGTGATGGACGAAAAGAAATGATTTGCCAGCAACCTCTAATCTGAACCAAATAGTTTTTACCTAGGTCTTCAACTTTGTTTTATGAAGAAATCTGGCATTTAATAGAATGGATGAAATGGTAAGGCCACTAACAAATCCAAGCCATATTCCTGCAGCCCCCATTTCAAAATTGAAAGCGAGCAAATAGCCAATTGGTATACCAATCACCCAGTAAGCTATGGCGACATAAAGCGTGGGCATCTTCACATCTTTTATTCCGCGTAGCAAACCTACGCCGATAGCCTGTGTAGCATCTGATACCTGGAAGAGAGCAGCAAAGACGAGTAGGCCCGCAGCAAGCGATGCCACCGTAGCGTCATTTGTAAAAAATGTGGGCAGGTAGCTTTTTAATAACACAAACATTACGGCACACAAACTACCAAAGGCAAGGCCCCCTGCAATGGTACTTTTTCCAATGGCACGCATGCCCGTTTTGTCGCTTCTGCCGTACGCATTGGCTACTCGTATAGAGCCCGCAAGCGATAAACCCAACGCTGCCATAAAAGTGGCGGATGCAAGGTTAAGGGCAATTTGGTGCGCGGCTTGCGCGGTTGCACCAAGCCAGCCAATCATAATACCTGACACAGAAAAGGCACCCGCTTCCATACCATATTGCAGGCTACTTGGAATGCCGAGACTTAAGAGTTCCTTCCACATTTTACGACTCACTTTCCAGGCTTTTTGTCGTGCCTGTATGTATGGTTTAAAAGTTTTGTGCTTTAAAATAATTGCAAACAACAGCAACATAATAATCACCCTGGTTATGAGTGTGGCAATGCCGGTGCCATACAATTCCAAACGCGGAAATCCAAACCTGCCATAGATCAATATCCAGTTCAACACACCATTTAGCGGAAGCGAAATCAGTGAAAGCAACATGGCTGTCCGCGTAAATTCCAGCGCGTCAGAAAATTGCTTTAAGGCGATATACACCATCATCGGGATGAGCGACCATGACATGACAATGTAATAATCCACGGCAAATGCAGCTACTATAGGATCTTGTCCCAGGTGAAAAAGAAGTGGCTTGCAGGCCACCATCATAATAGCGATGATGCAGGCTGTAATAGCAGAAAGCAGCACACCATTGTACACCGTTTTAGAAGCAGTATGCACATCATTGCGGCCGTTTGCCATTGCTACCAAAGGCGATATGGCCATGGTGATTCCAATACCTACCACCTGCGGAATAGCAAGAATGTTAAGAACCAGTGACGATGCAGCCAGTTGCCGGTAATCTATTGCTCCAATCATGGCGCTGTCGATTAGCCCAAGGCCAATTTGCGACACATTGCCTATGATGATTGGGCCAGCTATAATGGAAGTATTGCGTAACTCTTTTAACATGGGCGGCAAAAGTAGGTAAAGTTGCAGGTTAGCGCTTTGCCAAATCAGCTGTTTGAATTGACGTAACCTGGGCGGTGAGGCAACTTGCCATCAAAAGCCTCTGCCACCAGTGGCAACGCGATAGGCCTTAGGAAAAAGCCTTCTGAATAATGCACCAACAGCTATGCAGAACAAGAGTAGCAATGCCGGAACAAGTATATAAGTACCCAAACGGTACAACTTTAGATGGTGAAAATAGATAAATGAAAGCCGCGTAGTGTATTGTATAAGCGGAACATGAAGGGCATAGATGATAAAAGAAAAAGTGATCGACCATAAGAACCATCGCCTGCGCATGAACCACTTTACCACGGGGTCCGCTCCATACCACACCGCCAGGATGCCGGCAAAAACGGTGATCATGTGTAAAGTTACCAGGATGTATGTTGTTTCAGGGTTGTCAGCTTCCAATTCAAAAGCCATAAAAGTTTTAATAACGCTTACGCCAATAAAGAAAAGCCAGCAAAGAAATGCACTCAACCATTTCGGTTTTTTTATGATGGGGAAATTCGTTTTTTGAATCCAAATTCCGAGGGTGAAAAAGAAAATTCCCTGTGCTTCTAAAAATAAAAAGTTGAACATGCTGAACCAACCGACCAATGCAATAGTGAACCAGATTTTAGGAAATTTGGTAAGAGCCCACTTAAAGAATGGGTACAATAAATTGTAAAAAAATAGGCTCCTGATAAACCATAGTTGAAATGACACAGGCGCTACCAGCCACCGGATTAAAATGTCTACCCAATCCATTTCACTATAGGGTCGGTTGTCACCCATTTGGTCTAATTGCGAATCGTATACAGCACGTGCAGTTAATGGATGTTGCTGCCACGCATAGGTGACGAGTAGCCCAAACGCACTCCAGATGAGAAACGGAATGATGAGCGAATGAAAACGCCTCCTTATTCTTTCTTTGTAAGACCTGTTATCCTGTAAAGCAAAAATGTATCCAGAGATAATAAACAACATGGGAATACGAAAGCGTAAAGCACCATTTGCTAAAAAGTATTCAATGAAGGTTGTAAACGTTAGTCGTTCGGTTACCAGGCTAAATGGTGTGAGGTAAGTTTCCTGTAAGTTATAGCCATGAACAAAAAGCAGCAATGCAATGCATACGAACGAGTAAAATCTAAACTTCTGGCTCAGTAAGCGATTCATGGTTATTATCTTTTCTTCCCTTATTCCTGTTCGAAATTTTTAAATCAGGATATTAAGTATTTTTTTACCACTCAATATTGGCTACTCACTATTCACCACTCACCCCACAGGTGCTACCAACGTAACCATTGTTCCTTCTCCCACTTTTGATTGCACGGTTATTTTAGCGTTCATATTATCAGCACGCTTTTGCATATTGCCTAATCCATTGCCACTATCGGCTGCTTTCACATCAAATCCAATCCCATCGTCTTTAACTATCAGCACGATTTGCTTCTGTCGTAGCGTTACCTGTGCCTCTACTTTCGTTGCTCTGGAATACTTAGCTGTATTGTTGATCGCCTCTTTAAATATGAGGAAAAAATCGCGGCGAGCTTCCATATTAAGTTTTACATCATGAACAGGATCGTCTATAAAAAAATCAATTTCAATATCCTTTGCTTCAAGAACGTTCAGCGCAAATTCGCGCATGCGCGCAGTAATTTTTTGCATGCTGTCGTTACTTGGTTTTATACTCCACACAATGTCATCCATCGCTTCCATCATACGCTGGCTATTGTCGCTAATCTTGCTTAAGTATTCCGTCGTTTTCACTGTATCCGTAGCCATTTTAGTTTTAGCCATTGAGCTTAAAATATTGATGGTGCTTAACGTGCTACCCATATCATCATGAAGATCGCGTGCTACCCTGTTACGTAGTTTCTCTACAGCCAGCAATCGGTTTACGCGCAAATCGTGCATGGCGTAAAATATGAGCGCAAGCGTAAAAACGAGGGTACTCAGGAACCACCAGGTTCTCCAAAAAGGTGGCTTTACAAATATGGTTAGCTCGGTCGTTTTTTCCGAGCGTATGCCTTCTATGTTTTCGCAATAAACCTTGAATGTATAATGGCCGGGTGGGAGCAGCGAATAGTTTACATACAATGAGCGGTCAGCCTTTATCCAATCCGGGTCAATGCCTTCCATTTTGTAGAAATAAGTCAGCTTGTCGCGTTGCCTGAAACTGAGCGAAGCAAAATAGATACTGATTGAATTTTCGTTGTGTACCAGTTTTATTTCTTTAAACTGCAACAAGGAGTCGACCGGAAGAAATTTGTTGTACAGCTTGAAATCAGTAATGGTGACATTTGGCGGTGGGGTAGTGGTAGAATAGGTATCGGCATCAAACAATAAAACGGCGTTGCTGCCCACAAACACCAACTGGTTGTTGCGGGTAATATAATCGGCACTGGAGGTTTGCTCGCCTATGATTATTCCATCCTTGCGGCCATAAGTAATTATCTGGTTGTTGCGTGGGTTATACCTGCACAAGCCATTGGAGGTTATAACCCACAAACTGCCACGTTTATCCATTCGAAGCCGTTTTACCGTGTTAGATGGCAGGCCATCTTCATACTTCACCAGTCGTACAGCGCCCGTTTTTTTATTGATGAAGTTGAGTGCTCCGCCACCAAATACAATGATGCTGTCATTCAGCTGCTCTACATCATTCCCGGTGTTGCTGTACAATTTGTTTTCGCCACTGCCCGTAGTATAATGCTGAATGGTATTGCCGGTTGCCGCATCTACCGCGTATAAACCTTTTTCGTGTGTAGCCAGCCACAGCCATCCCTGCTTATCAATAAATACTTTATAGATGATGGTTCCGACTTCTTTTACAATCGTAAACTGTCCATTGCTCCACTTAATCAGCCTTCCGCCTTGTGTGCCCATCCATATATTGCCCACCTTATCTTCTACTATATAACGGATCGTGCTTTTGTTCGCAGCTTCGGGTTGACTGTAGGTAGTTATTTTTTTAACCGGGTCGTGTACCAGCAGGATACCTCCGTTGCATCCTATCCAAATGTTACCGGTAGAGGATTGCCTGCACATTGTCCAGGTAAGCCGGATGGCATTCGTTTTATCTGGTGTCCAGTTTTTAGGTGGCGGGTTTGCGTATACAGCATTGTCTACGCGCTTCAGGTTTCTATCCAAAACCCTTACGCCCGTGCCCCACGATGTAAGCCATAAGTCACCATTAGGCATTTCCATTACATCGGTAAAAGATGCATCTTCTTTATCGGTTTTAAATACCAGGTTCGTCACCGATCCTTCTGATCCAAAGCCTGTATAATACAGTCCTTTATCTGTAGCCATCCATAAGCTTCCATCTTTATCCTGCATCACCTGGAAGATTACCTCGTAATCCATACTCAGGTTATTGTTGCCCTGTGGCTGGCTATTATGCGAGAGAAAGCGCCTTTGGGTTTTCTCATAGCTTTTCAATACGCCCAGGCCATATATCCATAAGTCGCCCTGGCGCGTCTCTAAAAAATGGTTGTACTCGTTGTAAGAAGTAGCGGCCATGTTGAGGCCTGTCGTGTCTTTGTGCAGAAAACGGGTACCGGTACTATCAAAGCAAAATTTGTATTGAGCGCCACTTCCCCATACGGGCCAGCCAAACACCCAAAACCTCCGCTGATTGTCAACATATATTTGGGTGAGCCTGTCGCTTAGTAAGGGGTTGTTAAGTATAGGAAGTTTGTGCGGGTTGTAATTGCGGCTCCATGTGGTATTGGTAGGCTTATCATAAACGCACAACCCACTATCGGTAGCAAACCAGTATTGCTGTCGTTGCACGTCTTCGTGTACACCCACGGTACTGGGCATCCAGTTTTCAGGAAATTTAAAGCTGTAGTCGTCTATGAATTCGTGCGTTTTCTTATTGTATTTCAGAATGCCATAACGCAGCACATTGCAATACAAGTCGCCGATGGAGTTTTTCCATAACCAAAACTCTGCACGTGGTGGCAGCGCAGATGCTGTTTTAAGCGGGATAGGAGTATATACAAAGGTGGAAGGATTGAATATTCCAAACTCTCGCTGTGTAGCCATCGACAGGATAATGGTACCACTATCGCCGGGCAAAATTTGTGAGATGCTGGTGTGCGGTAATTCGTGGCTGCCTGCTTTGCGGGTACTAAAATGTATAAACTTACTTCCATCAAAACGCTGCAGGCCATTGGCAGTGCCCACCCATATAAATCCTTTCTCGTCCTGGTACAAACTAGAAACCTGGTTGCTGGCCAATCCCATTCCATCATCGGTAGTAATATGCGTAAATGCAAACCCTTGCTGCGCACTGGCAGCATAACTTAAAAGTGTTAGAAGTATAATATAGAGGCCTCTCATGCAGGAATACAAATCTAAGAACTGGAAGGAGTAAAAAATTTTAGCCGCCCCGAATCACATGTTTATGTGGTGAAATAAAGACCCAGGTGCGTGATGATCGATATAAGCGGTAATAAAAGCTGATAAAAAGATTGCAGGCAGTGGGCGCAACCTTCAGGCTGTATTACAAGCAATTTATTTCACCCGCTTATGCGATTGTCTGCCCTTCTAAATCTTTCCACTTTTGCACCATAAAACAAAACAAAAAACAAATCGCCATGAGAGGAAAATTCATCACCACAAATTTAAAGCTGGCAGTGCTGGCAGGTGGTAAAAAATCGAGATTGATCGATGTAAAGGAAACCAGTGCAACACTGGAAAACTTCAAACCAATTTGGAGCAAAGACATTGGGAATACAGGAAAAGGAGTGAAAGAAGCAGTAGCTAATGAAACGCTGGAGGGGGTGTTTTAATAATTTAAAACACCTACCTTTTATAATCATTACCCTAACATTTTCCTTTTCTACTGCTCAATATAAAGCCAACTAATTATGAGAACTTCTTTTTTTAAAGTCGTGGATCACGCCTTTACAATGCTACAGCTATTGATAGGAAGACAGCACGCTGAAGATATTTCCATCAACCATATTTTATAAGTAATTCAACTCAACATAAAAATTAAACAATGAAAAAGATAGCACTGGCTATTTGTTTATTAATGTCTGCCGGATCAACGCTCATTATTTCCTGCAACAATCAAAACGAAACCAAAGCAGTTACCAAAAGCGGTATTACGGTAGACAGCATGATCCATCGAGGCGAATACCTTGTTACCATTATGGGATGCGACGATTGCCATACACCTAAAGTATTTGGGCCTGAAGGTCCACAGCTCGACATGACGAAGCGCTTGTCCGGCCATCCTGCTTCGATGCCGCTGCCCAGTGTTGATGGAGCGCATTCGAAAGATTGGGTTTTATTCAATCCAATATTGACTGCTTATGTTGGACCATGGGGTACATCGTTTTCAGCTAATCTTACCAGCGATGAAACAGGTATTGGAAACTGGACAGAACAACAATTCATGAAAGCGATGCGGCAGGGCAAATCGAAAGGTTTAGACAATGGCCGTCCTTTGCTTCCGCCTATGCCATGGCAGAATATCAGCAAGGCGTCAGACGAGGATCTGCATGCATTATTTATCTACCTGAAGTCTACAAAACCAATCAACAATCTTGTTCCTGCGCCTATTCCACCAGCGCAAATTGCTGAGATGGCAGTTGAACCAAAATAATACTCTTTGATATAAATAAAAACGCCTGCAGCCAAAACTGCAGGCGTTTGCGTTTTGTAATTTATAGTACTAATTATTTAAGGGTCGTAATGTCAATGAAGTCCATATCCGTGAACGACATGTTCTCTCCGGCCATCGCCCAAATAAAGCTGTAGCTTGAGGTAGCCACGCCAGAGTGAATGCTCCATGCCGGCGAAACAATCGCCTCTTCGTTGGCAATAAACATGTGCCTTGTTTCAGTAGCCTCACCCATAAAATGTATGATGCGTTGCTTCTCCGGTAGATCGAAGTAGAAGTAGACTTCCATGCGACGATCATGCGTGTGCGGAGGCATGGTGTTCCAAAGGCTACCGGGTTTAAAGTTGGTAACACCCAATACCAGTTGACAACTCTTCAATCCTTCAGCATGAATGTATTTATTGATCACCCTTTGGTTAGCAGTTTCTGCACTTCCCATTTCTGTTGGTGTTGCCTCAGCAGGGCGCATCAGCCGCGTTGGATATTCCTGGTGTGCAGAGCAACTAAAGAGTATAAACTTAGCTGCATGGTCGGGTGCATCGCTGCTAAACACCACCTCTCTTTTACCCTTACCAATGTACAGGCAATCCAGTTTATCCATTGGAATTACTTCGCCATCTACAGTTACTGAACCTTTGCCTGCAATGCTCACCACACCCAGCTCGCGACGTTCTAAAAAATAATCGCTTTTAAGTGCATCGTATGTTGGAAGCGCAATAGATTTTGAAACAGGGTTCACTGCACCACAAATCATTCGGTCATAATGCGTATACACATTTATGATAGCATCTGGTTGGACGAGTTTATCCAGTAAAAATTTTTCCCTGATCTGTGCGGTGTTATAGCGTGCAAAATCTTCAGGATGTACCTGGTGAACGATTTTCATTCTTACAATTTTTTTTAAATGTTAGCTAAAGTAGAAGGCAACCCAATGTGCCGGTAAAGTTGATGTGAAAGCAGTAGAAAAAAAAATCGAGCTTTTTAGCCCGATCATTTACTGGTATGAATATTCGATTTTACCGAGGTACTCTTTCTTTTTGTTGTAGACCTGCTCTCTTTCCTTAAGTCCGCGATCGTTGTACGAGTACCGATAAATGAGGTAGTTGGCACTGGTAGCCTGCGCCTGGGTCATCTGGTTAATGCGGCCGCTATTGTCATATTCAAACATATAGTCGGGTAGCAGTTGCTTTGCTTTACGATTGAATTTTACAATATCCGTCAACTGTTTTCTTGCGTTGTAGTAATAATAAAATCGTTCAATCTCTCTTCTATTTCTTACCCATACTTCTTCCGACACGTTATTGTCTTCTAGTTTAAAAGTGACGAACGTAGTATCACTTCCATTTTTTATTTTCAACATCTGCGTGGGTAATCCATCGTCATTATAGTTCCACAAGTGCGTTTCTGTGGACATAAACTGCCCGTCAAAATCTTTACTGGTAGACCGTGTGCTAAGTAAGTTGCCCTTTGTGTCGTATGTGTATTCAACCATATTAATGGCGTTTGCATTGCTATCGTAGGTGCGGCTGATACGGTTGTTTTGATAAGTGCTGGTGAAATAAGACTCAACATTTCCAATGGTAGCAGAGCGGGTAACTATCTGCTGTGCTTTAGCGTTTACCTCCTGCTCCAATAAAAAATCTTTTGAAGGTTCGTTATTGGGTTCAAAACCTGCAGCACTGATTCGTTTCAGCCTCTGGCTTTCGATGAGCTTGTATTGTTGATTGGTTTGGCCTGTGCCCACAACGTCTGCATAATAAAACTGGCTGTATGCGTAATTGGAACAGAACAGAAGAAAATATACAAGTAGGTTTTTCATGATTTCTTTTTGAACAGGCCAAAAATAACTGTAGATCTGTTAAGGAAAAAACATTGGCGCCTACCCCTCATTTTTGGGGATGGCTTTTGTATGTACATTTAGTCAAATTTTAACAGGTGTCTCATAGAAAGGAACGGAAGGAAAATGATTGTTTGAATTGTGGTGCAGTGGTCAATGGAAAGTTCTGTCATATTTGCGGGCAAGAGAACGTAGAGCCGAGGGAGACATTTTGGAATCTTGTAACCCACTTCGTTTACGACATCACTCACTTCGACGGAAAGTTTTTTAGTACGGTAAAATACCTGGTGTTCAAGCCAGGTTTTCTATCAAGAGAATACATGCGAGGCCGGCGTATGAATTATCTTAATCCCATTAAGATGTATGTCTTTACATCGGCATTCTTTTTTATTTTTTTCTTTTCTGTTGTCAATACATCAGATGCGGTACGCTTAAATGAAAATGAAAGTGCTGGTAAGATTGATGTTCCAATAAAAAAGAACGCAACTATCGTTGATAGTTCGGGAACAGCTTTGCAAAAAAGGAAAAATGCCGGCCAGTTGAATCAGGTAAAGGCTGACTCTTTGGTGCAAAGCATCAGCGACAGCATTCAGATAAAATATAAAAATTCGATTGCCGCTGATACTATTAAGAATAAGCCGGTAAACAGGGTGGCACATTATGATTCGATACAACAAACATTACCTGTAGATAAACGTGATGGATGGATCATCCATCGCTTCACTACCAAAGAACAGGCCCTTAAAGAAAAGTATGCAGGTAATAAGCGGATGATGTGGGAAGCATTGGCGGAAAAATTCATGCACTATTTTCCGCAGGTCCTGTTCGTTTCACTTCCCATTGTTGCACTGTTGCTACAACTCTTGTTTTACCGGCACAAGAAATTCTATTATGCGGATCACATCATCTTCACCGTGCATCTTTATTGCGGATTATTTATTTTAATGTTTTTACGGATATCTGTTAGTAAAGGAAAAGCATTGCCTTACATGCACTGGCTTAAATACTTCACCGTTCTTTTAATTGCTTATACGTTTTGGTATTTATACAAGTCAATGCGCAATTTTTACCAGCAGGGGCGGGCTAAAACAATCGTAAAATTCAGCCTGTTATTATTCTCATCAGTTTTTGTAATGGCGTTCCTGTTTTTGGTATTTGGATTGCTTGCTTTTTTAACCATCTAAAAAGAGAATTATGAGTGTGGAGAATAGTTTTATGCGTTTAGTAAAAATTATGGATGAGTTAAGGGAACAATGTCCATGGGATAAAAAGCAAACAATAGATACGCTGCGGCCGCTTACGTTGGAAGAAACATATGAACTGGCAGATGCCATTACTACGCACGACTGGAAAGGGATAAAAGAAGAACTGGGCGACATGATGCTGCACCTGGTATTTTATGCACGCATTGCCAGCGAGCAAAATCATTTTACATTGAAAGATGTATTAGAAGGAATAAGTGACAAGCTGGTATCGAGGCATCCACACATTTATGGAGATGTAACGGTGAATGATGCGGAGGATGTAAAAAAGAATTGGGAACAGTTGAAGATGAAAGAAGGAAAAAAATCTGTGCTAAGTGGTGTGCCACCATCATTACCTGCAGTGGTAAAAGCTACCCGCATACAAGACAAGGCCCGCCAGGTTGGGTTTGAATGGGATAACATACAAGATGTTTGGAAAAAAGTAGAAGAAGAAATGGGTGAATTGCATGAAGCAATAGCCAGTGGCGATCAAACACATATAGAAGAAGAATTTGGCGATGTGATGTTTAGCTTAATCAATTATGCACGGTTTTTGCAGATCGACGCCGAAGGTGTATTGGAAAAGACCAACAAGAAATTCATTCATCGCTTTACTACTATGGAGGCGGAAGCACAGCAACAAGGCCGCACTTTAGCCGATATGACTTTGCAGGAAATGGATGACATCTGGAATGCCATTAAAAATAAAAGAACCCAGTGAACGAAACTTTAAAGAAAAGTTTTTACAAGAACAGGTACCTCGCTTTTATTGCGATATCACTGTACATGCTTTCTTTATTGTTTTCTGCTTCCTGGTCGTTCAACAGATCGCATGAAAGTATCCAGAAATCATTTGAACAATACCTTAATGCGGGTGCCCGCAAATTTGAATCGTTTGCTGCAGATAAAGTAACACTGCAGGCCATATACAATCAGCAACAAACGCCCACCAGCGAATACCTTTTTGATCAGCAAAGTCAGCCGACTGCATTGTTTGTGTATACCCGCAATGATATAGGTAACTACCTGCTCACGTATTGGAATAACAATAAGACGTATCCTCAACCGGGTGATCTGGCTGCGCCGGATGGAAGCCGCATTGTTCAATATAACAATGGTTATTTTCAACTTCATAAGCGCACCATTACGGTTCAAGGAACGCCGGTAACTATAGTAGGGCTCATTCCTGTTTATTGGCATTACTTCTTCAACAATGAATACCTGGTCAATGACTTTCCTGCTTTAAAGGATGGTGATAGTAAGTATGACATCAACCTTCAAAAGGGTGATATCCCCATCAACAATATTTCCGGCAAGCCTTCATTTTTTATAGTTGAAAAAAAGCAGGTACATGATTACTTAAGCAATAGCTGGGGATTGTTTTTTAAGATTTTGTCAATTGCTTTTTTATTGGTTTTTGTCAACATGCTTGCGTTTGATGTTGCAAAGGCGAAAGGATGGTTAACTGGTTTTGCATTTCTGGCCGTTACGGTTTCCTTGTTACGGCTTGCTACTTACGTTTTTCGGTTTGCTTTAGATTTTAGAAAGCTGGAGTTGTTCGATCCAAATATTTATGCGTCCGATGAATTTGTCCACCCTTCCTTAGGCGACTTGTTCATCAACATGATCCTTCTTTTCTGGATGGTGAGTTTCATCAAGTACACTTCCATTCAGGTGGTAAAGCAACAGCCTGCATATAGAGGCAACCAGGCAGTAATAGTTACCGTTGTAGTTCCGGTATTGATGGTACTCATGTCATTTGCGGCTGCAGGTATCATTCGCAGCTTGATTGTGGATTCTAAGATTTCCTTTGATGTATCAAATTTTTTCAGGTTGAGTTTTTTCTCGCTGATCAGCTTCATCACGCTTTGTTTTATTACGCTTTCATTTTTTATTATTAGTAACCTGCTGCTGTTGCATGTGTATAAATGCAAGAATATACCAGTGTATGCAAAGTTTTTAGTCGTAGCCATTTTCGGATTAATGTATCTCACCGTACACTTCGATCAGTATACATTAGAAAGCAATCTAGTGGTGCTCGTTTGGCTATTACTATTCTTGTTTATTCTTGAATTTCGCCGGGCAGACATTTATATTCCATTGATGCGGTCGTCGTTTTTTTTACCGTGGTTAATATTGTTTGCTTCCAGCATTTCGGCACTTGTTATTTACCAAACACGAGCTGTTGAGTTGGAGCATCGCAAAGCTCATGCGGTAAAACTCGCCAGTCAATTTGATCCCGCTTCAAACAACATTTTACGAATAGGCATTGCTCAATTGAACGGAACTTACCTTACAAATAACTTTAATAGATTTTACAACGAAGTAGAAAACAAGAAGATAAAAGACAGTTTAATTAAGGAGAACTTTTCTGCGTACCTCAATAAATACGATACACGTTTCTATACATTCGATAGTAGTAGCCGCGCTCTTTTTAATGAAGACAGTACGACCTATGAATTGGTGCTGAATAACATTGCCAACCGTACTAAGAAAACAGATACGCCGGATATATTTTATTATGAGAATGCCTACGACCGATTTAGCTTTTTCTTCAACAAAGAAGTAAAGGATACAGCGGGTAATACCTTAGGATATTTTTTCGCCCTCGCTAATCCCAAAAAATATAAAAGTGAATCCTTATCTCCGGAACTGTTTAAAGAATCACGAGACGACGCTGTTGATTATGACATCACCAGTGCCTATGCCATTTACAATAAAGGAGACATCGTAGACTATTCGGGCGACTATAATTTTATTTCGCACATTAATACTTCAGCTTACAAAAAGCGCGACTTTAATGAAGTGCAAAAGAATGGATACAGCGAGTTGTGGCACAATGCGGGTAAGGATAAGATGGTGGTGATTGTAAAGAGCTCGTCACTACTCTACCAGGCGATTACGCTCTTCGCTTACTTGTTTGGCACTTTCTTATTTATTGTTGTGCTGTTTCATGGTACCCAGTTTTTGGTAAGAAGCCGCTTTCGCTGGAAACGAATCGTAGGAAACGTAAGGTTAAACATCAGAAACCAAATACAGGCCACCATCATTTTCATTAGCCTGTTTTCATTTGTAGTGATTGCCGTTGCCACCATCTTGTTTTACATCAATCGTTTTGAAAAAACGAATCGACAACGCCTTGTAAAGTCGATAACGATGATGGCAAACGAAATAAAAACCCAAATATCCCGCCTTGCATTGTCAGACGATGTTTTGCAACTACACGATATAGGACCACGCGATGAATTGAAGAGGAACATCAACGAGATTGCCGAGATACACAACATCGATGTAAATTTTTACGACCTGTCAGGAAAGCTCATCGTTTCTACCCAACCCTACGTATACCAAAAGGATATACTGAGTTCCATGCTTGAACCCCGTGCATATGAGGCCTTGCATTACAAGAAAGAGATACAGGTAATTCAGCAGGAAGAGATATCCAATATTTCTTTTACCAGTATTTACGCACCGGTGCGGGATGCAGCAGGGCAAACCCGTTATTACCTCAATGTGCCTTACCTCACTTCACGGTATGAATTGAACCAGGAGATATCTAGTTTTCTTGTTACGCTGATCAATCTTAATGCATTCATTTTTGTGTTTGCAGGTGCAATTGCTTTGCTTGTCACAAGCCGCATTACGAGTTCATTTACCCTTATTGGTAGTAAGATGAAGGACGTGCATCTTGGTAAGGCAAACGAGGAAATAGAATGGTCGACGAATGATGAGATTGGTGCATTGGTAAATGAGTATAATAAGATGGTGCGCAAGTTGGAAGAAAGTGCACAAGCACTGGCAAAAAGTGAACGAGAAGGCGCCTGGCGCGAAATGGCAAAACAGGTGGCGCATGAAATTAAGAATCCCCTTACACCCATGAAGTTGAGCATTCAATACTTACAGCGCAACATACAGGAGAACCATCCCGGAATAAAGCAACTCTCCAGGCAAGTAGCCGATACGCTGGTCGAGCAAATTGATCAGCTTGCCAAAATTGCTTCCGACTTCTCGCAGTTTGCTAATATTGGGCAGGGCAGGGTAGAAGTGTTTGATGTGCACGAGGTACTAGGATCGCTGGTAAATTTATACAGCGCAAACGAGCAGATGGAGTTAGTATGGAACAAGCATAATCAACCTGCTATCATCCAGGCTGACAGAAGCCAGGTCAATCGGTTGTTTACAAACTTGCTGCAGAATGCTGTTGAGGCATCTGGCACGAATTCCAGGATGGTGATAGTGGTGAACGAGACGATCACAGGCAATAAGTTACATGTTACCATCACTGATACAGGGCAAGGCATCCCTGCCGAAAAATTGGACAAGATTTTTACGCCAAACTTCACCACAAAATCTTCGGGTACGGGCCTAGGCCTTGCCATTTGCAAAGGCATCGTAGAAAAGGCCAATGGTAGAATTTGGTTCGATACAATAGAAGGAAGTGGCACCAGCTTTCACGTGCTGTTGCCTTTGATTGGTATGCCTGCGTAATGGTTAGGCTTGCTTTGATGAATGCTCGCCACGTGTTTTACTGTCTCTTGGTACGTTGTTCGCGTAGGAATGCTTCAAATGCCTGGAGTGAAAAGCTGCTTAAGTTCTGCGCTTTTGTTAGCCCTCCTTTTTGCGCAGCAAGTATACCGTTTTTTACATCTGCAAATGCATCTACCGCATGCGCATCCGGATCTATTGACAGCAACACACCTTTTTCCAACGCATAGGGAATAAAATGGTAATCCATATCGAGCCTGCGGGCATGTGCGTTTATTTCAATCACCACATTGTGTTGTGCGCATGCATCAATAACTGCCCGGTGATCTACAGGGTACCCATTGCGGCTTAACAACAATCGCCCGGTCATGTGTCCGAGTATGGTGGTATAGGGATTCGCAATGGCATTCAACAGGCGCATCATCGCCTTTTCCTGGGTCATTTTTAGGTTAGAGTGAACAGAGGTGATCACCAGGTCAAAAGACGCAAGCACATCTTCTGTGTAGTCAAGATTGCCATCGTTTAAAATATCTGACTCTATACTCTTAAAGATTTTGAAGGGTGCAAGTTTTGCGTTTAGTTCGTCTATGAGTTTATGCTGTTCAAGTATTTTATTGGGGTATAAGCCTCCGGCATAGAAAGCCGATTGCGAGTGATCGCTGATCACCAAATATTCTAAGCCCAGTGCAATGGCACCTTTCGCCATTTCTTCAATGGTATGTACACCATCGCTCCAGTTGCTATGGCTGTGGATGATGCCCCGTATGTCTTCGGGCTGAATGACGTTTGGAATATTATTGCTTGCTGCTTGTTGGATAAACGAGGGTATATCGCGCAGATAAGGCGGTAAGAAGGCAAGATTGTGTTGTGTAAAAATATCTTCTTCTGAAGCGTATGTTGCATCTCTATTCCAACCGTACTGTTCTGTCCATTGGGCCAAGAATTCAGGGCTACAATTCTGCTCAAATAAACGGGTATATAAAAGTGGTTGGCTGGCGATATTGAATTCCAGGCTCACATTTTCCTGCCCACGGGCACGTACAACTTGTTCATCAATCTCCACGGTATAATCTTTCCCTTCAAAGTAAGTTTGCAAATTTTCAACAGGTATATCCGTTACCCATTCCAGTTTATGAATTACCAAATCGTTTCTGTTGAAAGCGCCAGTGCGCAATATTGTTTTACCGGGAAATGCTTCCTCCAATAACCTATCGAAAGCAAGTGCAAACGTTTCTATTTGGCCAAACAAATAACTTCCCTGGCTTGCCAGGTAAAACTCAATTCCTTCTTTTATGTTTTGCTGTGTTTTAGCCCCAAATCCTTTGTACGATAGGAGCCTGTTTTCTTCGCAGGCATACAATAATTCTCCAACGGTTTCAATACCCAATTCTTTCCAAACTGTACAAATCTTCTTTGGTCCAATGCCTTTTATGCGCAGCATTTCAATAATACCTGGCGGCGTATTGATGATGTATTCATCCAATGCACTTAGTCTTCCCGTTTCTATTTGTTCTACTATTTTCTTGCCAATGGCTTGCCCAATTCCTTTTATCGCGTACATCTTTTCTGCAGACAGTTCGGCCACCTGCATAGGCAGCTTTTCCAGCGTAAATGCAGCTGAAGCGTAAGACTTTGCCTTAAAGCTATCATCGCCATGAATGTCGATTAGTTTGGCAAGCAACGAAAAGTTGTCTGCAAGGGCATAGTTATCCATAACTAAAAAGTAGGTGTAAATGTAAGGAGGTGCAATCGCACTTTATAACTCTCCAGTTTGTTCGCCGGTTGCGGCTTCGGCTGCATTAGTACCAAAGAAAGCAGACAGGTGCTCATTGGCCATCAACTCTTCAAGGCCCTCAATGGTTAATGGCTTATTGATAAAATCGATGACAGTGCCATTATAGCGGTTTGCACGATTAAAATCTTCGGGATTAACGGTTGATGAAATGATGACCACTTTAGTAGTCGGAAGCCTGTCAGAATATTTCATAAGATAGTCTTCCAAAAAATCCCATCCATTCATTATCGGCATGTTCAGGTCTAGAAAAATTACCTGTGGCGCTACATCATCTTTGCCTTTGTTTTTTTGAAAAAAAGAAGAAAACCATGCAAGCCCTTCTTTACCATTTTTAGCTGTCACTACATCATTGGCAAAACCAGCCTTCTTTATCACCAGTTCGCACAGTACCAAAGTAATTTGGTCATCATCTATACACAAGACTTTGCTAATCATAATAATTTTCGTTTTTGAAAGTGATGATAAATGTAGTGCCCTTGTCTAACTCACTTTCTACCTCTATTTCACCACCCATTACCCTTACCTGCGAGTTTACAATATACAACCCTAGACCTTTGCTGTCCGGGTGATCATGAAACCGTTGGTAGAGTCCAAATATGCGATCCTTATATCTTTTTAAATCGATACCCAAACCATTGTCTTCAAAGTAGAGCTTCACAAAACCTTCACTTGTTTTTTCGGTGCGGATGTGTATTTGAGGCTTCCGTTTGGGTGAACGATATTTCACGCCATTGGTTAACAAGTTTAATAAAATACTCTCCAGGTAAGTTCGGTTGAAGTCCACTTCAGAAGCTTCGTCAAAATTTAAATGAAGCGTCATCTCACTTGCTTCCAGTGTTGTTTGTATGGAGTTGATCACCCGGTCGCAAGTCTTTCTTATATCGAGCCTTTCCTTTTTTGCGTTTACATTGTTTTTGATAATAAGCACGTTGATTAAATCGTTCACCGTATCATTCAACTGTAGGGTACATTCTTCAAAATTTTTGAAGAGTAAAGAGGTAGTTGGATCTGTAACCGCAGAGGTGTCAATAAGTTTAATGATACCGAGTAGATTGGACAAAGGCGCCCTCAAATTGTGTGAGGTGATGTAAGAAAACTGCCGCAGATCACTGTTGTTTTGCGTCAGCTCTTCTATCAGCATTTCCTTTTCAGTCTCACTTCTTTTTTGCGCTGTTATGTTTTGCGAAGCAATTAATATTTTATGAATGCTACCATCCAGGTCTAGCAACGGTACCGCACTGAGTATATAGCTTTGCATAATGTGCGTTGCTTCAAAAACAACACTCTGACCCGCAAATACTTTTCGCAAATACTCGGTGATCACTTCTTTTTCAGGCGAAGTAAAATGATTAGAGTATAGCTTGTTTTTAAAGTAAGAACCAGTAACACCGGCAACAGGGTATTCTTTTCCTGCGATGTATTGAACCTTGAGGTCTTCGCCTAAAATTGCAACAGCTCCATTGGGAAAGTTTTCTGAAATGGTCCGAAAGGTCTGTTCACTTTGGCGCAGTTGTTCTTTTGCTTTATTGCGCTCCGTTACATCGTGTAGTACTGCAAGCATCGCGTTATGTCCCTCTAAAACAATGCTGTGAATGCGCATTTCAACATCGATAATAGCGCCACTTTTTTTGCGGTGCTTTAAATCCGATGAATAATTTTTGGTAAGTACCGCACGTTTTAAAAAGCTGGCTGAGACCGCCTTGCCTGAATCGACAAACACTTCAATGTCATGTATCGTCATGGTGAGAAACTCTTCTTCCGTATATCCATATTGACGGATTGCCGCGCCATTGACCATAATAAATTTTCCATCGTTCTGATCGAATGCCCACATGGGTAACGGGTTATTTTGAAAGAGGAATTTATATTGTTCCTCGCTTTTTTTCAGATGATCCAATACCTTACTTCGTTCAATGCCATAGCGTATGCTTTTTTGCAACACCATGGGGTTACTGTCATCTTTTACAATGTAATCCTGTGCGCCAAATTTTACACTTTCCAATGCGATGTCTCTGTCACCAATGCCTGTAAGTATAATAATGGGAACCAGTGGGGCGATACCATGAATGGCATGGAAAGATTCTATACCATTACCATCCGGCAATGTAAGATCCAGCAGCACTACATCAATCTCGTTGGCATGTAGTAGGGGTGTTGCCTTTTCGATAGATGGGGCATGTACAATAGCAGCGTCAGGAAAGCCTTCCTGCAGGTATTCGCTTACCAATACGTAGTCGCCGGGGTTATCTTCTATTACAAGTATATGTAGTGCCTGTTGCAGCATTTTAGTCTTTTGATGGTAGTTTGACAATCGTTACCCAGAAATCTTCAATTATTCTTACTACGTTGAAGAATTTATTGAGGTCTACAGGTTTTGTTATGAAACAGTTTGCGTGGTAGTTGTAGGAATCTTTAATGTCTAATTCCGACGATGATGTAGTTAACATTACCACCGGAATTTTTCTTAGCAGGTCATCTGTTTTAATAGCAAGCAGTACTTCTTTACCATCAATTTTTGGCAGATTGATATCCAGCAAAATCAAATCAGGTAACAGGTGCGGCGTTAACTTTCTTTCTGCCAGGTAGTCCAATGCCTCGGCGCCATCGCGAACCACGGTTACCTCGTTTTTCAACTTTGCCTCGGCAAGTGCTTCTAAAGTAAGCACGATGTCTCCTTCGTTGTCTTCTACCAATAGAATATGGATGCTATGCATGAACTATTTGTTTTACTTAGGTAAAGTGAAATAAAAAGTACTTCCCTTTCCGGGGCTGGAAGTTAGCCAAATTTTACCTCCGTGACGGTCTACAATCTTTTTACAAATAGCAAGCCCAATACCCGTTCCGGAATATTGATCACGATTGTGCAGCCGTTGAAAAATGATAAATATTTTATGAAAAAATCGTTCATCTATCCCGATGCCGTTATCGCTAATCGCAAATTCGATGTATTTATCCAACTCGCGATGGGTAATGCCGATGACCGGCGATTCTTTGCTTTTATATTTTAAAGCATTGCCAATAATATTTTGAAACAATTGCATCACCTGGCTTTTACTCCCATGCACTATCGGTAAGTCTTTGTAGTCTAATTTTCCTTTTGCTTCAGTAAGCGCATTCTTGTACACTATACTTAAATCATTCATGATCGCGCTCACACTTACTTCCTCCTGCTCTTCCTTGCTGGTGTTCACTCGTGAGTATTCCAGCAAGTCTAGTATTAGTCCCTTCATTCTTTCTGCGCCATCTACTGCAAAGGCAATGTATTCATGTCCCTTTTGATCAAGCCGATCTTTATATTTTTTTTCAATCAATTGCAGAAAACTTGAAACCATACGTAATGGTTCCTGTAAATCGTGCGATGCTACATAGGCGAAACGTTCTAATTCTGCGTTGCTTTCCGCCAACTCGCTGGCGCGTTTTTCAAGTGAGGTGTTCAATTCTTTCAACTTCAGTTCATTCACCTTCAGGTCACTGAGATCTTGCATAGAACCGATGATGCGAACCGGCTGTTTAAATTCATCAAATACTGTGAAGCCCCTGTCGAAAATGTATTTATAGGTGCCATCCGCGCAGCGAAACCTGTACTCATCATCCCAATGTAAATTGTGTGAATTGATGTGTGACCGCAAGTGGTCTACCACCCGCTGCCTATCATCCGGATGCAGATTTTGTTCCCACCAATGGATGCTCTGCTGCTCGGTTTCCCTATAGCCAAACATAGTAGTTACAATACTGTTCCACTCTACCGAGTTGGTGATTAAATCCCAATCCCAAATAACATTGTTGGTAGCTTTGCTTACAAAGGCGTACCGTTCATTTGTTCTTATAATTGCTTCTTCAGCATTCACCTGCTGTGTTCTGTCTGATGCTAACACCAGCTTAGCCGTACGCCCTTCATAGTTTATCAGGTGGGCTATTATTTCCACCTGTAATACGGTGCCATCTTTGCGTTGATGACGCCAATAACCCTGGTGTACCTTGGTGAGCATTCCATTGACTAAATGCCATTTTTCCAAACGTTTCTTGTCATCAATCGATCGAATATCTTTTAGGGTCATCGACGTAAATTCATCTCTTGAATAGCCATAGTTGTCGATAGCGGCTTCGTTTACTTCAAGGAATTTGAGTGTTTCTATGTCAAAAATCCACATGGGTACAGGATTTTGCAGAAACAAAAGTTTATACTTTTCTTCCGACGACTTCACCACCTGTTCGCTAATCATTTTCTCCGTGACATCTCTCGCAATACCGTAGTACATTTTTTCTGTATCGTCCCATTTCATACTCCACATCAATGGAACAATTGATTGGTCCTTCTTAAAACAATTGTTCTGTAAATTTTTTTGGGCGAAGCCCTGTTTAATTCGTTGGGCAGCTCTCAGTGTTTTTGGTATATCATCCGGGTGGAGAAAGTCTAAATAGAACTGCCCAATTATTTCGCGGGGAGTGTAACCAAGAATGTATTTGCTGGCTTCGCTCACGGTGATAAACCTTCCATCTTCGTCCATTGTACAGATCATATCTAATGATGCTGCCATTATTTTTTCGAATTCGTTCACTACCGATCGAAGCTTTTGTTCATGATCTGTTAGCGGTTGATTGCCGGTAACAATGGTTCCAATCATTTCATAACTCTCGATAGCGCCGTTGGAGTCTAGCGTCGGAATTATTTCCCAATGCAGTACATACTTTTCGGCTGTACTAATGAAAGTAGTAAGCGTTTTCAGTTCTCTTAATCGTTCAATTGTATTGCGCCAATGTTTATGAAGAGCTTCGGGAAGCAAATTGATAAAAGGGGCCTGCTCTATAGATTTTTCGGTAAAAAGTTGTTGAAAAGCAGTATTGTAGGCCGAAACCTTTTCATGTGCATTTAGTGAAACGTAAAAACAGTTGGTGGACTGCATTACTATAGAAGACAAAGTATTGAGCTGGCTCATAGATTGGTAGTGGAATGAAGATATACAAATGACTTAAAAATGCAGAGATAAAATCCATATCTCATTCATTCATTTTAGGGTCATGTGTTAAGCTTTTGATGTGAATGAGTTGATATGCTCATTGTCTTTATGATGGATCATTCATATTTGCACAATGGAGAATGAGATACAAATTCCGGTTCGCTATAGAGGAGAAGATATATTTTTTGAGGCAGAGATTATTACGAAAGGGTATACGCGGCAAATTGTTGTAGATATAAATGGAACCAAGGTTTCGTTAGAGCAGGACGAAGAAGGGAAATACAGGGGAATGATGGATCCTACTGTCATACAGGAAAAGCGCATTGACCTGCAATTACTTCAATCAATTGTGGAAGTATTGGAAGCGCTTTAAAGTTGGATGTTGCTGGAAAGGTGCGCCAGTCCTATTATCAATGGTATCAACTTTACCTAACAACCAGTTTATTTCTTCTGAAGACACCATGTTGTCATGCTCCTCATATTCTGTACATTGGTTGTTTTAATGGGCTCGAACAATTCGCCATTCAATAGGGCAGTGTAATCAAGCAACTGTTGCATGTCCACCAGGTATCTTTCAGATCCATCAGGAAGTAGGTGCCTGCCATTACCCAATGGAGTAACAAGCGATTCAATTCCAATGTTGGATGTTAGTCGTGCAAAGAAATATCCGCCGCGCTTTAGCGCCCGCCAGCAGGATCGGAGCATCGTATCGAACTGTTGGTGCCCGCTGGCAAAGTGCAAAACCGCGGTACAGATTACTACATCAAACATCTCATCTTCAAAAGGCATCTGCTCAATAGCCGCGGCATGAAAATGGCTCAGCTGGTCAGGTCGTTTCAAAAAAGTAGTAAAATCTTGTATTGCTTCAATTGCTTCTGTGTCCTGGTCTACACCATACACTTCAAAATTGTTCTTTAAGAAATAGTGAAGGTTTCTTCCAGACCCGCAGCCTGCATCCAGTATAGTTTCGCAATCATCAAAGCGACCTTTCAGCAGTTGGTCAAAAAGGTAGATGTCTATATCTCCGAAATGTTCAGATAAATTCATTGTTGATGATGATGATGGTGGACAGGTGTACGTAGTAAAAGGCACGTTGTGATTCAAAGTTATTTAATCATACTCTTTTGTGTAGGCGTGTTAAGTAGTATTTCAAATAATTGCTAAATGTACTACCTGGTGTATTTCCTGGTAAATACCCGAAGTGTGCCATATTTATATGTACAAAAGTCTGACCAGAGAGCCCTGTAAACGTATTTGGTAGTGGCATCGCCTGGCTTCCATTTGCTGTAAGTATTTCAACTTCTATTTGTCAACGAAGGGTTTTGAAATTGCCGGTATTATTCCGGTAAGGACACCAGCTATCTATCATCACTTTATTTTTAGGTGTTGTTTTAGCCTTTGCAGTAGAGGTAACGACTTCCTCCGGCCCGGTGCCAAAATTCAAAAATCTAAAAGGGTAATCTACCTTGCACTTTATGAAAATCATCCTTCCTTTATTTCTACTTCTCTTAAACATTTCGTGCGCCGAACAGGAAAAGCCAACAGATGATGCCGCTGAAATAGTAGCAAAATGCATTCAGAAACATGGTGGCAATAGTTATAAGAAGATGGATATTTCGTTTCATTTTCGCCAGTACAAAATTCATTTGCAACACAATGATGGGGTCTTTATGTACGAACGTTTCTTTACAGATTCTCTTGATAACTACATTCGGGATAGATTGACGAATGATACTTTTACGCGGATGATAAACGACAGAGCCGTAACCCTATCACCAAAGGAGGAGTCTGCATTTAAAGAAAGCCTGAATGCGGTAGCGTACTTTGCACTCTTGCCCTTTAAGCTTTCTGAACCCGCTGTCAATTTACGCTACATGGGGAGTGCTACAATCGACAATATTGCCTACGATAAAATTGGTGTTTCATTTAAGAAAGAGGGAGGAGGAGCGGACTACAAAGACCAGTTTTGTTTTTGGATCAATCGAACAACAAGTACTTTAGATTACCTCGCTTACACCAGTGGAGGACCCAGGTTTAGAAAGGCCACAAAAAGAACAAAAATAGATGGGATCATTTTCCAGGATTATGAAAATTATGCACTGGACGATACCACCCTTAAAACGTCGGATTATGACCTGGCGTATAAAAACGGGAAAGCAACCCTGCTCTCTAAAATTCAGCAGGAAATGTTCTCATCCAATAAACCTCGCTCTTAGGGGTGGTGCCTCGGTTTCCCTCCACAGCCAACCATTTATAATTAAAAAAGCTTTGCCAGGGCAAAGCTTTTAATTTTTGTGGAGCTGACCGGAGTCGAACCGGTGTCCAAACATAATTGCCATAAGCCTTCTACATGCTTATTCCGGTATTAATTGTCGAAAAGAAACCGGGAACGGACAAACCAATCTCTTCCTTAGCTGTATAGTCTTAAGCTACAATCACAGCCTTTTGCAGCAGCAACCCGTTTTGTTTGTTTGATTCGGCGGGGAAGCGTGGCAACAGGTCAGCCTGCATTCCCGGCCATAATGGGTGCTAATTCTCTGAATTAGGCAGCCATGGCGTAAGTATTCTCGCCTTTTGTTTTTTGAGTTTTCAGATTAAAGTGCTAATGACCCAACGCACTGCATGCTTATACCCACAACAACCTATGCTGTCAAAACCAATACAGCCCCAGATTGATGAGCTGCGAATTTACAAAGTAATTGGTGTTTATTTGCCGTCCAGATTTAATTAACAAAATGCAGGAAGACCTTTTAAAAATATATCATCAGCAAGTCGAAAGTTATTCATCTATTCTGGCCAAACTTAAGAAGACGAGAAGCCGGCTGGGATGGGTAAGGCTATTGACTATTGTGCTCACCTTTTCGCTTAGTTTTTATTTTTTCCCGGCCAATACTTTGGCTGCAGTTGTGGTGGTAATAATTGGGCCCATTTGTTTTCTTGCAGCAGTGGCGGCAGATGCCCGCAACAATGGAAATATTCAGCACAACGAGCGTATGTTGATGATTAACGAAGAGGAAATTAAAATCTTACAGCATCAATACAACCATCGTGAAAATGGCCAAGCATTTTTGCCGCACGAACACCCGTATGCTAATGACCTGGATATTTTTGGCGATTACTCCCTCTATCAATATATAAACCGGAGCACGGCCAGGCAAGGCGCTAGTTTGTTAGCCAGTGGTTTGCTTCACCCTTTGGAAAGCGACGCAATCGAAAGGCGGCAGGAGGCTATAAAAGAACTGGCTCCTTTGCTTGAATGGCGACAACTCTTCATGGCGGCAGGTATGGCAAATCCATTAACCACTACAACCGAGACAAGGATTAATAATTGGCTAAAATCCTCTATGCCTTACGGCGCAAAAATTTGGAGCTTTCTTGTAATCGTTTATCCTATTACTACCATCGCTTCACTTGTGGCTTTTCTTTTTGATTACTTACCATCTGCTGCATTCTCCGGGCTGGTTGGGTTATTTTTTATCATCGGGCTTTTTATTAGCGGGAACATTCATGTTACCTATGCATCGCTCTCAAAAATTGTAGATGAAGTAATAACGCTTAGGGTTCAGTTGCTTCACTTCGAAAATCTACAGGTGAAAACCGGGCTGCTTATTTCGATGCAACAAAACATTCAAACAAATGGTAAGGCTTCCCATAGTATTCTTGGTTTAAAGCAGGTGTTGAACCGGTTTGATTATCGTCTGAACATCCTGGTCTATTTCGTTCTCAATAGTTTTCTGTTGTGGGATTTGCGCCAACTACTAAGCTTACGAAAGTGGCGCAAAAGTCATGGAGACGATGTTGGAAAATGGATAGCTGCTATCGCGGAATTGGATGTCCTGAATTCGTTAGCAACACTTGCGTACAATCACCCATTATGGGTTTACCCAACTATTGCATCGGAGCATTTTACCTTAGAGGCCATCAATGTTGGGCATCCACTCATAAATGAAAAGAAGCGGGTTGATAATTCTTTCTCAACAAAAGGAACAGGCAGAGTCAGCATTATCACCGGTTCAAACATGGCGGGCAAAAGTACCTTTCTGCGAAGCGTAGGTGTGAACATAGTGCTTGCGCAAATGGGGGCAACAGTGTGTGCCAGTTCATTCACGCTTAGCCCCGTTCAATTGCATACCAGCATGCGTGTTACGGATAATCTTGCCGAAAATACTTCTACTTTTTACGCGGAATTGAAAAAGCTAAAGTCTATCATAGATGCAGTAAAAAAGCAGGAGAAGATTTTCATTCTATTAGATGAGATATTGCGCGGCACCAACTCTTTAGACCGGCACACCGGCTCCAAAGCATTGGTGAAACAACTGATCGGTCAACGGGCTGTAGCCGTAATTGCCACTCACGATGTAGAGCTTGCTGCTTTGGAGAAGTCATACATTACTACCGTAAAGAATTATCACTTTGATGTGCAGGTAGAAGGAGAGGAGTTATACTTTGATTACAAACTGAAGAATGGCATCTGTCAAAGTTTAAATGCATCGCTGCTGATGAAAAAGATTGGGATAGAGATATAATACAGTCTCGGATTTAAAGTTTAGAGTTTGGAAGAACTCAAAACTCGGAACATTAAACCCGAAACTATAGCTCTACTTAAACAATCTCCAAAAATCCAGTCCCAATGCGTAGGCCATCAATCCAAGAAGTAACACCATTCCTACCATTTGCGCATACTCCATAAACTTGTCACCTGGCTTACGTCCGGTGATCATCTCTACCAAGGTAAACAGCGCATGTCCGCCATCCAATGCAGGTATAGGCAGAATATTCATGAAAGCAAGAATAATAGAGAAAATGGCGGTCAAAGTCCAGAACCGCTGCCAATCCCAAATACCCGGAAATGTGTTGCCAATGCTGATCACACTTCCAAGTGAGTCGCTTGCATTTACCTTACCGGTAAAGAGTTGTTTCAATCCGGTCATGTAACGATCCAGAGTTTCAAAACACTTTGTAAAACCAGCAGGAATAGCTTCAGCCAGCGTATAGTTTTTTACGGTTGTTCCATAAAGTGCACCGGGCGGTCGTGGTCCAAATCCAATCGCTGCTTTATCGTTCAGCTTTGCTTTCACCAACACGGTATCACTGCCGCGCAAAACGGTTAGTGCAGCCACGTGATCTTTTTTATCTTTCTTCACTCTCGTCAAGTCGTGGAAGTAAGGGATAGGTGTTCCATCAAAAGCAATCACCTGGTCGCCCTTCTGAAGTTTCCCATCTATAAAGTTTGCAGAGCTTAAAACAGTGTCTACAATGGTCGGTATCCTTACATCTATAAAGCCTTCCAGTTTATTCTTATTAAGAGTCTTAATAAAGTTCTCGGGGATGGTAATGTTCGCCAACTGCCCATCGCGTTGTACCTGCAGTTGTTTCGCATCGTTTAAAATTATTTCGGCTTCAATGGTACCAAAGTTGTCTACTGGTTTGCCGTCAATGCTTACAATATTGTCACCGTCTTTTATTCCAATTTGTGTAGCTAGTGAGTCCGCATAAATACCGTATTTCAAATTTTTCGCTGGCAAGTATTCTTCTCCCCAAACCCACATAATCATAATGAACAATACAATTGCCAGCACTATGTTTACCAGCACACCTCCCACCATAATAATCAAACGCTGCCACGCAGGTTTACTCCTGAACTCCCATGGCTGGGCAGGCTGTTTCATTTGCTCTTTGTCCATACTTTCATCCACCATCCCGGATATTTTTACATACCCTCCAAATGGCACCCAGCCTAGTCCATATTCGGTATCGCCCTTCTTTGTTTTAAACAAACTAAACCATGGATTGAAGAACAAATAGAATTTTTCAACGCGGCATTTAAACCATTTTGCCGGAAGAAAATGCCCTAACTCGTGCAGTACTACTAATATAGAAAACGATAGTATAAACTGCCCTGTCTTTACAGCTACACTACTCCAGTCAATCGCTAATAATGTTATCATTCCTTTATTCGCTTACGCTTTGTTTTTTATTTTTTGGTGACCACCAAAAGCACCTTGATTGGGCATTGTTGCGTCACTCACTTGTACACTTTGTTCTTTGCTCGTCATTCGTTTCACTGCCTATTTAGATATTGGAGTGCAAACATTTTACGAGCCGCAAATAACGGTTATTTAAGTATTCATTCCGCACTACACGCTGCCAAACCTCCGCTAATGTTTGCTGAGTAACGAAAGAAAAGTACAAGAGTGCGACGCAAGAAAAGCAACATGAAAGATGTAAAGGCGGGCCTGAAAAAGTCAAAAGTCAAAAGTCAAAAAATTAAAGGGGAAGAAACAAACCTCAAACCTCAAACCTCAAACCTCTACATCTGTATCAACGAAGCCGCAAAGCTCCTTGCTTCTCCGTCTGTTTCATAGTATTCATCCAGGGTTGGGTTTTCCATAAAAGTGATGCGGTTCATGGTTTGTTCCACCACCTCGGTCATATCTAAAAAGCCAATACGATTGCGCAAGAATGCGTACACGGCAATTTCGTTTGCGGCGTTCAAAATGCATGGCATGTTTCCTCCTTTACTCAACGCTTCCATCGCCAATCCCAGGTTGCGGAATGTTTTTACATCCGGTTCTTCAAACGAAAGGGTAGACACTGTTTTAAAATTGAACCTTGGAAAATCGTTGGGAATGCGATGCGGAAAAGCCATCGCATATTGTATAGGCAGTTTCATATCGGGCATGCCCATTTGCGCTTTTATACTTCCATCTTCAAACTGCACCATACTATGTATAATGCTCTGCGGATGGATGACCACTTGTATTTGATCTGGCTTCAGATTGAACAACCACTTTGCTTCAATCATCTCAAGGCCTTTATTCATCAGGGTTGCGCTGTCTATGGTAATCTTAGCACCCATGGTCCAGTTCGGATGTTGCAAGGCATGATCACGTTTTACATTCACCAAAAAATTGGGCTTCTTGCCCCTGAACGGACCACCACTTGCGGTCAAAATTATCTTTTCAATTTTGTTCCTGGTTTCGCCAACAAGACACTGAAAGATGGCTGAGTGCTCACTGTCAACCGGAATAACCGGTACCCTGTTTTCCAAAGCTTTTTGCATTACAATATCCCCGGCTACTACAAGCGTTTCCTTGTTAGCCAGCGCTATCGGCTTACCGCTTTCTATGGCTTTAATGGTTGGTTTTAGGCCAGCATATCCAACAATTGCAGCAAGCATCAGATCATAAATATCCATCGCTGCTACTTCTTCCAAAGCGCGTTCGCCGGCAAACACTTTTATGTCTGTTTTGGCAAGTGCTTCTTTTACTTTCAGGTATTTTTTCTCATCTCCAATTACTACCACATTCGGATTAAACTGCAGTGCTTGTTGCACCAGCAATTCGTCGTTTGTTTGGGCAGTAAGTACCTCTACTGTAAACTTATCATCGTTGGCGGCTATTACTTCCAGCGCCTGCGTACCTATAGAACCAGTGGAACCAAATATGGCAATTCTTTTTTGCGACATGTTTATTTTTTAACCGGAATAAAATAATTGATGAATACAACCTTCAACTCGCTAAGCCAGTATGTGCTTAAGTTCATCTGCAAGCTTTCGGTCGTTACTTAGTCTAGGCACTTTGTTCTGTCCGCCAAGTTTGCCTACACTTTTCATGTACTCTATAAATCCATTCTTTTTTACCGGAGAAATTTTTAGCCTTTCTAAAATATTCCCCTTGATGAGATCGTCGTAGTATACATTCTTATTTCTCAGATTGTCATCTACTCTTTTCGAAAATGTATCAAGATCAGAGGGCACGTTTTCAAATTCGATGAACCATTCATGGTAGCTTTTGCCGGCTGTTGTACTTATACATGGTGCAACTGTAAACTCTACAATGCCAACACCCTCTTCTTTGGCCGCATTCAGCAAAGCTGATTCCACCTCTTCACCAATTACGTGTTCACCAAAGGCAGAGATAAAATGTTTGGTTCGCCCTGTCACTAAAATTCTGTGAGGCGATGTACTAATAAACTTTACTGTATCGCCAATGTTGTAAGCCCAAAGGCCCGCATTACTACTAATAACGAGGGCATAATTTTCGCCCACCTTTACATCTTTCAACCACAAGCGGGTCGGGTTTTCTTTCCCTATTTCGCCGGCAGGGATGAATTCAAAGAATATGCCTGAGTTGGTGTTTAATAATAACCCTTGTTCTTTATAATTATCCTGAAATGCAAAAAATCCTTCCGATGCCGGAAATAGTTCAATGGTGTCAATCTCCCGGCCTATGCTCTCCATTAGCTTGGCTCGGTAGGGTTCAAAGTTTACGCCCCCTTGCACCATAACCGAGAAGTTAGGAAATAGGTCGCCTATCTTTTTGCCACTTCGTTTTTGCAGTGAGTCGAAATACATTTGCATCCAGGGTGGTATACCGCTTATGAGAGTCATATCCTGGCCTATTGTTTCATCCACAATTTTATCAAGCTTTACTTCCCAGTCTTCAATACAATTGGTTTCGTACGTTGGCAATTGATTGGTGCGCAGATAACTTGGTACGTGATGGTTTACAATTCCACTTAATCTTCCTGTTGGTATATCGGCAATTCGCTCAAGCACCGGAGAGCCACTTAAGAAAATTAATTTACCGCTTGCGAACTGATAATTGCCACTTTGGGCCATGTAGCAAAGCAGTGCATTGCGAGCCGTATTAATGTGGTTGGGAATGGAATCTTTTGTGATAGGTATATACTTTACACCACTTGTAGTTCCGCTGGTTTTTGCAAAATAGATGGGCTTACCCTTCCATAAAACGTTTTGTCTTCCTTCCTTTATTCTTTCGATGTAACTTTTTAATTGTTCATAATCGCGAATGGGTACCGAATGGGTAAAATCTTCAAAAGTCTTTATGTCATCAAACTTGTGGTCCTTACCAAAATCTGTGTTGCGGGCTGATTTAATCAGTGTTTTTAAGATAGCTTGTTGATCGGCGACTGCGGTTTCTGCCCCTTTTTTTATCTGGTTGTATATGTAATAGGCAAACGGCTTTGCCAGCAGCGATTTTAAGTTCATGCGTCGTGCCGGATTATGCAGGCAGGCGGCAAAAATAGAGAAACAGGGGCTCATAACTTTATTTTTACTACCATTGCACCCCGTTAGTAGATGGAATGAACTATTGAAGAGTGATTTTTTAAGAACTTTTTATTTTACAAACCTCTTTCTAACTCTTTTATCATTACTTTTGCACTCCTAATTTTGGAAAGTTATGTTCGCAGTAGTTAAAATCGCAGGTCAACAATTTAGAGTACAAGCTGGACAAAGTTTGTACGTACCTCACCTGCAAGGTAAGTCCGGAGATAAAGTTGAATTCAGCGATGTGCTGTTGACTGACGATAACGGCAGTCTTTCAACCGGTGCCGATGTAAAAGCAAAAATTACCGCTGAGATCTTACAAGATCTTGTTCAGGGTGATAAGGTGATTGCTTTTAAAATGAAGAGAAGAAAAGGCTACCGTAAAAAGAAAGGTCATCGTACCCATTACACTCAAATAAAAATTGAAAGCATCGCTTAAATTTTGTTTTTGATTTTAGATGTTTCTGTTTAGATCAGATACTACTAAACCAATTTCAAAATCACGCAATTTCAAAATCTCAAAATAATTTACAATGGCTCACAAAAAAGGTGAAGGCTCCGTAAAGAACGGACGGGACTCACAAAGCAAGCGTTTAGGTGTAAAGATCTATGGTGGTCAACCAGCTATAGCAGGAAATATCATTATTCGCCAGCGTGGTACTACTTATCATCCTGGTCAGAATGTAGGAGTTGGTAAAGACTTCACACTGTTTGCACTTACGGATGGCTTAGTAGAATTCAGAAAAGGACGTAATGAAAGAACCACAGTATCAGTGGTTAATGTAGAAGCGACAGCTTAAATAATTTTTGACAGTACCGAATTAGTTTTTACTTTTAATGCATATTTACTAACCATTAAATTTAAAAACATGGCAACTGCGAAAAAAGCTGCTCCTAAAAAAGCTGCTGCAAAGAAGGCTGCTGCTCCTAAGAAAGCCGCAACCGCAAAAAAAGCTGCTCCTAAAAAAGCTGCTGCACCTGCAAAGAAAGCTGCTCCTAAGAAAGCTGCACCTGCAAAAAAAGCTGCTCCTAAAAAGGCTGCTGCACCTGCAAAAAAAGCTGCTCCTAAGAAAGCTGCTACTGCAAAGAAGGCTGCTCCTAAGAAAGCTGCTCCTAAAAAAGCCGCTGCAAAAAAATCTTAAACGATTTTTAGAAAGCACAAATAATAAATCCCACTCACTGAGTGGGATTTTAATTTTATATCACCTTGCTTATAGCCTTAACCAACCGCTTGTTTTAGAAAATATTGGGTAGTTCCTCACCCGCAAATGCGTGTTATGAAACGGGTAAGGTTATGATCTCTTTTTGCAAAAAATTATATCAATGCTACAGAATGCAAAAGGCTAATGCATTCGATCACCCCTTACCGTGAGGTTTTCAATTACAACAGCTTCATAGGTTAACCACTCCTGCCAACGTTTGCGCACCACTTCTTTATCAATGTATGTTTCTGCCAGTTCAATAAATAAAGTGTAATGGCCTGCTTCACTTTCCATAAAGCGACGATAGAAGTTGGATAGATAATGATCGTTTAATCCTTCACTTAATCTCTTGAATCGTTCACAACTTCTTGCTTCAATCAGCGCAAAGATTAGAAGACGGTCTAGCAGTATTTCTGTTTCACTACATCCCTTCTTTTGAAACTCCATTAGTTTGTTTACATATTCATCCTTGCGCTGTTTGCCTAGTTTCAGATTTCTTTTTTTCAATTCAGATAATACCAATCTAAAATGTCCCCACTCTTCAGTAACGATGGGTGCAAGCTCATTTACAAGCTTTTCATTTTGCGAGTAGCGCTGAATTAAGGAAATGCAACTCGTTGCGGCTTTTTGCTCGCAGTAGGCATGATCCGTTAAAATTTCCTCCAAAGAAATATTTGCCAGGTCAACCCATCTGGGATCGGTGGGTAACTTAAGGCCAAGGATGTTCTTTTCGTAATGGGATATTTCTTCCATCTGTTCTTTTATTATTGGGAAGGCAAATATCAGAAAGTATCAGTAGAGAATTGATTCTAATGAAACGTAAGTCTAAACTGGGAACTGTCTACGAACCATCCTATACATCATTGAACTAACATAGCTAGATTTGCGCAGTACTATTGGCATACACTAGCGCAGTATGTATCGAGACAACTGTTTTTCAACCCCACAATTCTTGTTAACATGAGGATCTTTTTGTTTTTTATCTTAACCTCTTTTACGATAGCACTCATCATCATCTTAAGTATTCAATTGCCAATTGGGGGCAGCAATTCTCCAGCTTTCGGATCATTTCTTAGCCCGCAGCATGGTTGTTGGCAAAACGCCGAACCTGCAGACGTAAACTTTAATGCCGATATTAAATTAAATGGTTTGGTAGGTAGTGCAGAAGTATATTTTGATGATCGCCTGGTGCCACACATTTATGCCGACAACGACAGAGACGCCTTTTACCTGCAAGGCTACCTGCACGCCAAATTCCGTTTGTGGCAAATGGAGTTTCAAACCTACGCGGCTGGGGGAAGACTGAGCGAAATAATGGGTGCACAATCAGGCACATCAGATTTTCTTGCAATCGACAAATTTTTTAGACGACTAGGGATGGTTTATGGCGCAGAGCAATCACTGAAAGCTTCAGAGGCAAATGCTGATACTAAAATGGAAATGGACGCTTACACAGCAGGCGTAAATGCCTACATTGAAACCCTGCAACCACACGAGTACCCATTGGAATACAAGCTGCTAAACTACAAGCCTGAACCTTGGACAAACATGAAGACTGCTTTGTTTTTGAAATACATGTCGTATGACCTCGCAGGTTCAGAATGGGATTTTGAAATGACCAATGCTAAGCGCATTTTTTCCGCCGCTGATCTCGAATTGATTTATCCTTCCACACAAGACTCATTAGATCCAATTGTTCCTAAAGGAACCATCTTTGACAAGGCCGGTTTAGTGGTACGTAAACCTGCTACTATAGACTCTTTGTATTATAATTTGCATGATGGCGCACAGCCTCCAATTTCGAAACCTGATAAAGATAATGGCAGCAATAACTGGGCAGTAGCTGGGAGTAAAACCAGGAGCGGAAGACCCATACTTTGCAACGATCCTCACCTCGGCTTAAACCTTCCATCGCTGTGGTACGAAATGCAAATTACCACGCCAACATACAATAGTTATGGTGCTACTTTTCCTGGTGCGCCAGCCATCATTATTGGCTTTAATGATAGTAGCGCATGGGGCTTTACAAATGCCATGCGCGACGTACGAGATTATTACGAGATAAAGTTTCGCGATGGTAGCATGAAAGAGTATTGGTTTAATGATAACTGGGTGCCTACTACTTTTCGCGAAGAGCGCATACATGTAAAAGGGCAGGCTGACGTGGTGGAAAAAATGGCGATGACCGAGTTTGGTCCGGTGATGTATGATCCTAGCTATCCAAACAAATCGAATGATGAAAAATACTACGCCGTCCGCTGGAAAGCACATGATGCAAGTAATGAATTGCTAACGTTTACCAAGCTTGATAAAGCAAAAAATCTTACCGACTATAAAGATGCAATTGGTACCTATCAAACGCCTGGTCAAAATATGTTGTTTGCTACAAAGACTGGTGATATTGCCATCACCCAACAAGGGCAGTTTCCTGCTAAATGGTACCGGCAAGGAGATTTTATAATGCCAGGTGATACCAGCTATTTATGGCAAGGAAACATTCCGGACAATGAGAATCCATCCATGTACAATCCTGCACGTGGCTTTGTGAGTAGCGCCAATCAACTGCCGGTAGATCAAACTTATCCTTACTACCTGGGTGGTTCTTATCCATTGTACCGCGGCATCATCATCAACCGCAGGTTGGAAGAAATGAATGCTATAACACCGCAAGACATGCAGCAATTGCAAACCGATAACTATAACGTGTTTGCTGAAATGGCTCGTCCTATGATGCTTAAATATTTGGATGAATCGAAGGTGACGGAAGACGAGCTGAAGTATGTACGTAAAATGAAAAGCTGGAATTTGCGTAATGACATCAATGAAGAAGGTGCAACCATCTTTAAAGTTTGGTGGGATAGCCTGGAAATTGCTGTCTGGAAAGATGAATTCAGCCAGACTGATTTGCCGTTGCGTTGGCCGGAGAAATCTACGCTGCTTGAAGCTTTACTAAAGGATAGCACATTCAAGTTTATAGATGACTTGAAAACGTCCGAGCGTGAAAGCGTTGCAGAGATAATGATCAAAGGTTTTAAACTCGCCTATCCTGCTTTAAAGGAAGCAGCTGCTTCTAATACGCTCGGGTGGGGGAAATACAAGGATAGCGGTGTGCGCCATTTACTAAGGCTGCCTGCTTTGAGCCGATTGCATTTGCCTATTGGTGGAGGAGAGCATATCATTAATGCGACCAAACAATTTCATGGACCGAGCTGGAGAATGATTGTTCATCTAACAGATGAGATAGAAGCTTATGGGGTTTACCCGGGTGGACAAAGTGGTAACGTTGGAAGCAAATACTACGATGCATTTGTAGATACATGGGCACAAGGAAAGTATTACACCTTGTTGTTTTTAAAGAAAGAAAAAGCACAGTCTGATCCAAGAATAAAATGGAAGATGACATTTACCAAAGCATAAACTGATTACATGAAAATTTTTTCCGCATACGTGCTCACTATCTTGTTAAGCTTTGCCGGAGGTTTATTTTTTCCCTGGTGGATTATAGCTGTTGCAGCGTTCATTGTTTCAGCAATTATACCACTGCGACCACTAGTTGCTTATGCGACCGGATTTTTGGCGCTGTCTTCACTTTGGGGTGGAATGGCTTTGTTTATAGACGTGCAGAACAACCATGTATTGGCATCCCGCATTGCCGCAGTATTGCCGTTGGGTGGATCCCCTGCTTTATTAATTTCACTCACTGCTTTTGTAGGCGCATTGGTGGGTGGATTTGCTGCACTGTCCGGAAGCTTGTTTAGAAAAATGCTGGAAAGAAAAACGACCAGTAACACCTATGGCAACCGTGCCGCTTCATAACTCCTATAGTTCAACAGTATATATTTTTTTTGTTAATTAGCTGGACATGGAGTGTTGGCTTTTTTCAAAAGAGATATGCGGTACAAGTGAGTGACACAACGATGCTCAATAGAATTGCTAAGGCCCGTTACCCAAAATGAAATAGTTATTACGAATCTAATGCGCTCAATGTATGGAACTAGGGCATTTACTCGTAATCGCAGAACAAAATGTTAAACGTGGTGTTTCTTTTTCCGATTCTTCTGTTGATTAGAGCGGCGGTTTATATTCGTTATAACAACTACTTATGCGAACACTTATACTTTTTGCAACCCTTCTTTTTCCGTATAGCTTAATGGCAGGCAAAGTTTCGGGAAAAATTTCCGATCAAAAAGATCAGCCACTTTCATTTTCTTCCATCCTGGTGAAGGGTTCTTTAAAAGGTGCCTCTGCAAATATTTCCGGCGACTATTCTATTTACCTGGAACCAGGCACTTACACCTTGGTGGCGCAGCATGTAGGGTACAAATCAATTGAACAAAAGGTAGTAGTTACTGCTGCCGACCAGCTGCTCAATTTTGTGTTACCCGAGCAACAATATGATCTTGGCAATGTGTTGATCAAACAGGGAGAAGATCCTGCCTATGAAATTATTCGAAACTCAATTAGGAAAAAGAAAGATTACGTAAATGAAATCAAGCGTTTTCAAAGTGAAGTGTATATAAAGGGGCAATTAAAACTGCGGGATTTTCCGAAGAAATTCATGGGGCAGACAATAGACTTTGAAGATGGCGACTCCAGTAAAAAGAAGATGTTGTTTTTATCAGAAACGGTAGCAACTTATTCGGTAGAAGGAGCTAATAAAAAAGTGGAAGTAACCTCGACTAAAGTGAGCGGCAATAGTAATTCCTTTGGCTTTAGCAGCCCTCAAATATTTTCGTTTTATGAGAATAATATTCAACTTGGAAATTTGAATCCGCGTGGGTTTATCTCGCCTATTGCAACTGGTGCACTGAATTTTTACAGCTATAAGTTTGAAGGAAATTTCTTTGAAAATAATAAGATGATTAGCCGCATACGGGTGACACCAAAGCGCAAGTACGAACCACTTTTTAATGGCTACATTAACATCATAGAAGATGAGTGGCGCATACACAGTGTTCAGCTAACATTGTACAAAGAGAACCAGATGCAGTTTGTGGATACGCTCCGCATAGAGCAGTTGTATGTGCCTGCCGGCAAAGGTTGGATCATTAAGCAGCAAACAATTTACCCGGCTATTAAAGTTTTTGGCTTTGATGTGTTTGGCAGCTTTTTGCAGGTGTATGATAAAGTAAATCTTAACCCGGTGTTCCCGAAAAAGTTTTTCGATAATACTGTGTTGAAATTCTTCGACAGTTCTAACAAAAAAACGATGGCTTATTGGGATACCGTACGGCCCATCCCTCTTTTAGAAGAAGAGGTGAAAGACTACAAAAAGAAAGATAGTTTGGAGCAAGTGAGAAAGGATCCGCGATACATGGATTCTTTAGATAGAAAGCGCAACAAGCCAAATCTAACGGCGCTCATCACCAACGGACAAACCTTTAGTAAAGAGAAAAATAAAACATCGTTGCGGGTCGATGGATTACTCGATGTTATCAACTACAATACGGTTGAAGGTGCCGTAATTAACTTGTCGCCTACGTATACTAAAAGATATACGGAACAAGGGCGGCGAAGTTTTTCAATTACACCAAACTTACGCTACGGCTTTAGTAACAAACGCTTTAATGCGCATCTGAGCAGTACCTATTCTTTTGGTAGAAAGTACCGCTCCTCTTTCACAATTGCCGGCGGCCGTAGTGTATTTCAGTTTGATAACAACAACCCCATTATTCCGCGTACCAACACATTTTCTACTCTTTATTACGAAAATAATTACTTAAAGATTTATGAGGCGGTATTTGGCAGGATAGGTTTTACCAAAGGTTTGGGCGAAGGGTTTACGGTTGGTGTTAGTGCTCAATACCAGGATAGGTCAGGGCTTCAAAATACGACCGACTACAAATGGCGCGACCTCCCGGATCGCACTTTCAGTGCTAACATTCCGCTAGCCCGGCACCAGGCTATGCAAGCGTCGGTGAACGTACAATGGCAGCCCGGCTCAAAATATATAGAACTACCGGATAGAAAAATTAGTATTGGTTCTAAATTTCCAACGCTAAATTTTGCCTATGCACAAGGCGTGAAAAATGTGTTGGGAAGCGATGTAGATTACGGCAAATGGCGCTTGGGCGTAAGCGACGACATCAACTTGAAACTGCTGGGCAAATTGAGCTACAGGCTTGCCACAGGTGGGTTTGTGTACAGCAACGCGGCTTACCTGCCCGATCAAACGCACTACTTAGCCAATCAATACAATGCAGCATCGCGGTACCTGAACAGTTTTCAATTGATGCCATACTATGCTTACAGTAATACGCAAAAGCTATCGTCTACGGCGCACGTTGAGTATCATTTAAATGGTTTTCTCACCAATAAAATTCCGCTGTTTAAAAGGCTAAACTGGTTCCTTGTTGGGGGAAGTAATTTGATGTACACCAACAAGAACCTTTACTATACTGAAGCCTTTATTGGGCTGGAGAATATCTTTAAGGTACTCAGGGTTGATTACGTGCAAACGATTGGTAAAAGCTTGCCGGGTCAAACATCGGGTATTCGCTTTTCAGTGCCATTTGTTCTGAGGGACGAGGAGTAGCTTTTTTAGTTTGTGGTTTAGAGTTGAGTTCAAGACCCGGAACCCGAAACTTAAAATCCGAAACTTATTTATTTTCGCGTCAGCAATTTTGCCCATCCTGCAAATGGGTCCATTGTATCATGGAGCACTTTTTTACTAAGCCGTAAGAAGGTGTCTTAAAAATTTAAATTATGGGTTTACTACACAACCGTGTTTCTCAAAAGGAATTGAAGGCATTACTATACGAGGAAACTGAACCTCGTACCACCATCAGTTTTTACCAGTATCATCCAATTGCCAATCCGCAGGAGTTTCGCGATGACTTATATAAAGGATTGCAGCCACTAAAAGTATTTGGTCGCATTTACGTAGCAAATGAAGGCATCAATGCACAGGTGAGTGTACCGGCTTCTAATTTCGGTTTTCTCAAAGATTTTCTTTACTCATTTTCTTTTTTGGACGGTATTCGTCTAAACATTGCTGTAGACGATGATGGCAAATCTTTTTGGGTGCTGAAGATAAAAGTGCGTGACAAAATAGTAGCTGATGGCATTGATGATCCAACTTTTTCTATGGAGCGAAAGGGCAACTATGTGGATGCAGTAGAAATGAATAACCTGCTACGGGATGCTGAAACGATTGTGGTTGACATGCGCAATCATTATGAATATGAAGTGGGGCATTTTTCAAACGCATTAGAAGTTCCATCCGATACCTTTCGGGAGCAACTGCCTATGGCAGTTGATATGTTGAAGGAAGAAAAAGATAAGAACATCATTATGTATTGCACAGGCGGTATTCGTTGCGAGAAGGCAAGCGCCTACATGCTCCACCATGGGTTTAAAAATGTGTATCATTTGGAAGGCGGCATTATCAACTACGCTCAGCAGGTAAAGGCTGCAGGAATTGACAGCAGGTTTATTGGCAAAAACTTTGTTTTTGATGATCGGCTTGGCGAAAGAATTACCGAGGATGTAATTGCGAAATGCCACCAGTGTGGTAAACCTGCAGACACGCATACCAATTGTAAAAATGATGCTTGTCATTTGTTGTTTATTCAATGCGCGGATTGCGCCAGGCAATTTGATGGTTGCTGCACGCCTGAATGCAAAGAGGTTTTTAATCTACCTGAAGAGGAACAAAGGATGCTTCGTGAAGGACAGCAGAACGGCATAATGATTTTCAATAAATCGCGTATGCGCCTGCGGCCAACTATTGAAGAAATGAAGCAGTTCAGAATTTCCTCTGATAAAAGCCAAGATGCCTAGTATTTGAAGTTCATTTTTTTTTAAATAGGATAGCTTCTTCTAATTCCTAATGTGACCCTAACTTGTTTAATAGTTGGAGTAACGTTACCTATCTTTTTATTCGGCGGACCGCATTGCTCTTTTCATCCTAATGTTTTTGCCAGGTAATTACCAATTTTTTGATTCAAAATAATTGCCTTCAATCAATTTATTTGCTAATCACCATCATTGCTTATTGTTTTATTTATAAACAAACTTTGTTTATTACTTTACCGGTTTTGGCACCGGTGTTTAAAAAGAAGTTACAATGGTGTGCTATTAAATGGTGTGAATTTATTTTGGTCCCTGTTTTCAGTTTTCGATTCAATCAAATTGAAAACATTTAAAAAATAATGTGATGGTACGTTACCTATTTGCATTTATAGTTCTGGTGCATGGTTTAATTCATTTCATGGGATATACGAAAGCCTTTTCTGCCGGAAGTCTGAGCCAGCTTACACGCATTACAAAAACTGAAGGAGTTTTATGGATCATAACAGCTTTCGTTTTTATTACTGTGGTTTTCTTAATTGTAATGAAGAAAGAATGGTGGATGGTTGGAATCATCGCTGTTCTATTATCGCAGACGCTTATTATTTTATCATGGAAAGATGCTAAATGGGGAACCATTGGTAACGTTCTTATTTTAATTCCCCTAATTGTAGCTTGTGCTAATTGGCAATTCAATAATCAATACCGGCAGGAAAGTGATCGTATTTTGAGCGGCACTGATAATGTAAGTACAATATTGACAAACGAGATGCTCCTGCAGTTACCTGCGCCTGTACAAAAGTGGCTTCACCAATCTAATGTAATTGGCAAACAGCTCATCACAAATGTGTATATCAGGCAGAAGGGAACGATGCGCACTAAACCCGGTGGCGAATGGATGCCATTTGACGCAGAGCAATACAACACCATTGACAAGCCGGCATTCATTTGGAAATCTAGAATTGCCCCCTCGCCATGGTTGTTTTTAGTTGCACGTGACAAGTATGAAGAGGGTGTTGGGAATATGCTGATCAAAGCAGATGCGCTAATTCCCATTGCAGACTCAAAAGGAAAAGAAATTGACCAGGGATCTTTACTTCGTTTCCTTGGCGAAATACAATGGTTTCCTACCGCTGCATTAAGTAGCTATATAAAGTGGGAGGCAATTGATGATTCATCTGCAAAAGCAACGATGAACTATGGAAATGTTACTGCTTCTGCGGTATTCTATTTTTCTGCGGATGGCCAACTTACCTACGTGCAAGCTGACCGATACTATGACCGAGGCAAAGAAAAAGCCACACTGGAAAAATGGGCACCGCGATGTTTGCCAAATACATTTAAAGAGGTTCAGGGCATACGAATACCCTACAAGGGTGAAGTTACCTGGAAGCTAAAGGATGGGGATTTTACATGGCTAAAGTTTGAACTAGAGGAGGTAAAATATAACAGTAATTAAATAGACAACGGTCAAACTTGTTGATCGAGTGCCTTAAATTCTTTACTGTATTTACCCGGCAACAAAACAGATTTTACCAACGGATCAAGGTACAGCAGGCGACTAAATTTATATGCAGGTACTATTGGAGCCAGCCACTTAATAGTAGAGAAATTGAGCAGTTTGCTTACCTGCCCGGGCACTACTAATTTTTGCCCTTGCAGTAAAACGTTGTATCGAAATGAGCCGAGATGCTTTTTGTATTGCTTGAATAGATCAACAGAATGTTTGCTTAAGGTGAGGTCTTGCTGCATATGCGCTTCCCGAATGGGTAACCATGTTTTATACGACACAGGCAATTCATCAATATGCATTCGGGTGCCCATGTTCAGAAACACCTGGTATACTTCTTCTTTTTCCTGCTCTGTAAGTTTACGTTCGAGCAGTTCGTAGGCAGCAATAGAGTAGTGAATAAGCATGAACAAAACATCGCGGTAGGCCCATGCAGGAATATTCGCACCCCGTGCCTTTTCTACCCCCTGGTGTATGGATGTAATGGTATCGATCGCTTTGAACGCTGCTTGTTTCTCCGCGAAAACAATTTTACGTGCATAGCTTACCGTTGAAAATAACCGCCCGATTGGATCTGCAGGAAGGCGGCCGGTAAAGTATAACCAATCGACTGCTTTGTTCAACGCGAACTCCGCCGAAGCGCCTGCAAAGATGAAAAGAATTGTATCGCTCTTCCCCCAAATGGTGCGCACGATGTTTCCCTCTTCTACAAAGTATTCCATACCGGTAAACTTACAAAAAGCTTGCAGCAGTAGTCGAAAGCTTTTAGTTCAGCTGAATATGATTTCTACCTAATTATTGCGGCTAGTGACGTAGCCGTTGTAACGTATACCTTGTCGGTTGGTGAATATTACATTCAGCGAAGCATAACCGTTGCTTGATACGTCTAGGCTCATGTACTTTATTTCTCTCTGATCGTGTGGCGTAATAATAATCTGTTGACTACCCCTTTTTCCCGCGGAAGCTTCATAGCCAAAGTCAGTAGAGATGAAATCTACTCCGAGTTTAGTGACGTCTGTCGGTACTGTGAATGACCTGCCAAAATACGGTAGCTGGCAGTTGAGGGTATCTGTAGAAATCACCAGTTCATATTCGGGACTTAATTGTACCAGTCCACCTACCATTGGTAGGGCTGTCTGCGCTCTGAAAATGAATTCCTTTTGCTGTAATAAATTGGAAATTTGTTTTGTTTTAGCCGCTGACGATCGCTGTGCGAACATTGGAACAACGACCAGCAGGATTGCTAATGCAAGTACGGACCGGATTAGTGCAGGGTAATGCTTCATATGCTTCATTCAACCAAAGTATGTACCATGGATGTAACAATACAAACGTTTTAAAGACAGAAGTAGTTAAAAAATATTCTTAGGTAACCTGCCTATTAATGATGTTGAAGTCAGTGACTTCCTGCTGAAGTTCTTTATTGATGCTCACACCAGCTTTGGCACCTTCTGCACTTGCTACTACCACGAAGTGCATATCGCGTGTGGCATCACCCGCTACATACAAACCAGGGATATTGGTTTGCTGCATTTTATTAGCCTTTAGAACTCCCTTTGCAGTCATTTCGCAACCAAATGCTTCGGCAAGATTGCATTGCTGCTTAAAACCATTCACGAAGAATATAACGTCGCAGGGCACTTCAGTACCGTTTTTAAACACAATTGTTTCCAGCTTGCCATTTCCTGTAACCCGTGCTATGGGTAATGTAACTACGGTTATGCCATTTGCAATTAGTTGTTCTTGCTGCGGTGGTGTTACGTTTATTTTTCCGTCGGTATACAGCACTACCGTGTTTGACCAGCATTTTAATGCAAGCGCAAGTTCCCAGCCTGCCTTGTTTTTGGCATACACACCAATGCGCTTATCGCTTACTTCCCATCCGTCGCAATAGGGGCAGTGATGAATTGATTTGCCATATAGTTCTTTAAACCCTTCCACCTCCGGCAAATTGTCTATAAGACCTGTAGCAACAAGCAGCTTCTTGCTGTGATACATTATTCCTTCATCGTCCCGCACCACAAAAATTCCGTCTTCATTTTTCTTTGCCGATACAATCATTTTTGAAAGTCTTTCTACTCCATACTTCACCAGTTCTTTTTGAGATAGGCTTATAAAATCAGTGGGGATCATATCGTCTCTCGTTAAGAAATTGTGCATACCATGCGAGTATTGATTTCGGTAGGTACCGGAATCAAAAAGCAATACTTTTCTTCTACACCTGCCCAAAACTACCCCTGCGGTCATACCCGCAGGTCCGCCTCCAATAATGATAACATCGAATAAATCCATATGCTGTATGTATTGTAAAAAAGATGAATGTTGCAAAACTAGTGCTAAGGTATGCATGTAAATAATGGGTATTCAGCGACACAGATTAGTTTCCAACTTGCTTATTCTCCGTATAAAATCAATAGGTGGTGCCATAAGACTGCTTTCATAATGTTACCGTTATTATCATAGTTTCGTGGCTTATTTCAACATCAATCTTATGAGGGTTTCTATCGTTAAAGTGATCTTATTTGGACTATTGTGTTACCTGCCGTTACAATCAATGGCCTGGGGTCAGTTGGGGCATAGGGTAGTGGGACAGATAGCTGAGCAATACCTTACATCATCCACCAAAAAGAAAATAAAAGAAATTCTTGGAAACGAATCGCTGGCAATGTCTAGCACGTGGGCAGATTTTATAAAGTCGGACACCGCATACAAGTATTTGTACGGATGGCATTTTGTAACGTTCGATTCCGGCATCAACTATCAGCAAATGCAAGACTTCCTTGCACACGATACGATCATCGATGCGTATACAAAGTTGAATTTCCTGACAGCTGAAATGAAAAAGAAAGATTTACCGCAGGCACAAAAGGTAATGTACCTGCGCCTGATCGTTCACATTGTGGGCGATATGCATCAGCCATTTCACGCGTGTGCAGAAGGAACACGCGGGGGAAACAGTGTGCGGGTAATGTGGTTTAATGAAGCAAGTAATCTACATCGCGTATGGGATGAACACCTCATCGAATATCAACAGCTCAGCTATACAGAATTGACAAATACTATCAACTTCACCACAAAAGAACAGAGAAGCAGGTTGCAGGCTCAGCCCGTCAGCGAATGGCTGTTTGAATCCTTCACGCTAAGCAGCCGGTTATTAAGCGAAATAAAACAACCCAATCAGAAGCTGGGATACGATTACAATTTTCTCCACGTGCAAACCATGAACGATCAATTGCTGAAAGGAGGTATTCGCCTTGCGGGACTACTCAACGATCTTTTTAAATCGTAGAAACCGGAGAGCAGTGAATGAAACGTGTGAACGAGGAAGTGCTGACACTGCACCCGAATGTGACTAAAAACATTTGTATTGAAGTGAACTAGGTGGCCGCGGCGATTTGAATTTACCTGAAGCTTTGTTACTACCGCATTAAAATAGTGGTTCCTTTCTGGTTATAAATTCTATTATCCAGCCCTAATCCTTCATACATCCAAACAAGCGTTTGCATGGAAGCAGGTTGGCCATTCAGGCGGCCATTCCATCCCTGTGCAGGATCTTTAGATTCAAACACAACCTGTCCCCACCTATTGTAAATGCGGAAGTAGCGTGTTTCTTTTATTCCTAATAATATTGGCCGCAATAAATCATTTTTTCCATCACTGTTGGGGGTAAATGCTGTGGGCACAAACACCTCAACCTGCTTTATGGCTTTTACCAATTGCGTGTCAACCGTAATGCAGCCGCCGCGTGTGGTAATGGTGATGGTATACAACTGATCGCGTACACCATTGAAAATGGGTGATACCGTGTTTGGATTATTCAAATTCAGAGGAGGGTTCCACTGTACGGTTTGCCCAAAGGTTCTTGCCTTTAAAGTAAGCGGGTAATTTACCACTGCATACTGTACCGGGTAAGCCATTGGCCGTGTAGGTATTTCTATATTGATTGGTTGGTCCGCGGTGCTGAGACTACAGCCATCCCTGTTCGTTAAAACTGCATGATAGTTTCCTGTGCTTGTCACCCGGTATTTTGGGTTGATGGCACCGTTGATAGGCAGATTATTTTTTACCCATTGAATTTTCTCTGTTGGCTGCACTTGTAAAATAGCACTATCGTTTTGCGTAATACACCAATCCGTTCTACCAATTACCTGCATAGCATTGTTGATGATAGATGTTCGCACCGCAACGGTATCGCGGGCAAGACAACCACCACCACTGCTGGTCGTTTTTACAATGTAAGTAGTATTGGAATCTGGATTGGCCGTAGGATTAGATGAAGCGGCAGACGAAAGGCCTGCAGACGGCGACCAGCTATATACCAGGCCAGGTGTTGGTCTTGTACCAATCTGTGCGCCCGTTTTATTACAGATCAACGCATCAAAGCCGGCATTTGCCTGAACCGACAGGGTATCCTTAAGCAGTGCATAAAATACCTGGCTACAACCATATCCTGCGTAAGGTTCTACTTTCACGGCAACGGTAGTACCAGCGGGTGGAGGAGGAGAGAGATTAAGGATTTGTTGATTGCCCAATATGTTTGTCATCGAACTGTCGTACCAGGTATAATGTTGAAAACCGTATGGACCTACAACATTGATGGCGGTATCATCGGGGCAGTAAGTAGCACCGGTAAAGCTGCCGCTACATTCAGTGTTCACATCAATATAGGCGTAGCCAAAATGTTTTCTAAATGTGCAGTCTGCCGTTTTAAAAAACAGCCGAATTCTTTTACCCGCATTCCCCGACAAATCAACCGATACCGGCGACCAGGTTTTATACAATACCGAGGTAGTGTCTACAGCATTATTGGAATATTGAAATCCCGGAAGCGAACTCCCTGAAGCGATAAACGTGAATGATGCACATTCAATCGGAACATTGTCCGTTAGGTTCATTACTTCTATTTCCATCCTTGGTTGCTCACTTACCCTGTGGTTGGGTGCTTCAAATACCACTGCGTAATAGTAAATAAGACTATAATAATTCTGGTTTGCGGGAATGGTAAATTCATAGGATATTCCTTCTGCTTCGCCACCGCCCATATTATTACCCAGCTTTACAGAATAGCCACTACCATTGGGACAAGTGACCGGAAAATTTCCAAAAGGGTCGAGCTCGCCCGTGTTGGCCGCATACAACTTATGCCGGTCAGCAGAAGGGCCGTTATTATTCACCAACGAGATAACATTCTCTCCACTTACGGATGCGGTGTTGCCTACGTAGCAGGTCCAGCCATTAAAGCTGCCTTGTTCAAAATCAATATTAGCGGGGCAGGTTTGTGCGGAAGAAGAAATGGATAGTAGAAAAACAGCTAAGCTTACCAGGGTGCAACGAACGATCGAAAATCGTTGCAAAGTTTTGGTGAGATAGGAGCTCTTTGTAGGCAGATGCACTTTTGAAGATTGTCTTCTAAAGTTAATTCATCTACCCATGGAAAATAAATAAAAGTTGATACGTAGGGGCATTGAATAGCTGCAGATAAAGGAAAGTGTTGTTTATTTAAACATTGAGCATTACGGCGAATAAAGTTGCACAAAAATCACTATTAAAACCAGGTGAAACCCATATTGGCCAAGGCCTCCATAAACCAAAGGATCTATTCAAACGCAAGCTCTCGTTCATATTCGCGCAGTTTATTGCTCAGTTGATTCATTTGTTGCTGCATCGCTTCAACCCGCTGTAGTAAGTGGCTAATGGCTGCTATCCCTTCCAGGTTTATACCTAATTGCTGGTGCAGTCGTATGTATTGTTCAAGGCTGCCCAGTTGTTGATAGGAAATATATGCTTCTTCTTCGATCACCTGTACCTGTATCAGGTCATGCTCACTCAACGATTGAAGAAAAGTATATTCCAGGTTGTAAGTTTTACAACAGTCGATTGCTAATACCAGTTCTTGCGTGTCCATAGCCTTTCGGTTTACAGGTTCGATAATTTTATGAACAATTCTTTTTGTTCTTCCGTAAGATGAGTAGGAATTTTAACACTGAATGTAACATACATGTCTCCATGATGGCCCTCCTGCTTATAGATGGGATACCCTTTACCTTTTAAACGCATCTTACTACCGTTTTGTGTACCAGCGTGTACCTTTAATTTCACTTTACCGCTTAGCGTGTCCACCGTTGTTTCTCCGCCTAATACTGCTGTGTACAGATCAATCGAATGTGTAGTATGTAGGTCGTTTTCCAATCTTTTATATTTAGGGTGATCTGCTATAACAAAAGTGATGAGTAAGTCACCATTTGGCCCGCCATTTACACCTGCACCACCATGCCCCTTTAGCCTGATGACCTGCCCGTTTTCTACACCGGCAGGAAGGGTAATGCGGATGTTGTTTTGATTTACTTTAAGTGTCTGCTTATGTGTTTCATAAGCTTGCTCCAGGGTTAAATGCAACTGTGCGCTATAGTCCTGCCCTTTAAACTTTACATTGGCCGAACGGCCGGAAGAACGTTGGCCACCGCCCCCAAACATTGAAGAAAAAAAGTCGGAGAACTGGTCCTCGCTGAAACTACCAAAATCACCACCGCCACCGCCATATTGCTGGTATTGTTGCTGCGACTGGCGCTGCTTTTCAAACTCGTCAGCATGCTTCCAGTCTTTACCATACTGGTCATATTTTTTTCGCTTATCCGGGTCGCTTAAAACTTCGTTTGCTTCATTGATCTGCTGAAAAGTTTTATGTGCCTCGTTATCGTTTGGGTTCAGGTCTGGATGGTATTTTCTGGCAAGTTTCCTATACGCTTTTTTAATGTCGTCAACAGTTGCATTTTTTTCTACTCCCAGTACTTTGTAGTAATCTATATATTCCATTTCTAGTAAATCTTATGTAGTGTTTTCAACTTTCGATAATGCCCAGCAATCTCCTCATTTCAGCACACGTAAAGGTACAAAGGATGCCGTTCAACTAAGACTGCTCTTCTGTATGCACGTCGCATCAACGTTGATCATCTTCGTGCCTGAAAAAAGCTCTTTACTTCAATGTCACTTTTTTAATCCTACAACAAAATTCTCTGGTGCAAAGAATGGTCCATAGGTTTCATATTCCCTGTAGTCCTGAGTTTAATGTTGAAATTATTTGGTAAGACACCAAAACAGTTGTCTTTTCTTTTGCTAAATATAAAAGAAACTTGATGCGATAGCGTTATTACTGGTATGTTAGAAATGCACCCGGGAAATTTGAAATACAATAAGACAGGTGAAAACACCCAAGTTAAGGAGGCTGCATTTTTAATATCTTGAGGCTCTAAAACTAGCTGAAGGCATTTTTACCATGAATAGACTCCTGGCTATACTGTTATTATTTATTTGTTGCTATAACACTGGCAGTGCACAATCGGTAAAAACTCCCTTTCCGTTGGTACCTGCTACGCAGGAAAATATTAGTGGATGCGTTTTCGATTTTTTGATGAAGGAGCAACGAAACAAGCCGTTGTTTAAAGCAGCAGAAGAAGCCATGAACCGTGCAATTGGCAACTACCGCCGGCAGTACGATACCAGCATTGTTACTTTGCCCGTTGTCTTTCATATTGTACGCAACAATCCCTCTTCTGTAACGGACGCAGCAATTAACATTGCCCTCCAGGAATTAAACGATGCGTTTAGCAAAGCTGGCGTCTACAGCAGTAGTACAGGCGTAGATACACGTATTCGGTTTTGCCTGGCCAAGACAGATCCGGATGGGGGCATTACTTCAGGCATTACCCGAACTACTCACTTTTTTGGCTCTAATCTTAACCCGGTTATTGAGGATGCAAAACTCAAGAATCTGATGCTTTGGGATCCGTCACGCTTTATCAATATCTGGGCAATTGAATCCATGCAGATGGAAACTGTTCCAAAATTTCAGTGTGGAAGATGGGTTCGCGTGAAGGTTGGCGGATATGCAACGCTGCCTCCCGGCGGTGGACCAACAGATGGAATTGTGGTTACAGGCTTTGGAAATTTACTGGTGCATGAAATGGGTCACTACCTTGGTCTGTACCACACTTTCGAAGGATTAAACTGCAGAAATTTTGACTGTACTATTGACGGAGATAGAGTGTGCGATACCCCGCCTGATGTATCATTGTCAAATTCACCTTCCTGCACACTGCCCGATAATTCGTGTGGAACCGATACATTATCGGGATTTACAACAGACCAAAAAGACCTGATCGCAAACTTTATGGACTATGGCAACAATGCTTGCCATAACAATTTTACCGAGGGACAAACTGAACGCATGCGCGCTGCTATCTCCACCCAGCGCCCTGGTTTGTTGGTAAATAAATGTTCGCCGCCCTGCACTGAAAACATTGTAGCATCTTTTACGCGCAATAACTTTTTTCCATTGCCGGGAGCCACCATCACATTTACAAATACATCCACCGGTGCTACCCGTTATGCGTGGCTGGTAAATGGTGTAGTGATAGACACGACTCCTAATTTTACCTATACCTTTCCTGCCATCGGAAAATACAAAGTGACACTGGAGGCCTTCAATACCCTGGCGTGTGTCGGTATTCAAACGGATTATGTGGTGGTAAACTGTGGCGTGACCGCAAGGTTTTATACCGACAAGCAGGAGCTTGCATCCAAGGCAGGATTTTACCTGGATAGTGTACGGTTTACCAATAATTCAGAAAACGGTACATCGTTTACCTGGCTAATGAGTAGCAACCAGGGAATGCTCCAGCAAGTAGTAAGTACTGCTACCAATTTCACGTATGTCTTTCAATCACCAGCTACTTACTATGTGCAGTTGATTGCTACCAACGGAGTCTGCACGGATACGTCCAATGTATTTCCAATAACAGTAATAGACCCAACACCCGATGCTGCACTGTATATCTATTCTGTGGAGTGTTACCAGGAAACCAAAGTGCGGCTTACTTTTTACATTTGTAATAACGGCTTTACACCAATACCAAAAGGATTGCCTGTTAGTTTTTACGATGCTAATCCGCGTGTTGCCGGAGCTATTAAAATTGGTTCAACATCATTGCCCGATACGATACTTGGTAATTGTTGTGGTTACTTAATTACACGAATATTTGATGTAGGTAGAAGGGGATTAAACCAGGTTTGGGGTGTAGTGGCAGACAGTGGCAATGCGGTTCCCGTTCTATTGCCCAATACCCCTTTAATTGAGAAAGACTATAACAACAACTTTAGTGTGTTTAGTGGATTTGCATTTAAGGTAACGGCTACACCTGCGCTATCGGTTTTAGAGTGGGGCGATACGATACAACTGAATGCCCAGGCTAGACCCGGTTCGGTTGCCTCCTATGTTTGGAGTACAGCTGCTCAACTGTCATGTACCACTTGCCAGTCCCCGCGGCTAATTGCCGACACCGGAATTATTAAAACAGTAATCGCCACAAGTTCGCTGGGTTGTACAGATACGGCAAGGATTACCATTCAAGTGCCACCGTACAATGATTTCTCTGTAACAATAGATGAGGTTGAATGTGCAAGACAGGATAGTTTATTCGTCAAGTTCACCATTCTAAATGCATTTAAGCGGGCAGTAATTCCAAAGGGATTAACGGTTAGTTTTTATAGTGGTGACCCACAAACAGCAACCGCCACTTTGTTGCCTAAAATGTTTACAGTGCCCGATACCATCAAGGCAAAACAAGCCACTTTTACCACGGTCATTAAAGGTATGCCCACGGGTACATTGTATGCCGCAGTAAACGACAGCGGCAAAGTTGTGCCTGTAACATTTCCCAATACACCGTTTTTGGAAAAGCTGTACAGCAACAATATTGGGCAATACAATTATGTACGTTTTTCAATTGCGGCCACTCCTGCTTCTTCCATTTTGGAGTGGGGCGATACCATTCAACTTACGGCCAACTCAACGGCTGGCGCGGTAGGCACTTACCAATGGTCTACGCCTCGTGATATTAGCTGCACCACTTGTCAGTCACCTGAATTCATTGCAGATTCAAGCATCATTAAAAAAGTAATTGCTACCAGTAGATTGGGGTGCATCGATAGTTCGTTCGTGGTTGTAAATGTTCCACCGTATAACGATTTTTCCATTAAGCTAAATGATGTGCAGTGCGCCCGTGGGGATAGTTTGTACATTAACTTCTCGCTCTTCAATTCTTTTAAACGTGCCGTGTTGCCTAAAACGCTGAGCGTTACTTTTTACAATGGAGACCCACGAACCGGTGCAGCTGTTTTACTGGGTCCCGTGTTTGCACTTGCTGACACCATTCGTGCAAAACAGGCCACCTTCTTTACGCGTGTAAAAGGTTTTCCTGCGGGCCGTTTATTTGCGGTTGTAAATGATAGCGGTAGGTCAGTTCCTATTGTTTTACCCACAACCAGGCTGCTGGAAAAAGCCTACGACAACAACATTGTGGACACGCTTTATGCACCGGAGAAAGTGATTGTAGCGCCTGCTGATAGTACGGTGTTCAGAACGAACATTGTCCCGCTGGTCATGTTGACGCCAGTCTACAATGCTGCCTCTACACTATGGAGTAACGGCAGTGGATATACCCTAAGTTGTACCAATTGCCCCGCTACAGTTGCCACCGTTTACAACAATGTGTTGGTGCCTGTGCAAACAGAAAACAGGTATGGATGTATAATAAAGGGCGCCGCCAATTTAAAAGTGTTTCCCCCGGATATGCAGGTAAAAATGATTGACACAAAATGCTTCACGAACAATACAGCGCAGGTAACATTTAGGGTGTGTATGAACAACCTTTACGATTCGGTATTTGCAAACATTCCTGTTTCATTTTACGATGGTGATCCAACGAACGGCGGCAGCAAATTACTTTCACCGGTATTTCTAACGCCGGCAAAAGTGTATGGAGGTTGTACTACTTATACCACGCGTATAACTTCGCCGCTTACGGGTAGAATTGTTGTTGTTGTGAACGACAAAGGAGATAATCGATCTGTAATACCGAGCAAAGCATACGACGAAACCGACTACACGAACAATACAGATACGGCTTCATATACGCCGTTTGCCATCAGTATTTTTCCATCGGATACTGCTATCCAACGATTGACGAATATTCGGTTGATACCTTCTGCTGTTGGTGGTACAATCACTTCGTATTCGTGGACGCCGCCTCAGTTTATTTCTTGTACAAATTGTGCTACACCAACTGTAACACCGCCTTATACTTTCCAGTACCAGTTGTTCAGCAGAAATGAATTCAGCTGTACCGACACCGCAATGGCAATCATTCGCACCCACACGGCAGGACAGATATTTATTCCTGATGCATTTACACCAAACGGCGACCACCTGAACGATGTGTTGTATGTAATGACCGGTTCAGATGGCGTAATGGTAGAGCAGTTTTCTATTTTCAACCGATGGGGCGAACCAGTGTTCAATAGTCAAAACGTGCCGCCCAATAACCCTATCTATGGGTGGAAGGGAAATTATAGTGGGCAACCTGCTCCTCCCGGCACTTATGTGTACTTCGTAACTGTTCGCTTTGATAACGATCAACAAAAAACGCTTAAAGGAACAGTTGTCCTGATTCGATAATTGATTGAAAATTTTTTTTCACTAGCTGAAACGTTGACCATGTGATAACCATGCTAGCATGGTTATAGCATCATCTTTTTGATGACAGCCAAAAACAATTTCTACTCTGGAACGAGTGGGTTAGTCATGCCTGTTGCTAAGGCACTTTACCCACCGGAATACAAAGATGCCAGCAGGCTTACCTATTATGCTTCACTGTTTACCAGCATCGAAATCAATAGTTCATTTTATAAGATGCCGCAGGCTACTACGATTTATAAGTGGGCACTCAGTGTGCCGGAATCATTCCAGTTTACATTTAAGTTGCTGAAGAATGTAACCCATATAAAAGGGCTGAATTTTGATTCAGTGGAGTTAAAAAAATTTATGGAAACGATCAGCGTAGTGGGAAGTAAACGCGGCTGTTTGCTGGTTCAGTTTCCACCGGGTTTGAAGTTTGAAAGATTGAATGAAGTGCAACACTTGTTGGACGAAATAAAAAGTATTGACCCGGAGAATGAATGGCGGGTAGCGGTGGAGTTTAGAGATGCTTCGTGGTATACGAAAGAGGTGTATGATGTGCTGGACTATTACCATACAACGATGGTGATACATGACCTTCCAACTTCTGCCTCTCCAAGTATACGCCTGGCAGCAGACTTTTGCTACCTGCGTTTTCATGGGCCGGGTGGAAGGTACAGGGGTAGCTACGAGATGGATTTTTTACAACAATACGCCACCCAGGTAGCCGCATGGCTGCGAGCAGGAAAGGATGTTTATTGTTACTTCAACAACACTATGGGTGATGCAGTGAAGAATTTACAAGAACTGAACCGTTTGGTGAATGTGTAGAAAATATTTGTAGTGTGAATGAGTGGATACAGCATTGGACAATCAACGGATTCAGAGCAAGACACAGATAAAAAATGATAGTAGATTCTAGTGTTGAACTGAGCGTAGCAACGATGTAACATGCTTGTTCAAATGCTGGTCAACAAAAAAGCCTCAACCAAAATAATGGCTGAAGCTTTTTTTATTATTTGATGTGGGTTTGCAGTTGCTCCCTTAAGCATTCACTACGCACAACTCACTACTCACAAACTACAGTGTCTTCAGCACATCGTTCATGCTTCTTACAGCATCTGCACTTTTATTAAATTCAGCTTGCTCGCTTTCGTTCAATTTGTAATCAACAATTCTTTCCCAACCATTGCGGCCGATGATTACCGGTACCCCCAAACAAATTTCATTTTGACCGTATTCGCCTTCGAGGCTTACGCAGCAGGCAAACAATTTCTTTTCGTCGCGTACAATGCTTTCTACTAACGCAGCCCCTGCAGCACCTGGTGCATACCATGCGCTGGTACCAATTAGTTTGGTTAATGTAGCGCCGCCCACCATGGTATCGCTTACCACTTTTTGTTGTTGTTCTGCTGATAGAAACTGGCTAACCGGGGCACTGTTCCATGTAGCATAGCGGATCAATGGAATCATGGTAGTATCACCGTGTCCACCAATTACCACTGCATTTAAATCGTTGGGACTGCACTGAAGCGCCTGGCTGAGGTAACACTTAAAACGAGCGCTGTCCAGTATGCCACCCATACCTATAATCCGGTTCTTTGGTATACCGCTGCTTTGCAAAGCAAGCATTGTCATGGTATCCATTGGATTACTGATAACGATGATGATGGCGTCAGGGGAATGCTTAAGAATATTTTCTGTTACACCTTTTACAATAGAGGCGTTGGTACCAATTAGTTCTTCACGGGTCATGCCTGGCTTGCGCGGAATACCTGAAGTGATCACTACTACATCGCTACCTGCTGTCTTCGCATAATCGTTGGTGCTTCCTGTAATGCGCGTGTCGAAACCCAACAGGGCTGCAGTTTGCGTAAGATCGAGGGCTTTACCTTCGGCTAATCCTTCTTTGATATCCAGAATCACCAATTCCTGCGCTAGTTCTTTGCGGGCAATGTTGTCGGCACAGGTTGCGCCAACGGCACCGGCACCTACTACTGTAATTTTCATTGTATTGAAAGGTTTATTTTATGGAAGAAAATTCTTGCAAATGTAGGGGAGAAGCGGCGAGTGTAAAATGAATTCAAAATAGCTGCGGGGCTACTATCATCAACCAGTACCAGTGTGCAGCCGAAGCTATGAAGTGGTGGTGAAGTGGAATGGCCTCACTTGTTAAGGAGCGTAAGTAGCTCGGGCCAGTCAATACCTTTTTCATATGCCTTCAGCAGCTTGCCCTGCTTGCTGTAGAGCGCTGAGAATGGCGTAAACTTTATGTTGTAAAAGGAAGAAATTGTCCGTTGACCATCTCTTCCAATTTTGATGTTTTTGAAACGATCTAATTTGTAATGGTTAAAAAAGTTGATCATGTCTTCAAATTCGCGGCTGGTTACCATGACAATTTGAATGTTTTTCAGACAGTTCATTTTGCTGATCATCTCCTCTGTTTCTAACATGCAGTGTCCACAATCCGGGCTGAAGTAAAGAAGTAACGTCGGCTTTTTATTACTCACCTGGCTACGGCTAAACCAACTACTATCTGGCAGGCGTATGCTAAATGTTGGTAGATAGGCCAGGCGAACATATTTAGGTATCGTGTCGGTTTGAATAGAAGTTGAATGGCTACTATCCACTTGTGCAAATGACATAAGGGTAATGAGCGAGCAAAAGAGCGGTAAGTAAAATTTCATAAGGCCGTACGGTTCATTTGTTATGGGACGAGTTTTACACTATAACCCTGGTATTTATTTCCTGCTGACTATTCTCCTGGGTAGAAATGAATTTTAGCAAGCTAAAACAAAGATCAATCCAACACACAGAAATACAAATGGCCATTAAACCATTCTCCGATTGCGAAAAAGTAGTTTCATGCTCAATCCTTATTTTTGCTGCCTTATAATAAATCTACTCGTTAATGAATTTTAATTTAACTCAAATACCTGAAAGAGCAGCCAAGCCAAGAGATCGCGGATTAACAATGGTGATGGATAAAGGATTAAGTCTAAATGAAGCGCATAATCTAATTAGTGTGGGAGCTCCGCATATCGACATTGTGAAGCTAGGGTTTGGGACGGCTTTTGTTACTCCAAATGTTCGAGAAAAAATTGAGGTGTACCAGGCAGCAGGCCTACCCGTGTATTTCGGCGGAACGTTGTTTGAGGCTTTCCTGATCCGTAACCAAATTCCTGATTACCTGAAGATGATACAGGATTTTGGTATTAGCTACATGGAGGTGAGCGATGGTTCTATTACCATTCCGCATTCAGAAAAATGCGGCTACATAGAAAAGTTTACAAAATATGGGACGGTGTTAAGTGAAGTAGGTAGTAAAGATGCAGCGCACATTATGCCTCCGTACAAATGGATTGAGTTAATGCGTGCAGAATTGGAAGCTGGTTCATCGTACGTAATTGCTGAGGCAAGAGAAGCGGGAAACGTCGGTATCTATCGTGGTTCAGGCGAGGTGCGCGAAGGATTGGTGCAGGAAATTTTAACCCAAATACCGGAAGAAAAAATTATTTGGGAGGCGCCACAGAAAGCACAGCAATTGTACTTTCTTGAATTGATTGGATGCAACGTAAATCTCGGCAATATTGCCCCTTCCGAAGTAATTCCGCTGGAAGCAATGCGTATTGGATTGAGAGGAGATACTTTTCATTTATACCTTAGCAAGGAGAATGCATGATCCGTAAGTATGGCTTAATAGGATACCCCTTATCGCACAGTTTTTCACCTGCGTACTTCACTGATAAATTTGCCAGGGAGGGGATAAGTAATGCTGTTTACCAGGCTTTCCCTTTGGCCCGCATCGAAGATTTGCCGCAATTATTGGTTGACAATCAAGATCTGTGTGGGTTAAACGTAACTATACCGTACAAAAAGAAGATCATCCGGTTTTTAGAAGAAGGCAATGATGCAGTGAAGCAGACCGTTGCCTGCAATTGCGTGAAGATTGTAAAAGGCAAGTTGTATGGCTACAATACTGATATAATTGGCTTTAGAGACACACTCATTCCTTTGCTTCAGCCGCACCATACTAAGGCGCTCATACTAGGTACCGGTGGTGCGGCACATGCTGTGGAATACGTGTTGAAGCACTTAAATATTAGCTATGTATTTGTTAGCCGGGACAAGGGATCAAAACCCAATTGCCTCAACTATGCTGATTTGAATGAAAGTTGGCTCAGCATTTTTAAATTGATTATCAATACTACTCCACTAGGTCAGTATCCGGATGTGGCGGACTGCCCTCCTATACCTTATAAGTTTTTGACCAGCCAACATTACTTGTTCGATCTGTTGTACAATCCCTCAGAAACTGTTTTTTTGAAACACGGAAAAAAGAAAGGCTCGATTACGCAAAATGGTAGTGATATGCTGGCCATACAGGCGGAAGAAAGTTGGAAGATATGGAATGACAGCAGCTTGTAAAAACTTGCTTCAACTGTCCTTTTACTAATTATTGTTGCAGTTTTCTTACAGCAATTTCTGGAATGGGTACTGCCTTTTTTAAAGAGTAATCGTAACAGATCATCCCGGTTTTCACTTTACCAGCCATCATCAGTCTTTCATCCTTGATAATCTCCAGTAAATAGAAAAGGTCGAAGCCGATTCTATCAAATCCGGTGGCGCATACCGATATTTTAACGTCATCGCCGTAGTTGAGCTCAGCTTTATATTCAATTCCCACATCCGCCATAATCAGGCCCACGCCAGCAAAGTTTAACTCGGATAATTCGTAATGCAATAAAAACTGTTGACGCGCTTCATGTACCAGCGATAAAAATGAATCGTTTCCAACATGGCCGCCGTAATTGAGGTCGGTTATTCTTACGCGTAAGGTTGTGCTGAATGGGAATGTTGAGGGTAACTGTAACCTTATTCTATCCATACTGTTACATAAAGTACCCAACCCGGGTAAAATTTACCGTGTCCAAAACAATCAGCTTACAAGGCGATGAAAACAATACAAAGCAAAATGGTAATTCCGAATGTAGTAAAGTACATAGGGTGCTTTTTCTTACCTGCTTTTAGATCGTTGGCAAGGGTGAGCACGGTAGCCGTGTTCGCCAGTGCTTTTGCCTGGTCTTGTTGGTTTAAAATATTTTCTATTTTATTCCAAATGTGGGATGGGGGTACAACAATTTGTTCAGTCATGGGGGGATTAGTAATGGAAGCCTGAGAAATTTGATTTGCGTTCAATTCGTTTTTTGCACGTTTAGTGCGTGGTTGCGGTGCGGTAATCGCCGCGAAACCTTTAGAACCTGTGTTTTTATTTTTCATCTTGGAAGTCCTTTATTGAAGAAAGGTTCACACCCCGTAAATATCTTTCTTCAGAAGGTTAATTAATATGTTTGAAACGCTGAAACCTGAGCATTCAGTTTATCAGACGCCATGTATTTTCAGAAGGTTGCAGTTTTTGTTTAATTTTCTATAAAAGGGATTAATCATTCCCGTGTAGGGAAAGGTAAGCCAATAATTGTGCGATGGCCTTTTTGCGGTGGCTATACTTGTTTTTTTCCTCAAGGGTCATTTCAGCAAAAGTAAACGCTGCTCCTTCTGGTTTAAATATAGGGTCATAACCAAAACCGGCGCTTCCTTTCGGTGCCTCAGTAATCAAGCCTTCACAAACGCCTTCAAACTGGTGCTCTATACCCCCCATTATTAACGATACGATGGTTCGAAAGCATGCTTTCCGGTTGGTGCTGCCTTTTAGGAGTTCTAAAACTTTTGCTACGTTATCCGCAGAAGATTTCCCTTCACCGGCATAGCGCGCACTTCTCACACCGGGTTCACCATGTAAAGCTTGAATTTCCAATCCTGTGTCTTCGCTAAAACAATTTTTCCCAGTAAGGTTGAAAATAGTTTTTGACTTTTCCCGTGCGTTTTCTTCTAATGTTCTATGTGGTTCAGGAATATCGATGTTGATCCCAGCCTCCTTTAGTGACAGTACATTATAAATATCACCTACAAGACTTTCAACTTCATAGACTTTATTTTCATTGTTGGTCGCAAATATGATCGTCTTCATGTGTAATCGTTCTTGTGGACAAGAACTATTCCATTAACGGCTTAGTTCAAATATTTTTTGAACTTTCTCCCAAAGACTCCTCTTAAGCACTTTCGCTTCGTCTGTTGGTTGATTAATTTCAACCAATGCCGGGGCTTTAAGGTAGGTAATCCCATTATAGGGCTGCACCTGAAAATTGGGAATGGTAAAAGGTAGATTGATTTCCTGTGGTTCTACATCAAATAACAATATATGCTTTGGATCAAGTTGCGCAGTAATGTCCTTGTAATCAAATTTTTGCGAAGCAGTATTTATGATCGCAATGTCGCCGGCATTTAAATTACAAGCTTTTAAAACGTTTGTTAGAAATAGTAAATCTCCCTGGTTGATGATCACCGAATCTTCGTCTTTAACCAGTACCGTTACCTTCTGCTTATTTTCTCCTAAATACTTTATTTTATTTTTTTCTGGCGTAAAGTCGGTAGTTAAAGATCGTGGTTCCGAAAAAGAGGTTGTTACCGCTTCAGTAATTGGGAAACTGTCTAAGTCTACCAGGCAATCTTTATATAAATCTGCTACCAGGAAATCAGGCAATTTATTATTCTCAGAACTCATTACTGAATGACTTTTAATTGAACCACAAGGTCAATTTTCATTTACTTTGCAGCAAATTTAGTGTTATGATTGCAGCCATGGATATTAATGTTCAGAAGGTGGAAACGAGTAAACTCAACTCGTTGTCCTTAGAAAATATTCCTTTTGGAAAATATTATACCGACCACATGTTGGAAGCGGATTATGAAGATGGAGAATGGAAGAATATCGAAATCAAACCCTACCAGCCACTTTTGCTTGAACCTTCAACAGCTGCCATCCATTATGGTCAGTCTATTTTTGAAGGTATTAAGGCCTACAAGGGTCCTGATGGGGAGCCTTATATTTTCAGGCCAATAGATAATTACAAGCGTTTTAATGTGTCAGCTGCACGAATGCAAATGCCATCAGTACCTGAAGAGTTGTTTATGGAAGGGATGCGCACCTTGATCAATCTTGACCGCAACTGGATTCCTGACCAGGAAGACCATTCTCTGTATATACGTCCTTTCATGTTTAGCACCGATCCCGTGATTGGTGTTAAGCCTTCAGAGAAGTACAAATTCATGATCATTCTTAGCCCAACAGGCCCTTATTATAACAAGCCCATGCGTATTTATGTAGAAGAAACCTACACACGCGCTGCACCGGGAGGAATAGGGTATGCAAAGGCCGCTGGCAACTATGGCGCAAGTATGCTTGCCACTTCAGAAGCTAAAAAGAAAGGCTACGACCAGGTGTTATGGACAGATGCTTTCGAGCATAAGTATATCCAGGAAATTGGTACCATGAATGTGTTTTTTATTATTGGGGATAAGGCATACACGCCCGAGTTGACCATGGGAACCATTTTGGGCGGTGTTACCAGGGATAGTGCAATTACTCTTTTGCGAGAAATGGGTTTTGAGGTAATTGATGATAAGCGGATTACCATCGACGAACTAATGGAGGCACACCAGCGAGGAATTTTATATGAAGTATTTGGAACAGGAACCGCAGCAACCATTACGCTTATTAGTGAGTTGAGGTATAAAGATTATGTAATGACCTTTGAAACAGATAAGTGGAGAATTGCGCCTGAATTAAAGAAACGTTTGAACGATATTCGGTACGGTAAGACAGCTGATACGCACGGATGGATGTTTAAAATTTAGGTGCTTCTTTCCGAGGGAAACGTGCTCACCAGTGTGCAAAGCCATTTTTCAAATAATAATCATGTGAAGTAATAGTATAGTGTGAAAAATTGTCGGAAAACATTTTTGTTATTACCAACTTCACCCTTACCTTCGCCGTCCGAAAATTTTTAAAAGGTTACAGATGCCTACAATACAACAATTAGTTAGAAAGGGTAGAGAAATCATTAAAGCAAAGAGCAAATCCAGAGCGCTCGATGCTTGTCCGCAGCGCCGCGGTGTGTGTACCAGGGTATATACTACAACTCCTAAAAAGCCAAACTCTGCGCTTCGTAAAGTGGCAAAAGTGCGTTTGACAAATAAGATTGAGGTGATTGCATACATTCCAGGTGAGGGTCACAACTTGCAGGAACACTCTATCGTGTTAATACGCGGTGGTCGTGTGAAGGATTTGCCAGGTGTGCGTTACCACATTGTTCGTGGTAGTCTTGATACTGCCGGAGTAAAAGATCGCAAGCAAAGTCGTTCTAAATACGGAACCAAGAAGGAAAAAGCAAAGAAGTAGTAAAGCCGTAAGATCTAAGTTACCGACCATATCCAAAGGTTAGAAACACTATCGCTTATTCTTTATATTCAAATTAATTAACTTAAGCAGCAGAGCTGCAAAAATTAAGAAGACCATGCGTAAAACGCAACCCAAAAAGATACCTCTGGCGCCAGATCCAAAGTTTAACGACAAACTGGTTACCCGTTTTGTAAACAACCTTATGTGGGAAGGAAAAAAGAGCATAGCTCTTACTATTTTCTACGATGCATTGGAGCGTGTTAATAAGCAGACAGGGGAAGATGGCTATGAAATCTGGAAAAGAGCATTACAGAATGTAACACCTGGTGTTGAAGTTCGTAGTCGTCGTATTGGTGGTGCTACATTTCAGATCCCTTCTGAAGTTCGCGCAGATCGCAAAGTTTCCCTGAGCATTAAATGGCTGGTACGTTTTAGCCGTGAGAGAAACGGACGTAGCATGGCCGAGAAATTAGCAAATGAAATTGTAGCTGCAAGTAAAGGTGAAGGTGGTGCTTTCAAAAAGAAAGAAGATACCCATCGTATGGCTGAGGCTAACAAGGCGTTCTCGCATTTTAAAGTTTAATTGAAAATTAGGATAATACAACCCTGGCTGATATGCCGGGGTTTTTTGTTTTCAGGGCAATATTTTTTCAGGGTAAAACAGTTTAAGTTAATAGGGTTCTTTTGGGCTGGGTGTCTAGTAAAGGACGGCGCAGCAGACGCATTCTGTAAGCATTCATGGCCGTTTTTCCGAGCTTTACGATCAGCCTGTAATTGACGATGGCGCCAATAGGTGCGCCAACAATTGGGATGAGCTGGGCCATTTTAGCTAAGTCTATGTAATCGCGGTATTCCTGTTGAAACGTACGCCAGTCAAATTGATTGATGTCATCTGGGAGTGTAGCCGCTGTTTTATTCCAATCCAGCATTGAGTCAAAAACATGCTTTCTTGTTTCGTGGCTGCTAAAAGCAAGCTGAAAAATATGAAGCATATACAACCGCTCCTTATAGTTGCTAATATCAAATCCGTAGGTTGCTGCTATTTCAAAAAGTAGTTTTACTTTAATGCCCATCAACAATGGAAAATCTGCCAATCCGAACAGAATTCCACCTGCCCCGGTAATCCCTCCTTCCGCTGCGGCGCCCTTACGATACTTTTTTATCTTCTCTTGTATAATACCTTCCCTAAGTTCAAGCGTACCATCGTTTCTGACTTGCTCGTTTAGTAGCTCCGCACCAAATAGTACTGCTCTAAACATTTGTTTAATAGCAACCGTAACTGCATTGTGTACTTTCTCGGGAATGTAACTGTTGACCTTGTCTTGCAAACGCTTGGCTATCTTGTTGCCTAATGATGGCCGCTGTTGCATCTGCTTTTGCCATAATTCCAATTCAAGCGTAATTTTATATTCGTAAGCGGTCATGTTATTCAGCGTTTCGTTTTACCAATCGTTTCATCTTTCTAAAATTCAAATCCATCAATTCATACTTTTTGGCTGCACCTGGTAAAGAATAATGCCACCATTCGGTTTCCAGGGCTACAAAACCGTGCTTTTCCATAACCCAACGCAACAACTCGCGATTTTTGATGGGTTCCTCCCCTAAACCGGCAAAACTATGGTGTGCTTTTTCTGTAAAATCATCAAAAGCCGTAGGCATTAAAAGTTGTTTCCCAGTTACCAAGTCAGCCAGCGACACATCTACAGCAGCTCCACGATTGTGGCCGCTACCATTGGCAGGATTTGCAGCGTACCTGTCATCGGGCACTATTTCCCACATTTTCTCGGTTATCGAATAAGGTCGATAAGCATCGAAAATTAACAATGAAAGACCGAGTGGACTTAAGTCAGCCTGCACTTTCTGCAATGCTTCTGCGGCTTCGATGCGTACGTAGGGAGCTGCTCGCCGATATAAAATGTTGTTTGTAAAATTCGATGCTGTTGCATAAACAAACTGCGTAAACAGCGGGCGTATATAATTTTCCACCGCCACCATTCGTTTTATTGGTACACCATTAACGCTATTTTTGTACTGTTTAATGGTGGATATTACCGGCAACCCTCTGTGGTTTAATGGAATAGGTGCAGTTTGGGCATGCGCAAAATGGGGGAAACTTAGGGCTGATAAAAGGATCAAAAACCAAGTGGATGTCTTACTTTTGCCGCGCATTGGTTGAAAGGAAATTGTTTTTTATAACCCCTCAAATCTACCAGTTTTGAAGAAACTCCTAATAATGTTCTTAATGGCGCCGGTTTTTACTTTCGCACAAGGAACTAAAACAGAGAATAGCAAACCCCTGGCAGGTATTGCAAGTTTTTACGCACTTCATTTTAATGGCCTTAGAACGGCTACGGGCGAAATTTTTAAACATTCTAATTTAACTGCCGCAAGTAATAATTTTAAAATCAATACTTGGGTAAGGGTTACCAACCTAATCAATAACCAGTCCGTAATTGTGCGAATCAATGATCGCATGCATGAAAGAATGGCAAGAAAAGGTAGGGTGGTAGATCTTACAAGTGCAGCAGCTAAGTTATTAGGTGTAGGAATCACCGGTCTGCTTAAGGTAAAAGTAGAACCGCTCAGCATTGCTTCAAATGTTCATTAATTTCCAATAACTTTTTTATTTCATTTTCTGACGACAGTATATATTTACTGCTAATAAACTAACCCTTATGAGGAAGTCCTTTTACTTAGGATGCTTTTTTACGGTTGCATCAGCCTTATTTGCACAAGGCCAATCTACAATGTCTCCTTCCACCAACGCTGCTTACACGAAGAAGCGTGGTTTAATTTTAAATGTGACATTTACTGATTTCGCGACAGCGGATCGTATTGGCAAAAGTTCACTTTCTTCTGTTATTAACAACAAGAGAGTAAGCAAATTGAAAGATATGTCTCCAGGTTTTGGTTTGACCTATCTCGAATCTTTGAGCTCAAACGTTGACTTCGCTTCTTCATTTAATGCCACTTCTTTAAGTTATCTTTTTAAAAATGGAGGAGCCCCAAGGAGTGAGAGTTTTTTGTTTGAGGCCGATGCGAATGTAAATGTTCGTTTACTTCCGCAGAATTATGTGGTAAACCCTTACTTAACGGCTGGTGTAGGAGCTTCCTACTACGACGTGTACTTTGGCGCTTATATGCCTTTAGGGGTCGGTTTTCATGTGAAAATAAGTGATCAAGATGTGATTAGGCTTCAGGCTCAGTACAGAATTGGTGTAAGTAGCATGACGAATGATCACTTCAATCTCTCACTTGGTTTTGGCAACATGTGGGGAAAAGCAAAACCGGAAGTAAAGCCTTTGCCTCCTGCACCTGTTGACACCGATGGAGATGGTATATTTGATAATGTAGACCAATGCCCAACGGTAAAAGGCGTTGCTCAATACAATGGCTGCCCTGTACCCGATAGTGATAACGATGGTATAGCCGATGATGTAGACAAATGTCCTACAGTTGCTGGATTAGCTAAGTATAATGGATGCCCAATCCCTGACACGGATGGTGATGGAATTAATGATGAAATGGACAAATGTCCTGCAGTCGCTGGTGTAGCACGTTTACAGGGTTGCCCGGAGAAGGATACCGATGGAGATGGTGTAATGGATGATTCAGATCGTTGTCCTGATGTGGCTGGTCCTGCTAGTAATGGAGGCTGCCCAGAAAGAAAAGCGCCTACTGAAGTCGAGGTAAAGCAAGTTCAGGAAGCTGCTAAGTTTATCTATTTTGAGACAGGCAGTGCTAAATTGAAAGCAACATCTAATCCTGCCCTTGCACGCGTTGTAAAGGTTTTAAATGATAATAAAGATGCTGTAATAAAAATTGAAGGACATACTGACAATGTCGGTACTGCAGCCCTCAATCAGAAGTTATCTGAAGATCGTGCAGCTTCTGTAAAGAAAGCTTTGGTAGGAAAAGGAGTTGGCGAGAGCAGAATTACTTCCACAGGCTTTAGTTTTGATAAACCTATTGCTCCAAATACTACTGCAGCAGGCAGAGCTAAGAACAGGAGAGTAGTAATGATCCTTGAATAATTATTAGAACCTAAAATATTTTCAAAGCGTCTTCTGTTTGGAAGGCGTTTTTTTTATTTCCTCCACATACGATTTTAAATAAACCGCATTTTGAACCGCCGATACTTCAATCTCTTTGTTCAAATACACAAAAGCTTCCTTCACTTTCTTGGTTGCTTCTATTTCGTTTGCGACTGATCATAATTGCTTTTCAGAGTAAGGAGATTTGTATCAATCAGGAATTCCATGAAACCGGTAGTAAAGCACTTTGTTATTTTGAACGATGTCCTGGGGTAGCAACGGATGGTTCAGTCCACAAAATTCAATGTTGTTTTTCGCTAGTATTGTGTACACTTTTTTATTCCACCAGCATTCGTGCCTGAACGCTACAATATTTTTGAATTGCGAGTCCATCGCATCAACAATTTGCACCAGCTTCGCTTCTTTAAATGCCATGCGTGGTGGTAGCTGAAAAAGAACGCAGCCTACTTTTCTTTTTGCCACTCCTGTACAACTCCATAGAAGTCATCCAGCATTAATTTGCAATTAGTAAATTGTTTGAAGTGCGTGATGGCTCTGGGCGCTTTCACCGAATATCGAAATTCGGTGGAGCTGTTTTCATACCAATTTTCCAGAACATTTAGTCTCGGAAAGCGATTGAATGTAACCTTCAATTCAAGCGTTTGGAAGCTGTTGTTGTAGAATTCGAACCATTTTTTCTGTGGCAGATCTACTGGGAAAAACCCTCCTTTTCAGTGTTTATAATGGAAGCCAGAACGGTCAATATGCCAATTGGCCATAGCTTTATTTTCGACAAAGCCTGCAATTATAAAACCACAACGTTTTGTATTAAAAGAAAGAAGCAGGGGTGACCTGCTCCTTAATTATTGATTTTCCTTCTTAGGCATCACTGCTTTGGGTGGCGATTGATTTTCGTTCTGCTCACTTTCTCTTTGTTTCTTTTTTTCCTCTCGCTTCAGCTGACGTTTTTCACGTGGACTTAAGTTTTCATCCACTATAGGTGGCGTTTCGGGTTTAACAACTGGCGGTATTTGTTTACCATCTTTCGGCAAATTGGTATTATCAGCCGGTTTGCCCCCGGGTTTTACTTTTTCAAGGGGCACATCGCTTTCTGCACCTATTTCTTCCGCACCGATGCTTGGAATAATATAATCGTCCGATGAACCATTTCCTACATCTTCACCTTCTGCTCCCGGTTGATAACCGCGAATGTTATTGAGGTAGTCGTAGATAATATCATTACTCATTACTTCTGGCTTCGAAAATCTTGCATCCCTATCTACTGCAAGCGTTTTGTCTGCATAAATCTTATTGAAAAAATATGCCCAGATAGGCAACGCAGCTGCTGAACCTTGCCCAACATCAGTACTATTAAATCGGATAAAGCGGTCATCGGCACCTACCCAAACACCCGCCAGTAATTGAGGTGTATAGCCCATGAACCACGCATCACTATTGTCATTGGTTGTACCAGTTTTACCTGCGATCTCACCATTAATGCCATAGCTAGCCATCCTGCGCCCGGTTCCATTTTTTATAACACCTTGCATCATTAAGGCAATCGTATAAGCGGTTACTTCACTGATAACCTCTTTTCGTTGCGCTGGCAGAAAGTTTTCAAGCACGTTTCCATTTTTATCCTCAATACGTGCTATCATTAGCGGTGTAGAATTGAAGCCCCGGCCGGGGAACATGCTGTAGGCTTGCATCATTTCAAACAAACTGATTTCACAAGCACCGAGAGCAATGGATGGGTAGGCATCAAGTTTAGCTAGCATATTCGTCTTTCTCAAAAATTCAATAAAGCGCTTTGAACCATCGTTTCCACCGGTGCCCAATTGCTTCATAATATAGGCTGATGCACAGTTGCGTGATTGCGCCAAAGCAGAAGACATGGGCATTGCTCTTCCGGTACAAGTTGCCCCTGTTGCAGGCACCTGTCCAAAACTTCCGAAGCTCTGCTGCACGTCCATCACAGTAGTATTCGGTGTAAAGCCTGCTTCCTCAACCGCAAGTCCATACAATAAGGGTTTGATAGTACTACCAACCTGCCGTTTTGTGTTTACGTTTACGTGGTCGTATTTAAAGGTCTTGAAATCAATTCCCCCAACCCATGCTTTTATCTCGCCGCTGATAGGATCAGACACCATGAACCCCGCTTGCAACATCTGGCGATGATACTTAATTGAGTCGAGTGGTGTCATGGTAGTATCGGCTTCACGCCTGCTGTTCCAGGCAAAAATTTTCATAGGCACCTTCACTTTGAAGGTCTTTCTGATCTCTGCTTCCGACAGTCCTTCTTTCTTTAAATTTTTCCACCGTTCTGAATCCTTCATGGCTTTATTCAGTACATCTTCACGTCCATTCCAAACTTTGCCATTGCGAATATTGCTCTGCGAGTTTAATATTTTTTGCATGTAGCTAATGTGCTTACTCACCGCTTCTTCAGCATACAATTGCATCCTCGGATTAAGGGTAGTGTAAATCCTTAAACCATCGCGGTATAAATCATAGTTATCCCCGTTGGCTTTCTGGTGTTCCTTACACCACTTTTTCATTTCCTGGCCAAGCACCATACGGAAGTATGGAGCAAGACCAGCAGTCTCGTCCATTTTTTTATAATTCAATGCAATTGGTTTCACCTTCAGCTTTGCAGCTTCGTTGTCAGTAAGAAATTTATTTCGGACCATCTGATCCAACACGGTATTGCGACGATCAAGCGCCATCTTTGGGTTTACACGAGGATTGTACAGTGTTGAACCTTTCAACATACCCACTAAAACGGCCGCCTCCTCTATGTTGATGACATCCGGATCTTTTTGAAAAAACGTGCGGCTGGCATTGCGAACTCCATAAACATTGTCACCAAATGGAACCGTATTCAAATACAAGGCAAGAATTTCATCTTTGGTAAAATTTCTTTCCAATTTGATGGCGATAATCCATTCTTTTAGTTTTTGCAATCCACGCGTCACCGGGTTGCGAGATCTGCTGCCGGTAAATAAGTTAAGCGCCAGCTGCTGCGAAATTGTACTGGCACCACCATCCTTACCCAAATTGATTACAGCCCTTGCAAGTGAACGGCCATCAATGCCGCTATGCGTGTAAAACCGTTCATCTTCAGTGGCGATCAATGCACTTACTATATGTTTACTGATGTTTCTAAATTCTACATTCGATCGGTCTTCCAGGTAATATTTTCCCATCACCGTTCCATCATCTGCAATTACCTCGCTTGCCAATGACGCACTTGGATTTTCCAGGTCTTCAATAGAAGGCATCTTGCCAAAAACACCCCAATTGGCCAGCAATAGAATTAATACAAAGCTGGCGAAGCCAATAAGCACAAGTCGCCAAAAGATTTTTACTGATTTACGCATGTTGTTGTTGTTACAAGGCAATGCTGAATACGGTCGCAATTTTCCTGCCTGTTTATTGTGTGGCAAATCTAAGAAAGTCAATGAGCCAGCTGTCGTTTCGCCTAAAATTTACCGGGAAAAGCTTGCTTTAATAATTGCTGGTAAGCATTCATGTCTTTGTTGGACTTAAGTATCTCCAGGTTAGCGGCGCTAATCAAAATAAAGCTATACTTATCTGCCGCAAGCCAGGGTAGAATTCTACCCTTAGTAACCGGTTTTACTTTGTCTATGTAAGCCAATGCAGCTTCCGAATTATGAAACGGTCCCTGTAGCACCAGGCTATAGCGATCGTCTAACTTAAGTGTTGCAAGTTCTATTTTCTGGTTGTAAAAAATTTCGCGGTTGTAACGGTTAAAGGCGTTACGTGCTTCATTCATATATACTTCATCAACCTTGTCCATTAACACTACTACGAACTGCTTATCAATCGCATCAAAGCTGAACTTGTCTACTTTGATTGGTTTTGGAGTTGCCACACTTGAATCTTTTTTAACTGGGGCGACTGTTGTTTTACCTGCTGGTACATTGGTCTTGGTTACACTACTGCTGGTATCTTTTAATGAAGGTGTAACTAATTTATCTGGAGCTTTAAGTACCGAAGGCGTGTTATTACTTGCTGGCGCCGAAGGTTTTTTGTCGGGGGCATTTATGTCTAACGTAGTAAGGTAATTTTCGATTTCGGTTCTCCGCTTTAGCACATCTATCATTGTTTTAGCCTTTACAGCCAGCGGACTATTCGGGTGAAGTTGTTCCAGGTCAGTAAGTACCCGAATGGCAGTACTATCTTCTTTTTGTTTTACGTAATAGATGGCTTCGATATAGAGCAATTGTGGTGTCCAGTTACTCTTGCCGTAAACGCTATCAGCCTTGCGTTTTTCATTTTTAGCCTCCTCAAAGTTTCCCTCGATGAACATGTTATAGATATCCTGGTATTTAACTGTAGCGGCGGTGGCTTCCGGCGACTCTTTTTGTACGACCGGGTTCTTCATCTGCTGCACAAACTTGCTCTCTGACTTGCCCTGCAAAAGGCGCTGACGCATTGATTCTGATTTTGCTTTATCTCCTGTTTTATCATAAGCATAAACCAGGTTAAACATGGCCTCTTCCGTATGTGGATTACCGGGAAAGCGCCTTAATAATTCTTCGTACACAACAATAGCAGAAGGATAATCTTCCAACTGGTTCGACAAGATTTTACCATTCTCAAATAAGGCATCGTATATGAGTTTGTTGCTTTCTTTCAACGCTGCTTCAGTAAGTGGCAACGAAAGCAATAACCCTTCAAAATTGGTGGCTTGTTCTTTCACATCCTTCACATCCAACTCTTGCGGTTTGTCTACATCCGTTAGTGAAACAGCACGGCGATTTACCGCGGCCTGCCTTCTCCAATTATCAATGTTTGGCCGGTCGCCCCACCTGGCTCTAAACTCATTGAACCCTGATGCTTTTTGCGAAGCGTTATAAAAATAAAAGTCCGTACTTTTCTTACTACTGCCGAATAGATCCGGGGCTTCTTGCTTTACCGCAGGATTAGAAACCTGCACATCTTCATCTTTCAAGCCTTCCTTTTTCCTTAATGCCTTTACCAGCTTACGAAGCACAGCATCACGTTGATCTTCCGGCATCTTTGCCAGCAGTTGCAGGCTATCGTTTTTAAAAATAACCGCTTCGTTTTCTGCATACAGTTGCAAAGGTGGTTTGCGTTGGCTCACTCTTTCTTTTTCCACAGCAACAACCAAGGTGTTTACATCAATGCTATCGTAAAAACTAAAGGAGGGTGAATACTTTTTTCGATTGTAATTCAGATCACCAAGCAATAGAAAGGATTGATTTTTTTGCAGCAGGTTGTCCTTTGAAGAAGCGACACTTTTTAATAGAAGATTCTGTGCATTATCGAAGTTATTTCGTTCAAGTTCGATGGTAGCAGCTGCGTAATAAATAATGTCACGGTAGTTCTCGTACTTATCTCTTTTACCCATGTGCACCAGCGCATCAATGTTTTGTTGCAGGTAATCCTTTTTGTTGCCGCGGTTTATTTTAATAGAGTTCAGCCTGGCGTATACATCCATCACCGGATCTGCCGTGTGCTTGATGCTTTTGTCGTAGAATGCCACCGCGTTTTCGTAATCTTTTCCAATGTGATACATCTGCGCAATCAGGTATTCCCACCTTGCTTTTTCCTGGCCGTTGTCTGCTTCGCTCAATGATCTTCTCAGGTAATATGCAGCGCTGTCATATAAGTTCTGTTTATAAAACCAATATGCAAGGGTCTCATTCAATTCAGTCTTCAAACGCTTCGGAAAGTTGGGATCATTCCGCAAAATTTCAAGAATGCCGGAAGCTTCTGGCATCTCATTTTTTTCGATGAACGTTCTTACCTGCCACAGAAAACTTTCGTTGCGGCTGGGCTGGTGTTTTATAATTTTCTTGATCCCTTTGTTTTCTTTTGTCGCAATACTAAACTCACCTGTTGTATTACTGGCATTACTACCAATCGGCACATCATAGCCATCTTCTTTAGGCGCAAATGCAAAGTTGATGTACTGCAGTGTTAGGCCTGCCGAGTCCATGTCGTTCCTGAAGAAGTAAGCCTTAGCGAGTAACAGGTACATGTTATCAATCCAATCATTTCTCAGATCATGCAAAAGGATACCTGCGGTAGATTTATAGATGATGGAATCTAACTCCGTCTTATTCTGCGCCGTTACTTCCAAATCATAATTGTAAAAAGGAAGTAGCTGGCTGTAATTGTCTTTATGCGCCGCCTTTGCACCTAGTATCACATCATTCAACCGATTGTTGGCATTGAAGTAATAATTGTAGTGGGTAGTAGTATTTGAAAGTACCCGGCGGGGAATGGTAAACTTTTTTTCACCTGTTTTTTCGGCACCGAGTTTTTTATTCTCATACCTATCCGGTTTTTTTAATTCTATCTCAGCACCGGGTTGGGCATACGCTGTTGTACAAAATACACCTACGCAAAAAAAGAAAATACTACATGTAATCTGCTTCATGAAAACAATTCTGCTACTGAAAAAAGGGTTAAGCATAAAAGTGTTTAAAAGTAACGTTATTTTTTATTTTCAACCCGGTGATTGCATGGTACCCACTACCTTTAACCTTTACGAAACACTATGGCTAAACTAGAGGCCAACACGACTATTAAACGTCTTAGAAACCGTTATCGTCTGTTGGTGATGAATGATGATACGTATGAAGAAGTGGTCACCTTCAAGCTGTCGCGCTTAAGTGTTTATGTAGTGCTTTGCAGCATCTTTGTGACGTTGGTTGGATTTACAGTGGCGCTCATTGTTTTTACCCCATTGAAGCAATACGTGCCCGGTTATGGCCGCCAGAATGCCCGGCAAGATTTGCAAATCTTAAAAATGCGCACCGACTCTTTAGAGCAAGCCTTGCGCTATAAAGACGTTTACCTTGAAAATTTAAAAAAAGTATTGAGCGGAAATGTGGGTATTCAATACGATACCACGGTTTTAAACGTTCCTAAACCGGAACTTATCACTGAATAACTTAAAACCGTTCATCATGCTATTTTCAAACAAAAGCAAAGACAATGTGTCACCCATTAGCGGCAGCACCACTATTATTGGTACCGGCGTTACGCTCACCGGCGATATCAACAGTACAGCCGACATTAGAATTGATGGTACTTTGATTGGCAACATCAATAGCACAGCAAGAATTTTAGTAGGTGCAGGTGGAGTAATAGAGGGCAACCTACATTGCCAGCAAGCCGATGTTATGGGTAAAATAGACGGGAACATTAGAACAAAAGATATTTTGAGCCTGCGCGGCGATGCAAACGTAACAGGAGATATTTTTGCAGGCAAACTACAGGTGGAGCCAAGTGTCAACTTCAACGGAAGGTGCATGATGAGCACGAATGTGGTTGAAATGATTAAGGACACCAATGAGCAATCCTTCAAGACCGCCATCGCAAAATAATCGCCTACTTTTGAAGTATGCCGGGTTGACCATGCAAATTATGGTGGCGCTGGCGCTGGCTGTATTTGCCGGTTACAAAGCTGATCAATGGATGGAGGTGTCTATGCCGGTATTGGTATGGGTGCTGCCGTTGCTGGTTATCATTGTAATGATGTGGCAGGTCATAAAGGATACTTCAAAAAAATAATCATGTTCAACAGGTCGATACTTCCTTTGGTAATTGTGTTTTTGATTTTCGGTGCGGCTTTTTTGCTTTTTCGCAATAACCTTGAAGCACTCGGCTTCGACTGGCAAGTGCTAAGTGGCGGTAATCTTTTTCTTTATTTGGTTACCGTTTTCTCGATGCATTTGTTGAGCAAAGGACTGCATGCAGAAAACACACAATTATTTCTTCGAAATGCCTACAGCGGTATCATGGTAAAATTGTTTGCCAGTGCCACCGCTGCTTTTATTTATATTCTTGCTACCGGCGGTAAGGTGAATAAGCCTGCGCTGTTTACACTAATGGGTTTGTACCTCGTGTATACCGGCATCGAACTTTCCATCATCCTGAAACAGAGTAAAGAGCGGAAGCATGTCAAAAACTGAGCACCCGCTACAGGCGCTTTCCAATTTTTTACCTCCCGATACTTTCCTTCCTGTAGCTGCTTACCTGCAGCAGTACAAAGTACACTTAACCATTAGCCGTGAGCGAAAAAGTATATTGGGCGATTACCGCCATGCACACCACGACCGCACCCACCGCATTAGCGTAAATGGTAACCTGAATACCTTTTCTTTTTTGATAACCTTGTTGCACGAACTGGCGCACCTGCTCACGTTTGATAAATACGGCAACCGCGTACAATCGCACGGTAAGGAATGGAAAAAAGAATTTGGCGTATTGCTTGCACAGTTTATACAATCAAAAATTTTTCCAACAGACATTGAGCAGGAACTAATTGCTTCGCTTCACAATCCTGCTGCCAGCAGTTGTGCCGAAGATGCATTGATGCGTGTATTGAGAAAATATGATCCAAAAACAGAAGGCAGGATGCTGGTAGAAGAAGTGCCACAGCATGCGCTGTTTAAAATGAAAGATGGACGTGTTTTTAAAAAAGGAGAGAAGCTGCGCAAACGGTATAAGTGCGAAGAAGTAGGAACCAGGAAAGCGTATTTGTTTAGCCCGGTGTTTGAGGTGGAGTTGGTGGGTGGTTGATTGGTTGATTGGTTGAATAGTTAATTGGTTGAATGGTTGATTGGTTGAGTAGATGAATGTTGTATAATTTGATTGGTTAAATAATAAGGTGATTTAGTATCACTGATATAGTTGAAAGTATTTTTACTGCTCAACCAATCACTGATCACTGATCAACCATTCAACCATTCAACCAATCAACTTCTCAACTCCCCCTACAGCTCCTTCAGCATCCACACATCGCAGCCGAAGTGACCTGTATTTCCAAGTGGTCCATTTAAATATTCGAAGCCAAATTTTTCATACACCTTCAAAGCTTTTCGCAGCTCGGGCATGGTTTCGATGTACACGTTTGTATAGCCAAAGCCCTTAGCGAAATCAAGTGATTGCTCTATTAGCTTTCTTCCCAACCCTGCATTTCGGGCTTCTTTTTTTAAGTACATTTTTACCAACTCGCAAGTGCCTTGTGGTAAACCTGCCGACGGGTAGATGCCCCCGCCTCCGGCTATTGCTCCATCCATTTCTGCAACAAAATACATGCTGCCTGGCTCCTGGAATAATTCGTACAAATGATCGGTAGTGTCATCGTAATAAACAGTGCCGGGTTTGTTGGCGCCAAATTCAGCCAGCGCATCGCGTACAATTTTGGCAAGTGTAATATTGTCGGAAGGTTCAATTTTTCTGATGGTGAAATCTTGCATAGTAGCTGGGGTATTGCTGCTAAAAGTACTACAGTACAAGGGTGTGACACAACGATGATGCTATAAAAAACAAATGGCGGTAACAAAAAAATTCCCATCAACTTGAAGTGGATGGGAATTTTTCTAAGTCAAAAGTTTACAACTCACTACGCTACTGCCTTCTTCACCAGATCAGCTGCTTCGCTTAGTTGAATTGCGCTTTGTACTTTCAGTCCGCTTTCATCAATCAATTTCTTTGCTTCTACAGCGTTGGTACCCTGCAAACGCACAATGATGGGAATACTGATGTTGCCCATTTTATTGTAAGCTTCAATCACACCGGCAGCCACACGATCGCAACGAACGATACCGCCAAAAATGTTGATCAAAATTGCTTTTACATTGGGATCCTTCATGATGATTTTAAAACCTGCTTCCACGGTTTGTGCGTTGGCAGTACCACCTACATCCAGGAAATTAGCAGGTTCGCCACCAGCTAGTTTTATCATATCCATTGTAGCCATTGCAAGACCTGCACCGTTTACCATACAACCCACGTTGCCATCTAGTTTTACAAAGTTCAGGTTGTACTGACCCGCTTCTACTTCTGTAGGATCTTCTTCCGTTACATCGCGCATGGCAGCAAGATCGTTGTGGCGCATCAATGAATTTTCATCCAGGCCCATTTTGCAATCAACAGCAATGATCTTGTCGTCGCTTGTTTTAAAAAGCGGGTTAATTTCCAGCATGCTACAATCAAGCCCAACGTAGGCGTTGTATAAATTAGCAACAAACTTTACGCAGTTCTTGAATGCTTCACCACTCAGGCCAAGGTTGAAGGCAATTTTACGCGCCTGGTATCCTTGCAAACCTCCACCCGGGTGTACCCACTCTTTAAATATTTTTTCAGGTGTGCTGTGGGCCACTTCCTCTATATCCATACCGCCTTCGGTACTGTACATAATTACGTTTTCGCCTTTGGCACGGTCGAGTAGGATGGATAAATAAAACTCTTTTACAGGGCTTGAGCCTGGGTAGTAAACGTCTTGAGTTATCAGGATCTTGCTCACCTTCTTACCTGCTGGTCCGGTCTGGATGGTTACCAGCGTACCACCCAACAGGTTCTTTGCAATGTTGGTTGCATCTTCCAGGCTTTTGGCAACTTGTACCCCCTTTTGATCTTTTCCTTCTATCTTTCCCTTGCCACGGCCACCGGCATGAATTTGTGCTTTGATTACTGCAAAAGGACTTCCGGTATCATTCTTTATTTGCCTGTATGCTTCTTCGGCCGCCATTACATTGTCAACTGCAATGCCTTCCTGCACCGGTACATTGTATCTTTTTAAAAGCTCTTTAGCCTGGTATTCGTGCAAATTCATATCAGAAAAAATTTTGGCGAAGATAATTGAAATGAGGATTGGAAGTCGAGCGACTTTAGAGGGAATACCTATTCATTTTTTAGAATAAAAGGTCAAACATTGATTTGTAAAAAATATTATCTTGCGGGCTAAATATTTACAAAAAATGAGAATTCTTGTAGCACTTGTAGCCGTTGCGTTTGCTGGTTGGGCTTTTAAACCAATGCCTGCCGCAGTAAAAATGAAAGTAGAAACCACGGCCAGTAAGATAGAGTGGGCAGCCACTAAGAAAAGCGGATTTCACCAGGGAGTAATAAAAGTAAAAGGTGGAGATGTTCAAGTGGAAAATGGCAAACTGACCGGCGGAAAGTTTGTGATTGATGTAAACTCCATCAACGCTACTGACTTTGTTGATAACCCTGCTGAAAACAACCTGGTAAAACATCTAAAGAGTAAAGACTTTTTAGAAACGGAAACCTATCCTGACGCTACTTTTGAGATTAGCAAAGTAGACTACAAAGACGATAAGAATGTAACGTTGAATGGTAAGTTGACGATGAAAGGTGTTTCGCTGCCATTGTCTTTTCCTGCCACCATTAATAATGCGGATGAAAAGCGCTTCTTTGGTTTTGCTCATTTTACCATCGACAGAACTTTATGGAACATATTGTACGATACCAACCGTGCAAGTAAAGATGTAAATATTGGCGTGTACTTGTTTGCTGTACCGGAAGTAGCAGCTGCTAAATAGTAATGGATACTATTTTTGAAAAAAGCCTCTCAAACTTGAGAGGTTTTTTTATGCTGTTCATCACCAGAACGCAATAATGTTGTAAGAAACTTCAACCTGCCTGGTTAGTATACCCTTGCTGAAGCTTAACCAGTCACTGCTTTATTTACCTATATATTTGCCGTCTTTAATAAATAACTATGTCATCAATTATTGAGCAACTTCGCGAAACCACCCATTACATTACGCAGCAATATGCCACTAAACCTTTAGTAGGGATTGTATTGGGTAGCGGCCTCGGCAATTTTACCAGTGAAATGCAGGTGGAGAAAGAAATTGCCTATAATGAAATTCCTCACTTTCCGGTAAGTACTGTAGAAGGCCATTCTGGTAAATTGATTTTTGGCGAAATGAGTGGGAAAAAGGTGGTGGCCATGGCGGGTCGTTTTGATTTTTATGAAGGGTACACCCCACAACAAGTAAGTTATCCCATTCGTGTAATGAAGATGCTGGGTGTTGAAACGGTTTTGATTTCCAACGCAGCCGGCGGCACCGGAGATCATTATGAAGTAGGCGACCTGATGATCATCAACGACCATATTAGCATGTTTGCTGTGAACCCATTGATCGGTAAAAATGAGTTGGAGTTAGGTCCACGTTTTCCTGATATGAGTGAACCATATAGCAAAGAACTAATTGCAAAGGCGAAAAGAATTGCGGAGCGCCTTGAAATAAAAGTTCACACTGGTGTTTACGTTGGTGTAACCGGTCCTACGTTTGAGACGCGTAGCGAGTATCGATTGATTAAAACCCTTGGTGGTGATGCAGTAGGTATGAGTACCGTTCAGGAAGTGATTACAGCGGTGCATATGGGATTAAAGGTTTTTGCCATAAGCGTAATTACCGACATAGGGATCCGCGAAGAAGAAAATACCATAACCCATGATGAGGTGCTAGAGGCTGCTCGCAATGCAGAGCCGAAACTTACCGCCATCTTTACTACGCTGGTAGCTGAGCTGTAAGCCTTAACGTAGTTTTACTTTGGCTGGCTTAACTATTATATACCGCACCGTTACCTTTGGCGGCGTGCAGCATTGTCACCATTTTACATGAATAAGGGAACGTTCGTTTTTTTGGTTTATCTCATTGTCTTTGTTGCTATAGGCAACCAGGCGCATGCCCAGCGACGCCCTGTTCCGGATGGATTGCCTACTAACAACACGGGCAACCCGGTTCCACGATTTGATGCTACCGGCAGACCCATTCCTTCACCTGCAACCAACAGGTCGGATTCGCTGCAGCGGCGCGACAACAATCTCGACTCTATTACCATTCTTTATCGCTATTGGGATTCTACCCGCATCCGGCGGATAGACTCTTCGTTGAGTACCTTCGCTTCTAAATTGCCTTTGCCAACGAACTATGTTCATTTAGGCAATCATGGTACGGCTGCAAGGTCATTGCTGTTCACACCCAACACACGTCCGGGATGGGATCCTGGTTTTCATGCGTATGATATTTATGGATTTAAAATAGAGGACACTCGTTTTTACCAAACTACCCGACCCTTTACAGAATTGGGTTACATGCTGGGAAGCAAAACGGAGCAAATGATCAACATCCTGCATACGCAGAACATTAAGCCGAATTTCAACATGGTGTTTCAGTACCGGTTTATCAACTCACCGGGTAACTTCAAAAACCAAAATACCAGCCATAATAATTTCAGGCTGAATGGAAATTACCAGAGTAACAACAAACGATACACCATCTACTCCCTTTACATCAGTAATCGATACAAGTCTTCTGAAAATGGTGGGGTGAAGTACGATTCGCTTTTAAGTGATGATCGTTATAACGATCGGTTTCTGTTGCCAACAAGGCTGGGTGGTGATGTGCAAATTCGCCGCGATCCTTATTCGGTTAACATTAACCTGGGTAATATTTACAAAGAAGATGTGTTTGTTTTTCGGCACCAATACGATCTTGGTCAGAAAGATTCGGTGATTGTAAATGATAGCACCACAGTTAAACTCTTTTATCCGCGGTTAAGGCTACAGCATACCCTTAAGTATAGTAGCAGCAGCTACCAGTTCCAGGATATTCCGAGCTTCAATCAATTAAATCCATCGCGGGTTAGTGACTATCGCGACCTTTTTGGCATTGCCGTGTCGGCGGATACTACGCTTCTTTTTATTGATCGCTGGAAAGAATACAACAATGATTTTAGCCTGGTTTCCTTTCCTGAAAAAAACAACCTGAACCAGTTTTTAAAAGCAGGACTTACGCTCCAAAATCTGCAGGCTACATTCGACAGTACCACCGATAAGTTTCACAATCTATTTGTTCACGGCGAATATCGCAATCGTACCCGTAACCAGAAATGGGACCTGGAAGCCAAAGGTAATTTTTACATTAATGGGTTGAATGCAGGAGATTACCTGGCCGAAGTAAGATTGAAGCGAATGTTAGGACCTAAGCTTGGCTACATCGAATTGGGCTTTCAAAATGTGAACCGGACGCCATCCTTTGTTTTCAATCCTTCAAGTAGTTTTCCCGTTACCAATGGTCAAAATCTTGCAAAGGAAAACATCACACGAACCAGTGCCATACTTACGAATGAAAGGTTTGGATTTACGCTCGCAGGCAACCTTTACCTGGTGAGCAATTATACCTACTTCAATGGTTTTTTTAGGGCGCAGCAATATGCCACCCTTTTTAATGTGCTGCACCTTTCTGCAGAAAAAAGGATTCGATTTGGAAAAGGGTACAACTTAGTTTCAGAGGTTCATTTGCAACAAACTGCCGGCAATCCACCGGTAAACTTACCGCTGATTTTTACCACGAACCGTTTTTACAAGGAAGGTGTTTACTTTAAAAATATGACTTACGCTTATGGGGCGGAGCTGCGTTATCATACGCCATTTAAGGGCGACAATTATTCTCCTTTTATCGGCCAGTTTTTTTACCAGGACACTTCCACTTTGCGCAATCGGCCAGAGGTAAACTTGTTCTTTAACTTTCGTATTAAAACATTCAATGCCTTTGTACGCCTGGAAAACATGCAGTCGCTTATACCGGGTGGCGGAGGTAACTATAGTAAAGAAAGCCAGTTTGTTCCTAACTACTATTATCCTTCACTTTGGGTGAGGGTCGGGATCTGGTGGCGATTTATTAATTAACAATTTCGTGCATTGATCAGCGCGTATTCGGCATTTCAAATTTTTATTTTCACCAGTGCTACAGTAATTTCGTTGCAGAAATGAAAAAGTTTTTTGTGCTCATACTAGCTGTTCTCTACATCGCTACCAGTAGCGGCGTAGTGTTGAACACGCATTTTTGTATGGGTAAGAAAGCTGTAAAGAAATGTCTTTGCAGCAAAGAAGCAGAAAAGAAGGATTGCTGTAAGGATGAAGTAAAAGTGGTAAAACTTGAGCATGCTCACAAAGCTTCAAGTATCGATTACAATATTTCAGTTCCGGTACTTGTGCTTCCTGAAACACATTCTTTAGTTTATGCGGCTCCTTTTTCTTCCTCCATTTCAGAGCAGCCTTTAGCAAATAGTCCTCCCAATATTTCGGACCCCGGCATTTGCATTCTCCACTGCGTTTTTAGAATTTGATTTTTAAACAGACGAACAGACCCGCCATTACGTTAATATACGGGTGTGGGGTCTAATCACGTGTCTGCACTCTTGTGTTCTGTTTTTATACACAGCGTGCAGCATCGCATAGTAAACACGCTGAGTGTTTATTGAGTGTTTAATTGTAAAATTTAAAAAAACGAATCATGAAATCGATCAATATTTTTTTCGCACTGGTATTTTCAATTGCTTCATTTTCTGCGCAGGCGCAAAAAGCTGCTGTTCAAAAAGAGAATATCACGGTGTATGGCAACTGCGGCATGTGTAAATCACGCATAGAAAAAGCTGCTGTAGCTGCCGGCGCAACTGCTGCATCATGGAATGATGAAACGAAGATCCTTGCAGTTAGTTACGGTCCAACAAAATCGTCTGCAGAAAAGATTGAAAAAGCAGTAGCTGCTGTTGGTCACGATACTAAGAATTTCATAGCCAAAGATGAAGTGTATAACAAGCTACATGGCTGCTGCCAGTACGAGCGTAAAGCAACTGATGCAAAAGCAGACGTGGCTGCATCTTGTTGCAAATCGCATGAGCAATGTACAGCTGACAAATGCTGCGACATGGCAGCTGCGAAAGTGGATTGTTGCAAAGCAACTGAGGCGAAGTCTGCTTGCTGCACTGAAGGAAAATCTTGTTGCGCTAAGTCTTAATCTATAAAATCATTAGTATGAAAAAATTATTAGTAGGAATAGTTTTATTGTTTTCATTGCAGGTTAACGCCCAATTCAAGCAGGTAACTTTGCAGGCAAGTGGACTTACCTGTGCTATGTGTTCGAATGCAATTAATAAGGCGCTTAGTAAACTTTCGTTTATAGAAAACATCCGTTCCAACATTAAAGAGTCTTCTTTTAGTATTGCACTGAAAGAAGATCAGCAGGTAGATTTTGATGCCATTCGAAAAGCCGTAGAAGGAGCCGGATTTTCAGTAGCCAATATGAAGGTGAAAGCCAACTTCGATAATGTATCGGTAAAGAACGATGCACACGTGGCAATGGCTGGAAAGAACCTACACTTCCTAAATGTGAAGCAACAAGTGCTGAATGGCGAGCAAACCTTACAAGTTGTAGATAAGAAGTTTGTCAGTGACAAGGAATATAAAAAGCATGCGGCTTCCACTAAAATGGAGTGTGTAAAAACAGGTGTAATGGCAAACTGTTGTACGGCAAAGAGTGTTTCGGGTAATAACAGAGTTTATCACGTAACCATATAAATAAAAGCAGGCGATGGCAATGTTGCTGTCGCCTGCTTTTCAAATATCAAAATTCAATTCATGCGGATAGCACTCGTGCCCTTTGTACTAAGTCTTTTGTTCCAATCAAATGTTTTTGCACAGCCTGCGCCTGGCTCTATGGCTCCAGATATAGCGCTACCCGATAGTAAAGGCGTTATTACCAGGCTTTCAGACTATCGTGGTAAAGTAGTGCTGCTCGATTTTTGGGCATCTTGGTGTGGGCCTTGCAGGCACAGCAACCAGGGCATGAAACCCATCTACAAAAAATACCAGGAGAAGGGTTTTGAAATTTTTGCAGTCTCAGTAGATGACAGGGCCAGTGCATGGCAGAATGCAATAAAGCAGGATAAGATTACCTGGCCTCAAGTAATCGATAATAAAGCAACTGCCAACAGCAATATGCTTCGCGTTTGGAATGTGAGATACATACCAAGCACTTTCCTGATTGATAAGGAAGGAAAAATAATCGCCGTGAATCCTGATAAAGGCGAGCTTGTTAAACTTTTAAAAGACCAACTATAATGAACCGGCTTTATAAATTTTTTCTACTATTTTTTGTGTTGACCGGCTTCCTGTTTTCGCTACAAGCGCAGGAGCTTTTTGTATACACAGAACCTGCCAGCAACATGCCTTCGAAGTCGCTGGGCTTACGGGTGTCTAATAGTTTTATGAAAGACATCGAAGAAAATAAAATCAACTACCACTTACTTCCTGAACTCATGTGGGGCGCCAATAAAAATTTGATGCTTCATGCAGAAGGATTTATCAGCAACAGGAATACAAGCCTGGTAGCTGAAGGTGGTTCACTCTATGCGAAATATCGTCTTTATAGTAAGGATGACGTGCATAGCCATTTTAGAATGGCTGCTTATGGCAGGGCTAGTTACAATACTACTGACATACACCAGGACGAGATAGAAACCAATGCGCACAACAGCGGCTACGAAGCGGGCTTTATAGCGACTCAATTACTGCACAAGGTTGCACTCTCGGCTTCTTCCAGCTACGAGCGGGCAATGAACAACAACGCCAACAAGTTTCCTATCAACCAAGCAAACAGTGCTATGAATTATACTTTGTCTGTTGGTAAACTAATGCTGCCTAAAGAGTATGTGGACTACAAACAAACCAACGTAAACCTGATGGTGGAATTTTTAGGACAACGCCTCATCAATGATGGTAAATACTTTGTTGACATCGCGCCATCTGTACAATTTATTATCAATAGCCAAACGCGTATCGACTTTGGATATCGGCATCAATTAAAATCAACCATGAACCGCACAGCGCCCAATGGGTTTATGCTACGGTTCGAGCATTTGTTGTTCAATGTGCTGTAACGTTTTTACGAGGTCAAGTGTGTTAGAATAGAGAAGCTATGAAAATTGTAAACTCAATATTATCATTCATTAAGAGGCTCTTTACAAAAGAGTGTTGTAAATAAGTTGCTATCTGTAACCAGCTCGCATGACTACAGATAGCAACCAATTTTTAATTTATCTTTAGCGGGTTGAAAAAATTCGCCATCATATTACTTACCACCATCTATTTTTTCGGTGCTACCGGCGCATCGCAATTGTTTAAATTACCTGTATTGGTAAAGCATTTTGTAACGCACCGGCAAGAGAATCCCAGCCTATCATTGCTACAGTTTTTAAAAATCCATTACGCCGATCCTTTCGTAATGGATGAAGATTATCAAACTGATATGAAGCTGCCATTCAAAACGCTTGACAATGCAAATTTCCTCGCACTGACGAATATGCTTGGCGCACGAATGATGATTGAGCATAAGGCAACACTCCTGCTTCCCAGTGATTTTCTGGATCGAAATATTGATGTTGACAACCAATTATCCTCCTGCGATTTTTTTCAGCCTCCCCGAATGATTGCGTGAGTTTCCTTTTTATTATTTGAGTAATCAGCGGCAATGGTTTCATGGCTTATTATGCTTTTGAATCAGTAGGTGAATGAATAGACCTTCATGCGCCGCCGCTATTTATTAACTGTAAGCATAGTGCTTCCGGACAATCTTTATGTAAATGCTCAATGCAATTATTCGGTTCTCTATTCGTAACAAACTCGTTGTAGGGTTGATGGTGCTCGGGCTGGTAGTGTGGGGCAGCTTTGAAGTAAGCAGGCTACCCGTAGATGCAGTGCCGGACATTACGAATAACCAGGTGCAGGTAATTACCGTTGCCCCCAGCTTAGGTGCACCCGATGTGGAGCGCTTCATTACTTTCCCTATAGAACAGGCGACGAGAAATGTACCCGGCATCATCGAGCAACGGAGCTTTTCCCGCTTTGGATTAAGCTTAGTGACAATTGTTTTTGACGATGCGACGGACGTGTATTGGGCACGCCAGCAGGTAAACGAACGGGTGAATGAGGCGCGTCAAAACATACCTGCGGGAATGGGTGATCCACAACTTGGTCCGGTGACTACCGGCCTCGGCGAAATCTTTCAATATGTGGTGAAGACGAAGCCTGGCTACGAAGGAAAGTATACCTTGACTGAGTTACGCACCATACAGGACTGGATAGTCCGGCGGCAGTTGCTCGGAACGCCGGGTGTAGCAGATGTAAGCAGCTTTGGTGGTCTATTGAAGCAGTATGAAGTGGCGGTGAATCCTGACAAGCCAAAGAGCTTTGGCATCACTGTTTCTGATCTGTACAATGCAATAAAGTCAAACAACCAGAATGCAGGAGGCGCATACATTGAGAAAGGCCCCGGCGTTTTATTTATCAGAAGTGAAGGACTGGTAAATACAACGGAAGACATTGGAAACATTTTGGTGAAAAGGTTAGATGAGCGCATCCCGGTACTGGTGCGTGATGTAGCCACTGTTCAAGTGGGGAATGCCACCCGGTATGGAGCAACTACCTACAATGCAGAAGGAGAGGTAGTAGGTGCGATTGTAATGATGTTGAAAGGAGAGAACAGTAATACGGTGATCCGCGACATCAAAAAGCAGATTAAAGAAATCGAGACGCGCCTCCCGGAAGGAGTGATGATTGAAGCATTCCTTGATCGCACCAAAATGGTTAATCATGCCATAAGCACCGTACAAACAAACTTGTTAGAAGGTGCGTTAATCGTAGTTTTTATACTGGTTCTTTTCCTTGGAAACTTACGTGCAGGCTTAATCGTTGCTTCGGTTATTCCGCTCTCCATGTTATTTGCCATCATACTCATGAATGCATTTGGCGTGAGTGGTAATTTAATGAGCCTTGGCGCCCTTGATTTTGGTTTGTTGGTAGACGGCGCTGTCATCATAGTAGAGGCAGTAATGCACCGCCTGCGTCATAACAAAACGCTTGCAGAAGGATATCGACTTGCTACCCTGGAAATGGATCATGAAGTGGAGACGGCTTCTAAAAAAATGATGAATGCTGCAGTGTTCGGGCAAGTCATTATTTTAATTGTTTACTTACCCATACTTACCCTGCAAGGCATAGAAGGTAAAATGTTTAAGCCTATGGCGCAAACCGTTTCGTTTGCTTTATTGGGCGCATTTTTTTTATCCATGACGTATGTGCCCATGGTAAGCGCATTATTTCTTTCAAAAAAGATTACGCACCAGCAAACTTTTGCCGACCGTTTTATGCACTGGCTTGAGCGGGTGTATGCTCGTGTTTTGGTGCTCGTATTAGCCATGCCAAAAAAAGTAATTGCCATCAGCGCAGGTATGTTTTTGCTTTCTGTTTTTGTGTTGAGCACGCTTGGTGGCGAGTTTATACCGGAGTTGGAGGAAGGAGATTTTGCAGTCGAAACAAGAGTACTCACGGGTAGTTCTTTATCCACAACCATTGATGTAACGAGTAAAGGTGCTGCAATCTTGATGGAACAATTTCCCGAGGTAGAGAAAGTAGTTACCAAAATTGGATCGGGCGAAATACCAACTGATCCTATGCCCCTGGAAGCAGCGGATATGATGGTGATTTTAAAAGATAAAAAACTGTGGACGAGTGCTTCGTCCTTCGATGAACTGGCTGAAAAGATGACGGAAGCTTTGCAGGAAGTTCCGGGAATTGCAGTAGGTTTTCAATACCCAGTACAAATGCGGTTTAATGAATTGATGACTGGCGCACGGCAGGATGTTGTGTGCAAAGTGTTTGGAGAAAATTTGGATAGTCTTGCTCTGTACGCGCAGCGCATCGGGTCTGTGGTAAACAAGATTGAAGGCGCAAGTGATCTGTTTGTAGAAACAGTAACCGGCGTACCGCAAATTGTCATTCATTACAACCGTGGAGCGATGGCAAGGTTTGGAGTAACGGTCGAAGAATTGAACCGTACTGTGGAAGCCGCTTTTGCCGGTACGGTTGCCGGGCAAGTATATGAAGGGGATAGGCGCTTTGATCTTGTTGTACGACTGCAAGGCGCGCTGCGAAAAGACATCAGTGATGTAAGTAATCTTTTGGTGCATGGTGCATCCGGCCAGCAAGTTCCTTTGAATGTATTGGCAGATGTAAAAATTGAAGATGGACCTTACCAGGTGCAACGCGAAGATGCGCAAAGGAGAATAGTAGTGGGATTTAATGTGAGAGGAAGAGATGTGCAGAGCATTGTGAAGGAGCTGCAACAAAAGATACAGGCGCAGATTAAACTTTCACCCGGTTATTATGTAACCTATGGTGGCCAGTACGAGAATTTGCAACATGCCACCCGCCGGTTAATGTTTGCTGTACCGCTTGCTTTGCTGCTCATTTTTGTAATGCTATTTTTCGCTTTGGGTAAACTGAAATACGGGTTGCTTATTTTTTCTGCCATACCACTATCGGCCATTGGAGGAGTGTTGGCACTTTGGATTCGCGGTATGCCTTTCAGCATTTCTGCTGGTGTTGGCTTCATTGCTCTATTTGGGGTGGCGGTGCTAAATGGTATTGTATTAATTTCTGAAATGAACCTCTTAAAAGAAAAAGGAATGTTGAGTATAAAGGAAATAATTATGAAAGCAACGCGGGTAAGACTAAGGCCTGTGCTGATGACAGCTGCCGTGGCTTCTTTAGGGTTTCTGCCAATGGCGCTTAGCAATGGAGCAGGCGCAGAAGTGCAGCGTCCCCTGGCTACCGTAGTAATTGGTGGGTTGATTACGGCCACTTTTCTTACGCTGCTGGTGTTGCCTTGCCTGTATCTTTTATTTGAGGTAGTAACGAAACGAAAAGGAGGAATTCAAAGATCCATTACAATTTTACTGCTCTTGTCAACGACATTCATAGCACATGGACAGGGTGAAGGCATGCAGGTAATTAGTATGGAACAAGCAGTTACGCTTGCCCGGCAGAACAATCTAAACCTGAAGAAGGATAGGCTGCAGCAAACCTACTTTGAGACGCTTCCTGCCACGGCTAAAGATGTTGGAAAGACCTGGATAGACGTGGAGGCAGGGCAGAACAACAGTGCATTTTTTGATACCCGGGCAACGATCAGTCAATCATTTACACCAGCTATTTACAAGCGGCAAACGGCTGTTTATGAAGCTCAAATCCTCTCGTCAAAATACCAGGTGCAATTGCAGGAAGGGCAGTTAGTAAAACTCGTTCGAACAAACTACAATGAATGGCAGTACCTGCATCAAAAACAATTGTTGTTGCAACGCACCGATAGCATTTATAAAGATTTTCAGCGGCTTGCCTTATTGCGTTATCAGAAAGGAGAAACAAATTTACTGGAGAAAGCAACCGTAGATAATATGGTCGATCAATTGCATCATCAACAACAGTTATTGCAAGCAGATATTGCAGCAATAAAAACTGTGCTGCTTGTTTTAATGAATGCAAAAGTGAATGCCAGCTTTTCTGCCGCTGACTTTGAACTTGAAAAACCGGTGTTGCCCGACTCGTCACTTGCCAACACCCATCCAATGGTTCAATACTACAGGCAACAACAAAAGTATGCTGCAGCGCAAACAACATTAGAACAAGCACGGCTCAAGCCGGAGTTCAGTGTGGGCTATGTTAATCAGTCTTTTACCGGGTGGCAGGCAGACAGGTCAGGCAATGATAAATTTTATCCTGCCACTAAACGGTTTTCATCCGTTCAGGTAGGCGTAGGTGTGCCATTGTTTGCTAAAGCGGGTAAAGCAAAAATAAAAGCAGCACAAGCAAATGAGGCCGTTGCAAATGCGGAAGCTGCCGCAGTTAAGGCAAGTGTAGCATTGAAGATTACAAGTGCCATCCAAACCCAGCAAAAGTATCTTCAGTCGGTACGGTATTATCGTTCATCTGCGCTAAAGCAGGCAGATGTTATTATACAAAACGCCACAGTCAATTATCGAAATGGAGCAATCAATTACCTTGAGTGGGGTATGCTCATGAGCAATGCAATCAATCTTCAATCTCAGTACCTGGACGCTGTTCGCGATCTCAACAACAGCGTTTATGAACTTCAATATTTAATAACCCAATAGAATGAAATTATTATACAGTTGCCTGTTGATTGCGTTTGCTTCGTGCGGCACTAAACAGGAAACCATTACAGAAGAAAAAGCAGATACTGTAGTAACCCAGGTCACGCTTTCCGAAGCACAGTTAAAGAATGCAGGGATCAGCATCGGTCGCGCCGATATCAAAACAATGAACCATACTTTAAAAGCAAGTGGCGTTGTAGATGTGCCACCACAAAACCTTGTTTCAGTTAGTTTTCCGATGGGAGGATATTTGAAAACAACTTCCATACTGCCCGGTACCAATGTTGGCAAAGGACAGGTGATTGCCATCATGGAAGACCAGGCATACGTTCAGTTGCAACAAGAATATTTGATGGCGAAAACACGGATGGAATTTTTGTCTGCAGATGTAAAAAGACAAAAAGATTTAAGTGAGGCAGAGGCTACGAGTTTGAAACAATATCAACAGGTGTTAAGCGATTTTAGAACACAGCAGGTATTGATTAGATCGCTTGAAGAAAAACTTAAAACGATTGGAATAAATCCGCAGCGATTAACTATTGCAAACATTTCCCGAACGGTTCCGTTACGCTCACCCATCAACGGATTTGTTTCAAAAGTGAATGTGAATATTGGAAAGTATGTTAACCCGTCTGATGTATTATTTGAGTTGGTCAATCCCGATGACATTCATGCAGCTATTAATATTTTTGAGAAAGATTTGTCTTTGATTAAAAAAGGATTACGTGGTACGGTTTCCCTTGGTGACAATACTGAAAAAAAATATAATGTAGAGGTGCTTTTGGTAACACGCAGTATAGACGAAACCAGGACGGGTGTGGTGCATTGTCATTTTGAAAACAAGAGCCATGATTTATTGCCCGGCATGTATTTGTCGGCAACCTTTAATATCGATAACAAACAGGTATATGCATTGCCGGAAGAAGCGATTGTGCGTTATGCAGGCAAGCATTATGTGTTCCTGGCCCGCAGTGCAAACAATTTTTTCATGAAAGAAGTGGGCATCGGTATAACTCAAAACGGTTATACAGAAATGATGAGTGATCCTGAATTAAAATGGCAAAATACGTCGGTAGTTATGACGGGCGCCTATGCATTATTGGGTAAACTAAAAAACACCAGCGACGATTAGTTGCTGGTGTTTTACTTCGGGAATGTTCCGCGTTCAAAGAAAGGTTATTGTTCAAAGAATGCTATAGTACCACCTACCCATGTTTTGTCTTTATTATATCGCACGCCTATCATTTTTCCTTTGCTGAGGCGAGAAAGATTGTGAGTGCCAACAGGCCTTGCTTCACCATCTTTCCAAAAATAGAAAACACGAATTTCTGCTTTTGCCGGTCCATCCGGAGTTTCAATTACCTCTGCATATTTCACTTTGCGTTGCAGTATCCAATTCTCTTTGTCCGTTACTTTTTCAATGTCTTCAGGAGTAACATCGATTACTACGCCTTGCCCTGCAAAAGAGAATAGTGGTTTTAGAACGTAGTTTTCAAGATCAGTTGGCATCTGCTCAATCTCACTTAAAAACTTTGTTTCAGGCACGTACGGATGTTGTATAAATGGGAGAGTATACTTGCTGATCCGATAAAACCAATTCGGGTGTGGCACCCATTCTACGTCAAGGTCATTAAAGAAAAATTTTCCTTTCTCTTGCACTTCGGGTGTTTGCTGCTGTAGATCGTCAAAGATGATTCGGTTATAGATTCGTTTCACTTCTGTTTCCTTTCCCTCGTTCAGGTAATACACTTTATTCCCCTTTAAAATAAGTTCAGTAAGGCATACCATCTTAATTCCTACGTAGTCTTCGGTATAGAAAAAATCTATGCGTGTCTTTTGTTTCCGTGGAAAAATTTCTAATAAAATGACATGTTCAGGTTCATGTTTACCAAGTATAATTTCCTTCAACAACTGTAGGTAGGTTTCTTTGTTGAAGCCATTCAAATAACTGTCGAAATTCGATGGAATAGGAAAGTGCTTCTTCATTATTTCAGTATGCCATGCCTGGTAGGCAAACAACGTAGGGAAGCCTTGCATTTCAATAAGCTGTGGTTCTAGTTCGCCCTGCTCATTTTCGCATACACCAAAATCGAAAGCTATAAAGTTTGGAATGCCTTCATCACCGGGCACGAATACATTCTCCGGAATGGCTCTTGCAGATTGCTCCATAAACGCCGGGTCAACAATTACATCCACAATGCGCTCACATGCCCCAACCATTTTGTCTGTAAAATCTTTATTGCAAAAAATCCCTGTTTCAGCAATTCTAAAATCAATCTGACCCGGATGCTCACCATTCAAATCTTCCAGGTAAAGGTTGTATTTCTCGTCTGTAAATGAATCATTGATCGATTTCCTGACCGCCTTAATCATAGCGTGCAATTTTTAGATTTATTCTAAAATAAATAATCCCCGCAAATAAACAGCAGGGATTAAATTTTATTCAATTGATTAATGCTTTAAACAACAACACCTAAGTACTGGTTAAGAAAGTTCGGCAAAATGTGGTTGTGTGTAAGCGTTATTTTTCCTGGGTCATTTAAATGCGCAATCATGCTTTGCCATTTTTCTTCACCGTAGTTTTCGATTACTGTTTTTTTCTTGTCTTCGCGGTGCAGGTACATGCTCATACCATCCGGGTCAGCTTCAGGATGAAATTGTGTTCCTATAAAAAAATCATTGAAACGAATAGCCATTACGGCTCTCTCAAGTGGTACATGCGGTCTTTCTTTTTCAATGGCCAGTATGGTAGCGCCCATTTTTTTTAAACGGGAGTGGTCAGGTTCTATTAATTGATAGTCACGACTGTCAACTGCATAAAATGGGTTCTTTAGCCCGTCAAAAATTGTCTCATCAATTGCATCATGCATCAGGTGAACGGGAAAAACACCGAAGGCCGTAGATTTTCTTTTGCAAACATTACCCACTTTGTAATGCCTGCAGGCAAGCTGGTAACTGTGACAAATAAAGAAGACAAATTTTTTGCTGGTATTGGTGAGGCTATCGTTCCATTCTTCCACTTGCCTAAGCCAATTGAAGTAGTTGGTTTCCCATGCGGTTCCCTCACTTTCTAGCGGAGAACCGGGTCCTCCACTGGAGATGTACATGTCGTAGGATAAATCGGGCGTAGCATTTTTCAATCGAACATCAAACTCATCCAGCACAATTTTCAATTGATTTTTTGCTCCCCAGTTCTTCACTATCTCCCTAATACACCTCATTCCCTGGTTTTCATGGCCCTCATAAAGATCGAGGATCGCTATTCTAACAGGGCGATTTTCGTTCCAATTCATAAGCTGCGAAGATACAAATTTTATTCCTGCGTCTTTGTTGGTAAAACTGTAAAGCAACTATGTGCAATGCTTATCAGCAGGTTTATAAATGTTTAAGTGCGCCCGATCAGTCGTTTATACACTGGGTGTTTTGCGATAGGCAAGAAATACGTACGGCTTATTGCGTTCAAAGCAATTAATGAACTCCGACAATGTTAGCGCGCCTTTATTATGTAAAAACTGCGGAAGTGTAGAAATATTGTATTCGTGCCTTTCCATCAGGAAAAACATATCTTCTGCCTTCACGTTGTAGGCCTCCGCGCCTACTTTGCCGAATTCAAATAAGATGAAAGGTGCATCTCTTGTAATAATGTTGAAAGCACCAAGCAAGGCATTAAACTCACCCCCTTCAATGTCCAATTTTATAAACGTAATCTGCTGATGAGTAGGAATAAGATTGTCTAACGTGTTGGTTGCAACTTGAATGCGTTCATCGGTTTCATCTTTATCGTACGACCGCTTAACCAGCCCGCTGTAGGCGGGATTTGTTAGTACGTGATTAAAAAAGCTTACCCCTTTAGTGTTGGATAGTGCGATGTTGAAGATGTTTGCAGCGCTGCTATATTTTCTTTTCAATAAAAAATGCAAAGATGGAATAGGCTCGAACGCGTAGTGTAAAGCCTGTGGGCAATGGCGTATGAACATGGCGAGAATTTTACCTTCGTTCGCACCAGCATCAATGCAAATGGATGTTTTGGTGCACACCTTTCTGATCACTTTTTCAGACAAACGGTCGTAATACTCGTTAGTAGTAAGTGGCACCGGCGACAGGGCTGCAATCTTTTTTAAAATTTGTCTGATGCGCATAAAAAAAGCAGGAACAAGTCCTGCTTACTAAGATAGGGTATCAACTATAGGGTTGATAAATATTGTTCAATTTGTGTTTTTGTTCTCGACTCCGGATGCACAGTTATTGGAAGATTGTTTGCAGTTGTAATTTGTTTTGCAGCGAGGAACAGCTGATCACCAATCTTAGAGAGCGAAATTATTTTCACTTGTTTGCCAACAGGAATATTTACAGTGAAAAACGAACGAGAACTAAACTCACTGTTAAGTTGAACGACAATATTTTCATTCACAAACACAGCAAACACATTGGTGTTTGTGTTGGTGTAGTTTAATGGAAGAATGACATTTAGGCGAGTTCGTGCAATGCTGCTGTCATAAAAATAATCACAGTTTACCCAGCGTAAACGTTGCGAAAATAATTCGTATCCACGGGTAATTCCTGTACTATCCTGTTGCACAAATGTTCGAACAGTTGATGAGTCTAAGGCAGGTGTCCATGTAAAAGCCGCATTTGTTCCCGGAGTGGTAACGCTGCCAGGATTTTGTACGCCGTAGAATAAACCCATTGCCGTATTGGTGGTTGTGGCTCTGTATTTTATTCTTACGTAGGTCGAAGGAATTAATTCAAGTTCTTGTCCACCACTTGTAGCACGAATAAAGAATGCACCACCCGTTTCAAGCAATCTTCCGTAGCTGGTAGTTGGTCTTGAAAACCTTACCATATCACCTTTTTTCCGCAACGCTATTAATTCTACTTTCACAGGCTCCCTACAAATGTTGCCATTAGGAAACCTTAAACTATTGGGCAAAAACGTGACCTGGATAAATTCGTTAAAGTTCAATACTGCGCCAACTCCCCCATTGAATGTTTCCGCTTGAGGAGGAGTGACGAGGCTTTCCATCAATCGTGCCCCTTCGCTGTTGGCAGGCACCTGCTGTACCCAGACTGTGTCGTTAGCCGGGTTGTTTGGATACGGAAAAAAGGTGTCAGAATTTACTTTGGTGCAAGAGATGAAAAAAAACATCACTAACAATATATAAAACACTTTTTTCATTCAGATCGGTTTTAGGGTAGATATGCAACGCCTTAGTAATGCTGCCTGTTGCCACTAAATTTATAACGCACACCAAGGTTCAATCCTGCTACATGGAAGCGCTGGTTAAACGGGCTGGCTGCGTTGGTCATGTTAGAAATATTGTAACGGAAATACGGCTCGGCAAATATTTCAGTTGTAGTGCCCACTCTTTTTAAAAACGCGATACTAGCATAGACGCCCAAGCCTAAATTCTTTTTAAAAACTTGCGTACCGCCTTTATCGAACGAAACCGGGCTATAGCTTGTATCTAACATATCACCCTGCTGCCATGATTGCAAATTGAAGATCAGACCTGTGTTAAGGTTTGTCCTGAAATTATCATTGCCCCATTCAAATCCTACTAACACCGGTATGTCAAAACTCCTGTAGCGATTGTAGGTTGTTTTTACGCGGTAGCCAATTTGCTGTACAGTGCTGGTATCGCTAATGCGTAGCGTATCTCCAACACCGCGTATAATCGTTCGTATGGTTATTACAGTTGTTGTTCTTCTTTCGTTCTCACTTTGGTAGGTAAACTTCTCGTTGATTTGAGAAAATTGAACGCCGGTTTTTAAAAGTAGGTGTTCGCCAATTCCTTTAGATAAGCGAAAACCTGCGGTGAAAGCGCTTCTGAAATTTTCTGTACTGTCCTTGCGGCGCAGGTATTCATTGTTGATGCCTTTCGATTGTTTCAAAGCATAATCAGGTGAAAAGTAAACTTCTGCAAACCAATCGTTGGGGCGCTCACCAAAGGCCGACGGACAATCATTGATTGGTTTAATCGACAAATTTTCTAATGAGTGTTTAGATGAATTGAGTTTGAATGACTGTGCTTCAAAAGCGCCAATGAATGGATGAATATTTGTTTTTGCCGAAGCATTTTCTTCAGCCGTTAAGGGCAATGAAGATGCCATGAAATCAGAGGATGCCGGCAGGAGATCATCGACTTTTTTGTTATAAAAGGATTGGTTGCGTCGAACTTTTTCACGTGTTGCAAATGTTTGATTTGAGAAGACGTTTGCGGTGCCGGGAACGTTCAATTTTTGATTGCTGCCCGCAGCCTTACTGCCCGAAGACAAGTCTATATTTTCTTCGTCATTATTCTTTGTGATACTCCCTGCGGTTGGTTCTTTTTCTAATGCGCTTGCGTTAGATGGATGGATAGTAGAGACATCAGGCTGAAGTATTGTTGATGGTGCACCCGCCTCACTTTTACCAGTTGTTATGTCTACCGCTTCATCGCTTGTTATGGGATTATTAGAATCTGCCAAGGATGGTTTTGCCGTAATAGAATTCTGGCGACGACTGGTTTCTTGGGTTGACACTTCCTGCGTTTCAGCTTTAGCCTGCCTGTCGTTCTGCGAATTTACTGTGGAATAATAGACTGCAATAGTAAGCATCAGCGCAATGAGGGCAAGGCCGGCAGATTTGTAATTCAACCACCAAAAGCCTCTTCGACGATCCTTTTCACGGGCATCCTGTATACGCTGCCACATATCGCTGCTAACCGCAGAAGAATGGCTTTGTAACCTGCCCTTAAAAAATTCATCAAATTTTTGATCGCTCATTTAAACAGCAATTTTTTGCAGATTAAGTATTTGGTTTTGCAACATCTTTCGTGCCTTTACGAGCTGGCTCCTGCTGGTACCAGGCTGTATCTTTAATATTTCTGCTATTTCATCGTGGCTGTACCCTTCAATCACATTTAAGTTAAAAACTATTCTGTAACCTTCGGGAAGTTGCTGCACTAATTTCAATATATCCGCTTCACCCAGGTTAGAATAAGCATAGGCATCTATCCGTGGTGCCTGTTCTGAATGATCATCAATATCATTGAAACTAACCTTCTTTTTTTGAACATACTTCAGTGCCGTGTTCACCACAATTCTTCTTATCCAACCTTCAAAAGAACCCTCAAATTTAAACTGGTGTATGTAATTAAAAACCCTCACCATCGCGTCCTGCAACATATCTTCAGCCTCCATCGTGTCTTTAGAATAGCGCAAACACACCGTCATCATTTTACCCGCATACTGCTCAAAAAGCATCCGCTGGCAATTAACATTTTCCTTCAAACATCCCTTAATCAGTTCGTGCTCAGTCAATGTTATTGATGAAGTGGTTTTAATAACCGATGATTAGATATGGTTTAACCGGGTTGTGCTGCCCGAACATTCAATAAAACGAAAAAAACTGTGTAACGTATACAAGTCTGCTAAAAAGTGAACGGGCTGCACTAAAAAGCTGCGTAAAAGGTAAACAAAAAAGGCTGTTTCGATACGGAAACAGCCTTGAAAGACAGTATTAGCTGATTATACTGCGAGGAATTGGTCGTGGATATAATCGACCACTTTCACTAAATCGTTGGTTTGCTCGTATACTTTTAGCTGCCGGTCGGCACCGGTGCCGCGTTCCAGCATTTTGTGTACATAATTGATAGCATTTCTGCTACCCAGGTGATCCACTACGTCATCAACAAAGTCGAGCAACTCATAAATAAGTACTCGTGTATTGATCTCTGCTTCTTTTCCAAAATCAATTAATGAACCATCAATACCATAACGACCTGCACGCCACTTATTCTCGTTGATTAACGTGCGATGGTACATGATGAAGTTTAAGTTTTGGCTACGCAGTTTGTACAGTTTGGCGCAAATTGCCTGGAACAAAGCGGCGATGGCAATGGTCTCGTCTATGTTCATTGGCACATCACAAATCCTGAATTCCACGGTATTGAAGAAAGGATGTACACGTAAGTCCCACCAAATCTTTTTGGCATTATCGATACAATTGGTTTTTACCAATAGCTTGATATAGTTATCATATTGCTCTATGCTTTCAAAATAGTCGGGGATGCCCGTACGTGGAAATTTGTCGAACACCTTTGTCCGGTAGGATTTGTATCCGGTCAGCCTGCCTTCCCAAAAAGGAGAGTTGGTGCTGAGCGCATACACGTGTGGCAAGAAGTACCGGGCAGAATTGGCAATGTGGATGGCCATTTCTCTCGTCTCCATTCCTACGTGTACATGAAGGCCAAAAATTAAATTACTTCGGGCAGCTTCCTGTAGTTCATTTACAATTTCGCTGTAGCGAATGTGGTCTGTAATCAGCTGTCTTTCCCAATGGCTAAAAGGGTGGGTACCCGCAGCACCAATCCATAAGCCCAGGTCGCCAGCAATTTGCGAAATGGTGGTGCGTAAAGCGGCAACATCGCGGTAGGCTTCTTCTATGTTTTCGCATATGTCCGTACCTACTTCAACGACTGCCTGGTGCATCTCCGCCTTCACCTTGTCTTTAATTACTTTCTGCCCTTCAGTCACTATTTTTTGTTCGTGGCTTTTTAGCTCCCTTGTTTGCGGGTCAATTACCATGTATTCTTCTTCTACGCCAAGCGTAAAATGTTTATAGCTTAGGTTGGCCATGTATGCTTTTTTGGGTTTGTTTAATCGATTTCAACTTCGCACTCAAAATGTAAACTGCATCCTTTCTAACTTCTGCTTCATGTGGAAGCAATTATTTTCATTACCAGATTACCCGGAAGAAATAATGTTTTACACGCTCGTAAGTAAAGAACCTGCAGGTGTAATCGCTGCAGGTTCTTACAAGTAGTTAGATTAACGTTGCTGATTTGTTTGCACCGCGTATTACATACTCACCCCAGGTTAAATTGTCCTGGTCGGGCTTATTAGATTGTGCTTTTTCAATTGCATATTTTGCTGCTGTTTCCACTACCCAATTAAAATTCTCTTGTCCTACACTTGTTACTTCAGCATCAGGCGCCGGGTTGCAAAAATCAATGGCGTAAGGAATACCATCTCTTACGGCAAGTTCTACAGTATTAAAGTCGTAACCCAGGTATTTATTGATCCGTAATACTATCCCTTCCATTTCGGCTAAGCGTTCTGCTGAAGGAACAAAATCCGCAACATAACGCAGGTGGAATGGATTGCGTGGTTCGTACGGCATAATACGTACATACTTTCCGCCAATGCAATAGCAGCGGTAGTATTCTTCAAACTGAATTTCTTCCTGCAGCATCATTACAAGCTGACCCGTTTCCGCATGCGCGTTAAAGAAATCATCGATGTTGTCAAGTCTGTAAACGTTTTTCCAACCGCCGCCGGCAAATGGTTTCATGTAGGTTGGAAAACCTGTATAGGCAAAAATCCCTTCCCAGTCTAATGGGTAAGCAAGGTTGCTAAAGGATTCATCAGAGGTGTCAGTAGGAAGTTCGCGTGAAGGAAGGATAACAGTTTTAGGTACCGGAACATTGATCTTAGTTGCAAGGCAATTGTTGAAAAATTTTTCATCAGCGCTCCACCAAAATGGATTATTGATTACGGCCGTACCCGTGAGTGCTGCATTCTTCAAATATGCTCTGTAAAAAGGAACATCCTGGCTAATCCTGTCGATAATAACCGCGTACCCCGATGGTTCGCCTTGTGCCACTTTTTCAATACGTACAGGCTCTGCTATTATCCCCTCGATGTTTTGGCTATTTACTTTTTCAATAAATGCATCTGGGAAGCTTCTTTCCTTGCCAAATAGAATTCCGATTTTTTTCATAACTGTGTTTTATATTATAGATACTTCCAAGGGTATGGAATTTGAACTCTTGAATAAAATGAGTGTGTTTATTAAAATTTTATACCATTTAGAACGTTGACCAATATACTTACTATTTTAAACATCAGCCTTTATCGCATGAAAAAACTTTGTAATCGCAAATAATTTTTCTAAAACCCTATTTTTGATTTGTATGGATGAAGAAAAGATCGCCTTCCCCGAAAAAAGTTTGACTTCCATTTTAGTAGAAACGCTCACCATTTATTCCGAATATTTAGAGCGAAATGTGACCACTGATTGTTACTTACCAACCAACATTGTGCACTCTGATGCAATTAGCCTTTTGATATTGAACGATGGGCAAGACCTGGTAAAAATGCCCTTTGGTGAAATGCTGAATGGATTGATTGGTGACGGCAAGATTGAAAAAATGATGTGTATTGGCATTCATTGTGGTCCGGATAGAAAGCTTGAATACGGCACCGTTTGCCAGGCAGATTATAAAGGACGTGGGGCAAGGGCTGGTCTGTATTCTAAATTTCTTTTTGATGAATTGCTTCCATTCCTCCGAAGAAAATATCATATTCCATCTTTTAAGGAAAAATCGTTTGCCGGTTTTTCTCTCGGAGCACTAAGTGCAATGGATATTGTTTGGAACAACGCCACAGAATTTAGCAAAGTTGGCTTGTTTAGTGGTTCACTCTGGTGGCGCAGAAAAGGGTATGGCGATGGTTATAATGATGAAAAGGACAGGATCATGCATATGCAAGTGCAGAAGGGGCATTTTCATCCCTGGCTGCGGTTCTTTTTTCAGACAGGATTATTAGATGAGACTGCTGATCGCAACCAAAATGGCATCATTGATTCTGTGGATGATGCATTAGATATGATTCTTGCTTTAAAAGCAAAAGGTTATACGGATGAACATATTCACTACATGGAATTGCCCGACGGAAAACATGATGTTCCTACATGGGCTCGTGCCTTACCTAAGTTCTTAAAATGGGGATGGGGCAAATAATGCCAGTCACCATTACCCGAACAATGATTGCACCGACTCTACCATATTTTTTGGCCTAACAGGATCCAATGCATTCTTGAAATCTTTTTCGATGGGATAAGCTTCCATCATATCAGCGTCTACCTGGTACGTAGCCAGTTCCGTAATCCGCTCCTCCGATAGTCCGTCACTGATCCATTCGCCAGCCAGATGTTCAGGTAAAATCGTAGGCATTCGCTTCTTCACATTATGCACGTGCTCCATTAATGTGTTTGCTTTGGTGGTGACCATTGCGCAAGTATCAATGGCTTCGCCGGTTTCCTTGTCTATCCATGTGTTATAAATTGCTGCAATAAAAAATAGCTCTTGTTGTTTTAGTTTGATGTGATGTGGATGCTTCAGCATTGTTTTCAAGGGCTGACCTTTTTTGCCTAACGCAGGTTCATGACGCCATTCGTAAAAGCCGGTAGAAAGTAACAAACACCTGCGCGACAAAGCCGCTTGCCTGTACATCTTATTTGGCAATAACAATTCTTCACTTACCGCATTTAAAGTGGTAACAGGAGTATGAAACTTACCAGCATCGTCTTTATACCCAAATCGAAAGCGTTGTACAGCTTCGCGATCTTTCAACCAAGATGGTAAGAATCCCCATTCCATGTTTACAACGTTCCAATCGCAGTTTTTATAATCTGGTTTTATCACCGGGTGCAAGCTGTAACTGAAGCCGTCATGTAACGGAATAGATAGGTTGAAGTTCTTCAAATCTTTTTCAATCTCATTTAAATTGATCGTATCAGTGGCTTTTACATTTACGCGATTGTAATAACACATGATAATAGATTAGGTGAATGATTGCCTAAGCGCAAGCTACACTTGGTGTTGTAAAATTGATGGGAAAAAAATTGAGTTGATAATAGCAAACCCATCTACTAGTTAAAGGAGGCTGCCCAATGCAAATGATAGGGCTGGTTTTTATCGTGTAAACAAGTGAAAAGAAACCGGGTGATAAATGGCATATTGACTTTGTCGCTTTGATCATCTCCAAAACTTACGGTTCCGCTCACATAGGTTTCGGTGCTCGAAGTTTCTACCGGAAGCCATTCGCCAATCGTTCCTGCTAAAACATTGTCAGTATGTGTGTCTGCCAATTGCTCTACCATATGTTGTAGTAAATCCGGTCGATCGAAAGATGCGTTGATTTGTAAAGTGTGTTTCATGACCTTGCTTTTTAATCCGTTCTTAAATTCCAATCATTAGATGCTATATACGCTGGTAATATTAGTAATAGACTGTTAAAGGTTCACTTGAAAGATAAAGGAATTAGGATAATTGCTGCATTGGTTTATAAATACTGAAGGTCAGGTACATAACGTACAATTAGCAGTCCCGCTTTCAGAACTCTGGGTGCCTGTCTTATATTTGCCGCCTTATGCATTATGTAACAGTAGAAGGGTTAACCAAGAGCTTTGGTATAAATCCTCTTTTCGATAATATTTCTTTTCATGTAAGTGAGGGCGATAAAATAGCGTTGGTAGCCCGTAACGGGGTAGGCAAGAGCACATTATTAAAAATTTTAGCTGGGCAGGAAACGGCAGACAGCGGTACTGTTTGGATCAACAAAGGTGTAACAGTGGCCTTGTTTGAACAAGATCCTAAGTTTGATGAATCTAAGACCGTACTCGAAAATATTTTTCATACGGATAACCCCGTGCTGCGCGCTATTCGCGATTATGAAGCTGCCGTGGATGCCGACGATGGAGAGGCAATGGGCATAGCGCTTGGCGCAATGGACGATCTGAACGCATGGAACTTTGAGTCGAAAGTAAAAGAGATTCTAAGCAAACTGAACATTCATCACCTGCAGCAGGCAGTGAGTGGACTGAGTGGCGGACAACGCAAAAGGGTAGCCTTAGCGCAAACTTTAATTGATATCGGCTTCGAGCACCAGCACACATTGCTCATTATGGATGAGCCTACCAATCACCTTGATGTAGAAATGATAGAGTGGTTGGAGCATTACCTGAATGGTGAACATGTTACCCTTTTACTGGTAACCCACGATCGATATTTTTTGGATGCAGTATGCGAAGAAATATGGGAAATGGAACGCAGCGAACTATATACTTATGTGGGTGATTACGCCAACTATTTAGAGAAGAAAACGGCGCGCATAGAAAGTGAGCAGGCTACCATAGATAAAGCGAAAAACACCTTTAGAAAAGAGCTGGAATGGATGCGCAAGCAGCCCAAAGCACGTACCACTAAAAGCAAAAGTCGCCAGGATAATTTTTACGAGATAGAAGCTGTAGCCAAAAAGAAAATTGAAGACGCACAACTCCAGTTAGAAGTAAAGATGACACGCCTCGGAGGTAAAGTTGCCGAGCTGAAAAAGGTTCATAAAAGCTATGGTGACACAGTCATCATGAAAGGCTTTGAATACACTTTTAGTAAAGGAGAACGCATTGGTGTGGTGGGTAAAAACGGGGTTGGAAAAAGTACCTTCCTAAATATTTTGCAAGGGCTGGAGCAGCCGGATAGTGGAAAAGTAAATATTGGTGACACCGTTGTGTTTGGAAACTTTAGCCAGCAAGGGTTGGAGATAAAAGAAGACATGCGGATCATTGAGTATGTAAAAACCTTTGCTGAAAGTTTTCCGCTGGCCAAAGGTGGCAGCATCAGTGCTTCGCAGTTTTTGGAGCTGTTCCTTTTTCCCGGGGATAAGCAATACACTTACTTAAGCAGCCTGAGTGGCGGGGAGAAAAAGCGCCTGCAATTATTGGTAATCCTTTTCCAAAATCCCAATTTTCTGATTCTGGATGAACCTACCAACGATTTGGATTTACCAACACTCGCCGTTCTCGAAAACTTTTTGAGCGATTTCCAGGGATGCGTGTTGATTGTGAGTCACGACCGTTATTTTATGGACCGGCTGGTCGATCACCTTTTTGTATTTGAGGGTGAAGGAGAGATCAGAGATTTTCCCGGCAACTATTCATTGTACCGTGAGTGGCTAAAGATGAATGAGAAGAAAGGAAACAAGTGGGATGACCTGGAAAAGAAAAAAAGTAGCGGTGCTACTACGGCGGCTGTGTCGGGTGTAGAAACTAGCCCGTCAAAGACAAGTACCCAAACGGCCGTAAAAAGAAAACCTACTTACAACGAGAAGCGGGAGTTTGAAACATTGGAAAAAGACATTGCCTCGTTAGAAAATGAAAAGATGCAATTGGAAAAAAAATTCGGCACAATGCCGTTTGAAGAAATTCAGAAAGCCAGTTTACGTGTAGGTGAAATAACGTCTCTGTTAGCAGAAAAAGAAATGCGTTGGTTGGAGTTGAGCGAGGTGATGTAGGGTGAACGGCTCATCACTTCACAACTATTTTTGCATGCATTCAAAGGCTTTATTAAAATTTTGGAAAGGCAATTTGGGAACCGCAAACAGTTTCAAACGCAAGAGTAATTCTTAAAAAAACTGAAAATGATTACCGCCTATTCAGAATAATATGCCTTGCGTTTCGCTGTGCATCGATTTTTCCATTTTTTAAGGTAGGTTTGCCCGTCTTAATTTTCAAACCTTTGATGAAAGGTGGGGCATCTTTTAAAGTCCATTTTCATCGCTCTATTTTAAATTAAAAACCAGATGAATTTCAACAGGATCAACAACATTGTTGGCTGGATTATTTGCATCATTGCTTCGGGAACTTACATTCTAACGGCGGAAGCTTCAGGCAGCCTGTGGGATTGCGGCGAGTTTGTTAGTAGCTGTTTTAAGCTTCAAATTCCCCATCCACCGGGAGCACCACTATTCGTTTTATTGGGTCGTTTCTTTATTATTCTTTTTGGCGACAATCCCAACACTGCAGCTAAGGCAGTAAACGTAATGAGTGCATTGGCCAGTGGGTTTACTATCCTATTTCTTTTCTGGACAATCACTCACTTCGCTCGTAAAATGGTTCAAAAAGCCGGCGAGGCATTAACAGATAATCAAATTTGGGCTGCAATGGGTGCAGGTGCTGTTGGTGCCCTTGCCTATACGTTCAGCGATTCATTTTGGTACTCGGCAGTAGAGGGTGAAGTGTATGCCTTGTCTTCCTTTTTTACGGCCATCGTTTTTTGGGCCATCCTTAAATGGGAGCACGCAGTAGATCACGTAGAGAAAACCGGTATCAACCCTGATCGTTGGATCGTTTTCATCTTTTTCATGATGGGCCTTTCCATCGGTGTTCACTTACTAAACCTATTGACCATACCAGCAATTGTAATGGTGTATTACTACAAGCGTTATAAGGCTACACCTATGGGTACCTTTTGGGCATTTTTAATAGGTTGTATTGTTACCGGTGTAGTACAAAAAGCAGTCATTCAATACTCGATTAATACAGCAGGTTGGTTCGATAGATTCTTCGTCAATAGTTTTGGTCTTCCATTCTTTACCGGCTTTATCGCCTTCTTCTTATTGTTAGGCGGTGCAATCTGGTACACCTTGCGCTACGCTAAAAAGAACAACTATAGTTTTCTTCGCCTGGGTATGTGGTGCCTGAGCTTTATCCTGATCGGATACAGCACCTATATCACTACTATGATTCGCAGTAATGCAGATCCTGCAGTAGACATGTACAACGTAGATAACCCGATGAGTTTGGTAGGTTATTTAGGCCGTGAGCAGTACGGTGATTTTCCACTGGTATATGGACAAAAATTTACGGCAGAGCCAATAGACTATAAAGAGACATCCACCAAATGGATGAAAGCGAATGATCGTTACGAAGAGAACGGTAAAGATGGTAAGTATGTATACGAGCCGGATAAGATGATGTTGTTTCCGCGTGTGTGGGATGCCAGTAACGACCAGGGACATGCAGACTATTATGCGCAATACCTCGCCATTGGCAGAATGCAGGATGGCAAATACGAGCGTGATCCAGACTTCGGCGATAACATCAAATTCTTCATGGGGTATCAAATGTATTGGATGTACTTCCGCTACTTTATGTGGAATTTCTCCGGCAAACAAAATGATGTACAGGGTGTGTTTACGGGCAATATCAGGGATGGTAACTGGATAACCGGTATTCCATTTATTGATAATGCCATGTATGGCGACCAGGACTTAATGCCGGATAGTGGAAAGAATAACAAAGCACATAACAAATTATTCCTCCTGCCTTTTATCCTTGGCATCTTAGGTATCATTTATCAATACAAACAAGATAGAAAGGATGCTTTCGTAGTATTCCTCATGTTCTTCTTTACGGGTATAGCCATTGTGCTTTACCTGAACCAGGCCGGCAACCAGCCAAGAGAACGTGACTACGCATACGTTGGATCTTTTTACGCGTTTGCCGTGTGGATAGGACTAGGCGTTTTACTGGTAAGAGACTGGTTGAGTAAGGTGATGAGCAGGGGCATTGCAACCAATGTAGCTACAGCACTTTGTTTGTTGGCAGTACCTGTTTTAATGGCTGCGCAAGAATGGGATGATCATGATCGTAGCCGAAAATTGATTGCAGCTGATCTTGCAAAAGACTACCTGGAAAGTTGTGCGCCAAACGCCATTCTTTTCACCTTTGGTGACAACGATACTTACCCATTGTGGTATGCACAGGAAGTAGAAGGTGTTCGCCCGGATATACGTGTGATCAACTATAGTTTATTAGGTATTGATTGGTACATCAACCAGATGCGTTATAAAGTAAACCAGAGTGATCCGATAGATGTGATCTGGAGTAAAGAACAAATTCAGGGACGGAAACGCGATTACATCCGTTATCGTGCGCTGCCTGGGGTTTCACCTAATCAATACTTCGATTTGTATGACATGATGAAGAATTATGTAGGTGCAGATGATCCCGGTAAAATGATGGCAACCGGTGGAAACGAGATGATCAATACGTTTCCTGTTAAAAAAGTATTTGTAGAGGTGGATGCGAACGTAGTAAAACAGAATGGTACAGTATCTCTAACTGATAAAGTAGTTGAAGCTTTGCAGTTCGACATCAACAAAGACATATTGATGAAGAACGATTTGGCTGTTCTAAACGTGATAGCAGCCAATAAATGGAAACGTCCTATTTACTTCACCTCACCATTTGATGAGCTTGGTTTTGGACAATACCTGCGTAAAGATGGATTGTCTTACAGGCTCGTTCCGGTACAAGGAGAACAGGCTAATACAGAGTGGATGATGGATAAACTGATGACGAAGTTTAAGTCGGGTAATGCAGACAAGCCAAATGTTTATTTTGATGAAGAGAACCGTCGTCACCTGAATTCAATCCGTACTGCTTATGCTGAACTTGCTTTTGACTTGGCTGCAAAAGGCAGAAAAGAAGAAGGCCGCAAAGTGTTGGAGAAGGGTGATAAAATGTTTTTGCAAGAAAATTTCCCTTACGGACACATTAGCCGTGGAAACATGCACAATCGCAATAGTGTCATGTACCTGGAAGCATGCTACCGTGCAGAAGCGATGGATCTTGCAGCTAAAGTTTTGAAAGGAGTAAAGACCGATTTGCAACAGCAAATGAAGTTCTACAATTCATTGCCAGAGCGCAAAGCAGAGTGGATGGCGTACGATCGCAAATCAACCGAGGATTACCTAAATGCTGTTAACAGGCTTGAAGAGATGTATGCTAAAAAGCCGGCTGTAAATCCTGAAGGAGCGAATACTACAATCAATCCGCAAATGCCTGCACCTGACAGCAATAAATAAATAAATAGGATTTAGAAGATCAACTTTACCCATCATGTAAAATCATGGTGGGTTTTTTTGTGAAGTGGGAAGTTTGAAATAAGAAGTATGAAGTGTGAAATGGAAAGTGTGAAATGGAAAGTATGAAGTGGGAAGTAAGAAGTGGAAAGTATGAAATTGAAAGTGAAAAATGGAAGCGGGTTAGTGTGCAAAATTTTGGGGTGTTGCATTAATGGAGTTGAGAACCTAATTTGTTTGAAAAAAATCATGAGTGCAGAACTGGTGCAGAGGACAAAGTTGTTTGCATTGAGGGTAATCAGGCTGGTAAAAGTATTGCCGTCGAACGATGTAACTGCAGTCGTTTTAGGCAAACAATTGCTTCGTTCAGGAACATCAGTTGGAGCAAATTATCGCAGTGCACTCCGGGGTAGAAGTGACAAAGATTTTTTATCGAGAATATCTGTTGCAGAAGAAGAGGCGGATGAAACTATTTATTGGTTAGAATTATTTATTGAGTCTGGGGTGGTAAGTAAGACTAAACTTTTAGATTTACTTGACGAGGCCAACCAAATCACTGCCATTTTAGCTTCAATAATTATTACGAAAAAGAAGAACATTCGGCTCGCTGTCGAAGCTATGTCCAAAGCCAAAGTCAAATGAGACAATGACCTGAACATGCTGCCCGTGACCAATCCTAAATTGCTGAATCATTTAAATCATGACTGCACTCTTCTTAAAAATTCCCACGTTCTAGCAGACTATTTCTTTGTAACATTCACTATTTTCAACGTTGGAATGTAGACTGTCATTCATTTCATATTTCCAATTTCCAATTTCTTATTTTTTAAAAAAAGGCTCCTATGAAAATAACCTTGCTAACCATCTTATCAATTCTCACATCTTCCCTTTTTGCCCAAAACCAGGACAGTATTTATGCACAGTCTAAATACGACAAGTTTGTTTACAACATTCCTATGCGGGATGGTGTAAAACTTTTTACCATCGTGTATGTACCGAAGGAAACAGCACAAACCTTTCCAATCATACTAACCCGAACCTGTTACAATGCAAGCAATGCGGATAACTACAAAATAGGCCGTCGGTACCTTGTCCATGAGGGTTTCATTTTCGCGATACAGGATGTGCGTGGTCGCTACATGAGCGAGGGATTGTTTACGACAATGACACCCAACATTCCGGGCAATGATCCAAAAAACAAAACGAGCATTGATGAAAGCTCCGACGCATTTGATACGATAGATTGGCTGATACAGAATGTAAAAAATAACAACGGCAGAGTAGGGATGATTGGAACATCTTACCCGGGTTATTATGCAGCAGCTGCATTGCCCGATGCGCACCCTTCTTTAAAAGCAGTTTCGCCGCAGGCGCCCATTGCCGATTTTTTCTTTGACGATTTTCATCACATGGGTGCTTACCTGCTAAGCTATACGCCAGCTTTCCCCACATTTGGTTACCAGAAAAATGAACTAACCAACAAGGTCTGGTACAATGAAGCACAGCGTAGGATGTATTCCACACCCGTAAAAGATGGATACGATTATTACCTGCGCGTGGGGCCATTAAAAAATATCACCAGCAAGTTTCACTACGATAACTTTTTTTGGAATGAGCTGATCAATCACCCCAACTACGATACCTTTTGGCAGAAGCGAAATTTGTTACCACATCTCAACAGCATAAAGCCTGCAGTAATGACGGTAGGTGGCTGGTTTGATGCGGAGGACTTATACGGCCCGCTTAATATTTACAAAACGATAGAGCGAACTACACCTGGTGCAAACAACACTTTGGTGATGGGGCCATGGGCACATGGCGGGTGGGGAAGCGAAACAGGCAAAACAACCCATAACCATATTTATTTTGGCGATAGCATTTCTACTTTTTACCAAAAGGAAATTGAAGTGCCGTTTTTCAAACATCATTTGAAAGGTGCAGAGACAGTTAAGTTGCCAGAGGCTTACATGTTTAACACCGGTACTAAGCAATGGCAAAAGTTTGATGTGTGGCCTCCAAAGGATGCGGCTACTTTTAAACTATATTTTGGTAGCAATGGCATGCTATCGGTTAATAAACCTGTCGATGCCAAATCAGCTTTTACTTACGTAAGCGACCCGGCTAAACCGGTGCCCTACACGTCAGAAACAGAAGGTTTAACCTTTACACCGCGCCGGTTTATGAGTGATGACCAACGACATGCATCCCGCCGCCCAGACGTACTAACTTTTGAAACAGATACGCTGAAGCAAGAAGTGACCATAGCCGGTGAAATTTTAGCCCGGCTAAAAGTGAGCATGACTGGTACTGATGCTGACTTTATTGTAAAATTGATTGACGTCTATCCTCAAAATCATCCTGAGTATGCTCATAATCCAAAAAACGTAACGATGGGAGGTTACCAGCAACTGGTGCGAAACGAAGTGTTCAGGGGACGCTTCCGTAATTCGTTCACCAGGCCCGAACCATTTGTACCGGGACGGGTAGCGGATGTGAACGTACCACTGCAGGATGTGCTGCATACATTTAAAAAAGGCCATCGCATCATGATTCAAGTTCATAGCACCTGGTTTCCTTATATTGACCGTAACCCACAGAAGTACGTCGACAATATTTATAAAGCCAATGAAGCTGACTTTATTAAGTCTACCATCACCATTGCAGGAACTTCGGTAATTGAGGCTGGGGGTAGATTGAAATAGGAACAAGGAACGCTGATTTTTAGGATTTTTAGGATTTTTTATGTAGGACGAATCTTCAAAGATGTTTGGAAACCATGCTTGCTGGATTGGTAATAATACATTCCGTGTCAATCATGAAAATCATAAAAATCTGCGTTCCATTTCTCTCGACCTGACAATGCGTTCAAAACATTATCACTGGCTTAAATGTTGTATCAACGTTCCTACATTAATTTCTGAGTTGTACAGGCTGACACTTTTTTGATTTTTGACTTTTGATTTATTACCATGTTAGGATTAAGATTTACCAACTTCGACCCCAATGAGGCAGCAGGCAGCAAGTTTGAGCAATTGCTCAAGTTGCTGATGCAGTTACTTACCTATACCAACGGCGATATGGGTGAGGCCATGCAATGGATGAACGAACTCGACCGACAATATGGCCTGACCAATGATGAATACGGTATGGGTGATTTTGTGGACGAGCTGAAGGAGAAGGGGTACATAGATGAGAACCCCGTGGACGGTACATTTAAGATTACCGGCAAAACAGAACAGGGCATCCGGAAAAGTAGCCTCGAGGAAATTTTTGGTAAGCTGAAAAAGACGAAGCAGGGTAATCACAACACCTTTAAACCGGGAGCAGGTGAGGAGCAGAACCCCGAAACGCGGCCGTTTGTTTTTGGTGATATGATGGAGCAGATTGACTTTACCGAGAGTATCCGGAATGCACAGATCAACCATGGCGTGGAAAGCTTTCACATGCAGGAAGATGACCTGTTAATTCGCGAAACTGATTTTAAATCGCAGACATCTACCGTGCTGATGATTGACATTAGCCACAGTATGATTTTGTATGGTGAGGATAGAATTACTCCTGCGAAAAAAGTGGCGATGGCGCTGAGTGAATTGATCACTACAAAGTATCCGAAAGACACATTGGATATTGTAGTGTTTGGCAATGATGCTTGGCCAATAGAGATAAAAGATTTACCGTATTTGCAAGTCGGGCCTTACCACACCAATACTGTAGCTGGGTTAGAATTGGCAATGGATATTCTGCGCCGGAGAAAGAATCCAAACAAACAAATTTTCATGATCACTGATGGTAAACCAACGTGCTTGAAAATTGGAAAGAAGTATTATAAAAACAGTTTTGGTTTGGATAGGAAAGTGGTGAATAGATGCATTAACCTGGCGGCGCAGTGCAAGAAGCTAAAAATTCCCATCACTACTTTTATGATTGCAAGCGACCCGTACCTACAGCGTTTTGTAACGGAGTTTACGGAAACAAATAATGGTAAAGCTTTCTTTGCTTCGCTGGATAAACTGGGTGCGTTTATATTTAAAGATTTTGAGAGTGGCAAGCGCAAGACGGTTTATTAAAAAGGAACGCTGGTTTTGATGATTGTTATGATTATTATGTTTTAAAAAAATCGGCGTAAATCATCAAAATCTTAATAATCTGTTTTCCAAATCTTGAATACTACGGTCAGGTTCTTACTACTCAGAAAAAGTTCAATAAAGACTTAATAGTACAAGGGTGCGACGCAACGATGCTAAATAGAAATTAGATGCCTGGCTCATAAAACAAAAATCATTAAAGGGGAATACTAATAAGGCTGGTCTTGGAATTAGAACATCAGCGTAAATCTTGAAAATCATAAAAATCGGCGTTCCCAAAAACAGCAACTAAACATGGATATAAAGAACATTAAGACTTTAGGCGACCTGAAAAAAAGCGGGTACAAAAGCCAAACAATTGCAGATGAAGTTCGGGCTAACTTAATTAAGAAAATAACCGCCGGCGAAGAAACTTTTAAAGGGGTGATTGGGTACGAAGAAACGGTCATTCCGGATACAGAACGCGCACTGCTGAGCCGTCATAATATTTTATTTTTGGGTCTGCGTGGGCAGGCAAAAACAAGGATGGCGCGGCAGATGGTTGACCTGTTGGATGAATACATACCGATGATTTCGGGCAGCGATATCAACGACGATCCGATGCGGCCACTCAGCAAATATGCCAAGGATATGATTGTGCAGCACGCCGATGAGACACCCATACATTGGGTACACCGAAGCGAACGATATGGAGAGAAACTGGCTACGCCCGATGTTAGTGTGGCCGACCTGATTGGCGACATTGACCCTATAAAGGCAGCCAATTTAAAATTGAGTTTCGGCGATGAACTGGTGATCCATTATGGCATCATACCTCGTAGTAACCGCGGCATATTTGTGATTAATGAATTACCCGATTTGCAGGCACGCATACAAGTGGCGTTGTTCAATATTTTGCAGGAAGGCGATATTCAAATCAGGGGTTTCAAGCTGCGGATGCCGCTCGATATTTTGTTTGTGTTCACGGCCAACCCGGAGGACTATACCAACCGCGGAAGCATTGTAACACCACTAAAAGATCGTATTCAAAGCCAGATACTAACGCACTACCCTAAAACCATTGAAAATAGTTTGGCCATCACCGAACAGGAGGCAAATGTGTTGCCTGAGCAAGCAGAACGCGTAGTGGTAAGCGACCTTGTAAAGCGATTGATAGAACAGGTAGCTTTTGAAGCACGCACCAATGAGTACGTAGATAAGAAGAGTGGCGTGAGCGCACGCCTTACCATTGCAGCCTACGAGAATGTGGTGAGCACTGCAGAACGCAGGGCCATCATGCACAAGGAGAAAACTACACAGGTTTGGCTTACAGATTTAATGGGCATCATTCCATCCATTACGGGTAAAATAGAATTGGTGTACGAAGGCGAGCAGGAAGGTCCGTACCAGGTAGCGGTAAACTTGTTGGAAAAAGCGATGCGCACGTTGTATGTCAACTATTTTCCCAACCCTGAATTGACCAAAAAGAAACGGGCTACCGGCAAGCCAACGCAGCAGGCAAAAGCAGAAGTTGACAACCCTTACAAGGCTATTATTAAGTGGTTTGACAGTGGCAATCACCTCGATCTTTTACTGGATGTAAAGGATGAAGCGAAAATGGCGGCGTTGTATAAAGTAGATGGCTTACACGCGTTCGTGAAAAAGTATTTTCCCAACTTAACAGAGCCACAAACCGCTTTGCTAATGGAGTTTGTATTGCATGGTCTCGCGTCCTATTCGCTCATCAGCAAAAAGATGTTGGAAGGACGGATAGAATTTAAAGACCTGATGGGAAGTATGATGAACTTTGGCGAAATGAATTTTGAAGAAGAAGAAGAAAGCGACAACGAAGATTTTAGATAAATTAGCAATGTAAAATTAAAAAAGCAAAATGTAAAAAGACCAGAAAGTACTTTTTACATTTTGCTTTTTACATTTTGAATTAGAAAGTATAACCCAATCCTGCACCTGCTGCATAAGGGATAAAAAAGCCTTTACCAAAAATAGGTACAAGGGCTGCTTTCCAAAAAAAGCCACCGTCTGCGGGTTGTTTTCTATAGCCTAAGGACAAAAAGCCGAAGGTCTGTTTAAACGGACCTGTTTCACCATCTTTATAGTTGCTGTTGCTAACGAAAGTAACACCTGCACCAGCTTCAAAATAATCAAGACTGTTTTTGCTTGTGATGTAATTGATGCCAACAGGTACAAAAAGTAAAGTTGACTTGTTTAATGACCAACCGCCCACACCCACTCTAAAACCAAGGCCATCTTGTTTCTTTTCGAAGCGCATATCGTAGTTCACCGAGAGCATTCCTGGAAATCCTCCCTCCAGGTAAACGGCTTTAGCAGCCTGTGGGCCCTTCGACGATTGTGCAATAGAATGAAGCGAGATAAAGAACAATGCTGTAATAACGAATAATGTTTTTCTCATAATAGAATTTGTAATTGAACAAATATAACGGCAATCATGCCAGCTATGTTATATCACATTCACTTCTCTCTCTAGTATTATGCCAAACCGCTGTTCCACACTTTGCATAATCTCGGTTGAAAGCTGAAAAATTTCAATTCCATTTGCATTGCTATAGTTTACCAATACCAAAGCTTGCATGGCGTGGCAGCCTGCATCTCCTTTTCTATAGCCTTTCCAGCCACACTGTTCAATCAGCCAACCTGCCGCTACTTTGGTGTGATGTTCATCTGCTGTATAACCAACCATTGCCGGAAATTCTATTTTTAGTTTGGCAAACTGTTCATTGGGTATGGTTGGGTTTTTAAAGAAGCTTCCTGCATTGCCAATTACAGCCGGGTCTGGCAGTTTATTTTTACGAATATTGATGACGGCTTGCGATATGGCTGCAATGCTCAATTCTTTTACACCCATACTATCCAACTCTTGTTGTATTGCACCATAGCTGGTATTATAAACAGGTTTTTTATTTAGTTTGAAGGTGACACTGGTGATCAAAAATTGCCCTTTGTATTTCCGCTTGAATACACTTTCACGGTATCCAAACGCACATTCTTTTTCATCAAAAATTACAAACTCATTATCTTCTAAATGGTAGGCTTCTAATTGGTAAAAGATGTCTTTTGTTTCCACTCCGTATGCGCCAATATTTTGCATGGGGCTCGCGCCTACATTGCCAGGTATAAGACTTAGGTTTTCAATACCCGCATAATTATGTTGTATGCAATGCAGTACGAAAGCATGCCAGTTTTCGCCGGCACCGGACCGTACATAATAGTGGTTTTCATCTTCAGACACCAGTTCGATTCCCTTCAGTTCATTCTTCAAAATCAGCCCATCGTAGTTGGTGGTAAACAGCACATTGCTTCCTCCGCCCAGCACCATGGTTTGTTTGCCCTTGTTTGAAAGATTAGGTATTGCGCCTAGTGCATCCAAATCTTCCAGCGATTCAATGGTAATTAAATGTTTCGCCTGTACCTCAATTCCAAAAGTGTTATATGGCTTTAGTGAAATATTTTGATGAATTTGCATGGCTACAAAATAAACGAATTATGCCATCACTAACCGCCGTAGTATTGGGAGCCACTGGCTTGATAGGATCGCAACTGGTTAAGGATCTATTAGCCAATGATGCATTTGAAAAAGTAGTAATCCTGGTAAGAAGGCAGGTTGATTACACGCATTCTAAACTGGAAGTTCGATTAGTGAATTTTGATGATGCAGATGATTACAGGAATAAACTGGGAAAAGGCGACTGCATTTTTTGTTGTGTAGGTACCACACAAGCAAATGTAAAAGGCGATAAAGCTGCGTACAGGAAAGTGGATTATGATATACCGGTGAACGCAGCGAGAATGGGTAAAGAAGCAGTTTTTAAAAAGTACTTGCTGGTATCATCTGTAGGTGCTGATGAAAAAGCCGGTAGCTTTTATTTGAAACTGAAGGGCGAAGTGGAGCAGGCAATTACCAGGGAAAATTTTGATACGCTGCATATTTTTCAAACCGGAATATTACTTGGAAACAGGAAAGATTTTAGACTTGGTGAGTTATTTGGTAAAGGGTTGATTAATGCATTGTCGTTCCTGCTTCGGGGCAAGTATGCAAAGTACAAAGGCATTCAATCATCTACCGTTGCTTTGGCTATGTTGCACGCTGGGCTTGGAAATGATAGGGGAAAATTCGTGCATGAAAACGATGCAATCCATCAATTGGCGAAAGGATAGTTATTTATCTTGCCAACCAATTTTTTTACTTGAGCGTCACTGTAATACATGCGCAGCTTGCTAATAAGCATACCCTAAAAACCTACCATGAAAAAGTTCAGTCTTGTTTTTATTACCTTGTTATTCATCATCATTTCTTGCCAAAAAGAAATTAGCCCGGAGAGCCCAACGAATACTAACCCAACAAACACTACTCCTACACCTTCCGGTACAAACTTATTAGTAAATCGGTTTAATGTTTTGGATACTACCCTAGGCGCGCCAAACGACACAATTGTTCGATACACATTTACGTACGATAACTTGAAACGCTGCATATCGTTAAGGGGCTCAGATGGTGTCGACTCTTTTGCAATGATTAATAGCTACAATGGTAGCGACACTTTAATAACGAAAAGGAATATTTTTGGTTTCGGTTTTGGGGACTCTATTGTGCAGTTTTTAAATTACTCCCCTCAAGGCAAAATTCTGTCAGACTCGGTTATTGAATACACGGTTTCCACAACTACTTTCATTCATGATTACCGAAATACCACCAATCAAAATGGAAAAGTGACTGTAAAATCGAATGGGTCACAGTTTGAGTATAATAGCTTCACCACATTTAGAGATAACAACAGTAATTTATTAAATGTGAGGGATTCTCTTTTTGTATTAGTGGGTATGAATTATTCTCTCACACAAACTGCCATTTCAACTATGACGTACGATTCTAGAATCAATCCATTCTATAAAACGGTGCCTGCTTTTCTTGCTGACGTGCTTTTAGAAGGGTCGACTATCTTTTCATTTTTTCCATTTCAAAGCCTACCTCAAAAAAATAATCTTCTAACAGAGACAAAAGTTTTCATTCCGCTTACAACAGGATTAGAAAATGTAAGTAATACATTTCAATACACGTACAATGCTCAGAACTATCCAACGATCGTTAGGGTCAGAGACATATTGAATAGTAAATACTATAAAGGGATTTATATCTACTAATACGAAGCAAAGAATTCAAATAAAAAATGCTAACCAATGGTATTGTCCATTCGTTAGCATTTTTTATTGTTGATGCCAGATATAATTATTGGTTATCGGCTGGGCGCTGACCTTGTCTTTGCTCCCTCATCTTTCGCATGTTTTCGTAAAACGCTTCAAGTTTAGCAGATTGCTCTTCATTCAATACGCCTTTAAGTTTGGCCTTTCTTTCGTCCTCAAGCTGCTTCATTTTAGTAGTCTTATCAGCTTCGGAAAGATTGTTACTCATTCTTACATCTCTCGATTTCATTTGAAAATCCTGCTGAACATTCATTACCGAATCGGCTTGTACATCGGTTAGTTTCAGTTCTGTTTTTATTCTCTCCTTCATCATCTCTCTCATTTGACCACCACCACCCGGGCGGCCATTACGATCACCACCTTGTTGCGCCTTTGCTGTGCCTGCAGTAATTGCAACCATCAATAGAGCAATCATTAAAGTTTTCATGTTGTTTGTTTTTAATTTATGCCACCCTATAAATTTCGATAGATCGTTTTGCATTATGAGCATTGCTGCCCGGAACATATTTTCGATCTAACCATAGGGCGTTTGTTTGTTCTATTAAAAATAAAACAAACCTGGTATGCTTGATTACTGCATCGGTGGCCATCGGTAAATGATGGAGGTTAATAGACAAAGTCAAAAGTTAATAGGCAAAAAATAACCCCGGTTTTTAGGCCGGGGTTAGGTTTTATCTTAGGAACAATAACTCTCTATATTTTGGTAGGGTCCATTCATCGTCTGCAACCAACAGTTCAAGTTTATCAACGTGATATCGTATGATATCGAAGAATTCGTCTTTTACATCCGCCTGGTAGGCAATTGCTTTTTCACGTGTATCCACAATGTTGTTACAAACTTTTCTCGCTTCCACCATTCGCTCTACGTTGTAGCGGATGGCAGAAATATGCTCAGATATCTTCTCAAGTATTTGCATTTGCGTAGCATACAAAGTGTGGTCGATACCTAAATCCTTCAATCCGCGAACATTGGTGATTAAGGTATTTTGGTAGCGTATGGCTGCGGGTAAAATATGGTTGGTAGCCAGATCGCCCATCACCCTTGCTTCAATTTGCACCTTTTTAATATACTTCTCCAATTCAATTTCGTGGCGTGCTTCTAATTCAGGTTCAGTATACACACCGTTCGATGTAAAGAGGTGCTTCGCTTGTTCTGATACCATTGCATCCAACGCTAGCGGGGTAGTTTTAATATTGGGTAAGCCTCTTCTTTCTGCTTCATTCGTCCATTCATCACTATAGCCATCGCCTTCAAACAATACTACTTTACTGTCTACAATATACTTCTGAATGATGTGCATGATGGCGACTTCTTTTTTATCCCCTTTCTCAATCAATCCATCTACTTCTTTCTTGAAAGTCTTAAGCGTATCTGCCATAATGGTATTCAATACCGTCATTGGATTACCACAGTTACCGGAAGAGCCTACGGCCCTGAATTCAAATTTATTACCTGTGAAAGCAAATGGGGAAGTGCGGTTTCTATCTGTGTTATCTAACAGTAATTCTGGTATGCTGCGGTGAAGATCTAACTTCAGAATAGCTTCATCCTGTTCATCGAATTTCTCGCCCACACGTCCTTCAATTTCGCTTAATACTTTGGTTAGGTACTCACCAATAAATACAGAAATGATTGCCGGTGGTGCTTCATTTGCGCCCAAACGGAAATCATTACCGGCACTCGCAATGGCCGATCTTAAAAGCCCGGCATAATTGTGTACTGCTTTAATGGTATTCACAAAAAACGTGAGGAACATTAAATTGGTCTTGGGTGTTTTTCCCGGCGCCAGCAAGTTTACGCCGGTATCCGTAGCCATGCTCCAGTTGTTATGCTTACCGCTTCCGTTAATGCCTGCAAATGGTTTTTCGTGAAGTAGAACCCGCAACTTATGACGCTTGGCTACGCGGCTCATTACATCCATCAGCAGCGTGTTGTGATCTACTGCCAGGTTTACCTCCTCATAAATAGGGGCACACTCAAACTGGGCAGGCGCAACTTCATTATGCCGTGTGCGAAGCGGTATACCCAATTTGTAGCTTTCCGCTTCAAAGTCGCGCATGAATGCATAAACCCGCTCAGGGATCGAACCAAAGTAATGATCTTCCAATTGTTGGCCTTTTGCCGGGGAGGCTCCATAAACGGTGCGCTCAGTTAGTAATAAGTCAGGGCGGGCATTTGCCAAAGCTTCATCAATCACAAAATATTCCTGTTCCCAACCAAGGGTGGCGGTTACTTTGGTCACGTTCTTATCAAAATAATTACAAACATCTACAGCGGCCTTATCTAAAGCGGCAATGGCCTTTAATAAAGGAGCTTTATAGTCAAGACTTTCACCCGTATAAGCAACAAATATTGTAGGAATGCAAAGGGTTCTGCCATGCCCGATTTCCATTATGAAAGCAGGGGAAGACGGATCCCATGCAGTATATCCACGTGCTTCAAAAGTGGCTCTAAGTCCACCGCTTGGAAATGAGGAAGCATCCGGTTCCTGCTGAATGAGTGCCGCACCGTCAAATTCTTCAATGGCTGTTCCGTCGCCTTTAATCGTAAAAAAGCTATCGTGCTTTTCTGCGGTGGTACCGGTAAGTGGCTGAAACCAATGCGTATAATGCGTTACACCTTTGCTTTCTGCCCACGAGCGTAAGCCAGAAGCTATTTGGTTAGCAACAGTACGATCAATCTTTCTGCCGCCTTTAATGCTGGTGTTAAGGCTTTTGAAGGCTTCATCACTTAGAAATTCGCGGGCTGTTTTTTGCGTAAAAACATTTTCGCCGAAGATGGCCGTTACTTTAGTACTAGCTCCGACATCTACACCGCCGGATCTTTTGTGAAATGTGTTGATTGCTTGAAAGCGAAGAGACATGAGCTTTAGATTTTATGTTGCAAAAAAAAGCATTCTTAAACAAAAACACAATTTTTTATTCTTACAGGACTAAAATTCGGGCAATGCAAGAAATAAATGGTGCCAATTTCTATGAAACGTCTCGTTTTGAAAGCCCTTTCGGGTAAAAAAATATTATGTTTAAAAATATTAATGTGATTATATTTTCACTGCCCGAGGCGGCAGCAACGCCAGTAATAGAAATGGCAAAGCAAAGCTTCTGTAGCGCACAATAGCACCGGAGAATGTAATGGTATAGCCCGCAATCAGCAAAACGGTTAGGCTAAAAAAAAGGAAGAAAAGGGCAGTAGGAGATACTTTAAAACTTCTAAAACGGTAAAATAGGTAGATGATCACACCAAATAGTAAAACGATTTCTGCAACCGCAGGAAGGTAGCTCGCATTTTTTATTTCGGATAGATGTGGTCTTAGAAAAGCCATATCGATTGCTGTAGGAAGATACCTCAGAAAACTCATAAAAGTGGGTTCAAGGAGATTGACGACCACGCCTGACTCTCCGGGCAATTGATTAAATTCATGTTGTTTGTTTGCAAGGAAGCCGGGCAAATCAGCAATCGGAAAAAACAATGGAAGAATAAAGAAGAGCATCGAACCTGCACCATAAATTGCAAAAAAGATCAGGAGCTTTTTGTTTAGGTGTAAGGCTGCCATCCACCATGCGAGCATGGCTGGTAATAATGCCAGGGCTACATAGTTGCGTAATGAAAAGATGATAAGTAGCAAAACACCAATTCCCAGGTATTTTTTCCAACCGAAACCGGCCGTCATTCCATTGTAAAAGAGATAGACCACCAGTCCGGTTGCTGAAAGTATCAATCCATCTTTATGAATGCCACTGCACCAAAATAAGGTTGAAGGAAGTAAAAAAACAATTGCAACTGCTACCCATTCGTTTGTGTTGTAAAGTAAGCGTACCAACTTGTAAAGAGCAACAAGACCAAAGAGAAAAAGAAAGTTGAAAAAAATGATGTTCGTATAGTAACCATCGTTCGATAGAACGTTCATCACCGCCATTATTTTTACCGGGATGTTACTTTTTAAATCATTCCAATATGATTCTTGTCCACTAAAAATATTTCCTGGTTTGTTGTAGCCATACACAAACAGGTCATTTACAAATGCTAAAGGGTCCGCTAGCAACCATTTTTTTTCTTCAACACTTAATCGATAGAAGCGCCACGTATCTGAACCAGCATAGTACCTGGGTAACTTATAAAATAATGCGTAAGCAATTCCCGCAGCAATTTTAATCAGGAAGATTAAAGGCAGAGCCCAAATTCTTAACCCGGCGGTTTTAAAAAATGGAATGATATGAATACAGTAAAGGCAAACGAGTAGATAAAATATAAAGATGATGATATCCAAGTCCGAGTGTTGGGATTTTAATCAATCAAGTTGTGCTTCACGGCAAAAAAAACAAGACCAGCCGTATTCTTCAGACCAAAGCGTTTAATAAGCCGCTCTTTTATACTTTCGACTGTTCGAGGACTGATATCCATTTTATTGCCGATTTCCATACTTGTAAATTCCATGCAGATGTATCGCATTACATCTCTCTCTTTATCCGTTACGCTTAATTCATTATTTAGAGAGGGTGCTGACTTAGCCTTCTGGTGGGATTTTTTAATGAGTATCCGGTTCACAAAATTATTCAGGTAATACCCTTTGCTAACCACATCAGAAATTGCCTTTTTTATCTCGATCGGGTCAGTACTTTTAAGTAGGTAACCATTAGCTCCGTTCTCCATTAAGTGCAGCACAAAATGTTCATCTTCATGCATGGTAAGTACCAGGATGAAGATGTTTGGGTAATGCCTGCTAATGTATTTTGTTGTTTCAATGCCATCTTTTATAGGCATGCGTAGATCCATGAGGATGACATCAGGTTTAGCCTCGTTTAAATTGTCCAGTAGCTCCTGTCCATTTTCAGCCTCCAACACAAACTTTATATTGCTATAATGTCGCAATGAAAGAATTACACCTTTTCTAAAAATTTTGTGATCGTCCGCAATTGCCACCCTAATTTCTGCCATAGCTGTCCAAAGATAATGTTATGGTCTTTACATCAACACATGTTTGATGTGTTCAGGTCAGCGTTCCTCTATGTCGCGGGGTATATCAATCGTCACCTTGTAAAATGACTGAGAAGTATCTTCTTCGTATAGTATGTCGCCATGTATTACTTTAAGCCTGCTTTGAATATTTTTTAGACCAAGACCTACATTACTTTTCGACATGCGTATGAAATCTTCTTGTGTCAGGCCTCGTCCATCGTGGTGCAAACGGATAAGCATGTTCTCTTCGCCCTTGTGTTGCGTTAAGTGTATAAAACTTGAATTGCTATGCTTTAAAATGTTATTGATCAATTCCTGAATAACGCGAAATACGATTAGTTCTTTTTCTGCTTTCAGTCGTACTTTATAATCATGAAATCTACAGTTTACGTTTAGCGAACCGGAGCCGTTAATCTTCTGGAAAAAGTCATTTACTGCACTCTCCAGCCCAAAGTTTTTTAAAGTTGGAGGCATTAGGCTGTGAGAGATATTTCTGATCAACTGAATGGTTTCATCAATAATCTGCTTTGCGCTAAAGATCGATTGAAGCTGTTGTGATTTGTCCTGGTTAACCAGGTTCTCTGTAAGGTATAATCGCGCTGTAGCCAACAGCGGACCCGCATCATCATGCAAATCGGCCGCTATCCGTTGCCTTTCTTCTTCCTGCAGTTTTATGGATGCACGCAGCAAAACTTTCTGTTGTTCGGCTTCCATTTGTTGCATTTTTATCTGGTACCGAATAACCCTTCTTTGATGGAATATGATGAAAACAATGAGGGTAATTGTAAGCAGCAACATGCCAAAAGTGCCAAAGAAAAGGGCCGAAGGGAAAGCAGTTGTTTGCAATAGGGTCATAGGTCAACCGGTGTATTCAGTTAGGTAAGTTGAAATTTTTTTCGCTCCTGTGCCTTTGGCTTTACGAACATAGCAATTGAAAGAAGAATAGTTTTGATAATAATGAATATAAAATTCACTACATAATATTCATTTTGTTCTTCAGGTGTAAGCGAGTAAATAAAAAGGTAAAGGAAAAAAGTACCAGCTACATACAACATGTAAGCGGATACAATCCAAAAGTGCGAATTTGAGAATATCGGTTCTTCAGGCTTCTTCAGTAGTTGAAAAAGGAAAAACAATGAAAATACGAGCACAAATACATATTCAAAATTTACCGCGGAGTCTAAAAACTTGTTTCTGCCTTTTGATATAAACATAAATAGCCAGAAAAGCACAAATACGATGAAAGAGACAAGAATATAGATTTTAGCCTTTTTGAGTGGTGGGAGAACATAGAAGAATAATAAAAGACAGGCAGATTCAATCAGGTTAAATACGTTGTAGAAAATAATGTTATCACTTCCGTTCGAAATCAAAAACAGGGAGTAGAGGTCAAATATAAAACCGACTGAGGTTAAAAACAGAATTACCCGTATCCCTTCACCTTTGATCAATTTGTAATTAATCAAGAAAAAGAATACGGGTAATATCTCCGTATAAATAGCGAATCTCGTTATTGCGTCAACTAAGTTAATAGGTAGAGTTTGTTCAAATATAGATATTATATCGAACCAACAGACTACTTACAAAGAAGTTGTGTACCAACCACCATCACTTCCACTGTCACCACTTCCGCAATACGGAGGGCAGCTTCTAACTCTGTCAGCTACAATGCCATTCTTGCGAACAACTTCACCTTTTTCGTTTACAGTGTCGAAGTGTAATACGTTATTTCCGTTTGCATCAGCGCCTACCAATACAAGTTGTTTTACACCTACTTCATTTAGAGCATAGAACATGCGAATACCTACAACACCAGGTTGAGCCAGGATGGCTTCAATCATGTTGCGGCCCATAAAGTGTGCTAAAACATCATCCGGATTTTGGTCGAAATATGACTTAATCATTTTGGCACCTTTCTCGTAGCCAATATCTTCGCCTACTTCTGCAGAATATCCTTTTTTCTGCTCGTAAACTTTTCCTTTAACAACGTAAAGTTCTGTGTCCATCATGGTAGTAGTTTTTTGGGGTAAATAGATTATACTGAGGTTTAAAAGTGCGTCGGAACAAATTTTTCCACAACAGGTACTGCAAGTGGTAAACATTGGTTACTTTGACTGAAATTACTGGTACTAAAGGGTTTCATGAGATTTTAGGCTCGATTATAACTGAGAAAATATAGTAAAAGTTCGCGTATTATTGCGTAAAAATACGGTGTAAGTAATGGGATTAATTCGATAAAACATAAAAAATGTGAAGAATTTTTACTAAGTATATGTTCTAGAAAACCGAATGTGGATAAACTACTATTGAGCACCATAAGAGCGCATAACTACTAAAACCTACTTTGATAATGATGAACGATCGGGTGATAAATGTGGCAATTGCCGATGATCATAAAATTTTCAGGGATGGTATCAGGATGTCTTTAAAAAACAAGGACTACATTAAAATCTTGTGGGAGGCAGATGACGGAAAGGATATGATTCATAAGCTGAAAATGAAAAGCCCGGACGTTATTCTAATGGACATACGAATGCCAGAAATGAATGGCATAAGTGCACTTCAACTGATCAGAAAAGAGTACGAGGATTTGAAGATTGTTATACTTAGTATGTATGATGATAAAGAAACCATTACGAAGATGATGGAGTTTGGTGCCAATGCCTACTTGTCTAAAACGAGTGATGCCGAGGAAATTTATAAGGCAATACTAGCCTGCATGAACGAAGACTTCTACTTTAATGACCTGGTAAATTCGGCTGTTCTGTTAAGGCTTCAGCACAAGAAAAAAATCAAAAGGTTTTACCCCACTTCCATAAATTTTAACGAGAAGGAGTTAAAAATTCTCAGATTAATCGCAGAGGATAAAACGACTGAGGAAATTTCTGAGAATGTTTTTCTTAGTCCACGTACAGTGGAAACCATTCGCCAAAACATGAAAACAAAGGTGGGTGCCAAAACAATTGCGGGTCTGGTAATGTACGCCATGCGTAATAAGCTGGTGGAATAGTCAAAGTGGTTCAGAGAAGTGTGAGTAGATGTAATAAGTAGTGAAATGAAAAAGGTTTTTCAAAGAATACTAGCGCGGAAAATGATTTTGCTGTCTTGGGTTTTTAAAAGGTAGGATCTTCAAAACGGGACATCTGTACATGATGAAGGTAGCCTATTACATAAGCAATCAGGTACGCACTAATACTCTATATCATGTATTCCATTTTCACTGCGGGGGTTCGTAATAATACTGCGGAGATTTAGTATAACTGCAGATTTTATTCCTGTAAAATAACTAACGCATATTGTTCGTTAATAATTAAATAACTTTCGCCGGTTAAATCAACGTTGGTACATTTCCGATAATAACTAAGCAATGAGCACAGAAAACAATGGAAAAATAAAAGTTCTCATCACTGATGATCATGCGCTTTTTAGAGCAGGTGTAAAAGCTTCTTTATCACATTATAAAGACATAGAATTTATAGGTGAAGCTGAAAACGGCATGCAGTTACTCAACCTTGTAAAATTTCTTCAGCCCGATGTAATACTGCTGGATATCCAGATGCCGATAATGGATGGGATAGCTACGCTTCCAGAGGTGAAGAAAATACTACCAGATGCAAAAATCGTAATGCTAACTATGAACGACGATGTAAGTATGATTAGTAAGTTAATGGAAATTGGAGCAAATAGTTACCTGACCAAGAATAGCGATAGCGAAACGATTTACGAGGCAATTAAGACGGTTTACGAAAAGGAGTACTTTTTTAATGAATACACTAACAAAGCATTGTTAACTGGCCTTAGAAATAAGCGGGTAATGGACAACTCGCTGCCGGAAGACGCCGAGTTGAGCGACAAGGAAATTAACGTGCTGAAGCTAATGTGTGATGAAAAAAGCACAAAAGAAATAGCGGATATCGTTGAAATCAGCCCCAGAACAGTAGAAGCAATTCGTGATCGTCTAAAAATTAAAACAGGTGCTAAATCAACCGCAGGTCTAATACTTTACGCGGTAAAGCATGGTATTGTAGAAGGATAAGATCAGTTCAACCTTATTTTTATCCCGGCTTATGCCGGGTTTTTTATTATGGCTAATTATATATGTTTAAATGGTGTGATCCAACGCGATTCCGATGTCTCCATCTCACCCGAAAATCGTTCGTTTAGGTACGGCGATGGATGTTTTGAAACGATGCGAATGATTGGAGGGCAAGTCCTGTTGCAAGATCTACATATGAACAGGTTGCTTGCATCACTTGATCAGCTTCAATTTAATGTTCCATCCTATTTTACACCGGGGTATTTGCTGCAAAATATTAGTGAGTTGATAAAAGTAAACCAACTCACCAATTGTAGAATTAGGATAACCATTTTTAGAGGCAATGGTAGCTTACATGACTTCAAAGATTTAACCCCAGGTTTTATAATCCAAGTGTATGCGTTACAAAAACCTTACAACACGATAAACGACGATGGCTTAAAAGTTTCCATTTACCCTGATGCAGTAAAGTCAGCGGACAATTTTTCTTCTATCAAATGCAATAGCTTTTTGGCATACGCAATGGCTGCTATCTGGGCTGGAAAACATGACCTGAATGACGCTTTTTTGCTTAACCAGTTTGGGCGCCTGGCGGATTCTACCATCGCCAACATTTTTATTATAAAAGATGGCACAATCAAGACACCATCTTTGTCGGAGGGATGTATAGCCGGCGTAATGCGCCGCCATCTGCTGACTGAGTTTAAGAAGGCAAATCTCCCGATTTATGAAGAGCCAATTGAAGTAGAGGATGTTCTAAATGCTTCAGAAATTTTTCTAACCAACGCCATCCGTGGCATACAATGGGTAAAGCAGGTAGACAAAAGCAACTACACCAACCACCTAACCCAGGCATTGTATAATCAATTTATTCATCCATTATTTAACCTGTGAACAAATGCTGCATAGTTGCGTTTCATAATTATGAAAACGGAAGTGAATATATTTTGGTTCAGGCGTGATCTTAGGTTAGATGATAATGCAGGTTTGTTCCATGCGTTAAAGGGTCAAAGGCCGGTCGTTCCCATTTTTATTTACGATATAGATATCCTCGACCAACTAGAGGATAAGTACGACCGGAGAGTTGAATTCATAAACCAGGCCATTCAAGAAATTCAAAGCCTGTTGACGGTGACCGGTAGTACACTTGAGGTTTATTACGGCAAACCCATCGACATCTTTAGGAATTTACTTGAAAAATATTCTGTAGCTCAAGTTTTTGCCAACCACGATTATGAACCCTATGCACAACAGCGTGACGGCGAGGTAATGCACTTACTGCAGTCGTTAGATTGCGAATTGCTGACCTATAAGGATCAGGTGATTTTTGAAAAGTCAGAAGTAGTTAAGCCTGACGGGCTGCCGTACACTGTATTCACGCCGTATAGTAGAACCTGGTTGAAAAAAGTTACAGATGATACCTTTGTTTCTTACGACACCAGGAAGTATTTCAATAATTTTTTCAAACAACACCCGCTTTCCCTTCCAACATTAGCACAGCTCGGTTTTCATTCAGTAGGTGGACCATTTCCAGCGAAAGATTGGAAGCAAGAAGTGATTGAAAAGTATAAAGAGAACAGAGACATTCCCGGTATAGAGGGCACGTCAAAACTTGGTGTGCATCTTCGCTTTGGTACAGTAAGCGTTCGTGCCCTTGCTGCATTCGCCAGTAATATAAACGCCACTTACCTGAACGAATTGATATGGCGTGAGTTCTATCAAATGATCTTGTGGCATTTTCCTCAGGTTGGTAAAGGACTTGCCTTTAAACCTGCTTACAACCATATAGAGTGGCGCAACAACGAAGACGAATTTGCAAGATGGTGCGAAGGCAGCACAGGATACCCAATTGTAGATGCAGGAATGCGTGAACTGAATGCAACCGGTTTTATGCATAATAGGGTGCGTATGGTAACCGCATCATTTCTTACAAAACACCTTTTAATTGATTGGAGATGGGGCGAGGCATATTTCGCTCAAAAACTATTAGACTTTGAGTTTGCTTCCAACAATGGCGGCTGGCAATGGGCCGCTGGAAGCGGTTGCGATGCAGCACCGTACTTTAGAATCTTCAACCCATATTTACAAACAGAAAAGTTCGACCCCAACTTGGCCTACGTAAAAAAATGGGTACCAGAGTTCCAGGAATTTACCTATCCCAAACCTATAGTAGACCATGAGTTTGCACGAAAGCGGGCCTTGGAAGTGTACGGCAAAACGCTTAAGCCATTATGATAGAAATACATTTTTATCACTCTTGCTAAACGTTGGGTGCATGATGGAATAAACATCCAGTAACTTTTGCACAGCATTCTTTCCTGCCGTTCCCAACTGAAGTGAATAGTCATTTACATACAAATTGATGTGTTGAAGCATTACCTTTTCTTCCATTTCCTGCGCATGCGATGTTATATATTCCGATAGTTCGGACCGATGTCTAAAAGCAAATTGTACACTCGCATTTATCAAGTCATCTACTTTTTGCAGCACATCAAGCGGTAGACTTCGCTTACCCACGATACCACCTAAAGGGATCGGAAGTTTCGTTTGTGTCTCCCAATATTCTCCAAGATCTATGAGCCTTTTTAATCCCTTTTGCTGGTAGGTAAAACGGTTCTCGTGAATAATAACCCCTGCATCAACTGTCCCTGTTAGTACCAGGTTTTCTATTTCGTTGAAAACGTAAAATTGTTTTTTATGTGCCGATGGAAAAGCAAAGGAAAACAGCAGGTGCGCCGTAGTATTTTCTCCCGGAAGTGCAACCGTGAAATCTGAGATCGGCTGCTGAATATCTTGTATTTCGTTTGTGCTGATCAACAACGGGCCAACACCCTGGCCGAGTGCGCCGCCACTATTTAAAAGCACGTACTCGTCAATAAGTAGGGGCAAAACGCCGTAGCTGATTTTGGAAATGTCAAGCCTATCTTCCAGTGCCCATTGGTTAAGTGTCTGAACATCTTCCAGCACCGGCTCAAATTCAAACTCACCCGTGTCGATTTTTCCATTTACCAAGGCATCAAAAATAAATGTGTCGTTCGGGCAAGGACTAAAGCCTATTGATAACTTCATTGTGTTGTTCTATTTGCTGCAAAGTGAATTGTTCTTTTAGTAGAATGAGGTATTGCTGTACCTCGGCGTTTAGATTTTCCAGTGCTTCTTTTATTTTCCATTTGCTTTTGTCGCGTTCTCCAACATAGTTACTAATGGCTTTTATTTGCAAAAACGGGATTCGCTGCTGTAGACATACATAGTGCAAAGCTGCTCCCTCCATCGTTTCTATAGCCGCACCATACTTTTGTTGTAATTGTTCAACTCGTTTTGGCTGCGTGGTTATTTCGCTTACAGTTACAGCGTTTACTTGTTTTAAGTTGTGTTTTAAAAAGTTGACTCCATCGTTCACTAACTTTTTATTTCGAAATGGAAAGGCATCTGCATCCTTCAAGTTCAAATCAAACATGTCATTCAAAGTCCCGTTTTCTTCTACTACCAAATCGCACTGGCAATCGTCTTTTACCATAACTACTTCGCCGAGAGAAAGTTCAGCATTAAATGCGCCAGCTATTCCAACTTGTAATATGAAATCGGGTTGCTGAAGAGCAAGTTGTAGTAATGCGTAAGTGGTTGACATTACACCAATGCCACTCGTGTGAAAGCTGATTTGTGAAGGATCATTTCCAGTTGATAGCCCAGATGGAATATTATCGTGAATACGTTGCCATTCCAATTGTGTGGCTGCAGTTATCATCACTTTCATTTGTTAAAGGTCGGGGTTCTTCCAAAGCGGCCAATGGGTTAAGTTGTCAACTAGTACCTTTGCTGAAAATTTTTAGTGTAGCATGGTTTACCTCACCCGATTAGAACATTTTAATGCAGCGCACAAACTCTTTAACCCTACCTGGAGTAGGGAAAAAAATGAAGAGGTGTTTGGTGTTTGCGCTAACGAAAACTGGCATGGGCACAATTTTGATTTATTTGTTACCATAAAGGGCGAGATGGATCCGGACACTGGTTTTTTGTTTGATGTAAAAAAACTCAGCATTTTAATCCGGGACCATGTCATCAAAAAATTAGATCATAAAAACCTAAACCTTGATGTTGATTTCCTGCACGGAAAAATGTGCAGCACCGAGGTATTGGCTATTTCCATCTGGCAACAGCTACAGCCGCATTTGCCGGAGCATGTGCAATTGCACTGCATTAAATTGTATGAAACGCCTCGTATTTACGTGGAGTATTTCGGAGGGTAAAGAATAAAAAAAAATTGTTGCTATAAACCTTTTTCATCAGTTCATGTTATATAACCACATCTATGACATCACCTAAAGTCGCTGTATTTAGAAAAGAACATTTTAACGCCGCGCATCGGCTGTTTAACCCCAGTTGGCCCGACGAGGAGAACAATAAAGTATTTGGTAAATGCAACAATGCAAATTATCACGGGCATAATTATGAATTGATTGTAAAAGTGGTTGGTGTGCCCGATGAGACCACCGGATATGTGATAGACTTGAAGCAACTCAGCGACCTGATTCAAGTGCAGATTTTAAACCGGTTTGATCACAAGAATCTTAACCTGGACGTTGCTGAATTTGCACAGCTTAATCCGACTGCAGAAAATATAGCAATCACTATCTATAATATTTTACGAAAAGACATTGATGCAAAACATGACTTGCAAATAAGACTCTATGAAACCGAGAGAAACTTTGTTGAGTATCCCGTTTAAAAATTTCAATCTAAATAAAGATGGCTTATAGAAAAGTAGAATCCTACGATGAGGATGTTACACAAGCGCTAACAGAAAACTATCGTAACACGATAAGTCTGTTGGGCGAAGATCCTGCAAGAGAGGGTTTGGAAAAAACCCCCCAGCGTATTGCCAAGGCAATGCAGTTTGCAACTCAAGGTTATCATCAAGATGCCTACCAGATATTGAACTCTGCAAAGTTTCATGAAAATGTGAGTGAGATGATTGTGGTAAAAGACATAGAGCTGTATAGCATGTGTGAGCATCACATGGTGCCCTTCTATGGTAAGGCGCACATTGCTTACATACCCAATGGCTGGATTACCGGCTTAAGTAAACTGGCCCGCGTGGTAGATGTCTACTCACGCAGATTACAAGTGCAGGAAAGGTTGACTACCCAAATATTAGAAGCTATTAAAGATTCACTACAACCATTAGGTGTAGCAGTAGTCATAGAAGCCTCTCACCTGTGTATGATGATGCGGGGTGTGCAGAAGCAAAACTCAGTAACCACTACATCCGCATTCTCCGGCGAATTTGAGAACAGTACAACCCGAACGGAGTTTTTAAAATTGATTTCTTCCAAACTTCATTAATAAGAGCCCGCTGTAAGAAGCGGGTTTTTTTGTGTTCTTCCAGAAAGATTTTACCCGCGCAATACTGAACTCACTATTGTACAACACTCATTGTTCGGTTTACTTTCACTGGTTTGTTTCTCCATCTTCATCCAAACTCGTTCCCTTACTTTTGAGAAAATTTTTTGAATGAAGCACGCTTATCTATTCCCTGGACAGGGAAGCCAGTTTTCAGGCATGGGCAAACATTTGTACGACGGTAATGAGCAAGCTAGAGAGCTGTTTGAAAAGGCTAATGACATCCTGGGATTTAGAATTTCGGACATCATGTTTGGGGGCACAGAGGAAGAATTGAAACGTACCGAAGTAACGCAGCCCGCTATTTTCATTCACTCGGTTGTTGCGTATTCCACTATTCCAAATGCTATACCCGATATGGTTGCCGGTCATTCGTTAGGTGAGTTTTCCGCGCTGGTGGCCAATGGTGCCTTATCGTTTTCTGATGGTTTACGCCTTGTAAGTATTCGTGCAAAAGCAATGCAACGTGCCTGTGAGTTGAACCCATCCACCATGGCGGCGGTACTTGCTTTGGAGGATCAGAAAGTAGAAGAAATCTGTGCCCAAATCCAGGAAGAGACTGGTGAAGTAGTCGTTGCGGCAAATTACAATTGCCCCGGTCAGTTGGTGATTAGCGGTTCTTTAAAAGGAATTGAGATTGCCTGCGAACGAATGAAACTTGCTGGCGCAAAACGCGCATTAGTACTACCTGTTGGCGGAGCTTTTCACAGTCCGCTAATGATGCCGGCAAAAGATGAACTGGAAGCCGCCATCAACGCAGTGCATATCAATGTTCCTACCTGTGCGGTGTATCAAAATGTGGTGGCTATTGCCGTAAGCGATCCCCTGCAAATCAAAACGAATTTGGTAAATCAATTAACAGGTGCGGTAAAGTGGACGCAGATAATTCAAGCAATGGTAAACGATGGAGCAACGCATTTTACAGAAGTGGGTCCCGGTAAAGTATTGCAGGGACTAGTTTCGAAAGTGTTTAAAGAAGCAATTGTTACGGGTGTAAACTAGTTTTGGTGAAGATTGCACACTGAGTTTTCATTCCCGCCTTGGCAAATATCAAAAACTCAAACTACAATTGATCCACTCGCTGTCCAAAGTGGCGTTGTATTTTTTATAGAATTGAATGGCTGGTTCGTTCCATTCCAGCACCTGCCAAACAATACCGGTAAACTCTTTTGCCTTTGCTTCTTCAATCAATGCATCAAAAAGCATTTTGCCAACTCCTTTGCTCCTCATGCTTTCTGTCACAATAATATCTTCCAGGTACATTCGTTGGCCTTTCCAGGTACTATAGCGAACGTAATACAAAGCGAACGCAAGAATTGTCTCGTTGCCGCTTTCATTCAACGACGTGGCTACAAACGCCCACCAAACGGGTTGCTCGCCAAAACCGCTTTCTTCAAAATGTGCAAGAGAAACGGTCACTTCGTTTGGCGCTTTTTCAAAGTCGGCTAGTTCTTGCACCAGTTCCATCATTCTTGCGCAGTCCTGCCTTTTTGCTTTTCTAATTGTAATCTCAGACATCATTGTTTTTTATCGGGCCAGACGTTTAATCAGCATCACCGTCTTTCGGCTTTGTACACTTGGCATTTTTCTCCATGGATGTAGTCTCCTTGAGCATAGGAGAATGCGTCGTGAAGAATGAAATATTTATTGGAGTGATTGTTCCAGGTCAGCAATAATATCTTCCAATGTTTCAATGCCTACACTCATTCTTATCAGCCCGTCAGTAATGCCATACTGCGCTTTCTCTTCCTTGCTTACCCCATAGTGGGTCATCGATGCAGGGTGGGAGATAAGTGTATCCACCGTGCCCAGCGAAACGGCTCTCACACACATTTCAAGTTTATTGATAAAACGTTTTCCGGCTTCCAGGCCGCCTTGTAGTTCAAAGCTCAACATTGCTCCCGGGTGTGTCATTTGCTTTTTACTTAGTTCGTAGCCAGGGTGCTCCGGTAATCCATTGTAATTCACTTTTGCTACCAGCGGATGTTGCTGTAAATATTGGGCGATAGCCAATGCATTCTGGCAATGGCGTTCCATTCTTACTTCTAATGTTTTCATTCCTTGCAATAGTAAAAATGCATCGAATGGGTTACTGTTGCCACCCAGCAAACGGTGCCATTTGGTAGCTTTTGTTTTCATAAATTCGATGTCTTTGCCCAGCAAAACACCACCAATGGCAGTACCGTGTCCATTTAAAAATTTGGTTGTGGAATGAAAAACAAAGTCAACTCCAAAGGTAAAAGGCCGTTGCAAATAAGGTGTGGCAAAGGTGTTGTCTACAGAAATAATGCAGTTGTATTGTTTGGCAATGTTGGTGACCTGTTCTATATCGATGCACTGAATAGTAGGATTAGCCGGCGTTTCAATATGTACCATTTTGATGGCAGGATCAGCCTTCAATATCCTGGATACTTCTTCAGAATTTTTAAGATCCGCGATAATGGTTTCAATGCCACAATCTTTCAGCACTTTCATCATCAGCTCGTGCGAGCCGCCATACAGTGAGTAGTGACTTAGCAGTTTATCTCCTACCGTTAAGTTGCTCAAAAACATAGTAGACATCGCTGCCTGGCCACTTGCGTGTAAAATGGCCATTACCTCCAAAGGCGCTCCATTGGCATCAACCACATTAAAGGTCTCTAGTGCTTCTATAATGCGTTCGGCATCAGTAAAGGTTGGATTACCCCAACGGCTGTAAATATATCCTTCCTGCTTGCCGGAAAACCGTTCCATGCCTTGCTCCGCTGTATCAAACACATAAGTTGAGCTTGCATAAATAGGGGTGATGTGGGCCGAGTTTGGATGCTGATTATTGTGTGCATGAATTGCTGCAGAACTAAATCCTTTGCGCGTAAATTTCTTCCCTGCCATACCAATCGTTTTATTATTTTTTAAATAAAATTGAAAGTAACATTTTTAGCCGCGGCAGATTTCTTAATGAAGGAAAAATGCGCAACTGTGTAAATAAAAAAATCCCAGTTACCGAAGCAACTGGGATCTACATTATCTATCTATTGATACTATACCAACCTCAATTAGTTAAAAGAGTATCTAATACCAATCTGTCCCTGGAACCTTGAGCCAAAGTTCATATTCCATGGATCTAAGCCCACGTTGAAATTGTACCCTGATTCTCTTTGTACCGGGTTAGTGGCTGGAATAGCCTGGTTGTTAATCACACTAAGTACGTTGTACGCCTGGTTACCTACAGAATATACTCGACCCCACTTTTTGTTCAGTAAGTTGGTGAAGTTGAATACATCGAAAGTCAACTGAAGGTCGTGTTTGTTTTTGCCTACCATGATGTAGAAGTCTTGTGCAAAACGCATGTCGATCACGTGTTCCCAAGGTGTCTCTGCTCCATTTCTTTCAGCAAAATCGCCTCTTTTGTTCTTTAGATGCTTGTCGTTATTAATAAATGTTTCGAAAGCGGCAGCCTGCTCAGCAGCAGTAAATCTAACCGTACCGTTTGAGTTAAGGAAAGGGATAAACTTGATCTCTGAAGGACCTCTTGGAACATACAACAAATCGTTACCAAAACGACCATCACTATTTAAATCACCGTTGATTACGTAGGTGAATTTCTGTCCTGACTTACCAGCATAGAAGAAAGAAACAGAACTCTTCATGAATTTGGTATAAGCCACATTGTACGTAAATACACCGGTAATCCTGTGGTTAAGTGCATAGTTTGATACCGACAATGGTGCATTGTTTGGATCACCTGCTACTTGCACAAACTCCCAGTTAGACAATGCTGTTGAACTCGCTCCACTGTTTGGCTCGGCTGCATCATTATAGTTGTATGCAATTGAAGCAAATCCATTTTTCCAACCTTTGCTAAATTGAGCAGTTAGGTTGTAAGCATATCCTTTATCAGTATTCTTCAACAGAATTGCATTGGTAATACTTGGATTGATCCTTCTACCACCGGTACCCGTTGATGATGAATAAGCTATTCTCTTGTCAGCACCATTATTATAAATCGGGTTTACTACACCAACTGGTGCAGCAAGGTTTACATCCTGGTAAAATACGTTGTTAAGTGTTTTGCTATAGATGGCTTCAAAAGTTGCGTTGATGCCAGCAGGAAGTTTTACATCTGTTGCAATGTTTGCACGAAAGACTTGAGGGAATTTAAAGTCCCTGTCAATTAAGTTTACTTCAAATGTTGGTACAAGAGATGTACTAACAGTGCTTTGCAAATTCACATCTGGTTGAAATCCTCTGCCACCATTAATGTTTGAGGTTTGGCTAATTGTATTTAACAACAAGCCATTGTTTGAAAATTGGTTGCTGATCCATACAAAAGGAACACGACCTGTAAATACACCCACTCCACCGCGGATGATGGTCTTTTTGTTTCCTTCTACATCATAATTGAACCCAACACGTGGCGACCATAACAATTGCTTGTTAGGAATATAGGAAGTAGAATAATTGCCTTTGAAAGTTGAATCAACCTTGCTGTTAAATCCAGGCCTGTCATTCACCACTGGCATGTCAACTCTTAAGCCAGCTGTCAATCTGAAGCGATCATTAAACTGAATTTCGTCCTGGCCATAGAAACCTAACTGGGCAGAACCAAACTGCGCTGATGGTTTTGGAGTACCCGGAATATTGGAGTAGGAAACCTCTACTTGTCTTGGATTATTGATGTTAAAATCGTTTACAGTAGCAAAACGCCATCTGCCGTACAAGTTGTTGATGAACAGGTTCCTGAATTTAAAGAACTCATTGTGCGTACCAACAGTGAAAGTATGTTTGCCTGCAAAAATTTTCAGGTTATCTGTAATTTCAAAAATGTCCTGGTCTAGCTCATTTGCGTTAGAACTTCTTTCAGAACCCAAAAAGATGGTTCCTGCTCCTTTTGCAATTTCAACAGAAGGGAACAGCGTTCCTGAAGTAGTTCTGAAATCACGAATTCTATGCAAGCCAAGTATTAGGTTATTAGAAATTCTCCTGCTAAACTGGCTTCTCAATTCCGCTACACTAATGTTTTGCGTATTATTAAAACGGTAAGAGTTGTTCTCGAACCTGAATAAGGTCGGAGACCTTGAGATATTATCATCAAATGCTTTGATGTAGTTATGCCTTAAAGTAAGGCGGTGTTTACCTGATATGTTCCAGTCTACACGGCCAAACAGTTTATCGCTGTTTGTCAACGTGTTTACAGCATTAAAACTACCAACTTCATAGTTGTACTTTCTGCGCAAAGTATCTGCAAGAGATTGAGCCTCGGCAACAGAAAGGAGTGATTGATCTTCTCCTGCATTAAAAAGTGTAGGAGTTGTTCTGCGTGCCATTTCGCCATTTACAAAAAAGAATAATTTGTTAGGGATAATTGCACCACCAACGCGTACACCAGTTTGCTGGTCAGAAAATTTAGCAGCTTTTACACCTGATACCGGGTCTTTACCTATCGTGTTTTGATTACGGTAGAAAGTGTACACAGAGCCCTCCAAACGGTTAGTACCTGACCGGGTAACCGCATTTACGCCACCACCGGTAAAGTTTCCGTAGGAAACGTCGTATGGAGCCAGAACCACTTGTATTTCCTGGATCGCATCCAAAGAAATAGGCGTAGTACCTGCTTGTCCACCGGGTGTACCTGAACCAGCCAAACCAAACACATCGTTGTTTACAGCACCGTCGATGGTGATGTTATTATAGCGGTTGCTGGCTCCACCAAATGAATTTCCGTTCGCTTGTGGAGTAAGGCGGGTAAAATCCTGTAGACTTCTGCTCAATGAAGGCAGAGCATTAATTTGTTGCTTGCTCACGCTGGTAGAAGCACCGGTTTTACGTCGCGCATTAGTACCTACACCAGAAACTACCACTTCTGTGAGTGTATTGCTGGTATTGGATAAAGTGGCGTCCAACCGGGTATTTTCGCCTAGGGACAATGTTACATTGTCTTCTGTAAACGGCTTAAATCCCACAAAGGAAATGACCACGCGGTAAGGTCCGCCAGGTATCATATTCACGATGTTGTAGTTTCCGCGGCTTTGAGTACTGGTAGTGTACACTGTACCCGTTGGAATGTGCGTAGCCGAGATAGTCGCTCCTGCTAAAGCCTCGGTTGCGTTTTTTACGGTTCCGGAGATGGTACTGGTGGTAACCTGCGCTGCTAAAGTGCAGGGTATCAGTAGCATAAATAATAATCGGAAGATTTTTTTCAAATGCATAGGTGTGTTATTTCAGGTGCAAAGAAAGAGAGAAAAGTTTGAAATAGTATTAAGAGATGTTAATAAAATATTATCAGCAAAAGACAGCTCCGGCGGGCACTCTGCTGCGCGCCATACAGCGACCAGATACTACAATGCGTGGTAATAAATAAAGCCATTTGAACCTTTTGGCCGCTTTGCCTGTAATTTTGATCTACAATATATTAAGTATGCTGGATTCGATTGAGAGTGCCATTGAGGATATTAGAAATGGAAAAATGGTGATAGTGGTGGATGATGAGGACCGCGAGAATGAGGGGGATTTTATTACCGCCGCACGAAACGTTACACCTGAGATCATCAACTTTATGAGTAAAGAGGGCCGTGGTTTGATCTGCGCATCTTTAGTGGAAGACCGCTGCGACGAACTTGGCCTCGAACTGATGGTGAATAGCAATACATCGTTACATGCCACTCCATTTACCGTTTCGGTTGACCTTTTGGGGAACGGCTGTACTACAGGAATTTCTGCACAAGACAGGGCCAAAACCATTCAAGCATTAATTGATCCGGCCACCAGGCCCGAAGATTTAGGCCGACCTGGACACATTTTTCCCCTGCGCGCAAAAAAGGGTGGCGTACTTCGCCGTACCGGCCACACAGAAGCAACCATCGACTTAGCGCGACTTGCCGGGTTTGAACCGGCAGGTGTTTTGGTAGAGATCATGAATGAAGATGGAACCATGGCCCGCCTTCCCCAGCTAATGGAGATAGCCGCAAAATTCCAATTGAAAATTGTTTCGATAAAAGATTTGATAGAATACCGCTTAAAGATGGATTCTTTAATAGAAGAATTGGTGCGGGTGGAGATGCCCACCAAATGGGGCACCTTTAAGCTGGTGGCATTCAAAGAAAAAACGACAGAACGTGAACACCTGGCGTTGGTTAAAGGCACCTGGGAAAAAGATGAGCCGGTGCTTACACGTGTACACAGCAGTTGCTTTACCGGTGATATTCTGGGAAGCTTTCGTTGCGACTGTGGCGAGCAGCTCCACAAGGCAATGACAATGGTGGAGGAAGAAGGCAAAGGGATCATCCTTTATATGAACCAGGAAGGCCGCGGAATTGGTTTAGTAAATAAGCTTCGTGCGTACAAACTGCAGGAGGAAGGCATGGATACGGTAGAAGCTAACCTTCACCTCGGTTTCGGAATGGACGAACGTGATTATGGCATAGGGGCCCAGATCCTCAGAAAACTTGGTGCTACACGTCTAAGACTAATGAGTAATAACCCAAAAAAGCGTGCAGGATTAAAAGGTTATGGCTTAGAGATTGTCGATATTATTCCAATTCAGATCAAATCAAACCCTCACAACGATCGATACCTGCAAACCAAGCGGGATAAAATGGGCCACGAGATCATGAACGATCCTCTGTAGTTTTTTCGATTGGAAATTTTTTGTAGCCAGCCTTAGGAACTTAATTGAGACATTGTTGCGAAGCTCCTTTCAAATACTGTACTTCTATTGTGCTTTTTGCCGAGTAGAATTAGTACAAGTAAAAGTGTTAGGCACTTGTACGACAAAACTTAATTGCCACAAGCAAATGATATTATTTTCGAGAACGTCATTATTGACACCCTGTTTTATTCTGGTTGCTTTGGTCTTGACTTCTGCATGTCGGTTCAACAACCAAATACCAAAAGACGAAGCCGTTAAAAAAGCAGAGCAATTTATTAGCGTGAATGGCTATACAAATTTGCCAGCTGACACATCTAAAATAAGCTACGAGTTGTTCGATCAACTAGAAGAAAATGTTGACAGTGTAATAAAGCAAAGGAGTAACACTCTGCAACCAAAAGCATTTTGCATTAGTGAAAACAAAGACAGGTGGAATGTTGGATTTCTTTTAACCAGTATTAACTCCAGCGAACTTAACTCATCAGACCTGAAGACTGATTTGCCAGGAAGGGCAGTCATAGTAATGAAAGACCAAAGTGAGATACGACTTGCACACAAAGAGCCACTCTTCTCTAGGTTTGAAAAGTTACCTCAATGATTGAATAGCTGCGAATGTTTTCAAATGTCTTCGCTGCGCTCGACACCGAACCGCCTGCCCGAAAGAATTCATTCAGGCGGGGCTGATGTTCTTCTGCAATAACTGTTATCAGGAGAATATAGTAATTGGTGTAAGCTAAAAAAATTCTCCTCTCTTCTACAACTTCTTACCCACCACAGGCTGCTCCTCCAACTTCCCCTCCGTTTTTTCAGTATCCACCTTTGGCTTCACTATGTAATTGAAGTCGCGACGATAGGAGAGAGAGACACCCTGCCGGCTGCGGCGACCCACAGCATTACCCGTAGAAATATCAATATTATTACGGCTGAAAATGATTGCGCGAATGCGCCGGTCTTTGCTTAAAATAATTTCTACCGCAAGGTCGGGTAGCCATTGCAGCGCACCCAATTGCTGCGATGAAACGGTGGTGCTTCCTACGCGAAAATCTAAATCGCCACCAACTGATACCACAACATTGTTATTGAACAGTCCTTTTGATAATTTAAAGTTGACCTGCGAACGGTCGATATTATTTGTAGCCGTCACATTGCCACTAAACAATGCGCTACTGTTGTACACGGAGGTGCTCACATCAAATTGTAAGCTGCGGTCTTTAAATATTTCGAAAAGCAAGTTCGACACCAATTTGTTTACCTGCTTCGATACCATTTCGGAAATGGTGTTGTAACCCAGCGTTGTGAAATTGGTTTGTAGGTTTCTTCCTTCGCCGTAAGGTGCAAACGAGCCAAATACCAGCAAATAGGTTACCTGCTTCAGCATTTCATTTTCATCCCGCTCCAGCTTATTAATGAACTGCGCAAAAGTTGGATCGTTCATAATTTGCTGCCCCGATGCAGGGAACTCAAAACGGAATTTTATACTGGGCTTTTGCAGGTATCCGCTAATCTCAGCCACTACAAAAACTTTATCGTTATAACTGCGGGCCGAGCCACCAAAGTTTTGATTACCGATCAGTTCACTCAGTCGTACGCTTTCTGCCGTGTAAGTTGCCTCCACTTTCAAGCGGGCATTAAAAGGATCGCCTGTCCACTCAATAAAACTGCCTGCACCTTCACGCAGTTCAAAAGGCTTTTTTATGAACGACTGGAAGTTGAAATCGTAATTGCCTTTCTGAATATCGTAACGCCCGTTGATGGTTAGCGCATCCGAAGTGCCGGCGTGTATCCGCAATCTTCCGTTTCCATTTGCTTTAATGATGTCACCGGTATTTTCGTCAAGTATCACATCAATGTTCGCCAAAGGGTTTGCGGTAAGGTCAAGGTCAACTGAAATGTTGGTTTCACCGGCCTGCCTCATGTCGCGCATTTCCTGCCCGTATTGTTTAAATACAATAAAATCAGCGTCGCCATTTTCGCGTGAAACGGATGTTGGAATGTAAATATGCGAGCTGTCCACTGGCTCTGCAGTAATGTTCATGCGCATATTTTCTTCTGGCCCCACCAATGTAAGCGATGCCCGTCCAATGGTTGTTCCGTAGAACTGGCTGTTGTCGCTGGCCTTTGTATCCAGTACCAAAAGCCGATTCGTATTCATGTCAAAATCGTAGCTGATGTTTCTAAAATTACGCTGGTACATTCTGCCCTGGGCTACACCCCTGTTTCCAAACTTATCCTTCATTTCAAACCTGCCAAAGTCAATCATGTTTTCAGCGAAAACAAACGTAGCGGAGTCTATCGTGTAGCGAACTTTAGTGAAATTCACCAGCAAAGAAGCGTTCCTAACATTCACTTTACCCAATAGCGTTGGCCGCTTTGGATTTCCACTCAGGCTAATGTTTCCATTCGCATAACCATCTACATCGGTAAATACAGTGCTGAGAAATTTATTGACAAAATTGATCCGCGTGTTTTCCAGTTTCACGTCTAACACAAGTGCTTGCCCCAGTGAATCTTTTAGGTCAAATGTTCCATTTGCTATAAAGTTGTAGAGCTCGTTTGGAGAGACTACACTATAGTTAATCATCCCGGTTTTGCTGTTGTACAATCCTTTCAGGTTTACAATACCGACCGAGTCATTATCAAGCCTGAACTGTTGTGCCTGGATATTGGCTTCTACCCTGAAGTTTCCAAAGAAATCTTTCAATGTTACTTCGCCCGAAGCAGCTCCTTCCAATCGTGGATCGGTCGTAATGAAAGGAGCAAAGTCACCGATGTTGAGGTTTTTCAGTTTAATAACAAGATTGGTCTGGTCGAAATCTTCATCATGTGTTGTTGCCGCTTCTATCACCTGGTCGCCTTGCGTAAACCGAACATTATCCGCCGAAATAAAGTTCTTCCTGATGACCAATTCACCTTCCTGCTCCAATGCCCATCGTTTGTCGTTAATTACAAAATCGGAGGGATTAAAATGGATGCGTACACCGTCCGAAAAAGTGTATACACGCGCATTCAAATTCAATTCGTTCAGCGTGTTGGAAGCACGGGTGTTTAGGCTGATGTCTGATACATCTTTCTGCGAAACGATCTTGATTTTTGTATTGGGGAAGGAGGTGCTATCACTCACCACAATATTCCCAACGGTTCCATCCATCGTTAGTTGATCAAGGTTCCCCTTTCCTTTTAATGCAATGTCATTGAACTGGTATTGTTGGTAGGCAAAAAGAGGTACGTCCGCATTCAATTCAAAGATGGTATCCAATGTATTAATGTTACCTGAAATCTTACTATTCGAAAAGCCTGTCAGGTTCTTATCCAATAACTGAGTGTAGCCCTCAATGTTTTTAGTGGTTAGTTCAAATGAAAACTGTTGATCCTTGGGTGTCCTTCTCGACTCCTTAATATAAGAAGGATAGTATTTGTGCAGGAATACCTGGAAATTATCCGGGAGGTCGAAGATGTTGTATACGCCTTCTATTCTCGCATCAAATTCATTGCTAGCAAGGGAAAGCAGTCGCCTCCCATTTTCGTACCGTGATTGTAATGTAAGTGAGTCGAAATTGAGCCTTGTGCTGTCGTGTAAAAGATTGGCATTGTACACTTTAATAGAACCAAGGAATTGGTCAATGTTTTGTCCGCTAAAGTTCAAGTCAAACAAGCCGCCAATTTGTAATTGCCTGTTAGTGAAACCTAATCTTTTAAAATTGCTACTTGCCAGGTCGCCCAGCACATTAAAAATGGGTTGATTTGGTTGCCTGAAATCCATCTTAACAGTAGTGAAAAGGTTGAGGTTTTCATCATCAATTTTCACGGTGCCTTCAAACTGCTTACGCTGAAAAGTTCCCTCCACATTGATGTCCTTGTAGAGATAATTGTTGTAGTCGAGTTGCGCAATATTTCCGGTTACCCTGGTGCGTAAACTATTCAGGTCAAGACCTACGCCTTTAATTGATCCATTAAAGGTTACGTTGCCCATGTCTTTTACCACAAGGAATTTACCAATATTGAACTGGCGGGTCACTACCGTTCCGCTATACTCTGGTGGTGCGTTCCGCGGAATTTTCATGGCAATGTTTGCAGTAAACGCACCAAGGCCTGTGCTAAAATTGCCGGCTGTTTTAAAGTCTCGCACGGTTCCGTTGAAGTTGCCACGAAACTGCACATTTCCAAGGCTGGCAATGGAAGGAATTTCTACCGACTTGATGGCTGGAGCAAAGGTGAGCGCATCGCGGTACGTGGTCCTCAGTTCGCCCGAAGTAAAATTGAAAACGGTTTTATCTATGTCGGGTAAACCTACCACCTTAAGGTCGCCGCTTACGCTTGTGCCTGAACCAATTCGCATAAATACTTTCTTAGCAGAGAGGTTATCCAACGTTCCCTTAGCATCGCCCCAAATGGTAATGCTCCGATTCCAATCGCGCAGCTGCGGCGCAAAAAAAGCAATGTCATCACTGTCCAAATTGGTGTTCACAAATTTTGCCTCCATCGTTACATCGCGGATGAAGTGTTTGAAGTCTTCATTGAAGTCAGTAAACTTCATCGCATAATAGTTTTGCAACCTGCTTCTATGTGTAACCAGGTCAAGGTCTGCAAACTCCATGATGTCAGGGGTGAGCTTAAAAACGGCCTTCAGCTTTTTTACTTCGAAGCCACTTCTTTCTTTTGCAGCCACATTGATATTGGCGCGAATGGTATCTTTTACAAAACTGAAGTTGTGAAATGACCCGTTGATTTTCTCGAAGCGCAAATGCGACCCATCAAAATGAGACAGCGGTAGCGCATCAGAATTATCGGAAATGAACGTCCCATTTTTGATGTTCAGATCATTGATGCGAAACCGGATATCGCCTGCATTAAAGTACATGGTGGAATCATTTCGTATCCGCTTTTTCTTAACCCGTGGAGGGCGGATGCCATCAAAATCACTCATGGCAAAATAGGGACGATCTATGTTTAGCTGGCTGATTAGTATATCCTTGTTCTCGAGGTCAAACTTCTCGGCATCCAGTTGAAGTGCTCCAATGCGGATTTCCATTTTACTACCTACCCAAAGGTCATTCTGTACAAATCGTACATTATTGAAGTCCACCTTTTTTAAATCGAGCTTTAAGGCGCTCTTCTTTTTTACCGAAGGTGTTGAAGGAGAAAAATAATCTACCAGGAAGCCATAGTTCCAAATGGAATCTTTTCGGTAAAGGTTAATGTAAGCATCGTCGAGACCAACGTATTTTAGTACCAATTCATTCTTCAAAAAAAACCAGTCTGTAATCCTAACCTTCAGCTGGTCTGCGTACAACAATGTGTCTTTCCTTTGATCTCTTATCAAAGTGCCTTCCAGGTTCATTCGGTTGAAGAGGGCAAAACTTACATGCTTAATAGCCACTTCGGTATGCAAATCGTTAGATAGGCGTGTCGTTATTTTCTTTACCATCCAGTTTTGCACTGGCTCTGTTTGAATAAGTAGCCACACGAGCAATATCAATGCAATTAAAGCAACAATAAGCCGTACAAAAACCTTTGCGGTTATTTTGAGAATGTTCTTCAGAAAGCTTTAATTTGATTTTCGTAAAAGTAGCGAAACAGCGGCTGAGCACAAATTACAAACCACACCCTTCAGCAAATTCTACAAAACACTAACATATGAAGCTATTCTGTACCCTTTGCATGATTATCCTGTGTGCAACTACCAATGCACAGTCACGAAAATATGCAAAAGAAGTTCCAGCCATCGACCGTAGGCCAGTATTGGTGATTCATGGTGGTGCAGGAACCATCTTAAAGTCGCAAATGACCGATGAGAAAGAAGCCGCTTACAAAGCCGGATTGAAAGAGGCGTTGACTGTAGGGTATAGCCTTTTGAAAGCCGGCGGATCGTCGCTGGATGCCGTAACGGAAGCGGTGAAAATACTGGAGAATAATCCTTTGTTCAATGCAGGCAAGGGTGCAGTTTTTACCAATGCTGGGAAAAACGAACTGGATGCAGCCATTATGGATGGAAGTAGTTTAAAGGCTGGATCTGTGGCGGGTATCACGACCGTGAAAAATCCCATCACTGCAGCACGTGCTGTGATGGAGAAGACCGAACATGTAATGCTGGCTGGTAAAGGGGCCGATGAGTTTGCGAAATCTGTGGGTTGTGAAATTGTCGATCCTTCTTATTTCCGTACCGATGCTCGGTATGCAGCGCTGCAAAAAGCACTACTCGATGACTCGCTAAAAACCATCAATAAGATACCTGAACCGAGACAGGAAGCCATGCTGAAGCAGCCATCGAACCGTGATAATAAATATGGAACCGTAGGTGCTGTTGCATTGGATACAAAAGGAAACCTTGCAGCTGCTACCAGTACCGGCGGTATGACCAATAAAAAATATGGCAGGATAGGAGATGCACCGATCATCGGTACCGGTACTTACGCAGATAACAATACCTGTGCAATCAGTTGTACAGGTTGGGGTGAATATTTTATCCGGTTGGTAATGGCTAAAACGATCAGCGACCGAATGGAGTTTGGAAAGCAGACTTTAAAAGTGGCCAGCGATGAAATGGTTCAAAAGAAATTGCCGGCGCTTGGTGGCGATGGTGGCTTAATAGCTCTAGACAAAATCGGGAATATTGCCATGCCATTTAACACTGCCGGTATGTACCGTGGTTATGTTGATAAGGAGGGTAAAATGGTGATTGAGATTTACAAATAGGGAGAAACAAAAAAAGCAACTTTCGTTGCTTTAATTCCTAGTACCCGGGATGGGACTTGAACCCACACTCCGTTTGAGCGGAACAGGATTTTAAGTCCTGCGTGTCTACCAGTTCCACCACCCGGGTGTCCAAAAAAAATTCCATCCTTTCAGATGGAATTTTCTGGAGCGAAAGACCGGGCTCGAACCGGCCACCCCGACCTTGGCAAGGTCGTGCTCTACCAAATGAGCTACTTTCGCGTTGTTATAAGAACTTCCTTTTTTGTTAGGAGTGCAAAAATAAGGTCTGCAAACTAACCACCAAATTTCTTTTGTAGTTTTTTACTTGTATTTAGGGGAATACAAGGTGTTTTCCGGCACCTCTACATTCGGCTTGCCAGCATACCTATTGTTATACAACTTGTAGCAACCACCCAACACAAAAGCCAAGATGCAAAACACCTGCACGTAAAATAAAAACCGTGAAGACTTTACCCAATTGTAACCAAAGTCTTTCTCTTTATGCTCCTGAATTTCGTTTGACATACATTAAAAATTGCGGTGCAAAAATAGGGGAGTGGCACCAAACTTTTTATTTCTCATGCAAAACTATTTCATTAAACAAGCGCTTCTTTTTAATGAAATATTGCAGGATTAAACTACCATGGTAAACGCCGTGCAATTGGCCGCTCCGTTTTTCGCTAAAAACGTTTCCAGATTTGTTTCCGATTAGCCAGTGGAGAAATGCAGCTTCCGCTCTAAAAACGCCTTTCCCAAAAGCATAGTCGCCGGTAATAAAGGCTTTCATTGCGCTGGTGCAATCCAGCAATATCCGAAGCGGGAGCTTCCAAATTTTTTCTGCCAGGCTCCAATTTTTGTACACCATTACCAGGTTGTTGCGAAAATTGAGATAAGCCTTTTGTTCGCCGCGGGCAAGCGTGCCGCCACCTACATGATACACCACTGACGCAGGACACGCCATGATCGCATACCCATTCAACTGCATGCGCCAGCACAGGTCTATCTCTTCCTGGTGAGCGAAAAAGAATTCATCGAAGCCATGCATTTCGTGGTAAACTTCTGACTTCACAAAAAACGCTGCGCCCGATGCCCAGAATACGCGTGATGTTGTATCGTACTGGCCGTCGTCCGTTTCGCAAACATCGAATACCCGGCCGCGGCTAAAAGGATAACCAAGCGGATCTATCCAACCCCCGGAAGCACCCGCATACTCGAACATGTGTTTATCTTTAAAGCTCAGCATCTTGGGCTGACAGGCGGCAATAGCACGATCCGATTGCATTAAGGAAATAATTGGCTCTATCCACCCCGGCGTTACTTCCACATCGCTATTTAGTAATACATAGTATTCACTATCTACCAGCTTTAAAGCTTCGTTGTAGCCTTTGGCAAATCCGAAGTTGGTTGGTAATGTTAGTATTTCTACCGAAGGATATTGTTCCTTCAGCCATTGTAGTGAATCATCGGTGGAGGCGTTATCCGCTACAATTATTCTTTTGTTTACATAAGTTGATGCAAGAACTGATGGCAAAAATTGCTGCAGGTATTTTCGTCCATTATAATTAAGGATAACGATGGCTACTGGTGGGTATGTTTGCACGATAGATGTAAAACGTCAAAAATAGCAGAAAGCGTTTCTATTCTGATTTTTGATTCTTCACCGTAAGTAGAATTAGGTTTTGTTGCTACCTATCTTCACCACGCATCAGCCAACATTTAATGTCATAATCTCAAGAATATTTTTATGGCTAATGCTAGAAATCTAAAAGAATACCCTGTATGATTCAACAATGGATAAATTGGCGGACATTCCTGGGTCTGGTTGCAATTGTAATTGTAACAGGGACGGTATTTTACTCAGACTTTCTGGGTAAAAAGATTGCGCAGGAAGAAAAACAAAAGGTGGGTACCTGGGTGGAGGCACAGCGAACCATCATGAGTTCTACGGACAATGTGAACCTTAACCTTTCTACACGAATTGTTACCGAAAACAATGATATACCCATTATAGAAACAAACGAGCGGGATAGCATTACAACATTCCTGAACCTTGACTCATCCGAGCTGAAGCACAATCGCAACTATCTCCAGGATAAACTCAGTGAATTTAAAAAGCTCCATGAACCGTTGGTGCTTGTGTTAACGGAAACTCCTTATGTAGCTAACCGCTATTATTATGGCGAAAGCAGGTTGCAGAAGGAAGTACGTTATTACCCCATTATTCAACTAATTATTGTTGGATTGTTTATCATCATCACTTTTCTGGCGCTCAAAAGCCGCTATCAGAATACACAAAACCAGGTGTGGGCAGGTTTAGCCAAAGAAACAGCACACCAGTTGGGTACGCCGGTAACCAGTTTGGAAGGCTGGCTGGAAGTTTTACGCGACACGCCAGGCAACGAAAACATAACGCCGGAAATAGAAAAAGATGTCAACCGATTGAAGCTAATTTCTGACCGTTTTGGTAAGATAGGAAGCATACCAAAGCTGGAGGAAAAAAACCTGGTAGAGCAGGTTCAACAGATGATTGACTACATTAAAAAAAGGGCAAGCGGTAAAGTGATTTTTACTTTAGACAGCCACGGAGAAACAAACGTGCCGGCAATGATATCGCCCCCATTGTTTGATTGGGTGATCGAAAATTTATTGAAAAATGCACTGGATGCAATGGATGGTAAGGGGAGCATAGCAGTAACCATTGTGGATGAGGTAGCCAGTGTATTAATTGACGTGAAAGACAATGGCAAAGGCATTAGTAAAAAGAATATCATCAATGTTTTTAAACCTGGCTTCACCACTAAAAAGCGCGGTTGGGGCCTTGGCCTTACGCTAACAAAGCGAATTGTAGAGCAATATCATAAAGGCCAGATTTATGTGAAACAATCTGAACCAGGCAAGGGAACAACTTTTAGAATTGTACTGAAGAAATAATTTGCCAGGTGAATCATTTTTCTACATTTGCACCCACTAGCGGAGGTGGCGAAATTGGTAGACGCACTACCTTGAGGTGGTAGCGCTGTAACTGGCGTGGGAGTTCGAATCTCCTCTTCCGCACAAAAGCCTTTTGGTACTTGCCAAAAGGCTTTTTCAATTCACTGCAACCTTGTTTTTGATTTTGGAAGTGCAAATGTGCAACCATTCAATGGCGTATTCGTTCATAGTTGTAATCAAAACTGCATATGCAAGTGCTGCTTCCTTTTTTTGAGGAGTTTGTCTTTCTCAATTATTTGTTCGTCGTCATATTCGTTTTCAAATTTTTAAGCTTTCAATTACAAAAAAGCCACAACTGGAAGTTGAAAAATTTCTTCTATTTCACTTACGATGATATTTCGCTTAGAAAATCAAGAAAGACAATTAAGATTTTGCAAAACGTACTTTCTTCTTTGTTAGCCGCGATTATCCTTTGCAAAATATTGCTAGTTATTGTTCTTAGCGAATAGTAGTCCAAAGCGATTTACCTTCATGTAAACACATTTCTAATGGAGGCGACTAAGAATATTTTGCAGCTACTGATCAAAAGATTTACAAGCTCTAAAGAGCTTGCAGATAAAACTTTTGAGCAATTAGAAACTGACCATTTCTTTTTCCAACCATCTGCAGATAGCAATAGTATAGCTGTCATCATTCAGCACATGTATGGTAATGCTATGAGTAGGTTCACGGACTTTCTTACAGAAGATGGTGAAAAAGAATGGCGTAAACGCGATGCAGAATTTGAAAACATGGATGTAACAAAAGAAGACCTCCTCAGCTTTTGGAACCAGGGTTGGCACACTGTATTATCTACGTTGCATTCATTAACAGCAGATGACTTACAGAAAACGGTTTATATCCGATCAGAACCACACCTTGCCCTGGATGCCATACTAAGGCAGCTTGCACACTACAGTTATCACATCGGCCAAATTGTGTATTTAGGTAAGTTGCAAAAAAACGATTTCAAAACCTTAAGCATCCCTCGTGGCGAAAGCAATGCGTTTAATCAAATAATGAAAGAATCTTCTACAGGCAAAGCGGTAAGCTAATGGCTCAAGCTTTATTGTAGTTTTACTAGAGGAAAGAAATGCCTGGGATGGTCTATTGGATCATCTTGTGCTTTACCAGTTCCATCAATTCATTTTTATAGCTTTCACCTATTAAGATGTCTGCTGTTACATTTTTGATGCGCAGCATGTTGCCCTCAATGCCGATTACCTTGGAAAGTGGAATAATAAATGATTTATGCACCCGCAAAAAACGTTTGTGTGGCAATCGCTCTTCCATTTCTTTCAGGCTGGTGTACACCATTGTTTTTTGGCCATTGCGAAAGATGGCAACATAGTTTTTCATTCCCTCTATGTAGTCGATGTCCGCCAGGTTTATTTTAATCAGTTTGCCTTTTGATTCTGTTTTTACAAAGAGGTAATCGTCGTCAGCAGTTTCTATGTAGTTAGCAGATTGTTGCTGCGGTTCTTTTACAAGATTGATTGCTTTCTGAACAGCTTGTAAAAAGCGCGGCAGCCGAATAGGCTTAAGTAAATAATCCACCACGTCCAAATCAAATCCTTCTAATGCAAACTCACTGTAAGCAGTTGTTAGAATTACTTTGCACTTTCCATTCAGCGCCCTGATAAAGTCTATACCGGTTATCTCAGGCATTTGAACATCTAGGAAGATTAAGTCAATCGGCATCGTATTTACCATTTGCAAGGCATCCAAAGGATTAGTTGTAGTGCCTGACAGGTGTATGTGTGGAGCCTGATTTACATAATGAACCAGTATGTCAATTGCATGCTGTTCATCGTCTACAATAATGCAGTTTATCATAATTGGTGTATGGTTAAATCAGTTGTGTAAAATTCGCTTTCATCTTTTACAAGGAAACGGTAATTTTTTCCATAAGCAAGATCCAGTCTTTTTTTAATATTGTCCAGTCCTATACCGGTAGACAATTCCTTTGTTCCGGTTTTCTTTTTATTGGAACAATGAAAATGAAGATTATCGTGGTCCACTTTTATATGAATTTTTATGGGTGCTTCCTCGCTTTTTAAATCCCCGTGTTTAAAAGCATTTTCTACTAAAGTAATTAATACAAACGGAATTATACTGGCGCCATTCACCACACCTTCTACTTCGAATCGTACATTTAATTGATTGCTAAACCGTAGCTGCTGAATTTTTATGACATTGCGCATATGTTCAATTTCATCGCGCAGCGGTGCTTTCCCATCTTTTGCATTTCCCTCGCTTAAAGCATAGCGCATAATATCACTCAAGGTTAAAATACCTTCCGATAATTCAGGGGAATAGGGTAGTGATTTTGAATATAAAAAATTGAGTGTGTTGTGCAGAAAATGCGGATTGATTTGTGCTTTTAAGAAATTAAAGTTGGCTTGCGATTTTTCCACTTCAAGCTGCATCTTCTGCTCTTCTAATATTTTTTGTTGTTTCTTTTCGTCGCGCAGGTAAACTATGTACGAAATGGAAAGAGAAAGGCCAAGGTAAAATATGCTTCCGAGCGTGTAAGAAAAAACCATTAAACCTGGCGTTAGTTTCAGTTTTTGGTTTCCAGATGCAAAAACATAGAAAGATGCAATATAGAATAGCGTTAGTGCGACAATTACTAAGACCGAAACTTGGATAAAACTAATTACTGACTTTTTTTCTTTTATTAGCTTGTAATAAATATTTAGCGTCATGAAATAATACAGCACTATAAATAAAAAAGTAACAATCTGGTTTAATATACTTTTTACACTCAGCAGTTGTTTCCATTCAAATTCTTTATTTGGCACGGGTGAAACATAAGCGCCAACTATTCCTATTAATGCGAATACGAGGTACAGTGCTAAGACTACCCAAAACACTTTCCAGAAGTGAAATCTTTTGTTGGTTAACATTCCTTGTTATTTTACCGGCTTAATGAAAAGACACAAAGAGTAGTCTTTGTGCCTTTTAGTTCTTAATCTTTTTATTTATCTGATTTCATTTATTCAGATGCACAAGTTCATCTTCGCATTCATCCGAAGTTATCACTGAGCACCCATACCCATTCCGCCACTACCTTGCTGTACACGCCTTGCTTCCTCTTCAGCAGCGGTTGCTCTTTGTTTTGCTCCCTTTACGGTATTGCTGCCAAAGCGATAACTGAAGTTAATCTTAAACTGCTGGCTTTCCCACCGGGACGTAAACTCACTCTTCTGTCCGGCAAACTGATTTTCTCCACGGAAACGCAGGGTTCTGAAGATATCACTAACCGATGCTTTGATGGTTGCTTTTCCTTTCATGATTTGTTTTTGCATTCCGGCGTCAACTCCGTACATACTCTTTGCTCTAAATGTACCCATGTATACGGTAGGTGCATTGTAAAATCCTGTGAGTTCAGCGGTCCAGGTTTTTGTTTTTCCAAACTTATAACTGTTCTGTACAAAAAGATTAAAGGCTGCCGCTTCTATATCAATCATTCGCCCTTCGCCAAAGTTGGCTTTGTACTTAGAATAGTTGGTATTCATATTTACAAACGAAGTAAAAGTTTTGTAGGAAAACGGATAGCTCACATTCAGACTAACTACATCCTGCGTTGCAAGGTTTCTTTTAGAAATAAATGACTTCGAACGCTCAGCCGTATCAATCAGCTGTGTGAAGATGTCGTCTACATGGCTGTAGTTCAGGGTAGCATTTAGTTTGTATTTGTAGGTATGTGTCAGGCCAATGCTGTTGGTGTATTGCGGGCGTAAATCTGTATTCCCTTTCATAAACGTGTACTCATCTATCTTCAATTCAAATGGGTTTAGATCCTGGTAAAAAGGTCTGTCGATACGGCTGCTGTAGGTCACATTCCAAACTTTCATCGGGTTTTTATTGAAGGTGATGGCTGCACTTGGAAAGAAGTCAGTGTAGCTTCTTCTAAAACTTAATGGGTTGTTTACACCATTTGTTTTATTGCCGTTTGAAATACCCTCTGCTAAAGTATTCTCCATTCTTAATCCGCCTTGAACCATGAAGCCTTTGAATGCACGATTGTAGTTTACGTATGCTGCATTGATATTTTCTAAATATTCAAAACGATTACTTCTGTCACGGTCCAGTTCGTTGTTGGATGCAAAAACATTGTAACGTTTAAAATCATTATCAGTTCTTACATTCGAAAATTTACCTCCAAAGCCCAGTTTACCTTTTGCAAACTCCTGTTCGTAATCTGCTTTTGCTGAAGTGATCTTGATGGTGGTTGGTGCCAACATTCTGTAGGTAACCACGGCTAGTTTGTTTTCACCAGTCGCATCAAAATAAGTGTTTGGTTGCAGTTGGTCAGAGTTCAGATTAAAGTATCCATGGTCAGCATTTATTACCAGGCTCTTTCCCTTTGTACCCGTGTAGTTATAGTTTACATTAAAGTTCATGTTGTCTCTCGACATTTTATTGGCATTCTCTGCAATTAAAATACGGTCGACCCGGCGGTTGGTAAGCGAGGTAATTGGCGTACGTCCGTTACTATTCATTTTCATATCTGAAAAGTTGCCGGTTACAATGGCGCCTATCGAAGCCTTTTTGTTGATCGTGTAATCAATACCCGCTTTTACGTTGTGCCCGCTATTGGCCATCAGCATGCGAATGTCGTTTTGAAACAAGGTATCCAACACAGTCCGGGAAATATTCTGCAAACTTTCGTTGCGCGTATTGTTGTAATTATAGTTACCGTATATGTTGACATTCTTGTTACGATGATTGAGTGATAGACCTGTATTATACTTTGAGTAAACCCCAATGTTATATCCCGTCGTAACTGATCCGTTCGTTCCAAACGATTTGTTTTTTGCCAGCTTGATATTGATGATGCCTGCATTACCCGCAGCTTCATATTTTGCAGAAGGATTGGTGATGATTTCGATAGCCTCAATCTGCGCTGACTGCAATGTCTTCAGGTAATTGGCCAAATCCTGGCCAGCTAGTGGTGATGGGCGTCCATCAATAAAAACCTGCACACCATTCTTTCCACTCACCGATAGGTTGTCATCTTTATCTACCATTACACCGGGCGCTTTGCGTAGCAGATCCAATGCATCCGATCCCACCGCATTGATGGTTCCTTCAACGTTCAAAATTGTCTTATCAGCCTTTACTTCTACAATGGGCTTCTTAGCAACTACCGTTACGCCTTGCAGGTTTCCGGAGAGCTTTGCCAGTTTCAACTCTGGTGCAGTAACGGGTGAACTGCTTACTACAAATGGAGCAGAAACAGTTTTACTGTGCGCCACATGCGAAGCACTCACGCGGTAAGTGCCGTCCTTTACTTCATTAAAAACATAGGCACCGTTTTCTTTAGTAGCGGCCAGTTTCATTACGGTAGTGTCCTTTAAAAGTGAGATGGTAACACCTGCCAGTAATTTGCCGTCAGCATCTTTTGCTATGCCACTTATTTGTGCGGTAGCACCAAAAGCTGTTAGTATGGTTGCGAAGAGTGTAAATAGAATTCTCATAACATATAGTTTTTTTGTTTCGATACTGTATTGCCAGTATTTGAAGCTGTAAACCTATATGCTGAAAATGTGCGTTAGAAAAGAGTTATACCAAAGTGGATTTTGGAAGGATGAAAGCTTCTATTATTGTTGTGACTAAAGCGGTAGGTACACGATATGATCTATGTTATTCCGCAAACAAGGCGGTGTAAGTATTTTTTAACGTGCGCATTTGCCGGTCATTGAAGTTGATTTCGCTATCCAATGCTTCGAAGTTGCCGTCATACCTTGCGTCCATTGTTATGGCCCTGCTATACCTTTCCATAGCACTGTCCCGGTTTCCCAAAATAAAAAATGACATCGCTGCGCCAGCTTCGGATAATGCATTTGGTTGGGCGGCTGCGTGTTCGTTAAAATATTCAATGGCTTTGGGATAATCGCCGATATCAAAATATACCCAGGCAAGGTTACCTGCCGCATGGTACATTCCGAGTGCAAGACTTTTCTCCAGGTCCTGAATAGCGTCTGAATTAAGCCCTTTCAAATTGTATGCAGTTCCCCTTCCATAGTACGCTGCTGCCATGTTACTGTCTTGCTGAATGGCGTGGTTAAAATTATCAATAGCACCATCAAAGTCTTTTTGATTATCGGCCAAACTTGCTCCAATTTCAAAATATTGCTGGGCACTTTTATCGTGCTGTACTTCCGTATTGTCGGGAGGCTCCGGACTAGTTAACAGGTAAATAAGAATAACGGCCGCAATGGCGATTGTTGCCCACAGTATTCCTTTCTTGAAAGGCTTTTTATTAAGCCCTTTATAAAGGGGGCGGGGTTCTACCTTACCACCATTTATTATCTGCTTTACATTGTATATTAATTCATCTGCTTCAGTTTCTTCAATGGTATCATCGTCGTTCCATTTTATACCCTGCACCATTCTGAAACCTAACGGTGGCTGAACTTCTCCAACAATTACTGGTACCAGTTTATTATGGGTCAAACCTACGTTTGCTTCGTCCTTCACATTTCTTGATTGAATTGACCCTGCGGTCCATAATACAATTGCACACTTGCATTTATCCAGCTCCTGCTCAATAACGGTGTCGTAATCTTTGCCTGCAGGAATATTATGGTCCCACCACACCGTCCAGCCTTGCTTGGTAAGTAACTCAGCAAGCGACCTGGCCAGGGGTACATCTTCACGCTTATAGCTTATAAAAATATCTGACATGTTAGGAGGAGTTAGTTTGATAGAATATTTGCCACTGAAAATTTACAAATGATTATTTGAAGCAGGAAATTATATGACTATTAGTTTAATTTAAAGAAACCCGCAACTGGCACATGTATCAAATACGTTCAGACTTGCCAGAGAACAAATTATGAGGGCTGTTAAATGGCATAAACCTGCAACAACAGCAATGCAAATAAAACCCCTGATAGTTAAGTTCCCCTTTGCCGGGGCTGATGGAAAACAGCCTGTAACTTGAGAAAAGTCAGTTCAATATTATAGGGCTGCTTCTAATTTCACACCGCAATCAAACTCACGAGAATTGGCTATATTTAAATCGTCCTTTAGTTGTTTCAAACAATGGTAAAACATAACTTGTTGTATGGGCTCATCCTCCTTAATTGCATTAGCGCTGGCCGCCATTCTTTTTTCTGCCGGCGGCATACTAGTCGGAAAACTATTTACGAAGGGATCAAAAAATCCGCAGAAAGGTCAGCCCTATGAGTGTGGTATCCCTACGTCCAATGCTCCATGGCAACAATTTCATGTGGGTTACTACCTGTTTGCATTGCTCTTCTTAATATTTGATGTGGAGTTGGTCTTTCTGTATCCATGGGCAGTTGTAGTTAAGAAAATTGGGATAGTTGCCCTGGTTGAAATCGTCATTTTCATTTTTATATTATTTCTAGGTTTTCTGTACGCACATAAAAAAGGAGCATTGAAATGGATGTAAATAATTACCCGAATAATGAAACATTTCCGGGTGAAGTGCATCCTACTGCAGATGGTGGTGTCATTACCAGCAAGTTGCAGGATGTAATTAACTGGGCACGTTCCAATTCATTGTGGCCGCTCACATTTGCCACCAGTTGTTGTGGTATCGAAATGATGTCGACTGCAGGGCCGCGTTACGATTTTTCACGCTTTGGTTTTGAAGTGGCACGCGCTACACCCCGACAGGCAGATGTCATCATTATAGCGGGCACTATAGTGAATAAAATGGCACCGGTCCTCAAGCGGTTGTACGACCAAATGCCCGATCCAAAGTATGTAATAGCAATGGGTGCATGCGCCATTAGTGGCGGGCCGTTTTTCTACAATACCTACAGCGTAGTAAAAGGTGCCGACCACGTAATACCGGTAGATGTTTACATTCCCGGTTGCCCACCGCGGCCAGAGGCGTTGCTGCATTCTTTAATCAGCTTGCAGGATAAAATAAAAGCAGGACTGACACGTGAGCAGATAAGGAGTGGTAAGTAGTGAGAGGTGAGTAGTGAATGGTGAGTTGTGAGTAGTGAGTAGTGAGAAAGAGATTTTGAGCCAGGCTTTAGGATAGAAATGGAGCGGTCGTTGCGTCGCACTCTTGTACAGGTAGTTCTTAATTCATCAATGAAAACCACATCGTCACATACGACACCTCGCATACACCGTTGTGTTCCTCTGTGCCGCCGTGGCTCTGTGGTTCAAAAAAAACTCCGCTGCTTCTTGGCTTCTTAGCGGCAACCCGAAACTTAAAACCCGAAACTCGTACATGTCAACTGAAGATATAAAAGCCCTGATCACCACCATTCTTCCAACAGCCGCGTTCGACGAAACAGGCGAATGGTTGAACATAATTGTGGAACCACCTACTTTTCGCGCCTTTGCCGAACAGCTTCGGCTGTCACCCGGCTTCAATTTCGATTATTTGTTTTGCCTTACCTGTGTAGATTATCCAACCTACATGACCATGGTGTATCACCTTACCTCTACCACCCGCAGGCATAACATTGTAGTAAAAGTGAAACTCGACAGAAGCAACCCTGAAATAGAAACAGTGAGTGATATATGGCGCACCGCAGAACTTCACGAGCGGGAAGTGTATGATTTATTTGGCGTTAAGTTTTTGAATCATCCTGATCTGCGCCGCCTGATGCTCACCGACGAATGGGTAGGATACCCTTTGAGAAAAGATTACGACGACCCGATAAACATGATCAAATTATAACCACTCCGGCATAGCATGTATAGAGAAACGGAAATATTACAAGGAAGTATACAAGTGTCGCCCGAGGGTGATATGGAAGAGAGTGGTGACTTAATTATTAATGTAGGGCCGCAGCACCCGGCTACCCACGGCGTGCTACACCTGGTGATTACCCTGGATGGTGAGACAATCAAAAAAGTAGAACCACACCTTGGCTATATCCATCGTTCGATTGAGAAAATGTGTGAGAGCCTGAGCTATCGGCAATTCATTTACAGCACCAGCAGAATGGATTATTTGTCGGCGCACATTAACAATCATGCCTGCGCCATGTGTGTTGAAAAAGGCCTGCAGATAGAAGTTCCGCGCCGCGCACAAGTCATAAGAGTTTTAATGGATGAGCTTACCCGCATCGCATCACATGAATTATGGTGGGGTGCGTTGGGTATGGACCTCGGAGCATTTACGCCATTCTTTCACGCATTTAGAGAAAGGGAAACCATCAACGACATCATGGAGGAAACCTGCGGCGCAAGGCTAACCATGAACTATATGGTTCCGGGAGGCGTCATGTTTGATCTGCACCCAAATTTTCATAGGCGCGTAAAAGAGTTTATCACGCTTTTTAAAAGTAAGATTGATGAGTACGATGAACTGATAACGGGCAATATCATTTTTCAAAATAGAATGAAAGGCGTGGGTGTGCTTTCAAAAGAAGATGCCATTAGTTACGGATGCACCGGCCCTGTTGGAAGAGGAAGTGGTGTGCATTGCGACATTCGAAAGCTGTACCCCTATGAAGTATACAACGAAGTAGAATTTGATGAAGTGCTGGAAACGGCCGGCGATAGTTTTGCCCGCTACATGGTACGCATTCGCGAAATGCACCAATCGGTTAGAATTATAGAACAACTGATTGATAATATTCCGGAGGGAGAATTTCAGGCAAAAACAAAAGCAGTACTAAAATTACCCAAGGGAGAATTTTATACAAGGGCCGAAACGGCGCGTGGAGAATTGGGTGTGTATATAGTGAGCGAAGGAGGTACAACACCCTACCGCATCAAATTCCGTTCACCCGGGTTTTCAAATCTATCAGCATTGGATCATATGGCAAGAGGCGGAAAAATTGGTGACCTGATGGCAACTATGGGAACGCTGGATTTAGTGATACCGGATATTGATCGTTGAAGAAGAGTTTGAAGTTTGAGGTTTGAGGTTGACCACATTTCAAAATACCTCGATATCAAATTTTAAATTTCCACTTAGAAACTCGAAACAAAAAACTCGAAACAAAAAATATGTTCAGTCTTGAAGGCATAACCCGATCAATAGACAACTGGCTGCATAGTATGATGAGCCCCATGCTGGTATTGGTAGTAGAGTCGGCTATTGTAATGGTATTGGCCATCGCCTTATTTGCTGTGTTGGGGTTAGTACTTGTATTGATGGAACGGAAAGTAGCGGCTCGTATGCAGATACGTCTTGGCCCAAATAGAGTAGGACCCTACGGGATGTTTCAAACAACGGCGGATACACTCAAGCTAATTTTAAAGGAAGGGCTTACACCCGACGGTGCAGATAAGTTTCTCTTCAATCTTGCACCCTTTGTTGTAATGATTGTAGCTATGCTGATACTGGCGCCTATTGCCTTTGCAAAGGGATTTCAGATATGGGATTTAAACATTGGCGTGTTGTACATCACGGCTATTTCTTCGCTGTCGGTTATTGGTATTTTAATGGCGGGCTGGGCGAGTAACAACAAGTATTCATTGCTGGGAGCCATGCGCAGTGGTGCTCAAATCGTGAGTTACGAATTATCTGCAGGGCTAGCGCTCATCTCCATTGTGGTGCTTACCGGTAGCTTGCAGATTTCTGAAATTATAGAGAGCCAGCGTAATGGTTGGTGGTTGTTTAAAGGGCACATTCCGGTAATCATATCTTTTATCATTTTCGTTATAGCAGTAACCGCCGAAACCAACCGTGCACCGTTTGATTTGGCCGAGGCGGAGTCAGAATTAACGGCAGGCTTTCATACAGAATATTCAGGGATGCGGTTTGCGTTGTTTTTCCTAGCCGAATACATCAACATATTTATTGTGTGTGCTGTAGGCGCCACGCTGTTTTTAGGTGGATGGATGCCATTGCATATTGGTAACTGGGAAGGCTTCAATCACATAATGGATTACGTTCCATCTTCCGTTTGGTTTTTTGGTAAAACGCTGATGCTGATATTTTTAATCATGTGGTTTAGGTGGACTTTTCCAAGGTTAAGAGTTGATCAATTGTTGAACCTGGAATGGAAATATTTACTTCCGATTAGCATGATAAACTTGTTGGTGATAACCGTGATGGCGATAATGGGTTGGCATTTCTAAGTTTCGGGTTTTGAGTTTGGTGTTTAAAGTTGATTGAAAATCAGCAAAATTATTTCATAGCGGATCAATGATAAAAGGCATTCGCATAGAAAGAGTAATAACAAATTATTTATGGCTACCATAAATCGTTTTGAAGACATTGAAGCATGGCAGAAAGCGAGATTTCTTGCAAAGGAAATCCAAACGATTTCTTTGAACTCAGCATTATCTAAAGACTACCGGCTGAAGGAACGGGTGAATGCTTCGTCGGGCTCAATCATGGACAATATTGCGGAGGGATTTGAACGCGGAGGAAAACTTGAATTTATTAATTTTCTCTCTATTGCTAAAGGATCAGCCGGAGAAGTGAAATCGTAATTGTATAGATTGTTAGATAGAGAGTACATCAGCCAGGAAAAGTTTGACGAGTTGTATTCTATCACACATGAAATTGGCTGTATGCTTGGAAGATGGATTGTTTATTTAAATAAATCAAAGTTTAAAGGAACCAAATTTAAAGACAGGGTAACGTAAAGAAGTAAGAGATTTCGCATTTAACTCGAAATACGAAACAATAAACTAGAAACTCAAACATGTTTATAAAAGACTACATAAAAGACGTATACACCGGCGTAAAATCGCTGTTGGTGGGCATGCGGCGGACGGGTAAATATTTTATTAGTCCGGGTGAAATTATTACGCAGCAATACCCGGACAACCGTGACACGCTGAACCTGCCGGAGCGATTTAGGGGCGAAGTAGTAATGCCGCATGATGCAGAGAATACGCATGCCTGTACGGGCTGTACTGCCTGCGAGTTAGCGTGCCCCAATGGCACTATAAAAATCATTACCAGGTTTGATATTTCGCCGGAGGGAAAGAAGAAAAAGGCGATTGATACTTTTGTGTATCACCTTGAAATGTGTACGATGTGTAACCTGTGTATTGAAGCCTGCCCAACCGATGCGATAAAAATGGCGCAGACGTTTGAACACAGTGTGTACGATAGAAGCAAGCTTACCAAGAAACTTAATTTACCAGGTTCTAAACTAAGAGAGGGTATTGAATAATGGACGCATCATCTATCATTTTTTATGGCATCTCGGCTTTTATTTTGGGCACGGGATTGTTGGCAGTAACCACGACCAAAATTTTCAGGGCAGCCATTTGGTTGCTGTTTTCGCTGGTGGGTGTATCGGCCTTGTACTTCTGGTTGCAGGTTGAATTTATTGCGGCCGTTCAAATCATTGTGTATGTTGGTGGCATAGTCGTGCTGATCATTTTCTCCATTTTTTTAACCCATCAGACTGGTAGTGAAATGCCGAAGCCAAAGCTAAAGCAGGTTATTTTTTCTGCGCTTGCTGCTCTTTTTGGCTTTGGATTTACGTTCAACCTCATCAACCAATATGGTTTTCCGGCAACATCCCTAAAACCCTTTGCAGCAAACGTAGAAGACATTGGTATGCAAATGCTGAGCACCACCAGGTATGGATTTGTATTGCCTTTTGAAGTAGTGAGCATGCTGCTGCTTGCCGCGATGATTGGGTGTATTGTAATTGCCATGAAGCCCGCCTCCGGCGAGAATGACAAGCCGATAGATGTAACGAAATCTAGAACAGGCACACCCTTTACACCTGCCCACGACTCTTTAACTAACCTTGTAATTACTCCTGCAACGGAGATGGAGGAGATTGTAAAATGAGCTCAGTACCCTTAACACATATATTGTTTGTAAGCACCGCTTTGTTTTTTATTGGCATGTACGGATTGTTTACAAGGCGCAACCTGATTACCATTCTCATGTCAATCGAATTAATATTGAATAGTGTAAACATCAACTTTATTGCGTTCAATAAATACCTGTTCCCCGATAGACTAGACGGTGTATTCTTTACCATATTTATAATTACCATAGCTGCTGCCGAGGCAGCTGTTGCCATTGCCATCATCATCAATTTGTATAGAAATTATAAGTCGATAGATGTGGAGGACACTAATATGCTGAGGTATTAATAAATCAAAAAATTAAAAATTAAAAAATAAAAAAGGAGATGCACCCACTTTTAAATTCTTTAGGCATTTTTCATTTTGCTTTTTTATTTTTTATTTAATTGTATTTACCATGAACTACTCCTACATCGCACTCATACCCCTTCTTCCACTGGTAACCTTTGTGTTGCTTGGACTTTTTGGTAGAAAATATTTCAGGACATCGGCGGGAGTTATAGGTACTGCTTCCCTGGTGACCAGCACATTGCTCGCTGTATTTACCGCGTATAAGTATTTTTTTGTAAATGGAAAAGTAAATGACGTTTACCAACCGATCGTTGCGTTTAAATATACCTGGTTAGCATTTTCACCTTCTATATCTATCGATATGGGAATACTGCTGGATCCCATATCGATGATGATGATTGTGGTGATCACCTTTATTTCCTTGATGGTGCATGTTTTTAGCCTGGGCTACATGAAAGGTGAGGAGCGGTTTGCTACTTATTATGCATTCCTTTCGCTGTTTACTTTTTCCATGCTGGGGCTGGTACTATCCACCAATATTTTCCAGATGTATATTTTCTGGGAACTGGTGGGCGTGTCATCGTTTCTATTGATTGGCTATTATTATTATAAGGCTTCTGCGGTGGCTGCCGCTAAGAAAGCTTTCATTGTAACCCGCTTTGCTGACCTTGGTTTTTTGATCGGCATTTTAATTCTGGGGGTCCATGCTGAAACACTTGATTTTGCTACGCTGATAGATCGTTTAACCGCGGCACAATCGCCGCAATTATTGGGTATTACTACGGCCTCTTTCCTTGGTGTATCTGCACTCACCTGGGGATTATCGCTGGTGTTTATTGGCGGCGCAGGTAAGTCTGCCATGTTTCCATTACATATTTGGTTGCCCGATGCCATGGAAGGTCCCACACCCGTGTCAGCTTTAATTCATGCGGCCACTATGGTGGTTGCAGGCGTATTCCTCGTCGCACGATTGTTTCCTGTATATGCCATTTCTGCGCCGGATGTTTTGGAAGGCATCCTGTACATTGGTGCGTTCTCTGCCTTGTTTGCAGCAATAATTGCCTGTACACAAACTGACATCAAAAGAGTATTGGCTTACTCAACCATGTCGCAAATTGGTTACATGATGTTTGCGTTGGGGCTTGCAGGTTATGGTGGCGAAGAGGGCCTGGGGTTTACGGCATCTATGTTTCATTTGTTTACCCATGCGTTTTTCAAATCGTTATTATTCCTGGGGGCCGGCGCCGTTATTCATATGCTCCATAGCAATGAGATGAAAGACATGGGCGGCCTCAGAAAGTCGATGCCCATCACACATGCCACTTTCCTCGTAGGCTGCCTTGCCATTTCTGGCATCCCACCTTTTGCAGGCTTTTTTAGTAAAGAAGAAATACTACTAGCTGCCTTTCAGAAAAATAGAATCGTGTATGGCATAGCCTTGTTCACTGCGGCGCTAACGGCATTTTATATGTTCCGTTTGTATTTTTCAATCTTCTGGAATAAGCCTGTAGAGCAGGTGAACCATGCAGTAAAACACCATGGCGAAGGATCTTTTTCGATGAAACTTCCTTTAATTATTTTGGCCATACTTTCTGTAATAGGAGGACTTGTTCCCTTTGCGCATTATGTAACTACAAACGGAGCTGCATTGAATACGCATTTCAATATTGCCTTTTCAGTAGCGCCAGTGTCATTGGCCGTTGCAGGCATTTTGCTTGCAGCCTTCTTGTACAAAAGGAGCAATGAAAAACCTGCCGGCATCGCTTCGGCATTTGGCGCCATCTATCAGGCAGCGCACAAAAAATTTTATGTGGATGAAGTGTATGCGTTCATCACAAAGAAGATCATTTTTAATCTTATTGGAAAACCTGCAGCATGGTTCGATAGAAACATTGTTGACGGATTGATGAATGGATTGGCTGTGGTGACTGCCAGCACATCCGGCCTAATAAAGGGAATGCAAAGCGGAAGAGTACAGAGCTATGCACTATATTTTTTTGGTGGGGTAATTGGGTTGGCGGCGTTGGTTATTTATTGGTGGAATTAGGTCATTAAGTCATTAGGGCATTAAGTCAATAGTCAATAGTCAAAATTCAAAAGTCGAAAGGAATGAAAAATGCAAAATGAAAAAAAAGAGCGTTATTCAGCTTGCGGTTCTTTTCATCAGCATTAGCAATTACTTTCTGCACCTACCGAAACACGAAACTTTAAACGCGAAACTCATCACATGTTATCCTCCCTTATTATACTTCCGCTACTTACTGCCATTGCAATATTGCTTTGCAAAGGTTTAAACCAGGTTAGAAATGTAACATTGATTGGTTCGGTTGCGCAGTTGGCACTGGGCTTTGTGTTGTTGCTACAATATTGGAAAGAAAGAGCAGCCGGCAATATCTCTTCTATGCTTTTTGAAACGGACCTGGTATGGTTTGCTCCTTTAGACATTCACTATCATGTTGGGGTAGATGGCATTTCAATCGCAATGATTTTATTGACGGCCTTTGTGGTGATTGCGAGTGTGCTGGTATCGTGGACAGAGGAACGCATGAGTAAAGAATTTTTCTTTTTGCTGATCTTCCTCAGCATTGGCGCTTACGGCTTTTTTATCTCGCTTGATTTGTTTACGCTTTTCTTCTTTTTAGAAGTGGCAGTTATTCCTAAATTTTTATTGATAGGCATTTGGGGAAGCGGTAAAAAAGAATACAGCGCCATGAAACTTGCTTTGATGCTAATGGGTGGTTCTGCGTTAGTCTTCGTTGGGTTGGCAGGTCTTTATTTCAATACAAATACCGGTAATGGAGCACATACATTTGATTTGCTGCAAATCGCCGAAATGAATATTCCATTGGCTACACAGCAACTTTTTTTTCCTTTTGCTTTTATCGGGTTTGGCGTGTTCACTGCACTCTTTCCTTTTCATACCTGGGTGCCCGATGGACACTCTTCAGCACCTACTGCGGCCTCCATGTTTCTTGCAGGAATTTCGATGAAGCTGGGTGGATATGGATGTTTGCGTGTGGCAACTTTTTTAATGCCAGATGCGGCGCAGTCCTATTCATGGATCATTATTCTGCTGGCAACCATTGCTATCATTTATGGTGCCTTCGCTACCATGATGCAAAATGATTTAAAGTATATCAACGCGTATTCTTCGGTCAGTCACTGTGGATTTGTATTATTAGGCATAGGGATGTTGACGAGGACATCCATTAATGGTGCAGTCATGCAAATGGTTTCACACGGATTGATGACTGCTCTTTTCTTTGCTGCCATTGGAATGATCTATACCCGAACGCACACCCGTTTGATTGCCCAATTGGGCGGTCTGCTTAAAGTAACTCCATTCATTTCCACTGTATTTGTTATAGCCGGTTTGTGCTCATTAGGGTTACCCGGGTTAAGTGGCTTTGTAGCGGAAATGACCGTGTTTATGGGTGCGTGGCAAAACCCTGATAAATGGTACCGGCTCGCTACCATTCTTGCTTGTGCATCTATTGTAGTAACAGCTGTTTATATTTTGAGAGCCACGGGCAAAACAGTGATGGGGCCAATGAGCAACGCGTACGAAAAAATAACGGATGCAACCTGGAATGAGCGGGCAGCAGCGGGGTTATTGATTATTGGAATTTTGGTTATTGGGGTTGCTCCATTTTTACTGACCGACTTAATTAATCCGGCAACAGAAATTATTATGAACAAAATTGTGACGATAAGATAATGATCGTCATTGTATGGAGAAACAAAGAAGTTGCCTGTAAGTTTTCATGCTGACTTTGCTGGAGATCGTCTCGTTCTCAAAACTCCAAACTCCAAACTCAAAAAACGAAATTACAAACATGGACTTCCTATTAATGAAACACGAACTGATAATTATGGTGATCATCTTCGCCCTGCTTATCATTAAAATAGCCGGGGATTACAACAATGAAACCATCATGAACCTGGTTAATTTATTGCTGCTGGCAAATCTCGCTGCCGGATTTTTTTTGAACATGGATGGTATGTTGTTCAATGAAATGTTTCGAACCAATCCTTTGGCCGTTTTGGAGAAAAATATTTTAAACCTTGGCATATACATCATTTCATTACAGTCTTATTCTTGGCTTAAAAATCACCAACACGTCATTGAGTTTTATGTGTTGTTACTGTCCACTTTACTAGGAATGTTTTTCATGATTTCATCTGGAAATCTTTTGATGTTTTATTTAGGGCTTGAACTTTCTACCATTCCTTTGGCCGCAGCCGCAAACTTTGACCTAAGAAAAAAACAATCATCGGAAGCTGCCATGAAACTCATTATTTCCTCGGCTTTTTCATCCGGCTTAATGTTGTTTGGTATATCGTTAATGTATGGCACCACGGGCACACTCACGTTTTTTGAACTTACGCCGCTATTAGTAGGTGGACCGCTTCAAACATTTGCTTTTGTGTTGCTGATTGCCGGGTTCGCTTTCAAAATTTCAGTTGTGCCTTTCCATCTTTGGACGGCAGATGTGTATGAAGGAGCACCTGTCGCAGTTACTTCTTACTTGTCAGTTATTTCTAAAGGCGCAGTTTTGTTTGTGTTTGTGTCTGTGCTGTACACCGTGTTTAAGCCGCTTGCCGAAACCTGGTATAATGTATTATTCTTACTAGCAGTACTCACCATTGTTATTGGTAATTTATTTGCCATTCGGCAAAATAACTTCAAACGTTTCCTGGCATTTTCGTCTATAGCACAAGTTGGTTTTATCTTAGTTGGTATTACAGGTACTTCGCAGTTGGGTACTACATCGGTTGTTTATTTCGTGTTGATTTACCTATTTTCCAACCTGGCCGCTTTTGGTGTGGTATCATTAATTAGTGCCGTTGCAGCACGCGAAGATATCAGCGATTATAAAGGATTCTATAAAACCAATCCTGTATTAGCATGGGTGCTTACCATTGCATTATTCTCTCTGGCAGGTGTACCGCCGACAGCCGGTTTCTTTGGTAAGTTCTTTTTGCTGTTAGCAGGTGCAGAAAAAGGAAATTATATTCTAATCACCATTGCGGCACTTAACATGGTCATCTCTTTTTATTACTATTTGCGTATTGTAAAAGCAATTTTTATGGATGTAAACGAACGACCTATACAAGGTGTACATGTTCCATTATACCCAAAGATTGCTTTGTATGTGTGTGTCATGGGCATTGTGCTCACCGGTTTGGTAAGCGTTGTGTATGATTACATATACTCACTAGCACCGTCATTTGAAGCGGGTGTGGCAATGTTTGATGGTAAGTAAAGAAGGAATGTATTCACATCGCCCACACTCTTTTACTTTTTACTTTTCAATTTTTAAAATGCCTATCAATAAAAACCACGAATTCGAAGACCTTGATGGTGTAAAATGCTCCATTGTTGAAAGGAATGTAACACCAGAAAGAATCGACTTTTTGAAACGATTGCTGGAGTATAACCGATTTACAGTGGTAGTAGTGCCAACACCAGCGCCTAAGGTTCCGCCAGTAAAACCTGTAGCAAAACCTACATCCACCGAAGGTGAAACGAACCAAATTGCCCCGGCTATTGCAGAAGAAACAACTCCTGAACCTCCACCGCCATTAACTTTTACCATTGGGATAACAGATGTAATGTTCAACCCTACCAATGCAATTTTTGGCCGACTTTTAAAAACTAAAGATGGGCACATAGTGACACTAGCCTATTGGGAGGAAAAAGAAACAATTGCTACCGACGAGGTTCCTTATTTTGAAAATAAGTCGATGTGATTTTTGTTAACCTCCGCAGTGCATTCATGTGGGTGATGCGCGGGTAATTTTGACAATTCTTCAATTTAGTGTTCGTATTTAATAGAGTTGGTGGAGCTAGTCAGACTAACGAATTAAAGCACTTGCTGTGCCTATACTTAAAAGACAATTAAAAGCGCACGTGAGACATTCTTTACCACAATATTCAATCTAAATTGAAGTTATAACCCAAAACAATTAACCCATGGAATCCTGGAAAACAACACAAGCTCAGCACTTCGCCGGTAGCCGTCAAGTTAAGCCCCGGTTTTACAAGGTGGACAAATTTTTTGTAACGTATAAAAGGTGGGACGTTTGGTACGAAATGAGATTTGAACACAACCTTAATTGATTTTGAAGAAGCCTCCATTAAAAAATGCGGAGCATACGCTTCGCTTTTTTTATGCGGGTACTTATCCAATGGCTACTCGCTCAAATGTTCTTTGTGTGTATTGCGTAGTACAAAGTTCGATTTACCAGTTATATTGGAAGATGGGGCTATAAGAAGCAGAAAAATGCGCTTTAAAGCGTTCACTAAATCTTCGATTGTGTGAGGCTTTACCAGGAAAAAAGTTGCACCGAATTTATAAGCAAGGTCAATGTCTTTGATGTGGTGGGTAGAACTGAAGATAATGATTGGTACTTCAGAAAGATCCGGATTCAGGCGTATAGCTTTCAGGCAATCAATTCCATCCTTAAGGGGCATCTCAAGGTCAAGAAAAATATAATTGGGTTCAGAGAAATGCTTGAGCGTATAAACGCATTCCAGACCGTCTTTTACCCGGTGCATTTCATAAGACGTCAGAATTTGAGAAAGTGCCTCTGTAAAAAGCATACAAACCTCGTCATCATCTTCGGCTAAAAAAATCATTGGATTCATAGGGTGTGTTTTGCCTCTTTAAGATTGCTTAACCCCTCGCTGTTTTACATTTTACCGGTGCTTGTATCAGCATACTCCTTCTGCAGCAAATAGAGTTGACGCTGCATCTTCTTTATGTTGTTCTTTATCGATTTTAAATTCGAAAATTCTTTTTTCTCCACTAAAATGGACTGGTACCGGTTTTGCTCATCAGCAATTTGCTGTTGCAGAGTTTGAGATGATGACATAGCTTTTTCTATTTTTTATGATGTTATAATAATTCTTATATGAACGATTCTGTTGCGTACAAATTGTATTGCTTACAGTTTCCTATGTTTCAGACATTCGTTTTACTCAAGAACACTAAACTTTTTGCACGCAGTTACCTGGCTTGGCCTGGCATTTATTTCGAACAATGCGCTGACTTTCCTTACCATAAATCTTCAATATTGCCGGTTAAAACAATTAGAGATCGTGGGCAATCGACTGTTTGGGGGGGGGTATGACAAACCTACCAATAACTGTTTAATTTCCGACAATATGTGCACTACAAATTTAAACAGGCTACTTATCCACTTTATTCTTAGACTTCAATGTTAACAAGCAATTATCAGGAGTATCTGGTAATCATTCTAATCAGAAAACGAAATGGCAATTCAAAGCTTCTAGCTGTAATTGCTCAGTTCTGAACAGTTCCTGATAATCATTATCATCAAACTATCATAGATCCTTTTTCTCACCTTTGTATTTCTTTGAGCGCAGAGCAAGGCAGAGTAATTGTAGTGCTTTCGTTTATGGTAATCGTATTCGTTTTAAATAAGTATTAGCTAAGAGAACATATCATGCAGCGATTAGATTCCATTCAATATAGAAATGACTTTACGGACACTTTCATTGGTGATAATAGCGGCGATCTAACGCCGCGACAAACGCCGGGTGTTTTTTACAGCAAAGTGTTGCCGACACCTGTTAAGGAGGTTCAATTGCTGGCGTGGAGTGATGAATTGGGAAAGTCCTTAGGAATTGAAAAGCCAACATCGCCTCAGGAAATTGATATACTCGGCGGCAATGCCATTGCAGCTACAATGATTCCATTTGCAGCTTGTTATGCGGGCCACCAATTTGGTAACTGGGCAGGTCAACTAGGGGATGGCAGAGCCATGACGCTTGCAGCGTTGCAGGCACCCGATGGGCAAACATGGGAACTGCAATTAAAAGGCGCCGGCCCCACGCCATACAGTAGAAGGGCTGATGGAAGAGCTGTGTTACGTTCATCAGTACGTGAATACCTGATGAGCGAAGCAATGCACCACTTAGGTGTGCCTACCACACGTGCATTAAGTCTTGTTAGTACCGGCGACCCGGTAATGCGAGATATGTTTTACAATGGTAATGCTGCGTTTGAGCCGGGTGCTATTGTGATGCGAGTAGCTCCGAGCTTTCTGCGCTTTGGGAATTTCGAAATTTTAGCTGCGCGAAAAGAAAATAAAAATCTTGAACAACTGGTTGATTGGACTATAGTAAAATATTACCCACACATTACCGGTGAGGATAAAGTGCTCGCCTGGTTTAAAGAAGTGATTGAGCGTACCGCCACAATGATTGTGGAATGGATGCGTGTAGGATTTGTACATGGGGTAATGAATACTGATAACATGTCGGTACTAGGGTTGACAATTGATTACGGCCCGTACTCATTTTTGGATGATTACGACGTCAATTTTACACCAAATACTACCGACTTACCGGGTAGGCGTTATGCTTTTGGCAGGCAGCCCGCAATTGCCAAATGGAACCTCGCTTGCCTGGCGGGAGCAATCAGTCCGTTATTTCAGGACCAGGAGGTTTTGTCTTCAGCACTTGAGGAGTATGATGATCATTACTGGAGCAAATATTACCAGATGATGAGCAACAAATTAGGCCTTGGTGAAATGGTTAAAGAAGATATCTCCTTCATTGATCAGTTTGAGAAAATGCTGCGGGCCATTAAGCCAGACATGACCATTTTTTTTCAACTGCTGATTGAAGTGCCGGTGGAAGCAGAGAAAGAAGCAATCCTTGCGCATTTTTCCGATGCATTTTATATGGAGTTGACAGAGGTAGAAGCGGATAGTTTCATTTTGATTATTAAGAATTATACAGAGCGAATTAGCAAGAACACCATTAGTAAATCTGACTCACAGCGGTTAATGCGGGCTACCAATCCCCGGTTCATCTTACGTAATTATTTACTCCACCAAGCTATTGAAGAACTGGAGAAGGGCGACCCTACGCTTTTTGAAAAACTACAAGCAGCACTGAAAGAACCTTACTCTAATAAGTTTGATGAATTTTTTGGGAAACGACCTCAATGGGCGAGTAATAAAGCGGGGTGCTCTATGCTGAGTTGTAGCTCGTAGCAAACTATCCATCAAAAAATTATTCTATGAAGAAGGCGATCATCTTTGATTTAGACAATACAATTTACCCGGTGCATTCCATTGGCGACAAGCTGTTTGAGCCTTTATTTAGACACCTAAAAGAATCTGGTGAGCTTGAGGATGATTTTGAAGGAATAAAGAAAGATATAATGCGCATTCCTTTCCAGGCAGTAGCTGAACAGTATGGAATAGGTAAAGAGTTGAAAGAGGAATGCATGAATATTCTAAAGGAATTGACGTACGATGGGCCAATGGAAACTTTCAGCGATTTTGAGCCAATGCGTCACCTGCAGGTCGATCGATTTTTGGTGACAACTGGTTTTATGAAGATGCAGCAAAGCAAGGTGAAAGCACTAGCGCTTGAAAAAGATTTTAAAGGTATTTACATCATTGATCCTACAACTACGAGTCAAAAAAAGAAAGACATTTTCAAGCAAATAATAGAGGAAAACGGATATGCCAAAGATGAATTTTTAATCATTGGGGATGATCCCGACTCTGAAATTAAAGGCGGTAACGAGCTGGGTGTAGATACGGTACTGTATGACAAAAGCAACAGCCATTTCGAAGCTGATGCTACTTACAAAATATCGGATTACAAAGAGTTGAAGTTGGATTAGAAGGCTTCTCGGTTACAGCCAGGTTCGGCTGATGTAAGCACTACGGTACAAGAGTGCGACGCAACAAAAGCCACAACAGAAAACGACAGCCGGGTACCAAAAAAGGAGCAGAAACATTGCACCATTTTTAATTCCTACTGCGTTCAAATCTCCACTGACAATCCTCAGTCTTTCCTTTTGCTTTTAAAAGTAAATTTGTTTTTACAACAATCAAACCTTAAGCAAATGAGGCAAGTGTTCTTCTGTCTATTCATTGCGATTTTACTTGGGTGCAACAAAAAGCAGGAACACCTTCAGCCGACTTTGGAGGGTATTACAGAATCGGTGTATGCGTCAGGTTTGGTAAAAAGCAAGGGCCAATATCAGGTGTATCCTATGGTGAATGGATTGATAGAAAAGATACTGGTGCAAGAAGGAGATACGGTGCAAAAAGGGCAAGCGATTATTCAAGTAAACAACGTCATCAGTCAATTGTCTACGGCGAATGCACGGATTGCTGCAGAAGGTGCATCAGTAAATGCAAACGGCGAAAAGCTTATTGAACTGAAAAATAGCATTGCACTTGCTAAAGCAAAAGTTGTAAACGATTCGTCCTTGCTGTCAAGGCAGCAAAATCTTTGGGCACAGCAAATAGGAACAAGCAACCAGGTAGAAGAACGAGTGTTGATGTATAAAAATTCTATGACAGCATACGAGGGTGCTGTGCTCCGATACAACGATCTGGTGAAGCAGTTGAAACTTGGTGCCCGCCAGTCACAAAACAACCTGCAAATAAGCACCAAAGCATCGGGCGATTTCACCATAAGAAGCGAAAGTGCGGGGCGTGTGTACAAGATATTACGCGAACAAGGTGAGATGGTTAATACACAAACGCCAGTGGCCATTATTGGTGCCGGCGATATATTTATTTTGGAGCTACAAGTTGATGAATACGATATAGCGCGTATTCGATTGGGGCAGAAAGTATTGATTACCATGGATAGTTATAAGCAGGACGTTTTTGAAGCGGCAATCAACAAAATCGATCCGATGATGAATGACCGTACCCGGTCGTTTACCATTGAAGCTATTTTCACCAAACGCCCTTCGGCATTGTATCCAAACCTGACTGCAGAAGCAAACATTGTCATACAAACAAAACAAAATGCCCTCACCATTCCGCGCACCTATTTGGTAAATGACGAGTATGTGCTGATCGGAAAAAATGAAAGAAAGAAAGTTGTTACGGGGCTTAAAGACTATCGAAAAGTAGAAGTGATCAGTGGGCTTACTGCAAGCGATGTAATCTATAAGCCAGCACAATGAACTACAAACTTATACCTGGCATAGCTAAATCGATGCTGCTGGCAAGATGGCGGCAAACGATGGTAGCTGCCATTGGTGTCACCTTTAGTATCACCATGTTTATTACCCTGCTCAGTTTTATGACGGGGCTAAACAAACTGCTGGATGGCCTGATCTTAAATCGTGCACCACACATCAGGCTATTCAATGAAATAAAACCCAACCTACATCAACCGGTAAATGTAGCTGCAGGGTATAAGAATCATTACAACTTTATTCAGTCAATAAAAAGCAGTGGAAGCAGGCAAGAGCTGTATAATAGTGGTGCTATCATTCAATCCATAAAACAAGACCCCAGGGTCGCAGGCATTGCCCCCAAAATTTCGACACAAGTATTTTTTAATGATGGAGCCGCAGATGTTGTAGGCGTTGTTTTTGGAATTGATGTGCAGGCAGAAATAGATCTTTTTCACTTCAACGATTATGTAACCTCGGGCAATGCAATCGATCTGAAGAACACTGCCAACAGCATTGTTTTGGGAAAAGGATTGGCAGATAAGTTACTGGTAAACGTAGGTGATGTAGTGCACCTGACCACAGCCAAAGGAGAAACATTTCTGCTAAAAGTTGTTGGTCTTTTTCAGTCAGGCATTGCAGAGTTTGATAAGACCCAAACCTTTGCCTCGCTGGCTACTACACAAAAGTTATTGAACAAACCGCCCAATTATGTTACTGACCTGCAGGTGAAGTTGTATGACCTGAAACAGGCACCGGCTGTAGCCAAAGAGTACAGTCAATTGTTTGGTGCCGATGCGGAGGACATTCAAACGGCCAACGCGCAATTTGAAACGGGAACGTTTATTCGAACCCTCATTTCTTACACGGTTGGTGTTACGTTATTGATTGTTGCAGGATTCGGGATTTACAATATCCTGAACATGATGATTTATGAAAAGATGGATTCCATTGCAATACTAAAAGCAATAGGATTTTCCGGAAAAGATGTGAAGCGGATTTTTTTGTTGATTTCCATGATCATCGGTTTTGTTGGTGGTATAGCAGGGTTGTTCTTTGGATTTCTGTTGTCTTCCATTATCGACAGTATTCCTTTCATCACCGCAGCGTTGCCCACCGTAAAAACGTATCCCATCAATTACGATCCACGCTTCTATCTGATTGGTGCAGTCTTCTCACTCATCACCACCTATTTTGCCGGATTATTTCCTGCGCGTAAAGCAAGTAAAGTAGATCCGGTAATTATCATTAGAGGAAAGTAACATGAACAATTTTATTCTCGAAGCGCAGCAAATTACTAAGTACTTCCACGATCCGCTTACGGTTAAGGTGTTGGATGGTGTCAGTTTCACCATCAATAAAGGAGAGTTTGTAGCAATTACTGGAAAGTCTGGCTGCGGAAAATCAACACTATTGTACATCCTTTCCACCATGGATACAGATTACGAAGGAGACGTGTTGATAGATGGTGTAGCAATGAAAAAGCGTCGCGAAGTACAACTGGCAAAAACACGAAACGAAAAGATCGGTTTTGTATTCCAGTTCCATTATTTGCTGAGCGAATTTTCTGTAGTACGAAATGTAATGCTGCCGGGGATGAAGTTAAATAGCTTGCCAGAGGAACAAGTGGAGGCAAGAGCTATTGAACGGTTGCGCATGCTGGACATTGAAAACCTGGCGAACAAAAAAGCCAATCAATTATCAGGCGGGGAAAAACAACGCGTGGCAATTGCCCGGGCAATGATTAACGATCCAGACATCATTATGGGCGATGAGCCTACGGGTAATCTGGATAAAAAAAACAGTGAGCTGGTGTTCGATATTTTTAAACAATTGAACAAAGAAATCAACCAAACATTGCTGATAGTAACCCACGATCAAACTTTTGCGAACAGGGCTGATCGAATTATTGAAATGGAAGATGGAAGAATTGTCCGTCAATGATTTCGCCTTATTCGGTAAAAGAAAACAGGCTGCAATAAGGTGCAGCCTGTTTGTTTTTTACATGATGGGTACATCATGTGGTCATCATAGGAGAACATATTTTAGCCGTTGTTGCGGTCGCGGCCGTTATTACCACGCTTATCCTTTTTCATTTCCCACTGACTTCTTTGTTCTGGAGTAAGTGTTGCATGGATTTGGGCTTTATGCTCGGCAATCAACACTTGCTTACGCTGCTGCTTTACTTCCTTACTCAGGGTGATATCCTGTTGTAAATTCTTCATTGAATTGCGGAAGTTTTCATTGATTATCTTGTGCTGATTTTGTTGAGCAGCAGATAGGTTATCATTTTTGTAGTCACGATTTTTTTCATGATCGCGATGATCCTGATCCCGATCTTCATGCTTATCCTGGTGCTTAACTTCTTTGTGAGATTTATGAGCTTTATGGCCGTTGTTACCTTTTTTTCCGTTGTTCTGTGCTACCGATGCTACGGTGATTGCCAGTGCCATTAATCCTAGTACTACTTTTTTCATAATCTGTGTTTTTAGGTTCAGGATAATAGACCGGACATGTTATAGGTTGTTTAAGACACGTTTGTTAAAGTGCAGACAACAAAACGATCGTCGAAGCTGTACATTTTGAGCGTGGTAGCATCCCGTTGGTTTTTAAAAGGTTTGTGTAGCATTGGGCTGCTGAGTGTCGGTAACGAAGCAAAAAGCCCAGTTGGCAGCAAATAATATTCTGCTGTCACTCCCCTAACTTTGCGCATCTTTTTTTTCACCCCTTTGGGCCTTGGTGGTAGAAATATGTTTTTCGGTAATTCGGATATTGCCCAGTTGAATAAAAGGCTTTTTAATTTGGCCAAAAAGAGAAATAGTAAGTTTTGAAATAAAGACTGAAGAAGAAAAAAGAGAAAAAAGTACAAGAGTGTGACATAACGATGCTGAATTAGGGGCTGAAGCTGGTGAACCAAAAAAGCCCTCGACCGTTTTAATGGCAGGAACAAACAAAAGAAACGAACCCTTTATATGAACATTTTCGAACAGCAGGCAAATGAATTTCTTCAAAGACACATTGGACCTAATGAGCAGGAGTCGGCGCAGATGCTGCAGGCAATAGGTGTATCCTCGTTAGCTGACCTCATTGCTCGCACGGTGCCAGAGGCGATCCGTTTGCAAAACCCGCTTGAGGTAGGTGGTCCGGTAAGTGAAGCGCAATACCTGGCGGAACTAAAACAGACTGCCGCAAAAAATAGAGTTTGTAAAAGCTATATAGGTCAAGGCTATTACGACACTTTTACGCCCAGCGTAATCGGCCGCAACTTGTTTGAAAACCCAGGGTGGTACACACAATACACGCCTTACCAGGCGGAAATTGCGCAAGGCAGGTTAGAGAGTTTATTAAACTTTCAAACCATGATTAGTGATCTTACGGGTTTGCCAATTGCCAATGCATCATTATTGGATGAAGGCACCGCTGCCGCTGAAGCTATGGCTATGCTTTTCAACAATAAAAACAAAAGCGACAAAATAGTAGCGCCGAGATTTTTTGTTGATCAGAACGTATTTGCTCAAACAAGAGATGTGGTAATTACCCGTGCTACACCTATTAGAATAGAAGTGGTAGTGGGAGATTTTGCGAGTGCTCAATTAGATGAGACATACTTTGGCGCATTGCTTCAATACCCAAACAGCAATGGTGCCGTAGAAGACTACCGCGCATTTATTGAGCAGGCTCATACGGTGCACACCAGTGTAATAATGGCTACCGATTTACTTGCTTTAACGCTGCTTACACCTCCGGGTGAATTGGGCGCAGATGTAGCCATTGGTTCGGCGCAACGCTTTGGTGTACCGATGGGATTTGGTGGACCACATGCTGCTTTCTTTGCTACTAAAGATGAATTTAAAAGAGTGATTCCCGGGCGTATCATAGGCGTTAGTATCGATGCACAAGGCAATCGTGCATTGCGCATGGCGCTGCAAACAAGAGAGCAACACATTCGCCGCGAAAAAGCAACGTCAAACATTTGCACCGCACAGGCATTGCTGGCAAATATGGCCGCCATGTTTGCTGTTTACCACGGTCCGGAAGGACTGAAAAACATTGGTAAAAGAGCAAGCGTGCTGGCACTAGCGCTGAATAATGAGCTGACAGAGCTCGGGTTTGAGCAGTCTAATCAATCTTTCTTCGATACGCTGATGATTAAGGTAGATGATGCGGCAACCATTCGTGAGAAGGCAGAGGCGCGTAACCTGAATTTTTATTACGGCAGAGAAGGATATGTAGGCATTTCGCTGGATGAAACAACGAGCCAGGCAGACGTATTGGATATTCTGCAGGTATTTGCTGAAGCAGGTGGCTCCGATAGCGTAAGTCTAAGTTTCAATCATGATACCAACCTTGAGAACATACCATCTAAATTAACCCGCACATCAGAATACTTGTCGCACCCCGTGTTTAATACACACCACAGCGAAACAGAAATGATGCGCTACCTGAAGTCTTTAGAAACAAAGGATTTAAGTCTAGACAATTCGATGATTGCACTGGGTAGCTGTACCATGAAATTGAATGCTGCTACCGAATTGATACCGGTAAGCTGGCCGGAGTTTAGCAAGATGCATCCCTTTGCACCGAAGGATCAATGGGTAGGCTACCAGCAGATTGTGCACGAACTGGAAGCATGGTTGAGTAGTATTACTGGTTTTGCCGCAACATCGCTGCAACCGAATAGCGGAGCACAAGGTGAGTATGCAGGATTGCTGGCCATCCGTGGTTATCATGAGGATCGAAACGAAGCACACCGCAATGTTATATTGATTCCTATTTCTGCACATGGCACTAACCCAGCAAGTGCGGTGATGGCCGGTTTTAAAGTAGTGGTAACAACGTGTGATGAGGCCGGTAATATTGATGTAGAAGATTTAAGAAACAACGCAGAGAAATACAAAGACACGCTTGCGGGTTTAATGGTGACTTACCCAAGTACGCATGGAGTGTTTGAAGAAAGTATCAAAGAGATTTGCGACATTATTCATGAGTTTGGTGGGTTGGTTTACATGGATGGAGCCAACATGAATGCGCAGGTTGGATTAACATCGCCGGGCGCCATTGGAGCCGATGTTTGTCACTTGAACTTGCATAAAACATTTGCGATACCACATGGTGGTGGTGGTCCTGGCATGGGTCCAATTTGTGTAAATGATAAACTCGCTCCTTTCTTACCAGGACACATTACCATCAATAAAGATGCGGCGGCTAATGCAGTTAGTGCAGCACCGTTCGGTTCGGCAAGCATACTACTTATCAGCTATGCTTACATCAAGTTGTTAGGGGCAGATGGTGTTCGTAAGGCTACAGAATATGCCATCCTGAATGCCAACTACATGAAGACAAGATTGGAAAAGCATTTCAAGATTTTATACAGCGGGAAGAACGGAACCTGTGCGCATGAGTTCATTGTAGATATGCGTCCGTTCAAAGCTCTGGGAATCGAGGCCGAAGACATTGCGAAGCGTTTGATGGATTATGGTTTTCACGCGCCAACATTGAGTTTCCCGGTACCGGGTACCATCATGATTGAGCCAACTGAGAGTGAGCCTAAGAGTGAGCTGGATCGTTTCTGCGATGCATTGATTAACATTCATGCAGAGATAAAAGCCATTGAAGATGGCACTGCCGATAAAACGGATAACGTATTGAAAAATGCACCACACCCGCAGCAGGTTATATGTGCGGACGAATGGAGCCATGCTTATACACGTTCACAGGCAGCATTTCCATTGGAGTTTGTACGTGCGAAGAAGTTCTGGCCGTCGATAAGTCGCATCAACAATACCCACGGCGATAGAAACCTGATTTGTACCTGCGAGCCAATTGAGGCATACCAGGAAGCGGTAGTAAATTAGGTGAGTTGTGAGTTGTGAGTTGTGAGTGGCTTTTGTGATTGCGAGGGACTAGGCAATCTTGAAATAATGTGGTATGCTGTGAGTTGATGCGCTGCACTACTCTGGGCTCTCCGTGCAACACTCTTGTATTTCTCTGGGGTAAAAATAATAACCACAGAGTACAGCCGGAGGAAGAAACACAGGAGGACACAAAGAAGGAAATTTACTTTGATTAGAGATTAGTTGTGTTACACTGTTTGATCCTGTCTTGAATGAGGCGGGATTTTTTTTGTAAGTAAGTTTTGACTTAACCTTCATCGCAGCATTGGCACCTTATGTTTTCAGGGACCACGTACCTATTTTTTGTATTTGTTTTCCGGTTATTTTTTTCCTTGTTCGGCATTTCTCAAACGAGGCATGCATTATACAAACAAGGGTGACATTAGAAGTATTTTACGCTTGGCCCTATTTTTTTGCATGTAGTTTTTTTTTGATGCCTAATCACTCTTTACCACTATGTCCACAGGAACTTTGTTAGACGATAATATCTATTGGTATAAAGACGCAATCATTTACGAACTGCACATAAAGGCGTTTAACGATGATAGTGGGGATGGAATTGGGGATTTCAAAGGTCTCCTCCAAAAGCTTGACTACTTGCAGGAACTCGGTGTTACAGCCATTTGGGTATTGCCGTTTTATCCATCGCCGCTGCGTGATGATGGGTATGATATTGCTGATTACTACAGCATTAATCCGCGGTACGGAAACATAGAAGAGTTTAAGGAACTATTGGTTGAGGCGCACAAACGTAACCTCAAGGTGATCACAGAATTAGTAATCAACCATACTTCAGATCAGCATCCATGGTTTCAGCGGGCACGCACTTCGCCTAAAGATTCGCCTGAAAGAGACTTTTACGTTTGGACGGATAACCCCAATCAATACAAAGATGTGCGAATCATCTTCCAGGATTTTGAGGGTAGCAATTGGACATGGGATCCAATCGCACAGCAATATTATTGGCATCGCTTCTTCCATCATCAGCCCGATCTGAATTTCGACAACCTGCAGGTGCAGGAGGAGATTTTTAAAATACTGGACTACTGGTGCGAAATGGGTGTGGATGGATTTAGGCTGGATGCTGTTCCTTATCTCTTTGAACGCGAGGGAACCAATGGAGAAAACCTGCCAGAGACGCATGCGTTCCTCAAAAAATTGCGTGCGCACATTGACGATAAATTTCCAGGCACTGTATTTCTTGCGGAAGCCAACATGTGGCCGGAGGATTCCGCTTCCTATTTTGGAGATGGGGATGAGTGCCACATGAACTATCACTTCCCTGTAATGCCGCGCATGTTTATGGCGCTGCAAATGGAAGATCGCTATCCCATCACTGATATTTTCGACCAGACTCCAGCCATTCCCGATACCTGCCAGTGGGCAATTTTTCTCCGAAATCACGATGAGCTAACCTTGGAAATGGTTACCGATGAAGAACGGGATTACATGTACAAAGCGTATGCAAAAGATCCGAAGGCAAGGATCAATTTAGGCATACGCCACCGGCTTGCGCCACTCATGGAAAACAATCGAAGAAAGATAGAATTGATGAACTGCCTGTTGTTCTCGTTACCCGGCACACCGGTAATTTATTATGGCGATGAAATAGGCATGGGCGATAATTTTTACCTGGGCGACAGAGATGGTGTGCGTACACCCATGCAATGGTCACCTGATCGCAATGCTGGTTTTTCTAAGGCCAATCCACAAAGCCTTTTCCTTCCGGTAATCTTAGATCCCGAATACCATTATGAGGCTGTGAATGTGGAGATGCAACGCGGCAATACTTCTTCACTGCTATGGTTTATGAAGCGCATCATTAATATGCGCAAAAAATTCAAAGCATTTGGCCGTGGCGACATCAAATTCCTCAATGTAGATAATCCGAAAGTGCTGGCTTTTACCCGCACTTACCAAGATGAAACGTTGCTGATTGTTGTGAACCTATCCAAGTTTTCGCAACCGGCAGAACTTGCTTTGTCAGCGTATAAAAATTATGTTCCAATTGAAGTATTCAGCAAAAATCATTTCCCTTCCATAAAGGATGCGCCGTACTTCTTTACACTTAGCCCGCATGCGTATCACTGGTTTGTATTGGCGAAAGTTGCAGCCTTACACGATAAAAAATCTGCTTTGCCCAGGCTTGCTGTTCAGCAAAGCAAAGACTTATTAAGTAGTGTACTCTTCTCTCAACTTGAGTCCGATATTCTACCGCAGTACCTGCCAAAAGCTGAATGGTTTTCAACAACGGATAAAACGATTTACGGAGTAAAAATTATTTCTTCGGAAGAAGTACAATTAGCTCTAAGCCGTTCTTTGTTTTTGTTAATCGAAGTTTCATTTGATAATGGTCTGCCGGAGATGTATTTCATTCCACTTACCATAGCGGGAGGTAAAATTGCAGATCAGCTGAGGGATACTACGCCCCAATCTGTGTTGGCAACCTTTGACCTTGGTAACGAAAACGGAGTTTTATGCGATGGCATTTACACTGAAGAAATGCAGCAATGGTTATTTAGTAAAATGAAGAATGAAGAGTCAGTCTATGGCAATATTTTTTTCGACTGCAGGGGCAACTCGAAACAAATAGAAGAAAGCATTGCTGAGATTAGCAGTAAAATTTATCCGTCGGAAATCAATCACACAACGATCAGTTTTAATAATCGCTTCTTCTTAAAAATATATCGAAAGGTAGATGTGTCTGTTAATCCTGATGTAGAAATTACCGAATACCTGTCCGTGACGGGGTTCGACTATGTGCCGAGGTATGTAGGCGTTATAAAGTGGCAGCGTGATAAGCAGCAGATGGTAATAGGCATGATGCAGACCCGGGCAGAAAGCCACGGCGATGGCTATCATTTTATGTTAGAGCGAATCAACAATTACATAGAAAGAATATTGGCGAGAAACAAACAAACCTTGTTGACTTATCCTTTGCTTGGCTCGTTGGTTCATCCGCATGAATATGATGAATTGCCCGAAGAAATAAAGGAACTGCTTGGTAACACAGGCCCCGACTTCTCACATCAATTAGGCGTGCGTACTGCGCAGATGCACAAGGCGCTTGCCACAGGTGGCTATATGCCAGCCTTCGCAGCTGAAGATTTTTCATTGCACTACCAACGTTCATTGTATTCTTCTATGCAATCGCAAGTGCGGCAGACCTATCAAACAAAGAGCAACAGTTTGGAACACCTGCCTGCTGATGTAAAAAAAGAAGCAGAAATATTATTGGGTAAAAGGGATGAGGTATTGAAAAAGCTGAAAAGGATCTACAGTAAAAAACTGGATGTAGCTAAAATCAGAATACACGGTAATTACCATTTGGGTCAGATTCTATTTACTGGTAAAGACATTGCGATTGACGATTTTGGTGGCGAACCAAATCGAACTTTTAGCGAACGGCGTTTGAAGCGCTCACCACTGCGGGATGTTGCCACCATGATTCGTTCCATCAATTATATTACGTACGAAGGGTTTTTAAAAACCAACCAGGTACAAAAAGAAGAGGTGAATTCGTTGCTTCCGTTTGCTGCGTTTTGGAGTCATTACGTTACTGGTTTCTTTTTAAAGGCATACATGAACGAGGTAAGTGATACCGCGTTTTTGCCAAAGGATAGCGAGGATTTAGCTATGATGCTTGAAACCTATTTAATGGACAAGGCAGTGCAAGACCTAAATGAAGAATTGAAAAACCGGCCTGAGTTTGCCTTGGTTCCAATGGAAGTGATTTCAAAAATATTAGGTGAAAAGGATAGTGCTGAGTAGCTGAAAAATGATTAGCGGGAGTAAGCTTACTAAGAAGGATCAAACGGTATAACGCTGTTTATTGTACAATGTCGTAGATGGGTATCGGCGGAAAAAATGCCTGGTCATCTTCCGGCTGCCGGTAAATTTTTCTTACTATATCCATTCCCTCAATTACTTTTCCGAAGGCTGCGTATCCTTCACCATCTGCGTTGTTTTTTCCACCGTAATTGAGCCCGGGTTGGCGGCCAATACAGATGAAGAATTCACTTCCGGCAGAGCCGGGTTCAAGCCTTGCCATAGAAATCACTCCATCTGTGTGCAGTATGCCCGACTGCCCGGTTGTTTCATGTGGTATGCGGGGAAGGTTAGCTGAAAGTTTGCTATTGTTGCGCCAAATTCCCCCTTGTATCAAAAAGGTTTTCATCGCGTCAGACGATTGATTGTCCTGGTTGAGTACGCGATAGAAATAACAATTTTTATAGGTGCCAGCCTGTACATTTTTTAGAAAAGCAGCTACGGTTTGCGGCGCTTTATCATTGTATAATTCTATCGACACCTTGCCAAACTTGGTGCGCATTTCTACCACTGGGTATTTCGATTTTGGTGCTTTGCAATATGAAAAGAAGCAACAGGCTGCAAGGGTAAAATAAACGAGGTAATACTTCATAATTATCATGGCCTACATGCCATGCTAAAGGTCTTGTATCAATTTGACAAAGCCCACATCAAAACTAAAAAAGTAACTACCTGTTTTGAATACTGACTATTTTGTTAGGCGGCATGTGCAGTCGCAATAAACTTCGGTTCCTGCTTTCTTGGTGCCAGGGTTGGCAGCATTTGCATCTGACGATAAGTACTTTGTAATGTACCGTCGGAATAATATCTCCAAAGTATTTCGGTCAATACTTCTTCCTCTTCATCCATGTGGCGAAAATTAGATAATACTGTTTGTTGAAAATGATAATTGACCAGCGAAGCAATCAACCATTGGGCTTCAGTATCTGTGCATGCTGAAAATGTTTTAAGCATTTGCTCTATCTCGCTTATTTCGTTTTTCAGTTGGTGATGCTGCCTTATAAAGTGATCCCACACGCAAGGCTCATAATCAAAAACAAGCGGAAGAATAAATTGCTCCTCGTTGGTGAACTGTTGCCGCAACACGTGCATTAGGTTCGACACTTTACTTACGATCACGAAGGGATCCACATTTTCATCCGCATTTAATTGGACGGATGCATTCAGTAAAGTTAGTCTCACCGGTAGATGTACTTCGTTCAAAAAATTGTATCTCATTATTGTATTTTTTGTCTTTTGAATTAGATGAATATCTCTACAAAAGAACTGGTTAACACCAGTGTCTACAATCGCATAACAATGTGGTTAGGATGAACGGCGAAAACGAGTGGAGAAAGGACTTTGGGTTACGGTTGAAAATAGCAACTGCACTAAATGAGAAATTAATCATCCCACTAATATGGGGAAATCCACAACAGATTAGGCTGCATGATCCCGAACTTTTCGCAGCACATCTTTGGATATTTTCTGTGTTTGAAACGTGCCATCTTTAAAGTTGATGTATTCAATATTTACAGATGACGATTCTACATCAATTATATGAAGCAAATTGTTAGGAGGTATGAGTGGATATTCTTTTTTGTAATCTTCTTTCAATACCACTATATCTCCCTTCTTTATAATTTTGAATGCTTTTAATTTTTTCCATTTTTGGTACACAAAGAAAGAAAGTCCGGCCAATAGCAAGGTAAAAAACGTGGTTAACATAGGTAAGTTTGAGTAGACTTACCTAAAGCAAATTTTGTACCCCCTTGTATTTTATAAATTAATAGTGCACATATAAACGTTCTTATCCCGATACACAGATTCTATGCTTCGTAAAAGTTTTAAAGGTGCCCTAATTATTTGCAGCCCACCGGCGGAAGGGATTCATCAATCAGCTCTTTAATGCCGAAATACAAACTCCTGGGTGGTTCGTTGGATAACTCTTTGGTAAATAAAATAAATGAATAGCCGCGGCAAAGATCTACCACGGGCCATGTGCCATTCAACGAAGGGACAGTTAACACAGCCGCCTTTCCCGATGGCGATGTTTCCATAATCCATTCGCCCATGCCATAGCTCCACCCTTCGGCTATTTTAGGAACATTCTTTACCGGGATAGAAGAAGCATTCAAAGAATGTAGCAACTCGACAGAAGCCTCAGTCAATACTTCCTTATTATTAAACTTTCCTTTTTGAAGGATCATGGCCAAAAAGTTCGTCATGTCTGCCGCAGTAGATCTTCCGCCACCTGATGGGTTCATGGCAGCATTGTAATCTTCGCCGGTAAAGTTAGTGGCCTTCATGCCCAAAGGACGAGTAATTCGCTCCATCAGCAAACGATCAAAACTTCTTTTGGTAATTACTTCCACCACACGCGCTGCTATGTTCAATCCTACGTTACTGTATTTAAATTCAGCACCAGCATTGGTCCAGATATCTCTTTTGGAAGCAAACTCATTTACCTCTTCTTCCAGGCTGCTAAACTTTCCCTTGCTAAACATTTTTGTGACACCATCACTTTGTATGCCCGTATAGTGGGTAAGGCAATGGCGAATGGTAATATAGCCTTTTGAATATTTGGCAAAAATTGGCAGGTAGGTACTCACTTTATCATCGAGCGATATTTTTCCTTCCTGTACAAAAGTCATTATCAATGCTGCGGTCAGCCACTGGCTGCTTGCATTAATAGGCTGCTGTGCTTTTATATTGAAGTCGCCGCTTTCCTTTTTGTACGCCACCTTACCATCTTTATAAAGAACAAAAACAATGTTCTTTCCCAGCTGTGCTTTAGCGCGTTCGAGCTTTGCAGATAATGCTGCGGTATCGATTTGTGAAAAACCAATAACTGGAGAAGCCAGGAGCAATACCAAGAAAAAAAGTACAGTAACATGCTTGATTATCATGAGGATGTAGGCCAGGGTTTTAGGGCTGTAGCCCAAATATAAATACCCGATGCATGATAACGCACCATTCCGTTTTGGTCTTCCTTATTATTAACAACCATTTTCAAGTATGAACCTCGGCGCACCAAATGTGCTACAATCGATTGGGACTGAATAAATAAATTGTGGACGAGGGCTGCTGGCGTAGTTGTTGAATATAGTGTTGCGATACACAAAAAACTAATTAACTAAAATGATTATTATGAAACAGGTATTTTATGGGATGTCAATGAAAGCAACCTTATCTTTTGCATTTGCCATGATGGTGCATACGATCCTGATAGCACAGGATAATACAGGATCAGGCAACGGTTCGGGTTCAACTGAAAGCAGCACCTCTGTTACACGCACAGAAACAACAACTTCTAACTGGTATGCTTCACCATGGGTGTGGGTAGTAGGAATAGCATTGTTTATTTTATTGTTAGTTGCATTGCTTCGTGGTGGTAGTAGTAATCGTACGGTTGCTGCCGGCCGTACTGAAAAGGTGACGGTCACAAAATCTTCCAGCTCTGATATTGCTTAATGCATTCGACCCATTGGGGTAGAAGATTGAAATAAAAAGCCACCGTGCATTTTGCTGGTGGCTTTTTTTTGATGCTTCTTGGCATCAACAGATTTGTATGTAGACGAGCTCGGCTAACTAGATAGTTACCGAAGGCGCCCATGACTGATCTGTAGACATGTATACCTCCTTTTTCTTTGATGAATGATAAAAGTAGAACAAAGAATTATACCATTGGCAACGGGCGCCATTCTTTTTTTGTTTTAATAAATTTTTCACTGAAACATGCACCAGTAGACGGTTTGAAGAAAGTTTGCTGGGCGAGTTCAAGGCGTGTACCTGCTAATTTTTTCGTTGTAAAATAGGTGTACCGAAATATGTTGAAATTAGATTTACATGTCTTCAAGTGGTGGTATTTGATTGGGTGATTTTCCCGGCGTACTATGAATTAAATCATCCATGTCTTGCTCCGATTCTTCTTTATAATCAGTGCCAAGGTCCATTGCTCCATCTTCATTTTCTTCAACAAGAGTTTCTTCCTCTTCTAACGATTCGCCCTCGCCGTTTGGAGAAATTGCTACTGATACAATTGGCAAATCCATCTCTTCGGTTGGATATGTTAACATGATACTGATTATTTGGTGAGCCCATAATGCTCAAAAGATTATGCCTGTAAACTAAAAGGCCAAAGATTTAGGCTAATTCAGACGAGTTAACTCAATCAATCTGTTCTGTATTGGTTGCTAACTGTCCGAGCTTTAACCAATCATATGCCCGGCTTTCAGTGCAGTTTCTATCCGTATAAAAGTTTCCTCTTCAGTTAATAGTTCAGGTACAAACGGTTCCCCAATTAATTGTTGATAAAGTTCAATATACCTGTCGCTGATGGTATCTATCCACTCAGCAGTCATCGGTGGAACTACTTGTCCTTCCTTGCCCATAAAATTGTTGGCGATTAACCACTCTCTTACAAATTCTTTACTTAGTTGCTTTTGAGGTTCCTGCGAGGAAAGTCTTTCTTCAAAACCTTCGGCATAAAAATATCGGGATGAATCGGGTGTATGTATTTCATCCATTAAGTAGATCGTTTCTCCAATTTTTCCAAACTCATATTTGGTATCAACGAGTATTAGCCCTCTTTTGGCCGCTATTTGCTTTCCCCTTTCAAACAATGCCAATGCATATTTTTCAAGCGCTTCATATTCATCTTTGGAAACGATACCCTTGTCAATAATTTGTTCTTTAGAAATGTCTTCATCATGGCCAACTTCCGCTTTTGTAGTAGGTGTGATGATAGGAGCAGGAAAATATTCATTCTCTCTCATTCCATCGGGCATGATCTCACCACATAGTATTCGCTCACCGGTTTTATAAGTGCGCCAGGCGTGGCCGGTCAGGTTACCGCGTACCACCATTTCTACTTTGTATGGAATACACAATTTGCCTATTGCTGCATTAGGTGCCGGAGTGTTTACCAGCCAGTTTGGGCAAATGTCCTTGGTCTGTTGCAGCATGTATGCAGCAACCTGGTTTAAAACTTGTCCTTTATAAGGTATTGGATTTGGCAGAATAACATCAAATGCTGAGATGCGATTGCTTGCAATCATGACAAGCCATTTATCATTGATGGTATAAACATCTCTAACTTTTCCTTTGTAATAATTTGTTTGTGTTGGAAATTGATATGTTGCCATTTTTCAAAAGTACTTCGGCCAATTCTTAAAGCATAAAACTTTAATTAACCCTTGTGGACAAATTAAATTTTCCAACGTATACAACAAATGCTATTTTGCCCTCACAAATCAATAAAACTTGCCTATTATGAGACAAAACTATCGCTACTTAGCATTAACGCTAATGGCCGGTATGTTTTCAATTGCTGCCCTTGCCCAAAGCATAACAATTAGTGGTAAAGTATCAAATCAAACCTCTGGTGAGGTGGTTTCTGCTGTATCCGTATTGATTAAGGGGAGTGCTGCTGGAACATATACCGACGATCGTGGAAACTTTAAAATTACCACGTCACAAAAGCTTCCTATTACATTGTTGTTTTCTTCTGTTGGATTTAGTACTAAAGAGATGGTTGTATCCACTGCGGCACAAAATTTAGACGTTAGGCTGGTGCCATCCGTAATGCTTGCAGAAGCTGTAGTGGTGGCAGCTTCCCGTACACCAGAGCGAATTTTAGAAGCCCCGGTTTCTATTGAAAGAGTATCCGCAGCTGCCATTCGAAATGCTCCCGCTCCCGACTATTACAGTGTATTAACGAACCTTAAAGGAGTAGACATGACTACTTCAAGTATCAACTTTAAAACAATCAGTACCCGTGGTTTTAATGGTAGTGGTAACCTGCGTTTCAACCAATTGGTGGATGGAATGGACAACCAGGCTCCTGGTTTAAACTTTGCGGTTGGAAGTATCATTGGTCTTACAGAATTAGATGTAGAAAGCATGGAGCTTTTGCCTGGTGCTTCTTCGGCGCTATATGGTTCTGGTGGTATGAACGGAACGTTGCTGATTAATAGTAAAAATCCATTCAAATACCAGGGATTAAGCTGGCAGGTAAGGCAAGGTGTAAACCACATTGATAATGCTCAAAGAGAAAGGGCTCCATTTTACGATTGGAGTTTTCGTTGGGGAAAAAAGATTTCGGAAAAGTTGGCCTTTAAAATTGGTGGACAATACATACAGTCACAAGATTGGCAGGCGAACGACGCCAGGAATCTTAACAGGAATAATGTCTTAAGTTCATTAAAGGCCGGGGATCGTGCTTCTGACCCCAACTATGATGGTGTAAATATTTTTGGTGATGAAGCCAGTGCAAGTATGCAAGCCTTTGCACAATTAGCACGCCTTCAAGTCCAAGCTGGTGGCGGTGCACAGGCCTTGGGTGCTTTGGATGCTCAATTAGGAGCTGGTTTAACACCACAACAAATTGCGGCTGCATGGTCTGGTATTCCGCAGCTGGCACCTTTGGTTCAGGCTTTACCATTTTTAATTCCTACAAGTGGCATAGCCAATAACCCTTACCGCGGAACTTTTGGAAATCAATTGGTGAGTAGAACAGGGTATGAAGAAAGGGCTTTGGTTGATTATAACGCCTACAACGTAAGGTTGAGCGGTGGGTTGTACTACAAGATTACCCCATCGGTAGAAGCTTCGATTCAAGCAAACTTTGGATCCGGTACAACTGTATACACAGGTGCAGACCGTTACTCCCTAAAGAACCTGCAAATGGGCCAATACAAGGTGGAATTTAAAGGATCAAACTGGTTTATTCGTGGTTATACCACACAGGAGAATTCCGGTGATTCTTATACAGCAACTACTGCTGCTGTCTCCATCAATAATTCATGGAAAGGAAACCAGCAATGGTTCCAGGAGTATACCGGCGTGTATGGTGCTGGTCGTTTAGGTTTGATACCTGGCGTTCCCATCCCGTTGCCAGATGCAAACGCACATGCTGCCGCAAGAGGCAGAGCTGAAACCGGTCGTTTATTGCCGGGCAGCGCTGGTTTCATCAACGCCTTTGATGCTGCAGTTGCAACACCGGTTAGTAAAGGCGGAGCAAAGTTTGCTGACAAGACGAACCTTTACCATGCAGAAGGACAGCTGAATTTAAGCCAGTATATTAAAGTGGCCGAAGTTATGGTTGGTGCATCCTACAGAACTTTTTCACTGAATTCTCAGGGAACCATCTTTGCCGATACTGCAGGTAAAATAGGTATCAGCGAAGTAGGTGGATACTTACAGGTTCAAAAGAAAATCTTGAATGACCGTTTGAAATTAACCGGTTCTGTTCGGTACGATAAAAACCAAAATTTTGAAGGTCGGTTTACGCCAAGGGTGAGTGCATTGATTAAAGTAGCAGAGAACAATAACATCCGCCTGTCTTATCAAACGGCTTATCGTTTTCCATCTACACAAGATCAGTACATTAACCTGCAAACGCCTTCTTCCAGGCTAATTGGGGGATTGCCGCAGTTTAAAACCTTCTTCAATTTTGAAAGCCGCCCGGCATACACTGCTGAGAGCATTGTAGCATTTAGAGCAGGAGGGAATCCCGCTGTTTTGAAAGCTGCAGAATTCACTGGTATAAAGCCCGAAACCGTAAAGTCTTTCGAAGTAGGATACAAGGCCCTGATTGGTAAGAAGCTGTTTTTTGATGTATATGGTTACCATAGCGAGTACCAAAACTTTATAGCCCGGGTAGCAGTTGGTAGAGGAGAAAATGCTTTACTAGGCCCGATTGGATCATTAATAAATCCACTTACTACTACTAACTATTCTTTCGTTACCAATTCTTCTACACCTGTAAAAGCCATTGGCTACGGGGTTGGATTAGAGTATAGCATCGTTAAAAACTATGTAGCTTCCGGTAACTTTTACAGCGATGAGTTAAGGGATGTTCCAACAGGACTTGTTACTTTCTTCAACACACCAAAATACCGTACAAACCTTGGCCTTTCAAACGCTGATGTGTACAATGGCATTGGTTTTAACGTCATCTACAGGTGGCAGGATAAGATTAATTGGGAAGGTACATTTGGAAGTGGAGAGGTGCCAGCCTACAGTACCGTAGATGCCATGGTGAGTTACAAGTTTTCTAAGATCAGAAGCATTGGAAAAATTGGTGCTACCAACATTGGCAACATCTATTACAGAAGCGCATTTGGCAATCCGCAAATTGGTGGATTGTACTATGTAAGCTTTGCTTACAACGTGTTTTAAACATTGTCACATTTATTATAAGTCCCTTTGCCAAAAGCAGGGGGATTTTTTATGCAAACGGGTACGCAAATTAATATTGGGCTAGTAACCATAAACGTATATTTTCTATTAAGAAAGCCTGCACATCCTCTGTACAGGCTCCTTAAAACGTCTCAAAATTCATACGTGCTGCCTATTTTTTTTGTTAGTAAATATTTCCTTTTTCTTTAAGTTTAATTCCTGGCACGTTCTCCTGTTTTTACTGGCTAATATAGCTTACAGCATCACTTTCTACATACTGTTCTTTAGTACCTACATAGCCCTGCTTACCCCAATACTTTTGGCCACTAATTAGGTTTGTAAAAGTGTATCGGGTAGAAGTAGTTACGATGGTGGCCCATTTGGTGTCTGTAGTTAGCGGGTCTGGGGCAATCATGTGTTTTATTGCCCGCGCTGCTTTAAGTACCTCGCCTTCCAGTAGGATTTCCCGTGCGTTATTGCCTGCCTTCATTACCGGGGGATTAGGCTTCGTTAAAGGTGGTGCAGACTCCGTTTCTTTTACAAGCGGAAAACCGGAACTAACCAGTATCACCCGGTCGCCGCCTGCAATCGCCGATACCATATCACCCAATTTGCGAAGCGCCTTTACAAGGATCCCTTTTTTTGCGTCTTTCAACGCAATGGTTGTTTTAGCGCCTGACTTTGAAGCATCAAGTGCATCGCCAAAATCGGTAGTGGCTGTAGCTACTGCCTGTACCGTTGTTTGTAGATCTGTAAAATAAGTGTGGTATGAGTACGATGCTAGAAAGAGGTTGATTATAAAGAATGTACCCGGTGCAGGAGAAGTCTACATGGTGTACGATGCACGTGACAGGCTTGTAATGACCTAGGATCACATAATGAATGATCAGTCAAAGTGGCTGGTAACTCAATATGATGCATTAGACAGGCCGGTAAGGACATGCATGCTCAACGATGGTGATAGCAGGAATAATCATGAAATGTATGCAGCAGGAGAAGCTATATACCCATCCCAATCATTATTAAATACAAATGCCCAATTAATTACCGAAACTTATTTCGATAATTATTCCTGGGCAACAGGAATAAGTGGAATTAGTAGCACTCTTAGTCCCAATTATAGTGGGATGCTGACCAGCTACAATACTTCACCCCATTATGCACAACAAATACAAAAGACGGATGCAATAAAAGGAATGGTAACTGGTAGTAAAGTGAGGGTACTAGGTACCAACACCTTTTTATATACACTCAGTTTATATGATGATAAAAGCCGGACTATTCAAAGCCAATCAACTAACATTTCAGGAGGCATTGATGTCATTACCATGCAATATGATTGGAGTGGTAAGATACTTCGCTCCTACCATCATCATACCAATCCTAATGTAAGTAGTGGTCTAACCCGTATGCTTACAAAAATGGTGTATGACCATGCAGGAAGGTTATTAGAAATAAAGAAAAGCATTAATGAAGGTTCAGAGAAAGTGATAGTTGTAAATGAGTATGATGATTTAGGTCAATTAAAAACCAAAAGCCTCGGCACCAATCCAACAACAATGCAGCCATTGGAGAAGTTAGAGCATACCTACAACATTCTCGGCTGGCTTACGGGAATAAACAGAGGGTATGCAAATCCACTGTATACCACAGAAGCAAGCACACAGGCCAACAGGTGGTTTGGTATGCAGTTAAGCTACGATCATGGATTTACCAGTTCAGAATACAATGGTAACATAGCAGGAATGATATGGAAGAGTACAGGAAGCGATAAAGAGCGGGCATATGGATTTAAATACGATCCTGCTACATTGGGTGACTTTAGGTATAAGGATACACACCCTCAGTATACCGCTAAAGCGTCTAACAGTAATCCCTCAACAATAACCGATTATACCTATGATGCTAATGGCAACATGGTACAGGATTTCAATAAAGACATTGATAAAACAGGAGGCGGAAATGGAATTGAATATAACCATTTGAACCTGCCGGTAAAGATCTATGTAAAGAAGGACGGATTGCTGGAGAGAGGAACCATAGAATATGTATACGATGCTTCTGGTAATAAACTAAAGAAGATAGCAACAGATAAATCTCTTGCAAATAAAACTATTACCACCACCACCTCCTACTTAGGTGCAATTGTATATGAAAGCAAAACAACTGTACCAACAGATGTAAACAGCCTGGATTATGTAGATAAGCTTCAATACATTAGTCACGAAGAAGGACGTATAAGATTTATACCTGCTACAGGAAATATACCAACCGCATTTCATTTTGATTACTTTATAAAAGACCATCTAGGTAATGTGCGCATGGTGCTAACAGACGAATTGAAAGCTGATGTGTACCTGGCAACGTTGGAAGATGCTACAAACAGCTTTGAAGGTCAGCTTTTCAACAATCTAAACGGTCGAGTAGATATGCCCGATTGTTTTGGGAGTAATGGCGGCAAGGTTCAGCGAATTTCTAGCGCCAGAGCTGATGGAAAGACAGTGGTTGGAGCAGGCAAGGTTTTGAAAGTTATGGCTGGTGATCATGTAGATGTAAACGTACTCGGGTGGTACAATAAGGATGAAGTATCTAATAATCCACTGCTTGCCGAACCAATCCTTGATCTGCTTACACAGCTTTTTTTGTCTGGTATTGAAAAGACCGGTAAGTTTGGAACAGGGCAACTACAAGCTAATAGTCTTCATACGGGCATCAATCAGCTTTTAAATAACCAGGAAAATTACTCAACTCAAAACTCCGCTTATTTAAATTGGATACTCCTTGATGACGAGCAGCTAGGTTATGCTGATGGTGGCTTTAGTTCTTTGATGGAAGTTCACGATGGCAGCTGCGCCGCAGCAACGCCACTACAGGCAAACAACGGTAGCGGTATTGAGATAAAAAGGAACGGGTATTTGTATGTATTTTTAAGTAACACCAATATGCAGCATCCTGTTTACTTTGATGATTTGCACATTGAACATAAAAGAGGGTCTTTATTGGAGGAGACGCATTATTATCCGTTCGGATTAACAATGGCTGGGATTAGTTCTAAGGCAGCAGGCTCTCTTTCAAACAAGACTAAGTACAGTAGCAAAGAAGAACAATCCAATGAGTTCAGCGATGGCAGCGGATTAGAAATGTATGATTATGGAGCAAGATTTTATGACCGCCAAATAGGACGATGGCCCAGCGTCGATGAGTTAGCAGAAAGTTATTCAAGCTTTTCTCCTTACAACTTTGTTTTAAATAATCCAGTTAATGGAATAGACCCTGACGGGAGGGATGTAATATTCGTTAATGATAAAAATGCTGTTAAAGGATTAGGACACGCTGCTGTAATTATTGGTAATCCTACGGACGGCTGGTTTTATTATTCTATGAATGGAACTATGAAAGAAGGAGGTAGCCCAATTGGTGTTTCTCACAATGCAGATATTGGTACTCCTCTGGGAAATGGGACAGATATCAAGCAACTTCTCATTGAGGCTAATACTAAAAACACCGAAACAACACCTCATGATTATGACAGGTATGTCCATATAAAAACAACTCCTGAAGAGGATAAAGCCATGAAGATAAAAGCTGCTGAAGCTGCTTCTAAGTATTGGTATAAAGTAATTGGTGCTTCATGTTTAAATGTCTCGCAAGACGTTTTTAGTAGTTTGGTAGAAGGCAGGGATATTCGCTATCGCATACATGCTCAAAATTTAAATAGTAATCCTGTACCTAATACGTGGATGGAAAGTCTTCCTTGGATGTTTAATTTTTTGAACACGACAGCTAATAGTACAGGAAACAATTATTTCCAATCGCCAGCCAAGCCTAAAGGAGGACCTGTAATTGTTGGACCTACAACAGGAGAAATTATTGACGATGATAAAAAGCAATAGATGAATAGCAAGTTAAAATGGTTAATAATTCTATTGGCTGGTGGTGCCTTTGCATATTTTGTTGTGTGGTTTTTTTCAATCTATATTGGATGGTATGCCAGGGAACCTTGGAAGTACAGAATGGCAACTAAAAATATAGATGATGCAAAGAAACGCAGCGTTTTTATCAGAAAACTAAACTATAAGGTGGTGGATTTTCCAGATACAATTACCACTTTTCAACCCTATATAGAAAGAGGGTTTAAATATGGGGAACACTCATTTACTGAAACTGTTCCTTTAGAGAATACAGATTATCCTTATCAGTTAAGCTTTAATTCAACCCCAAAGCCAGGATTTGGAATTTTTATTAGGAAAGACCAACTTCAGAAATTTGATAGTTCAAATGCTTCTTGGGGTTATTTAAAGCATCCCTTTTTGCCAGATACTATTACCTTGGATATAATGGGGGAAAATGTAAAATCTGGATTAATAAAGGTGTGGTAGTCTTTGCTTTCACTTCGTTATAGATTGACGCCACTAGTTGCAAAACAGCCAGTGGCGTTTGTTTATGCCTTATTTGTTAGAAATATGCCTTATAGGTAACAAGAAATTTTTATCCACATTGCAGTTTGTTGGTGTTCCTGGCTTCGCCGTTGCAGTGTCTTATGACCTGCGACTGTAGCGAGGGTAAGAAGAGAAAATATAAAGAAGCCATTGGTTAGTAAAATAGCTGGTGGCTTTTTTATACATACTCCTTTTTAGCTTTAAGGTCTCTAGGAAAGGTATGAATCAAAGCAATCCATTTTAAAGTATTCATTAAAGGTTTAGTTTGTAATAAGGTACCAGATTTCTGTTATCTTCATTTGGTAAATTGTTCTTTGAGAATATTGTCTTAATCGCAGAGGTTATTATCCGTTCGGCTTGACAATGGCGGCATTAGCTCAAAAGCAGCAGGTAGTTTAGTTAATAAGAAAAGATTTAATGAAGGCAGCGAGCTACAAAGTGAAGAATTTAGTGATGGTAGTGGCTTAGAATGGTATGATGTTAAGGCAAGATTTTATGACCCCCAGTTAGGAAGGTTTATGCAGGTTGACCCCTTGCCTGATGAAGAAGACCAGGAAAGTTGGGAACCTTACCATTACGGATTAGATAATCCAATATCTAATAATGACCCTGATGGTAAGGTTTGGAATTGGGTTGTTGGTGCTGTTGTTGGCGCTGCTGTTGATTATGCTGTTCAAGTTGGTTCAAACTTATCGGAAGGTAAATCATTAAGTGAATCACTTACCAAAGTTGATGGGACGCAAATTTTAATTGCTGCGGGAACAGGTGCGTTAACTTCTGGTGCTTCCGCGTTTGCTGGAAAAGTTGTAGCTAAAACTTTACAACCAACTGTAAATAAGATAGTTCAAAGTAATGTAGTAAAACAGGTCGGCAATATTGGGAAAGATATCATAAAGAATACTGGTGTTAAGCTTAGTAAGGTTACTAATGCCACTACTACGGAAAAGATAGGTAAATTTACTAAAATAACAGAAGTGAGAAAAGGTATTGGACCGGGACAATCAAGGGCGGTTATGGAACGGGTTAAAAATGCCGATGGTAAAGTTATCCGTAATATCAAAACTTCTTATGATAGGGCAAATAAGCTTCAAAATATAAAACATAAAGAACTGCCTAATAAATAAATAATGTTGCTAAGCTCGATAGTGAAAGCGTCAAATTTTGAAATTGATATTAATCAATTTAGAAAAGAGATAAATGATGAGGTGGCTAACTATAAAAAGTTCTTAAAAAAGAAAGGTGTAAGTATCCCAATACTTCTTGAAGAAGATGCAGATTTAGCAAAAGTTAATGTTGATAAATTACGTCATTTTGTACAAACAGGGCAATTAGATATGTATGAAGGCAGTTATATAGCGGATGCCTTAACGTTATCTGAGGCTTTCAATTGCTTGTCTGAAAAAGATGCTTATGTTATTGAAAGTTTAGTTCTTGATTGATAATTTTATTACCCTTATTTGGTGCAACAATGTCCCTCACGGGGCTTTGTTGTTTTAGTTAGCTAATTGCTTTTGCCAATCAGCTTTAAAAATAAAAGGATCGAGAAACTTTTTAAGTGAGGGAGACGCATTATTATCCGTTCGGGTTAACAATGGCGGGGATTAGCTCGAAAGCGGCTGGCGATTTGGAAAACAAGAAAGGCTATAATGGTAATGAAATACAGAATAAGGAATTTACAGATGGCAGCGGTTTGGAGCTTTATGATTTCAATGCAAGAACATACGACCAACAAATTGGAAGGTTTATACAAATTGACCCATTATCTGATGAAGAGGAACAAGAAAGTTTATCTCCTTATCATTTTGGCGCAGATAATCCTATTAGATATAATGACCCTACCGGAAAATGTCTAACATGTATAGTTGGTGGTCTTGTAGGCTTAGCTGTTGATGCAGTAATTCAGACTACATCTTCTGTCGCAACATCTATTGTAAATGGTGAAAAGCCGACTTTAAACACAGTATTGAGAGATTATAATGGTTTACAAGGAGCGGGAGCTTTTACAGCAGGCTTCATTACAAATGGTATATCTGCTTACGAACAAGGTACTGCTGCTACAGTTAAAGTGGTTGCAGCAAACGTATCTGTTAGTTTAGCGCAACAAAATGGAAAAGTTGACCCAATAAAAACGGGAATTGATGCACTACCCTTTCCTGAAGTTAAAACAGGTAATCTTATAGATACAAAAAGTGCACAAACAGCAGTGCGTCAGGCATCTAATTCAATTCGTGCCAGTACTTCCGATGTACCAGAACGTAAACTATCTGCTTTAAAAGATGCAAAATCGACACTTAACACTCAAAATACTGTAAATAAAACAGCTACTTCTGCTGTTTCAAATTTAAGGGAGGGGGCAGCAAAAGAAGTGGCGGGCAAGCTTAATCCAAATAATACATCAAGTAATAAAACTACTACACCTGTCTTTTTACCGACCTATTCCAATAGAGCTGCTACAGACGCTACAAAAGTTGTCAAAGTGATAGGATTTTAATATATAAAAATGTTCAATAAAAAAATAAATCGTAATGTAATTTATATAATTGGTTTGTTAGTTCTATCCGCAATGTTTGTTTTGAATCTTAAAAAATCTATTATGTTAGAAACAACATTAAGAGATAAAAATTATATCAATGTGAAAGTTACCAAAGTTAATTGCTATAGCCACGGTAATAAAAGTTACATTGTTTTTCAAACAAAGGGTTCAAACCATATTGTTAGAGTAGCAGACGAAACTTGTCTTGAATATAAAGCTGGTGATTCACTAAATGTGTTATATAATAAAGACTATGATTTGTATTTCATAGACACAATTGATACTGTGAAAGAAAAATTAGCCATGATAATTTTTGGGTTCTTTTTCATAATCATTTTAATAAGCTTCCTATTTCCAAACTTGTTAAAGTCTAAATAGAATTCACTTGCAGTTTAGTGGTGTTCCTGCTTATGCCGGTTGCAGTGTCTTATGACCTGCAACTGTAGCGAGGGTAAGAAGATAAGATATACAGAAGCCATTGGTTAGTAAAATAGCCGGTGGCTTCTTTATACATACGCCTTTTTAGCTTTAAGGTCTCTAGAAAAGGTCTGAATCAAAGCAATCCATTTTAAAGTATTCATTAAAGGTTTAGTTTGTAGTAAGGTACCAGATTTCTGTTATATTCATGTGGTAAATTGTTCTTTGAGAATATTGTCTTAATCGCCGAGGTTATTATCCGTTCGGATTGACAATGAGTGGTATAAGTTCTAAAGCGGCTGGGGGAATAGAGATTAAGAAGAAGTATAATGGAATTGAATTTGAGAATGATTTAGATTTAAATACCTACGATGCTTATTATAGGGAGCTTGACCCGCAAACAGGAAGATGGTGGCAAATAGACCCGAAGATTGAAAGCATGGAAGCATGGTCTTCTTATGCTTCTAATTATGATAATCCAATAACATACAGTGACCCATTAGGTGACAAGCCTAACGAAGATGGGGGATGTTGTAGGGAAGTTTTGCAGAAAACTTTCGATGGCGCAGTACGTGTTGCTCGAACCTTCAACACTTACTTTAATCCAATTGCAAGTGTTGTTGAAGTAGTTACAGGCAAAAGCACAGAAAGCGATTTCACAGTTGCGAAGGCTAGAGAATTATCTGGAGTCGAGGCTGCAATTTCTTTAATTCCTGGGGCTAAAGTTGAAGTAGGGCTTGCAAAAATTGCTGAAAGAGCATTGATAAGTTTAGATAATAATGCACTTATACATGCAATTGAAGGTGGAGGCAAAGAGGCAGTAAAGAAAGCTATAGGATCTGATCAGCCAATAGTCTCCATTACAGCAGCCAAGGAATTTTTGGCAAAAGGAGATAAGAGTGAGTTAAAAAGTTTTATGACTGAAATTGGTGCAACGATAAGTAAAAATGGGGCATCCACTTCTAATGTGCAAAACTTGCAAAAAGCAGCAGAATTTATGGGTCGCAAACTCGGCAAGAAAGATGCGAGTATTATCGCAGGAGCTATTAATAATAATGCTTCAATACTTACAATGGATAAACAAATGAGTAACTTTTTAAAAGCGGTTGGTTTTCCTGTAAAAACATTCTAGCTATGAGTGCATATAATATTCTAAATTCTCAGATTACATGTTCGAATTGTCGTTCACAGTATATAGCGAACATTCAATTTAAATTTGGAGATACATGGCAGATACATTACAAACTTGGAGATAAAATCCGGTGGGGAGGTAATGATATAGGGTATGCTGGATTAACAAAGGTTAAGGTTTATGGTGTTTTAGAAACAGATAACTGTCCAATATGTGGTAATGAGAATTCTTTAAACGAATTTGATATCAACATAGAGAATGATATAATAACTTCCCTAAATCCTATTAACGACTTAAAAGAATATTTAAAAGATGATGGGAATTACAAAGTTTGTATTAAATAACATTCGTCAATTTCAATAACTTCAGTTGTTCAAAAGAAATGCACTTTAAAATCGCTCCCAATATTTTTAAAAAAGAGCCTTTAAAACAACTATGGTTAAACGCCTCAATGATTTAAACGCCCTGCCTGATAAAGACAAAGAGTATATTTTCTATGCTCTCTATGGTTTAATAAAATCTGCAAAGCTATAAGTGACTAAAGTCCTAGGGGGCTTTAGGATGATATCACAATTTCACCCGCAAGAAAATTAGCCCTATAACTACCTATGTCAGGTAGTTCTTGTTGTTCATCACTAATATGTTTGTCATACACCATGTGAATTGGATAAATTTTTTTTACACAGGTTTTTAAATCCAGTGCATCATCTTGATTTTTAAATTTGCAAATAAAATAATGAGCATTCTCCCCACCTACTTTTATATTGTTTTCTATAAATAGTAAAAATTGGTCGCCAGTTTCTTTAACAATAAGTGCATCAACAGCTGACACTGTTCCCGATTCCCAAGGCTCAAGGATATTTACTTTATATTTCATTTTATCTACTCTAATTTTTTAATTCTTGAACTTTTATAACTTTAGCTGGAATATTCCCTGTAGCTTTTCTTTCTAATCCTCCTCCTGGCATTTTGTTAGCCGCCTCCACTTTGGTTGGGTTTGAAAAACTTCCTTTAGGAACTTCCATCGTGGCTTTCACCTCTGGGGTCTGTGGCAAAGCAAGTCTTTGCCTAACTTTGTTTGCATCATTTCCAATGGCATCACTTACATGATGTGTGCCCTCCCGTCCACCTCTAACCAAACCTTCTGTTTCAGTTGCCTTTAATTCGGCTTTTGACATTGCTCTTTGTACTACTTCAACTTCTTGAACAGTAGTTTCCACAACCTTTTCCGATTTTGTTAATGCTTTTATTATTAAACTTCCACCCTTAAACAATGCTGCAACTCCTACGTCTGTGGCAAGAGCTACTAATACTGGCATTGTAAATCTTTCAAATGAAGCATTATAAACATGTGGATCAAGTTTTCCACTTTCAATCAGCTTCCTATCCATTTGTCTTTCAAACTTATCTCCGTAGGTTGCCGGCACTTTTTCCAGCCCTTCTAGTTCAATATGGCCAGTGACTTGGTTTTCAGAAAATGCATAAGTAGAATTATATTCATACTCACTTGCAAGCGGGTCAATTTCAATAAATCTTCCTATTTGTGGGTCATGATTTCTCCATTTAAATTGATCATAGTTAATTTCTAAATCATCATCAAACTTTTGTCCCTGAAATGTTTTGTCTTTGTTAGGTGCTATGCCCGTCGCCTTAGAACTAATCCCCGCCATTGTCAACCCGAACGGATAATAACCTCGTCGATTTAAATCACCTTTCAAAGACTAGCTTCCTACTTAAACTCTATCTAATCTAAAAAACCTTTAAGCTAAAATACCGTCGGCTTTTAACAAACCAAAGGCTTCGTTATTATTTTATCTTCCTACCCCTAGCTGCAATGATAAGACACTTCAACACCAAGGCTAAAGCCGCCTTTTTTTTCTCCATTCTATATATTCCTTCAAATCAACTAAGTCTGTTAAATTATCCTCAGACCGTTCTTTATTTAAAAGATTAACCTCCAAATAATTTATTTCCAGAGCATTGGCTTTCTCACCTAAAAGAGTATCCAATACTTGATACACCCCCTGAATAAACTTTTTATTATATTGACTTTCATAATTCTCCACTAGTACTTGTATTCCAAGCATACTTGGGTTATTGTCATTCTCCAATGGAATAAACTTCATATTTTGTGGGTCTAAATATAAGCCTTCATATTCTGTAACAAAGCTTGACCCCATGGGTTGTTTAAAAGCAATGATTTCCCAACTATCCAAATTTGGGGCATCTTTTAAGAGTTTCTCAACTTTATAAAAATACTCGATGTTGCCTTCCGCAGATATCAATAATTCTTTTTTAACAGCATTTGGGAAACCTCCAATTTGAAAATAAAGATTTTTACAATATTCATGCAAGTGCTTTAATAATACTTCTAGTAAGTGCTCCTTTTCAGATACTTCTAAATTATCTAGGTATTTATATTTTTCATTATGTCTTTTAAACCAATTCCAAAACTTTTCTTCTTCTGAGATCATAAAAAATTATTTAGGCAAAACACTACTAATAATATTTATTATTGATATTACTATAGGCAACGTGGCTGTTGCAATTTTATCAACAACAACGTTGGTTTGTTTAGCTTCCTCTTTTTTAAGCATTTTCTCTCCTGGTGAATTCCTTATATTATAATTATTTCCATTTCCAACACCACCATCTTTTCTAATTCTTTTGGCTTCATCTTTAAATGCTTCCTGATCATTTTTCGCAGGCTTCCAATCAGTATTCTGGACGGGATCGTTGTTAGTTTTGGCTTTTTCATTAGCTGATTCATTCGCTCTTGATTCTGGCCCTTTTCCGTGATAATTCTTTCCACTTTCATGTTTATTAGTGTATGAGCCAGTTTCCTTTTTGCTATTATCTACAGCATTTTGAATGACAGGTGTTAATTGATCTGCAGCTGATTTTGCAACAACATATGCACCAATGGCGGTCGTAGCCGCAACAATGCCTTCAACAATAGCAGGTAATGCCAACAAACAAGGGCCACATTTTCCGCTAGGATCACTAATTTTAATTGGGTTATTTTCTGCAAAATGATAAGGACTTAAACCTTCTTGATCAGCTTCATCTGACATCGGGTCAACTTGTAAAAACCGTCCTGTTTGCTGGTCATATGTTCTTGCATTAAAGTCATACCATGCTAGGCCCGATACGTCTGAAAATTCCTTGCTCTGTATCTCATTACCATTAAAGCCTTTCTTATTTTCTGCATAGTCCGTTCCCTTTGCAGCCTGCGAAGATATCCCCGCCATTGTCAACCCGAACGGATAAGAACTGCATCCATATCATACCTAATACCAGCCTACATCTCAAAGAACTAACTATTGAGCTGAAAGTAGCCTAAAATAGCAAATAATAGCTTTTCCTCACACTTGTTTTTTTTAAAATGTATCATCAACCAAACGATCAAAGGCATTCTTCACCTTTGCATTTAATAAATCCTGTACAACAGCTACATATTTATAAAACTCTTTACTACCTGCGGCATGCCCTGATATTCTTCTTACCATTGTTTCAGATACACCCATCATTAGCAGTGTAGTAATAGCAGTCCTCCTCATTGTGTGGGTTGTAATATGATCACAAAAACGATAGCTGCAACCTTTGATTGTTTTAATTTCAACAGCTATTCCTTGTCTATGTCTGATTTTGGGAAGGGGATAAGTCCAGCCAGCTTTCTCAATCAACTGTTTAACCTGCAGATTAAGATTTGTACCTGATAATCGTGGCAAAACATTTTTCCCTGCTTTCCGTTTATATTTTTCAACTTTGGCTACCGCATACATTGGCAATGGAATAGCTACCTCTGTACCTGTTTTCTGTGTATGGAGTTTGATCATAAAAGCTACATCCATTTGTACAATATCATTTTTTCTTAATCTCATAAGGTCTGCATACCTCAAACCCACTGTACAGCCAAAAATAAAAATGTCGGCTGTTCGCTGTAAATTTTTAGGGAGCGCATTATAAAAAAGTTTATCAGTAATAAGAAACTTCAACTGTTGTGGTGTAAGTACTATTGGTGAATATTTATTAGATGGCAGTCTGAATTGTTTATGAAACTGCCCGACAGGAAGGCATTTCTCATCATTGAGATAATTAAAAAAGCTTTTAATTACTTTGAAAACAGAGGCTACATATTGATCATAGCATTTTTTTGTTTTGTATAAAAAAGTTGAAAAATTTCTGAAGAACCTTTTCCAATAGCTCTTTTCTATTTGCAATGCTCTCAGACTGCTTCTGTTGATCAATAGTATTCGGATGGTAATAACAGACGTAGCTTCAAATTCCTGCAATAGTTTCAATACAATCTTATATTGTTCTATTGAGCCGGCTGTTATTTTTTTTCCAGAAACGCATGTTCTTCTGCCTGTGGTGGAGGATTGAATGAACTTAATAAACAGGCTAACCATATTTAGTTCATTGTTTTTTTTATACATGATAGTTTTGACTAAAATTATTTATTTGAAAGCCATACGTGTTTTGAGATGAATGTTTGTCCTTCTCTGGAAGTGTTCTCAAAATAAATTGAAGAGTTGTTCAGGATCTAAAACGAAGCGAGAACTTGAAAGCTGGATAATTGGAGGTCTGCGACCTCCTTCTTTTGAAAAAAGCATAGAACGGCATGGTTGGTCCAGCGGTTTGTGTAAATGGCAAGTAGATTTTAAGGTGAAGGTGGCTTTATTAGACCAACTGCAGCCTACGTATAGCCGGTTCTTTGTGCACTTTTCCTTGTCTTCTGCAAAAACAGCAGTTCGAAGAACTGCCTATATCTTTAGCACGAGGTGCGCTGCGCTAACAGCTCGAACAACAGGTATGATTTTAAATTTATTTGGTTCTATGATAGTGCCTTAAACAAGCGGGGAGCGCACTTGGCAATCCTCGTACTGACGGGCCGTACTATGTAAGCTTTGCCTGCAACGGTTTTCAAATCGCATTTATAAGCCTTTCTTATAAGTCACTTAGCCAAAAGCAACGGATTTTTATGCAAACGTGTACGCAAACCAATATTGGGATTGTAAAGCATAATCGTATATTTTTGCCGCTCTTTTTTACAGCTAATTCATAATACAAATACCACGGAACGTATGCGACAAATTGCCTTTAGAGAAGCCCTTCGCGAAGCCATGAGTGAAGAAATGAGATTGGACGAACGAGTGTTTTTGATGGGAGAGGAAGTGGCTGAATATAACGGAGCGTATAAGGTAAGCCAGGGAATGCTGGCAGAGTTTGGTGCGAAGCGTGTGATTGATACACCCATTGCTGAACTTGGATTTACAGCTATTGCTGTTGGCGCTGCGCAAAATGGCCTGCGCCCGATCGTGGAATTTATGACCTGGAACTTTGCCGTTCTTGCGTTGGATCAAATATTGAACACCGCAAGTAAAATGCTTGCAATGAGTGGCGGCCAGGTGGGTTGTCCGATTGTTTTTCGCGGACCAAACGGTAGTGCCGGCCAGTTAGGTGCCCAGCACTCCACTGCTTTCGAAAGTATGCTGGCAAATATTCCCGGCTTGAAAGTTATTTCACCTTCTACTCCATACGACTCAAAAGGATTATTGAAAGCAGCCATACGCGATAACGACCCTGTGTGTTTCCTCGAAAGTGAAGTAATGTATGGTGAGAAAGGCGAGGTGCCCGAAGAGGAATACCTTATTGAAATAGGTAAAGCAGACATTAAAAGAAAGGGAACGGATGTAACAATTGTCTCCTTTAATAAGATGATGAAAGTGGCTTTAGCAGCCGCAACAGAATTAGAGAAAGAAGGCATAAGCGCTGAAGTGATCGATCTTAGAACCATTCGTCCGTTGGATTGGCAAACGATAGTAGAAAGTGTGAAGAAGACGAATAGGCTAGTGATTGTAGAAGAGCAGTGGCCTTTTGCCTCAGTTAGTTCGGAGATTGCTTACAGAATACAAAAAGAAGCTTTTGATTACCTGGATGCACCGATACGCCGCATCACAAGTGCAGATGCGCCCATGCACTATGCACCTAATTTGGTAGAAGCTTACCTGCCATCAGTACCACAAACTGTAAAGCTTGTGAAGGAAGTAATGTATGCTAAAAAGTAAAGAATTGCAGACCTGTAACAATAGCAAATCCCGGTTTTTGGCCGGGATTTTAGTTGATATCAATTCGATTCAAGTTTCTTGTGGTTAGCAACAGCCAACCCATTGGTTTTTCTTTAAATACTAATTCCTTCCTCGTTGGTTCGCTTAGCCGGTGTTTTCAATATCCACAATGTCATGGCTATTCCAAAAATAATCATCACAAGTCCTGCCATAATACTGGTAATGGTTGATATGAGTCCTATTGTAACAGAACTTATTACTACCAATACAATTAATACTGCCAATAGGTAAAAGTGTGTCTTGAATACTGAAAAATATCTCCTTGCCATAATTGGTAGTAAATCAAATTGCCAGCCAAATTATTATTACGATGAACCCAACACTTTATACAGCCTTTGTTGTTTTAAATGCTGACTTATTTCCGCAAAAACAATTCATTTAAGGGGAGTTTCAATAAACGCTATCATGTGTTAACCCTTCTGTTAACTTTCGCGAAACACTTACCTTAGCGCCCCAATCATAAGTATATGGCGAGTATATTAATTATAGACGATGAGCGAGCAATACGCAAAACGTTGAGTGAAATTCTTGGTTTTGAAGGATATAAAATTGAAGAAGCGTCTGATGGTGAAGAAGGTTTAAAAAAGTTTTTAGCTTCAACTTTTGATGTAGTGTTATGCGATATAAAAATGCCGAAGCTTGATGGAATAGAGTTTTTAGCGAAGGCCGTAGAAGCAAATGCGGATGTTCCAATCATCATGATTAGTGGGCATGGCAATATAGAAACTGCTGTGGAAGCCGTAAAGAAGGGAGCGTTTGATTACATATCTAAACCACCGGATTTAAACAGGCTTTTAATAACCATCCGCAATGCGATGGACAAGAATACGCTGGTAAAAGAAGCCAAAGTTCTGAAGAGAAAAGTGAGTAAGGTGCAGCAAATGATTGGTGAAAGCGCCGCAATCAAAAAAATAAAAGAGACCATCGAAAAAGTAGCACCAACTGAAGCAAGGGTTTTAATTACGGGCGAAAATGGAAGTGGTAAAGAACTGGTAGCCCGCTGGATACACGAGAAAAGTAATCGGGCAGATGGTCCTTTAATAGAAGTAAACTGTGCAGCCATCCCCAGTGAATTGATAGAGAGCGAACTGTTTGGTCATGAAAAAGGTTCGTTTACATCAGCTATCAAACAACGTATCGGCAAGTTTGAGTCGGCATCAGGCGGCACTTTGTTTTTAGATGAAATAGGCGATATGAGCTTAAGCGCACAGGCCAAAGTGCTGCGTGCTTTACAGGAAGGAAAGATTATGAGAGTTGGAGGCGAGAAGGAAATTTCAGTAGATGTACGGGTGGTAGCTGCCACCAATAAAGACCTGATGCATGAAGTAGAACAAAAAAACTTTCGACTGGATTTATACCATCGCTTAAGTGTTATTCTCATCAATGTTCCTTCCCTCAACCATCGTAACGATGATATTCCCCTGCTCGTTGATAAATTTTTGCAAGACATTGCCGAAGATTACGGCCAGTCAAAAAAAGACATCGAGCCTGCTGCCATACAAGCTTTACAACAGCATAACTGGACCGGTAACATCAGAGAATTACGCAACGTAATTGAACGGCTGGTGATTTTATCAGGAAAGGTGATAAATGCAGATGACGTAAAAACCTACGTGTCTATTTAGTGCGATCCTCTTTTATTGAAGTGCATACTTTAACCCTTGGCATAATCTAGTAAAGCCTGAAGCGACTGCAGTACTACTGCATTCGCAGGAGGTTTAGTAATATGTTGAGTTTGCTTACCCGACATTACAATTTGCTGAAGTGGGAACTCATTGGCTACGTGAGCCAGAAAAGCCTGCGGCTCTTTATTGGTAAAATTGGTAATCAGGTGAAAATGAATGCGGTCAATTTTCTCTATCTGCACATATTCTTTAATCGAATTCAATTGAATGTTGTTGCCAAAATACCTAACCACGTTTCCCGACTTTTTTAGCAAGTAATGGATCAATAGCAGCGGTAATTCGTGGTGTTCTTTTTCCGGCGTAAATAATATAGTAGTAATAGCTGTCGAACTTCTTACAACGGGTAGTTTGTCAATTTCAATAATGATTCTCCTCCTGATGATGTTGCTCGTAAAATGTTCTTGCGCTGGCACCATGTGATCTGTCATCCATAGCAAACCAACACGCTCTACAAAAGGATAAATAACGTTCAATACTGCTTTCTCTATTTCAATTGTTTTGAATACCTCACGACAAATTTTTTCGAAACGGTCCACATTAAAGTCCAATGAAGCTTCCAGTAGCTCCTTTACAAAAAAGGAGTCTGTATGCAAAGCGTCACCTGTCTTTGTTGCCAGTGCAATTACCTCTTCCTCACCTAATCGTGCGAGATTGGAAATCTTAATACCAGTATGATACAAGTAAGATATCCGTAGTATATGCTTTAAATTTTCAGCGTCGTAAAACCTGTGGTTGCTATCCTTGCGCTGTGGCAAACAAATTTGATGACGTTGTTCCCATATTCGCCATGTATGAGCTTTGATACCGCTCAGGTTTTCTACATCGCGAATGGTAAAGTAATTCATAGTTCTAAGGTACTTATCTCTTGTCATTCTAAATAGCACCAAGCTTTTTTTTCAATCTACTAACCTATTGTTATTTATGAAAACTTTTATTAGCCTCATTTTGGTCTATGGTTTATAAGCTTACATTTGTCGACATCAAAAACTTCTTATGGGTTGGATTATTTTCATTTTAGGCGCTTTGGGTTGGCACATCGGAATGTATGGTATGTTTAAGAAAGCTGGAATAGAGCCTTGGAAAGCATTCATCCCATTTTATAACACCTGGTGCATTGTAGAAAAAACCAACATTCGAAAAGTTTGGTTTTGGTTACAGTTAATACCCATTGCCGGGCAGTTTATAACTATTTGGATCACCATTATTTTTGTGATGCACTTTGGTAGGTTTAGCCTGTTGCATCATACACTTACCGTGTTCTTTCCTTTTATTTATTTCCCTTACCTCGGTTTTTCAAACAGTGAAAAATATGCAGGGCATGAGGTGGTGAAACGCTACCATAAAAGTGGAGGAAGAGAATGGATTGATGCCGCTGTATTCGCCATTGTGGCCGCTACCATTATTCGCACTTTTATATTCGAGGCATATACCATTCCTACTGCCAGTATGGAGAAAACATTGTTGGTAAACGATTTCTTATTTGTAAATAAGATGAGTTTCGGAGCACGCATTCCGCAAACACCCATATCGTTTCCCTTTGTACACAATGTAATGCCCTTCACTACCACTACACCATCTTATACAAAGGCTATTCAGTTGCCGTATACACGGCTACCGGGTTTTGGTCCGGTAAAGCGCAATGATGTTGTGGTGTTTAATTTCCCTGCGGGCGATACCATTATTAACCTTCCTGAGTTTGGCTCGAAGGCTCCTTACTATGATGTGCTCCGGGTAAATTACCAGGGTAACCGTGATGCGCTGATGGCGGAATATCCAATACATGTGCACCCAATGGACAAGACAGATAACTACATTAAAAGGTGCATTGGTATAGGTGGAGATACAGTTATGCTGCGCGATGGACAGGTATTCATCAATGGTAGCCCGGCAAACATACCGGTGGCTTCTCAAACAGAATATATAGTAGAAACAAACGGGCAACCTTTTACCGAAGACTTCCTTGCAAACGACCTGCATATTCGCGAAGAGGATGCGGGAGATGCCATCTATGTCTACCAGGGAAAGGCAAATTCCTACGTGATCAATATGAGCCCTGCTGAAGTAGAACTTGTAAAGAAGCAATCAAACTTCAAGTCAATAGCGCCGGTATTTATCAATAGCCCGGGCACGGTGTTTCCGTACGACCAGGTTCATCTTTGGTCTATCGACAATTTCGGGCCACTGTATATTCCTAAAGCAGGTAGTACCATCACGCTCACGCCTGAAAACATGAGTATTTATCGCCGCTCCATTTCAGTTTACGAGCACAACGATTTGCAGGAGATTAATGGTAAGTTTATCATCAACGGAAAAGAAACAACCACCTATACTTTCAAATACAATTATTATTGGATGATGGGTGATAACCGGCATAAGAGCCAGGACAGCAGAATTTGGGGTTTTGTTCCGGAAACGCACATTGTCGGTAAAGCTTCGCTGATATGGTTTAGCTGGGACAAAGGACCGCGGTGGAGCAGGTTGTTCAAGTCGATTAAATAGCTATCTTTAAAACATGGAAGGGTCCTTGTTGGTGAAAAGCCGACAAGGCTTTTTTGTCTTAATAATTGAAACAATGAATAAGCGAGAATATAAGTTTGGTTTTGAGGAATATGATGGTATAGAAGATTTGACGGAGGAAGATCAATGGTTACTATCGGAAGCCCGGGAAGTAACGCAACATGCCTATGCACCTTATTCCAACTTCCAGGTAGGTGCAATTGCACGGTTAGATAATGGCGAAATTGTTGCCGGTAGCAACCAGGAGAATGCAAGCTTCCCCGTTGGGCTTTGTGCTGAAAGAGTTTTACTGGCTTCGGCCGCTTCTATTTTTCCAAAGGTGCCTATTAACACCATTGCCATCAGCTACCACAACAATAATGGTGAAAGCAAACACCCCATTTCTCCTTGCGGTATTTGCCGTCAAAGTTTGTTGGAGTATGAGGGACGCGTAAGTCACCCGATAAGATTGATCCTCGGTGGAATGGAAGGAAAAGTGTACATAATTGAAAGGGCCGGTATGCTATTACCGCTTAGTTTTACGGCCAATGATTTGAAGTAAAATTCTTGGGTTAATAAGCAATGGGCTGGTGATTAATGTCATCAGCCTTTTTTTGTTTTAATCCAGCCCAGACTTCTTAATGAAGCAGTTGGCGATATATAAACAGGCTCTCCTCATCGAAGCAAACGAACACAATTTTATCGAAATCATCTGGGTGTTGCGCTACAAATTCTTTCACAGACTTCACCGCTACGATTGCAGCTTCCTGTTTAGGGTAACTATAAACACCGGTACTAATATTTGGAAATGCAACGGAATGTAGTTGATAGTCCTTAGCCAGTTGCATTGAATTTCGGTAGCAGCTCGCTAATAAGTCTGCCTCATTATTTCGGCCACCCATGTATACTGGCCCTACCGTGTGAATGACTTTTTCAGCCGGCAGATGCCCTGCAGTTGTAATCACAGCATCGCCTGTTTTGCAACCTCCCTGTTTAGCCCTGATTTCTCTGCATTCATTTAGTATATCAGCACCGCCAGCCCGATGAATGGCACCATCTACACCGCCACCACCAAGCAACGAATTGTTCGCCGCGTTTACGATGGCATCTACGGCTATAGTGGTGATGTCACCTTTTATAACTTCAATAATCGTGTTCATTAGAAAAGAGTTTGCACGCCATTGGCAATTTTGTTTTCGTGCGCCAACAACCATTTTTTACGCCATAATCCTCCTACATAACCTACCAACGATTGATTGCTGCCAATTACACGATGGCAGGGCACCACAATGCACAACTGGTTCTTACCATTACTGGACGCCGCAGCCCTAATGCATTTAGGATCACCCATGCGCTTGGCTAAGTCCATGTAATTGATTGTTTTGCCAAATTGGATGTTCAATAATTCACTCCAAACTTTGGATTGAAACGTAGTTCCGTTTTGATGCACCGGGATAGTGAACGAAGTACGATTACCGTTGAAGTATTCGATTAGTTCTTCGATACATTGATGGAGTAATGGATGAGGCTTTACTTCACCGGTTAGGTCGTCTTCATTGTCAATAAAAGAGATTGCGTGAATATATTGGTCAGTGCCGCCAATCTTTAAGAAGCCAACGGGTGATTTATAGTATGTATAATATACCTCTGACATTATCCAATAGAAGCGCCGTTTTCTGTTTGTCTGTCGGGCTGTAATAAAACTACATCATTGTTTTCATCGTAAACACCAAGCACCAGGCACTCGCTAACAAAATCAGCAATTTGTTTTGGCGGAAAGTTGATGATGGCCACAATTTGTTTGCCTACTAAATCTTGTGTAGTGTAATGCCTGGTGATTTGCGCGGATGATTTTTTCATACCTAACGCACCGAAATCGATGTAGAGTTGATAGGCGGGTTTCTTAGCTTTTGGAAAAGCCCTAACTTCAATAATTGTCCCTGTCCTGATCTGTAGTTTTTCAAAATCTTGCCAGGTGATATTCTCCATTTTTTAAAAATTAAACTTAAAAGTAAGTACGTTATGAAAAGAAAAGCAACAGCCGTTTGGAATGGCTCAGGTAAAGAAGGAAATGGCAAGTTAACCAGCCAGAGCACGTTACTAAACGATGCACAGTATTCTTACAAAACACGTTTTGAAGACGGCGTAGGTACCAACCCTGAAGAGTTAATGGCTGCAGCTCACGCCGGCTGTTTCAGTATGAAGTTGAGCTTTGTATTGGGCGCTGCCAACTTCACTCCCGAAAAAATTGAAACGACTTGCGAGATTACATTAGACAACGGAGCCATTACAACCTCCAACCTAAGTGTACGTGCCACGGTGCCGGGTATTAGTGCCGAAGCGTTTGAAAAATGTGCGCAGGATGCAAAAGAGAACTGCCCCGTCAGCAAGGCATACAATATGAATATTACGCTGGATGCCGCGTTGGTTTAGTATTATAATACAAAGCGAAATTGGAAAGGCATAATAGCCGTTCTAATTTCGCTTTTTTTGTTTCAATCATCCAATAGATTACTTAAAGCAATTAACTCGTCGTATTTGTATTGGTATTTTGGGTTTTGAAAGCACTTCGCCAATTCCTCCAATTGTAATTGGATAATACGTTTGTGGTTCATGGGCTTGAAAAAAAACGGCGTAACCGGCACACTTATTCTTTTGAAATAAGACTCAATATCCTTGTGCGAAAATATTTGACCTGAAATGGCATCTATATAAAAGTGAATTTTCTGCTGCGGGTTCAGGCTGCTATCCGATTGGTCGTAGTCGTTGTGAAAGTAGGCAAGGATAAACTGCTTTGGAATATTGATCGCTTTCACATTTATCTCGAGTAACTCGCACAGTAACAAATACAATACTCCGTTGCTCAGTGCATTTCCTTTTTTACTTTCAATCACTTTATGAATGAAGAAGTCATCAGGATTGTTGTAGCCCATTTCAACCCCTTTCAGGTTGTAATAATTGTACACAATGCTGGAGATAACATTCGCCTGTTCGAGCGATGTAAGGAAGCTGTTAAGTTCTAACCAAACGTTCCTGCGTATCCTTTCTAACTCTTGTAATACCGGCGCCGTTGCAAGCTCAGGGTATTGAAATTTTGCGACCAGTAATGAGCCAAATAACAGGTCATGATAGGGATTGCTTTTCCAATCATTGAAATCTTTAGTGAGATCAATATAATGCAGTTTATGAATCAGCATTTCAATGCGCCCCTGTACTTCTTCGCTCAAGGTGTTTTCCCAAAGATTCTCCAGGTTGGGGATGATACCTCGCCCATAATGAACAATGCGATTACTTACGGAAGAAAATACTTCAAAGTCAGGATCGTCGAGTAAGTTAAATAAGGCTGATATTTCCCGGGTCTCCTGCATACTTTAAAATTGATGAATGAGCAGAAACATTTGTTGCATATCTTCTAAACCATCGGTCATCAAACTAACCATTTTTTACAGCAATAAACCTAAATAGTTATTCTATCGTTGTTAATTTCTTTTCTAAAAAAATATACCATCGGCTATAGCAAAAAAAGTAAAGATGGAGGTGCTCTTTGAAAATAAAAAAGTACCGAAGCCAATAGCCCCGGTACTTTCATCTATTTTAAAACGCTTCAACGAACTAGGATTTTTCTTTCTTCTTTGCTTTTTTCGTAGCTGTTTTTTTTGCGGCAGCTTTCTTAGGTGCCGCTTTTTTTGCCACGGCTTTTTTTGCAAATGCATTGGGGATTTGTGTCTCAATCATTTGCTTTACTTCTTCTAAAGAAATGGTGGCTAACTCTTCCGGAGTGTACTTGCCTTTCTCTCCTTTACCCACCACCTTCAGCATTTTTTTGCCAAAGCGAATGAAGGGACCCCAGCGACCATTTTCTATCGCAACTTTTTCTGCGGGCCAATGCTGAATAAATCGGTTTGCTTCTTTTTCAACTTTCTTTTCTATTAACTCATCGCAATCCTTTTGCGTAAGCAAATCGTAGTTGTATGCTTTTGGAATGTTGATGAACAGATCATTCCATTTTATAAACGGGCCAAAACGTCCTTTGCCTTTTGTAACCGGTTTTTCCTGGAACATGGCAATGGGTGCATCGGCTTCCTGCTTTTGGTTAATGAGTTGAATGGCTCTTTGCATATCAACCGTAGAAGGGTCTTCACCTTTAGGCAACGACACGAATTCTTCGCCCCATCTTACATAAGGGCCAAACCTACCCATGTTCACAGCTACTTCCTTTCCTTCAAATTCGCCTAATGTAAGGGGTAGTTTAAACAACTCCATTGCCTCATCATACGTAATGGTTTCAATGCTTTGGGTAGGTTTCAGTTTTGCAAACCTTGGCTTCTCTTCTTCATCCTGGTGGCCTATCTGTACCATTGGGCCAAATCGACCCATGCGTGCAATTACTTTCTTTCCACTCACGGGTTCAACGCCCAATTGGCGCTCACCCTTTGCACGTTCTGCAGTTTCCAGCGTTGTTTCTATAGATGAATGAAAGGGTTTGTAGAAGTCATCGATCATACGGCTCCACTTGGTTCTTCCTTCTGCTATTTCATCAAACTCCTGCTCGATGCCCGCGGTAAAACCATAATCCATTACCTGCGTAAAATGCAGCTTCAAAAAGTCAGTTACAACCATGCCAAGATCTGTAGGAAACAACTTTGACTTCTCGGCACCGGTTATTTCGCTCAATGTTTCTTTGCGAATGGTATCACTCTGTAAACGCAGTTGTCTTATCTCTCTTCTCACACCATCTTTATCGCGCTTTTCTACATAGTTTCTTTTAATGATGGTAGAAATGGTAGGCGCATAAGTAGAAGGTCGGCCAATTCCCAACTCCTCTAATTTTTTTACCAGCGATGCTTCAGTATATCTGGGCGCAGGGCGGGAAAACTTTTCAGTAGCTCTCATCTCTTTAAACTCCAGCTTTTGCCTGGCTGTTAGCGGAGGTAGGATTCCTTCAGTGTCCTCTTCATCTTCTTCGTCTTTCCCTTCAAGGTATACTTTCAAAAAGCCATCAAATTTCATTACCTCACCACTTGCCGTCAGTTGCTCTTTGTTGGTAGAGATGTCAATCTTCGCTGTTGTTTTTTCAAATGCAGCATCCGTCATTTGCGAAGCAATGGTTCTTCTCCAAATGAGTTCATACAGCCTGCGTCCGTCTTCATCTTCCACGCTACTATTTTCCATGTAGGTGGGCCTGATGGCTTCGTGCGCCTCTTGCGCACTTTCGTTTTTGTTTTTGTATTTACGGGGCTGGTAGTATTTATCGCCATAACTGCGCTTCACTTCCTGTTGTATTTCAGCCATTGCTGTTTCACTTAGGTTCACGCTGTCGGTACGCATGTAGGTGATTTTACCACTCTCGTACAGGCGTTGTGCAATCAACATGGTTCTGCTTACACCATATCCAAGTTTACGGCTGGCTTCCTGCTGCAATGTTGAAGTGGTAAATGGTGCGGCAGGCGAACGCTTGGTAGGCTTTACCGTTACATCTGCTACGGTATAAGATGCACCTTTGCAGCTATTCAGAAACGCTTCCGCAGTTTCTTCTTTGGTAATTTTTGAAGGGCCTTCAGCTTTAAAATTAACAGGCTTCCCGTTGATGTCGTTGGCAGAGAAAATACCTTCTATTCTAAAGCTGCTCTCTACATTGAAATGGTTGATTTCTCTTTCTCTTTCTACAATTAATCTAACCGCAACGCTTTGAACCCTGCCGGCACTCAGGCCACCTTGCATGCCTATTTTACGCCATAAAACGGGGCTCAATTCAAAACCTACTAACCTGTCTAAAACCCTGCGGGCCTGTTGCGCATTTACCAGGTCCATGTTAATGGTACGAGGGTTTGCTACTGCTTTCCGTATGGCGGGTGCTGTTATTTCGTGGAATACAATTCTTTTGGTAACCGCAGGATCTAACCCCAGCTCTTCAGCAAGGTGCCAGCTAATGCTCTCTCCTTCGCGGTCCTCATCCGATGCTAACCAAACCTCCTTTGATTTTTTAGCCAGTTGCTTCAATTCATTTACAACTTTCTTTTTCTCCTCCGGAACCTTGTATCGGGGTTTGTAATTGTTATTGAGATCAATCCCCATGTCATCTTTTTCAAGGTCGCGTATGTGGCCATAGCAGCTCTTTACCTCGAAGTCTTTCCCCAAAATCTTTTCTATTGTTTTCGCCTTTGCAGGCGACTCAACTATTAACAGGTTCTTACTCATTCTGGAATTTTATGGATTGTAACCAACTTCAATTTCTACATTCACCTTAATAGTGTTTGCTTCCATTATTACATCTGAAACATACGCTATAACTGCCAAAAATATTTTCTGCAGCTGTCGGCATTAACCTTATTGAAGTGCTTGCAATATTACAGTATCTCACCAAACCGCAAAATATTTGATGGAGAAGCACCAATGTAGACGGATCGTAAAGCAGCTTTTGATATTGCCTGTCGCTAAGAAAATTTTATAGAAGAATTGTTAATCGTGTAGCATTGACTCCATGTATTGAATTACCTTTTTAGATACTTTTTCATCTCGGTAAACATTGCTATGCCCAAGGCCGCTGGTAATTTCAAAATGCAGATGCGGAAGGTTTAGTGCCAGTAAATGTTCTACATCAGCAAAAGGTGTAACTGCATCTTCTTTATCATGAACCCAAAGGGTAGGAGTAGTAACGTTTTGCATTGCCCGTGCAACAGAAAACCATGATGCAGGGTTGCCACCCATTTCATTTATAAGATCATGAAATTCCTTTTTAACCGCATCGCTCACACTTACGTAGGTAAAGAAATGGCTGATTGCCGTGGTTGATTCTGTTGCTGGTGCCATTAGCACCAAGCGCTTGTACTGGTTGTCCGGAATTTTTTCTATAGCGAGTGCCACTGCAAGTCCTCCAAACGAATGTGAAATCAATCCATGAATTGGCCCATATCGTTTGCTGACCTCAATAACCATATCTCTGTATTGCGCAGCATTGATCGTTTTGCCAGAGCTTAAACCATGCGCAGGTGCGTCAAAAGCGAGTACCTCGAAACCTGCCAGCAACAAGGGTTCAACATATCGATCGAAGCGGTAGCTGTAGCTATCAAAACCGTGACAGATCAATACTTTATGCCCGTTGCTTTTTTCAGGCAGCCATTGAAAGCCATGAATAACTTCACGATCTAAAGTAAAATTCAGCTTGCCTGATTTTTTAAAAATGGGAGGAGCGTCATATTTTTTGCGCCTTGTGTAAGGAGTGCAAAAAAGCCTGAAAGCTTCTTCGGCGGCCCGTCGCGGTGAAATCCTTTCCAGCAGTTTCAATTTATTCTTGTAATAAGCGAGCACCAATCTTTGTGTTAATTTCATCCGCGGGTAATTAAATCAAAAGTAAATGAAAGTAGTCATCGTAGGGTCGGGTAACGTTGCATCGGTATTGGGTAAAAAGATGAAACAAAGTGGTATTGAAATTTTGCAAGTGGTTAGCCGTAACGATGTATCGGGCGAAAACCTGGCCAAAGAAATCGGTGCTGGGTTCTCCCAGGATTTTGATGCAATCGACACCACAGCAGATCTATACATGATTGCTGTAGCAGATACGTTCATCGGGACTGTTGCAGAAAAATTGAGATTAGAGTACAAGACGATTGTTCATACCGCCGGTTCAGTATCTATGAATGTGCTGCGAAACACTCATAACTCTACCTGCACATTCGGGGTTGTCTATCCATTGCAAAGCCTGAATAAAGACAACACCTTTTTGCCATCTGTTCCTGTTATGTTGGACGCCAGCGATACTGCCACACTGGATCGTTTAAAAGAATTCTGTTTGCTTTGGGCACAGGAAGTAGCACTGGCCAACGATGAGCAAAGATTGAAGATGCACGTGGCTGCAGTGTTCTCCAGCAACTTCACCACGTTTATGTATGTAATGGCTGAATCGTTTTGCAATAATGAACAACTCAACTTTCGGCTGCTGCTACCATTGATTGAAGAAACCTGTAGCCGCTTACAACATCATAGCCCCGCCGATGTACAAACCGGGCCGGCATTGCGGCGAGATATCCAAACCATCAATATCCACATCGACTTATTGAGTCAGTACCCCAGGCTGCAGGGTATGTATAAAGTGATCAGCGCCGAAATTCTTGATCAGCAATTTGTGAAGGCAAGATGACGGAATTTGAAATGTATTGTCAAGCACACTAAAATTTATCCCGGTGGTTCACCAGGTATTTTGTTAGCGGGATATTGTGATACCCTGCGGCAAGCATTGGCCAAATATTGCTGGCGAATGGACTTAATTAAATAGGACAAGGATCCTTCTTTTATAAAATTAGTGGTAAAGCCCGCATACGGAATTCCTGTATAAAGAGGGTCTGATTAGACCCTATGGATCATACGTCGGGAGAATCGAAGTTGGAACGGTTTTTATAGCTTTAACTTCCAATTAGCTGACCAATTATTTAACGCCCTAAAAACATCACCGATGGCAAACATTACAATTCCAGGTACAAAAACAAAGAAAGCGCTAATCATTGAAGATGAAGGTGACATGTGTTTATTGCTGAACATCATGCTTACGGATACAGAAGTTGACCTTGACCACGTTAAAAATTTAAAAGCTGCGCAGGAATACCTGGATGCCGAACAACCCAACGTAGTAATACTCGACAATAAATTGCCGGATGGGTTTGGAGTAGATTTTATTTCCTACATTAAGCAAAACAATCCTGCTACAAAAATCATCATGATTTCAGGTTATGATCTGTCTGTAGAAGATGTGGCCCTTGAAAATGGCGCCGATGTATTTCTTCAAAAGCCTTTTACTAAAGACAAACTTTTTAAATCGATGATGGGATTGGTTAACTAATCTTCTTTCCAAAATATGCTCATTGTTTTTGATAGGAAAAGAACCTGCCCATTTTGGCGGGTTTTTTTATGGACGATGGATCAATTACAATATCTTTTCCATACAAACGCTTTCCTGCAATCCTACATACGGGGGGTAGTTTTCAATTACGCTATAACCATTGGATATATACAACTGCTTTGCAACGGCAAAATGGATGCTTGTTTCCAATATCGTTCTACGAAATCCTTTTTCTCTGGCCCAATTTTCTAACTCTGCTAGTATCAATTTGGATAGACCATTGCCACGTGCTTCTTTGGTTACATACATTCTTTTAATTTCTGCAGTATGATCATTTTTCATTTTAAAGCAGCCGCAGGCAACTGGTTCATCGTTAAAATAAGCCACACAAACTGTATGCAGTTCCGGTACCTTGTTGTGTTGATCATAAGTAGCCTGGTCTTCCTTCAATTCATCCCAAAGCTCGCGGTCAAGAGCGGCAATCAAAAGTTGAAAGTGCGGATTAGTTGCCGAGGTTCTAATGATGGTTGGCGTGTGCATGTAGCAAATATAAAAAAGTAAAAAAGCAGGCAACCGAAGCTGCCTGCTATCAAATTGAAAAACTACCGGTTAGTTGATAACGATCTCCTTTCGTGTAGTTTCTTTTCCATGAATGAAAGGAAGCGAAACATACAATACACCATCTTCATAACGAGCGGTTATGTTGGTAGCATCGTTTGTTTCGTCCAGCTGAAAAACCCTAACAAAACCTCCGCGACTATATTCCCTTACTACCCAATCCGGGCGGGGAAAACCCTCAGGTGGTGTGTAAGAAATTTTCAGTTCATTTCCATTTAAGTCCACTTTAAAATGTTCCTTAATTCGACCGGGAGCAAAGACCAGCATTTCGTAACCGCTGTCTGTTTTGTGGATGTTGACAGCTGCCCTTTGCATACTTCGGATAAGCAGTGGTCGTTGCCTGCTTCCGTACTTTTCGCCTTTTGCGGCGCATGTGTTGTTGTACATGACATTTGTTTTGTGTGAACAATATTGTTTACACAATAATGGCACTAACAACTACGCCAGTTTGAAAACACTAACAATTTGTCAGTGAAGAGTGACAGCTTCTACACGTAAAAGTTGTGTTGTGTTGAGAGGTCATGTTTTTCTTCAATTGTATTTAGGTAAACCTGCCCAAGCGCGCTGCGTTGTGAAAAACAAATTATGGAAAGTTGTCTTGCGACATACTATGAAACGGTCAGTAGCGTTTATTAAGAAATCTTGTCATGAAACCACATACGTATGTTTACCTGCTCCCGCAGAATCATCCAACCGTTTTGGAGTATGCTGATTTTTGGAAGCCAGCTTATGATCCATCGGTACACACACTAACGCTGCAAGTATTGGCTAGCGATGTGCAAGCGGGAAACTGTGGTGGCGTTCACGAAATAATTATTGCATTGCAGCATCAGCCTCAGCTGATTGAGAAGTTGTTGTTTAGCATCGGTTTTGAGTTTGTAGATGATGTGACCGATGAAAAAATACCCGAGGAAGCATGGAAAGCAGACCCGATTTATTATGAGTGGTTTTTTAAATTAATGAGCATTCCTTCCATACATTTTTTTATTGCAGATGAAGATGCGCGGGCTTATTCGTTACTGGCAGATTTAATCAACAACGAAAATGCAGAGGTAATTCCAGACGTCAACGGCGGCCGTTCTCAAATTGGATTTGCGGCTAAAGAAGGCAACATTATCTTAAGGCGACTATTTAAAAGTTGCGTTCATTTATTGGTTTACTGCCACAACTGCGACTTCAACCCACAAATTTATATTGAAGGCGTAATGGCTTTATATGATGCTCCTTTCTCCTATCAAGAGGTATTGGATGCATATGAACTGTTTGTGGAAGAGGCAGGAAGGCAACTGCTGAAAAAGGCATCCTAAGATAATTATGCGAATGGCAAAAAAAGAGTACTATTAATCATCCCTATAGGCGCGCAACGCTTCCCGGAAAAAACACCAACCAAAAGCCTACTCCTAAAGGGTGGGTTTTTTTATCGCCAGATAGATGTAGCGTTTTAAACATCGTCAGCTATAAAAGACAATTCAATAGATTTTCTGTTTACCTCTACTTTTCGATAGGTTATACCAGCACCATCAAGTAAGCGTTTACTTGCAATAAAAACTTCAGTTCCTTCATATTTATCACTTAAAAAGATAACTTCCTTTATGCCGGATTGAATGATGGCTTTGCTGCATTCATTACATGGAAACAAGGCAGTGTAAATGCGGCAACCAGCCAGGCTAATGCCGATATTGTTGAGAATAGCATTCAATTCAGCGTGGCACACATAGGGGTATTTTGTGTTTAGAAAAGCGCCGGTTTTTTCCCACGGAAAATCTTCATCGCTGCAGCCTATAGGTAAGCCATTGTAGCCCGCACCCACTATTTTGTGTTGATGGTTTACAATGCAGGCGCCTACCTGTGTATTTGGATCTTTGCTACGACGTGCGCTTAGTAATGCAACGCCCATAAAGTATTCATCCCATGTAATGTAATCGGTTCTTTTCGGCATCTTGCTACTAATTAGGGCGGTAAGTTATCGGAAAAATCCTTTGCATGATTCACCTTGTAACCGAACAAAAAGTGGCTGGGAATGCGAAGATGAAAGAAGTTTATAAATCGCCCTCCATCTTTCAAGGGATAGAGACAGGCTACAGTAATTTCATTCCGTAATGGCCAATAACGGTGAAAATGATACAACGTGTAACCACACCAATACAGCACCAGGTAACTAACTTTTGTATAGGCGCCTTGAAGCCTATACCAACCGCCAGGCTCACCGGTGCACCCACGGTCAGCGTGCCTAAAAATCCAAGACCGATGATTCCGTATTTGTTCCAGATGCGGTACACCAAACTGGTTGTTGGTTTTTCTTTAGGTGGCTTGTTCTTAGAGAAAAAGCGCCTGATATTTTCGCCGAGAAAGGCAGCAACGAACACGCCGGTTAATCCGCCAATGACGCTTGCAGCAAAAATTAAAAATGGAGATAACCCAAAAGCGAAGCCAGCCGGAATGGCGGCATAAATTTCAAAACTGGCTAAACCAGCAACCGTCAAAAGCTTTAAAAACATGAATGTCGTTTTATCAAAAAAAAGTGTAGCGAAGCTAAAGGAATTGGGAGATGGGGTTTTGTTAAAAGGAGGGGACGTCAAATGGATAGTATTTAGCAGGGGGTGCGGGATACGAAATTGTTTTGGTTCTTTCTTCAGGTTGGGTTGTTTGAGGAAGAACATAAAACCACGATCGCCGGCAGTTGTGCGTTTGATGATTGGTTCAGTGTTGGTAGATATTAATATTTGCGTTGTCTGATATTCTGTCCGTCATACACCGTAAGAGTCCTTTTAGTTTCAATCTTAAGAATCGTCAGTAATTCATGGACATGCATTGCAAGTTCTTCAGGGGAATATCTCTCGAGTCTTAGATAAATCACCCCTTGCGGTGGCTTGTAATTGTGTTTGTAAATCAACTCACCGTAATCTCTGTCAAATGTCAGAATAAGGCGTTGTTCAGTGTGGGCAATTTCCATTACCGATTTGTCGCTTATACTTGGATTTTCTTCTCCAATTGAAGTAATGTCGTACCCTAAATTTCTTAACAATAAAAAACTTGCTTTGGGAAAGTTTTCGTTTGCCAATAATTTCACTACGCAGATTTTTTAAGCGAACCTACGAACATTCCATCCTGCATGCATTCGTAGATGTAAGCGAAAACCGCTTTAAGGTGTTCCTGTGTTAGTCGCGGATAGTTGTCTAATACTTGTTGTTCATTCCAGCCCTGTGCGAATAGGGAAATGATGTAATCAACTGAAAGGCGGGTGCCTTTGATAGTAGGTTTGCCTAATAGCACTTCATTGTTTGATACTATGTGTTCCTTCCAGTTCATACTGTTAAGTTACCGAGAAATTGGAGATGAAATTATTACAGCATACCATAGGTTATGATTGTGTTGTTTGATGAGGAACATAGAACCAGGAGCGCCGGCAGTTGTGCATTTAATAATTGGTTTCGGTGTTCAAAAGAGCCTTAGCCAAAACACAGTTGAGGTTTATTATTGTAAATTTGAGATATGAGTGACACTACCTACACCATCAGGATAAAAAAAGAATATGCCTCTGCCATTCTTGAGGATTTGAAGCAAGTTGATGCTATTGAAATTATGGAAGAGCCTATACCTGAGTGGCAAAAGAAGGAGTCGGTAAAAAGACTTGCAGAAATGAAAGCAAACCCTGGCTTTCAAATTTCTGAAGAGGACTTTTTCAAGTCGTTAGATCAGGATGAGCCAGCATAAAATCGTTTTTTCTCCCGGCGCATTACTTGATGTGCGTGAAGCACGTACATGGTATAATCTTCAACAAAAGGGATTGGGGAATAGGTTTATTGACGATGTAAGAAAAACGGTGGCGTCAATTATATCAAATCCTTACTACGCTTCTGTCTAGTTTGAAAATATTAGAATGGCTGCGTGTGAAACTTTCCCTTTTTAATACCTGCTCAACGGATATCATTGTGCAAGTTTTTTCAATACCTCCTCCCTTTCAGAAACAATACTTTCAACATGAGGCAACAGATTATACTCTTTTGAAGATTGCTTATTGATGCTATCTAAAAATTGATTCAATTCAATTAATTGTTCTTCAGACAATGTCACCACCTTCTCTAAGATTGCTATTTTCATTTCAAGTACACTCATAACAATAATTTTACTAGGTCAAATTTAATTGCAATATTTCAAAGCCTGATGGTGCTAGATGAAAGCAAAAGCAGATTGCTTCGTGCCTGGCAATGACGAACACAACAAAAAAACCCGCTCCAAATCTGAAACGGGTTTTTGACTTTTTACTTTTGAATTTTGACTTAATACCTATACAACTCCGGCTTAAACGGACCAGCTTTGCTGATACCTAAGTACTCTGATTGAGCAGTTGTCAACTCATCTAACACTACACCAATTTTAGCAAGGTGAAGGCGGGCAACTTTCTCATCAAGCACCTTTGGAAGAACGTAAACTTTGTTCTCGTATTGATCGTTGTTTGTCCAAAGTTCTATTTGAGCCAATGTTTGATTAGTGAATGAATTACTCATCACAAAACTTGGGTGACCTGTTGCACAACCTAAGTTTACCAAACGACCTTCAGCCAATAAGATGATGTCTTTACCTTCGATGGTATACATGTCAACCTGTGGCTTGATGGTATCTTTTGTAGTACCGTAATTATCATTCAACCAGGCTACATCAATCTCAATATCGAAGTGACCAATGTTACAAACGATGGCTTTATCTTTCATTGATTTGAAGTGCTCAGCAGTGATCAAATCTCTGCAACCCGAAGCAGTAACAACAATGTCGGCTTCCTGAACTGCGTCAATCATTTTCTTTACTTCGTAACCATCCATAGCAGCTTGAAGCGCACAGATAGGATCGATCTCGGTAACAATTACACGGGCACCAGCTCCACGCAAACTTGCTGCAGAACCTTTACCTACATCACCGTATCCACCAACAACAGCAACTTTACCTGCCATCATAATATCAGTAGCACGACGGATCGCATCTACCAAACTTTCCTGGCAACCGTATTTGTTATCGAACTTAGATTTGGTAACGCTATCGTTTACGTTGATCGCAGGAATAGGCAAAGTGCCGGCAGCCATACGCTCATACAAACGGTGAACACCAGTAGTCGTTTCTTCGGAAAGACCTTTAACGTGTTGGATCAACTCAGGATATTTATCAAATACCATGTTCGTCAAATCACCACCATCATCAAGGATCATATTCAACGGACGGTCTGCACCACCAAAGAATAATGTTTGCTCAATACACCAGTCAGCATCTTCTTGTGATTGACCTTTCCATGCATATACACCAATACCTGCAGCGGCAATTGCAGCAGCAGCCTGGTCTTGCGTAGAAAATATATTACAAGAGCTCCACTTCACTTCAGCACCCAATGCGATCAAAGTTTCGATCAATACTGCAGTCTGAATAGTCATGTGAAGGCAACCCGCGATGCGTGAACCTTTCAATGGTTGGCTAGCGCCATACTCTTCACGAAGGCTCATAAGACCTGGCATTTCTGCTTCAGCCAAACGGATTTCTTTACGACCCCAATCAGCTAAGCTGATGTCAGCCACTTTATATTTCAGGCTGAAGTCGATGTTTGTGTTTGTTGTTGTTGTCATGTTTTTAATTATGAATTATGATTTATAAACGTATTTCTGTTTCTAATGTTTTGAAGTCTGATTTTTTCGTTACTGCGGGGAACAAAGCAATCCCTTTTTGAAATTTTTATTTACCGAGCATTTTTTTTTCAATGTAGCTTCCGTTGCGTCGCACTCTTGTACTGAAAACCTTGATTAATCTTTTATTTGAACCACAGAGGCACGGCGACAATGAGTAACACAACGCTTGACGGATCCTCTGTGAACCTCTGTGTCGTAAACTGTCTCTGTGGTTCAAATTCAGAACACAAATGTACCCTCCATAGTAGAATATCCTACAGCAGTTACAAACTTTGGGAGATAGTACCAAAATCGTTTACTTTCACAGCACATCCACCAAGTTTGCTATGGCTAAAGCCCCTAAAACAGTCGAATCCTCTACCAGTCAAATGGCACTGGATACTAAAGACCTGTCCATCCTCCGCCTTCTGCAAGACAATGCCCGAATTTCTGTAAAAGAGATCGCCGAAAAAATTCATTTAAGTACCACACCCGTACACGAACGGATCAGGAGATTGGAGGACAATGGTGTGATAAAACAATACGCTACGCTACTTGATTATACTAAAGTGAAAAAAGGCTTGATGGTCATCTGCTATGTCTCGTTAAAACAACACAGTAAGAATGCCGGCGATAAGTTCATTAAAACAATCCACGAGTTGGATGAGGTAATTGAATGCTACAACATCTCCGGCGAGTTCGACTTTATGCTGAAAGTAGTAACCGAAGACATGAATGCCTATTATGATTTTCATGTAAATAAATTAAGCTCGGTGGAAAATATGGGCAATGTGCAAAGCGTATTTGTAATGGGTGTAATCAAGCAGACGCATAGGGTGGTGTAAAGGCTATCGAAATGTGAAAGGAGCTTTGAATTTTCGGTGATGCAGTTTCTTTGCTGTTGCTATTGTTATAGTTCGTGCGTGTCTCAGAACCTAAAAATCTTTACCATGAAGCAGTTACTTTTCTTTTTAGTGATACTTGGATTGTGTATGAATGCAGCATCTGCCAACGCACAGTCACGCAAGAAGCAGGTGAAAAAGAAATCAACTTCAAAATCGAAACCTGCAGCAAAACAGAAAGATATGCTTGCCATGTTGCAGGGGCGGTGGGCTTCTATCGAAGATCAAAAAACATTCTTTGAAGTAAAAGGAGATCAGCAGATCAACATTTATGGTAAGGATGTCTTGGATACTTCTTCTATAAATTTTTACAATGATTACCCCGTGAACATTGCAGAAACAGACACCCGTAAATCAAGTGGAAACTATATGGTAGTAAGCAAGGGAAAGGATCATTACATCTATTCAATTGATGTGTTGACTACTTCAAGACTTGCCCTGATGTATTTGCCCCGCGGCAATATGCTGAACTATAGAAAAGTTCGTTAGCTGCCATCGTTACCCGCAGTTTTTATAGTTCCTTTTGCATTACATAATCATTCATATAGTACCCATTGCCTATATCAAAATCCTTTTCTGCTACTACTGTAAAACCATTCGCTTCATAAAAATCTTTTAGCATTGTTTTTTCGGTTTACATTCAACTGTAAATATTTACCTCCCATACTTTTTGCAATCGTTTCTATTGTTTCTAATAATGCTTTTCCAATGCCTGTCCCTTTTGCGGCAGGAACCACATAAATCTTCTGTAGTTTATAAAGGTCGCTTCCTTCATGGGAGAAAGATGCAAACCCAACCGGCTGTGCATTTTTAACCGCCAGGAAAAAGCGGTGGTTCTCTTTCAATTGTTGTTCTAGTGATGAGGCACTATAAAACAGGCTCAACATATACTCAAGTTGGTCCTTGTTTAGAATTTCTTTGTACGCAACAGGCCATGTTTCAGCCGCTATTTTTTGTATATATAAAATATCGTTGAACGATGCGGGTCGTATTACAAGGTCCGCAGACGATGGTATATGGTTGTTCATCTTTTTTGATAATATTATTGTGTTCAAAATTATACCGTACAACCGTTCTCTGTTGCGTTAGAGGTGAGTGCTACGCGAGTAGCTACAGTCAAACTGCTTTTGTAGCTCGTTTTTACCGATTAGAAACTGTTGTACATTGCTCCAGCATTTTTGGTTATTAAATCGTTACAACATCTACAACCATGGTATCACTTAAGAAGATAAACAAACAAGCTGCCACTACCGACAAAACAGGCTTCGGTACCAATGGCAACATTGCTGCAGGGCGTTTCTACCGAAAAGATGGCTCGGTAAATAAGGAAATCAGCGGCATCAATATTTTTGAGCGAATCAGCATCTATCATTTCCTCATTCGCTTGCCCTGGATTAGTTTTTTGTTACTGATTGTTTCCGTTTTCATTTTAATGAATATCCTCTTCACGGGTTTGTACCTGCTAGTAGGGGTCGAGCATTTACAAGGCATTATTGCGGGTGAGGCGCTACACGTATTTTCAGAAGTGCTTTTTTTTAGTGTGCAAACTTTTACGACGGTAGGTTATGGGCGCATAAACCCGGTGGGAACGCTTACCAGTGCTGTGGCCGCGTTTGAAGCCATGACAGGATTGCTGAGCTTTGCATTGGCAACTGGTTTAATGTACGGAAGGTTTTCCATGCCAAAGGCTTTTTTGAAGTATAGTAAGCATGCACTCATAAGTCCGTATAAGGAGGGAAAAGCAATCATGTTTAGAATGGTTCCTTTTAAAGACAATCACCTAAGCGAAGCAGAAGTAAAGGTAACGCTGGCAATTAAGGTGCTGGAGAATGGAGCGAAGGTCAATAAGTTTTTTCCCATGAAGCTTGAGATATCCAACATCAATAGCCTTGCGTTAAGCTGGACGATAGTACATGCTATTAACGAGCATAGTCCATTTCATACACTCACCAAAGAAGACCTGGTAAATGATGAAGCTGAAATACTTATTTTCCTAAAAGCATTTGATGAAACGTTTTCCAACTACGTCATCAGCCGAACGTCTTATACCGCGTCAGAGTTTATTTTCGGGGCTAAGTTTACACCGATGTATCGTGCCAGTGAAGACAAAAGCAAAACGATTTTGCAGATAGATCAACTGGATGATTATGTGGCGGCTGAGATATAGTCGGCTTCGATAACGCAAGATTAGATTAGAAGGACCTACCAATTCTTCTATCAAATCATACTTCTTAGGCGTTTCCCCTTTACATCAATTTATCCGGTGTAATGGGAAGTTCACGAACCCTTTTTCCTGTGGCATTAAATACAGCATTGGCAACTGCCGCGGCAAAACCGATGATGGCTATTTCCCCCAGGCCTTTTGAACCAATCGGGTTAATGATTGGATCTTTCTTATCAACAAATAAAGCATCAATGTGTGGCACATCTGCATGCACGGGTACATGGTAATCTGCAAAGTTGTTGTTGACGATTTTTCCGAAGCGATGGTCTACTACTGCCTCTTCCATTAGTGCCATACCAATACCCCCTACCACGCCACCGATCATTTGATTGCCTGCAGTTTTTTTGTTGACAATCTTACCAGCGTCTGCTACAGTTACGGCTTCTACTACTTTCACCGCACCGGTACGCGCATGCACATGTACCTTGGTAAAATGCACGGAAAAAGAATAGATGGAATATTTTGTGCGCTCATCGCCGCCCTGCGATTCCTTTGTAATCTCTAGCTCAGTCATTTTGTTTTGACGTAGAATGTCAGCAAATGAAATCGTTGTAGCATGGTTGCTTGCTACAGCCATGTTTCCATTTTTAAATACCACCTCACTAAGCTTTAAATCCTTAAAAGGAGAGCCAACATTTGCCGCGGCCATTTCCAACAGCTTTTGCTGTACAGCAATGCATACATCGTACACAGCCGAGCCAACTGTTGATACGGTGGTAGAGCCTCCCTGCGTAGGGCCGGGTGGGAGAGAAGAGTCGCCCATCTCAAAGATGATTTTGTTTGGAGCAATGCCCATTACTTCGGCAGCAATGCCGGTCATTGCAGTAGCCGTTCCAGAGCCGCTGTCACTTACCGCACTTTGTATTACCATCGATCCATCAGGCGATAAAATGGCTTTCACCGTAGCTCTTCCACGGCCTGCATTAAATACCCCAGAGCCCATACCATAACCTACCAACCAGTCTCCCTCTTTTATGCTGCCGGGTATTGCCTTTCTTTTCTGCCACCCAATTTTATCTGCACCTAACTGGTAGGCTTCTTTCAAAAATTTACTGGAGAATGGAAGGTTTCTTTGTGGATCCGTTTCAGCATAGTTCAAAATGCGAAACTCAATTGGATCCATCTTAATGGCATGTGCCATTTCATCCATTGCGCTTTCTAATGCAAACGCACCTGTTGCTTCTCCGGGGCCACGCTTCCATGTTGGAGTACTCATATCCAGCGGTACAATCTTGTACACCGTATTCACATTTGGGCAAGCATACATAAATCGGCTCATGTTCACCACGCCTTCTGTAAACTCCTCGTATGTGCTGGTCATGGCGGTGGCTTCATGTGTAATGCCCACCAGTTTTCCATCTGCAGTCGTTCCCATTCCAATCTTCTGAATGGCATAGGGGCGGTAGCCAACCATCGTAAACATTTGCGGCCGCGACAGCACCAGCTTCACCGGTCGATTTAATTTTTTTGCAGCCATCACTGCAGCAATGACGTGTGGCCATGTGCGCAGCCCCGAACCAAATCCCCCGCCAACAAAATCAGCATTTACCTGCACGTTTTCTTCTTTCAATTTAAACGCATCCATAATGCTGCGCTGCGTAGATTTCACGCCCTGCGTTTTATCATATACCGTTACTTTCTCACCCTCCCAAACTGCTGTAGTCGCATGCAATTCCATGGGATTATGTACCTCTATGGGCATGAGGTATTCTACTTCAATTTTTACGGGTGCAGTCTTGTAGGCCTCTGCTTCGCCGCGTTTATAGTCAGGCCCCCGTTGGTTTTTTGGAGTGGTTGCCTTGCCAATATTTGTGTGCAGTTCGGTCTCATGGGCAGCCTTTTCATATTTCACCTTTACCAGCGAAGCTGCATACAAAGCACGCTCATAAGTATCCGCAACCACCAAAGCAACTGGCTGTCCGGAAAAGTAAATTTTATCATCATAAAACACGCGGTGTGGCTGACTGGAAGTGGGCGGCTTTGCAGGATTGTCGCCTGTATCGTATCCCGGAATTTTTGGGGCATTACCATAGTACAATACTGCTAAAACACCCGGGGAACGCTCGGCACTTTTTATGTCCATCGAACTTATTCTGCCCTTTGCAATGGTACTATCTACCAATATGCCGTAGGCCAATTTTGGCAAGTCGTATTCGGCACTATACCTGGCCGTACCCATCACTTTCGCTCTTCCATCTACACGATCCAAACCTTCATTAGGATCCGCCAAAAAGTTATCTTTTCCCATAGTGTGTTATATTTTTTTTGGAGCCGGGCATTTATTCATTTGTTGAGCATCGTTGCGTCGCACACGTGTACGTTGTATGCGCTATAAATCTTTTCTAAACTGTACTAAAAAGCTTTTCTTAAACCAAAGACAAAAGTTCACAGGGCTGTCGATTGCAAGAATATTTTCTTTACACCTAAGCCTTATTTGCTGCAGTTTTTAAAGCATCAATAATCGCATTTCTTCCCATCTGTACTTTAAATTGATTGTATTTAAAACCTTTTGCACCATCCATTCCAATGGAGGCGGCTGCGGCAAAGGTTGCTTCATTAGCGGGTTTGCCAATCAATGCTTTTTCTGCTGCAGATAAACGCCACGGCTTATGCGCTACCCCACCCATGGCTAGTCTTGCATTTTTAATCGTATTGCCCTCTAATTGTAAAGCGGCAGCCACTGATACCAGGGCAAAAGCATAGGAAGTACGATCCCTGATTTTTAAATAATGGACATGTTTTTTAAAAGGTGAATCGGGTATCTCAACAGCTACAATCAACTCATCTTTTTGCAGGGTGTTGTCCTTCTCAGGCGCCTCACCCGGTAAGCGATGAAAATCCTGGAACTTTATTTTCCGAATTCCTTTTGGTCCCTCAGCAATTACGTTTGCATCCAGCGCAACCAATGCAATACACATATCGCTGGGGTGCACTGCTATGCATTTGTCGCTGTGGCCAAATATGGCGTGCATGCGGTTGTAGCCTTCCAGGGCACTGCAACCAGTGCCCGGTTCACGCTTGTTGCACGGCAGACTGGTATCGTAAAAATAAGGGCAACGTGTACGCTGCATCATGTTGCCACCCACTGTTGCCATATTGCGCAATTGCGGTGACGCACCAGCCTTTAATGCTAGTGACAAAAGCGGGGTGTTGGCCAGCACCAATGCATGTTCTGATACATCGCTATTGAGTGCAAGGGAACCAATGGTGATACCACCTTTATACGCACTTATATTTTTTAATGGCAAACCATTTATATCTATCAATCTTGTCGGTGCTGTTACACCTCGTTTCATCAGGTCAACCAGGTTGGTTCCACCAGCAATAATTTTTGCATTGGAATCTTTGCGCAGTGCATCAATCGCTGCTTTTTGGCTGGTTGGTTTGGCGTAGGTAAACTGGATCATATTTGTTTGCCTCCATTTTTTACGTCGGTGATTGCAGCAATGATATTAGAGTAAGCCCCACAGCGGCAAATGTTGCCACTCATATACTCCCTGATGTCAGCTTCTGTATTTGCATGTCCTTCGCGGATGCATGCAACCGCACTCATGATTTGTCCGGGTGTACAATAGCCGCATTGAAAGCCATCGTGTTTTATAAATGCCTCTTGCATGGGGTGTAATTGCTCACCCTTCGCCATGCCTTCTATGGTTGTCACTTTTTTACCATTTTGCATGATGGCTAGTGTTAAACACGAATTCACTCGCCTGCCATCTACATGCACGGTACAGGCACCGCACTGTCCGAGATCACAACCTTTTTTGGTGCCCGTTAAGTGTAATTGTTCGCGGAGTAAATCGAGCAACGTTACCCGCGGTTCTACTGAAAGCGCATGAACTTTGCCATTCACTTCAATTTTCAACGGCATCTTTTCTATGGCGGATGCAATGCCTTCATCCCACCCGGATTCGGCTGCTTTTAGCATAGCAGCCGGTGTAATGGCAAGCGCAGATAACAAAGTGGATTGCTTCAGGAAATCTCGTCTTGATTCATGTTGACATGAATGTTTCTTTTCATCGGCCATTTGTAGCGTGTTTTTTTGCAGAGGATCAAATTACTCAAATTCGGAAAGCAAGTGTTTTTTCGCCAGGTGTTATTTTTACAAAAACTTTCCTGGTCCCATTCATCAGACCCAGGAAGCACCTTTGAAAACTGCTCAATGAAATTTTATAAAAATGATCCATCCAACAAATTGCACTATTCGTAAGCTGACAGACGATGATGAGATGCCTTATGCGCTGTTACTCACCGCTGACCCTTCACGAAAAATGATAGACGGCTATTTAGATAACGCTGAAGTACATGTAGCAATCGTGGAAGAACATATTGTTGGGGTATATATATTAGCCCTGACTGGTGAGGTAGCAGAAATTAAAAATATTGCGGTAGCTGAAGCTTTCCAACAAAAAGGAATTGGCCAACAAATGCTCTTGCATGCCGAACAGTTTGCAATAGCCACTGGAGTAAAAGAATTGCGGATTGGCACAGCTAATTCCAGCATTCATCAATTAAGAATGTACCAGCGGTGTGGGTTTGAAATAAAAGAGATTGTAAAAAACTTCTTTACTGAAAATTACGATGCACCTATCATCGAAGATGGTATCACATGCAAGCACCTCATCTTAATGAGTAAGATGTTGCAGTGATAACAATCAATATCCATGATTAAATTCTGCACTAATTACATTGGCCTAAAGCCCACCATAAAACGATGAAAATGAGAATGGTGCTAAAGCAACCACCACCTAATTTCTTTGCGCCATACCCGGCAATCAAACCTCTGAAAATGTTATTCATGACGATTATTTTAGCATCTATACTTTAATAATTGTGCCAGAACAAAGCGGCTGATTTTTCGATAAATGAAACAGAGAATCTCTACTATCGCACAGCAAGTACGGGAAAATGAATGACCGTTACCAATTTACCAGAGATAATATTTGAGAGAGGTAATGAGCATCTGTCTCATCAAAAGAATCCAGGTCAGAACTGTCGACATCCAGCACGCCAACTACCGTATCGTCTTTAATAATTGGAAGAACAATTTCAGATTTTGACGAACTGCTACAGGCAATATGACCAGGAAATTTTTCTACGTCGGGTACGATCAGTATTCTATTTTCAGCCCAGCTGGTTCCACAAACGCCTCTGCCTTTTTTTATACGGGTACACGCAACCGGTCCCTGGAACGGAGCCAGCACAAGTTCATCTTGCTTTACCCTATAAAAGCCAACCCATAAAAAATTAAATTGTTCTTTCAGCGCAGCTGCTACATTGGCCATATTAGCCACAAGGTCTGTTTCGCCTTGCAACAAGCCTTCTATTTGTGGTAGCAAGGCTTTGTATTGTTCTTCTTTGGTTCCGGTAATGATACTTAAATCTTCAGCCATACTTCTTTTTTGGAAGTCAAAGGTAACGCTGTCAAATTTTACCCATCACAACGGACACTGTTAAATGTAACTAACAAAAATCTGAAGAGGGTTGCGTAGTTAAGCGGGCAGCAGCTAAAGGTTGAGCATCTTTGGAGGCTGCTTCCAGGCGTTCTCTTACCATCCAATTTTCTCTATATAGACCGTCAAGGTCGATGAAACCTACCATTACTTCAGTGTCGTTTTCATCTATTACTTTTACCGGCAGTCCATAATTTATATTTCCCGCTTTGTCCCTGGCATTCATGCCTACTCTAATATTTGAACCATTCATATGCTGCTTTTTTTTGATGACGATGGCGCTAAGACGCACATGCCCATCACGCGTTTAAAAAGAAATAGTTATTAGTAAACGTGAACACAGCGGTGGTATTGCAGGGTACAAAAAAAGCCGGGCATTTCTGCCAGGCTTTCGGATGTTTTCTACTGATTTACACGTGGTAAATGCTTCTCTTATGGGGTTCCTTCGGTCACATTATCATTGTTATCGGTGCCGAGACTGTAGGTATTATTTTCTTCATCCTCAGCTCCAATGTTCTCCATCGCATCATCTTCATTTATTAAACCGGTATCAAGATCAGCGCCTGAAACATCTGTCGCAGCGCCACCTTCATTGAGCAGATCGCCTTCGTTATCAGTACTATCCAACGTTACCATCGTAAGGTTTGCTGCATCTTGTGTTGGCAATTCTTTATCAGCTTTATCAAGCACCAACTTTTCGTCCTCTTCTACATCGGCATCAGTGCCCATTATTATTTCGCTATCTGGGTCATCTTCCTCTGTATCCTCTTCAAAAATGCCTACGCCTTCCTCATCGTCAGATGATATGGTTACATCTGCAAACGACTCCATTATTGGCGGATGTATAAATTCCTGGCCGGGGATATCTTTCACATCGGGCAAATCAATGATGAACGCTTCGGACTGCATCCTTGATTCGTCATGTTCATTATCGGGTAAATCGCCCGGTATCATTTTTCCTTTTGTCGGGTCTATTCTTTCATTTGACTTGTTTCCATTTTCATTCGTACTCATATTCAAGCTTTAGCGTACCAACAAAATTACTATGCCACTCCGTTAGCGTTGTCTATCTGCCATTACCTGCTCCGCTACTTGTATGCCGGATGTTAGTGCAGCCTCTACAGTTCCGGTTTCTGTTCCGTCGTATAATCCTTCGCCGGCAAAATATAGTGTGCTTTCCACAGGTGCTGACATTTGCTTGCGTGCTTCTGTTGAGCCAACACTGGAATACGCATACCCTCCACGGGTAAAAGGGTCTGCAGGCCAATTGATCACTTTACTCCACTGCAGCCATCCTTCAAGAATATGCTTGTCAATAGAAAAAACAAAGCTCAACGAAGTAAGCGCCTGGTCAATAATTGCAGCATCCGTTGCCGACGAAAATTCTTTGGCCGCCGGTCCAGCCAGCCAGCCGGTTAGCATGGGAATGGAATTAGGCGTTTGTGTCCAATAGGTCGGAATCGCTTCGTCGGAAATTACAAAGGACAGGTTGTTTAGGTTAGCCTTCAGTCTTTTGTGCAAGGGGTCATTCAACCAAAATGGTTGCTGAAAATGTAGCAGAATTTTTATGACATTGCCAAACCCCAGGCGCTGGGCCGCCTCTTGCTTTTGCGGAATAGACGGCTCAAATAAGATGCAATCACTGGTGCTTTGCCAAACCCCTAAGGGGATAGTGACAATAATCTTATCGCCCTCGAACCTATTTCCATGATCATCCGAAGCCTTCACCTTTCCACCACTCCACTGGATGGTTTTTATAATGGTGTTTGTTAATACGTGGCCTCCTAGGTTTTCAATACTCGTTTGCAAATAGCGGATCATATTTCCATACCCGCCACTTACCCTGTATTGTTCTTCATCTTCCGCTTGCCATTCCCTGTAAAATTGCAGGGCACTAAAGTTTTGCGGATCCGCCGCGTAGTAACCTTCTATGTACGAGAGCAAAGATTCTCTTAGTCCTTCGTGTTTGTCTTCCGAAAATTCTCTGGTTAGCAATTCAACAATGGTGATGTCTTCGGTTAGTTCTTCCAGTTTTTTTGCCACCAATGCTTCGTTCACAAACAGCTGTTCCGATTGTGACCATTCATTTTGCCAGCAATGCCAAAAAGCACCCGTAACCGGTACCGCTTTTATACCTGCTTCTTTCAGCAGGTCAAGTGTTACGGCAAGGTTTCCGTGAATGAATTCGGCGCCACCTTCGCACTGGATATCGTGGTGCATAAAGCTATCGATGCGGCCACCTACACGGTCTCTTGCTTCCAGTATGGTTACCTGGTTGCCTGCGGCAGACAAGTGCTTTCCAGCCATTAAGCCCGCTGCGCCGGCGCCTATTATGATAATGTTCATGGTAAAAAATATTGTTACACTAAATTGGTACCGGGATAATAAACGTACGTTGTACAAAAGGTACACCATCATTGATTGGTTCTAATAGCTAAGTTGTGTATGTATTGTTAGATGCAAAGTAAAATGATCATGAAGAAGACAAGTGCCGGCATACTCGTTTACAGGTATTACAGCCAACAGCTGCAGGTGTTGCTGGTGCATCCCGGAGGGCCGTTTTGGAAGAATAAAGATGCCGGATCGTGGAGCATACCAAAGGGTGAATATGCCGAAGGTGAAGCGCCATTGGCGGTAGCGCTGCGCGAGTTTTATGAAGAAACAGGTAATGAGATTCAAGGCAGTGAGTTTATTGAACTAACGGCCGTAAAGCAAAAATCAGGTAAGTGGGTAAAGGCTTGGGCCGTTGCTGTTAGTTTTGATCCTTGCTTTATCCAAAGCAATACGTTCGAAATGGAATGGCCACCAAAATCGGGTAAGCTGCAGTCGTTTCCTGAAGTGGACAGGGCCGAATATTTTAGCATAGAAGAAGCCGTAATCAAAATGAGCGAAGTGCAGTTTTCTTTTGTAAAAGAGCTTCAGAAAATACTACATGAAGCTGTCTAGTTTTGGTTATCACTCATAAAACGTTTTGGGGATGTAGTGTGCTGCATTTATCTTAGAAGCATTAACACTATGCTTCGTACTGCGCTAACCTATTTTTTACTGGTGCTGGCTTTCTGTTCCTGCACGCACAGGTCAGGTCAAGCTGAGGACGTTCGACTTTTTTCATTAATTGAAGACTCTACACTTCAGCTTTCACCGGAAGCAGCGTTGCAAATATATGAGCAAGGAAAGGCTGAAAAAGTTAACGATCAATACATCAACATAGGTTTTACAAAGTCAAACTACTGGCTGGTTTTTTCTGTTCCTAAAATGAACATGATTGATTCGACAGTGCTGCAAATTGGTGATCCGCACATCAACCAAATCCATTTGTATGAAATCAATAATCGCATTCCCAACCTTCAATTTACTACCGGCGATTACTATCGTTTTGCCGAACGGCCGTTTCCACATACCGACTACTATTTCCCGGTAAATACGAACCGCACTTACATGGTTAAAATAGATAAGCATTTTGAGTCGCTGCAACTCTATTTTGGATTGCACTCCATCCGGCAGGTAGAAAGAAATGAGGCTGGCAATTTTGCATTTATATCCCTGTGTACCGGCATGGTGCTCTTGCTCTTGATTTTCGGTCTTTACATGCAGCTGATCTCTAAAGAATTTGTTTACCTGCACTACATCTTGTACATCGGTACTATGTGGATTTATGTGTTGGCACAATTGGGATACGGGTTTCAATTTTTGTGGCCCGACGATCCATGGTTTGCTAGTAAAGCGCGCCCGGTTCTGGCACTTTTAACCATCGTGCTTTCTATGCGTTTTATGGAGTTTTACATCGGCGGCATACAGCATAAAAAAACGAGGATTACGCTGCATGTTTTTGGATGGCTGCTCATCATCATTGCAATTACCATACTACTTGGTTCGTATCGCGCAAATACTACAGGCTGGTGGTTGTATTTTCAATATACCGTTCCGGCCTTTTCTATAGCGTACCTTTTGTTTGCACTTTTTTTATTGATCGCACAAGTCATCAAGGGTAATAAACTCGCATTGTTTTACCTGGTAGCAGTTTCGTCCGTCATCATTATCTCAGTCTTTCAATTGGTGTATTACACAGGCTCTTACCATTTGCACATTTCTTTTTTCAGCCGGTTCGCTTTCGCTATTTCGGTGGTGATAGAAATTATCATAATCACTGCTGGTATGGCGTATCGTTTCAATCAATACAAGCGCGACAAAGAAGAGTTATTGCTGGAGATGAACAGGCGCCAGCAGGAAAATACAAAAGTGCTAATGGAAGTGCAGGAAGCAGAACGCGACCAGATAGCAAATCAATTGCATGATGTTGCCGGCTCGTTGTTATCAGCCGCCCGCCTAAATCTTTCTTCGCTGCACCAAAATGGCTTTTCGGGTTCTGCGCAAGAAAAAGTAAAAATTCAAAAAGCGGAAGAGGCAGTAAGTATTGTGTCCGAAACAGTGAGGAATTTAAGCCATGCGCTAAGTCCTATCATGTTGCAAAAAGCGGGCTTTAAAACGGCCGTTGAGAAAATAGCCAGCATCTTTAATGCGTCGGGTAAAATTTCCATTGAAGTAATTATTGTTGGTTTTAATAACCCTGATTACGTTCAAAAATATTACACCAACATTTACGGCATGATTTACGAGTTACTCAACAATGTGGTAAAACATGCTAAAGCAAAACATGCATTGGTCCAGGTGATGGAACATGAAGATTGCTTCACGATCACAGTGGAAGATGATGGCATCGGTTTGATGGTTAAAGCGGGTGATGACAAAGACAGAAATGGCATAAGCGGCATCGTGTCGAAAGTGGAGTACTACAAAGGACAAATAGCATTTGACAATAGTGAAACAGGATTGATTACTACTATAGAAATACCTATAAAAACATAAAACCATTGCATACAATAATACTCGCCGACGATCACCAGATTCTTATACAGGGCATGCTTGCCGTTTTGAAAGAAATGGAGGATGTAAAAGTGATTGCTACTGTACCAAACGGTATAGAATTGATGCAGCAGATGAAGCTACATAAACCGGACCTGGTTGTGCTTGATTTGAATATGCCGGGCCCGGATGGGCTTAGCATTTTAAAAGAGTTGAAAAACCTGTATGCTGATGTAAAAGTTTTCGTATTCACCAGCTATAATCAACCTGACCTAATTCAACAAGTAAAAAAGTTAGGTGCCAATGGGTATATGGTCAAAAATCTTGCATCATCGGAGTTGCAGGAAAATTTACGGATCGTGTTAAACGGCGGCAGTTCTTTTCCCTTTCCTAAAGACGAAAGCAATACATCACGCGACTCTGTTTTCTTTGATGATTTTTTGAAGAAGCATCATCTTACCAAAAGAGAGATTGGTATTATTAAAATGATTTGTAGTGAAATGAGCAGCAGGGAAATTGCAGAGAAATTGTTTTTAAGCGAGCTGACAATTAAAACGCATCGCCGAAACATTATGAAAAAGCTGGACATCAAAAGCATTGCGGGCCTAATGAATTTTGCTTCAGAAAATGGGTTGTTTTAAGACCAGCAAAATCTGGTTTGCGCACATTTGCTGTTAAAGCCCGTCCACGCAAGTGATCCTTACTCACCTAAACGCCCACAAAATATCCACCACTTACATAAGGCAGAATGTCTTGTTCAAGGCCTGCATTGATTGTAGCATGCTTCACTTGCTGCACGTTTGATGTAATGACGATAGTAAGCATCGAAAAAAAATGTAGTAGACAAAGCATAGAAGTATTTAAGTATAAATGTCTGCTGAGGGGATGAATGATAGCAGGATGGCAATCATTTAATAGAATGATATTTGCTGCGATATAGCCGCCAAACATTTTATTTTCTAGCCAAATTTTTTAAGATGAAAGCTGTCGTAATTACACAACCGGGAGAGGCGAATGTGCTACAGTTGCAAGAAGTTGAAATGCCCGTTTGTGGTGCAGATGAAGTGCTGATAAAAGTGTTGGCAGCTGGCGTAAACCGGCCTGACATCGCGCAGCGAAAGGGCCTGTACCCACCGCCGGCCAGTGCACCGCAAACTATACCCGGATTGGAAGTGGCAGGTATCATCGAAAGCTGTGGAGCGAATGTAAAGCGCTGGAAGAAGGGCGATGAGATTTGCGCTTTACTAAGTGGTGGGGGATATGCTGCTTATGCTCTGGCACACGAAGGCCATTGCTTACCGAAGCCCGCTAATTGTAGTTTTATTGAAGCAGCTTCACTGCCCGAAACCATATTTACCGTATGGCACAATGTGTTTCAGCGGGGGGTGCTGGCAGCGGGTGAGAACGTTTTGGTTCATGGAGGCAGTAGCGGCATCGGAATTACGACCATACAATTGGCGGTTGCTTTAGGCGCAAACGCTTATGGAACGGCAGGATCAAAGGAAAAGTGCGAAGCTTGCTTGCAGTTGGGTGCTACAGCCTGCATTAACTATATTACGGATGATTTTGAAAGTGCTTTACATACTGTAGGCATGGACGTAATCCTGGATATGATCGGTGGTGCTTACACCGAGAAGAACTTGCGCTTACTAAACGTTGACGGCAGGTTGGTATTCATCAATGCAATGAAAGGTGCGGTTGCTTCCTTCAATATCATGGACATAATGAAGCGACGTATCACCATCACAGGGAGCACTTTACGAAACCGTGAGATCGCGTTTAAAGCAAACCTCGCTGCAGAGGTAGAGCACTTTGTTTGGCCGCTGATTAATAATGGTAAGTTTAAACCAGTCGTTTATAAAACCTTTCCACTTGACGAAGCATCTAATGCACATCAACTAATGGAAAGCAGCAATCACATTGGTAAGATTGTATTGGAAGTAAACCACAATGGTTTTTAGCAATTGAACCCAAAGGCTGGTAACCCTTGTATGCAACATAATTAGTATTGTTAAACGCATTTTTCCTTTTATGTAAAATGTAATCTTTGCTGTGTAAATTAGACAAAGAACCGGCAGCGAATGATACAGCGGATTATTTACACACTTCTTATTTGTGCCATGCAGCTGAGCTTGTCAGCTCAGCAGTTTTCATTTGCTTTAATCCAAGGTAAGTCTTTAACCGGTAATGTGTCTCCTGCTGAATTGGCGCAAAAGATAACGGCAACCAATACGAGCGAAAAGCAGAAAGTCATTTCTATTTTCCGATGGATCACTGAAAACATTGACTATAAAGTGAAGCCAGCGTATGCCAGGCGAAGGACTTCATTTTATTCATCTGATGCTGCTGATACAGCTACGTTGAAACCTTTGAATGAACGCGTGGCAGAAAAGGTGTTGCAGGAAGGAGAGGCGTTCTGTGACGGGTATGCAAGGTTGTTTAATACTCTTTGCGATTATGCCGGAATTAAGAGTGAAGTGATAACCGGCTATGCCCGCCCCAACGTGGATAGAGTAGGCAGAAATTTTAGCTCTAATCATTCATGGAATGCCGTGTTAATTGACAGCACATGGCATTTGCTGGATGTTACCTGGGCAAGTGGATATATCACTTATGTTGGCGATCGGTTTATCCGGCATTATGATGATTATTTCTTCCTCACTCCGCCTAATGAATTTATTCGTAGTCATTACCCTGAAGACATTCGATGGACACTCATGAAGGCTCCTCCGACTTTAAAGGAATTTGAAACGATGCCTTTTAAACACATGGGTTATTTTACAAGGCATATTCAATCCTACACGCCCACGAGTGGAATAATTGAAGCAGCAATGGGCGACACACTTTCATTTGAAGTTGCGGGGAGAGAAGAGTCTGATGATTTAAGAATTGTTGATGTCGCGGAAGTGGATTCTACACGCCTTTCACAGGTGGCCTGGTGGGAGCGACCAAAGCCACTGGTGGAGCAAAAAGGCAACCTTGTAAAAGCGCACTATGTTGTTACAAACTCTTCCGTGGAATGGTTACACATTATTTATAGCAATGCCGTAATCCTTCGTTACCGGCTTAATATAAAATCTTGACTGTTACTATTGAAATCGCTTTTATGTTTCTCGTTGATACATGTAAGTGGTATACAACTTGTACCGGACAACGTAAAATTTTTTATGATGAAAACTGCAATGGTTTCTTTGTTGGGGTTGGTGGTTGCTTTCAATTCCTGTAGAAACATACAAGAGAAACTTTTGCCTGTGTTTAACGTAAACATACCTGCAATTAATCTGCGTATTCCACCAATTCCATTGGTTTTAGACAAAGAAATCCCGGTGGGAGCGTTACGTACACCCATTAACATGGATAGCGCCATAAGAGCAAATACGTCGGGTACATTTGGTGCCAGCGCTGTTCATTCAGTGAGGGTTAAAAGTATCCTGATTACTACACTTGGTGCAGATGCAGATAATAATCTTTCCAATTTTGAAAGTGCACGCATTCGCATTTTCACCGATACTTCCTCGGTTGATATTGCCACCATTTCGTTTCCCCAATCTGCAATGGATTCATTAATCATCACACCGACTTCTTCGCCGGATATCAGCAAGTACCTGAAGGGTTCTACACTTGCTTATAACCTGTATTGGAAAAACAGGAGGCCAACAAAAAAGAGACTTGCGCTGCAAATACAGATTACATTAGATGTACAATAGAAGTAAAGTAATCCACTGGTTGAGTAAGCTAAATCAGTTGGTTATTCAATTGACATTTAGCACTACGGAACCGTAGAAAAATAGAAGCGGTTGTGTTACCACTGATATACAATGTGGTTGGTGCACAAGAGAGTGCACAATAGCCTGTAGAGTTTAAGAAGGTTTCGGTTATTCTCGGGGGATGATAACCTTGCTATTGCAGCGTATTCTTTTTACTGCTTTTGCGTAGCCATTTGTTGATACGGTGTGCCGCATAAGCACTGCCCGCGCCAATGGCGGCTGAAGCAATAAGGTCGGTAGGATTGTGTTGGCCATAGTATAAACGCGAATAAGACACGCCTGCTGCCCAGGTAAACGCCGGTGCGATTACATACCATTTTGGGTGATGAATGGAGAGTGAAGTAGCCGTAAAAAACGCAACTGAAGTATGGCCTGAAGGAAAGGATTTACCATCAAGATATTCATCAGGGTAAATGCCCGGGTAACGCTGGTAAGGACGTGGGCGATTGACCAATTGTTTCAATCCTTCGGTGGTTACAATGGTAATTAAAAGCCCACCCAGCATTTCCATCGATTCGTTTTGTAGCTTTTTGTCTTTGGTAAATAGCCCCGTTGCCAACATGCCTACAGGCAGCGAAGCACTGATGAATTTGGCCGATTTGTTCGTGTATTTCCAAACGTCCGAATTACCATCTTTTGCGTTAATCGACTGTACCAGTCGAGCCTCCCAGTTCTGCGCATACGTAAATTGAAACGCGGACAACAAGTACCCGAATACCAAGAGAATTTTAAAATATTGTTGTGCCGGAAAGCGCATTAGATTGAGTTGTAAACGAAAGCTAAGGAAACATATTTGATTTAAAAGTTTGAAAGACTTTCGGTCAGCACTTTAATTCTTGCCTCTGCATCGCTCAATTTCTTTCTTTCGAAGTCCACCACTTCAGGTTTTGCGTTCAACACAAAGCGTTCATTGTTCAGCTTTTTATTTACCGCTTCGCGAAAGTTTTGCTGATGTTCCAAATCTTTCAATAATTCTGCTTTCAACGCGGCTGTATCTATCTGTAATTCGCTTTCAATGTAAAACTTATCTTTTTCTACCGCTACTACAATGGTATTGGCAATGGTTTCATTCGTATAAAAAATGGCATTAGCATTTACCTGTTTGGCCAGTATATTTTCGATTGGTTTATATACTTCCGGTTGCTGCGTTTGTATATGCAGTTGGATGACGTCTTTGGGCTTCACCTGGTTTTTTATACGCGCATCCCGCAATGCAGTAATCACTTGCTTTAGCAATTCACCTTCTTCAATAATACCTGAGTCAGCTGCCGGTATCGATGTGAATTGCTTCACGCACAGGTCATCCTTTTGTTCAGCTAGTAAATGGTAAATCTCTTCCGTGATAAATGGCATAAACGGATGAAGGATCTGCATCAACTCCTCAAAAAAGAACACGGTCTTTTCGTACACCGCATTATCTATTGGCTGCTCAAAACCGGGCTTCACCCACTCCAGGTACCAGCTACAGAAGTCATCCCAAATTAAGGAGTAGATATTTTTTAGTCCTTCGCTCAGCCTGAACTGGCTGTATAAACTCTCGAGGTCGGTGCGTGCTTTATTTAACCGGTTTTGAAACCATTGGATGGCAAATTGACTTGTTTCGTTTGGATTTATTTGGCTGGTGTTACCACTTTCATTTGCTATACCTGTACTGGTACGTCCCTGCCACATCTTCACCAACTTCAGCGCATTCCAGAGTTTGTTATTAAAGTTGCGGCCCTGTTCCAGGCTGGCTTCATCAAACAACAAATCGTTGCCTGCCGGCGAAGAAATCATGATGCCAAAACGTACTGCATCCGCTCCGTATTTGTCAATCAAGTCAAGCAAGTCGGGGCTATTACCTAAGCTCTTGCTCATTTTTCGCCCTTGCTTATCGCGAACCATCCCAGTGAAATACACGTCACTAAAAGGCTTTTGATGGTTGTAGTGCATACCGGCCATAATCATGCGCGCCACCCAAAAGAAAATAATATCCTGCCCGGTAACCAAAACTGAAGTGGGATAGTAGTATTCGATTTCTTTATTGTCTTCGGGGTTTGAGATGCCTTTAAATACTTCCATCGGCCACAGCCAAGATGAAAACCAGGTATCTAAAACATCTTCGTCTTGTATTACTTCTTCAATGCTGCATTGTACATTTTGCATTTTGAATTGATCAAATGCTTCTTCCCTTGTTTCAGCCACTACCAAACTTCCATCGGGCGCATACCACGCAGGAATCTGTTGGCCCCACCATAGCTGCCGACTAATACACCAGTCCTTTACATTTTCTAACCAGTATTTATAGGTGGCCAGAAACTTATCCCCCGGGTGAATCTTTACGTCGCCATCTACCACTGCTTTCAAAGCAGGTTCGGCCATCTCTTTCATCTTCACGAACCATTGCGTGCTTATCCGCGGCTCCACTACTGCGCCGCTCCGTTGACTATAGCCAAGACGGGTAGTGTATTCTTCTTCCTTCAGTAAATAGCCCTTTTCATTAAGCTCAATAATGATTTTTTTACGCGCTGCAAACCGGTCTTCTCCCACATAAATTTGAGCTGCTGCACTTAGGGTTCCGTCGGCATTCAACGTATCTACCACTTCCAATTGATGCTTAAGTCCGAGGTTATAATCATTGATATCGTGTGCCGGCGTCACCTTCAAAGCGCCAGTTCCAAAAGTCGGATCCACATATTCATCAAAAATGAGCGGAACTTTTTTATTAATCAATGGTACGATTGCAAACAGGCCTTTCAGGTGCGCATAGCGCTCATCTGAAGGATTTACACAGATAGCAGTATCACCCATAATGGTTTCAGGGCGTTGGGTTGCGATGGTGATATACTGACCCGAAAGTGGCTCAATATCATTGGCCAGTTGATATCTTAAATGGTACAGCTTTCCCTGGAGTTCTTTGTATTCTACTTCCTCGTCGCTTAATGCAGTTTTTGCAGCCGGATCCCAATTAATCATTCTTGCTCCCCGGTAGATTAGTCCTTTGTTATATAAGTCCACAAAGACTTTGATCACCGCTTTGTAATAATGATCATCCATAGTAAAAGTGGTGCGGTCCCAATCTACACTGCACCCCAGTTTTGCTATCTGGTGGTAAATAATTCCCCCGTATTTTTCTTTCCATTCAAAAGCGTATTCCAAAAATGCTTCGCGGCTTAGGGTACTCTTATCAATGCCTTTCTCCTTTAGCATTTGAACCACCTTCGATTCTGTAGCAATGCTCGCATGATCGCTTCCGGGAACCCAGCATGCATTGAACCCGCTCACGCGCGCCTTTCTCACCAAAATGTCCTGTACTGTTTCATTGAGTGTATGGCCCATGTGCAATACGCCTGTTACATTTGGTGGCGGTATCACAACCGTATAAGCCGGGCGATCGTCAATGCTGCTATTAAAATACTTTTGATGTAGCCAATGCTGGTACCATTTTTCTTCTGTTGCAGCCGGGAGGTAGTTTTTACTTAGTTCCATATGTTCAAATCAATCAGCGTTCACGTATGCCTACGTAAATAGCTTTTTCAGAGACAGTTTAGATGAAAAGAATGCCAGGTTTTACTGGCGGCAAATGTACAAAAAACAGGGTGTGGAAGGTGGCCAAATAAAAAATCCTGCCTGTTAGCAGGATCTAAGCAGTAAGATCAGGATGACTAATAAAACATCATTTTGCTATCCCAGGAGTAAGCAGGAAGTGGAGCTACAATTTCGTCTTGCTTTCCTTTATCCTGTACTTCCGATTCTTTAACCAGTAACTTTTTTGACGGTTGTTGAAAGCATTTACAACAGCGCACAAACACTTTCACGCTTTTGTTTGCTACATCTAATTTGGTGTTGCATGCCGTAGAAAAAAATACAAGCAGCGTAAGTACGTAAATTAACTTTCTCATAGCTTGGTTATTGAGCTGCTACAATTTAATGGAAGTAGCCTACAAAGGTTAATGATGGTAATCAACCCAGTTTCAAGTAAACAAGGTGGGTTGTCATTTTTGCTATTAAACGGCTCGGGGAAAGTTATGTTACACTACTTTTTAAAAAATTAATGCAACCTGCCAGCCCACTCCAAGTAGGTGATCGTGGCAATTATTCCGAATATGACAAGGAATATGACAATGTTTCTTATAGCATCACCAGTGTGGTGTTCCTGTTGGTGAGTAGAATTTTCCATGGTACGAGAGATTTATTGTGATAAAATGATTTACCTATTTCGTTGTGGCTTTTCATAGTGGGAAAGGGTATAGCCTTTCATTTATCAACAGTAGAAACTAGAATACTTCCAAAGCTAGATGCTCAATCGGTCTTAAACGCTGCTTGAAGTTATCAATGGCGGTGGTATAAACAAAAATTATTTATAATAAATTTCGTCGTCCCAGAATGGGCCACACTTACCTTTATCCAACTAATTTATCAAATGTTCGCTATTGTAGATATTGAGACGACGGGAGGGTATGCCAGCGCAAATGGGATCACCGAAATTGCCATTGCCATCCACGATGGAACGCGCATGGTTGATTACTATGAAACACTCATTAACCCGGGCATGCCCATACCCATTTATGTGCAATCGCTTACCGGGATTAGCAATGCCATGGTTAGCCAGGCACCTCATTTTGAAGAAGTTGCGCCCCGCATTTTTGAAATGCTCCACGACAAAATTTTTGTAGCCCACAATGTAAATTTTGATTACTCCTTTGTAAAGCACCATTTGGACCGTGCCGGAATGCTGCTGGATTGTAAAAAGCTTTGTACTGTACGGCTCGGACGTAAGGTATTGCCCGGATATCCGAGTTATAGCCTCGGCAAGCTTTGCCGGAGTTTAGAAATAGAGGTTGAGCAACGACACCGCGCCGGAGGCGATACGATTGCCACAGTGAAATTGTTTGAACGCATATTGGAAGCGGATATTGAAGGAGAATTGAAGGCAATGCTGAAAGGTAAGAGCAAGCATGGTCACCTGCCGCCAAACCTGGCTGTTGAAAAAGTGGATGGATTGCCTTCGCAGCCGGGGGTTTATTACTTTCAAAATCAAAAGGGTAAGATAATTTATGTGGGCAAAGCCAAAGACTTGAAGAAGCGCGTATCCAGTCATTTTTCGAACAATAAGGCAGGCAAACAGAAGCAGGATTTTTTACGGGAAATATATAATGTGAGTTACCAGGTTTGCGGTACCGAGCTGATGGCCTACATACTTGAAAGCATTGAAATAAAACGGCTTTGGCCTATTTACAATCGGAGTCAAAAAAGTTTTGAGCAGGCATTTGGTTTGTACCTTTTTGAAGATGCCCGGGGCTTCCAGCGTTTGTTGATTGAAAAGAAGAAAAAGCATTTACAGCCACTGTACACTTTTAGTATGCTACTGGATGGACACGACATGATGAAGGAATTAGTAAAGCAATTTCAATTGTGTCCGCGGCTGTGTTTTTTAGATCATTCACCCGGGCTATCGATGGCTGAAGAGCAGGGAATAAGCTGTGCGGAATATAATATGCGTGTACAACAGGCGATCAAACATTTGCGTACTGCATTGCCAACATTTGCAGTGGTTGAAAATGTAGCCTTGCCAAAGCAAGAAAAGCAACAGGGGGTAATCCTGGTAGAAAATGGAAGATTTTATGGGATGGGATACATTCCGGCTAATGTGAGTGTTAGCGCATTGGATGAAATAAAAAAACAGGTAACGGCCTACCCGGAAAACGGTTACATACGCGGGTTGATCTACTCCTATACAACTAAATTTCCGCACAAAAAATTGGATTTTCTGCAAACTGTGTAGCCGCCTTTGTGTGATTGTAGCAACCATTGCAGAGCATGAGTATTTTTCTTACAATTCACATTGAGAACTTTCACTTTCATACGCCTTTACTGCGGAAATTCTCATTTTTTGATTACGCTTTTGGCGGTTACTTTCGCGTTCTTTTTAGATCAAACCCGTACTATTTTAAAAATTAGAACAGCGTATAAAACCGCTTTAATATTCGGTGGAAAATGGAGGATAGCGAACCACCGTACAAGAGTGCGACGCCAATGAAGCCCGGACCTATCATATTGCCGGACCCATAAAAAAATAACATAGCATGAAAGAATTTGTATCAATTATAGCGCACAAGATGAAGGTGAAGCCAGCGCAGGTAGAAGCTGTAATGGAACTGTTTGACGAAGGGGCTACAATTCCATTTATTGCCCGTTACCGCAAGGATAAAACTGGTGGATTAGATGAAGTGCAAATTGCGCAAATACAAGATGAAGCGAAGGTGATGAAGGAGTTTGCCGAGCGGAAAACTTTTATTGAAAAAACGATTACAGAGCAGGGTAAAATGACGGAAGAGCTGCAGCAAAAACTGGATGATGCGGCTACCATTGCAGCGCTTGAGGATATCTATCTTCCTTTTAAGGCAAAACGGAAAACCAAAGCCACTGTGGCCCGCGAAAACGGCCTTGAACCATTGGCGTTGCAATTACTTGGACAACAGGATTTTGATGTGAATGCCGTTGCTGCCGGGTTTATAAATGAGCAAGTGACAACGGGTGAAGAGGCACTGCAAGGTGCACGGGATATTGTAGCTGAAATGGTGAATGAAAATGCAACCGTTCGTGCAAAAATGCGGCAGCTGTTTGAAGACAAAGCGACGGTACAGAGCAAAGTGGTGCCGGAAAAAGAAGCAGAGGGAGTGAAGTACAAGGACTATTTTGATTTTAGCGAGAACGTGTCTAAAATGCCGTCGCACCGGGCTTTGGCCGTATTGCGTGGGTTTTTAGAGGGTGTATTGCGTATTGGCATTTCGCCTGAAGAAGAGGTGGCAACTGAGCTGATAGAAGGGCAGTACATAAAGGGGATGAGCGTGTGTAACGAACATATTCGAAAAGCGATAAAAGACTCGTATCGCCGGTTGCTGCAGCCTAGTTTGGAGAGTGAATTTAGAACGGCGCTGAAGGCTCGGGCAGATGAAGAAGCCATTAATGTGTTTGCTGAAAATTTACGCCAGCTGTTGCTGAGCTCGCCGTTAGGAAGTAAAAAGTTATTGGCGATTGATCCGGGCTACCGTACGGGATGTAAAGTGGTTTGCCTGGATGAAAAAGGTGACCTGAAAAACACGGACGTCATTTTTATTCATGAGCCGAATAGAATTGGGCAGGCGGAGAAAACCATTCGCCATTTGGTTGACGTGTACCAAATAGAGGCTTTTGCAATTGGAGATGGAACGGCAGGGCGTGAAACGGAGCAGTTCATTCGCGGATTACAGTTGGGATTACCTGTTTTTTTGGTGAATGAAGATGGCGCTTCCATTTACAGTGCTTCTGAAATTGCGCGGGATGAATTTCCGGATTATGATATTACTGTGAGAGGTTCGGTTAGCATAGGCAGGCGGCTGATGGATCCATTGGCTGAGCTGGTAAAGATTGATCCGAAGAGTATTGGTGTAGGTCAATACCAGCACGATGTAAATCAATTTAGACTAAAGGAAAAGTTGGACCAGACTGTAGTGAGTTGCGTGAATATGGTTGGGGTGAATTTAAATACGGCCAGCAAACATTTGCTGAGTTATGTAAGCGGCATAGGTAGCTCGTTGGCGGATAATATTGTAAAGCACCGAAGTGAAATTGGACGATTTAGCAGCCGTAAAGAATTGATGAAAGTACCACGGCTGGGTGGCAAAGCTTTTGAACAATGTGCAGGCTTTTTGCGCATCAACGAAGGGGAGAATCCGCTGGATGCAAGTGCAGTTCACCCTGAGGCCTACGCCTTGGTGGAAGCGATGGCAAAAGACCTGAACGTAGAGATAAAGTCATTGATTGGAAATGAAGCATTGGTGAAGCAGGTAGATGTGAAGAAATATGTAAGCGATCAATTTGGCGAGCTGACCATTCGCGACATTCTGAAAGAACTACAGAAGCCGGGGCTGGATCCCCGCAGTGAAGTACAACAATTTGAGTTTGCTAATATTTATAAGATTGAAGATGTAAGTGTTGGGATGGTGGTGCCGGGTGTAATAACCAATCTTACCCGCTTTGGTGCGTTTGTAGACATAGGCGTGAAGCAAGATGGCTTGGTACACGTTTCCGAAATTTCGCACACCTATATCACCGATCCCAACCAGGCGTTAAAGCTCAATCAAAAAGTAACGGTGAAGGTGACGGAAGTTGACCTTCCGCGTAAGCGCATTGCGTTATCCATTAAGCAAACACAAGAAGTACCACAGCGTACACAGCGACCACAACAATATCAAAACAACAAACAACAACCGGTTAAGAAACGCGAACCCGACGTAGCCAGTATGGATGATGCACTGGCTTTGCTGAAGAAGAAATTTGGCAAGTAATAAATGTAGCTGCTTTGCGCCTTTTGAGTTGGAACCACATCGTACATAGCATACATTGGAAGGAGATACATAGCCTTCTATGTAAAACCGGGTCTTTGTTTTATGGAACCACATAGTACATAGAGGCACATAAGAAGAATAGCTTTCTATGTACCACCTATGTTTCTATGTGGTAAAAACTTTGTTTGCAATGTGAATGCATGCTACGGGTCTTTGATAGATGGAACCACATAGTACATAGAGCACATAAGAAGGAGGCACATATCCTTCTATGTGAAACCTATGTTTCTATGTTCTATGTGGTAGAAAAATTATTAAGACCTAAAGGCTAAAGAAACTTCAGTTCTGCATTTTAAAAAGATCATCCAATCTCCTTTGCTAAACGAGCAATGAAGTCTGTTCGGGAAATCATGCGTGCACCAAGCGTTTCAAGATGTTCGGTGTATACCTGGCAATCGATTAGCTGCACACCTTGTTTTTGCAAGTGAGTTACAAGTTTTATAAATGCATACTTGCTTGCATTGCTTTGGTGGCTAAACATACTTTCACCAAAAAAGATGTTACCCAATTTCAGGCCGTATAGTCCGCCAACGAGCTTGCCATCCTTCCATGCTTCTGCGCTGTGCGCAAAGCCTTCTTCATGTAGGCGCAGATAGCTAAGCTCCACATCATTGGTAATCCATGTTCCATCCTGGCCCTGTCGGGAGGTTTGTTTGCAATGGTGAATAACCTGCGCGAATGCTTTGTTCATCGTAAAATCAAAAGCATTTTTCTTGAGCAATTGGTGCATGCTTTTACTCACTTTCAGTTCCTGCGGAAATAATACAAAGCGTGGATTTGGGCACCACCACATAGGCACATCACCCTCGTACCATGGGAATATGCCATTTCGATAGGCAAGTAACAAACGTTCCGTACTTAAGTCGCCACCGATAGCCAGCAGGCCATCTGATAGCGCTTCGTCTACGGGTGGAAACCATAAGGAGGTGTCTAACGCGTGTAAGGGCATTTAGGTTAATTAGAATGAATCTTCAAAGCAGAAAAATAGAAAGAGTAATGTAAATGGCAAGCAAATTATCCAAGACAGTAAAGGAGGTGGTTGTTGAAGTGAAGTGTTTCAAAAAATAGGTAGAGAAGGACAAAGGATAACTTCAGATCAAGACTACGCCATCACTTCCAGCGTTGCGCTTATGCCACGATCTGTAATTGCTTCGCACATTGGTTTAAGGCTATCATAAGCACCTTGCTTTACAGCATACTTGCCCTTGGTATGAATGAATAATGCACATTGCTCTGCCTGTTCTTCGGTGTGGCCGCATATTTCCATCAAGGTGGCAATCACCCAGTCAAACGTATTTACATCATCGTTCCACACTATAATCTGGTAGGTATTCTCCAGGTCTGTAAGAATATCAACGTCTTCTTCTTCAAATGGGTTTACTGCATCATTCCTCCACATACTCCTCTGTTTTTGGCAAAGTTATTCGTAATAATTTTATAACAAAGGTGAGTTTGAAATATTACAATACTACTTACATTTACGCATAACCGAATTTATTATATGGGATTTTTTAGCCGGCCGTCTAATGCCACACCAGTGGGAAACGGAAAACACGTGCCGGTTATCAGGATAGACAGCATCCATCGTGGACTAGATTACCTTGTAGCTTTTGTTAAGCAGATCAGGCCTTCACAGCCCGGTGATTATAAAGAAGCGGAGCTGAAGTTTAAGGCGATGTTTTACCAGTTACAACACGATCGTTCGTTGTTGTTCTCGCTAAGAAAAGCACTGTTATCGCAATTTTTCAAAACTACCATTGTGCCTGCGCTTACGGAAAGCGGTATGGTGAAATCGCGTGGCTTTATCCAGGAAATTAGTACTAAAATCAAACACAAGATTTTGCCGCCCCTGCAGGTGCCCGAAGATTTTCTGTATGTCATCAATCATGTATTTTACAAACGATCGGATTATATATGGGTGGATGCAATTGATCGGAGTTTATGGATTAATTTTTTTACGCTCCTAGGTTTCCAGGTAAATGTAACCGAGCCGGGAATTATGAAACAGCTGAACGAGGCGTTGTTCATATTAACACAGCGAAGTACTACGCTGTCGCTCGAAAAAGATATTCTTTATAATGCACCCGAAATTTACCGCGAAGACTATCCCTTTTTTAACCTGAATGCAAAAGTTCAAAGTTACTTGCAACTATTTCAGGATGCGGCGGGGCCATTCCAGTTGCACAAATATCTTGGAGAAATAAATGAAGCTGTACAAATCTGCAAAGCGTTGATGGATGTGATTAGTGATCAACGAAAAGAGCAGGGAACAAGTCTATCGCAAACCTACTTGTTGCTTCGAATAGAACAGCATCTTGAAAGAATTTTAATGATCACAGATGCATTAGATCACGACATTCATTTTAATGCAGAACGCTTCCTCGATTACTTCACCAGAGTAGTGTCTTATGAAAAAAAGAAGAACAGCGTACGTGCGTTTGTAAGCGCCAACTTCTCCTTTATTGCATACAAAATAACAGAGCATGGTGGTAGAAGGGGTGAGGCTTACATCACCACCACGCAGGCTCAATATTGGAAGATGATTTCTGCTGCCATGGGCGGAGGTTTCATAATTTCTTTTATTGCAGTCTTTAAGAATTTGATTGGCAAGATGGCCCTTGCCCCTTTCTGGCAGGGGTTCGCTTATAGCATAAATTACTCGCTGGGTTTTCAGTTAATGCACGAAACCAACACAACTTTAGCCACCAAACAACCTTCCTACACGGCTTCGGCAATTGCAAGTTCGTTGGATATAGAAAAGAACAAGCATACGCCTGATCTGCATGGGTTAGTAATTATCGTAGCACGCACTGTCCGAAGCCAGATCGCTTCTTTTGCCGGAAACCTCATCATTGTTTTTCCTTTAACTTTTGCATTTGCTGCAGTATACTTTTGGGCAACCGGCCAGTTCCTGGTAAACGAACAGGTAGCAACGAAAATGCTAAAGGATAATCACCCGCTTCAAAGTTTTGCTATTCTTTATGCCTGCTTCACTGGTTTCTTTTTGTTTGCCAGCGGCATCATTGCAGGCTATATAGAGAATGGAATTAACTATGGAAAAGTAGGAAAGCGTTTGTGCAATCATCCTGTTTTTAAAAATACGTTATCGCCAAAGCGGTTGCAGAAAGTAACCAAGTATGTAGAAGATAATTTTGGAGCGTTGGTAGGCAATATTTCGCTTGGATTTTTTCTCGGTATGGCAGGCTTTATTGGCCACATCTTCGGTATACCTTTCGATATTCGCCATATAACGATAGCTGCCGGCAATACGGCCATCGCTTATTTCACTACAGGTAACTCTGTTGGTCTTCCTTTTCTAATCACTGTATTTGGAGGCGTTTTATTAATCGGTTTTTTCAATTTCTTAGTTAGCTTCTCACTGGCTTTTTTTGTAGCCGTTAAAAGTAGGGGTGTTCGGCTAAAGGATTTTCCAGAACTCTTTGGTATTCTTGCCCGCTTCTTCTACCATTATCCTAAAGATTTTATTTATCCGCCTAAGGTGCCGAGGACGGTGCAACAAGTAAAGCTGAGATTGTATAAAATATAGAAATGAGCAGGTATCTATCAGCCTTCCAAAGCTTGCCGCGGAATTACTTGTTAAACGTTTGTTAGCGGTTTAACCTTTACAACCCTACGCTATCTTAAAGATGGTTTTTAGAATATTGGATAAAACGGGGTTGGATTTCTATCTACGCCCCTTTTTTATTGCCCCAACTTTCTATTGATAACGTAGTTTACCGAAACAAGAAGGCATAAAAAAAACCCAGCAATCGCGAGGCTTTTCTGTGGGAGCACACGGGTTCGAACCGCGGACCCTTCCGATTGAAAATCGGAATGCTCTAATCGTTAAGTGCTTGTAATTAGCGTCTCAATTCTTTTCCTGCTTTTCCAAGACTTGATCTCAGTTTCTCTTTTCATTGCTTCAATCTTAAGCGCGAAACTTTCAGTATAACAGATTTTCCAATCTGAGACTCCACCTGTAAAACCCTTATGATTTGAATTATGTTTTCTGAGCCTTTCATCTAGGGCATCACCAGTAAAGCCCACATAAAACCTATCTCTGGTAGTGGAATATAAAATGTAGACATTGTACATAAAAAAAACACCCTACTTATGTAAGGTGTCTTTGTGGGAGCACACGGGTTCGAACCGCGGACCCTCTGCTTGTAAGGCAGATGCTCTAAACCAACTGAGCTATGCTCCCTTTTCCATTTAACGACTTCGAACGGTGTGTTCGTTTTGTTGTTGGGAGTGCAAATATAGGAGCCCTATCTTGTCCAGCAAAAATATTTTAAAAAAGATTTTTATCATTGCAGCATGCAACAACCAAAGTCTTACTGCGAAACTGTTTTATTGATGGAAAGGAACAATGTTCATGTGCATTATCATGATCATGAATACGGTTTTCCTATCCATTCAGACAACGAATTATTTGCACGACTGGTACTTGAAATAAACCAGGCCGGCCTTAGTTGGACAACCATACTGAATAAGAAAGATAATTTTTACAAAGCCTACCACCAGTTTGACATAACTACTTTGGCGAACTATGGAGAAAAAGATGTTAATCGACTTTTGAATGATCCAGGAATAATACGCAACCGTCTTAAAATATAGCCGCCATTTATAATGCACAGCAAATTTTAAAGCTGCAGGAGAAATATGGATCATTCAGGCTATGGCTAGATCAAATGCATCCGTTGACGAAGCAAGAATGGATGAAATTATTTAAGCAAACTTTTAAATTTACCGGGGGAGAAATTGTAAATGAATTTTTAATGAGCGCCGGTTATCTTGAAGGTGCTCATATTGAGACGTGCCCTGTTTACAAAAAAGTGCTAAAGCGGAATCCACTTTGGAAAACGAAGCGGAAGATTGAGGTTTAGTTTAACTGCAGCGCCGGCAATCTGTAGGTTTGCCCATCGTACATAAACAACTCATCTATCTCGAGGGTCCAATATTTAAACAGGGGAGATTTGCGCATGTACTCCATAGCTTCTTCTTTACTGTTGGCGCTCAATAGTATCCAGCTTCTATAGCTTTCCATGCTTACAGCATACGAATCAATAACCCCTTTGTTAATTAGGAAATTAATGTATGTGCGATGAGGCGGCACGAAGGTCATAAAGTCGTCATCCATGAAGAAATTAATGGTGACTAAAAACTTTTTTAATAATGTGTCTTCCATAACCCGAACTTTTTAAATTTTCCAATTCACAATTTCGTTTACCCATTCCGGCCGATGCGGGGTAGTCACCTTTATGTAGTTATCTGAATATCCTTCCATCATCCCGTTTTTATCATTGGCTTCAAACAACACTTTCCTGGTTTCACCTATATGGCGGCGGGTGTGTTCTGACAATTTCATGAAACTTAAGTTTCGCAACTTTTTGTTTCTCTCATGTCTTACACCTATATCAATTGCATTTTTCATGCCTGAAGCCAATGTGTTCGGGCGTTCGCTGTAAGTAAATGTGTGTAAATAACTTACGTCCAACTCGTGCAAGAAATTCAAGGTCTCTTCGAAATGAGCATCTGTCTCTCCCGGAAATCCCACTATTACATCGACGCCAATGGCACAATGCGGCATAAGCGACTTAATGTGTGCAACTCTTTCTGCATATAGTTCACATTTGTAACGCCGTCTCATTAAACCCAAAATGACATTGCTGCCACTCTGAAGCGGTATATGGAAGTGTGGCATGAAGCTCCTGCTTTTTGCTACAAATTCAATTATATCGTTGGTAAGCAGGTTAGGCTCAATCGACGATATACGGAAACGACTGATGGAATCAATCTTATCCAATTCCTGTATCAACTCAAAAAAACTCGCTTCATTTGTCTTGGTGCCGTCTTCACTTTTTCCAAAATCCCCCAGGTTTATACCCGTTAGTACTATCTCCTTAACGCCTGTCCCTGCTAATTGTTGTACATTCTTTACCACGTTCGTCACAGTATCGCTTCGGCTTTTGCCACGGGCCATCGGTATTGTGCAAAATGAGCAGTTATAATCACAACCATCCTGCACTTTCAAGAAGGTTCTTGTTCTGTCGTTCACCGACCATGAGGAAATAAAGCCTGAAACATCGCCAATGTCGCAGCTGCATATTTTTGTACTGTCTCCTTTTGTAAGCTCTTTTAAATGCTGAGCAATGTTGAATTTTTCAGCGGCACCAAGCACAAGATCTACTCCATCAATACTTGCAATTTCCTCTGGCTTTAATTGGGCATAGCACCCGGTAATGACCACCATGCTCTCGGGTGCCCGTCGTTGTATGCGACGTACCAACATCCTGCATTCTTTATCTGCATTATCTGTAACCGAACAGGTGTTGATTACATACACGTCTGCCTTGTCCGTGAACTCTTTCTTTACAAAACCTTCATTTTCTAACAAGCGCGTTAGGGTAGAAGTTTCGGAGTAATTGAGCTTACAACCAAGTGTATGAAAGGCTACTGATTTTGTCTGTTCCATAAGGAGCGCAAATATAACTGACTTGCAGCATTTGCTTTTTGCACACGAACACTGCGCAACTTAGCCATTAGTATTTTATAATTTAACCTCTGCGTTTTAACTTCCGGTTATGAATTTTAAGAAAATACTACCCATTCTTGTTTTTGCGCTACTGGCCGTACTAACAATTGCCATTAGAAGGTGCCAGGCCACAAAGAGTGAAAGTGGCAGGGAAAATACAACTGTTAACACGAGGGAGCCCAGGCAACGGAATAATCCCACCACCAATTCAAATGCTTCGGCAGGGCTTGATCGCAGCCAGGAGTTATTTTTTACTAAACACGCCAGGTGTAGAATGGCTTGTAGAAAAATTACGCAGAAGGAAGTGCAGGAAATTTTGTTAGAAGGAAAGATTAACTACAACAAAAGCGAATTAGATAACCCGCAAGGACCAACGTACGCTGTAGAAGGTGTGACTAGTGATCGTCAACGTGTACGAATCATATTTGCACCAAAGCAGAAGCACCTGAGCGTAGTAACTGTAATTGACCTGGAAAATGAGTTTGCTTGTCCGAAATGTTAGATGCCCCCAGCCAATTCAAATGTTGTTAATATTAATTCCGAAAAATTTGCTCACAATTGCTTCAACTTAGCAATGGTCTCAGTTGGGTTTGCCGACTTAAATACTGTATTACCTGCAACCAAAACATCAGCACCAGCAGCCAATATCTCCGGAGCATTTTCAAGCGTCACTCCGCCATCAATTTCTATATGCACTTGTAATCCCCTTTCATCAATCATTTTTCTTAATTGCCTAATGCGTGCGTAGGTATGTTCAATAAACTTCTGACCTCCAAATCCGGGGTTCACACTCATCATACACACAAGGTCAATATCATGGATGACATCCGCCAAAAAAGCTATCGGCGTATGTGGGTTAATAGCCACGCCAGCCTTCATCCCCAATCCTTTTATCTGCTGAATGTTGCGGTGCAAATGCGGGCAAACTTCAATGTGAACGGATAAAATATCGGCACCTGCATTTTTAAATGCCTCCGCATAATTACCCGGCTCCAGTATCATCAGGTGAACGTCGCAAACTTTTGTAGTAGCTTTTCTTATTTGTTCAATCACAGGCAATCCAAAGCTAATGTTGGGTACAAAACGGCCGTCCATTACATCCAGGTGAAACCAGTCAGCCTCACTACTGTTCAGCATATCACATTCCTGTTGTAGTTGTAAAAAATTTGAAGCAAGTAATGAAGGGGCGATGATGGGCATGTTGGAAAAAGTAAAAAGTAAAAAGTAAAAAATAAAAAGTAAAAAGGACATTAAGTCATTTGGTCAATAGGTCATTAAGTAAACACGAACTAATCATTTGTCTCCGATTACTGATCAACCAATCAAATGTTCAACCCATCAACCAACCACTAACTCCCCAACCTCTCCAACGCCACTCGTGCTTCTTGTAAATTCTTATCAAAACCCAATGCACGTTGATAGTCGGTGATGGCTTCCGTTTTATTCCCAGCAGCCTCATTTGTTTTTGCTTTCCAATAATAGGCGTCAGCATATTGATTGTTTACGGTGATCGCTTTATCAAAAACCTGCAGTGCTTGGGTGTAATTCTTTTGTTCAAAATAAATAAATCCCTTCTCCATATACGCTTCCATATAGGTGTAGTTGTTATTGATGCATCGGTCAAAAAAAGGAACTGCTTTCTGCGGCTGGCCGGTACGTGCATGGTAAACGCCGGCTATGAAATCGCAATGCGCCACTGTTTCTCGCTCTAATCCAAGCCTGCCTACAGACTGGCAAATAGCTAAACTGCGCTTGTCTCCTTTTTCAGCGTACAGGTTTGCAAGACTAAGTTGCGACTGAACCGAAGGATAAATGGACACAGCATTTTCGTAGCTACGGATAGCAGCAGTGGTGTCTTTCAGGCTTTCCTGCAATTGGCCTTTGGCAAACCAAAGTCCATTGTTCAGGCTGTCTCTATAAATCATGCTATCTACTTGCGCAAGCGCTGCAGCGAAGTTGCCCATACTGTCTAATGCGTTTACCAACAGCATTCGAACAGGCGAACTATCAGGGTGCTGTTGCACCTGCAAAGTCAGCGATTCTACCAACGCTTTCTGGGCAGTGTTTGTAGTGCTTGTTTCTGAAGTTTTTTCTTCCTTACAGCTGTAAATCAATGAGGTTGTCAGCAAAATAATTAGCCACGGCTTCATGCGGCAAATGTAAAGTGTAATTGGTCAATCATTACCAAAAGCTGACAATACACACTCGTTGCGCGTTTACATTTGCAAAAATTTTACAGCATGAAAGGTTTTAAACTCCAGCTCATCATTGGCAACGTTATCATGTTAGTCGGTGTGATGGCCGATGCTCAGCCGGTTGTGGCAGATAGCATGCATTATGCTGATGAAAAGCATTTTGCAAACATCAGGCAGCTAACCTTTGGTGGCGATAATGCCGAAGCGTATTGGAGTTATGATGGTAAGTCGGTTATTTTTCAACGCACCAACGTAAAGGAAGGAGTGAACTGCGACCAAATGTTTATTGGTAAAATACCCACAAGCGCAGCCGAAAAATTTACCTATAAAATGGTGAGTTCTGGAAAAGGAAGAACTACCTGCGGTTTCTTTTTGCCCGATGGCAAACACGTTATTTATGCATCCACTCACCTTGGAGCGGATAGCTGCCCACCAGTACCAGATAGGAGCAAATATGGTAACAAATACATTTGGCCACTATACGATAGCTACGACATCTTTATGGCCACACTCGACGGCAAAATAGTAAAGCGGCTAACTTCTGCAAAAGGCTATGATGCCGAAGCAACCCTGTCGCCCGATGGCCGGAAAATGCTGTACTGCAGCGATAAAAGTGGCGATCTTGAGCTGTACATCATGGATCTGAAATCAGGTAAAGAAAAACAAATTACTTCGGTGCTGGGCTATGATGGTGGTGCATGGTTTAGCCCCGACGGAAAGAAAATTGTTTGGCGCGCAAGCCGACCAAAAACCGCACAGGAGGTGAAAGAATACAAAGATCTTTTAGCACAAGGCATGGTGGCTCCCACCAATATGGAAGTGTATGTGGCCAATGCAGATGGTAGCAATGCCCAGCAGGTAACCAACCTAAAACAGGCCAACTGGGCACCCAACTTTACTCCCAATAGTAAGCGCATCATCTTTTGCAGCAACCATGAGTATAAGAGAGGATTTCCTTTCAACATGTACCTTGTAAATCCTGACGGAAGCCAATTAGAAAAGATCAGTCGCGATAAAGGCTTTGATGCCTTTCCTATGTTTAGCCCCGATGGTAAGAAGATATTATTCTCCAGCAACAGAAACAATGGCGGCACGCGGGATACCAATTTATTTGTAGCAGATTGGATCGACTAAAAGTGATGTAACCTGTTAGTAATTTTTTCATCGACCCGTACCCATCTCGAAGAATTTCAAAGGGTGTTTGTTTGTTCAGCTCTTTTGCGATTAATGGTTTGCTCCACCCAAATCACCAGTAGTATGCCGAGCGTGTAAGCAAGTATATCCTGCCACGAAAATGAGTTGCCCAACACAACATTTGCCAGTGTAGAATGCTGCCATCCTAATAATTTTACCAGCTTTACATATTGCAGGGCTTCTACTAAATAAGCAAACAATAAAACTGCAAGTGCGGTAGGTATCAAAGGTGTCTTAAAGAAAGTCTTTACCAAACAGTAGAGCATGATTACCACCAAAAAATCGCCGGCATACGGGCGTATGAATCCATCCGTCAGGAATAGTGCAATCAATATTTCTAAAACAAAAAGCAATACAAACAAAAGGAAGTACTTCTTATCAAATCCAAAATGCATTTATTTCATTAAAGTTTATAGGCTCACAAGCCGGACACTGAAACTACTTCCACCAACACACCAATACTGAGTTTTTTTACATCGCCCTTCATTGTTAAGGTAGTTTCGAAATGCTGCCGCTGCCCATGATGGATTTGCTAACTACCGCATTTCCTTTATATTTCACATTGCCACTTCCTACAATCTTTGCATCAAGTTTTACATCCGCAAACAAGAACACATCGCCCGAGCCTGCAATCTTCACTTTAGCGTTTTCGGCTTTCAAATCAGTGCCTTCAAAGTTGCCGCTTCCACCAATATTTACTTCCAGGTCCCGGGTTTTCCCGCCCAGTTGCAAATCTCCGCTGGCAGCAATGTCAGCCTCCACGCGGGGCGCATTCACATCCATATTTATGTTGCCGCTGCCGGCTATCTTAAATTTCATTTTTTCACCATTATCAAAATCTCCTTTCGCCATTACATTGCCGCTACCCGCCACCGTTACGCCCGTTAGTAGCGGTGTAGTTACATACACTTTTATATCATTTTCTGTGCTGATCATTGTATTCTCCTCTGTACGAATCACAAGTGCGCCCTCATTCACTTCGGTAATTATCAGGGGAAGGATATTGCCATCCGCTTCTACCCGCACCGAAGGTTCACCAGGTGAAACTTGCACATCCATCGATCCCAGCACTTTAATAATTTTGAGTTCACCAATATTTCGCGTTTGCGTTTCTACGCGTCCATTCCCCTTTACCCGCCTACCCGTATTGAAGCACGCCGTTAGCAAAAGCAACATCGTTAGTGCTAGAAAAAAGGGGCATAAATTTTTCATCGTCAGTAGTTTTTGATGCGCAAAAATTAGCATAAATAATCACAAACACGAGTATCCTTCAACAATTTTCATAATACCGTTTGTTTACAGGAGCAAACGAGTAGTATTTATTGGAGACCGGGCATAGCAACTCAGCCCATCATCGTTGCGTCGCATTACGTTCATCGGCAGTGCCCGTATTCACCCGTTGCCTTATTGCGTGTCTTCCCGCACCGTAAGCAAATACTTGGTGAAGTGTGTCCCACGCCTACCACCAAAAGAATTCTATTACCTTCGCACGATTCCTTAAAGCCCCCTATCAGTCACCAGCATGAGCGAGAAAATATTAATACTTGACTTCGGAAGTCAATACACGCAATTAATAGCAAGAGCAGTTCGCGAAGCAAATGTGTTTTGCGAAATCATCCCCTACAATAAGCCAGTAGTGCTCGATGAAAACCTGAAGGGCATCATCTTAAGCGGCTCCCCTTTTTCAGTTAACGACGAAAAGGCGCCACTGGTAGATGTAAAAGCTTTGAACGAAAAGCTTCCTATACTGGGCGTGTGCTACGGTGCCCAATTGACCGCCAAAATTTATGGCGGCAAAGTGGAGAAAAGCAACAAGCGTGAGTATGGCCGCGCACATATGAAAATTGAAAAAGAAGACAAGTTGTTGGAAGGTGTGTCATTGCACAGCCAGGTTTGGATGAGCCATGGCGATTCCATTTTGCAGTTGCCGGTTGAGTTTGAAATTCTTGCTACCACCGAAAGCATTCCTGTGGCAGCTTTCAGAAAGAAAGGCACAGAACAGCATCCTTTGCATGCGCTCCAATTTCACCCGGAGGTCTATCACTCACTGGAAGGGAAAAAGATCATTTATAATTTCCTGGTAAATATTTGCGGTTGCAAACAAGACTGGACTCCAGCCGGCTTTGTGCAGCAAACTATTGAAGACATTCGTGAGCAGGTTGGCGATGGACAAGTAGTAATGGCACTAAGCGGTGGCGTGGACAGCACCGTTGCTGCAACACTTATAAGTCGCGCTATTGGCGATCGGTTACATGGAATTTTTGTAGACAACGGTGTGCTGCGCAAAAATGAATTTGAGCAAGTACTTGCCACTTATAAAGAAATTGGACTGAATGTAAAAGGGGTAGATCGCAAGCAACTTTTTTACGATGCACTGCACGGCAAATCAGACCCTGAGCAAAAAAGAAAAATAATTGGTGGGTTGTTTATAGATGTTTTTCAGGAAGAGGCTACTGCACTAACCAACATTGGTTTTTTAGGGCAGGGCACTATCTATCCTGATGTAATTGAAAGCATCAGTGTACATGGTCCTTCAGCTACTATTAAATCGCACCACAATGTTGGCGGTCTGCCAGAGAAAATGCACCTGAAGCTGGTAGAGCCGCTCAAATATTTATTTAAAGACGAAGTAAGAAAGGTGGGTCTTGAACTAGAAATTCCACACGACCAGGTATTCCGCCATCCTTTTCCCGGCCCGGGCCTTGCCATTCGTATATTGGGTGAAATAACAGAAGAGAAGGTTAAAATGCTGCAGGAAGCCGACGATATTTATGTTCGCGGATTGAAGGAGCATAATCTATACGCATCCATCTGGCAGGCTGGTTCAATACTACTGCCTGTTAAAAGTGTTGGCGTTATGGGCGACGAGCGTACTTATGAGCATACGCTGGCCTTACGCGCTGTTACATCTGTAGATGGAATGACCGCCGATTGGGCGCATTTGCCTTATGAATTCCTGGCCCATATCTCCAACGAAATCATTAACAATGTGCGTGGTATTAACAGGGTAGTATATGACATCAGCAGCAAGCCACCGGCAACCATTGAGTGGGAATAGGCACCAATTTTGTTTTAAACGCTCCATCTGAAAATCGATACCATAATGAAATTTTATAGGTCATTTCTATTGTTTGTTGTTGCCTTTGCACCGGTGTTGTTTTCTTCGGCGCAAACAGGTTATAGCAATGCAAGTTTAAGTACGCCGGTAAAGGTTGCCATATTTACACCCATGTATCTTTCGGATGCTTTCGATGGAGCGGATTATAAGTTAGGCAAGTCTAACCTGCCCAAAGGCATTTTACCCGGCCTTGAATTTTATAATGGCATCATGCTGGCAATAGATAGCTTACGCAATGAAGGGTTGAATGCAGAGCTCAGTATTTATGATTCTAAGCAAGATGCCATGGGTCTAGATCGTTTGTTTAGAGACACCGCATTGCAAGGTGTAGGGCTGATGATTGCCGCAATCACATCTCCGTCAGAACTTAAATTTTTTGCAAACCAGGCATTGCGAAAAGGCATCCCTTTTATTTCTGCTACGTATCCCAATTATGTCGGCATCACCCAAAACCCAAATTTTGTTTTACTAAATTCTTCTTTCGGTACACATATAGAAGGACTGTACAGCTACATGCGCCGCAATTATTCCGCCAGTGAAGTGATTGCAATTAAAAAGCCAGGTGCAACAGAAGATTATATTAAGAATACCATCACCGAATTAAACAGTTCGAACACAAGGATACCCTTAAAGATTAAGTGGATCAATGTGAATGAAGAATTTGCTGCAACAGATATAACCAGGTACCTGGACAGTACAAAAACAAACGTTGTCTTTGTAGCGTCGCCGCTGGAAAGTTTTGGAGTAAAAGTGGTGAAGGCATTGGCCACCAAAAGCGTTTACAATGTTACTGCCATCGGCATGCCTACGTGGGATGCGATCAAAGAATTTAGCAGTAGGAATTACAAAAACGTGGAGCTGATTTACACTACTCCATTTAGTTATTCCTCCAATCAAATATTGAACTCGGAAATTGTAAGTACGTATAAATCCAAGTACAGCAGCCGTCCAAGCGACATGGTATTCAAAGGATTTGAAACTACTTTTCACTTTACCAAACTGCTGGCGAAGCACGGGCAAAAGCTTGCAGCCAATTTATCTGATAAAGATTTCACGCTCTTCAACAACTTCGATATTCAACCCGTAAAACTGCGTAAAACAAATACGGCTCCTGACTTCATGGAGAACAAAAAGCTCTACGTGGTAAAAAAGAGAGGAGGGGCTGTCATGTCAATTTATTAACTCATTTCAATTATTGAATGACTTTAGTATGCTGGCATTCTGTTAGTGTACCATCAATATGCAGCTTACTTACTTCTTTCTAATTTTTGTTGCGTTTTTTTTTCTGCTGTGTGTATGGCGGCTGTTTGCAAAAGCATCCACCGTTACTCATGCGGGTGGGGTAGTGTTTAGAATTGAAAAAAATAAGAAGTTTTATTTACTGGTTACGGCCAAAAGAAACGAGTTGAGGTGGGTAATCCCTAAAGGTCGCGTGGAAGTTGATGAGCAGTATGAAGCTACTGCCCTGAGAGAAGTGCAGGAAGAAGCAGGGATCAAGGGAAAAATTCAACATCATATCGGCATTGCGAATGGTTTCAAAAATTTTATTACTCCAATTAAAACCTCTTTTTTTTTGATGAGCTACACAGGCAGCACTACACCTACTGAGCATAGAAAACTTTGTTGGGTATCTATTGATGAGGCTATTCAACTCTCATCCCGTGCTGATCAGCAAAAAATATTTAAAATGGTGAAGCAAGGATTTACCTCATCAGAATTTTTGGCTCCATTTTAATCATTGGAAACTACAAAGGAAAACATAGCATTTCAAAGCATTGCTGAAAACTTTCAACTCACTTTTTTATGATCTTAATTTCTACACGTCGATTAGCAATGCGGTCTTCTTCCGTGCTTTCTATTGCAACCAATGGATATTGATGGGCCAATCCTTTAAAGCTTATCCTTGATTGTTCAATTCCTTTCTGCACCAGGTAATCATGAACAGCTTTTGCCCTGGTAACAGATAGATTGAGTACCCCTGTTAGTACATCCAATGCATCGCCCTCATCTTCGGTGCAGCATACATGGCCTTGTATTTCTACCTGCAGTGTTTTAATCTTTTGCATCGCTTCCAGCAAGTCTTGCAGCGCGGGGTAAGCGTTTTCCAAAAACAAATTTTTACCTGGGTGGAAATTAATGTTGCGCAATACAATGTGCTCACCGGCTCTCACAGATTTATCTTGAATGTCTTCAACCAACTTCTCGTTCTTTTGCTGCCGAACAACTGGTTGTTCCCTTTTTACCGGAGGTTCTGCTTTGGCTGGCTGCACTGGCAGAGGTGTGTTCGGATTTTCAATTTCCTTTTTAGGTTGATTGTTTGCTGCTACATCTTTTGCTTCTACAGGCTTTGTGAGTAATGCCTGCTGTGCAGCTATGTCAAGATCAATACGTGTTGGTTTGTAGGCATTCATCAAAACTACCCTACGGTTTTGCTGGCGCGAAAGTTCATCTACATTGTTACTGATAAGGCGCGATGTGCCAAAGCCTAAAACAACACTAATGTTGGCCGGCGAAAAGCCTCGTGACAACAAATAATCACGAACCACACGCGCTCTTTGCAGCGATAGCCACTCGTTGTAAGTTTCGGTACCTACCTGGTCAGTATGACCAAAAATTCCAAGAGCAGTAATATTTTTTCCAGAAGCAATTCTGTTCAATTCAACCTTGGCTTCTTGTCTTAACTGTACACTTTTGAAATTAAAATAAACAATACCCGTTGTTTGCGTCAGAGCAAAATTTGCGACAAACATCAACACGATAAATATACTTCCCTTCATCACTTTTTTTAGCAAGTAACAAAAAAAGATTGATGCAGCAGGAAGCAATAGTTGGGAGTGTAAACTTGATCAGCAGTTGTATAATTGCCAGCAATGATGATGTGTTGACTATTACTGATAATAACAAATAGCAGATATGTACACCGTTATGTAATGTGTGTATTTATTCTGATTGCGTATGAGGTAAGTGTAAAAAAAAGAGGCTCTCCTGCAGGAAAGCCTCGTTATTAAAGTTACTTGTATGATTAAAAAATTAATTAGCGGCCGACATTTGAACGCTTCTACGGTCATGCTTATGTTGAAGCATGGTTCTCAAAATTGCTTTGGCCCGAGAGAATTGAGACTTGCTGGTGCTTTCAGTAATTCCTAATTGCGCAGCAATTTCTTTGTGAGAGTATCCTTCAATTGCGTACAAGTTAAACACCGTTCTGTACCCATCGCTCAGGGTATTAGCGGTTTTGATAAGATCCTTTTCAAAAAGGCTGTCCAGGGCGCTACTCTGTTTGTCTACTACAGTATTTTCAAGACCTTCTCCTACAGTTGTGTTCAAATTCTTGCGGCGAATATGTTCGATGGCCGTGTTTACAAAAATTCTTCTAACCCAACCGTCAAAGGATCCTTCGCCACGAAAGCGATGCAGGTTGTTGAATAATTTTACAAATCCGTCTTGCAAAATATCTTCAGCATCCATTTGGTTTTTGGAGTAGCGAAGACAAACAGAGAACATTTTTGGAGCGTATAATTCGTAAAGCTCTTTTTGGCTTTTACGATTTCCTGCGATGCAATTTTCTAAAAGACGATTTTCAGTAAGTGTAAAGGTTTCATTCATAAAATATGTGTTAGTTTTTATTGCTCCAGCCTAAATACTATATTGATGCCAAAAGTTAAACTATTGATAATCAATTAAAAAATGGTATTGCCAGGTTACAATTCTTCCCCTTGTCGGAAATGGTTTCCCATATCAGGAATTAGCTCTAAAATATGTAAATAATTCTTTACGTCAAAATGTGATGGAGGTAAGACCTAAGCCCGGCGCCGACCCCGGCCGAACAACGCCATTTTCGAAAGATAGCCCGGTGGCTAGATCGCCAGCCAACAGCAATGGTCCATCTACATCTACATAGTCCAGCTGAGGTATAAATTGTGTAATGGCTGAAGATCCAATGGTGCTTTCATTCATTGAACCCATCATCACTTGTAAGCCCAATGCCCGTGCACTCTTTATCATTCGCTTTGCCGGTGTTATGCCACTGCACTTGGTGAGTTTTATATTTATGCCATGAAAATGGTCTTTGCATTTTTCTACGTCTTGCTCCAACACACAACTCTCGTCAGCTATTAAGGGTAGCGCACTTTGTGCATACAATTGTTTCATGCCTTCCCAATTATCCTTCTTCAATGGCTGCTCGACAAACTCAACACCTAACTGCTTGAGTTTTGGAATTTTGATGAGCGCCTCCTCGGTCGTCCAACCCGCATTGGCATCTACACGAATAATTGCAGAGGTTTCTTGCCGCAAAGCTTCAATCGTTTCAATGTCGTTTTCTGTTCCCACTTTTATTTTATAGATGGGCCATGGCTTTTCTTTCATCTTCTCTACCATTTTTTCAACACTATCTATGCCGATCGTAAAATCAGTGAGGGGAGCTGTATCATCATAGACCGTTTCCCATAATTGGTAGAGTGGCATTCGTTTCATTTTACCCCATAAGTCCCAACCGGCCATATCCAATGCGCAAACAAGAAAGGGGTTGTTTGGGAACAGGTGATGTAGATAGTGCCAGTAGCGCTCAGGATCGGTGAAGGCAAACTTCTCAACGTACTTCTTTTTTGCTTCCAGATCAGCAATCATTTGCGCTACGGTAATGTTGTAATAGGTGATAGCCGGAGCTTCTCCAAACCCTATAAAAGAACCCAATTGCAACGCAACAACCAAAGATGGCTGGTGCGTTTTTGTACCAGTTGAAATGGTAAAGGGGTGTGTGAATGGAAGGTTATGAGACCAGTAATGTAAATCCACAAATGATAATTTTTTATAAAGGTAAAGGCAGGTTATTTAGCTGAGTGAAGAAAGAACAAATGACGATGTAAAAGCGGTTGGGGTTTACAACGAACGGAAATATAGATTAACTATCCTTGTGGATGCGCTTTAAGCATTGCATCTTAAATGATACAGCGAATTTTTTATATTGTTGCATGAAATTCTCCATACCACTGTTTCAATTCATTTTACTACTGTCTGTTTTGGCAAGCTCGGCATGCAAAGGTGGTTTGCCAAAGGAGGAAATACGGAGGTACGAAGTCCAGGCTTCGCGGGTAACCATAATTAGAGACAACTGGGGCGTTCCGCATGTTTATGGCAAGACAGATGCTGACGCAGTATTTGGTGTGATGTACGCGCAGTGTGAAGACAACTTTGCGAGAGTAGAAGCGAATTATATTATGATGCTCGGCAGAACGGCTGAAGTAAATGAAAACAATAGCATTTACGACGATCTACGAATGCAGCTGCTCTATGATACTACGGCGGCCATTAAAGATTACAACAATAGTCCTACGTGGTTAAAGCAGTTGTGTAATTCATTTGCCGCAGGCATCAATTACTATCTCTATAAAAATCCTAATGTAAAACCCGCGTTGATAACTCGTTTTCAACCCTGGTATCCGCTGCTGTTTACGGATGGCGGAATAACCCATAGCCGCACGGGTGGTATCAGCGAAAAAGAGATCGAAAGTTTATACGGAAGTCACATTGAAACTACCAGTAAAGTTGAAACTAACAATCATTTACGCAACAATGTAAACTTTGAAGGATCAAATGCTTTTGCGATTGCGCCTTCCAGGTCGGCGGGCAATGCGGCAATGCTTTATATCAATCCGCATACACCATTTTATTATCGCACTGAATTGCATATGGTGAGTGAAGAAGGGTTGAATGCATACGGTGCGGTAACATGGGGACAGTTCTTTGTTTTCCAGGGTTTCAATGACCATTGCGGGTGGGCGCATACGGCAAGCGAAGCAGATGCAGTAGATGTGTACGAAGAGAAGATTACGGGCGATGAAAATTCACTGGTGTATGATTATGATGGCAAGCGTTTGCCTTTGGAAATTCGAAAAATTCAGTTGCGTACAAAGGCGATAGGAGCGGACAGTAAAAATGTGGTTATAACATACAGAACACAGCATGGTCCTGTAATGGGCATTAGAAATGGCAAGTGGCTAAGTGTAAAGGAAACCAATCGTTCGCTTAATGGTTTAGTGCAATCGTGGCAGAGAACGAAGGCGAAAAACATGGTGGAATTCAAAGCGGCATTATCGCTGCGTGGAAATAATGCAAACAATACTATGTATGCAGACGATAGCGGCAACATTGCTTATTGGCATGGCAACTTCATCCCAACCAGGAATGCCAGTTATGATTGGTCGCAGCCGGTAGACGGCAGTACCTCCGCTACGGATTGGAAAGGAACACATTCCATTGATGAGATTATCCATTTTGAAAACCCTGCGATAGGTTGGTTGCAGAACTGCAATTCATCACCTTACACTGCTGCAGGAAATAGTGCTGGAATCGCAAAAGTATATCCCGCCTACATGGCGCCTGAGCAAGAGAACTTCAGGTCGCTGCACTTGATGAACTTACTGTCTAACAACAATAAATTCACGCTTGAGCAAGTGACGGCTACAGGGTATAGCCGCTATCTTTCTGCTTTTGATTCGATGCTGCCTCCATTAATTAGTGCATATATCAATCTGCCAAACAGTAATCCCCTAAAACAATTTTTGGCGGAGCCAATAAAAATTCTTGCTGGCTGGGATAAAAATTCTTCTTCCGAATCCGTACCAACCACCATAGCTACCGAGTGGGCATACCGTTTAATCTATACTCAACCACCGCCACAAGGCGCAGCAGAAAACCAGGTAAAGATGTTGAGCTTGTATGCGCAGCAATCATCGCCCACTGTGCTGTTGAAGTTACTAAGAGATGCACTGCTTGTATTGCAAAATCAACATGGAAGATGGCAAGTGCCGTGGGGTGAATTAAACCGCTACCAAAGAGCAAGTGACCATCTAGAGGAATCTTTCGACGACAATGGCAAGAGTATACCGGTTCCCCTTGCTTCATCTTTATTCGGCTCCCTTCCTTCTTACGAAGTAAACCGGATTGATACGAAGCGTCGATATGGAACCTCGGGTAACAGCTTTATAGCGGCAGTGGAATTTGGAAAGCGCGTTCGCGCCAAATCTCTTATCACCGGAGGGCAGTCTTTTGATCCTTCTTCCAAACACTTTAATGATCAGGCGATCATGTTTGCCGAAGGCAAATTCAAAGACGTGCTTTTCTACAAAGAGGACATTCAAAAAAACAAGGAAAGGGTTTACCATCCCGGGCAATGATTTTTAGAAAATCAACTATCGCAAAAAATGGGACACATCAGAATTAACAAGCAATGATTTTTTTACTACTGCTCCATTTTCGTTTGTAAACAGAACTCCTTCTTTTATGCCCAGGTATTCTAATCTTTCCCCTTCACGCAGCAACCAACTTCCTTCCGGAATTCCAATCACAGTTACGGTTGGGTTCACCTTTAAAAATTCGGTTAGACGTTGATCGCGTGTTTCGCCATTGTGACCAACAACTACTTCGTTCAGGTAGTGAGGATTCAGCTGAAAAGGTAAAAATGAAAATGCTTTGAAACTTTTTGGTTCTACAATAGGCATGTCATTCGTTGTAGAAATGGTTAACCCCGTAAGATTTGAACCTGCACTCCACCCAATATATGGGGTGCCATTGTTCACCTTGTTTTGTATGATTTGAAATACATCTGACTTGTACAGATCGTGTAAAAGTTTGAACGTATTTCCGCCGCCCACCATAATTACATCAGCCAATTCTATCAGCCCGCCTGCATTTACTTCTCCCGCCACGTCAAACACATAGTTCGTGTTTTTGAATGCTGTAGTCACCTTCAACAGGTAATCATCATAACTATCAACCGAAGCAAAAGGAATGAAAACAATCCGCTTTGGTTCATTTCCTAAAAACCGGGTTACTTCTGGCACTACTTCTTCGAGGTATTCGCCGTTGGCTACCCTTGAGCTGCTAAAAGCTAGTATTCTCATTGGTGACATTTTGTGCGGTTATTAAGTGTTGCGTCAAAGATATTGTCTGTAAAATTTTCTCTCTGATAAAGTACGGATACCCTTTCTATACACTTTATTTACCAGTGACAAATCCACAATGAACTACCACATCGCGGCACTAAATTTATAGAGATTATTGTAGTGAGTGCATCCAAACAGGTAATTTAGGTTAGGCACATCTGCATGCACTTCTTAAAAATATTCAACACTTAAAAATAAAATCATGATACATAATAGAAGCACAATAGTACTAGCGGCCGTTGCAGCAATTGGTTACCTTTTATACAGTAGGCTTAGTGCCGAAGACAAGCAGGAAATTTTAACTGATGTGAAACAAAAGACAGACGAACTGGTGAATAAATATCTCGCTTCGGAGAAAGCAACACTGCGCCAAAGGTAGTGGGCTGATTACGCCATAATTTTTATATAGAGTTTCTCAGGAGCATCAGGATAATATTTGAACAGCGCAGGACAAAGCCAGCCTTTCATTTCAGTGCCTTCTTGCTTATACCATGTACCGCCTGAATCAGGATTCAATTTGTGCAATATCACATCCGCCGTAGGAAGCCCCGTATTATTGAACAATAGCGTAAACCCCAATTCAGGCGTAGCAAGATGCGCGACGGCGTTGTTGATCATTTCGGGAATACCCATTACAAAAGGTTCCTTTACCAATCCTACCCGTTCATCATCAAACACCCACATATTCTGCCAGCGATAAGGACGAATGGAGTAAACTGCATTTTGCATAACTGATCAATTTTTCTTTTCTGAGGCAGTAATGATGCCACCCAACAAAAAACTATTTTCCGGTAAGCAATTCCATCCACTGCATTACAGCTACACCCTCACTGGCTGTACAGGGGTTCTTATTTTTTCCTCTTAAAAACTGCACTACCTTTTCAATCATGGGTTGTTGTATGTGCTGCGGTATCTCAAATGTATATACCTCTTTTTCACCCTCAATATCTACCTGAAGCGTGTCGTGTCTAAAAATGCTGAAGCTCATTTTACCCAACGAACCTACAATTTCACACAAGTCTTTTGTTTCTTGTTTGGGAACAGTAAAGCACCAAAGACCAGAAAAAAGAACATTGTTTTCGAACAACAAACTTCCTTGCACAATATCGTCTGCAGCATAAAAGTTTGCCTGGTTTATAGCTATGCCAACACCCTTACGCAGCGGTCCAAAAAAATGATACATCAGGTCAATTTGATGAGGTGCCAAATCATGAAATAAGCCGCCGCCTGAAACCGTGGGATTGACCCGCCAGTTGTCTGTTGTTTGGGTAATCAAAGGCGCATTGTGGGGCTGTAACATTTGTAGGTTCACAAAACGAATGTCGCCTAATATGCCGCTGTCAATAATTGCTTTCACCTTTTTAAAAAGCGGAAGTTCACGCCGGTAGTGTGCTACTGAAATCATGGTTCCGGTTTCTTTCGCTACATCTGCTATTCGTTGGGCCGCAGTGCTATCAATAGCCATTGGCTTTTCTACGTACACAGGCTTACCGGCACGCATGGCGGCTATTGCATATTGTTCATGCTGAAGCGGGGGAGTAGCAATGTAAATCGCATTTACTTCTGCATCATTTATCAGTTCATCCGCATTGCTATACCATCTAGGCACCTTATGCCGGTCAGCATAGTCTTTAGCTTTTGCAGCATCACGGCGCATCACTGCCACCAAAGAGGAGTGCGCTACGCGATTAAAAGCAGGTCCGCTTTTTACTTCGGTCACATCTCCACAACCAATAATCCCCCATTTTATTTCGTGCATATATTTTGAATAAAATGATAATGAATAGGTCTAAATGAAATCGCCTATTTCACCAGTTGATCGTACAGCTTATTCAGTGTTTCACTTGCATTTGTGCATAGCCCAGGGTGTATGGCAGAAGTTTGTACAACCGTGCTACGCGACGCAGCCAGCCAGCGAAAACGTGAGGCAAGCGGCAACTTACCAATGGATCCGCCGCGTGATGTGCCCGCACAAACATGATCGAATGCGCAAAGCCTTTCCTCCAATTCTTTAAAGTCAAGCTCTGCGTTCAATGCGGTAAGCCTTGCTTCATCAATGGTAAATTTCGATTGTAAAAAGCGTTCAGCAGCGCAGTAGAGTATCACTCCTACATTCAGGAATTCTTCGCGTTCTACGCGAGGTACTACGCGTATCACTGCATACTCAAATAAGTGCTTCTCTTGCATGTATTGCTTCTTTGACGAATGATTCTGAATGGGCAAGTCTGGTTACCAGGAAATTGACATATACCCGGCGTTTTTCCTCCGGCGTGCCGGTTTCGCTTTCCGATAAAAACCATTCATCGGGTATAACCGAAACGATGGCAGAAATGCGGTCTGGAGTAAGTAGCGTAAGTGCTTCCTTGTCAATAGCATACAGCTCGGATGCAAACGGCAGCAACACATGATCTTTTATTTGTGGAAAGGCGCGTTTGCCTTGCTCATGCACATTTTGCCAAGCATGATGAAAATACAAAGCGGCACCGTGATCAATCAACCAAAGTTCCTTATGCCACATCAATAAGTTGGTGTTCCTGGCGGTGCGGTCAACATTGGTAAGCAAACTATCCAGCCAAACAATTTTACTTGCAAGCGTTGTATCGATAGTCGTCACCACCGGATCGAATGTAATAGCGCCGGAAAGAAAATGAAGTGCAAGGTTCAACCCTACACTTGCTTTTAGTAAATCCTGGATTTCTTCATCAGGCTCAGTGCGCCCGAAAGCTTCATCCAAAGTGGCAAAAACAATTTCAGGAACCTTTAATCCCAATGCTCTTGCTATTTCGCCACCAATTAGTTCAGCAATAAGCGATTTAACTCCCTGTCCGGCTCCACGAAATTTAAGCACGTATAAAAAACCATCGTCTGCTTCCGTAATTGCAGGCAACGATCCACCTTCGCGCAGCGGAGTTACATAACGGGTTACTTCTACGGTTCTTATGTCTAATGCATGGTTCATTTCGCTTGCAAGTATAAGTCAGGATGAAGTATAAATGTGATTCCTTTATGCCGCTTAGCATTTACTGCGTTGGATTGCTTGCACATTACCGCGACCTTTGCCGAAATTTTTGAGATGACCTGGAAGGAACGGATTTTACTCTTGCTGATGGCCTCTATTAACTTCACCCACATACTCGATTTCATGGTGATGATGCCGCTAGGTAATTTCCTGATGCCGTACTTCCATATTTCACCAAAAGAATTTAGCGTGGTTGTGGCATCGTACAGCATCTCAGCAGCGCTGTCCGGTTTTTCTGCTGCATTTTTCGTGGACCAGTTCGATCGTAAAAAGGTATTGTTATTTGGTTACGCCGGTTTTGTAATTGGTACACTTTGTTGTGGTATTGCTCCCAACTATGTTTTGTTGCTTAGTGCACGCATTGTTGCCGGTCTTTTTGGAGGATTAATAGGTGCGCAAGTGTTGAGTATTGTAGCGGATAGTTTTTCTTATCAGCGTCGTGCTTCGGCTATGGGTATATTGTTTTCAGCTTTCTCACTGGCTTCAATAGTGGGTGTTCCTTTCTCATTATTTCTTGCCGGTCGTTTCAGCTGGCACGCGCCATTCTTACTGATTGGTGGTTTGGGCATACTGGTCATATTTGCTGTCGCAAAGTTTTTACCCGCTATGAAGGGTCACTTAGCCGGGGCCAGGGACATCAAAGAAAAGCCATTGAAGATGATACAAAATTTGCTTACCAATCGCCAGCAGGTAACGGCATTATTGCTAAGCGGTAGTTTAATGTTGGGTCACTTTCTTATCATTCCATTTTTAAATCCTTACATGGAAATGAATGTTGGGTTTAATGAATGGCAGCGAAACCTTGTATATATGGTGGGCGGCGTCGCAAGCTTTATTGCCTCACCAATCATTGGCAAATTGGCGGATAACTATGGTAAGCATAAAGTGTTTTATATCTTCTGCTTTCTATCACTCATTCCCATTTTCCTTATTACAAACATGCCGCCTATTAAGTACTACTTTGTGCTTTGCGTTACCGGTATTTGGTTTGCCATCAGTAGTGGAAGAGGTATTCCTGCACAGGCTATTATCAGCAACGTGGTAGCGCCGGAACAACGTGGAAGTTTCATGAGTTTTAATAGTTGCGTACAGCAGCTATTTACCGGCATGGCTTCCTTAATTGCCGGAATGATTGTGCTAATTGCGCCCAATGGAAAAATACTTCACTATCCTATTGTTGGATACCTAAGTGTGGCAGTGGTATTTGCCTGTGTTTTCATTGCAAGGATGATCCATGTGGTACCGACCCATTCTGTTCAACCAATCAACGAACCAGCCGATATACAGGGTACCGCAAGTGTTGAGGTTCGTAGTACGGTGAGTTCTTATAAATAAAATTGAGTTGGGCAGATGCTGAAGCAGCAAACTTTTCATCTACCTTTTTCTTTTCTTCCAATTGCTTTTGAAGCTCCGGGTGTTCGGCTACATAGCGGGCTGCCACATCCTCCCACCGGTATTCACTATAGCCTTCGTGTTGCTGCAAAATGGCATCAAAATAATTCCAGGCAAAAAAGCTATCGTCACCCATTGGTTCCAGCATTTCTACCAGGTACCGTTTAGCGGGTTGGTTGCAATCAATCAGCCAATCTCCTTTAAGAAACTGGATTCTTTCAATTTTTTTGCTAGTGACAATATCGGTGTTTTTGTGATGACTTTCATAGGGGCGTGGGTAGCTTTTGTAATCCTGTATCCTGTAAGTCTCCACGTTAATCACAGTGTCTTTTGCGAGCCTTTTCATCTCCACTTTATTCAGCTGTAAAAGATGTATTACTTTATGCCAGCCTTGTGGAATGATATAGGCACTTGGCGCCGTCACCATAAAATTCGGTTGATAGAAGTTGAAATACTTTACTTCCTTCTCGAAAGGTTTGGTCCGGTCATAATACAATCGTTGCTTACCTGTTACATCACTAGGTTTATAGGCAGCTGCGTATCCTTTAAATTGAATGATGTCGTTACGGCTGCTATCTACTTTCCAGCTAAGAGGAAAACTTGTTTGACCCAGCAATTGTTGTGTCGCTTCTTTTTTTGTTTTGATAACGGTGGCTGCATGCTTACTGCTTTCTTCAATCAGGGACTGCATTAGCCTATACGTAGCAGCAACCCGCTGCTTAAAAGGTTTCAGCATATGCGTTTCAGGAACAAAACCAATGGTATTGAACAAAGCAGCATAGCCACTACTATACCGCGGCGGATCATAAAATGCAACCCAACCTTTGTCTGGATTGGCCGTTTCAAAATTTACATAGGGGCACATGGGCCAGTTCTTAGCTTCCATGCTTTTGTACAAAGCAGGTTCAAAGGTATTGTGCAGAAAAGCGCCTACAGGACCGCCCAATTTGCTGTGCTGGCTACTCAGTAAAGTCATCGTATGCTGGTAGTCAGCGCCATCGCTTACATGGTTATCCATCAAAATATGCGGTTCCATGTAATGAAAAATCGCAGCAAATGCCTGGGCATTTTTGGTATCGCTTTTCGTGAAGTCGCGGTTGATGTTCAGGTTCTGCGCATTTCCACGAAAGCCATAGCGCTCAGGTCCTTCCTGGTTCACACGTGAAAAACTATTTCTGTTGAGCGCGCCTCCAATATTTAATATAGGGATGAATGCAATCACTACATTTTCAGGAGCTTTTATTTTGCCTGTTGCCAAGTCCCTCGCTAACATCATACTGGCATCAATACCATCCGGCTCGCCGGCATGTATACCGTTGATAATTAAGATAACGACCTTCTTTTTTTGCTTCCATAATGCCGGGTCAAAAGTTTTGTCAGGCGAGAAGGTAACAAGGTGTAAAGGGTAGCCTGCATCTGTTTCGCCAAAAGTTTTTATGCTGATCGCTGAAGTTTTTTTTGAAACCTTTTTGTAGTAATTGATTGCTTCAAAGTAAGTGGCTGTTTGAGTTCCAGCAGATTTTTCAAACGGAGTTTGCAATTGTTGTGCAAAGATTTGTATTGAGGAAAAAACTATATATGCTATCGCAATAACTTTTTTCATTAATTTGTCCTTATAATTTCATTAAAAGTAATGGAAAACAACCATAGGATTTTGCTAGCAGAAGATGAGCCAAAGCTCGGACAGATCATACAGGAAGAGCTTACGCGCCAGGGATATCATACAGATGTTGCTTTCGACGGCAACATAGCGGAAAAACTATTTCAGCAACACAACTACAGTTTGGTATTGTTGGATGTTAATCTCCCTTACAAAAACGGGCTTGCATTGTGTAAGGAATTTAGAGAGGCAAAAAAGAACGTGCCTATCATTATGCTAACGGCACTCGGTGAGATAAGTGATAAAATTCACGCCTTTAACCTTGGTGCCGATGACTATATCGTAAAGCCATTTCACTTTAATGAACTCTTTGCACGCATTAAGGTTTTTTTAAAAAGATCTGACCCTACCAATGAAGTAACAGAAAAAATAGTGGTAGGTGACCTGGAGATTGATTTGCTGGATAAAACTGTAATGAAAGGGTCAACGGTGGTCAACCTGACTGCGAAAGAATTTGCTTTGCTTGCACTTCTGGCAAAATCGAACGGTAAGGTGATTTCGAAAGCAGAAATACTTGAAAAAGTTTGGGGCCTTAGCTTCGACACAGGCACAAATACCATAGAAGTTTACATTAGTTTTCTACGGAATAAAATAGACAAACCTTTTGAGACGAAACTAATACATACGAAGCCTGGTTTTGGGTATTTCCTAAAGGAATTGTAACCACATGAGTTTCAAATTTCGCTTTGCGCTGTTATTCAGCATGTCGGTCTTTTTAATACTTACCATCTCTGCTATTTACATTTATGTTTTAAATGAGGAGTTTAGAGTTGAAGAGTTTTATAAGCGGCAACAGGCTGAAGCAGAGAAGGTGTCTTCTATTTTCTTTTATAAGTCAGCCTCTCCCCAAGAGGCAATGCAACGGATAAACGTGTTGCTTTCTGCATTGCCTGACGAAAGGGTTACGATTGTTGATTCATCGTTCAAAGTCCTGTACTCAAGTTTCCAGGGTTTTGATAAGTCAAAATATTCTGAACAATTTTCCAAAGCCAAAGACCGGGCATTTTTTTCTTTCCCCGATGGTAACCGGGAAACTTCTCTTATTCATCGGTTAGATCCAACCCCACATTTCGTGGTTATTTCTGCCTATGATCAGTATGGTAGAAGCAAGGCAAATAACCTTGCAGTCATCCTTAGTTTTTCTATTATTGGAGGATTGATTCTCTCTGCAATTCTTGCATGGTTTTATGTGCGGCAAATAACCAAGCCGCTTAATAAACTAAAGCAACAAATGCAGCGGATTAATGAGCAGAATTTGACGGAGAGATTGACTATTAATGAGCAAGATGATGAGCTTAATAAAATTGCCCGAAACTTTAATGAGATGCTGGATCGCCTGGAGAAAGCTTTTGAGACAAGGAAAAGGTTTGTTCAGCACGCTTCGCATGAGCTAAGAACACCTATGGCTAACATGCTTTCCCAAACTGAGGTTGCTTTAAACCAGGAGCTTTCTATTGAACAATACCGCACCATACTAATTTCGTTGAAAGAGGATCAGCAGGATATGATCTCTCTTACCAATTCGTTGTTACTCCTTTCTCAATATGAAACACTAACCGACCTGGATGACTGGAAAATGATACGCGTAGACGAATTGATTTATGAAGTAATCGACATCACAAAAAACGTTTACCGCAATGCAATCATCTCTGTTGATTTTACCGAAGTACCAGAAAATGAGGAAGCTCTTTTATTTAAGGGGAATGAACTTTTAATCAAATCTGCTTTTCAAAATCTTATTCGGAACGCCTGTAACTACTCTGAAGATAACCTGGTGTACGTTTACATAAACCCCCAAATACAAGGCATAACCATAATGTTCGAAAACAAAGGACGACAGCTTACAAAGGACGAGCAACAGCGATTGTTTATTCCGTTCTTTAGAGGCGATAATTCTACCAACAAAAAAGGCTTTGGTCTTGGTTTATCTATTGTTCAACGCATACTTTCTTTACATAAAGCATCTGTTAGTTATGAAGCAGTCGTGCCGGATATCAATAGGTTTACAGTCAACCTGCCACGTTCGTCCAATAGAAACATGTAGACAGCCATCAAACCCTTACCAACGCAAAAAACCTGCATTGCTGCAGGTTTCTAAAGTCGTTGAACGCAAACTACTTATGCAGTAGCAGCCGGAACATGCTTCGCCAACTTACGCTTAAGGTTGGCCGCTTTGTTCTTATGAATAACACCACGCTTAGCCAACTTATCAATCATTGACGCTACGTTGGGCATTTTTTCAGTGTAAGCTGTTACCTCTTTCACTTCTTTCAAATCGCGGATAGCGTTACGTGTAGTTTTACCATAGTAACGGTTACGGTCTCTGCGCTTCGCTGCCTGGCGTACATCTTTTTTAGTTGCTTTATGGTTTGCCATTAAATTTTCTTTTTAAGGACGGCGAAGGTAGGGAAAAACATTATTGAAACGCAAATGAAATTAAGAAAAAACTCGTTTGCACTTTTTTCAGGTATCATCTTACGGCTCGAATTTTCAGAATTACCTTGTAAAAAGTAGAATGCTAAAAGCTCGAATCGTGGCTTTTTTTCTGAACCCAATCACCGATATTTGCGCACAATTATACCACAACGGTTTACATACCGTTCAAATATCTCTCTTCATGAAGGATTTCTCTTACATCACAAACGCTCATCCTGCCTATATAGAAAACCTGTACAACGATTTTATAAGCAATCCCGATAGTGTTGACCCGGATTTGAAAAAGTTTTTCGAAGGCTTTGATTTTGCCACATCGAGGGTAAATGGAAATGGCTCGGCCGTACTTTCTGATAAAAAAGAGAATGCTACAACCAGTGCAGCCAGTGGCGCAGGCGTGGCAAAAGAATTTGGCGTTTATCAACTGGTTGAAGCTTATCGTAAGAAGGGGCACCTGGTGGCTAAAACAAATCCCATTCGCGAAAGAAAAGACAGGCGTGCAAACCTCGATCTGAAATTTTTTGGACTGATTGAAGCTGACCTGGAGCAAACTTTTGCCGCGGGTACATTGATTGGGCAGCCGGATGCGAAATTGAAAGATATCATCGCAAAGCTTCAACGCAGCTATACCGGTGCTGTGGGTTTTGAATATTCTAGCCTGAACGACCAGGAACAAATCGATTGGCTGCAGGAAGAAATTGAGGTGAAATATGATAGGCCACTATCTAGCGAACAGAAAAAGGGCATTCTTGAGAAATTGAACCAGGGAGTGATGTTCGAAAAATTCTTACACACCAAATACATTGGTCAGAAAAGATTTTCATTGGAGGGTGGAGAAACTACCATTGCAGCCTTGGATGCAATGATTAATACGGCTGCAGACCTGGGAGTAGAAGAAGTAGTAATTGGTATGGCGCACCGCGGACGATTAAATATTCTTGCCAACATCCTCGGCAAAACGTATGAACAAATATTTACCGAGTTTGAAGGAACTGCCTTACCCGATACCACGATGGGTAGCGGCGATGTAAAATATCATATGGGTTTTAGGGGAGAGCATACTACGCCTTCCGGCAAAAAAGTCAACCTTCAATTGTGTCCCAATCCTTCTCATCTTGAAGCGGTAGATCCAATTGTTGTGGGTTTTGCGCGCAGTAAAGCCGATGTGATTTACGGAAGTGATTACGATAAAATATTACCTGTCCTCATCCACGGCGATGCCTCTGTGGCAGGGCAAGGTGTGGTGTACGAAGTGTTGCAAATGAGTGGCCTTCGCGGTTACTATACCGGTGGTACCATGCACTTTGTCATTAACAATCAAATTGGCTTCACAACAGATTTTGATGATGCCCGTACCTCTGATTATTGTACTTCTGTTGCTGCCATGGTGCAAGCGCCAGTCTTTCATGTAAACGGCGACGATCCTGAAGCAGTAGTAAAATGTATTGAGATAGCTACACGCTATCGTCAAAAATTCAATAGCGATGTTTTTATTGATATGGTATGCTATCGCCGGCATGGACACAACGAAGGAGATGATCCAAAGTATACTCAACCTAAGTTGTATGCACTGATTGACAAACATGCCAATCCACGTGAGGTGTACAGCCATGATCTGATTGCCAAGGGCTCAATCGATGCAGAGTTAGCCAAGGAAATGGAGAAAAAGTTTTGGGCGGATCTGCAGGAGCGGCTAGACGAAATCAAGCAAAATCCTTTACCATACAAGTTTCAGAAGCCAGAATTATGGTGGCAGGATTTACGCCAGGCGACCGAACAGGACTTTGAAAAATCGCCTGTCACAGCGATCAACAAAGATCAATTCAAAACTATTTTCGATGCACTAATGAAAGTGCCCGAAGGCATGCAGCCTTTGAAAAAAGTAGACAAACTTCTGCAAGACAAAATAAAGTTGTTTGAAACCGAGCAAAAGCTTGATTGGGCAACCGGCGAGTTGTTAGCATACGGAAGCGTATTGCTCGACGGCAACGATGTGCGCATGAGTGGACAGGATGTTCGCCGCGGCACCTTCTCCCACAGGCATGCAGTTATCCGCGACGAGAATACCGATGAAGGCCACAACCGTGTAAATCATATTCCCGGTGCTACCGGCAGGTTTCGGGTGTACAACTCTTTTTTAAGCGAGTACGGGGTGCTTGGTTTCGAATATGGTTATTCCATCGCTAACCCACATTCACTGGTGCTTTGGGAAGCGCAGTTTGGCGACTTCTTTAATACTGCCCAGCCTATTGTGGACCAATTTATCGCCGCAGGCGAAACCAAGTGGAGACAAATGAGTGGCCTTGTTCTTTTATTGCCACATGGCTACGAAGGTCAAGGGCCGGAGCATAGCAGTGCACGAATCGAACGCTTTTTGCAAATGTGTGCAGAGTTAAATATGGTCATCACCAACATTACTACCTCAGCCAATTTCTTTCATGCGCTGCGCAGGCAGGTGGCATGGCCGTTCCGAAAACCAATGGTGGTATTTAGCCCAAAAGCTACACTGCGCCATCCGGGTACTTACAGTAAAATGGAAGCATTTACAAACGGTAGTTTCCAGGAAGTACTGGATGATCCGAATGCAGGCGATGCAGCCAAGGTCACCAAGGTGCTTTTCTGTAGCGGAAAAATATATTTCGATTTGGCGGAGCACCAACTTAAAAACAACAAGACCGACGTCGCTATCATTCGCATCGAGCAGTTGTATCCATTGCCTTCCAACCAGTTACTTCAGTTGTACAACAAGTATAGCAAAGCAACCTGGTATTGGGTGCAGGAGGAGCCGCTCAACATGGGTGCGGCTAGCTACCTGCAAATGAATTTAAAAGGCATCAATTACGGCGTAATCAGCAGGCAACCGAGCGCATCAACTGCCACTGGTTACAGCAAAGTGCATGCACAAGAACAAACTGAAATTATAAACACAGCATTCAGTATATAATAGAATTATTGGCCGGGCAGAAGTACTACTATTTTACTTTTGTTGCGTCGCACTCTTGTACAGCACTGCATATTTCAGCAGATTAAAGAAACTATATGATTGAGATAAAAGTACCAACGGTAGGAGAGTCCATCAACGAAGTGACCTTAATAAAGTGGACGAAAAATAACGGGGATTACGTAGAGCGTGATGAAGTGATTGCAGAACTGGAGAGTGAAAAAGCCACATTTGAAGTGAACGCTGAAAAAGCAGGCACTCTACAGACGAAAGCAGCGGAAGGCGATACCCTCAATATTGGCGACGTGCTGGCTACGATTGACGATGCCGCACAAAAACCTGCCGGTGCACCGCCTGCTGACGAACCTAAACAGCAGCAACCACAGCAACCAGCTGCTGCAGATGTGCAAGCCGAAGCACCTGCTGCTGTCGCAGTTGGAAAAGGTATCATTGAGATTAAAGTACCAACAATAGGCGAGTCTATTTCAGAAGTTACCTTGCTAAAGTGGCTAAAGAAAGATGGCGAATTGGTTCGTCGCGATGAAGTGATTGCCGAGATGGAAAGTGAAAAAGCCACCTTTGAATTGAATGCAGAAGTGGCCGGTAAATTATCTACAAAAGCCAACGAAGGCGACACAATAAAAATTGGAGATGTAGTTGCAGCAATCGACAGCGATGTGGCGGTTCCAGGCGAGGTGAGTGCGCCAAAGGCCGAATCTAAAGCAGCGCCATCAGCACAGCCCGCAGCAGTTCAAGCCCCTGTCACGGCCGTAGCAAACGATGTAAAAGCGTCGCCAGTGGCAGCAGCTATAATTGCAGATAAAAAGGTTGATCCGAAAACGATCAATGCTACCGGATCTCAAGGAAAGATTTTAAAAAATGATGTGCTGGAAGCCTTAGCTAATCCTGGTCGTACACCCGGTAAGCCGCTCTTTGGTCGCGAAGAGAGAGCAGAGAAAATGAGCAACCTGCGCAAGACTATTAGTCGCCGATTGGTTGAAGCAAAAAATACAACGGCCATGCTCACCACTTTCAACGAAGTGGATATGAGCAGAATAATGGAACTACGTACTCAATACAAAGACAAGTTTAAAGAGAAGCACGGCACCAATCTCGGTTTCATGAGCTTTTTTACAAAGGCCTGTTGCTTTGCTTTGCAAGAGTGGCCTGCAGTAAATGCTTACCTGGACGCCGACAGCATCATCTACCACGACTACTGCGATATTTCAATAGCCGTATCATCGCCTAAAGGATTGGTTGTTCCTGTAATTAGAAATGCTGAAAGCCTAAGCATGTTCGAAATTGAAAAGAAAGTGGTGGAACTGGCTACCAAAGCGCGGGACAGCAAGCTGACAATGGAAGAAATGCAGGGTGGAACTTTTACCATTACCAATGGTGGCGTGTTCGGTTCCTTAATGTCAACTCCAATCATTAACATTCCGCAGAGCGCAATATTGGGTATGCATAAAATTCAGGAACGTCCAATGGCTATCAACGGGCAGGTTGTTATCAAACCAATGATGTACCTGGCCTTAAGTTATGATCACAGAATTATTGATGGACGTGAAAGCGTAAGCTTCCTGGTTCGGGTGAAAGAATTGCTGGAAACTCCTGAGCTATTGCTGTTTGGCAAAGATCCGGTAAAAGCGTTATTGGAACTTTAGATCTCCATTCAATTTAAACAGAAAGGGCTGCTAGCAATGGCGGCTCTTTGTTTTTGCTACTCCTCCGTGAAAGGCTACTCACTTACATTTGGGCTGTATGAAATATGCAGAGCGGCACTTACAATCCGCGGTAAATATTATTGAGGCGTACAATGGCAAAGTTCCACTGCACCATTTCTTAAAATCATTTTTTGCTGCAGACAAAAAGTTTGGTTCTAAGGACAGGCGAAGCATCAGTCATCTTTGCTATTCTTACTGTAGACTGGGCCATGCGCTGCTGGAGATTTCCGCCGAGCAGCGAATTGTAATCGTTCTTTTTTTGTCTGCAGCCGACGAGTGGGTAATCTTGTTTCCACCTGAATGGCAGGCGGCCGAGGGAAAGAATTTTCCGGAACGTTTGGCGCTCGTGCAAGAAAGATACCCTGCGTTTTCCGTAGTAGATATTTTCCCATTCCAACCAATTTCTTCGGACATAGAACTGGAAGCTTTTTCCCTTTCTCATTTGTATCAACCGAAATTATTTATTAGAGTACGACCAGGGAAGGAAGCTATCGTGCAACAAAAGTTATCCGCTGCTAACGTTCAATATAACTTGGTGAATGACCACTGCTTTTCTTTTAAAAACAACACCAAACTTGAAGCGTTGCTTGAACCCAACAGCGAATATGTGGTGCAGGATTTAAACTCGCAACGGGTGGGCGAATTGATGCGCATCGTCGATTGTAAAGCACTTCGGGTTTGGGATTGTTGTGCGGCAAGCGGTGGTAAATCCATCATGGCATACGACCTGCTGAAAATTGAAAAATTATTGGTTACGGACATCAGGACAACCATCATTGCCAACTTGCGCAATCGTTTTGCGGAAGCAGGCATTCACAATTATCATTCATTGGTTGCTGACGCCTCCAGTGCAGATGAACTAGTAAAGATCATTGGAACGCAAAAATTTGATTTAATTATTTGCGATGCGCCATGTACCGGCAGCGGCACCTGGGGAAGAACACCCGAGCAACTATTTTATTTTAATGAAAGTGACGTGATGCGCTATGCTTCTTTGCAGCGCAAAATTGCGTCGAACGCAGTGCGTTATTTACAAAAAGGATCGTACTTCTTATACATTACCTGCTCGGTATTTGAAGCTGAAAATGAAGCAGTGGTCCATTATCTAAAAGAAAAATTCAAATTGGAAATAATAAAAGCAGACTTGATAAAAGGCTACGACCAACATGCAGATACAATGTTTGCTGCTTTGCTTAAAGTGTAGCGCCACTATTAGTACCTCACCAATTTCTTCACCCGCTTTAGTGTGTTGCTGATGTATTGTACAAAGTAAACTCCTGCAGCCAGTGTGCCATGATTTTTAAAGGTTTCGGTGCGCACCTGGCCGGCCGTTGCTTCAAACGAAACGACATCAATCACTCTTCCGGCGGCATCCAGTAAGCGAAGAGAAACGTTGCCTGCCTCAGGTGTTTTCAGGTAAACTTTCAGATTGTCTCTAAAAGGATTCGGCGTTACAATCAGCCAATCATTAGCAAAGGAAACACTATTTGCCTGCGCTTCTTTTTCAAGCGCTTCATAGGCCTTTCTAAAGTTGGGAATACCATATCCAAAGCGATCATCCGGATTTGCATATCGATCCGAACTACGGTACACCGCATCCAAAATTTTCATGTTGTTGAATTGTGGAAACGCTTGCCACAAGCATGCAATTAAGCCGGCAACATTGGGATTTGAGAATGAAGTTCCGTTGCCACTTGCTGGTTGATTGTTGAAGCCGGCTATTACCGTTCCAGCACCTACAGAAACGATGTTGGGCTTTACTTTTCCCGGGTACCCAAAGCTGCTGAAAGGGGCAATCTGTCCTGTGGCATTCACTGCACCTACCGCGCATACGCTATCGGCGTCAGCAGGAAAACCAATATACTTCCAGGCTTTGTTTCCTTCGTTGCCCGCGCTGTTCATTACGATCATCCCTTTCTTTGCAGCCATTGTTGCGCCCCTTGTTACCATGGTGCTGTTGCGGTAAAATTCAGCATAGGTGTGATTGAAAGTTGGATCATCAAAATCGTAATAACCAAGCGAGGATGAAATCATATCACTGCCGGTGCTATCAGCAAACTCGGCACCCACCACCCAATTGTGTTCTTCAATGGGAAATTCACTCGCTACATTTTCTGTTCTTACCAACCAATAATTTGCTTTGGGCGCAGTGCCTACCATCCTACCGGGCCAATTGGCCGAAAGAATGCTCAGGCAATACATACCATGCGAGTCATCTTCGTTTACACTTCCATCAAAACTTACAAAATCTCTTTCGCCCAACACTTGTCCATTTTGCCGGATGCTATCGAAGGCTGTAATGGTTTTATACTGGCTAAAACCTGCATCCAGCACAGTAATCTGCATGCGCTCTCCTCTAAATCCTTTGTTGTGTAAATATTCACCTTCATGAATATGGACTTGCTGGTAATTGGTTCCGTAGTTGTAATAATCGGCCACGGTTCTGCTGGTATTGTTAGTAGCGGGTGCAGGTTCAAGTGGTTTTATGGGTTCGTCAAATTTATCAACGCTCGTCATTCTCATGCCGATGGGTTGGGTGGAAGCCACAAAGCGAAAACTATTGATTTTTGCCAATGCTGACTGGTCCGTTGTTTGAATAAGCACTTGGTTCAACCATTTAGACGTGCTTAAAATGGTCACATTTCCTGCGGCCCGAATACTGTCAACATATCTTTTATTTACCGGAAGGTCGAAGCTATCGACGGCCAATTGGTAACGCGTACGACGTTGTAAAGCACGTGGGGATAGATAGGCTGCAGGGTTACTAATTGAAAACGTGCTGGCACCTTTATCGCGTAAGCGAATAATATGCTTGGGGTATTGCGCATGTAAGTCGGCAATGATGACAAGTAAGAATAGGAAGACCAAAAAATGCTTCATCGGAAAATGTTGAGGTATAAAAATACGTAAGTAAAGCGCAGAGCGATTGCCAATTCAATCGCTAAACATTTGGGACGAAAACAACCACATTTGAATGTCGGAGTTCTTAAAATTGACCTGAAAATTTCATACCTGGTAAAAGCCGACAACCTCAGCTATTCCACATTACTTATAGCTAATAAGGCTTAGCCGAATGCCATAGCTGTCATCCTGGTATTTTGCCGGTGGAGGTGTAGTTTGCCAGGTCCAGTATAGGAAATCTTTATAAATCATACCGATCCCTTTTGCATATACTTCTTTGCCAAAGGTTCGTTGTTTGAAGTTGTTTGGATCGAAGGGACCAGGCGGGGTAGTTTCGTCGTTTTGTGCAATGACTGCGGTACTATCGTAGGTTTTGTTCAGCAACCGGTATTGTTCATTTACGTTCTGCCAGGTGTAGTCCCAGCCATTCAGTTTATCGAGATAAGTGTAGTTGTTGTTTCGGGTGTCAATGAATGCGTGTCCATACCATGAGTACCCTTCCCTCACTGGCAGAGAAACTTTAATGTAGCGCATGTTATTTTCTACGTATTCAACCCATTTATCGGTGGCTGTAGCGGTAATGGTAGTACCAAACGACCACGGTTTTAATCCGGCAGTATCGCGTATGTAGCGGCGGATTATAAACGACAATCTTCCCTGGTTATCTGAAAATGCAGAAACGACCGAATCTTTTGCGTGGTAGGTTTTTGTAAGCAGTGAGGTGCCGAATGCTGCTGGAACAATCGAGTCTAATTTATAGATCCAGGTTTTGCCCAACGCAAGAGGAAATATTTCCTGGAGAGACGCGGTTGGCAATTCTTCAGATTTTTTTTCACACGCTGAAAACGTTATCGCCAGGCACACCACGGTAATTACCGCTACAATCACATTTTTCATACTTCAATAAATAGTGCTGTAAGATAAATTCTTTACAACTATCAAAAATCCAGAATTTCAGCTATTGCCTACATGGCAGGTCAGCATTTGCAATCGTCGTATCATACGTAACTCAGTCAGCTAACTTTATTGAACAAAAATCATCTTGCTAATGGTTTCGCCATCTGATTTTGCTACCACATTTATCAGGCCTTTGAGATTTCTTAGATTTGAAAGCAGGATGTTATTGACACCTTGGTTGTATATACGTGCTGGCTGTGATGCAAGGTTTTTCCCATCAGCAGTAAAAAACGAAAATGAATATCGCCTTGCCAAAGGCTCATTGATTGCGAATGTAAAAACGCCTGCTGCCGTCAGCGAAAAATTCGACATCAAAGCTTTGCTGTTTTTCTTCACCAAGATGGTTTGGGAATAATTTACGCTACCGGTTTCATTGATGTATTGTAGCCTGTAGTAATTTGTGAGTGCCGCTGGTGCATAGGTGTAGTGGCCTGCTGCTGTGTTTCTTCCCGATGTAATTACAGTGAAATTTGTGCCTTCGGGCGAATATTGTAAACGTGTATCCGGCATGTTGGACGGAAACCGCCAGCTAATTTCATGAGTTTCGTTTCGGTTGATGACCTTAAAATCCGCTACCTCTAAGGGTAGAATAAATTGCGAAATAAAACTGCTTGTATTGAATGAGCGCAGCGCTTGAACTACTGTAATGGTAAATGGCGGAATGGTGCGGGTGAATTTTTCGTTTGAAATATAACCGTAGGAAGCATTCCTAAAAGTGATGCCCTCTGCCTGCCCCATCACGGTTGCATTTGGCAGATCTATGCGTCTTTTGTTTCCATTAAAATAAAGCCCACCGCTGTAATTACTTAGCAAATGTAAAAAGTGATCGGCGGCACCTGTCACCTGGTAGCCAAGTAGAATGACCACGTTATCGCCAACGGCTTTATCGGCACCCGTTACTAGGTAATTTGTTTGTAAAGTTTCAACCGCAGTTGCGGTATAAGTGCCTGCATTTAACCCATTAATTACATAATGAGTTGAGTTGTTGTCAATCCAATTCTTGCTAAAAAGGTGTATTTGACCTCCATCAACGATCATGGCTTCACAGTCGAACTTTGTAGCATTGGGTGCACCTGCCACTGCCGGTTGAGGCTGATCACTATAGGTAAACATGATTTTTTCAATGGAGCCGAATGGGATGGTTACTGAAGTGCTCACCGTGTGATCTGGGATCAAACTGATTGGAAACTTATAGATCGTAAGATTCGTTCTGCCACCATTCAGGTTGTTGCCGAAATCACCCACGTAAAAAAAGGTTCCATCAAACGCAATGTCTTCCCAATCAATATTGGTGATGCCTGCCAAGGTAACTGTTTGAAGAATATTTTTAGTAAGGGTATCAATTTTATAGATCGCCGTAATACCACCTCCATCGTTAAAAGTCCATAGAGCACCAGCGGCCCATTGTAAGCCACTCGTCTCCTCTAAAATTGTATTTAGGGTATCTACTCTTATAGGGGGAGTATAACTGGTAGGATTGTAGGTGCAACTACCATTATTGATCGTCGCCTGCGGGTTATAATTAACCGCTTGTGGGTCGGGACAACCTGAAACCTGCGCAGTTGCCACATTTATTCCGAATAAACCAAATGCAACAAGAAATAGGTAAGTAATGTTTGACATAGTAATGAATGGCTGGGCAATATAACGATCCCTTTCTGGCTTTCTACCTGGCATCAATGATTGATTTTAATAATGAGCAATGAATTCGAACATTAAACGAATTTTAAATCATTGTATTATCGCAAGAAAGCTCTAACCACTCGATTGCTTTTACATTCATCCCACTATATTACCGTTCATCACAAATTTAAAATATTACGGACGTCCCTGATAAATCTTAATCATTATAAATCAATGCTTTAAGAAATTTATAATAGTCGGCCTCCTATGTTACCTTATTTAGTTTGGTATTTTGTATTGCATAGTACTAAAATATGTTGCATCTTTGTGTAGTCAATGTGATTGTACAAAGACATCGAAACAAAAAAATAAAAATCAAAAACTAAAGGTCATGAAAACGAATTCAAACAGCTTATTTGCAACTATCAGCAACGAAACATTAACCACGCTAACGCTGGAAGTAAAAGAGACATTGGCAACAGGTTTGACCAATACCAAAAAGTTCAGCACAGTTGATCTATGGAATATTCGCCGGAAAAGCAGGTCAGCAGTAGGCAGAAGAAGCTTTGTATAGGCAAAACCGGGCCGGTTGTACGCCGGCCCGGCGAAATTTAGAAATCTAACTGGTAACTTAGAACCGGAACCAATCCAGATTGCTTTCTATAGATCCACTGGTTTACGGAAGGATCATATCTACGGCACAGACCGTCAATATTCTTGTTGAAGAAAAGATTTTGAATATCCAACGCCAACTGCCAGGCATTTTTGGCCTTGTCTTTCCGAAGAGAAAGTCTTGTATCGGTTCTGAAATAGGCTGGAACTTTTTCTGAGAACGGTCGCGTATCGTCTAGTACAGGTTCACGATTGTTTCCAAGTGCAGAGGGATGCAATGGAGTAAGTGGTAGTCCACCATTGTACAGTAATTTCCAACCGAGTTGAAAAACCTTATTTTTTTTCATGCTCCATTCTTTTGCCCCAGTAATAGAACCGGTAGTGTTAGAGTTAAAGCGTGTGTTATAGGTGTTGCCATTTAGCGGCTGGTAAGTGGAATTGAACACAGAAAAAGAGGTAATAAGAAAAAGCCCTTTGTTGAAAAACTTTTCCACGGAAATATCCACTCCCACATTGCTTCCTTTTCCGCGGCTAACGAGCGGTTCACTTGCATATCCTTCTAAATCATTCAGCAGCCAATACGTTGTATTTACTTCGTTTACCACTGGTATTTGGAAAAGTCTTTGGTAGTAGGCCTCTGCATGAAAGCGCCAACCTTTCTTTAGCAGGTTGTCGTAAGCGGCAATGTAATGATGAGAGCGCATCATCTTCAAATTCTTATTTGGGAAAGGCAGGGCTGAATTTAATTTATAGAAGTAAGAGCCGAGTGGTAAAATTTTGCTGTGTAGGCCATAGGCAAGTGTAAGCGTTTGATTTTTGGCAATCCTGTATTGTGCAGAGAGACGGGGATCGATGGCAGCTTGTTTATTCAATGCAAGGTACATTACGTGAATGCCCGTGTTGATGGTGAGCCGACTTGTTGGCTTCAAACTCATTTGCCAGTAAGGCTGAATCAACCACGTGCTTCCGCTTCCATCACGCAGGTTTCGGAAAGTGCCATACAAGTAGTCGTATTTTCTTTGTTTTAAATTGAATTGAATAGAGTTTACATACACCCCGGCTTTCATATTTGCTAACGCACTAAATTTTTTATTGTAGGAAGTAGTGAAAGAAACCCGACCGTTGTAATAAGATTCATCGTTTACCTGTGTACTTACCTTCATTCGGTTCAGTGTGTCATCTGCAAAATCAATGTTTTGACCTGTGAGCACCAGGCCAGATTTTATAAAACTATTTTCATTGAGTGTAACCGTATTGCCTACTCCAATGGCGCCCATTTTCGTTACAAATTCATAGGTGGCGTAATCATCATATTGTTTCCAATTGGCAATGTCCTCCACTTCTCTCTGCGTTTCTTTACTGTAACCACCTATTCCCCAAATATTCCATTTCGATTTGCTGTTCTGGTTACCTAGGGCAATATTGAAAGAAAGATCCTGGAATGTGTTGCTTTCTCTTTCACCTACAAGATTTAAACCGATTGAGTTAAGTAACCCTAACGTGGAATAACGATAATTCACCAGGTAAGAACTCTTGTTTTTCGCAATGGGTCCCTCGGTAGAAAAGTCAAGGCCAATCATTCCGGCTTTAAGTGTGTACTCTGTTTTTTGATTGTTTCCATGCCTGAAGTGCATATCGAATGCTCCACTTAAAACATCGCCATATTCTGCAGGCATAGCACCAGTAAGAAAATCTGAATTACCCAGCATGCTAAGGCTAAAAATGGTGATGCCGCCGCCACTGCTTCCACGGCGTGCAAAGTGATTTGGGTTCGGAATATCAATACCCTCCAGTCGCCATTGCATACCAACGGGATTGTTTCCCCTGATGATAATGTCGCTCCGCGTATCGCGGGTAGCCTGTACGCCGGGAAAGCCCAGCGCCATTCGGCTTGGATCATTTGCGCTTGCAGCATATCGCTGTGTTTCTTCCGCTGAAAACGAACGGCCACTCACCAGTGCATACTTATTTACTGGTTGCTTTGGGTTTGTTTTAGAAGTAACGATTACGTCCTGTGTCATCGACCGGTCAGCTTCCATTTCAATGGTAACGGCTCCCTGTTTAGCCGAGGAAACAATAATTGGATCACTTTGAAAATTCTGATAACCTACATAACTGCAGCTAACGGTGTTTCTGCCAACCGGTACATTATTAAAAACAAAATTGCCGTTGCTATCTGAAATGGACACCAGCCTGCCTGAATTTCCTGCTACCGAGATAGTAGCTCCTACCAGCGGTTGATGGCTATTTTTATCGAGCACCTTGCCATACACCTGCTGAGTAAGTGGTTGACTGCTCAGCGTAATGGACATAGTTAGGAACACAAGAAGAATAAATTGTTTCATGACGGGGCAGTACTTAGGTTGGTTAAATCTACAAAAATGAAAAGCCTGTTAGTTACTTCATTTCTCACAAATGTTAGTATTCGTTTGCAGCAGCAAAACACACACTTCTTTTGCAGCGCTACAAAATAATGATGACGAGCCATTGAAGTTACCCGGAATCAAAAGAGGAGAGCTTGTCCCTCCTCCGAAATTCAATCTTCAAAAATTTGCTGATCTTTAATATTACTATTTCTGTACGTCGATATCTTCTTGTTTATTGATTGTGATTTGAAGCTTTCCATCGATTAGCTCCAATTTTCCAGTAACGCAAATGTTCCTGTTTAGAAGGTCTTTTTCCGGACGGTAATCAAAACGTTTGCGTATTTCTGGTTTTACAATAATTGCAACCTGCTTATCAGAATCCGTTAAACCCATTAATAGAATTGTTGGTTTTGCATCAGCAAATTGTGCGCCGTTAGTACTGGCAATGCGATCGCAAATTTTTACTGTATCGCCCACATGGGCTGCTGCATTGCCGACCGCAATTGGAGTTTGAGCAATTACGGAAAAGGTTGATGCTCCCAAAAAGGTCATTAGGATCACAAGGTGTTTCATAAATGAAGGTTTGCATTAGTAAAGCAATAATACTACCAAACTTGCCCTGCTGTCTGCTTTGCATCAAGCTTTTTAGCCAAAAGTATTTTCATCAGCACTAGGACCATAAGAACCAGGAAGCGGAACATTAAGCAATCGTAAATAAACGCCCAATTGCGCACGGTGGTGAATGGTCTGTGCCAGCGAATGACGGATGACTTCGTATTTCGTCATGACACTAAATATTTGATCACCGCTACGCATGGTCCAGTCTGGTAGCAAGTCTTCTTCTCTTGCCATGCTCAAAGCATTTTTTCCATCATTGAAGGAAGTTTCAAAAACTTGCATGAGTTCTTCATTGTTGTTAACCGGGGTTGGTTTGTAGTCCATTTTAGCAAAATCAAGTTCAGAAGTGTTGAGTGCCATTTTTACCCATGAAGGCAGTTCTGCAATGTGTACACTCAGCACCTGTAGCTTCATGCTTTTTTCATGAGGTGCCCATTCAAACTTTTCAGCCGGTACCAGCTTCAGCATCTTACGAGTAACAGTACCTTCTTGTTCAAATTCTTTTAATAAAAGTGGAATGACGTTCATATGTGTTTGGTTTTTGTAAGCACAATGTAAGTGGAACGCTTCATAAAAGAAAGGAGGTTTTGGAGTGAAGGGTACACCAATTTTCATCCAGGGGTGGAAGCATCTGAAAGCGCAATCTCAGTTGAAAAAAAATATGATGGCCAATTGGTACAAAAAGCAAAAGCCGGAAAATCTCCCGGCTTTTGCACTGATAAACTGAACGACTTATCTAGCTTTTCTTATTTTTCACTTTTACCTTGTCATCTTTCACCTTTCTTTTTATCGCCTTTTCTTTTTCTTTCAGTTTGCCATTTTCGTCCACCTTTCCTTTATAATCATTGCGCTTGTCTTTAATTTTCAACGATCCGTCTTTGTTAGCCTTTATCTTAAGGCTGTCATCTCCTTCACGGTAGTTTCCTTCTCCGTCTTTTTTTTTGCGATAATCGCCATCTTTAACTTTTAACTCCCCGTCTTTGTATTCTTTTACTTTAGTATCCCCTTCTTTCATCTTCACATCGCCGTCAGCTTCTATCTTTCTTTTGTAAGCATCCGTCTTCACTTTTGTATCTCCGTCTGATTGTCTTTTTATTTTATAACCAGAAGAATCAGATTCTCGTCTTAATCTAAATTCACCATTATCGAACATATAATTGCCATCATCAAAACTAAATTTCCCTTCCGGCGTATGGATAACCCGGCCGTTAATAATGGCACCGGTGCGGCCGTAGAAAGTGTCTTTCGTAGTAGGATTTACGTAAATGAAAACGGGTCGTTGCGTAAGCGGGTTAAACATCATTCCATTTCCCTCGTGCTTTATTACGTTAATTTCTTTCCCGGTTGTAAGATCGATGTACTGTGCGTCCGCATTAGTAGCACTCAAACTAAACGCTGCAATTAAGAGTGCAAAAAGTTTATTTTTCATAGTTATTTATTTGAAGCCCACCCAAACGGCAGACGTAATTAAATGTGCGAGTATGAAATAACTATGCCATAAATTAGAGAGCAGGATTGAAACCATTAAAACAGTAATTCCAAATTCATTAAAAGCTCACGGTATTGAAGGAGATAGTAGAATGGGAATGATGAGCGATAAAAGTAAGAGTGTAGCCGATCAACTAACGCAAAAAAAGCGACAGAAGAACTGCCGCTTTACTTAATAACCCACCCCCAAAAAATGTAACTGGTTTGTATCCAACAACTAAGATTGATGCTGTGCATTTTAGGATGCATCTAACTTCAATCTTATATTAATTTAATTTCTTTTTCAAAGTACTTACCTGGTCTTGCAAATTGTTTACAAGAGAAGCCAATTGGTTTACATCCCAGCGCTGTTGCACATTTGCTTTTTGTATTACCATCTGTGCTTGCCATAATTCTACTATATCATCTGCATTCACCTGGTAGGGTTCGTATTGCGGGTTATCACTCACAAGTGTAACCTTACTTTTGCTTCGGTTGTTCTTCAGTACACGCTTGTATACAATGCCCTCGCTTCGCGAAACAACAATGTAGGTATTACTGTTTTTAACGTCGTCTAATGCTTCCAGCTTCTCACCAACAATTACAGAACCACTTGGAGTGGGCAACATACTGTCCCCGATAATTTCAAATGCACGGTAATGCCCCGCTGCCAGCATCGGAAGAGTGAATGTATTTAGCTCATCCAAAAAATCATCGTCCGCATACCCGGCAAGGTAACCTGCTGCCGCTTTCACCGGCACAAATTGAATTTCTGCCACGCTGGTTGCCAGCTTCATTTGCCGACGTTTTTCCAGGTACGTTCCCCCTTTAGCACTGCCAACTTCCTTCAATAATAACTCATCCAGCGACAGCTTGAAGATTGAACTCACAATTTCTAATGCTTCTAACTTAGGCTCTGCCCGCTCTTCTTCATAGGCGCCCAGTAGCGATCGCTTAATCTTTAGCTTGGCAGCAAATTCTTCCTGTGTCCAACCGCGAAGTTTGCGCAGGTACTTTAGGTTTTTACCGGCCTGAGACATGATGGTGCTAATTTGTTTAGCTTCAAAATTACTAAGTTATTTAGTTACACCAAGTTTATTTTGGAACGATATTTTTTATAGTCACTTTTGTAACAGATAAAATAAATATGGCAACAACGAAAAAGACGAGTTCAAAAGCTGACAACAAACAACCCAAAGTAACCAAGCTAAAACCGGGACAAGGACCACAAGTGAATGGCGAGAATAGCAAAGTACAGGCAGCGAAACAAGCAGGGCCGGCAGACATGGAAAAGGAGTTAGCTCCTGCAAAAAAAAATACTACCGAGGAAAAAATAATCTTAATTACAAATGATGATGGCGTAACCGCTCCTGGATTAGCGGCATTAGTAGAGGCCGTTAAGCATCTTGGCAAGGTGGTGGTAATAGCTCCCGACAAAGCGCAGAGTGGAATGGGACATGCCATCACAATTGGGTCTCCGCTGCGTATGACTCGGGTTAATAATTTTGGTGAGATAGAAGCTTATTCGTGCAACGGCACTCCGGTCGATTGCGTAAAGTTGGCCGTTGATAAAATTCTTCATCGCAAGCCAGATATCTGTTTAAGCGGCGTAAATCACGGAGCCAATCATTCTATTAATGTTATTTACTCAGGCACCATGTCGGCCGCCGTAGAAGCATCCATCGAAAGTATTCCCAGCATTGGTTTCTCTTTGTTGGATTACAGCATCGATGCAGATTTTAGTGGTGCTCAAAAATATGCCCGCATTCTTGTGGAGCAACTACTGAACAGAAAGTCAATAGATAAGCATCTTTGCCTGAATGTAAACTTTCCCGCTGTGGCGGTTGACAAGTTAAAAGGCATAAAATTTTGCCGCCAGGCCTATGCGAAATACGAAGAAGATTTTATAGAGCGGGTTGACCCTCACAATAAAAAATACTATTGGCTTACCGGTGAGTTTGTAAACTTTGACAAGGGCCGCGATACCGACGTTTGGGCGTTGAACAATAACTATGTAAGTGTGGTACCGGTGCAGTTTGATCTTACCAATTATAAGCTAAAAGAAAAGCTGGAGAAGCTCCTTAAATTTTAAATACATGTTTAAAAGAGATAGTCTGCCGTTGGGTATCGTGTTAGGTTTTCTTGCACCAATTGCTGGCATGTTCATTTATTACTTTATACAATTCCGCGCTTTCGGGTTAGACGAATTTTTTGCACTCATGTTCCGCGAAAAGGCCTTGCTTACGGGTATCGTAAGCATCTCGCTTGTCGCCAATGCAGTTGTCTTTACCATTTACATAAACATGCGTAAAGACAAAACAGCCAGAGGTATTTTTATAGCTACCTGCATCTATGCAATAGCCGCTTTGCTATGGAAAATGTTGAGATGATTTTGGTAACGGGCATTAGATTTTCATAGCGACATCGTTGTGTCACTCCCTTGTACGGCAAATCATTTTGCAACTTTTGCAACTTATAAATGAATTACGTCGGTATCAGGTAAGAAAGACAATTAAGAGGTATTAAGACATACCAATCAAAAAAATACAAAAGCAAAGCCTCCATTTCGGAGGCTTTTATGTTACATTTTTTTCGCGGCTTCTAAAAAAGTAGCCAGCCCAATATCAGTGAGTGGATGTTTGAGTAAACCCATAATTTGATCGAGGGGGCAAGTACATACATGCGCGCCTAATTCCGCAGCACGTACAATGTGGTTAGAGGTCCGGATAGATGCCGCTAGAATTTCAGTACTGTATTCCTGTACTGCAAAAATGGTAGCAATCTGGCCTATCAATTCCATTCCATCCCAACCGCTATCATCTATCCGGCCAATAAACGGCGATACATAAGTGGCACCCGCCTTCGCCGCTAAAATTGCCTGGCCCGCACTAAATATTAATGTGCAGTTAGTTCGGATACCATTATCAGTAAAATATTTTATTGCCTTGATGCCATCTTTTATCATAGGCACCTTCACTACTATGTTTGGATGAATAGCAGCCAACTTTTTACCTTCCTCCACCATTGTATTAAAGTCAGTTGACAACACTTCAGCACTAATGTCGCCATCTACCATCTCACAAATTGTCTTGTAGTGCTGGGCAATCGCTTCTTCACCTTTAATGCCTTCTTTGGCCATCAGTGAAGGGTTGGTGGTTACACCATCCAAAATTCCAAGATCGTGTGCTTCTTTTATTTGGCTAAGGTTTGCGGTGTCAATAAAAAATTTCATGCGTTGTTTGTTGGTTTTTAGTGGTAATCAAAGTAAGGTTCGAAGCTAAATACTTCAAAATCAAAAACTAAAGAAAAGGAAATGGTACAAATAAAAAATGGCAAGTTACTTATATCGCACCGCTACAACCATCTACCCTTGCTGCATTCCTGCCCTGGGGGATTCAATAGGAGCTGGTCGTATAAGACTTGCCGGGGCAAATGTAGGGAATGAAGTTTAATTTAAAACAAAAAAATCACAGATGAAAAAATAGAATGATCAAGACTAATTGGCCATCAAAGAAATGCGCAAGAAATAAGGTTTGAAAAGGCCGGTAGGGGTTGTAATTGGAAGCCTTTTGTCCGGAAATGCTCTTTCGATAGTATGGTAAAGAACCCGAAGATGATACGTTAGGTGAACTGGCACAATTAATGAATAGGCATAGAAAAATAACTTATGAAGCTAATTAGAACTGCGATTGCAATGATACTTGTGACATTGATGACTGCCAGTTGCGAGACTTTGCAAAACCTTCCGACCAATACTACAGGAAATGTTTTCTCTCTGAACGGACAGTGGCAAATGACTTCTACCACCGACAACAATGCGATGGTTGGTACAGTAATACAAGTGTACCCGGTAGTTGGCAACGCGACGGTGAAAACAGGGGCAAACAATACCTATTGTGTTAGGAGTAATGACGAACTGTGGCGCACAGTAAAATCGAACGGAGCAGGTGGTTTTACCATTAGCAGTTTGTCAAGTGCATGCAATGGATCAGTAACCTACAATAATGGCACGATTTCGGTTGTAAATAATGATGAGATAGTAGCAACATCTCGCACTGCAGGAAATTCAGAATTGGTGCAGAGATGGGTTCGGGTGAAGAAGAATTAAGCTATAATCACTCAACATAAATTGAAAGGCGGGAGTTTTTGCTCCCGCCTTTCCTATGAATAATCAGTCTTTTGCTAACGTCGCAATTGTCAGGTTCACCCATCACCTTCCTCGTCCAGGTCTTCTTCCTCCCTGTCCAAATCAAGATCAAGGTTATTCAGATTCATCAGGCTGTTTTTTACTGAAACGAGTTGGTTGATTAGGTCAACCATCAAATCAAGATTGGTGTCTGAGGTGTTTTCAAACATGGCCAATTCCAGGTTGATGCTTTCTCCATGATCGTATACTTTCGAAATATCCTCGTACACACCTGCAAAGCCAACGTTTACCATGGCAGTAAAAATTTCAGTTTCCGCCTCATGCAGGGCATAAACTGCCTGCTCTATTGTTTTTTTATAATGTTCTCCCTGCATACAAAAAAGAGTAAGTAGAAAATCTAAGGTGCTGGCAAAGATGCTTTCAAATTTTAAATATTTGCACCCCTTGTGGGCTAAAATCAAACGATCATACAAAAGGTGTCTTTCGTAAACGGACACTACCGTACAAACTTTATCTTCGTGCGCATATGAAAAAATGGATTTTGTGTTTAGCACTGATCATTCAAGGTGTCCAAAGTCGTGCGCAACAGCCGGTTACCTATAGCAGTTCAGATATTTACCTTCAATTACAAAAATTGAGTGTTCTGGGAAGTGTGTTATATGTAGCCGCACATCCTGATGATGAAAACACGCGTTTACTTGCTTACCTAGCCAGGGAAAAAAAATACAGAACCGGTTACCTGAGCCTGACCCGAGGCGATGGTGGCCAGAACCTGATTGGTGATGAACAGGGGATTGAACTCGGCCTGATACGTACACAGGAACTTTTAGCTGCACGCCGCATTGATGGAGTAGAGCAATTTTTTACCCGCGCCTACGATTTTGGCTACAGCAAAACCGCCGATGAAACGATGCGCTTTTGGAATAAAGAAAAAATCCTCAGCGACGTAGTTTGGATGATCCGGAAATTTCAGCCGGATGTCATCATCACCCGCTTTCCGGGCGATGAAAGAGCAGGGCATGGACATCATACTGCGTCAGCATTATTGGCAAACGAAGCATTTACCGCCGCGGCGGATCCAACCAAATTTCCTGAACAACTGAACTATGGCGTTCAGCCCTGGAAGGCAAAGCGAATACTATGGAATTCTTTCAACTTTGGTGGCGTTAATACTACCAGCAACGACCAGTTTAAAGTAAACGTAGGTGCTTACAACAATTTAATTGGAAAAGGATATGGTGAGATTGCCAGCGAAAGCCGCAGCCAACACAAAAGCCAGGGGTTTGGAGTGGCACGTCAGCGCGGCGAACAACTTGAATATTTTACAACCACAGGTGGCGATGCGCCTAAAAAAGATTTATTGGATGATGTGGCAACGAGCTGGGATAGAGTAGAAGGTGGTAGCGCGATTAGTCAGCAGATCAGTCAAATAATTTCATCCTATTCGTTTGAAAAGCCACAGCAATCTGTAGCAGCATTGATTCAATTGTACCAATCTGTACAAAATTTACCCGTAAGCTATTGGTCGAACAAAAAGTTGCAGGAAATACAGAGCGTTATAGAAGCAGCAAGTGGACTGTTTGCTGAAGCAATCACCCCACAGGAATACGGTATCCAGGGCGATACGATGCGGATGAATTTTGTGTTGAATAATCGGAATGGTATCAACATTAAATTGAAATCTATTTCGTTACTACATGCCGGTGGAATCATGCGCGAAGAGCGGAGTAAAATCAATTTGTCAATTGTAGATGCGATTACCACTCAACCTTTAAAAGACAGTAGTGTTAACCGGTTGTTAGCGTCCAATCAAAACCTGAACATACCCTACAGCTTTCAATTACCAGATCGTGCGCCGGTATCTCAGCCTTATTGGCTGGCCAATGGAATAAAGAGCGGCTACTTCGATGTGCAAGATCCTTTGCTCATTGGCAGGCCTGAAAGTTTGCCTGCTTACACTGCACGCTGCGCTGTAGAAATTGAGGGTGTTGTTTTCCAGGTAGAGCGCCCCTTGCAATACAAACACACTGACCCTGTAAAAGGGGAATTATACCAACCATTGACAATTCTTCCCAAGCTGGTTGTTTCAGTTTCGCCAACTATTGCGTTATCCAATGTAAAACCTGCTACCAAGCCGGTAGTAAACGTGCATTTTACCAGCAACGTGCAGGGCCAGGGAGTTCCTTCTACGCTAACTATTAAAAACGGTAGTACAACCGATTTGTTTGTGAAAAAACCAATGGATTATTCCAAAGGTGCTGAAGGAATGTTTTCATATGCTTTGGACAAAGTTTACCATCCAGGCCAGCGTAAGCTAATTGATCCATCCATGCAGCTGGATATTGCCGGCGTTCAACAAACATTTTCTCAATACCACAAAGCAATTCGCTACGATCATATCTCCCCCATACACTACTTCTACCAGGATAATGTAAAAGTGGTGGACACAGAGATCAAAACTGTTGGAAAGAAAATTGGTTACCTGCCGGGCGCAGGTGATCGCGTGGCAGATGCTTTGGAAATAATGGGCTACGAAGTAATTACGCTGGCTGAAGCAGATCTTACCACAGCTAATCTTCAACAATTTGATGCAGTCATTACAGGCGTTCGGGCTTATAACATCCATCCATTTCTAAGCAGCAAGTACAGCGACTTAATGAACTATGTACAGAACGGTGGAAACCTGGTTGTGCAATACAATACCAATAACCAGATTGGGCCGGTACTGGCAAAGATTGCCCCTTATCCGTTTACCATCACCAGGAACAGGGTGACGGATGAAACATCACCTGTAAACTTTGCGCTACCCAATCATCCTGTATTGAACTATCCTAATAAAATCACCCCGCAAGATTTTGAAGGATGGATACAAGAGCGAAGCATTTACCATGCTGAAAAAATGGATACTAATTATGTGGCACCCTTAACCATGTCAGATCCTGGTGAGCAGGCTACCGGCGGAGGGCTCATCATTGGCAAATATGGTAAAGGCAACTTTGTGTACACTGGTCTCGTATTTTTCAGGGAATTGCCGGCTGGTGTTCCGGGGGCGTTTCGGTTAATGGCAAACCTGATTGCCTTGCCCAAAAACAATGCTGCTGCCAGCAGTAAGGCATCTAAATTATCAACCCGTTAGTATGCAGCAACGACGAACGATTAGCCTCGTTATATTAGTTATAGTTGGGCTAGTGCTAGGTTTTTTGATGAAGCGGGTAGGCCTTGGCTTGCTGATAGGTTTAGTGCTTGGTTTGCTCGCAAATGGAATGATGGACAAAGGAAGGAAGTAAAGTGGTTCATGCGATTGATGTGTGTTTCACTTTGAAGTGGCAGGACAAAATCTGCATCAATTGCTTTTATAAATTATAGTGCAACCTGTTCGTTATTTATGTCTGAAAAAAATCACAAGTGGGATAATTGGTATGTAATGGTTATTGGCTTTTTGATAGTCTTAATTGTATTCTTTACATGGTTCACTAAATACTTTTCATGAGCACTATTGACTGGCTGGTCCTATGCTTTACGTTGTTTGGAATCATTACCTATGGTTTGTACAAAAGCCGCACCTCTAAAAATCTTGAAGGCTATTTTCTAAGCAATCGCAATATGCCGTGGTACCTGGTGCTGTTGAGTATAATGGGTACACAGGCGAGTGCCATCACTTTTTTGTCTGCACCCGGCCAGGCCTTTACAGATGGCATGCGCTTCGTTCAATACTACTTTGGTTTGCCCATTGCAATGGTGGTTCTGTGCATCACATTTGTGCCCTTGTTTAAGCGGTTGAATGTGTACACTGCTTACGAATATTTGGAGCAACGCTTCAATGTGCAGACACGAACTTTTACGTCGTTTCTGTTTTTGCTACAACGCGGATTATCTACTGGTATCAGTATCTATGCACCTTCAATCATTCTTTCTTCTTTATTGGGTTGGAATATTTTCCTCACCAATATTTTCATGGGTGGCCTGCTGATTATTTACACCGTAAGCGGTGGTGCAAAAGCGGTTGCTTACACGCAGCAGCTGCAACTCATTATTATTTTTATAGGGATGTTTTTGGCGGGCTATATGATCGTACACCTGATGCCTCCCGGAATTGGATTCGTAGATGCGCTTCATGTTAGTGGTGCTTCGGGTAAGTTGAATGTGATTACCACCGGCGTAACCAACGGTAAATTTGATTGGAACGACAAGTACAACATTTTTAGTGGCGTGATTGGGGGATTCTTTTTGGCCCTCTCATATTTTGGCACCGATCAAAGCCAGGTGCAGCGTTTTCTTACGGCGAAGGATACCACCGAAAGTAAACGCGGTTTACTCATCAACGGGCTGGTAAAAGTGCCCATGCAATTCCTGATTTTATTGGTGGGAGCTTTGCTATTTACGTTTTACCAGTTTAAGCCATCGCCCGTTTTTCACAACAAAGCTGTAGCAGAAAAGGCAATGCTTACCCCATTCAAAGATTCGCTGTCCAATATACAACAACAGTACGGCCAGATCAACGTATTGCAAAACCAGCGGAGTGTAGCCTACCTGCAATCACTGGATACAGAGTTACCCGTGAACCAATCAGTAAAGGATAGTTTGCAGCAAGGAAACAGGCAAATGGACTCGCTGAAAGTGGCATATAAATCTTACATCAAAAAGGCATTGCCTTTGGCGGATACAAACGATACCAATTATATCTTTCTCCGTTTCGTAGTAGATTATTTGCCTGTGGGGCTTATCGGTTTACTGATCGCCATAATTTTTTTAGCTGCATGGGGTTCTATTGCGGCGGCATTAAACTCGCTTGCCTCCTGCACGATGATTGATTTTCATAACCGTTTTAGAAAACCTGTAATCAGTTGTGATGCACAAGATGGAAAGGACTATAAACTGAGTAAATGGTACACCCTTGCCTGGGGAGTGTTTTGCATAATCGTAGCACAGTTTGCCAACCGAATGGGTAGCTTAATAGAAGCTGTAAACATTTTGGGTTCGTTGTTTTATGGGGTGATCCTTGGCATTTTCCTGGTGGCATTTTACGTGAAGCATGTTGGAGGAAAGGCGGTATTCCTGAGTGCAATCATCTCAGAATTATTAATCATCACCTTGTTTGTTTTAAACGCCTATGGGATGCTTCAGTTGAGTTTCCTTTGGTTGAATGCTGTTGGAGCATTGCTGGTGGTAATCATAGCATTGGTGTTTCAATTCTTCTTACCTGCAAGTAAGGCCAGTGCGCAAAATGAGGGGTAGCTTTCGCTGGAGAAGTGATGTAACTGAGCAACGACCCTTCGCAACTACTTATGGTTTTTCAGAAGAACGCGCAGCAATTATTGATACCGTACAAGAGTGCGACGCAACAGGAGTAACTTAGATGTACTAACGCCCGGCTCATCATTTCCCTATTTCAAAAATTCGACGGGCCTGCTTTATGCTACATTTGCCACCAAACATTTAGTATGGCTAAAATAGGCATCAACATAGCAACGGGCAGTTTGCAAAAAGAAGAAATGATTGTGGGAATTGACTTGGGTACGACGAATAGTTTGGTTGCCATCATTCACCCGGAAAGCAAACAGCCAGTTGCTTTGAAAGAGCATAACTCAAGCAGCCTTGTACCAAGCATTATTCACTTTGATGCGTTGGGTGGAGCAACAGTAGGAGAGGAGGCAAAACAGTTTCTAATCAGCGAACCACAGAACACCATTTTTAGCGCTAAACGCCTGATGGGCAAGAGCTATAATGATGTGAAAGAGAATGCTTCTTTTTTTACGTACAAAGTAATTGACGATAATACTGAAAGCCTGGTAAAGGTGCAGGTAGGTGACAAATTTTATTCGCCCATCGATCTGTCTTCACTCATTTTAAAGGAACTAAAGGCACGGGCAGAACACATATTGAAAACGCCGGTTACAAAAGCCGTCATTACAGTACCAGCTTACTTTAATGATGCACAGCGACAGGCCACCCGCGATGCCGGTAAACTGGCCGGCCTTGATGTGTTACGCATAATAAATGAGCCCACCGCTGCAAGTCTGGCTTACGGCCTGGGCCTGAATAAAGATGAACAAAAAACAATTGCCGTATACGACCTTGGCGGAGGAACATTTGACATTTCAATACTTCAGATTACCAATGGAATTTTTGAAGTGCTCAGCACCAACGGAGATACTTACCTGGGCGGTGACGACTTTGACCGCGTGATTATACAACACTGGATGCAGCAGGCAGGCATCGATGATGCGGAGCTGAACGCTAACAAAGAATTATCGCAAACGCTTCGCTTAAAAGCCGAAGAGGCGAAGAAGCATCTTTCAGCAAATGAAACTTTTAGGGCTGAGATGAACGGTGATCAGTTGACGCTTACCAAAGTTGATTTTGAAAGTTTGATACAGCCTTTTATTACAAAGACAATAGACAGTTGTAAAAGTGCAATTCGGGATGCAGGTATCGATGTTGCTGCAATTGAAACGGTTGTAATGGTGGGTGGAAGTACACGCGTTCCCGCAGTGAAAAATGCGGTAAGTACATTCTTCGGAAAGCCCGTTCATGATGGAGTGAACCCCGATGAAGTGGTTGCATTGGGTGCCGCAGTACAGGCAGATATTCTTGCAGGAAACAATAAAGATTTTTTGCTGCTGGATATTACGCCGCTTAGTCTGGGCATTGAGACAATGGGTGGATTGATGGATGTACTCATTCCGCGCAACTCTAAAATTCCAACAAAGGCCGGGAGACAATACACCACCCATGTAGATGGGCAAAGTGGAATGCGAATCAGCGTGTTTCAAGGCGAGCGTGATTTGGTGCAGGATAATCGCAAATTGGCCGAGTTTAATCTTTCAAATATTCCCGGAATGCCTGCAGGGTTTCCTAAAGTTGAAGTTTCATTTTTGATTAATGCCGATGGAATATTAGTTGTAAACGCAAAAGAATTGCGTAGTGGAGTAGAACAACGAATTGAAGTAAAACCACAGTATGGCTTAAGCGATGAAGCGGTAGAGAATATGTTACTCGATAGCATTACCCATGCTAAGGATGACATCACTAAACGCGCTTTAGTAGAAGCCAAAACAGAAGGCGAACAGTTGCTTGGCACTACGGAACGCTTTCTAACGAAGAACGCTGCTCAACTTACCCAACAGGAATTGATTGCTACCGCTGAAGCCATGCAAAATTTGCAGTTGGCACTTACCATGGATGACAAAGATTTGATCAATAAAAAAATGGAAGAACTGAATGAAATCAGTCGCCCGTATGCCGAGCGGGTAATGGATATGGCGGTCAGTTCCGCCATGAAAGGAAAGACAATCTAGTACCAGCTTTATGGCCTCCAGATTGAATTTTTCAGAAACAGATACATGGGTCTAATTTTCCGTTAATGCGTTGATCATTACTCGTTAGCTATCTTGCGCACCGATATGAAGGAGATGAGAATTAGCGAACGATTTCATTTGACAAAACAGTAGGCGTGAATCGGAATCAACTTTTTAAGGATGTAGCAGTGCTGGTCTTTTTACAGGCAATCGCTTTTATTTGTTTCTGGGATGTTCTTCGCCTCAATTTCTTTTCCGATGATTTTTATGTTATTCATCGATTGACCATCGAGAATAAGTTTTGGGCTCCCGGTTTCTTCCGCCCCTTATCCGACCTCACCCTATTGTTCAGTTACTACACCTCAGGGTATAGCGCTTTCGGCTACAGACTATTCAATGTGCTATTGCATGGCATCAATGGTTTCATTTTATTTAAAACTCTTACGTTGGTATTTCCATTCCGCGATGAGCGAAATAGTAGGGCTGCATTTATTGCTGCGCTACTGTTTGTAGCGTACCCTTTTCATACTGAGTCCATTGTTTGGATTGTTGGTCGGGCCTCTTTAGTAGCAAACACTTTCGGTATCCTGAGTGTATATTTTTTCTTCAGTCGATTGCCCCGAAATTGGAGTATTTCTTTGTCCTGCCTGGCCTACTTTATTGGGCTGGCTTCTTACGAATCTATTTTTGTCATTCCTGGTATCATCTTCCTTGCCGTTTGGCACTCGCGGGTTATTAAAGCGGCATTCATGGTCATGATCCCTTACACCATTACGCTAGTGTTGCACCTTGCAGTACGTTGGTATTTTGCAGGAGTTATAGCAGGTAACTATGGTAAGGATATGTTTGGCGAATCACAAACCAACTATGCAGCCAAGTTTGTAAAATCATTTGGCCGGTTGTTTGTCCCACCAATTCATAACAATGTTTTGCTGGTAGTATTTTTTGCACTGGCATTCGCATGTATTGCTGCTTCGTTTATCCTCGTAAAAAAATACAAACCTAAGTTCCTGCATTTTTACATGTTGCTCTGGTTGTTTTTACTCGTGTCTCATATTATTCCCACACTTTTTGGCGTAGATACACACACAAGCGATGGAGACAGGTTACTCTATTTTCCCTCGTATTTCCTTTGTGCAATTGTAGCGTATGTGCTGGTGCTTTTCGGTAAAACAAAACAACAGTTAATTATTTTTTCGATGCTAATGATCACCATTGGTATCATCTTCATTAAACGAAATAATACCAACTGGATAGCAGCAGATGCAGCTATCCATAATGTTTTAGAGGCGGTAGATGCGCACAAGAAAAGTCCCATCGTGTTTGCAAATATGCCCGACGCTATTGAAGGTGGTTTCGTTTTTCGCAATGGGTTTTATGAAGCGCTTGCCATCAACAAGATTAATGCAAACGTTCATGTGCTGAATTACCTGCTAAACCAGGATGCCATCCGTTTGCAGGACACAATCATACCGGTAAAAACTGCTGAAGCAAGTTGGCGTTTACCACCTTCACTTACCATTACCAAGGGCAACTATTTGGTGGATACTACCATGAACGGTCAGCCATTTACGAAAGCCGTAAAAACCGTTTCAAACACGGTGTTTTTATACTGGAATAGAAACAAAGTGCTAACATTGCTGCCATAACAGTGTGTATGTACGGTGCTAAGAATTATATCAATCGCGGCTTAACTTTCCTAAACAACCAGGCTTTTCCGGGCAATAAAAAGCTGGCAACGTTGATGATTTATGGCACTGATCTTTGCGACTCGGCATGTAAGCATTGTCTGATATGGGCGAAGCGCCCGGTCAACTTCTTATCAAAAGAAAAGATTGTAGAAATAATGCACAGCAAGTGCGTTACTAAAAACACTACCATTGGCCTGGAAGGCGGGGAGTTTTTACTGCACCCTGACTCGATGGACATTTTAAAATGGTACACTGAACATCATCAAAATTTCGACTTGCTTTCTAACGGACTTAAACCCGAGTCGCTTATTGAAGCTGTGAAGAAATACCCTCCTCGCCGGTTGTACATTTCTCTGGATGGCGACAAGGATACTTACTTCTACATGCGCGGTAAGGATGGTTATGACGGGATCATTAAAGTCATTGAAACACTCCGGAATATCGTACCTATTTCGTTGATGTTTACGTTATCGCCTTTCAACGATTTTTCTGACATGCAGCACGTAGCTGAAGTGTGCAAGAAGTACAATATTGATTTGCGTATTGGGGTTTACAACGACATTGCTTTTTTTGATACCATTCAGCAAGCGCATGAAACAGAAGTTGGAACTTTTAAACATGAAGCCCCGCTCACCTTTAAGCAGGTCAAGTCGGTGAAAGAAAAAGCATTTGCGCAGGTGAATAAGGGCGTAGGCACCGACGTGCAGGAACTTGTCCACAACCATACTGATATACGCAATAATCTTCCGCCCATCATCAAAGAATTTGCAGAGAATTACGACTTTTTAGTTCTCTACGACGAATGGCGAAAGAAAGAACTAAAAATGAAATGCTTCAGCATTTTAGATAGTCTTGTAATCCTTCCAAATGGAGATGTTCCAATCTGCCAGAATTTAGATGTAATGATTGGCAATGTTCACCAGCAATCGTTGGATGACATCTTTAATTCGAAGGCTACTCAAGCCCTACAGAAAGATTACGTCCACAACTGCAATGCATGTTGGATCAATTTTCATCGTAAGTACGATGTGGTGTTGTATCGGTCATTCGAAAAGTATTTTGGTAGGTGGGTAACCTCTAAAATGTTCGGCTACTACCAATGGGATGCAGACCGAAATTCCTACAATGATACTGTACGCTAATTGAAAAAAGTCATCATCATAGGAGCTTCTTCTGGCATAGGCAAAGGCCTCGCCGAATTGTACGCCGCCAACGGTTGGAAGGTTGGCATCACCGCCCGGCGGCAGCCATTACTGGATGAATTACAGCAATCCTACCCCCAACAAATCATTACCTCCTGCTTCGATATTACTTCCCCCGAAAATGTTAGCAAAATTGATCAACTCATCAACGAGATGGACGGAGTGGACCTATTCATTTTCTGCTCAGGTATCGGCGAGATTTCAGCCCAGCCTGATTGGGACACAGATAAAAAAGTGATCGAAACAAATGTTGTGGCCTGTACCAAAAGTTGCGGACATGTTTTTAATTATTTTTTACAAAAAGGAGGTGGGCAAATAGCCATTATTTCTTCCATTGCTGCATTGCGGGGCGGCAGTAGTGCCCCATCGTACAATGCCTCTAAAGCTTTTGTAAGCAGCTATGCCGAGAGCCTAAACCTGCAGGCCATAGCTTTGAAAAAGGATATCATTATCACCGATGTTAAGCCTGGATTTGTAAACACTGAAATGGCAAAAGGAGGAGGCAAATTCTGGGTAATGCCGGTCGATAAAATCTGCAGGCAAATCTACGCTGCCATCGCAGCCCGACGAAGAAAAGTAGTCGTATCAAAACGCTGGAAAATTGTAGCAATGCTACTTACCTATATGCCCGATTTTATGTTTGTTTATCTTACCAAACGCATGGCTGCAAAACGCCGACAGTAGTAGTCGCTACATGCCTTTCAGTTGGTTCATCCGCGCCACATATTTCCCAATCATATCAAATTCTATATTCACCTCGTGCCCGGTTTCTACCTGGTGAATATTGGTGTGCTCGTACGTGTAAGGAATAATGGCCACGGTAAAATGATTGTGGCCAACGTTGAAGATGGTAAGGCTGGTACCATTCAAACTGATAGATCCTTTCTCTATTACCAGTGCACCAAATTGCGTGGGAAACTCAAACGTAAATTCCCAACTGCCATTCTTATCTTCTTTGTGCGTGCAAACCGCCGTGCAGTCTACGTGGCCTTGTACAATATGTCCATCCAGTCTGCCATTCATTGCCAGGCATCGTTCTATGTTTACAATCGTACCGGTTTTCCAGTGTTGCAGGTTGGTTTTCTGCATTGTCTCCAAAATGGCTGTCAGTTGGTGTACACCGCTGTTTACCTGTTCTACTGTTAGGCAAACCCCGCTGTGCGCCACACTCTGGTCAATTTTCAACTCGTCAGAGATATTACTGCCGATCCAAAAGGTTGTATTCGTACCGGTCCGTTCTATGCGTTGTACCGTACCTGTGGTTTCAATTATTCCTGTAAACATGGCTGCAAATTACTTGCACATTCTTAATGTTTTGCGTTCGGTTAATTTTTGGTTCCGGCATTTGTATTCTGTGGATCTCCGGTTGTGTCACTCACTTGTAACGCATCTTTTTATGGCGGCGTTTTTCAAGTTTTGCCAATGGCGGCTATCAAGAATCCATCGTAATTGAAAGGCGTGCTTTAATTAATATAGATTTGCTTAAGCACTTCCAACAGCTGAAGAGACCCTACGTTAAGGTTATGAAATTTAATTTTTTCAGATTTGGAATTTTCAGGTGTAATCCTATCTTTGCGACCCGATTTCAAAAAATAAAAATTACCTAAGGAGGTATCAAACATGCTAATTATTGACTCAAAGGATTGCGAAAACATCGACAAGGCGCTTAAGAAGTACAAAAAGAAATTCGAGAAATCAAAGGTCTTATTGCAACTTAGGGCTCGCCAGTCGTTTATGAAACCTTCTGTGGCACGTAGAACGGAAGTATTGAAAGCGATCTACAAGCAAAAAATGGCCAATGGCGACTTCGAAAGTTAATAAGTTATTTAGCTCCGAATTTTCCTAACATATTTACCTGGCAGAAGTAAAGTGGTGAACTTTATCTCTGCCAGTTTTTTATGCCTATACCTCAATACGAACCACTTCAGCAATTCCTGGAATACCTCCAGTTTGAAAAACGGTATTCTCAACATACAGTAATTTCTTATAAAACAGATCTCCACCAGTTTGTTGATTATTTGCAAACAGCGTATGACGGTGTAGCATTAAGCCAGGTAAGTTCCATGCTCGTTAGGTCATGGCTAGCGTCTCTTCGTTCTGAGAAAATGACCGCCAAGTCAATCAACCGTAAAATTTCCAGTCTTAAATCGTTTTACAAGTTTCTAATGCGCTCGGGGGGCATTCAGCAGTCCCCGATGGCAACCATCGTTTCACCAAAAATTCAAAAGCGCTTGCCGTCCTTTGTTGCGCAACCAGACATGGATACGCTGCAACGGCATATTGAGTTTTCGGATGATTGGAAGGGGTTGACCAGCAAACTTATTATTGAACTGCTCTACGGTACTGGCATGCGTTTAAGTGAGTTGATTACTTTGAAAGATCAGAGTATCGATTTTTACAATAGTCAGGTAAAGGTGCTCGGTAAAGGCAACAAAGAGCGCATTATCCCCGTAAGCAGAGAATTAATACAGTTAGTGAAGTCATACCAGGTGGAGAAGGATTGCAAAGCCATCATAAACGATCAGGGGCATTTGCTGGTACTCGAAAGCGGGAAGTCGCTTTATCCTAAATATGTGTACCTGCTGGTGAAGCAAAATCTAGGTTATGTAACAACCCTGGCCAAGCGAAGTCCTCACATACTGCGGCATACCTTTGCAACGCATCTTACTAACAATGGAGCAGACCTAAATGCAGTGAAAGAATTGCTTGGTCACGCTAGTCTGGCGGCTACGCAAGTATATACTCACAACACCATTGACAAGTTGAAAGAGGTGCACAAACAAGCGCATCCAAAAGCTTAAGATCACTTGTTGAAGCCAAAAAGGTTTTACTCCAAGACTTCCAGATTCTTCAGCTCAACAAGATTTGCTTTTGAGGCCATATCAAGTTGTGCTCAAAGCATAAATTCTTTAAAAAAATAGGTAATAAAAGTTCGGACTCTGCGTTTGATACGATAACTTCATCATTGTTGAAATAGCAAGCTTATGTAATAAAATTTACGCTTCAGTTCTTTATTTATAAACCGTAAAAACAGCGATGTTATGAACGTAAACATTCAGACCGTGCATTTTAATGCAGATGACAAATTGATAGATTATGTAAACAAAAAAGTAGAAAAGCTCAATACCTTTCATGATCGAATAACGAAAATTGATGTGTTTTTAAAACTCGATAACGTAGTTCACACGATAAAAGATAAAGTTGCAGAGATCAGGGTTCATATTCCACGCCACGATTTTTTTGTAAAAGCCTCCTCCAAGTCGTTTGAAGAATCATTTGACAACGCTTTAGAAGCAATGGTAAATCAAATAAAAAAGCAGAAACAAAAACAAGCAGCATAATTTTCAAAAAGGCCTCTTCCGAGGCCTTTTTTATTGCACTTTTGCAACATGAAAACATGCTTCAGATTTTTTATTCTATACGGCCTGCTTACGGTAGGCGCCTGCAAAAGCCAGAAGGTAGTAGATGCCAAGATATTTGAACGCAAAGAACAAGGCTCAAACCGTCTCCTGATCAAATACAATTACATGGTAGAAGGAAAGCAATACGTTGATAGTGCAGAGATTGATAACATTGTATTGCACGGCGATTACATCTCTGTCAGGTATGACAAATCAAGCCCAGATAAAGCTACTCCACTCGTTGCAAAATAGGAGTGATTCCCCTTTGAAAACACGTGCTGGAATATTCCTTCAAAAAACTTTTTTCAAAATTTTGGTAATTCAAAGTTTCTCTTACCTTTGCCATCCCGAAAAACAGGGGTAAAGCCGAAAAGCTTAGTTCTTTGCAAGACTGGTAGCTACATGTTACATGTTTAAAAAAGTATCCTCCTCAATACAATGTTTGAGCTTATGAATGATAGTTGGAGCGTTGCTTGTTGAGGAGAAAAAAGTAAGATAATAGTTCAGGCCCGAAGTAGTTGAGGTGATCATCGGTGAGATTTGGGCGGACGAAGAAAGTGTAATGATCATTTAAGCCGAAGTAGCTCAGTTGGTAGAGCAGCTGATTTGTAATCAGCAGGTCGCGGGTTCGACTCCCTTCTTCGGCTCTGGTGTTTAGATGATGAGTTGAATGCATGATTGGTTTTACTGGTCAACTGAAAAACTGGTCAACTAAACAACATACAATGGGCAGATGGCCGAGTGGTTAAAGGCGACAGACTGTAAATCTGTTCACTCACGTGTACGTAGGTTCGAACCCTACTCTGCCCACAGTTCTTTTATAATGTTCGATGTTTGAGGTTAGTTCAACTTCAAACATCGTTTGCGGGAGTAGCTCATTTGGTAGAGCGATAGCCTTCCAAGCTATAGGTGGCCGGTTCGAGCCCGGTCTCCCGCTCAGGATTTTAGTCATTTAGACACTAGGTCGATAAGGTTCATTCGAATGAAGACTTATTGACTTACTGGCCACTGACTCAATGACTTTATTAAAAGCTGTTGTAGCTCAGGGGTAGAGCACTTCCTTGGTAAGGAAGAGGTCGTGAGTTCAATTCTCATCAACAGCTCTTCTTGAATTACTTGATACAGTACAAGAGTGCGACGCAACGGCTGCTTCATAGTAGCACAAAAGTTGGGTCAAAAATAATTAGTAGAAAAGCCTACTTTTGCGCGTCGAAAGCAGGTTTTTAAAATTTAAAAACCACAATCTAAAAAAAAATAAAATGGCAAAAGAGACCTTCAAGAGGGAGAAACCTCACGTTAACGTTGGTACTATTGGTCACGTTGACCACGGAAAAACCACTTTAACTGCCGCTATCACAATGATCCTGTCTAAAAAAGGCATGGGTAATGTGGCGAAAAACTATGATGAAATTGATGGTGCACCTGAAGAAAAAGAAAGGGGTATCACTATTAATACTGCTCACGTAGAATATCAGACTGCAAACCGTCACTATGCGCACGTTGACTGTCCGGGTCACGCGGATTATGTGAAGAATATGATTACAGGTGCGGCACAGATGGATGGAGCAATACTTGTGGTTGCTGCTACTGACGGTCCTATGCCTCAAACTAAAGAGCACATCTTGCTTGCACGCCAGGTAGGTGTACCTCAGCTTGTGGTTTTCATGAACAAGGTTGACCTTGTTGATGATCCTGAATTATTGGAATTAGTTGAAATGGAAGTTCGTGATCTACTGAGTTCATATGGTTTTGACGGTGATAATACACCAATCATCCAGGGTTCTGCAACTGGCGCTCTAGCTGGTGAAGAAAAGTGGGTAGCTAAAATAGACGAACTGATGGAAGCTGTAGATAGCTACATTCCTTTGCCTCCACGTCCTATTGATCTTCCGTTCCTGATGAGTGTTGAGGATGTATTCTCAATCACTGGTCGAGGTACTGTTGCTACTGGTCGTATTGAGCGTGGTATAATTAAAGTTGGTGAGCCAGTTGAGATTGTAGGTTTAATGGAATCTCCTTTGACATCTACTATCACTGGTGTTGAGATGTTTAAGAAATTGTTGGATCGTGGTGAAGCTGGTGACAACGCAGGTATGTTGCTTCGTGGAATTGAGAAAACTCAAATCCGTCGTGGAATGGTTATCTGTAAGCCAGGGTCTATTACACCACACACCGATTTCAAAGGTGAAGTATATGTGCTAAGCAAAGAAGAAGGTGGACGTCACACTCCATTCTTTAATAAATACCGTCCCCAGTTTTACTTCCGTACTACGGATGTAACAGGTGAGTGTTCACTTCCTGAAGGAACTGAAATGGTTATGCCTGGTGATAATACCAATCTTACAGTAAAACTGATCCAACCAATTGCGATGGAGAAAGGTCTGAAATTCGCTATCCGCGAAGGTGGACGTACGGTAGGTGCAGGACAGGTTACTGAAATTTTGAAATAAAGCCCCTAACCCTTATAGGGGGATAAAAGACACGTATAATAATCATTAGGAGTACTTAAGCGAAAGCTTAAGTACTTTGTTTTAAAATCTCTCTCCTCCCTTTAGGGTTGGGGTGGCATATTTTACGGGAATAGTTCAACGGTAGAATAGAGGTCTCCAAAACCTTTGATCAGGGTTCGAATCCTTGTTCCCGTGCTACTTTAGTTTGAAGTTTGAGGTTGGAAGTTTGAGGTTACTCACTTTACAGCAGCGAACGTTGAACATCAAACATCGAACAACACATGAATAAGATTTCTAATTATTTTAAAGAGAGTTACATAGAGCTGACCGAGAAAGTAACGTGGCCTTCGTGGCTACAGTTGCAACAGTCAACTATTATTGTGCTGATTGCTACTATCATCATTACCGCGCTTGTGTGGTTAATGGATTTTGCTTCTCAAAATTTGCTGAAGCTCATTTATTCATTGTTTAAGTAATGGAAGAAACTACAAACCAGATCGAAGGGAATATTGAGCAGCCGGTTCCTGTGCAGGAACAAGCTGAAGCGCCGGATTTAACCAAATGGTACGTGCTTCGTGTAGTAAGTGGTAAAGAGCGGAAGATAAAGGAGCATCTTGATAAGGAGGTAAATCGCAGCGGATGGAGTGAGACCATCAAGCAAATTTTCCTTCCAATGGAGAAGGTGTACAAAGTGCAGAATGGAAAAAAGGTGATGCGTGAGAAGAATTACTTTCCTGGCTACGTGATGATTGAAGTAAGTGACGGTAAGTTAACAGATGACATGGTTCAGCACATTAGCAACATCAGCAACGTGATGCACTTTTTGACGGATGGCAAGGGTTCTAAAGGAAATATCATTTCCCTTCGTAAAAGTGAGGTGAATAAGATGCTTGGTAAAGTGGATGAGATGAATGACCAGGGCATTACCATGAACGAACCATTTATTGTAGGGGAAACTATCAAGATTATTGAAGGTCCATTTAATGACTTCAATGGTGTGATAGAAGAGGTGAATGATGAAAAGAAAAAATTGAAAGTAACGGTGAAAATCTTTGGTCGATCAACACCTGTAGAATTAAACTACATGCAGGTTGAGAAGTTAGGTTAAGATCGTTGTATATTATTTTAAGCCGCAGACTAACCCTGCGGCTTTATTTTTACTTAAACATTTACAATTTATGAAAAAGTTTTTTGCACTTTCAGTTACGGTATTTTCTTTTGCCTTTGCAATGGCTCAACCACCTAAAGGACCTGCGAATAGTGGAATGACCTTTGGAAAAGCGACCACTGAGAAAGGTGCGGTTTCCCTGGCGAAGGTTGCGGGTTCAATTAAAGAAGATAAAGAAACAGCAGTAAAACTGAAAGGCAAAGTGGTAGAAGTATGCAGCAAGATGGGTTGCTGGTTGAAGTTGGAATCCCCTACAGGAAATGTACGTGTAGAATTGGGAGACCATGAATTTTTTGTGCCTATGGCGTTGAGTGGTAAAGAAGTGGTAATTGATGGTACTGCAAAAATGAAAGTAACCTCTGTAAAAGATCAGAAGCACTATATTGAAGATAAATACACAAAAGCAGAAGATGCAGAAAAATTGAAAACTGAACTGGGTAAGATAACCGCCGATAAAAAGGAGATTGTTGTTATAGCGAAAGGTCTGTTGGTGTTGTAAAATCCTGATTTAATATTTTACGGCTGTTGAACGGCAGTCGTTTTTGTTTGTAGTGAGTAGATACTCTTTGGAAGATGCTTAATATCTATTCTAACGATGAACGGAATGCGACGCAACGATGCTAAACCGGAGTTACTAATCCCAGTGCCAAAAACAATACTCCATCTTTTTCATTTTTACTTTTTACTTTTGAATTTTCCTCCTACCTTCGCCGTCCCAAAAAAGTTCTTTAGATAGAAGTAGTGTATTGGGAGTTTGCTCGTATTGAGCGAACGTTATCACCAAAAATTAGAAACATGGCAAAAGAAATTACAGGCTACGTTAAGTTGCAATGTAAAGGTGGCCAGGCAAATCCTGCACCTCCGATTGGACCAGCTCTTGGTTCAAAAGGACTAAACATCATGGAGTTCTGCAAGCAGTTTAATGCAAGAACCCAAGACAAAATGGGAAAAGTACTTCCTGTTTTGATCACCGTTTATGGCGATAAGTCTTTCGACTTCGTTATTAAAACGCCTCCTGCAGCTGTCCAGTTAATGGAAGCAGCTAAAATTCAAAGTGGTTCCAAAGAGCCTAACCGTAACAAGGTTGGTAAAGTAAGCTGGGATCAGGTAGAAGCTATTGCGGCTGATAAAATGGCTGACCTGAACTGTTTTACAAAGGAAAGCGCCATGAGAATGGTAGCCGGTACTGCTCGTAGCATGGGATTAACCGTTGACGGTAAAGCACCATGGGAAAATAATTGATAAAATTTTTCCCGGTCGCTATCGGGAAGAAACTAAACATCATTAACAATGGCAATCACTAAGAAAAGAAAAGCTGTATCAGCTAAAGTAGATAAAAACAAAGTTTACTCACTTAAAGACGCATCTACTTTGGTGAAAGAAGTAAACTGCACCAAGTTTGACAGCTCTGTGGATGTACACGTTCGTTTGGGCGTGGATCCTAAGAAAGCTGATCAACAAGTGCGTGGCACGGTTACCCTTCCTCACGGAACTGGTAAGACTAAAAAAGTATTGGTTCTTTGCACACCTGACAAAGAAGCTGCGGCAAGAGAAGCAGGCGCTGATTATGTAGGATTGGATGAATTCATTACAAAAATTGATGGCGGATGGACAGATGTGGATGTAATTATTGCAACTCCGTCTGTAATGCCTAAGATCGGTCGTTTGGGTAAAGTGTTAGGTCCTCGTAACCTGATGCCGAACCCTAAAACAGGAACAGTAACCAATGATGTAGCTGCTGCTGTAAACGAAGTAAAAGGCGGTAAAATCGCTTTCAAAGTTGACAAGGCAGGTATCATTCATGCTTCTATCGGGAGAGTATCTTTTACCCCTGAGAAGCTTGCTGATAATGCCAATGAATTCGTAACTGCTATCATGAAACTAAAACCATCTGCAGCTAAGGGAACTTACCTAAAGGGTTTGAGCATGGCCAGCACTATGAGTCCTGGTATCACTGTTGACACAAAATCATTCATCTAAGCCGGTCACGGTTTCAAATAATTAGCGTTATGACTAAAGATCAAAAAAATGAAGTGATCAGTCTCTTAAAAGAGAAGTTCACTCAATACAATAACTTCTACGTTACCGACACAGAATCGTTGACAGTAGCCCAGGTGGGTAAACTGCGCAATGCATGTTTTGATAAGGATGTAGAAATGCAGGTAGCGAAAAATACGCTTATCCGCAAAGCATTGGAAGGTTTGGATAATGAGAAATATGCAGGCATGTATGACTCTCTTCATAAAGTAACAGCATTGTTGTTTTCTGAGAATCCTAAAGAGCCGGCTCTCATTCTTACTTCGTTCCGTAAGGATAATAACAAGACGAAGCCTGAGCTGAAAGCTGCATTCATCAATGGTGATGTATACAGCGGTGATGAAAATTTGGTTACCCTAACTAAGATCAAGAGCAGAAATGAATTGATTGGTGAAGTAATTGGGTTGTTACAATCGCCTGCTAAGCGTGTGTTGGCTGCTTTATTGCACCACCACGAGCAAAAAGCAGAAGGTGCAACCACAGAAGCTCCTGCTGCTGAACCAACCGCTCCTGAAGCTTCGGCTACAGAGGCAAGCTCTGATGCTCCAGCAACTGAAGCAACCGCTACAGAAGCAAGTGCTCCTGAAGCAACTACTCCAGAAACACCGGCCGCAGAAGCAAGTGCATCTGAAGAAACAAAGGCTGAGTAATTAATTTGCAAATTTGAAAATGGGGTAATTTGAAAATGCCACACTTCAAAAATCAAAACAAATAAATGAAAGGAGAGGGTTGAACATTTTCAAATTTTCAAATCCTCAAATTTTCAAATTGGAACACATTTTTTTAATCATCCTCCGGAGCCTTAAGCAGTGAAGGGGGGAAAAATTCAAACACAATGGCTGACGTAAAACAACTAGCTGAATCATTAGTAAGCTTAACAGTAAAGGATGTACAGGAACTAGCTGATTTCCTTAAATCTGAGTACGGAATTGAACCAGCTGCTGCTGCAGTGGTAATGAGCAATGATGGTGGTGGCGGTGCTGCAGCTGTAGAAGAGAAAACTGCATTCGACGTTATCTTGGTAAGTGCAGGTGCCTCTAAATTAAACGTAGTTAAAATCGTAAAAGACCTTACAGGTCTTGGACTGAAAGAAGCTAAAGATTTAGTTGATGGCGCTCCAAAAGCAATTAAAGAAGGCATCGCTAAAGGCGAAGCTGAAGAAATTGCAACTAAGCTGAAAGATGCTGGTGCTGAAGTAGAAGTGAAGTAATTAGTACAGATACTTTTTAAAAGAGGTTGCCCCAAACGGCAGCCTCTTTTTGTTTGTAGCTAGAATGGGTTCCGGGCATTTAATCCCTGGTGATACTTCAGTGGCGACGCTCCATTCAGCAGTTGCGCTTTGTGGAGCAAAGAACCGCTCCCCAAATACCTCCCAAAATATTTGAAGGATTCTGATCCTCCCGACATTATGGAGGCACTTTTAGATTGTTCCTGCACGTGATACTATACTTTGTTACAAATGGTTTTGTCAATTCAAAATAAGGTCTCACATTCACTTTTAAACGCTTAAACTCGTATGAACAAATCTTCAATGATGATTGCTGCCGTGCTGTTAAACCTGGCAGCATGCAAATCCGATTCTAAAACAGCTGCTTCGGTGGAAGAGCAACGAACTACTTTCTTCGATGTTTCCGGCATGGACACCTCCGTTCAACCCGGTAACAACTTTTTCCTGTATGCTAATGGCGGCTGGATCAAGGCAAATAAAATTCCTGATGATCAAAGTGGCTGGGGTAGTTTTTACACCCTGTATGCAGAAAATCAGAAGAAGCTAAAAAATATTTTGGAAGAAGCGGCAGCAAGTAAAAACCCGAAAAGCGGAAGTCTTGAACAAAAAGTAGGTGACTTTTATGCCAGTGCAATGGACACCACGGCGATTGAAAAAAAAGGATATGAACCAATAAAACCTGTGCTTGCTAAGATTGATGCAGCGAAAGAGTATAAAGAACTAATGGCCCTTAATGCAGAGCTACATAAATCAGGTAACGGGTCTTTCTTAGGCATGGGCGTTGGTGCCGATGAAAAGAATAGTACAAAGAATATCCTGAATTTTTACCAGGCTGGTTTATCACTGCCAGAAAAAGAATACTATACTAAAACTGATTCTGCTACCAGCATGCAAAGGAAAAAATTGCAGGAATTTGCCGCTGCACTTTTTACACTTTCAGGCGCAGATACAGCAAATGCACGCAAGCAATCGATGGATGTTTTAAAACTGGAAACAGCCTTGGCAGCATTTCACCTAAAGCCTGCCGAACTGCGCGATCCCATTAAGAATTACAACAAGATGTCGGTAGCAGCATTCGAAAAATTATCGCCAAACGTCGGCTGGAGCAACATGTTCACTATAATGGGCGTGAAGCCGGACAGCGTGAATGTTGGGCAACCAAAGTACTACGCAGCCTTCAGTAGTTTGCTGGCAAGCCAGCCACTCGATGTTTGGAAAAGCAAAATGAAGTTTGACTATATCAGTGATAATGTAGATGCGCTCACCAAGAGCTTCAGAGATGCGCAGTTTGAATTTAATAAAACCTTCAGCGGCCAAAAAGTACAACAGGACCGTTGGAAGCAAATGGTAAATGCTGCCGATGCAGGTTTGCAGGATTTGGTTAGTCAATTGTTTGTGCAAAAGCATTTTCCACCAGAAGCAAAAAGCAGGATGGATGAACTGGTAAACAACCTGCAGGCTGCCTTTAAGAACAGGATCAACAAACTAGAGTGGATGAGTGACTCTACGCGTCAAAAAGCTTTGTCGAAATTAAGTGCCATTGTCAAAAAGATTGGATATCCCGACAAATGGAAAAGTTTTGATGATGTAACCATTACCCGCGACGATTATTTTACGAATACCATCAGTATAGGTAAGCACAACTTTAAAGAGATGATTGAAAAAGTTGGTAAGCCGGTAGATAAATCTGAATGGGGAATGACTCCTGCCACGGTAAATGCCTATTACAATCCTACGTTCAACGAAATTGTTTTTCCGGCAGGCATACTGCAGTTTCCTTTCTTTGACATGAACGCAGATGATGCCATTAATTATGGAGGCATCGGAATGGTTATCGGCCACGAAATTACCCACGGCTTTGATGACCAGGGTCGTCAATACGATGCAGACGGAAACCTGAAAGACTGGTGGACAGCTTCGGATGCTGAAAAGTTTAACGCCAAAAGCGGCCGTGTTATAAAAGAGTATGATGCATACACCATCTTCGATAGCCTTCACCTGAACGGTGCGCTAACATTGGGCGAAAACCTTGCTGACATTGGCGGGCTAGCCATTGCGTACGATGCATTTAAACTTACAAAACAAGCACAAAGCGATGAAAAAATTGACGGCTTTACGCCAGACCAGCGCTTCTTTCTTGGCTTTGCACAAGTGTGGCGATTGGTTAATCGCGATGAGACAATGCGTGTGCGCGTTACTACCGACCCACACTCGCCAGAGATGTACAGGGTAAACGGACCGCTATCCAACTTTGGACCTTTTTACACGGCTTTCAATATAAAACCCGAAAACAAGATGTACAGAACCGATAGCGTGCGTGCAATAATTTGGTAATGGATGAACGTACCATATTTTTTGGCCGACGATTTTTTTCGTCGGCTTTTTTAATGCTTGTTCATGATAGAAAATCCCAGTGAAAGGGATCGGCTCCGTTTCGATGACTATTCCATTCTGTAACGAGTTATTCAACAACCAGATACCATGGATGTGATTAATTCCTGCCTGCACCTTCATGTTATCCACAGGCTCAGGCTATGCCTTTGGGGTATATTTGTTTCACAGTTTAGTGAGATATGGCAAACACATTAAGAAAGAAAAAAACTTCGCCGCCGCCCCCTGATCCTGAAAAGCTTGTAGCTGACAAGGAAGAAGAGGTGACCATTAAGGCCATCGTAAAAGATGAACGCACGTACAAAATAGCGGGTACGGTAAGTTTGCTCATTTCATTATTCTTGTTTGTGGCTATGGCCTCATATGCTTTTACGTGGCAAGACGACCAGGATAAAGTCCATCAATTTGGTGTAAGTATTTTTAGCACTGAAGATGTAAGAGTGAACAATTTGCTTGGAGTGTTGGGCGCTTATGTTGCACATTTTTTCATCTACAAAGGTTTCGGAATAGCCTCCTTCTTATTCTGCACTTTCTTTTTTGTATTGGGGGTAAACCTGTTATTTGGTCGAAAGTTGTTTAGTCTTCAGCGCAATATTAAATACGTGCTTTCAGGCCTGTTGGTCATCAGTATTCTGATGGCATTTCTCCTGCGGAATACGGGCTTCAGCTATGGCGGTGCAGTAGGTGAGTTGGTAAATGATTGGTTAATAAAATGGATTGGTAATGTAGGTACCGGGGCTTTGCTGTTGGTGGCAGGTTTTAGCTATTTTGTCTGGCGCTTCAACCCGCAATTTACCTGGCCCGAGCGTACCACGAAGCCTGTAGCTGAGGGTACAATGGAAGAGGTTTCCGATACAAATAGTAGTGGCGATGGAATCCTCGCAGAGGCATTAAGCGGGTCAGCAAAGACAGTGCATGAAATGTACCTGTCGGAAAATGAAGAAGGTGAAGAGGGTGCAAGGTTGTTTGTAGAAAAGGAAGTTAACCCCAGCAACAAACTTAAAAACGACGGCAAGGGAATAGTAGTGATGATGCCGAACGCCGTGGAAGAAAAGAATGATTTATTCCCATTGGAAATCATTGAAAGGGAAGAAGAGGCTGTTGCGATGGGTGTGCAAGAACCCATCGTTGCTAAAAGCAATATGCCTGCTAGTATTCCATTGGTGGTTGAGCCATCCAATATAGTCGAACTGGTAGAGATGGTGACGGCTGATGTGCCTCCACCACCTGTGAGCAAACGGGCGCCAGCAAAACAGACCATTGCTGAGGAAATGGAACTCGAGATTTACGATGGATATGGAAAGGACATAGAAGAAGAAGGAGAGGAAGAGCCCGTGAAGACAATAGCAAAGCCAACGCGGATGGATCCGTACGAACCAACTTTGGACCTTCGCGACTACAAGTACCCTACACTCGAGTTGCTGGAGACTCATGGAAGTGAAAAGATTTTTCATGATCCTGTTGAGTTGGAAAACAACAAGAACCAGATCATCAGCACGCTTAAGAATTATGACATACTCATTCAACGCATAGCCGCGACCGTAGGCCCCACAGTTACCTTGTATGAAATTGTGCCGGCGCCCGGTGTTCGTATCAGCAGAATAAAGAATTTGGAAGATGATATTGCATTAAGCCTTGCTGCATTAGGCATACGCATCATTGCACCCATCCCAGGTAAGGGAACGATTGGTATCGAGGTGCCCAATGTGCGTAAGACAGTCGTGAGCATGAAGACACTTTTAGCCAGCGAAAAATTTCAGAACAGTACTTATTCATTACCAATAGCCATTGGAAAGCGAATAGACAATGAGCTATTTATTGTGGACCTAGCCACCATGCCACACTTGCTGATGGCAGGTGCTACCGGTCAGGGTAAATCGGTGGGACTAAATGCAATCCTTGTTTCGCTGCTGTACAAAAAACATCCGTCGCAACTCAAGTTTGTTTTAGTAGATCCCAAGAAAGTGGAGCTAAGTATTTATCGCAGCATCGAAAAACATTTCTTAGCTAAATTACCTGGCGAAGAGGAAAGCATAATCACAGATACAAAAAAGGTGGTGCATACACTTAATGCCTTGTGCATTGAAATGGACAACCGTTACGACCTGTTGAAAGAGGCGGGTTGCCGCAACATAAAAGAGTACAATGAAAAGTTTATAGCGCGCCGGTTGAACCCGGAGAAGGGACATCAGTTTTTACCATTCATCGTGCTTGTGGTGGATGAGTTTGCAGACTTAATCATGACGGCAGGTAAAGAAGTTGAAATGCCGATTGCCCGTTTAGCGCAGCTAGCACGTGCAATTGGTATTCACCTCATCATTGCAACGCAACGTCCATCGGTAAACATTATCACGGGTACCATCAAAGCCAACTTCCCGGCGCGTATTGCATTTAAAGTTTCCAGTAAAATAGATAGCCGCACCATTTTAGATGCCGGTGGAGCAGAGCAGCTAATTGGTAAAGGAGATATGCTCATCAGCTATAATGGAGAACTTACACGCCTACAATGTGCATTTGTGGATACCCCTGAAGTGGACGCAATCACTGACTTCATCGGCGATCAGCGTGGATATCCGCAAGCCTTCTTACTCCCTGAATATGTTGATGAAAAAGAATTGGAGAGCAAAGACTTTGACAGTAGCAGCCGCGACCCGTTGTTTGAAGATGCAGCACGCCTGGTGGTTACAAGCCAGATAGGAAGCACCTCTCTCATTCAACGCCGCATGAAACTGGGCTACAACAGGGCCGGGCGCTTAATGGATCAACTGGAAGCTGCAGGTATCGTTGGACCGAATATGGGTAGCAAAGCAAGAGATGTGCAGGTGAAAAATGAAATGGAACTGGACGAAATATTGAACGCATTTTCTTAAAGCAAACTTCGCGGCTTATAAATTTGACTATCCTTTCCAGCATTTCTTCTTACCGCTTTTACGTTATTTAACACCGATGCTTTAAACTTTTAAAAAGGCTGCTTGTCTTTAACCAGTAATTTCGCAATCGACAAAAAACTTATAGATGAAAAGAATAGTATACACCATAGTTGCATTTTTCACGGTAGTATTTTCAGCTTCAGCCCAGGATGCCGGTGCTAAAAAAGTATTAGACCAGGTTAGCGCAAAATTGAAAACTTTCAAAGGCATTACAGGCAACTTCAATTACACTTCTAAAAGCCGCGCAGGAAAAGTAAATAATAGTGTGGCAGGTAAGGTGGCCATCAAAGGAAACAAGTACTACATCAAGCAAGGGCCTACTGAGATTTTTAGCGATGGTTTAAAGACATGGAATTACAATGGTAACAATGAGGTAACGGTCAATACTATTGATGCAGATGCACAGACTTTGACTCCTCAGCGTTTACTGACCAATTTCTATGATAAAGATTTTACCTACAGGTTGGTTTCCTCTGCAGGTGCCGCCCATGAGATAGAAATGTTGCCGGTAGATAAAAGGAAAAATTTTCAGAAAGTGAACGTGTTTATTGACAAGTCTAAGCTGATGATTACCCGGGCAAAAATTCTGGACAAGAGTAGCAACACGATAGAATTTAGTTTAAAAAATATTGTTACCAACGCCAATATCAGCGATAACACATTTGTTTTTGATAAGAAGAAATACAACAAGAATATAGAAGTGATTGAGTAATTCATTTCATCATTTTACAAGAGGCCATCCATAGCAGGGTGGCTTTTTTGTTTAGGCCAATCATGTATATTGCACGTTCTCAAATCTATATATGAAACATCTTTCAATCCCTTCACAATTGTTTGTTCAAAACAGGCAGCGTTTTGTAAAAGAGTTGAAGCCCTCCAGCATTGCCATATTTAATAGCAACGATGAAGTGCCTAGCAATGGCGATGCGATTTATCCTTTTGTACAGAACAGCGATTTGTTTTGGCTTACTGGTATTGAGCAGGAAGACACTATGTTGATTTTGTTTCCGGACAATCCCGACCACAAATACAGGGAAGTACTGGTATTGGTTCGGCCCAACGAAATGAAAGAGAAATGGGACGGCAAAAGGTTGCGTTCACATGAAGCCACTGAAATTTCTGGAATAGAAACCATTGTATGGTTGGATAGCCTTGATGCTTTGTTGCAACCTTGGATTCACCTGGCAGATCACATCTATCTCAACACGAATGAAAATGATCGTAAAGCATCTACCATAGCCACTAGAGATTACCGGTATGCGCAGCAAATGAAAAAACAGTATCCGCTGCATAAATATGAACGCTCGGCAAAGATTTCCAAAAAGCTTAGAAGCATTAAAACAGCTGAAGAAGTAGAGGTGATGAAAATTGCCATGAACATTACTGAGAAGACTTTTAGACGGGTAATGAAGTTTGTTCGTCCGGGTGTGATGGAGTTTGAAATTGAAGCGGAGATACTACATGAATTTTTGCGCAACCGAAGCAAAGGACAAGCATATGGCAGCATCATTGCAAGCGGCGACAGGGCAAGAACCTTACATTACGTAAGCAACAATGCAGAGTGTAAGGATGGTGAGTTATTACTGATGGACTTCGGCGCCAACTATGCCAACTATGCTGCGGATCTTACCCGCACCATTCCTGTAAACGGTAAGTTTAGCAAGCGCCAAAAGCAGGTGTACAATGCCTGCCTGCACTTGCATAAATATGCTGCCGGCATTTTAAAACCGGGCATCAGCATTATTGACTACACGGATGAAATTGGAGAAGAAGCAACGAAACAGTTTATAAAACTTGGGTTAATTACTAAAGCAGATGTAAAGAACGAAGACAAGGACAACCGGGCTTATCGTAAGTATTTGTACCATGGCATATCACACCACCTCGGTATTGATGTACATGATTTGGGCACACGGGTAGAACCGATTAAAGCTGGGATGGTATTCACCATTGAACCCGGAATTTATATTGAAGAAGAAGAGATGGGCATCCGCATCGAAAACAACTTTTGGATCACACGAAACGGCAACATTGATCTCATGAAAAATATTCCGATTACGGTAGAAGAGATAGAGGCTGATATGAAACACTAGTCGTCATCGAAATAGTTGCAGTAAAATTCATCCTGAAAAAATTAAGCATAGAGGTACAATAGCTTCGGGCATTGATTGCTTTGGAGGAATCAATTACCAACAAAGTGATTGATACATTGTCCACCATCTCACCACCATGAAACAAATTCCAAACATTTTCACACTACTTAACTTGTTCTTTGGCTGCATAGCCATGGTCTTTATTTTACAGAATGGGATGGTAGCCAGCAACACAGCTGAAGGAGAGATGGTATTAATGTTACCCGAAAAAATCTACTGGGCATCAGCCTTCATTGCCATAGCTGCCGTGGTAGATTTCCTCGATGGATTTGTAGCCCGCCTGCTTAAAGCCAGCAGCGAAATGGGTAAGCAACTCGATAGCCTTGCGGATGTGGTTAGCTTTGGCGTAGCACCTGCAATGATCGTTTACCAATTCCTTCGCTTATCGTTTGCACAGCAGGAAAATGGGCTTGAAATATCGATGGTTTGGTTGCTCCCAGCGTTTATTATTCCATGTGCAGGTGCATACAGGCTTGCAAGGTTTAATATCGCTACCGATCAAACGGATGGGTTTAAAGGCGTTCCTATTCCGGCGGTTGGGTTATTGATCGCGTCTTTCCCTTTGATCTATTGGTATGCAGGTAATGCTACCGCTATTTCATTGTTACTTAGCCAATGGTTTTGGTATGTAGTAATTGCAGTCGTCAGCTACCTGATGGTTTCCACGCTGCCAATGATGGCATTTAAGTTTAAAGACTATAGCATAAAGAATAATGCTTCCAAATACGGCCTGGTAGTGGCGGCAATCGTAAGTGGCGCACTACTTGGCTGGATAGCTGTGCCGCTGGTGTTTGTGTTGTATGTTCTTCTTTCTTTGATTTCTAAACCGCGAACGGTAAATACCTAACAAAGAAAATGCTCGTGTAACGTTTTATGGGTACTACATGTAGCCTATAATTTGCCATTATAATTCCGCTCCATCTTTTACCTTTGGCCGCAAATATATTTTCACAATGACCTATCACGTTCAGATAAAAGTAATGCCGCTGAAAGACTTGCTTGATCCCCAGGGAAAGGCGGTAATGGGAGGCTTAACCAATCTTGGTTTGGCGGGTGTGCAAGATGTGCGCGTAGGCAAACACATTACGCTTCAAATAGAAGCTGACAGTGAAGATGCTGCAAAAAAAATAGCCGACGAAGCCAGCAAAAAGCTATTGGCAAATGCTGTTATGGAGTTTTACGAAATTGAAATGATCAACTAGTGAAGTCAAAAGTCAAAAGTCAAAAGTCAAAAGTAAAAAGTAAAAAGTAAAAAAGGAGGAGGTCTGAGGTTGCTGTTAGACGAGGTTACCTGCAAACTCGAAACTTTAAACCCGAAACTTCAAACCTCAAACTTCAAACTTCCAACTTCTTCTCACCTCATGCTGTATCTCGTTCCTACACCCATCGGTAACCTGGCTGACTTCACTTTTCGCGCAGTGGAGGTATTGAAGGCCGTGGATGTGATTTTGGCCGAGGACACCCGTACCTCTTCAAAACTGCTACAGCATTACAATATTTCAAAGCCCATTTCTCCTTATCATCAGCACAACGAACATAAAATTTCCGCACATATTGCTGATCAGTTAGCGGCAGGAAAAATTTTTGCTTTGCTTACGGATGCAGGCACACCAGGTGTTTCTGACCCCGCGTTTTTTCTTGTAAGAGAATGTATACAGCGCGATATAAAGGTGGAATGTTTACCCGGCGCTACAGCTTTTGTTCCGGCGTTGGTGAATAGCGGCCTCCCCATGAATCGATTTACATTCGAAGGATTTCTTCCACTGAAAAAAGGAAGGCATACGATGCTCACCAAACTTTCTACGGAAGAACGAACCATGGTTTTTTATGAAAGCCCGATGCGGTTGGTGAAAACGCTCACCGAAATGATGGAGTACTTCGGTGCATCACGCCAGTGCTGTGTTAGCCGCGAGTTAACTAAGATGTTTGAAGAGAATAAGCGCGGCTCTTTGCATGATGTTTGCATGCACTTTAGCCAGAAGACAGTGAAGGGAGAAATTGTAATTGTTGTGGATGGTTTGGGTAAGCCTGGCAAAGAAGCCAAAGAAGAGGTTGAGATGGATGAAGCGTAATGAAGTTTGCACATGCCATCGAGCCTTTCACCTTTATGATCATCAGCAATAAAAGCATCGTGCGAATTTAAAATCCTCGACCTGACATTTGGCAACCATTCCTATCGGCAATTGTTCTTTTCCTCAGAATATTTAAAAGACATAGCCGCTGCTACCTATTTGAAAAACTAAAAATGTAAAGCTGGTATTACCAGTAGCCTAACCACGATGAAAAACTTTTTTGCCACAACACTTTTATTCTTCATTCTTATAAATGGAAATGCACAAGCTGATCGTTGGCAGCAGCGCATTAGTTATAAAATCGACGCATCGCTCAATGTACCCACCAACAAGATAACGGGTGTAGAAAACATTGAGTACTTCAACAACGCTCCTGATACTTTGTCGCGCATTTTCTTTCACATGTATTGGAACGCATTTCAACCCAACAGCAGCATGGATGTGCGTAGCCGTGAGCTGGGTAAGATAGTGTTGGGTAAAGACAGGCAGGGAAAAGATGTTTTAGATTGGGATCGCAGGGTAACCGATCGGATCAGTAAGTTAGCCCCTGATCAACAAGGTTATCAGAAGGCACTTTCAGTAACGGTGAATGGAAAGAACCAGGAGATAAAAATGCACGAAACTATTATGGAAGTTATTTTGGATAAGCCAATTCTTCCGAGGTCAAAAACAATGATCAGTGTAAAGTTTGAAGCGCAGGTTCCTGTGCAAATCCGTCGCTCTGGTAGAGACAACGCCGAAGGTATTTCTTATAGCATGTCTCAGTGGTACCCAAAAATGGTGGAGTATGATTACCAGGGATGGCATGCTAACCAGTATGTAGCACGCGAGTTTTACGGTGTATGGGGCGATTACAATGTGAAGCTTACGGTTCCTAAAGAGTATATGATTGCTGCAACCGGCACGCTTCAAAATGCACAAGAAATTGGTTTTGGATATGCGCCAACGTCACAGAAAGTTGCCACTAACAATGGAGCTACCGCCACATGGAATTTTGTAGCGCCGAACGTGCATGATTTTGCCTGGGCAGCCGATCCAAATTATACCATGATAGCGCGCCAGGTTAGGAACGGACCTATGCTTTACATCGTACATAAAAAAGTAGATAGCGTACAGCGGCGTTGGGAGTTGATGGCTGATACAGTCGAGTTGGCCTACCCGCTGATGGCAAAAACGTTTGGACCTTATCCGTACAAAAATTATTCGTTTATACAGGCAGGCGATGGAGGAATGGAATACCCGATGGCAACGTTCATTAAAAATGCTGGCGTAGGTACTGCCATTCACGAGTGGATGCACAGTTGGTTCCAGATGATGTTAGGTACAAACGAGAGCCTTTATCATTGGATGGATGAAGGATTTACAACGTATGCATCTGAGCGTGTTTTAGGCACTTTAAGAAGCAAAAAAACATTTTTGCAGGATGGCAGCTATACCAGTTACTACCGCCTGGTAAATAGCGGACTGGAAGAACCCGCCAGTACACATTCAGATCATTTCAATACCAACTATGCGTACTCCAATGCAAGCTATTCAAAGGGTGCCGTTTTCATGAGCCAATTGGGATACATTGTTGGCGACAGCGTAAGAGATAAGATACTGCTCGACTATTATTGGCAATGGCGGTTCAAGCATCCCAATCCAAATGACTTTATAAGAGTTGCTGAAAAGGCTAGTGGTATAGAGCTTGACTGGTACAAAGAATATTGGATCAATAGTACCAAGACGATTGATTACGCGATCGATAGCTTATGGGAAGAAGGTGGAAAGACAAAAATAAGGATACGTAGGGCAGGAGAGATGCCTATGCCAGTAGATATTCAACTTGCTTTTAAAGATGGGGGTAAGGAACTACACTATGTTCCCATCAACCTAATGTTTGGCGCCAAGATGGAAGAAAGTAAGTTAATGACAAGAGTGGTGTATGAGCCCTGGCGATGGACTCATCCCACCTATGTAATTGAAACAAGTAGGAGGCTCACTGACCTGACGGAAGTTATCATCGATCCATCGTTGCGACTGGCGGATGTAGATAGAAAGAACAACGTGCTGAAGATCCAATGGTAAGCATCTGAGTTGGTAGTAAATCGAAAATACGCTAGAAAGCCGTTGACAAAATCAGCGGCTTTCTTAGTTATAGTATTTGCATATTACCCGGGAAGTTACCCAGCAACATTCGGGATGCTTACACTACAGGCGTTGGCGTTTCTTCGCTTAGTCTTGCACTCTCAGCTTCGTCCAAATCATCGTTAGGGTTTTCGGCAGGCATCAGCTCTGTGTCATCCAGCATATCTTTTTCCGCTTGTGTGTGCGCCTCTTCTATCACTTGATTACCTACATCAGGTGGAGTCGTATTTACTGGTTGTTGTTGGTTGTTGCGATTGCTCGTAGTAGCCATAGTAATTATTTTTTTGTTACAGATTGAATGTGTTTGTGGTCTTTCTACATCCATTGCACCCTACGGTTTTTTATCCGTGCGCTACAATGAATGAAGTAATTCTTAAGCTAGAGAACCAAAAATTTATGCCACCTATTCTTATTAGATACCGAAGAATGCTTTAGCAATTTATTAACCGAACCAATTTGCATTCAGCTTTGCAGCGAGTGTAGATTCATGGTGGAAAAGGGCGTTATACAAACGCTCTTAAAAACCATCCTCACCAAAACAAATGCAAACCAATTATGCTGATGGCGACCCCGGGGCCGCTCAATTTCTCACTGTACTCACACTCATTATTTTCTTGTTTTCAGCTTGCCACAAGCCCTCTTCCAAAATGCCATTGCCACCCGCTGACAGCCTTACAACTACCAGCGTAAAGCCGCCGCACCTTGGTACTGTTATCAAAAAGAAATCGAAAAAGAAGAAGCTGTACATCACTTTCGATGATGGTCCAAACAAGGGAACAAAAAATGTATTGCACATTGTACAGGATGAAGCAATACCCGTTACCTTCTTTGTAGTGGGCGAGCATGTATTTGCCAGTACTTACCAACAGCAAACGTGGGATAGCCTGCAGATGGCGGACCATATTGCCATTTGCAATCACAGTTTCTCCCATGCCAATCAGCGGTATAGCCAGTATTACCAACAACCTGATTCTGTGGTGAAAGACTTTGTGCGAACACACGACAGTTTGCATTTGAACAACACCATTGCACGTACACCGGGAAGAAATATTTGGCGTGTTGATAGCTTGCAGTTTACGGACTTAAAGTCAAGCAAGATTGCAGCGGATTCACTGGCGAATGCAGGATTTGTATTGATGGGTTGGGATCTTGAATGGCATTACAACCCGGTAACCATGGGCGTGAAGCAATCTGCCGATGAGATGGTACAACAGATAGATAGTGCTTTTGCTAGGCGACAAATGAAGAGGGAGGATCACCTTGTTTTGTTGGCGCACGACCAGGTGTACAACAAGCCTGACGACTCCGCGCAGTTGCGTAAGTTCATCAAGCGGTTAAAAGACAGTGGCGAATATGAATTGGCCTTAGCTACCAGTTATCCCGGTGCGCTCAAGCGAATGAAAACAGATAGTTTTACCACCAAACCAGTCACTCAATAATAGGGTTGTAATTGTTTCTTATTTTTAAAATGAACACGGAATACATGATTACATATTCTGCCATAATAAAAAAATTTGGCGAGCAGGGTGAGAAAACCGGATGGACTTATGTAGAAGTTTCTACAGCAATTGCAGAGCAACTAAAGCCGGGTAATAAAAAATCATTCAGGGTAAAAGGCAAGCTTGACTCACATACAATAGAAGGCGTGGCATTAATACCAATGGGTGGGGGCAATTTCATCATTCCACTTAACATTGCCATGCGGAATGCTATTGGTAAAACCAAAGGAGCTATGCTTACACTACAGTTATCAGTGGATGATAAAAAATACCTGCTGAGTAATGAACTGATGGAATGCCTTGCTGATGAACCAATCGCATTGGCCAACTTTCAAAAGCTTGCACCTTCTCACCAAAAATATTACAGCAAGTGGATTGAAAGCGCCAAGACCGAACAGACGAAAGCAAAAAGAATTGCACAGGCAGTAACTGCAATGGCCAGGGGTATGAGCTATGGGGAGATGATGAGGAGCCAGGGAGGTGAGTTGTGAGTGGTCAGTAGGTCATTGAGTCATTAGGTCATTAGGTCATTGGGTCATTGGGTTGTTAGCAGAGTATTGAGTTGATGAGTGAGTAAATACATATTTGGTATGTTTTGGAAGTCGAAGCATCTCTAATTTCCCTTTGATTTAATATTTTATGTGCCAATCACTTACTGACTCAATGAACTAATAACTCATTGACTTAATGACCTACCATGTCTTGTCCTGAAAAAAGTTGACAGTTTTTTTATTGTTTTTTCATGTTACGTTCATGTTTGCCGTTTAAAAGATGCGGTGCCTTGCTCTTTTATGGGAGCCGTCCCCGCTTCTTTTAAACTACAGGTTTCTCTTTGCGCG